>JAQUVX010000002.1 GCA_028693165.1 Lachnospiraceae bacterium | reverse complement strand
ATACACTCCTGTTGAGTAGTCAAGCTACAAAAAAACATCAAATGTCCACAGTATCTGAATGTATTGAACCACGATATTAAAAAGAAAGGAAGCTATGGTGTTTTACTTCTATAAACATCATACAAGATTAAACATGAAAATCGAAATTCCTGAGAATAAGCGAAACATCCCGTCTCTGTTCGTGTGCAGCGATGGAACCGAGGTAACAAGCGCGGAGGACTGGATGAACAGGCGTAGACCGGAGATCCTGGAGATCCTCCACAGGGAAGAATATGGACGTTATCCGGACATGAGTGATGTCAGGATCACGATGAAAGTCGTTGCAGAGCGCAGCGGTGAAAAGATCATGAATGGCCGTGCAGTGCGCAAGACCGTTGAAGTTGAGTCGGTGCGCAATGACCGTCATTTCATCTTTTCCTTTGATGTGTTTATCCCGCTGAATGCCAAGAAGCCGGTTCCCGCCTTTGTGGAGATCTGCAACCGCGGCTCCATGAACTGCGACCCGGCCCGCGAGGTGCTCAGCACCTTCTATCCGGCGGAGACGATTATTTCCAGAGGCTATGCATGTGCGGCATTCCGCACCCATGAGGTTGCGCCGGATTATGAAGAAGGCTTTCAGACCGGTTTCCATCGTCTGTTCCCGGAGATTTCCGAGAATCGTCCGGCAGATGCTTACGGCACTCTGATTATTTGGGCCTGGGCGGCAAGCCGTGTCATGGATTTCTTTGAGCAGGAGCCGATGATCGACGAGAAGAAGGTGGCTGTAGTCGGACATTCCCGCGGCGGTAAGACCTCCCTTCTGGCGGGTGCACTGGATGAGCGCTTTGCATTGGCGATCAGCAGCTGTTCCGGCAACAGCGGTGATGCGATCACCCGCGGCAAAAGCGGTGAGACCGTCGGTCAGATCCTGGATCGCTTCCCATACTGGTTCGCAGGTAATTATAAGAAGTATATCGGTCATGAGGATGAAATGCCGTTTGACCAGCATTTCCTGGTTTCCCTGATGGCACCGAGACTGGTTTACACCTCGACGAAGACAAACGATGCATGGGCAGACCCGGCATCTGAGTTTGAGACACTCATTCAAGTAAACCCGGTTTATCAGCTCTTTGGTCTGGAAGGACTGCAGCAGACAGAGCGTCCGCTGCCGGAGCAGCCGCTGCATGAAGGCTGCATCGGTCACCATCATAAGACCGGTGATCATAATATGGATGATTATGACTGGGATCAGTATATGGATTATACGGATCGGCATTTAAAATAGACGAGATAAGGCATACACGCCATAGGGTAAAGCATCCTATGGCGTTTTTATCCTCAAAAAGAATTCGGGGATTTCCACGGCAAGCTCCGGATCGGTCTTTTCCAGAAGAGCATAATTAAAAGATCATATCTTTTTATATTGAAAACTTTTGCCCACAACAAGTGAAAGTACGCGAAATAGATGAAAAATGCTTTGAAATAGGGGGTAATAAAAAGCAACTTTTGTTCGTAGACAACGGAAGTATGAAATGATACTATGTATTTGCAACAAAAATAAGACGTATATTTGAACTTTATAGTGAAAATGTACAAATGCGGAATGGTCAAAAAACAAAAGGAGAGGCGTATGAAAAAAAGATTGGTTAGTTTGGTGTTAGCAGGAGTTATGGCGATGGTATCTCTTGCAGGATGTTCTTCACAGGGAAGTACACAGACTACAGCAGCATCAACACAGGAATCGGCAGAATCGGCAGCAGAAACAAAAGCAGAGGAAGCAGTAAGCGATACAAAATGGCCAGAGGAACCGGTTCAGATCATTGTTGGGGCAAATGCCGGCGGCGGTATCGACACAGCAGCTCGCCTGATTGCAAAATATATGGAGAAATACCTGGGACAGTCCTTTGTAGTAACCAATGAAGCCGGTGGTGCAGGAAGCATCGCTGCTACGGATGTAAAAAATGCAAAAGCAGATGGATCAACATTTCTGGTTGCTCATGAGGCATTACTTACAAATAAAATTTCCGGAACCACAGATTTTGACTATGATGGATTTGACTGTGGCGGTATTCCTTTTAAAGTATATACAACCTGCCTTTTAAGTAAAAAATACAGCTCCATAGAAGAATTGACGGAAGCTGCAAAGGCAGCTCCTTCAACTGTAAAATTCGGAACAGAACTTGCAACCAATGATACCGCTATCATCGCTATGATGGAAGAAAAAGAAGATGTGAAATTCCAGCTTGTAGATGCAGGTGCAGTATCAGATCAGATTGCATCCATGATGGGTAATCACATTGACTTCATGAAAGCACCTGTAGGTCTTGCAAAAGATTATGTTGCTTCCGGCGATTTCAAGATTCTTGCTTTTTTTAATGAAGAGAGAAACCAAGACTATCCGGATGTTCCGACCATGAAAGAGGAAGGCGTTGATTTTGTCGTGGATAAATATTTCGGATGCTTTTTCCCGAAGAATACAGACCCGGCTATCATCGAAAAATTCTCCAAAACACTGGAAGAAATCTGTAAAGATCCGGAATTTTTAAGTGATGCAAAGAATGTATCTTATGCAGTAGATTACGTAACACCAGCAGACATGCCGGCTTATTTCGAAAACTGTAAAGTAAGGCTGGTAGAGTACCAGAATTTACTGGAAAATCATTTTGCAAAATAAAAGAAACCTGATCACGAAACAAAATCCACATGGATTTTGAAATGCAGTATGGAGGGGGGCTCAGTGAAGCCCCCTTTACATAAAGGGAGAGTAAACAATTAAACAAAAACCTGGAATTAGGAGGGGCATAAAGATATGAAGTTAAAGAAATCTCAACAGGATATTCTGGCTGGCGGAGTCCTGCTTTTATTTTCTATCGGCTACCTTGCGCTATCATGCTCCATCAAACTGACCTACATTGATCAGATTGTTGGTTCTAGAAAATTCCCACAGATTTGTGGAATTATCATGGCATTTCTTGCGATACTGCTGATTGCCGGGGGAATTCGTGGAAACAGAGCTGTGACAGATGAAGAACGCAAGCAGACCGCAGATGCTGAAGATATGGTTGCCCAAGCTAAAAAAGTGAAGGATGCCAGCACAGAAAAAACCTCAATGGTCGGTTTTTATAAGACGATTCTGGTATTGGTCTCCTATGCGATCTTTATCTGGCTTCTGGATAAGATTGGCTTTACCATTGCAGCGGGACTTTATCTTTTTAGCCAGATGTGGCTTATGGCCGGAAAGAAGTCGGAAGCTAAGAGCCTTATATTTTATGCATTGCTGTCAGCTGCATTTGCTATCGGAATATATTTGCTGTTTTACAAAGGTTTCTCGTTGATTTTGCCTAAGGCATCATGGTTTTAAGGAGGGGAAAACAATGGCTAATTTTATAATCGGTTTTTCGCAGATATCAAATCCTCTGTGCCTGATTTTGTGCTTTGTAGGGACATTCTTAGGTATCTTTTTCGGTGCAAGCCCGGGAATGACTTCCTCGATGGGAATTGCTTTGGCACTGCCGGTAACCTACAGCATGGGAATTGTGCCTGGAATGTCATTGCTTCTTGGTATCTATATCGGAAGTATATCGGGTGGACTGATTACAGCGATACTGATCAATATTCCCGGAACACCGGCTTCTGTAGCAACAACATTTGACGGATATCCTATGGCTGTTCGAGGAGAGGGGGGACGAGCGGTAAGAGTGGGTACCCTGTACTCATTCCTCGGCGGTATGGTAAGCCTGCTCGCATTGTTTGGAATTTCGCCAATTCTGGCGAAATGGGCGCTGAAATTCAGCTATGAAGAATACTTTGCTATAGCATTGCTGTCTCTTATGCTGATTTCCAGCCTGTCCGGAAAATCAGTGGTCAAGGGTATGATCAGCGCTCTGGTCGGAATCATATTTACCACCGTTGGAATGGCACCGGTTGACACCGTGAGACGGTATACCTTTGGAATTACCAATTTGGATGGAGGTTTCAAACTGCTTCCCCTGATGATCGGTGTTTATGCAGTTTCAGAAGTGATCAAAGTTGCTGCCGCAAAGGAAAATGCGGGTTACAAACCGTTAAACTACAGATCCGAGGGATTAGGTATAACATGGAAGGAATTCAGAGAACAGTTTAAAAACTTTGTGGTTTCTGCCGGCTTGGGCGTTGGAATCGGTATATTGCCAGGCCTTGGTGCAGCGATTTCAAACCTGATCGCTTATACGGTTTCCAAGAAGATGTCCAAACATCCGGAACAGTATGGAACTGGCTGCATCGATGGACTCATTGCTTCTGAAACGGCCAATAACGCCGTGTCCGGTGGCGCCCTGATTCCTCTTTTGACCATGGGTATTCCGGGAGATGCGGGTACTACCATGCTTCTTGCGGCATTTATGCTTCATGGAATCACACCCGGCCCCCTGCTTTTTGATACCTACTCAGATACAATTTATGCGATGTTTGCCATCCTGATTGTATCAAATATTATGATGCTTCTGATTCAGATTTATGGACTTCCGGCATTCCTTAAGCTTTTGATGGTGCCGAGAAATATTCTTCTTCCCGTGGTCATGGTACTTGCCAGTGTGGGAGCATTTGCCATGAATAACAGAATCTTTGACGTATGGTCCATTCTGTTTTTTGCAATTATCGGATATTTGTTAAGCCGTTTCGAATTTCCACCGGCACCTATCGTGCTTGGATTTGTACTGGGACCGATTCTGGAACTTAACTTCAGACGAGGTATGATGTCAAGCTTTGGAAATTTTGCCAATTTCTTTACCAGACCGATTGCGGGAACCGTACTTGTTATTACTATTGTGGTTCTGGTGGTGCAGGTATTTGGGAAGTTTAGAAATAATATGGAAAAGAAAGGATCATGATGGGCAGGAAAGCAATGAACTGTGTTATAATATTTACAGACCAGCATAGTAAAAATGTACTGGGCTGTTATGGAAATCCCTATGTAAAAACCCCCAATCTGGATCTTATGGCGGCGGAGGGCGTGTGCTTTGATCAGGCGTATACCAGTTGTCCGGTCTGTGTTCCGGCAAGAGCTGCTATGGCTATCGGTAACTACGGCTCCAGATACCAGTATTGGGACAATGCTTATGGTTACGATGGCAGGGCTAAGAGTTGGGCAGGGCGCCTGGGAGAACAGGATTATGATGTTACCACGATTGGCAAGCTGCATTTTATAAATGCCGGACCGGAAACCGGATTTAGGGATCAGAGGATTCCATTGCACATTAAAGATGGAGTGGGGGATGTGTATGGAGAAATTCGCGATCATGAAATCACAAGACCACAGTTTAGAAATGCAATATTAAATGCGAAGGACGGCTCGACGGATTATATTATCTATGATCGGGAAATCGCAAGACAGAGCGTGGAATTTTTAAAGGAAAAAGGAGAGAGGGCAGAAAAAGTTGAGCAGGGTGGCTACCATGAGAAACCATTTACCCTATTAACAGGTTTTGTTACGCCCCATTTCCCACTAACCGTACCAAAAGAATATCTGGATCTGTATCCAGACGAATCATCGATCCGGATACCGGTAGAGTTTGAACGAGAGCAGTGGCCGCATCATCCGGTTTTAGATGATTATCGCCGGTACTGCTGCACAGAAAATCTGACCAGAGAAGAGGGCATACGGGCAATCCGTGTTTACTACGGACTTTGTTCTTTTATGGATGAGCAGGTTGGAAAAGTGCTGCAGGCAATCAAAGATAATGGTCTGGCTGAAAACACAAGGATTATTTACTGCACCGATCATGGAGACTGCATGGGGGATCATGGACTGTTTTTTAAATCGACCATGTATGAAGGCAGCGCAGGAATCCCATTGATCCTGTCGGGACCGGATATTCCAAAAGGAGAGAGAAGGGATACATCCGTTTCTTTGGTTGATATCTATCCGACGGTAATGGATTGCGTGGGTGCAGTGGCGGATGACTATGACCGTGCACTTCCTGGGACATCCTTGATTCCACTGGCAGAGGGAGCATCCATTCCTGACCGTGCCGTATATTCGGAATACCTTTCTTTTGGAATCTATACCGGAGAATATATGATACGAAAAAACCAGTACAAGCTGATGTATTTTGTAAATGAAAGGCCTATGCTTTTTGATCTTTCAAAGGGTACGGAGGAAACGGTAAATCTGGCTGAAGACGAAGCATATCAGGATGTTTTATGTGATATGATAAGCGAACTGAAGAAGGTCACAGATCCGGAAAAGACTGAGGCAGATGCCAGAAAAGCTCAGGAAGAACTGTTGAATCGGTTCGGCGGTCGGGAAGAATTTTTGGAAAATTTCAAACCCAGTCTCTTTTCGCCAATTCCAAAGTGGTAATAGGTAGTTGAGAATAGATGAATGTACACGAGGAGGAGACAGATGAAGCAGGGAGTCATGAAGCTATCGGAGGGGGCATGTCTGACATTTGACTTGATTCTTAAGAATAAAGTAATGACCAAAGCTGATCTCTGTCACCTCTTAAATAAAGGGATTTCCTCTATCAGCCGTTATCTCATGGAACTGGATGAGACAGGTCTCATATTGGAGGATGGACTGGCAGATTCCTCCGGTGGACGAAAACCGGTTTTGTATTCAGTCAGTACGCATCGATATTATATTTGCTGCATCAATATTTCCACTATATATTGTGAGGTGGCAATCATTGATCTGGGACTGAATGTACTTCAGATTGAATCCTTTTCTGTGAATCGGCATACAATGCCAAGTGACGTTATTCTTCAGATTCAGTCTATATTTGAGAATCAAAAGCGCAAGGAGAATCTCAAACAGGAAGATTTCCTGGGAGCAGGGGTCAGTGTGTTCAATGCGGTGAAAAACGAAGAGGGCGAGCTGTATCATCCGATCATCCAATATTTATCAGAGGACTGGTTGGATTATCCATTTGCTGTGGCACTGGAGAAAGCACTGAAGCTGACAGTTTACCTGGATAAGGGAATCAATTCTGCTGCCATGCTGGAATACAATTACGGTAAAGCCCGCGACTGTGAGAAAATTATATACATTCTTTCGGCCATGAATGTAAGATCAGCCATGATTCTACATGGAAGTATACAGAGAAATTCCCCTTTTTACGAAGATGCCATCGGACATATGACCATTGATTATGATGGAAAGAAGTGCCAGTGCGGACAGTACGGATGCCTGAATTGTTATGCTTCGATTCCGGCCATTGTATCATCTGTACAGGCGGCCATCAAACAGGGACAGACGAGCATGCTGAGCGGTGATCCGGACCGAATCAATATCTCTGCTATCTGCGAATGTGCAAAACAGGGAGATAGTCTGTGCAGTCAGGCTATCACATCTGCCGGTTATATGCTTGGTATCGCCATCGCAAACCAGATTAATCTGATTTGTCCGGATAAGGTGATTATCTCAGGACTTTTATCAGCAAAATCCAGAATATACTACGAATCCGTTGTGGATAGTGCAAAGAAGCGACTGGCCTTTGGGGGATTCCAGAACGTATCTTTTGATAGGGGAGATGAGTTTCAGAATGCATTAACGGTAGGTGCAGGGGCTATGTTGCTGGAAAAGGTGCTGCATAACGAGAAGAGAATATCGTGCTTTGAAATAGAAGAAAGCGGGTTCATGCGGTAGTTACTATATAGAACGTTTTTGGATAGAGGTAAATAGAGGTTTCGGATTGTCTTGTACTATTTTAATTTTATAATTGCAAAAAGCAAGGGGATTATCTACATAATTCCCTTGCTTTTTTCATAGAATAAACATATACTTGTAATTATAAGAGAGTTTTTGCTTGCTTTGAGTAAAAATTACAAATAATTATTGAGTTTTTCATGTCAATTAGAAAAGGATGGTGGCAATATGATAGCAAGACCACATTATTTAGAGCTTCTGAGAACCTATCGTGATGTTCCGCTGGTAAAAATACTTGCCGGAATCAGACGCTGCGGCAAATCCACCATTTTGGAGATGCTGGCAAACGAGCTGGTGAGCAGCGGCATTGCCGAGGATCACATCATCAGTATGCGGTATACCTCGGAAAACTTTGAGGATGGTATGACCTCAAAGGAAATGTACCAGGGAATTAAAGAGAAGATCAAAGATACTGACCGCTATTACCTGCTGTTAGATGAGGTGCAGGAGATAGAGGGGTGGGAAAAAGCGGTCAACAGCCTGCTGGAGGATGCTAACACGGATATTTATGTGACCGGCTCCAATTCCAAGCTGATGTCTGGCGAAATATCCACCTATTTGACCGGACGATATATTTCTATTCCTGTTTATACGTTGTCTTTTGCCGAGTATTTGGAGTTTAAAAAAGACAGGAACCTTTCTGAAAAAGAACTGCTAAATGAATATATTCGCATGGGTGGCTTCCCCATTGTTGCGCTGGGCAATTTTGACGAGCGATCCTCCTATCAAATTGTGGAGGGAATTTATAATTCTGTGGTTATCAGTGATATTACAAAGCGGCATCAGGTAAAGAATTTCGATTTGTTTAACCGTGTGGTGAAGTACATCGTAGAGAACGTGGGCAAGACCTTTTCCGCCAATGCAATCGTGAAATTCCTAAAAAGTGAAGGGCGTGCTTTGTCCGTTGAAACGGTGTACAATTATTTGGAGTGGCTGGAAAAGGCGTTTGTCATCTACCGCTGTTCCCGATATGATTTGCAGGGCAAGTCAGTGCTGAAAACACAGGAGAAATTTTATCTGGCGGATGCTTCTTTAAAATACTGTATGATGGGCTTCAATCCCAAGTCGATTGCGGCCATGCTGGAAAACCTCGTGTATTTTGAACTGCGCAGAAAAGGCTATGAGGTGTATGTGGGCAAAAACGAAACCAAAGAGGTGGACTTTGTGGCGATGCAGCGTGACGAACGGATTTATGTGCAGGTGTGCCTCAGACTGCCGGAGGAGTCAGACCGGGAGGTTGCAAATCTGCTGGAAATCAAAGACCATTATCCCAAGTGTGTGGTAACGCTGGATGAACTGGCGGCCGGGAATGTCAATGGGGTCAAAATCATGCACCTTGCGGATTTCCTGTTAAGTGAAAGCTATTAACGGTTATCGCCTGGCTTTACTAAATGCAGAGTATCATAGCACAGATTTATGGAGGCGATTGATACCAGAGGCAGGGAGACATATTCCCTCAATCCCCCCGCATAGATTGTAAAAAACATCCGATGCGGGGGATTTTCCTTGAAGGATTATAGGAAGGGAGATAACTCTTGCAGTTATTTCTCTACTCTATTTATTATCAATATTTTGGTGATTTTTTATGAAAATGTCAAGAGGAATCACCAGGTACCTTCTATTGAAGATAATTCAAACTGCTTTTGTGCTATAAAATGCATGGTGAAAATATGTTTTCAAATATCAGAATATTTCTTTTGCACCAGCCCATTCGACAATCTGCTCGTAGTCATGCCCGAATAAAAGCTCGGCATTATATGTTTTTGATTTTTCCTGGATGAGCTTGAGATTGTCGTAAAATTCCTTCTTGGTTTTATTGATTTTTCCACCAGGTGGAAGCTCGGAATTAAAATTCTCCCGAGTATACACCGTGTCACTGGTTACGATAATATTGCCTTTTGTCTGCGTAGAAAGAACCAGGCCAAGAACCCCGGGAGTATGTGAATTCTGAATAAAAAGCTGGAGATCCGGGGCAAGGTCAGTATCTTGAGCAATCGTTTTATATACGGCACCTTTGATATCAAATAATTCTTTTATGTAGGCCCCGCCCTGATTTGTCATTACCTTCCAATACGCATTCTTTAATTCGGTCTCTGAAACAATGATGTTTTTTATGGCCTTTGTACCTTTAAAATAGCAAAGTCCGCCAGCGTGGTCGAAGTGAAGATGGGATAAAATAATCATGTCAATATCATCTACCGATAAGCCGTATTCAGAGAGCGCAGATTCAATTGAAATGAATTCCCCAACGGGGTATGTGCGTAGCATTTCTTCAGAGTAGGCTTTGTGGTATAGAGGACTATTACCGGTATCATAAAGAATATTGCCTAAATCAGGATGCTGAATTAAAATAGCTGATACGGGAGATAAAATATCAGTCTGTTCATCCCGGCATTCAATTAAATGAAATTTTTTGCAGTCAAGCCGACCGAGATAGAGTACGTTTATTTTCATGAAGAGTCCTTCTTTCACTGAGATTATTTTGACATATGGTAGATTTTAACAACATCATCTTTATAAAGAGTTTTGAAAAAACCTACATCCCCATCACCAGTGGCTACGCATTTTTCAGCCATTTCTTCAATCTGTTCGTCGGATGGGGTAAGGCCGAGTTCGCGAAGTGAGGTTGGCATGCCGATCTTATGACACCAATCTTCCCAGGCTTCAATGCCTTTCAGAGCAGTTTTTTCCAGGTCGAAAAAGTTTTCCGGTATATTAAATACACGGACAGCAAACTGAGCAAATCTTGCTGGATTTGTTTTATAAACATATCTTGCCCAACTGCCCCATATAGCACACAGACCAGCCCCATGTGCAACATCAAACATGCCACCGAGTTCATGCTCTATCTTGTGAGATGCAAAATCGCTGATCCGGCCGGTTCCGGTAAGTCCGTTGTGTGACAGGCTTCCGGCCCACATCAGCGTAGCACGCGCTTCATAATTATCCGGTTTTTTCACGGCTACAGGTGTGGCATCGCGGACAGCGGTGAGAAGTCCTTCGCTGATGCGATCGATCAGGTCAACGTCAGTTGTGTTGGTGAAATAGCGTTCCATGGTATGCATCATAATGTCTGCAGCTCCGCTTGCCGTCTGATAGACAGGAAGTGTAGTAGTAAGTTCAGGATTTAAAATTGCAAATTTGGGACGGGCGCAGTCGTTGTTATAGGCGCGTTTTAACATACCGTCTTCAATGGTGATAACCATAGAATTGCTTGTCTCAGAACCAGTGGCTGCAATTGTTGAAATACATCCGACCGGAGCAATCTTATTTGTTGTTGTGCGGCCAAGCAGTAAATCTTCTACTGGAAAATCATTTGCAAGTCCATAAGCAATGGCTTTAGCAGAGTCAATAACACTTCCGCCGCCTACCGGAAGAAGAAAATCAACGTGTTCTGTTTTGCATAATTGAATTCCGTCTTTTACGAGCTGCAGTCTTGGATTAGGAATAACGCCACCCAAATCCACATACTCTAAACCTGCATCTTCAAGTCCTTTATGAATACGATCCAAGGTTCCGTTTTCTTGAAGAAATGTGCCACTATAGTGTACAAGCACTTTGTGGCCTCCGAATGCTTTGATTTCTTTGCCGGCATCCATTTCGGCCCCTTTGCCGAAAATGACTTTGGTAGTGTTACAAAATTCAAAATTAATCATGATAAAACCTCCCTACTCGTTATTGGATAGAATTGAATGAAACAATTCTATTATAAAACCAATATTTGAAAACCAATAATTAAAAAAATACACTATTCAAACACCGATAGTGAAAAAATAGAAAATAAGTGATTAAAACAGGAAAGCTGCCTTATTGTGAGAGGAAAAATTGATAAAAATAGAAAAAGTGTTTATTTTGATCAAAAAAATGAGCGAAACTGTATTAAAAAATAACAAATTGCACCATTACGGAGTAGAATGGTGATAATGATTCATTTGAAAGAAGAACATTTGGAAACTATAATCGAGTCAGACAGCAAGGAAAGGTGATGAAATGTTTTTACAGAGAGAGAAGAAAATACTAGCTATGCTTTTGAAAAACAGAAACGGAAAAAGCTTAACAGTTGCTCAAATTGCAGCTGAGTTACAGGTTAGTATCAGAACCGTAAAGGCAGATGTCAGAAATATCAACAATGAATTAGAAAAACAATCTTGTTGTATTAAAACAAAAAGAGGGGTGGGAATATGGATTGACAGTGACCAGAAAGGAGAGGCATATTTAAAAGCACTCCTTTATGAAAAGCAGGGTGTAGATATTCCAGCTGAAATCAGAAAGTATTATATTGCGTCAGAGCTTTTGAACTATGCTGACTATGTGCCGATGGAAATATTGGCAAACCGATTCTATGTCAGCAAAGCCACTGTTTTGAATGATTTGAAGAAGTTAGAGCCGTTTTGGAGAACCAACGATATTATCTTTATAAAAAAAGTGAAGTATGGCGTAAGGACAGATGGCTCAGAAGTGAAAATAAGGAAAGTATTGTTCAGACTTCAAAAAAAGATTATTGAGTATTCACTGGGGAGTACGATTGATAAACTGCAGATTCTGTATAATGATGTTGATCTGCATAAGCTGGAAGAAATAATCAGAATGTCCGAAAAAAAGTTTGATTTTGTATTTACCGATATTTCATTTGATGAATTACTGATTCAGATAGGGATTATGGTTCAAAGAATTAAGAAAGGATGCCGGAGTGCCGAATTGCCTACTCCGGCAAAGCATGATGACGCAAGAAAGGAATGGCAGGTCAGCCGATACATCCAGGAAAAGATTGCTTTCGAAGAGAACTGTCTGCTTTCAGAAACAGATATGCAGGAACTCGCAGGAAGTCTAAAGGGGCTGCGCTATCAAGAAGCCCTGGAAGCAGGAAAACAAAGAGAAGGTCTGAGTATTCAGTCATCAGAGATGTTCCAATATATGATGGAGGTGCTTGGGGAAGCAGATGCCAAATATTTATTGAGTTTATCGGGTGATGAAGAATGGGTGAACTTACTGTTTAACCATCTGGAAGCTATGATTCACCGGATTAAGGGTGAGATGTATCTGGAAAATCCGCTTATGGAATCAGTAAAAAACGAAATGCCGTATGAATATGAAATTGCATCTTATATTGTGAGCAAATTCAGTGAGAAGTATGGGACAGAAATTACAGATGACGAGATCGGATATGTTACGTTCTGGGTGGGGGCGTATCTGGAACGCCTGGCACAGCAGCAACAAAGAAGATATTCAGTAACAATTGTCTGTATGACAGGTATGGGAACTTCACAATTTATCTCGATAAAACTGAAACGCCTGTTTCCGAATATTATTGTCAATCAGATTATTTCTGAGAGCATGGCCAGAAACTTGGAAGACAAGGAGCAGGATTTTGTAATTACGACGGTTCCACTGCTGTTAGATAATATTGATGTTGTACAGGTTTCTGTAGTATTGAACGATCAGGATGTGAAGCATATTCAAAAGCAAATCGACCGAATGGATAAAACGGAACAGGATCAGAAAGAAATTTATGCATGTTTAAAGGAATTTTTACATGAGGAGATTTCGATATTACAATGCGATTTGAAATCAAGAGAAGAAGCAATTTTACTTCTTGGAAATCGAATGATCGGTGAAGGATATGCGGATGCAGGATACGTTGAATCGGTGTTGGAAAGAGAAAAGATTTCAGATACTTACATGAGCGGTATGATTGCAATACCTCATTCCTTTACCGGGCATGTGCGTAAACAGGGAGTAGGTATGCTTACACTAAAGAATCCGGTTCCATGGGGAGAGGGACAGGCAAGAATTATCTTTATGCTTGCGTTGGATTCTAAAACAGATAATGAAAAATTTCAAAAAATATTTAAGGCAATTTATAATTTGACAAGGGATATGAAAGATATCGATAAATTCTTAAAATTAAAGACGTTTAAGGATTTAAAAAGTGTAGGAGGCTGTAGATATGAATATAGGAAGTATGATTGATGAAAGGCTGATTGCATTTGATTTTTCAGTGGAAGACAAGGCGGACGCAATAAAGAAAATAGCCCACATGGTGTTTGAATCAGAAAAAGTTAGTGATGAAAAAGAATATGTGGAAGGCCTTTTGGAACGAGAAGCAGAGTTTGAAACCGGGATTGGAAATGGAATCGCTATCCCACATTGCAAGCGGAAGTGCGTAAAACAGGCGGCGTTTACATTGGTACATCTGAATCATCCAATCGAGTGGGGAGCAATGGACGGGGCACCAGTAAATTATGTGATTATGCTGGCGGCGCCTGATGGCGAGGATAATGTACATATTGATATTTTGGCAGCATTGGCAAGAAGATTAATGGATAGTGAATTTCGCAGTTCCCTGCTGAATGCAAAATCCATTGATGATATTAAAAAAATTTTTAATTAACAGGAGGAGAAGTTATGTTTATTTTAGGGGTGACAAGTTGTCCAGTAGGAATTGCCCATACTTTTATGGGAGCAGAAGGTCTTCAGAGAGCGATTGAAGCGGCGGGACATGAGGCAAAAATAGAAACTCAGGGTGCAAACGGTATGCAGAATGTGATAACGGAAGATGATATCAGACGTGCGGATGCCTGTATCCTTGCATGTGACGCAAAGGTGAGAAATCCTGAAAGATTTGATGATCTTCCAACCTTGGAGTGCAGTGTATATGAAGCATGCGATGAACCTGAAAACTTAGTGAAAGAACTGCTGGAGGCGATTGGATAATGGCAAAAATCGAAAGAAAAAAGGAAAAAAAGGTAAGTAAAGCAGCAAAAGCAAAGTCGATTTTCTTGACAGGCACTTCTCATATGATTCCCGTCCTTGTAGTAGCAGGATTTCTACAGGCGATTGCAAAAGCAATTGGTGGTTATGATGTAGCATCAAATCCGGAGATGGTAGGAACCTTTGCTTACAACCTGGCACGGCTTGGCGCAGGAGCTATGGTTTTAACAATTCCGGTTCTATCGGCAGCAATTGCGTGGGCAATCGGTGATAAACCGGCAATTGCACCGGGACTGGCGGTTGGATATTTATCCAGTCAGGTAATTTCATCAGGATTTGTCGGCGGCGTAATCGGCGGTGTAGCCTGCGGTATGATGGTATTTTATTTAAAAAAGCTGAAAGTACCAAGTTGGTTTGCAGGACCAATGAATCTTATTGTTGTACCACTTTCAACATCATTCGCAGTAGGCATGTTGCTGTTTTATGTAGTAGGAACGCCAATTGCATGGGGAATGGATGTTATGAAAGGATGGCTGACCTCACTTCAGGGAAGCTCAAGATTTGTATTTGGCGCAATCATGGGGCTGTTTTGGGGAATTGATTTTGGAGGACCGTTTACGCAGACAGCTGCATCGGTGGCGAATGCGTTGAACGCAGAAGGGGTCTTTGCACCGTCCGCGGTTAAAATGGCGGCGGGTATGGCACCGCCAATTTCAATGGCTGTGGCAACATTTTTACAAAAAAGAAAATTCAAAAAAGCAGATGTTGAAAATGCGAAAGTAGGAGTTGTTCTTGGATGTTTTTATATTACAGAGGGTGCGTTGCCATTCTTTTTGAATGATCCGGTACGCGTCTGGATGTCGACGATTCCGGGCTGCGCACTTGGTGGTGGTCTAAGTATGCTTTTTGGTGTGGAGTCACCAGCTCTTCACGGAGGAATTTTTGCTATACCGTTAATGAATAAACCGTTGATGTTCTTGCTGGCATTAGGATGCAATATCTTGTTGTCATCAGTCATTTACGCAATTATTAAAAAGCCGCTTCCTGTATCGGAACAGGATTTTTCCAAGAAACAGCTTAGTCAGGAGGGATGCTAGGAATGTTTCAATCAATGAAAAATATGCTTTTTGATGCAGATAAACGCAAATATGCTGTGATGGCAATTAATTGTGTGAACATGGAACAGGCAATGGCCATTATATCAGCAGCTCAGGAAGAGCATTCACCTGTCATTATCAATATTTCCCCAAGGCAGATGAAAACTCATGGTACGCCGGAAATTATTGCGCCTATGGTAGCAAAAATGGCAGAGGGTGTGAATGTTCCGGTTGCATTGAATCTTGATCATGGGCAGGAGTATGATGATGTTATCAGAGTAATAAAAGCAGGATTTACCAGCGTGATGATTGACGCGTCGGCATGCGAATATGAGGAGAACATCAACAGAACCAGGTTAATTGCATCAATCGCTCATGAAAATGGATTATCTGTTGAAGGCGAATTAGGCCACGTGGGCTCCGCGGTAGAGGGCGATAGTGAGAAATTAGATTTGTATACGAATCCGGAACAGGCGAAGGATTTTGTACAGAGAACCAATATTGACTGCCTGGCAGTTGCTATTGGAACAGCCCATGGAAATTACCCTCACAACATGACACCGAGGTTAGATTTTCAGAGGCTGAAAGAGCTAAAGGATATTTTGCAAATGCCATTGGTTCTTCATGGAGGTTCTGGTGCCGGAGAAGAAAACATCAAACGGGCGGTTGCATGTGGAATCAATAAAATTAACGTATGCACAGACTTGTTTCAGTGTGGAAGGAAGGCTATGGTGGAGGCAGCGGCTGAAAAACTAGAAATTGACTATATGGACTTCCAAATTGCAGGACAAAATGCAATGAAATTGTTTATTAAGGATTATATGAGGATGATAGGTTCAAGTGGAAAATATTATTTTGAATCATCGCGCACAAGAGAATTTGATTAAAAAATTGTGTTGAAAAATATGGTATAGAAAGAGGCTGTCGCTTCAATGTGATTGAAAAATCATGTAGTGACAGCCTTTTTGCGTGCAAACCAACGGGAGTTTACCTGAACTGAAAGCATAGCGATAACCATCGATAACCATTTCCGTTCATAATTGTATTTTCCAAATGTATCGTATATAATAGGTGCATTGGAGAATGCATATTATAAAAAGTTCTATGCACAGATGGTTAATTTTATCCGTTCTCTCTTTGAATCGGCACTTAAGACCAACGAATATCTGAAATTTGCAGTGATTACCGGAGGCCTGCGGATTAGTAAGGAATCGATTTTTACCGGGCTGAATAATCTGGAGATTATATCAATCCTGAGCAAAAGTTACGATGAGCATTTTGGATTTGCAAAAGAAGAAGTCAAAAAGATGTTTGCATATTATCACAGGGAAGACAAGATGGATATTGTAAAGACCTGGTATGATGGGTATCTCTTTGGTAATTCCGAAGTCTATAATCCGTGGAGCAAGATCAATTATGTAAAAGCATTGGAATCGGCTTCTTCCGCAAGCAGGTCAGGGTGAAGATGGCGCGGAAGGAATTGGACTAGGGATTGACTGGTAATTTCGGCGGAGCCATATCAGGTTATGGAGGAAAACTTCAGACAAGGAGAATGACATTATGATGGATGCGGGAATCAGTGTGCTGCTGACAATGGTTTTACTTGGGTTTTGCATGATTCCAGGGAAGCGCAGCAAGGCAGTTGATGAAGCGTGTTTTACGGTTCATGAGGGGCGCAGGGCATTTGGGATCGGAGCTGTTGGGATTTTGCTGGTCGTATTTTTATCAGGGCTTGCATATGCAGATCGCAAGTCGATGGATTCCACGAGTTTACTGATGCTGGCAGCGCTTTGGCTGATGATCGGACTGCCGGGCATCGCATTTCTGCTGGCATATATGAATCGGAAAATTATGTTTGATCATGGTACGGTGACCTGTCAGAATTTATGGAGAAGCCGTAAGGTATACCAGCTGTCCAAACTCAGAATGCAGACGAAAACAACGGTGGATATGAAGACGGCCTTAAAGGCCAGAGAGTATGTCGTGTCGGATGTACATGGGAAGAAGCTGTTTCAATTTGAGGAAAATATGACGAACGCGGAATTTTTGGTCAGACAACTTCGGAAGGGAGATATGGAGCGAATGGATGAGATGATGAAATATTATTGAGCGGTGTTGGTTGGATGGTGTTGAAGAATACGATGTGTTTTGGTACTATAGTAGTGCGTAAAAAAGTCAGCGGATTATGCTGGAAAATAAAAAGGGGATATTGGTATGAAAAGGAAATGGTTTACAACTATGGCAATGGCAGGGGTTTTGAGCATGGCAGCAGTTTCGATGGCGGCTTATGCAGGGACATGGCATCAGACAGGGAATGACTGGATGTATCAGAACGACGACACTACCTGGGCGGTGGCTGGTTGGGAATGGATTGACGGAAAATGTTACTATTTTGACCAGGCCGGACGTTGCTACATGAATTCTGCAGAACCAACGCCGGACGGTTATTATGTGGACGCTTCCGGTGCATGGGTGGTGAATGGAGTAGTGCAGACCCAGTCGCAACCTGCAGCTTCATCTACGATACAGTCAGGAGAAACCTCAGAGGCGGGAGCAGAGCTTCTGGGAAGATGGCATCGTGTGGAGGAGTACAATACCACAGGAGTTACCGGAGAGAATGCGGAAAAATATATTGTAGTGCAGCGTGCTGGAGATCAGCTTAAGGTTGAAAGCTATAGAGGAAGTGCCAGACGCCCCTCTGTCAGCAGTATGCTGGCTTATGAGAATCCGTATTGGACAGAGACAGCAACTGTTTTTGACACACCATTTCGCTATTATGTGGAAGAAGAAACGGGTCGCCTGATTGCTTTTATGATGAGTAAGAGCGGCTGGTCTGCATATGTGGAAGAATATGAGCGTGCGGATTAGTAATGAAATATAAGGGATACGTTTACCATGATTTCTCAGGGCTGAGCATACTCAAATGTCTGGGAATTGGCGGTCATCTGCTTGCTGTCGGAATAGACAAAACTATCGAATACGGATACGATGGAGTGATTACTGGTTTTGCAGCAGATGAAAACAAGTCAGCTTCTCACGGTAGTCATCGCTAATTATGTCATCGACCACAATACCACAGTGAGGCAGGTGGCAAAAAAGTTTGGAATCCCGAAAAGCACGGTACACGAGGACGTAACAAAATGGATATATGGTTTTACAGGGGCTTTGAGGATTTATAAGATGAAAATCAATTTGTACATTGAATAATACCTACTGCATGTGATAAGATAATATAAAATACGTGCGATCGTGAGGTGAGAAGAGGATGACATATTCAGAACGGTTGAAGATTGTGGAAGACTTTAAAGCTGCAGTGACTCAGAAGTTTCAGATGGTTGATCAGTACAATATTCTGGTGTTTGGAAGTTTTTTGACGGATCGATACAGGTCACGGTCAGACATTGATCTTGGCGTATTCTCTTTGAGCCCTGCACTGGGTTTCCGAATTTATTCCTTTACAAAAGATTATTTTGATCAGTTAGGAATTGAGAATGATGTGATTAGAATGCGATTACTTAATTCTCAGTTTATCAATTTGCCGATTGTATTGGAACAAAAGTATGCAGTTACAGATTATTGCCCTGCAGAGTTAATTGACTATGTGAAAATGATGCTTGCGGAATATGGTAATAATCCACAGGCTGAAATGGTGAAAAAGATGCGACTGGAGGTGGTATGATTTGACGAGCTTTAGTGAGGCATTGAAAAATGCCGGAATCACCCCAACATCTTCTGCGGGGTATGATAAAAAGACAGCTGGAGCATTTACCCTCGAAATGAAGTTGTATGAGATGAAGGAACATGTGGCAGCACTCAGAAGAATTCACACCAAGTATCTTTCAGCAGATGGCGAAGATCAGTTCGACTATATTGACAGCTTGGCAAATCGATATGGATATATGGTAATTGCATTTCAGGATATCATAGCTACAATTATAAAGCTGACAGGAAGGTTGGACAAGAATGCTGATATTAGTATTCGCAGGGCGATTGCTGAATTCCAAAGTCTATTTGAGGCTGAATGTGAATCGCGAATGCTTGATGATGCAGTGACTTCCTTCGCTGACAGAAACGAAGTGGTTCATGCATATGAGAATTATCGAAGCAACATGGATACAATTCTGGAGAATATACAGAACTATCAGGATGAGTACGAAGAGATCCAGAAGTTGATATGGGATTATTGCAAAACGAAGAATATTTTAGCGAAATAGTGTATGGGTGTTGGGCGTTTTGGTTCAACACCCTTTTTGAGTGGTGTGCCCAGCGGGTGCACGTTCTAAGCAAAGTGTTTCAAAGAGAGGCGTTTGATGTGCTGTAGGCACTGAATACAGGATGGTCAGATATTTTCAAGGCTAAGCATAACTCAAAACTTCCCCGCATAGATTGTAAAAAACATCCGATGCGGGGGATTTCCTTGAAGGATTATATTGAAGAACGGGCCGTAGCCATAGCAAATTACATCATTGACCACAATGCGACCGTGCGGCAGACCGCGAAAAAGTTTGGGATCAGCAAAAGTACGGTGCACAAGGACGTGACAGACCGACTGGAGCATATTAATCCGTCTCTTGCCGCCAAGGCGAGGGTCGTGCTGGATATCAATAAATCGGAGCGTCATATCCGCGGCGGGTTGGCCACGCGGGAGAAGTATCAGCATCGTCTGGCAATCTGCAGCAAAGAAAAGGAGTCATAGCGCCCGCAATTCCTGAATAGATTATTAATAGCTATTATAATCGAATATTCAGGGGAGGCTGTTATGCGAAAAAAACTGAACGGGAAGATTCTGTTGATGGCGGCGCTGCTGCTTTGGACGTTGATGGTGCGTATGCTTACCGGCTGCAGCGTGGCGAAGGAGGCGCAGGACAAAGTCCGGGATCTTGACTTTACGGTGGTGGGAGAAGCGGAGCTGCCCCAGGAACTCAAAAATCTGGTGGCAGAGAAACAAAATGCACCGTTTAAGCTGACCTACAGCAATGATACAGGGCTCTACATCGCAGTCGGTTACGGGGAACAGCCGACCGGCGGCTACAGCATTGCCGTCAACGAACTTTACCTGACGGATAATTCCATCGTGCTGGATACGGAGCTGAAGGGTCCGCAAAAGGGCGAGGAGGTCGGTGTGGAGAAATCGTATCCGTACATAGTCGTGCAGACGGAGTATTTGGAGAATCCGGTGATTTTCCAGTAAAGATCAAGGCAGAGTGTTTGTTTGAAAAAATGAGCACCCTGCTTTTTTGTGTCTTTTTTCTTTTTGTTTCATGCATTCCTCACTTGCATTTCCTACCCCACATATGCTATGATAAAGGACAAAATTCGCAAAATAGAAACGAGGAAGTCAGGATGATCTTAAAAGATATATGGCTGGACGTGAAGGCGGTTCAGGAGCGGGATCCGGCGGCACGCAACGCGCTGGAGGTACTTTTACTGTATCAGGGAGTGCATGCTCTGATCTGGCATCGTTTTGCACACTGGTTTTACAGGTATCACATGTTTTTTATCGCGCGGCTGCTTTCTCAGCTTTCGCGGTTCTTTACGCTGATTGAGATTCATCCGGGGGCGCAGATGGGACACGGCATACTGATCGATCACGGCTGCGGTGTGGTCATTGGCGAGACGACGGTGGTAGGTGACAACTGCACGATCTACCAGGGCGTGACGCTGGGCGGTGTCGGCCTAAACAAAGGAAAGCGTCACCCGACCCTTGGCAATAATGTAACCGTGGGTGCGGGTGCCAAGATCCTGGGCGCATTTGAGGTGGGCGACAACTGCACCATCGCAGCCAATGCGGTTCTCCTGAAGCAGTTGGAAAATGATACGACCGCGGTGGGAATCCCGGCGCGTCCGGTCAAGGTAGGTGGGGTGCCGATCCCAAAAGTACACAAACATATTACAATGGATCATTATGATAAGATGGAAGCCCGGCTCGCCGAGCTGGAGGCGGAACTTGCCCGTATGCGCGCGGAGACAGCAGGAGCAGCGCCGGAGGCAGCAGGCCCAGTGGCAGCAGATCCAGCACCAGCGACAGCGCCGGAGGCAGCGGACGAAGCATCAGGAAAGGAACACACCACATGAGTCAGGATACCGAGCACAACCAGCAGACCATCGAGCGGAGCATCATCAAACGGTTCCGCAAGGAGATCTGGAGGCCTTTTGTGAAGGCTCTGAATGAGTACGACATGATTCAGGAGGGCGACAACATCGCCGTCTGTATTTCCGGCGGCAAGGATTCCATGCTGCTTGCCAAGTGTATGCAGGAGATTCTGCGGCACGGCAAAATGGAATTTGGCCTGAAGTTCATCGTGATGGATCCGGGATATCATCCGGCCAACCGTCAGTTGATCGAGGAAAACGCTGCTCTCATGGGTATTCCGGTCCATATTTTCGAGTCCGACATTTTCGAGACCGTGGTGGACGCGGGCGGCTCGCCCTGTTATCTCTGCGCCCGCATGCGGCGCGGCAATCTCTATGCCAATGCGAAGGCGCTGGGCTGCAATAAGATTGCATTGGGACACCATTTTGACGATGTGATCGAGACCATTCTCATGAGTATGCTCTACGGCGCCCAGGTCAATACCATGATGCCGAAGCTGCACAGCACCAATTTTGAGGGGATGGAGCTGATCCGTCCGCTCTATCTGGTGAAGGAGCAGGATATTCTGGCGTGGAAGGATTATAATGGCCTGCGCTTTTTGCAGTGCGCCTGCCGTTTCACCGAGAAGATCGCGCAGGAAAAGGCGGCGGAGGAGGAAGTACACAGCTCCAAACGGCAGGAGATGAAGGAGCTGATCAGCCGTTTCCGTCTGATCAATCCCCACATTGACACCAATATTTTCAAGAGCGTGGAGAATATCAATTTAGATGCCTGCATCGGCTATGTCAAGGATGGCGAGCGGCATCATTTTCTGGAAGAATACGATGACAATCCCCCGGCCAGGTCCGATGAATAACACATAAAATGTCCGGCACCCACATAAACTTTCTATGAAGATGATTTCAAATCTGGAAAGTTAGGTGGGTGCTTTTTTATGCTGGAGCTGATGAAACAGAACATACATATGAATCGTTGGAAAAATCAGGTCAACACGCAGATTACGCTGGATGATGATTTCATCGTGCCGGACACCATGAGCGATATTGCGCAGGTTATTCTGGATGCGGGAGAGATTCAGCTGGAGCCGGTTAAAATCCAGAGTGAGAAGGTACAAGTTCACGGCAAACTGGATTTCCATGTGTTGTACCGCAAGGAGGAGGGCGGTTTGCAGACGCTGGGCGGCCTGATTCCCTTTGAGGAGACCATCAATGTGCCGGGCCTTCAGGAAAAGGACTACGTCAGTGTCAGTTGGAAGCTGGAGGATCTGGACGCCGGCATGATTAATTCCAGAAAGCTGAGCATCAAGGCGATCGTGACGCTGGAAGTCAAGGTGGAAACTCTGTTTGACACGGAAGCGGCGGTCAGCCTTGGCGAGATTCGGGAGGAGGGCAATCCACGGATTGAGCAGCGCAGGGAGAAGCTGGACGTGGCGGCCATTGCACTGCGGCGCAAGGACACCTATCGCCTGAAGGAAGAGGTAACCTTGTCCGGGAGCAAGCCCGCCATCGATCGGGTTCTCTGGACGGAAATGCGCCTGGGCGGCACGACCACGCGTCCGCTGGACGGTAAGATTCATCTGGAAGGGACGCTGATGGTCTTTGTCATCTATGAAGGCGAGGGCGAGAGCGGCCCCGTTCAGTGGCTGGAGGAGAGCATTCCTTTTTCTGGGGAGATCGAGATGCAGGGTGCGGTCGAGGAGATGATTCCGGCGATCGAAGTCCGGCTGATTCACAGGGGCATCGAGGAAAAACCGGATTATGACGGGGAGATGCGGGAGCTGGATATCGATGCGGTGATGGAGCTGGATGTTCGGCTGTATGAGGAACAGGAGCTGGAAGTCCTGACGGATCTCTATTCCACCAACCGCGAACTGACTCTGGAGACCGGCGAGGTCTGCTTTGACCAGATTCTGGCACGCAATATCGGCAGGTGCAAGATTGCCGAGAAGACGGAGCTTGGCAGCGGACAGCGCGTCTTGCAGATCTGTCACAGCAGCGGCATGGTAAAGTTGGATGAGGTGGAGGCAAGGGACAATAATCTTGCCATTGACGGGGTGCTGGAGGTGAAGCTGCTTTATCTGACGGATAATGATGACCGTCCGGTTCAGTCGGCGACGGAGCTGTTCCCGTTTCATTATGAGGCGGAGGTTCCCGGAATCAATTCCGAGAGCATCTGGTATCTGGACAGCAGCGTGGAGCAGCTGACGGCTGTGATGGTCGGCGGGGATATGGTGGAGGTCAAAGCGGTGGTGGCACTGGATATGCTGGTGTTTCAGCCGATCTGCCAGCAGGTGATCCTGCGGGCGGACACAGCGCCGCTTGATACGGCGAAGCTCCAGCAGATACCGGGGATCGTCGGATATCTGATTCAGGAGGGCGACACGCTGTGGGATATCGCAAAACGATTCCATACGACGGTGGACAATATTATGACGACCAATGGCCTTGTTTCTGAGACAATGCATCCCGGAAATTGTCTGATTCTGGTCAAAGAGATCGCAGAAGAATAACGGATTTGCGCGGATAAAAAGCACAGAATCGCAGAAGCTAGAATAGGATAGAGTATATTAGATCCATTTGACAGCCCGCATGCAGCTGGTGCTTTCAATAGATCAGGGAAACCTGGGCGGTCTGGGTGTGCTTGCAAGCACCTGGGCCGCCTACATAGCGTGGAAATATTATTGCCTGGAATCTGTATAATGGCAATGGAAAACAGGACAATTAAATGTTATACTATACAGAGAATGGAATCCAAGGAGGCAAAAAATGCCGGAAACGAAATACGGATCAGATGAGGACAGCGATGACGCTTTGCATTCGCGCCGGGAAGCCGCGGTCAGCCGGCTTCGGGCATGGACGGAGCGGCAGCGGACATCTGTGAGCGATCATGACAGTGTGGAACAGACGCAGATCATGGAACAGGCCGTGGAAGAGGGGGAAATGCTTCTGTGGGAGGCGCTGGCGGCGTTTGAGGGAGATGCTTTTCAGACGATGAAGGGTCTGCCGTTTTCCTATACGCTCAAGGGAAATGAGATGTTTGTCAGCAGGAAGGAAAAGTCGATCACAAAGGCCACGGTGATGCTGGCGTTTCGAAACGCCTGTGAGATGATCCGGGCAGGGGAGTCGATTTCCGGTCCGAAGAAGCTGAAAACCTTTGGTGCCAGCTACCTGTATGTGGTGTTTGGACGGGTAGGGGCACTGCCGGGAACCTCCATCCTGGTGACCGGTTCCACCGGATTTCTGGGCAGCCGGGTTTGTGCGTACTTCCGGCAGGCGGTGTCTCACGGGCCGTGTCAGGCCGGGTATCGTGTCCTGGCACCATCCCATCATCAGTTGGACATCACGAATTTGGCGCAGGTACAGGCGCTGTTTGAGGCGGAGAAGCCGGATATTCTGATTCACTGTGCCGCAATTTCCGATGTGGGTGCCTGTGATCTGGATGTGGAAAAATCCTATGCGATCAATGTGACCGGTGTGGAGAATCTGGCGAAAGCCTGCAAGGCCTGTGGGACAAAGATGATTTTTTGCAGTTCGGATCAGATTTACTTTGCCGCGGAACCGCACACAGAAGCCCACACAGAGGACGAGCCGGTCAGGCCGTGCAACACCTATGGCCGGCAAAAGCTTGAGGCGGAGCAAAGAACGCTGGCCCTGTGCCCGGATGCGGTGTGTCTGCGTCTGAGCTGGCTGTACGATACGGTCAGGCTCCGGGAGCAGGAGCATGGGAATTTCTATGTGAATGTGCAGGCGGCGCTGCAAAAGGATGGATTCTGCACCTTCCCCATCCATGACACGCGGGGCGTCACCTATGTGGGAGAAATCCTCGAATATTTGCCGAAGGTTTTTGCGCTGCCGGGCGGCGTGTACAATTACGGTGCAGAGAATACGCTGTGCACCTGTGAACTGGTGAGAAACCTGTTTCGCGCAGTCGGTATGGATGAGGCCGCGGTGAGGCCCAACACCCAGGCATTTCAGGGCAATCCGCGGAATATGGCGATGGATGGTTCCAAAGCCAGAAGATTTGGGATTCAATTTACGCCGACGCTGGATGCGCTGATTCGCATCTGGCAGTGCGCAGGAGAATGAGGAAACATGAATTATACATACTTGGTGGAATGTGCGGACGGCACGCTGTACTGCGGCTGGACCAATCATCTGGAAGAGCGAATTGAGGCACACAATGCAGGCCGGGGCGCGAAGTACACGAAGAGCAGGCGGCCGGTGGCGTTGGTGTATTATGAAGCGTTTGCCACGAAACAGGAGGCGATGCGGCGGGAGTGGGAAGTGAAGCGGCTGAACCGTAAAGAGAAACAGAAGCTGGTGGCCGGTTGGGGGCAGCAGGAAGGATAGGTACGATGGAGAAAGCGAATGTTCTGGTTATGGGAAATTCCGGTACGGGAAAGAGTACGCTGATCAATGCAGTGTTCAAATTTGACCGGGCAAAGACCGGGGGAGGACCGGCGGTCACGCGGGAGATGGCAATCTATGAGAGCGAGCAGATTCCGTTTCGCGCGATTGATACCAGAGGACTGGAATACGGTCTGCTGGAGCAGATGAAGACGAAGAATGCGATCCGGAAATGGTCGAAGGAGAGCGTGAAGGCGCATAATGAGGAACGCTACATTCATCTGATCTGGTATTGTCTGGACGGTACCTCCAAGCGGATTTTCAAGAAAAACCTGGAGACGCTTAAGCAGGTCAGCAAGCTGTGGAAGGATATTCCGATCATTGTGGTGCTGACCAAGTCGTATTCTCAGACGGAGCGGCTGGAGAATGAGGCGATGATCCGGGCCGCGATCGACAATTATATGAAGAACAGCCTGAATGTGAAGGCGATCGTATCGGTGGTGGCGCAGCCCTATCAGATTAATGAAGCGGTCATTGTCCCGCCCATGGGGTTGGAGGAGCTGATCGGTGAGACCAACAACGTGGTGCCGGAGGCACTGCGGCTGAGCGAGCACGCCGTGACGGATTTTGAACGGCGCATCAAACGTGGCAATGCCAATGCCCTTACGGCGGCGGCCACGGTCAGCGCGACCCTGATCGGTGCCATTCCGATTCCGATCGCCGACTCGGCGCTTTTAGTTCCGCTGCAGTCGGGGCTTGTGTTTGGGATTGCGCGAACCTACGGCGTGAAAAAAGACGATTCCGGAATCAAGAATATCGCGGAGCTGGTCATTCAAAGCGGCATGGTTTCGGTGGGGGCAAAGACGCTGCTGTCCGGGCTGAAAGCGGTGCCGGGGATCAACATCGCCGCGGATGTGCTCAATGCGGCGGTGGCCGGCACTATCACGGCGATCGTGGGACAGGTTGCGGCGACCATCATGGAACGGGTTGACTCGGGTGAGGTTTCGGTGGATGATTTGGACTGGATGAAGAAGTTTGCTGAAAATGAATTTGGCAAGCTGGCGGGAAATTATGTGAAGGGGCTTGGCGGCAGTCTGGACGGGAAGGGCGTGAAGGATATCGGCAAGCTGATCGTGCGGATTTTTGAAAATTTGAACCGATAAACAAGGATAGCCTGGCAGCGCAGGTTGCTGTCAGGCTATCTTTATGGATATGCATTAGGAGCTTATGAGCGTATGTTATGCGACAAAGGCATACATCATAATGTAATGGCAGAGGCTTCCGCCCATGACAAACAGGTGGAAGATCTCGTGGGAGCCGAAATTCTTAAAACGATTGTTGAAGATCGGCAGTTTCAGCGCATAGATGACACCTCCGACGGTGTAAATGATGCCGCCTGCCAGCAGCCAGCCAAAGGCACTTGCAGGAAGCGCCGCGGTGATCTTGCCGAATGCCAGAACGCAGATCCAGCCCATGGCGATGTAGATCAGGGAAGAGAACCATTTCGGGCAGGTAATCCACAGGGCATTGATGATCATGCCAACGATGGCGATGCCCCACACGAGTGCCAGCATCTTCCAGCCGGTGCTGTCGCCCAGGACGAGCATGCAGACCGGAGTGTAGGTGCCTGCGATGAGGATAAAGATCATCATGTGATCCACCTTCCGCAGAATCTGGTTGACCTTCGGAGAGATGTCCAGGGCGTGGTACGTGGTGCTTGCCGCATAGAGCAGGATCATGCTGGTGATGAAGATGGAGAGCGCCAGCACATGCGTATACCCCGGTTCGTGTGCCGCCTTGATGATCAGCGGTGCGGTGGCAGACAGGGCCAGCAGCATGGCGATAAAGTGGGTCAGGGCACTGCCCGGATCTTTGATTTTGAATTTCATAACAATCCCTCCTTAACTATTATATGTTCAGATAACTATCATATGCAGTAATCAAAACTACGTGTAGCTGCTTAATATACTATACACTTTGCGGAAGAAAAATGCAATATCTTTTTTGGAATACCTTAGAAAATTAGGAGGAGCATCCGAATGATGACAATTTTATATGAAGACGATGCAGTAATCGTAGTCTGGAAACCGGTCGGCATGGAATCACAGTCCAGCCGCGGATTTGCGGCAGACATGGTCAGCGAAATCCAGAAACATATCCACAAAGATATCCACAGGGTATCCCCAAGATCCGGTGCGCCCTATGTGGGAGTTATCCACAGGCTGGACAAGCCGGTGAGTGGAGTCATGGTGTATGCGAAGGAGAAAAAGGCCGCTGCGGCCTTAAGCAAACAGGTTCAGGAGCATCAGATGACAAAGAAATATCGGGCAGTGCTTTGTGGAAAACCTGTGGATAATGTGGAAAACCTGGTGGATTATTTGTTGAAAGACGAGAAAGAAAATGTTTCCCGGATTGTGGATAAGGGGATAAATGGAGCGAAGCGGGCCGAGCTAATCTGTCGGGTACTGGAATCGCAGGAAGTGGAACCCTACGGCTGTCTGACGCTTGCGGAAATCGAGCTGAAAACGGGCCGCCATCACCAGATCCGGGTGCAGATGGCCGGGCACGGGACACCACTCTGGGGTGACAACCGCTACAATCCGATGTTTGGCGGAACCTGCGGTGCCCGTGGTGTCCGTGGTGCCAAGGATGGTGCGGACGACAAAGGTGGGCGCGGGCGGACCACGGCAGTTTCCTGTGAGAATGTGGCGCTGTCAGCCTTTCAGCTTACGTTTTTTCATCCGGTTACCGGCAGGCCCATGACGTTTGAGCGGCTCCCTGACGGAGCCATATTCCGAAGGTTCCAAACTGGGAATCCCTGTTAGAACCCGGATAAAGGTTGACGTACCATCTGTTTTACCGATATAATAGGTAGGCTATTGAAGCAAAAAACAGATGGAGGTAAGGAATGAACAACAAAGCAGCAAAAAAAGAAAAACTGACATGGTTTGCCAGATTCTTAAATGTAGTGGAAACTGCAGGCAACCGACTCCCCCATCCGATTACCATGTTTGCCATCCTCGCGGTGGCAATCGTATTGATCTCTGGACTGTGCGCGGCACTGGGAGTATCTGCCACCGGAGAAATGATTGATGCAAAGACAATGGAAGTATCGGAACAGACTATTCGGGTAATCAGCCTGATGAACCGGGAGGGTCTGGCGTATATGCTGACACACGCAGTCAGCAATTTTACAGGCTTCGCGCCGCTTGGCGTGGTGCTGGTGACCATGCTTGGCGTGGGCTGTGCGGAGGGAAGTGGTTATTTGTCCGCACTGATGAAAAAAGCGGTGTCCGTGACACCGGCGATGATTGTGACACCGATGCTGGTATTTCTGGGCGTAATGTCCAATGTGGCATCTGATATCGGCTATGTGGTGCTGATTCCGATCGGCGCGGTGGTATTTATGGCATATGGCCGTCATCCGCTGGCCGGTCTTGCGGCAGCCTTTGCGGGCGTATCCGGCGGCTTTTCGGCCAATCTGCTGATCGGCACATTGGATCCGATGCTGGCCGGAATCAGCACGGAGGCGGCGCGGATGGTGGATCCTTCTTATGTGGTGGAGCCGACCGCAAACTGGTTTTTCATGATGGTGTCCACGCTGCTTATCGTGGCGATCGGAACCTTCGTGACAGACCGCATCGTGGAGCCGCGGCTGTCGGCGCACCGTCATACGGATGAGGATGTGGCGAGCGCCACGGCGCTGACCGGACAGGAGAGAAAGGCGCTTCGCCTGGCAAACCTGACGTTGTTTGCTTTTATCATTGCAGTCATCGCCCTTGCCGCTCCGGCCAATTCCTTTTTGAGAAATCCGGAGACCGGGAGTCTGATGTCCGGCTCTCCGCTGATCCAGGGACTGATCGTGCTGATTGCACTTTTGTTTTTTCTGCCGTCCGTGGTATATGGACGTGTATCAGGAAATTATAAGAATGAGAAGGACGTCTGCAATCAGCTGAGCAGCAACATGTCTTCCATGGGCAGCTATATCGCGCTGGCGTTTGTGGCGGCGCAATTTATCAGCTATTTCAACTATACAAAGCTGGGATCGGTGCTGGCCCTCAAGGGCGCATTTTTCCTGGAACAGGCAGGCGTGGGCGGTCCGGTGCTGATGATCTGCTTCATCCTGTTCTCGGCGCTGATCAATCTGGTCATGGGTTCGGCTTCGGCGAAGTGGACGATTCTGGCACCCGTGTTTGTGCCGATGTTCATGCTGCTGGGCTATTCTCCGGAGCTGACGCAGGTAGCATACCGTATTGGAGATTCCTGCACGAACCTGATTACACCGCTCATGACGTATTTTGCCATGATTGTCGTGTTTGCGAAAAAATACGATGAAGATTCCGGAATTGGAACGCTGATTTCCACCATGATTCCGTACAGCATTTTCTTCCTGATCGGCTGGTCGCTGCTGCTGATCGTGTGGATGACCTTCGCATTGCCGCTTGGACCAGGCGCAGCACTGATGTTGTAAAAAAATTCCGTTAAAAACAGGCGGATTGGTCACATATTTCGGACGGCTCAGGACACAATAGAGATTGTACAAAGGAAGTACAAATCAGAAACAGGTGAGTCCATGGGTAAACCGATCAAGAAACTGAAGAAAATATTATTTATAATGGGAATTACAGGCGCAGTGTACGGGAGCTTTCGTTACCTGCTGCCGCTTGTGATTCCCTTTTTGTTTTCCTGGGGGCTGGCGCTTTTGCTGCGCCCGTCATCGCGCTGGCTTGCAAACCGGCTCCGGTTTCGCCTGCGGGGCAGGGAGTTTGGGATTCCGATCGGGGCCATCGGAGTGGTGCAGCTGCTGGTGCTTTCCTTGATCCTGTTGGCGCTTGTCTGTGTGGGAGGGCGCAGACTGTGTCTGGAAGCCTGCCTGCTTGCCAGCCGGATTCCGGGGTGGATCGCGCAGCTGGATCATTGGCTGACGGCGGTCTGCCACGACATGGAGTCCTTTTTTTGCATGCGAAGCAACCGGCTGGTCTACCTGATGCGGGAAATGCTGCGCGGTCTGATGGAGAGCACACGGCAGGCTGCGATGCCGTTTCTCATGGCAAATTCGGTTGTGGCGGTTCGGCTTGGCGTGGAGAGTGTGGTGTTTCTTGTGCTGGTCACGGTGGGAACCGGAATGGCATTGCAGGAGATGGAACAGTGGAAGGCAAGATGTGAGCGCTCACAGTTCCAGCGGGAGTATGCGCTGATTGCGCGCAGGCTGTCCCTGGTGTTTCACGCGTATCTGAAAACACAGGGCGGGATCATGCTGCTGACTGCGGTCATCTGTACGGCTGGACTGTGGCTGCTGGGAAATCCTTATTATATTCTGCTGGGAGTCGGGATCGGACTGCTGGACGCGCTGCCGGTCTTTGGGACGGGGACGGTGCTGATCCCCTGGGCGTTGGTGTATCTGTTCGGGCGGCGGTTCGTCCCGGCGGTGGTACTGCTGCTTTTGTATGTGATCTGCTATTTCCTGCGGCAGATTCTGGAGGCAAAAATGATGGGGAGCCGAGTTGGACTCTCTCCCCTGGAAACGCTGATTGCCATGTATGTGGGACTCCGTCTGTTCGGAATCCCCGGATTTTTGCTGGGGTCCATCGGCCTTCTTCTGATCGAAGATCTGGTGGAAGCGTGTACAGAATCGAACGACTGACGGATCAGGTCTGGTCGTGGAAGAACTGGATCATCTCGCGGGTCAGACTGATCTGCTCATCGTCGTCCGTCGGCAGGTCTTCCCGCTCAAACCATTTGGCAAGTGCCAGCTCGTCCTGGTCAAGCCTTATGTCGCCAGGCTCGGCGAGGTCGCAGAAGAAGCCGACCAGCAGGCTGTCCGAGAAGGACCAGGGCTGATTCTTGTAATAGCGGATGTTGGTCACCTTTAAGCCGACCTCTTCCATGACCTCACGCTTGACGGTCTCCTCCAGCGTCTCCCCGATCTCGGTAAAGCCGGCGAGAAGCGCATATTTTTTGTAGGTGCGTCCCGCGTATTTGGAAAGCAATAGCTTGTTGCCATCGGTCACGCCGATGATGACGGCCGGGGAGATCTTGGGAAATTCCATCTGATGACAGGAAGCGCAGAACATCATCCGCTCCTTTTCATCGTGGCGCAGCGGTGCACCGCAGCGGCCGCAGTAGTGATGGCTGCGGTACCAGGTAAACAGCTGATATCCGGTGATCCCGGCAAATGCGAGATAGCCGGGGGTGCCGACGCGGAAGAACAGCGTATTCTCCATGGAAAATGCGGACGGCGCGGGGATGGTGATGTGTTCCACCAGATAGAAGCGCTGATGGTCGATCGAGAACAGATAGGTACAGTTCTGGTAAATATCATCGTTGCAGCCTTCCAGATCCTGAAACCGCGGGAAATCAAACTCCGCTTCTCCGCTTCGAGAAATGAGAGCGGTGTGATCCTCATAATATAAAGCATAACTGTCAGCGCCCGGTGCCTCCGGGCGATAGGCGTTGTCATAAATATGCGGGGCAATATCCTGTATCATGCGTGTGAACCTCGGCTTTCTGAATGAATTAGTTCGATTATAGTACGAACCGTGCAGGGGCGCAAGCAGGAGATTGGCTTGTATTTCCGTTTGTACGGTTTTGTGAGTTGTATTTTTGCGGAGGGGACGTTATAATAGACAGGTATAGAATTCGAGAGGATTATAATGAAATTGAAGAAAAACGGATTTATGGGAATTATGCTTGCCAGTGCGCTTATGCTGACACCGACTGTAATGGCATTTGCAGACAGTGATGAAGCACAGGAATCAGAGAAACTGTACATGATTGGTGATGTGGAAACAGAGGCACCGGTCAAGGTTGTTATTGAGGAAGGCAATGTTGGCAGAAAGGCAGAAAACAGTGTCGCGGACAAATATGCATTTGAAAGCGATTTGTTATCGGAGAATCCTGCGACACTTTTTGAGGAGAACAGTAAAAAGGTATCGGCAGCCCTTAATAATCTTAACAGACGTACAGTTACGATTGATAGAGCTACTTATGAGTTCCTGACAGATTTTATGGATGCTTATATGAATGTTTACTTGACCAAAGCTATGCCAGAGTTTGACCAATATTATGATCTTTCCAGTAAGGCAAGGCAAGAAAGCAAATTGTTGGTGGAGTCCTTTGCATACCAGAACGCAGCCGTGAAATCCAATAAAGTTGAATCAATTGATTCAACTCTAAATATAACAGAAATTATTCCAATTGCAGATGGCGTTGATGAGATTCTGTTTTATTTGGAAAGAACACTTCATACTAATGATGGAAACGAAAATGGAGGAACCTGGTTCCTGGCTCATGTTGCTGATTCTGAAGATGGTCCGAAGTTATTAAAGCTGTGGATTCAGGATTATATATTTGAAATGTTGCAAAACAAAATCACAAGAAACTATTTATCTAAAGGTGCAAAAGTATCTAAAGATACCTTAGAACAGGATATTTTAAATGATATAAAGGCAAACTCAGAAAATAATTCAAAAGGACCAGCGGTAAGTGAAGACGAACCGGAAGATAAAGCAGGCGACAGTGTCGCAATTACAATACATTATTTGCAGAAGAGGTAAACGACTGTACTAAGTTTGTTTCCCAATGTATGTAGCAAAGCCCAGATTGGGGATTTGACAAAATTGGCAGGAATCACGATTTATAGATACTCACATAATTGCTAAAGGGAGGTGATTTACCAACGGCTATCAGCAGAAAAATCAAAGAGGATATATAGCCGAAAGATGGACGGGAATAGGAGGCTATCTTATTTGAAAAAGCAAAAATGTATCATTGTATTCTTAATACTCTCTGTATTAGTATTAATATCCGGATGCATAAAAACGGAGAGTAAGGAGCATGAAGTAAATGTTAATCCGGAACCAATAGACATAACCGAATCAGTACCCTTAGACTTTGAAATGGAGACGGATTATAGTAATATTATGGTTAAGACAGAACTGTCGGTATATCCAAAAGGTACAGAAAAAATTGTTTACACTATTACAAACAATAATGCTGGTAAAGGATTTTATTATTTTTCAATCCCATATATAGAATATTACGATAAAGATGAGTGGGTTCGGCTTGCCTATTATCCACCGGACTATTATCAGGAAATAGGAAGGTGGGATATATGTGGAATTGAAGGAAATAAAGAAATACCGTATTCCTGTAATGGTGTGTTTTATCCACAGTCTATTTTGAATGGGATAGAAGATGGAACATGCCGGTTGGTTATTTTTGCCGGTAATAACGAGATATATGCAGAGTTTAAATTCGAAGAATAGGAGATTATTATGACATTTACTTACCCGGCGGTGTTTATACCGCATAAAGAAGATAAAGGCTATCATGCCGTGTTCCCGGATCTGGAGTGCTGTGAGGCGGACGGACCGGATCTGGAGGATGCCATGGACGAGGCGCGCGAGGCGGCCTACAACTGGATCATGCTGGAGATGGAAGAGGGCGGAGATCTGCCGGCACAGACCCATCATGAGGATATGGAGCTGCCGGAGGGCAGTTTTGTGAGAAAAATCATGATCCGCGTGAAGCTTCTGCCGGATAATGACTAAAAATAACGGAGAACAACAATGCTCTTGACGGAGCAGCTCTGCAGTGCTATGCTCTAACTACACTTCGTTCGGTTGTCTGACCGAATAAGTCCTGGGGACAATCTGCCCCAACATTCCACGATGAATGAAACGTATTAAACTTGACAGGAAGAGGAGAGCACTGCATGGGTAAAAAAGATGCTGTTTCAACGAGGTATTTAAACAACAGTGAGCGCTTTGCGCAAATCTGGAACAACAATGGATTTGGAGGGAGGCAGGTGATCCGGCCAGAATATCTGCGAAGCATTGATTCCGTGGAGCTGATGGTCAGCGGCATTCATGCTTCCGAGCTGGAAATTCTCAAAAAGTATCGTGACACCATTCGGGTCTATGACGACAGGATGGTTCTGATGATCATGGGGATAGAAAATCAGGAGGATATTCATTATGCCATGCCGCTTCGGCAAATGTTGTATGATGTGATGCGGTATGAAGAACAGCGAAAGACAATCGAGGATCGGCACAAGAAAAAGCGGGATCTTCGGGGAGCAGAGTACGTGAGCGGTATCGCAAAGACCGATCGGCTGATGCCGGTATTGACGATGGTCGTATATTGGGGGAGCAAACCCTGGGACGGCCCGAAAAGTCTGCACGAGATGCTTGACATTCCGCCCGTTTTGGCTCACTATAAAGGTAGTATCAATGATTACAAAATGAATCTGATGGAGGTTCGCGCGATCGAGAATCTGGATGCATACGACGGTGAGCTTAGGATGGTTCTTGGTTTTGTAAAATACCAGAGAGATAAAGCGCTTCTGCAGGAATTTGTAGAAAAGAATGAAGCGATGCTTCGTGAGGTAACAACAGAGACCCTTCAGGCAATTTCCGTGTTGGGCAATGTTCATGAAATGGATCGGTATCTGGATCAGGCAGACAGAGAGGAGAGGGTTGATATGTGTCAGGCATTACAGGAAATGATCATGGATGGCCGGCTGGAAGAAAAGCTGGAAGGCATCAAGGCGCTGGTGGAAACCTGTCAGGAATTTGGGGCGACAAAAGAAGAGACACGCGAAAAGCTCATGCGCAAGTGTTCCCTGAATAAGGATGATGCAGAAAAATACGTGGAGCAATACTGGCAGCATCAATAAGCAGCAATAAACATCAATAAACACCCGGGTTTGCACTTGACAAACCTCACGAATTGACGTAGAATCGAGCATACAGACGTTGTTCTGTCATAAAGAAACGAACTGAGAAGAGGATTAGTAAGCGGACATACATGTTCAGAGAGACGGTCATCAGGTGTGAGATCGTCATGTCGAGGGAAGCTGAACCGGCCTTGGAGTTCTGTAGTGAACTACAGCGTGATTTCCGGCGTTAACGGAGTTTGAGAGAGTATGGGCGATGTGCTTCCGATGAATCGGGAGAAGCAGTGCCGTGCTAATCAGGGTGGTACCGCCGAATGATATGGTCATTTGGTCCCTTGTGTGATGACAGGGGATCAGATGATCTTTTTTTATATCACAGGGAATTGCGTCCTGTGATACAAACCCTCCGGGGGATGCGCACTCCGCGCTAAGGAAATATGGCCGCTGAAGCGACCGCGCTCCGGCGCGCGAGTCCGGCAAGCCGGACTCTTTGTTAAATCACAGGAATTGACAACAATGAAAATAAAGAAGGAGTAAAACAATCATGGCGAAGGATAAGAAATTAGTGGAATCGATCACATCGATGGACGTAGATTTTGCGCAGTGGTATACGGATGTGGTAAAGAAGGCGGAGCTGTGCGATTACGCAAGCGTGAAGGGCTGCATGGTGATCAAGCCGGCGGGGTATGCGATCTGGGAGAATATTCAGCATGAGCTGGACCGCCGCTTTAAGGAGACGGGCGTGGAGAACGTTTACATGCCGCTGTTTATTCCGGAGAGTCTGCTGGAAAAGGAGAAAGACCACGTAGAGGGATTTGCGCCGGAGGTTGCCTGGGTGACCCACGGCGGTCTGGAGCCGCTTCAGGAGCGTCTGTGCGTGCGCCCGACGTCCGAGACGTTGTTCTGTGATTTCTATGCGAAGGACATTCATTCTTACCGCGATCTGCCAAAGGTGTACAACCAGTGGTGTTCCGTTGTGCGCTGGGAGAAGACGACCCGTCCGTTCCTGCGCTCCAGAGAATTCCTGTGGCAGGAGGGTCATACCGCACATGCTACCGCAGAGGAAGCTGAGGAGAGAACCATCCAGATGCTGAATCTGTATACGGATTTCTGCGAGGAGGTTCTGGCGATTCCGGTGATCCGCGGTCAGAAGACCGACAAGGAGAAATTCGCCGGTGCGGAGGCGACCTACACGATCGAGTCTCTGATGCATGACGGCAAGGCATTGCAGTCCGGCACCAGCCACAACTTCGGCGACGGTTTTGCAAAGGCGTTCGGGATTCAGTATGCAGCAAAGGACAATTCCCTTCAGTATGTGCACCAGACCTCCTGGGGCATGACGACCCGTATGATCGGTGCCATCATCATGGTACACGGCGACGACAACGGACTGGTGCTACCGCCTCGCATCGCACCGACGCAGGTGATGATCGTGCCGATTCAGCAGCAGAAGGAAGGCGTGCTGGATAAGGCATTTGCACTGCGTGAGGTACTGTCTGGCTTCCGCGTGAAGGTGGATGATTCGGACAAGAGTCCGGGCTGGAAATTCAGCGAGTCTGAGATGCGTGGCATTCCGGTACGCGTGGAGATCGGACCGAGAGATATTGAGAACAACGAAGCAGTTCTGGTGCGCCGTGACACCCATGAGAAGCTGACGGTTTCCATGGATGAGCTGGCGGCAAAGGTTGGCGAACTGCTGGATACCATACAGCAGGATATGCTTGAGAAGGCAAGAAAACACCGGGATGCACATACCTATCAGGCGGCTGATTACGATACCTTTGTAAAGATCATCAACGAGAAGCCGGGCTTCGTGAAGGCCATGTGGTGCGGCGATCAGGCCTGTGAGGACAAGATCAAGGAAGACACCGCGGCAACCTCCCGTTGCATGCCATTTGCTCAGGAGCAGATTTCAGATAAATGTATCTGCTGCGGCAAACCGGCGAAGAAGATGGTGTACTGGGGCAGAGCGTACTAAGCGATGAAGTACAATAAACGAAGAACAAAGATACTGGAACTTCTGGACATCAATGGAAAGATGTCCTACACGCAGCTTGCGGAATCGCTGGATGTCTCCCAGGCTACCATTCGCCGCGATCTTGTCTTTCTGGAGAAGGAGAATGCGGTCGAGCGGTATTGGGGCGGAGCGCAGCGCAATCATCATGCGCCGGTTCGTACCCGGAGTATCATGGATGGCGTGATCACAGAAAATCTCCGGATTATCGGGGAGATTGCAGGTGGTCTGGTGCAGGATCAGGAGATGATTTTTATCGGTTCCGGCCTGACGACGTTGACAATGATCGACTACATTCAGACGACGAAGCTTACCGTTGTGACGAATGGAATTCCACAGCTTGAGAGCCTGAAGCAGAAGGGAATCAATGCCCTTTTGCTGTGCGGGTTTCTGAAAGAATATTCCAGAGCGGTTGTGGGGCGCCAGACGCTTGATATGCTGCGGGAGTTTCGGTTCGACAAGGCCTTTCTCGGAGTCAATGGACTGGATGAGGGATATGGTCTTTTGTCGGCAGATGAGTATGAACATGACATCAAGAAGATTGCCATCCGCAACTCGAAGCAGAGCTATATTCTTGCCGGGGAGCGGAAGTTTAACCGGACTGCGATGTACACGATTCCGGCTTCGGCGACGAAACGGGCGATCCTGATCACCAACAAGCCCATGAGCGAAGACCGGACCTGGAAAACAGCTTCGAGAGGCTATACGACCAGAATTGGTTAAATCAATCAAAAATCAATCAAATCAATCAAATTCGTTGACAGAAACAAAGTCAATTACCTATAATGAGGATATCAAATTTGAACGTGCCGCACAATACGGTTATGGAAAAGGATATCCTCATTTTTTTGTATGCAAAGGTCAAAAATTCAGGAGGGAAAACGAAAATGGGTAATGTAGCAAACATCATTTTAAAAGATTTTTTGACGCAGCCGGTTATACTGATCGGGCTATTGATCGGTATCGGATATATACTGCAAAAAGAAAAATCAACAAAGGTAATCACAGGCACTATCAGCGCGATGGTCGGCATTCAGATGGTATTGTTCGGGGGAGCACAGTTTACCAGCACCTTTAAGCCGATTGCGGCGGCAGTCAGTGCCGCAACAGGAATTCAGGGTTATATCATGGACTCATATGCAATGAAGGCGACGAGCCAGGAAGCACTCGGTGATAATTTTGCATTTATGGGCTACGTGTTCCTGATTGCATTCGCGGTCAATATTATTCTGGTGTATTTTGGAAAATATACCAAATGCAGAGGTGTATTCCTGACCGGTAATGCGGGAACGGCACATGCACAGGCGGTGCTTTGGCTGGTCATTGCAAACCTTATGGTAAAAAGCACGACGGCAGTCATTATTTCCGGTATTCTGGTTGGAATCTACTGGGCATTTTCGACCACGCTGGCATCCGGGGTGATTGACGATGTGACGGAGGGCGGCGGCTTTACCGTAGGCCACAACCAGCAGCTCGGTATCTGGTTCTTCGGGAAAATCGCGCATCTGTTTGGAGACAAGAAACAGGATGCGGAGAACTTAAAACTGCCGGGAATCCTTGCAATTTTTAACAACAGTACCACCGCAGTCTGCGTCATCATGTGGATTTTTACAGGCGCATTTATGATTCCTCTGGGAATCGGCGGAATCAAGGAGCTGGCAGGCGGATCAAACTGGATCAATTATATTATTATGGTTGGTATTAATTTTTCGATGGATATGGTAATTTTGCTGACCGGTGTGAGAATGATGTGTTCCGAGATGACCGCAGCATTCAAGGGCATTCAGGAAAAGATTGTGCCAAACGCGATTCCGGCGATCGACGTGGCAGCGCTGCTGCCGTTTTCTCCGAACGCGGCAACGCTGGGATTTGTTTTCTGTACCATCGGAACTGCGATCAGTATTGGAATTCTGCTGCTGATTGGAAGTCCGGTGCTGGTGCTGCCGGGATCAACGCCGCTTCTCTTCTCGGGTGGTCCGATCGGTGTGGTAGCCAACAAAAAGGGCGGTATCCGGGCCGTGATCGTCTGCTGTCTGCTGCTTGGCATGATTCAGTCCTTTGGAACGGTATGGGCAATTGACCTGATGCAGTATCCGGCAGGTGCAGGCTGGTCTGGTATGTTTGACTTCTCGACCTTCTGGCCGGCGGTAACTGAAGTTATGAAATGGATTGGTGGTATTCTTCACTAAGAAAGGAGCGGGACAATGAAAGATTCCGTAAATGTATTGTTTGTATGTGGCTACGGGATGGGAACCAGTACCATGGCGGAGCTGATGGTCAACAAAAGCCTGAAGGCAAAGGGGATCAGTGCAGAGGTAAAGCATACGTCTCTGGGTGAAATGGGTTCCATGCGCGATTGGGCGGATATCATCTGTATTTTGAAGAAATTTCTGGAAGGCGTGGAATTTAAGCCGGAGGAGCATGTAATTCCGCTGGTTAACATCATGGATGGGGCAGGAATCGCAGAAAAAATCGGAGGTATTGTTGACGAATATTACCCGGAAGCCAGAAAGTGAGATTGATTTATGAGAGCGATTGTTGTATTTTACGACACGATGAACAAGCAGTTTTTGCCGACCTACAATCCAAACTGCGATACCATTGCTCCGAATTTTAGTCGTCTGGAACAGCATACAGCGGTATTTGACAACAATTATGTCGGAAGTATGCCATGTATTCCGGCGCGGCGGGAGCTTCATACCGGTCGGTATAATTTCCTGCACCGTGAGTGGGGACCGCTGGAACCGTTTGATGATTCCATGCCGGAGCTGCTAAAGCAGGACGGAGTTTACACGCATTTGATCAGTGATCATCTGCATTATTGGGAAGATGGCGGGGCGACGTATCACCCCCGCTACTCCTCCTGGGAGATTGTCCGGGGACAGGAAGGCGACCACTGGAAAGGGGAGAAGGAGCGGCCCCAGATTCCGCCGGTGGTGCGGGTTCCGCAGAAGCAGACGGGGGGCGGTGAATCCGGCCTGTGGAAGCACGACTGGGTAAACCGCAAGTATGTCGTGGAGGAGAGCGATTTTCCGCAGACAAAATGTTTTGATCTGGGCTGTGAATTTATCGACAAGAACCATGATTCCGACAACTGGCTGCTTCATTTGGAGACCTTTGATCCCCATGAGCCGTTTTATGTACCACAGAAATATCTGGATCTGTATCCGGAGGACTACACGGGAAAACATTTCGACTGGCCGAGAGGAAAGGTGCAGGAGAAGGAGGATGAAATCGCCCACTGCGTGCGGCAGTACAAGGCGCTGGTAAGCATGTGTGACTATAATCTGGGGCGGATTCTGGATCAGATGGACCGGTATGATCTGTGGAAGGATACCATGCTGATTGTGGGAACCGACCACGGCTTCCTGCTCTCGGAGCACGGTTACTGGGGCAAGAACCAGATGCCGTACTTCAACGAGATTGCCAATACGCCGCTCTTTATCTGGGATCCGCGAAGCCAGGTAAAAGGGGAGCGCCGGAAAGCACTCACGCAGCTGATTGACTGGGCACCGACGCTTTTGAGCTATTTTCATTCGGAAATTCCGAAGGATATGCAGGGGCATAATCTGGAGGAGACGATTCGGTCGGATCGCTCTGTGAGAGAGTATGCCATGTATGGCGTGTTCAGCGGACATGTCAATCTTACGGATGGACATTACACATACATGCGGGCGGCAGTTCCGGGCAGAGAACATGATGTCCATAACTATACACTGATGACGACGCACATGAATACGCGGTTTGGACCGGAAGAACTGGCACAGGCTGTCTTGCGGGAACCGTTTTCCTTTACCAAGGGATGTCCGGTTCTGAAGATCAAAACCAGGGAAAAATATCCGGTATGCGGGTTTGGAACGCTGCTGTATGATCTGGAAAAGGATCCGGGGCAGACCAATCCCATCCAGGACACTGCGGTGGAGCAGCGCATGATGGAAGCGATGAAACGCTGTATGGTGGAGAATGACAGTCCGAAGGAGCAGTTCTGGCGTCTCGGCTTGAATGAAGAGGAAAGGTCCGGTTGATGCCGGCCTTTCTTTTTTTTTATGCTTGAATTATGGTGAAAATGTATAAAAAAATGGATAATACTTGACGTATGTAAATAAATATCACAAACAGAATGCGAAAAAGTGAAATTAATTTCAAAAATAGCCTGGATCATTGACTAAGTTTCGCAACAACCTATAATGGAACTATAGAGCGCGCAATATATGAGGGGAAACCAGTGGGACATAGGAAAAGGTATTGAAGGAGGTACGTGGATGTTAGCAGGAATTACATATGTATGGAATATTTTATTCAATAATATACTGTCTCAGCCGGCTATTTTTATCGGCCTTATTGTTGTGACGGGATATATTCTATTGAAGCGGAAATGGTATGAGGTGGTTGCAGGTTTTATTCGCACGGTGGTCGGTTATATGATTCTGCAGGCGGGAGCCGGGCTGTTGAAAAACACGGTGTCGCCGTTGCTCGATGGGGTTTCGAAGAAATGGTCTATCGATGCGGTTGTCATTGACCCGAACTTTGGATTTACCGCAGCAAACAGTGCACTGGAAAGTATCGGAATCACGACTTCCTTTGCAATGATTACGCTGCTGATTGCCTTTATCTGGAACATTACACTTGTGTTTTTTAGAAAATATACCAAAGTGCGTACGCTATTTACGACGGGACACATTATGGTAAAACAGTCAGCTGTGGCAACCTGGATCGTGTTCCTTCTGATTCCGAGTCTGCGCAATTTCGGCGGTATCGTACTGGTTGGTCTTCTGATCGGTACTTACTGGTCGGTATTTTCCAATCTGACCGTAGAGGCAACGCAGGAGCTGACAGAGGGATCCGGCTTTGCGGTAGGACATCAGCAGATGCTGGGTGTTTGGTTTGCCTATAAGTTTGGAGGGCTGTTCGCGAAGAAGGACGGGAAAGAAGAAAAGAAGGCATTGAACTTGAGCGGAGCCCTTAAGATTCTGGACGATTATGTAGTTTCCACGACGCTGCTGATGCTTCTGTTCTTTGGTGCGATCATGGTCATCCTGGGACAGGATCTGCTCCGAGAGCTGGATGCAGGAAACTTCGGCAAAGGATTGTCTTTCCCGGTTTATATTTTCCAGCGCTGTGCATCGTTTGCGGTGGATCTGGTCATTCTCAGAACCGGTATTCGTATGTTTGTAGGCGAGATGGTAGAGTCCTTTAACGGAATCTCCAATTCGATCTTAAAGGGAAGCCTTCCGGCGGTGGACTGTGCGGCAACCTACTCCTTTGGCGATCCGAATGCGGTTACACTTGGATTTTTGTTTGGTGCGGCAGGTCAGGTCATTGCAATTGCGGGACTGCTGATTTTCAAATCCCCGATCATGATCATTCCGGGATTCGTTCCGCTGTTCTACGATAATGCGACAATCGGATTGTTTGCAAATCTTCGGGGCGGCATCAAGGCCTTGATTATCTGCTGCGTCGGTTCCGGTGTGCTTCAGGTACTGGGAAGTGCGGTGGCGATTGTGCTGTTCCAGATGGCCCCCTTCGGCGGCTATGTGGGCAACCTGGATTGGGCTACACTGTGGCCGGTTATGGGTGTCGTGATCAAATATCTGACCGTGCCGGGCATGATTCTCTGCATCGTGGGTATGCTGTGTATCCCGCAGCTTCAGTATCGCAATAACAAAGAGATTTATTTTGATCTCGCAATGGAGGATGACGAATGATAAAAGTATTGGTTGCATGTGGCTGCGGAATGGGAAGTTCCCAGCTGATCAAACAGAACTGCATGGCAGTGCTGAAAAAAATGGGTATCGAGAATACGGTGTATCATACCAGTATTGATGAGGCAAAAACGATCGCGTATGATTACGATCTGGTTGTCGTAGGCGAGAATTTCGTGAAGAGCTTTAAGCCGAAAGCGGGAACCGTCGTTCTGGGCCTGAAAAATCTCATGAACAAAAAAGAGCTGGAGAGCAAATTGCAGGAATGTGGCCTCGACCAGCAGCAGTAACCAGAAGAAGTAACCAGAAGAAGGAAGCGGGAAGCTCTGGAAACCGGAGGTGGAATATGAGACAGTATGAAGACAATGAGTTGTCCGTCATCGCTGAGATTGCACGCATGTATTATGTGGAGGGGCTGTCCCAGCTGGAGATTGCGCATTTGCTGTTCTTTTCCAAGGCGAAGGTCTCCAGAGCTTTGCGCATTGCCAGAGAGCAGAAGATCGTAGAGTTTCAGATCAATTACCCGCTGAAGCAGTCAACGCTTCTTGAGGTGGAACTGAAACGAAAATTCGATCTGGTGGATGCGGTCGTGGTGACGGATCTTTATGACAATGAAAACGCGGAAGTGTCCATCAAGCGAATTGGCGAGATCGGAGCCTCCTATCTGGACCGGGTGTTAAAGGATGGGGATCGGGTTGGACTTTCCTGGGGCCATACCATGCATATTCTGGTGAGTCAGATGAAACCCAAACAGTCCAAACGGATCCAGGTGGTGCAGCTGGTCGGCAATTCGACCGAGACATATGCAACCGAGCGCGATACGCCTACGCTTGTTCAGGAGATGGCAAAGATCTATGGGGGTTCCTATGCCCTTCTCTATGCACCGATGTATATTGAAAATGATATCGTACGAAAAGAACTGATGAAGGAGCGCATTATCCAGAGTACGCTGGAAAAAGGGCGCTCTGTGAATTATATTGTGACGGGTATTGCAGATGTCTATTCACACGAACGCGTGGTTACCTGGATGGGCTTTTTATCTGAGCATAAAAAGCAGGAGCTGATCCGAAAAGGTGCCGTCGGTTACATGTGCGGTTATTTCTTCGATAAAGACGGCTGTAAACTGAATGACCGTATCAATGACCGAATTGTGGGAATTCAGTTTGATGAAATTCTGCGTGTACCGAATGTCATTGCTGTGGCGGGAGGAATCGACAAGACAAATGCAATTTACGCTGCAATCAAAGGGAAACTGATTAATTGTCTGATCACGGACAGCCGAATTGCAGAAAAGCTTTTATCCATGGCTGATGTTGGTCGTTAGAGGGGAATCCATAATGAAGGAAGCGATACAATATAGATATGAAACGAGTCTGATTGAGAGGCAGACAGAGGCAGAGCGCGAAATGCTTAAGGAGTTTGAGCAGGGAGCCTATACCATTGACAGACCACTGGTCAGAAGGAACCCGTATCTGATCAATCCGCTTGCGGCGGTTATTCTGTTTGAGACACCGCAGGAGCGTGCGGTAACACTGCGCGTATGCGGGAAGGAGGCAGCCGGAGATATCGTACACACATTTCCTGCTTCCAGGAAACACATTTTGCCGGTGCTGGGCTTATATCCGGGCTGCCAAAACAAGGTGGAGCTGACCTTGTACGAGGGAAGGACGGTGAAGCTGGAGATCGAGACGGAGGCGCTGCGGGAGGATGCTCCTCAGCTTTGCTACATGGAAACGACTCCGGAATATATGCGGGATCAGATGATCTTTGTGACACCGTCACTGAATGCACTGGCGGCTGCATTTGACTATCGGGGAGATATCCGGTGGCATTTCAATGTGCCGCTGGTGTTCGATCTGAAACGGCTGAAGAACGGCAATATCCTGATTGGAACCGAGCGCGTGCTGAAAATGCCTTATTACATGTCCGGGTTATATGAGATGTCCATGGTTGGGAAGATTGTGAAGGAATACAAGATTCCGGGCGGTTATCATCATGATACCTGGGAGATGGAAGACGGAAATCTCCTGGTCTTGAGTGAGGATGAGACATTTGAGACTGTGGAGGATGTGGTGGTGCTTCTGGATCGTGAGACCGGTGCGGTGCTTCGAAGCTGGGATCTGAAGAAGATTCTGACTCCGGGAGAGGGGCCTTCCGGCGGATATACCGACCGGGACTGGTTCCACAACAACGCAATCTGGTATGACGAGAAGAATCATACCATGACACTGAGCGGCCGCCATGTGGACGGCATCGTGAATATCGATTATGAGACCGGGCAGTTAAACTGGATCATGGGAGATCCCAGAAACTGGCCGAAGGAGAAGCAGAAGTATTTCTTTAAACCGGATCCGCATCAGGAATTTGACTGGCATTATGAGCAGCATGCCTGCATGGTTACGACGGACGGGGATGTGATGTGCTTTGACAACGGTCACTACCGCTCCAAGCTCAGAGAAGAGTTTCGCCTGAACAAGGACAACTTCTCCAGAGGCGTGCGCTATCACATCAATCGGGAAGACGGAACTGTGAAACAGGTGTGGCAGTACGGAAAAGAACGGGGACAGGAATTCTTTTCTTCTTATATCGGAAATGTGGAATGCTACCAGGAAGGACATTACATGGTCCATTCCGGGGGAATCCAGTATTACAAGGAGGAGGCTTCCGAGCATCCGGCCGCTTTGATGCAGGGAGATCCGGATGTGCGGGCAGAGAGCATTACGGTGGAGCTTCTGCATGATCAGAAGATGATGGAGCTGAAGCTGAAGGGCAATTACTACCGGGCAGAGAAACTGAGACTCTATCACGATCAGGACAATCTCCCGATCGGAGCCGGAGTCGTTGTGGGGCAGATGGGTGTGACTCCGCAGTCTGACACTCTGATTCCGATGGAGTCCTGCGGTGAGATGCTGCCGTATCGCTATGAGGCGAAGCTTGTGGAGGAGGAAGACCGCTTTACCTTCAAGGCCGTATTCGAGGGAGGCCAGCTGGTGATGCTGATGCTGGAGAATGAAGCGGAGGAGCATGGTTATTTTATCTCAACCTCCAAAAACAAATTTACAGCGCTCTGCTGCGGAACGTTCATTGAGAAGGATCCGCGCAATGTGTCCCTGAGCGTGAACAAGCAGGGACTGAGCGGAACCTATAATCTGCGCATGATCGTGGATGACAAAAAATATGAAACCGGAATCCGGATTGTCTGTTAGACTACGGAGAGCGTAAAGAGAGAATAGGAAGCTGCCTGCAAGATGGCTGTGGAAGCAGTCGCACGACAGCGCGCGAGTCCGGCTTGCCGGACTCTTTTAAGTTTGATTGACCAAACTCAAAACGAACATATAAATGCAAATCAATCCTATAAAAATCTTGAAAACGGCATATAAAAGTGGTATTATATAAGATGTAAAGAACAAAACGAACATAAATACAATCATAAAAAGAAAATCCAGATAAGCGAAGCGAGTGAGTTTGGTGAAAACCGGGAACCGTAGCGATACGGGATGCGGAAGAAGAAAAGAGGACGATGTTATGTTGCGAGAGTTCGTACAGTTAAATCATTATAAATTTGCAAAAAAAGCCACGGACTGGCGGGATGCGATCCGCATGTGCTGCGAACCGCTGGAGGCAGACGGCTCGGTGGAAGCAGATTACAAGGAACAGATCATAGCGAGTATTGAGAAGTTCGGACCCTATATCGTGATCATGCCGGATGTGGCGATGCCGCACTGTCAGGAGGGAGCCCATGGAGTCCACAGGACGACGATCAGCTTTATGAAGTTGGACGAGCCGGTCAGTTTCGAGGAGGGCAATCCGGAGAAGAATGCAAAGCTGTTCTTTACCCTGGCTTCCTGTGATTCCGATCAGCATCTGGAGAACATGATGAAGCTTTCCGAGGTGCTGATGAATGAAGCTGTGGTGGAAAAACTTATGGAAGCAGACGGACCGGAAGATCTTTTGCGTATTCAGGAGACCTGCCTGGATCATTGATGAGGTGCAGACATGAAAAGAGAACGGATCTATGTAGATAACCGAAGAAAGGAAATTCTGGAAATTCTGCGGACCAATCCGGAAGTGCGGGTGGAAGACCTGGCAAACAGGCTGAACGTATCGTTGATTACCGTTCGCAGGGATCTTCAGTTCCTCGAAGATAAAAAGAAGCTAAAGCGTGTTTACGGCGGGGCCGTCGCGTCAGAGGAGCGGGAAGATGATGTTCAGATTTACCGGAAGCTGATCGCACAGTATGCGGCGACGCTGGTGCATCCCAATGACAGTCTGTTCATCAATACCAGCCGCAATGCACTACAGATGCTGGAATATATCCAGGGCAGCAACATCACGATCATTACCAACAATGGAAAGGCAATCAGCTGCAACTATTCCCAGAGCATCAGCGTGGTGCTTACAGGCGGAGAGCTTCGACATCCGAAAAATGCGATGGTCGGGGAGTTTGCACTTCGAAATCTACAGCCGATCTATGCAAAGAAAGCGTTTCTGGGCTGTTCCGGAATCTGCGCGGACAAGGGGGTGACGACGGAGCTGTTTCACGAGGTCAGCATCAATGAGCTGATGTTCGATCATGCGACGCAGGGGGTATACGTCCTTGCAGACCATACGAAGATCGGCAAAAAGAGCAGCTTTATCAGCAGTCCGATCGAGAAGGTGAAGATGCTGATCACGGATGAAAAGGCACCGGAGGAGGCGCTGGAGCAGATTCGAAAAAAAGGGATTTTAGTTTATCAGGTTAAAAGAGGAGATTTTTAGAACAGGAACAAACCCGACTGGAATAAAACAAAACGATACCGAAGAGAGAGACAGGAATGGAAAAGTCAAACATCCCTGTCTTTTTGTGCCTTAAAAGATAAAAAATTAACAAAATTATTGTTGCTAAATTGTGAAAAATGTACAAGTTTACTCGATTTGTATCGTTTGTTACGCGGATGGTTTGTGCAAAATGAATATGTTATAATCCGTTTATAGTAAACGTTTACGAAGCCCTTGAGAGGATGAAAATGAAAGCAAAGCAGGGAGTCAAAGTGACGACAATCAAGGATGTAGCCAGGGAAGCGGGTGTTTCGGTCGCCACCGTCTCACGGGCGTTAAATGGTCTGGGGGGGATGAGCGAGGAGACCAGAGAGTATGTGCTTGGGGTGTGCGAGCGCATGGCCTATGTGCCGAACTCCCTGGCGCGGGGACTGGTCATGCAGCATACGCAGACGATCGGGATTGTGATACCGGATATCACCAGTCCGTTTTATGCCAAGCTGATGGAACTGGCGGCGGGAGAGGCCAAGCTTCTCGGTTATCAGGTTCTTTTCTGCAACAGCTTCCGAAACTATGAGATGGAGGAGGATTACTTCAAGCTGCTGATCGGTAATCAGGTGGAGGGGATTTTGTTTTTCCCGGTCGGGGAACAGAGTGCCAAGAATCTCTATCATTTCATGCGGTATGTACCGATCGTGGCATTAAACCAGATGCCGGAGGGCAATCCGATTCCCTATGTATGCACCGATGAGGCGAAGAGCGGCGAGATCGCGGCGCGGTATCTGATCGAATGTGGATTTCGGGATATGCTGTTTATTGGATATGATGCGCGCAGAATGGCGCACCGAAAGCGCGTGGAGAGTTTTCAGGGAGTGACGAAGCAGGCTGGTGTCGCGGGACGGATCTTTGAGACGGAGCGGCAGTATAAAAGCAGTTTTGAGCGGGGGTATCGCCAGTTTGGCGAATTTCTGGAACAGAAAACGAAGCTGCCGGAGGCGGTCATCGCTGCCAGCGATGCGACGGCAAACGGCGTGATTAAGGCGTGCGTGGAGCGAAATATATCGATCCCGGAGGAATTGTCCCTGATCGGTTTTGACAACATCAATGCGGATCTTCCGACGATCAGCCTCACCACGGTGTCCATCTCCCACAGCCTGCATGTAAAGCGGGCCATCGAAATGCTGATTCGGATGCAGAGCGGAATCTCGCTCAAGAGGGAAGAGGGACACGTATTTTTAAAGCCGGAGCTGATTGAGCGGGATTCCTGCAAAATCCACACATCATAAGGAGGAAAAAGAATGGTAGATTTGACTAAGAAACCGTTTTACCTGACCAGTGAGCAGATTGCCTGGGTGGAGCAGACCCTTGTGGGGATGTCGCTGGAGGAAAAGATCGGGCAGCTTTTCATCATGCTGGATCGAAAGAAAGACCGGGAAGAAGCGAGAAAGCTGATCGAAGATTACCGGATCGGCGGCTGCCGTTACCAAAATGAACCGGCGGAAAAGATCTATGAGCAGAATCGCTTCTATCAGGAGCACAGCAAGATTCCGCTTCTGATTGCCTGCAACTGCGACAACGGCGGAAGCGGAGCCTGCTCGGACGGAACCCACATTGCCACGGCTGCGGCGTGCGGGGCGACGGCGGATGATACGACGGCCCGGAACACCGGCTACGTGAGCGGGAGGGAAGGAACAGCAGTGGGCTGCAACTGGGACTTTGGTCCGGTCTGCGATCTTCTGTTTAACTGGAGAAATACCATCGTCAATACACGCGCTTACGGGAGAAATCCGGAGCGGGTCATCGAGAACTGCAAGGCGTATATCTGCGGAGTGCAGGAGAGCGATATGGCCGTGTGCTGCAAGCATTTTCCGGGAGACGGCGTGGAAGAACTGGATCAGCATCTGGTGATGGGGGTCAACACCATGACCTGTGCCCAGTGGGACGAGAGCTTCGGGCGGGTGTACCGGGAACTGATTGACAGCGGCATTCCGAGCATCATGGTGGGGCACATCGCACTGCCGGAATATTCCAGAGCGTTAAAGCCGGGTATCACGGATCAGGAGATCCGCCCGGCCACACTGGCACCGGAGCTTCTACAGGATCTTCTGCGTGGAAAGCTGGGCTTCAATGGCCTGCTTCTGACGGATGCCTCCCATATGGCGGGGATGACCAGCGCTTTGCCGCGCCGCCTTCAGGTGCCGACGGCCATCGCTGCCGGGTGCGATATGTTCCTGTTTTTCAATGACATCGAGGAGGATTTTGGCTATATGCTGGAAGGCTACCGGTCTGGAATCCTGACACCGGAGCGCCTTGACGACGCGGTAACGCGGATTCTGGGACTGAAAGCGTTTTTAAAGCTCCCCGAAAAGCAGAAAGCCGGAACACTGATTCCGCCAAAAGAAGGACTTTCCGTGGTCGGCTGCAAAGAGCATCTTGAGATGGCGGCGGAGGCCGCGAAAAAGAGTATTACGCTGGTAAAGGATACGCAGCACAATCTGCCGGTCAAGCCGGCGACGCACAAGCGGGCGTATGTGTATGTGATCAGCAGCCCGCCGATCTCCCGCGGCAACAAGCCGGATCCGGCCAAAAAGCTGGTGCGGGAGGAGATGGAGCGCTATGGCTATGAGGTAACCATGCATGACAGCTTTTATGATGTATCACTGAAACAGGGGACCGTCGGCATCGAAGAAGAGTTAAAGACCGTGGTCATCGGCAAGGTCGAGGCATTTAAGAAGAACTATGACTGCGTGTTTGTGTTTATCAATATGAAGGGCTATGCACAGCAGAATAATGTGCGCCTGGAATGGTCGATCGGACATTCTGTGGAAATCCCATGGTATGTGAAGGAGCTTCCGACGGTATTCGTATCCCTGAACTATACGAATCATCTTCTGGATGTGCCGATGGCCAAGACGTTCATCAATGCCTATGCGCCGACGAGGGAGGTGATTGCCCGGACGCTCAGGAAAGCAGCAGGCGAAGAAGCTTTTGAGGGAACCTGCGATGAGAACGTATTCTGTGGGCGCTGGGATACCCGGTTGTAACAAGATCAACGTAGAAGACAAACTACAAAAAGGAGGCAGCAGATGAACAAAAAGTCAAAGAAACGAGTGAGCAAGGAATTTCTCGTCGGTATGGGATTTATCCTGCCAAGTCTGTGCGGATTTCTGGTATTTACCTTTATTCCGGTCGTTATTTCCCTGTGCCTGAGCTTCACGCAGTGGAACTTTATGGAGGGCTGGGGCGCAATCAAATTTACCGGACTGAGCAATTATATCAGACTGTTTACGGACGACTGGTTTATCAACTCGTACAAAAATAACATTATTTTTACCGCGGTTACCGTGCCGGTGCTGATCGCACTTGGCCTGGTCATGGCGAACATTATGAACAAGTATATCTGGGGAGGCGGCGTGGTCCGCACGATGATCTTCATTCCCTACATCGCCAGTGTCGTTGCGGTCTGCGCGGTTTGGATGGTCATGCTGCAGCCAAGCTACGGACCGGTCAACCAGTTTCTCCGCCTGATCGGGGTCAAGAATCCGCCAGGCTGGCTTGCTGATTTTAAGTGGTCCCTGCCGTCCATCATGGTGATCTATGTATGGCAGCAGGTGGGGTATTACGCGATTGTATTCCTGTCCGGCTTAAAGGGGATTCCGGAGGATGTGTATGAGGCGGCGCGCGTGGACGGAGCATCTTCCGTGCGGCAGTTCTTCTCCATCACGATTCCGCTGATCTCGCCGACCACGTTTTTCCTGACGATCATGGGTATCATCGGCTCCTTCAAGGTGTTCGATCAGATCAGCGTTCTGACCCAGGGCGGACCGGGAAGCTCCAGTTCGGTTATGGCATATTATGTATACCGCACCGCATTTGAGTATTTTGATATGGGCTACGCGAACACGCTGGCCTGGGCACTGTTTGCACTGGTATTTGTGGTAACGCTGGTTCAGTGGAAGCTGCAGGACAAGTTCTCATTGGAATAGGAGGAGACCGATGGAAAAGAAAAAGATTACAAAGATCATTTTGACGGTCCTGTTCTGGGGAATCGGACTGACCATGCTGCTCCCGCTTGTGTGGATGATCTCCACGGCCTGTAAGGTGGAGGCGGACGTCTTCAATTTCCCGATTCAGTGGATTCCGCCGAGATGGAATCTGGTGGAAAACATGAAGGAGGTATGGGGCGGACAATACAACTTTGGACTGTATTATCTGAACTCAATCAAGGTGACGCTCCTTGCCACGTTCTTTCAGGTATTTGTGTCTGCGCTGGGTGCCTACGGATTTTCCAAAGTAAAATTCCCGGGCCGCGACAAGATCTTCCTGGCGTATCTGGCAACCATGATGATTCCGCCGCAGGTTACGATCGTATCGCAGTTCATCATTATGCGAAACATTGGCCTGTATAACACGCATTTCGGACTGATCATGATGCTGGCGTTCAGTGTATACGGCGTATTCCTGCTGAGACAGGCGATGATGGCGATACCGGAATCTCTGTCAGAGTCAGCAAAGATTGACGGCGCGGGACACCCGACCATATTTTTCCACATTATATTACCGATGATCAAACCGTCGCTTGCAACGCTTGCGACACTGAAATTCGTCTGGACCTGGAACGATTATCAGGCTCCGCTGGTATTTTTAAACAGTCGACATCTGTACACGATTCAGCTGGGAATGAAGCAGTTTGCATCGGAATCGGGAAGCTACTATTCCCTGATTATGGCAGCCGCCGTATCGGCGATTCTGCCGTTAGTCATCGTATTCTTATTCTGTCAGCGGTTCGTGGTTGACGGAATCGCATCAGGAGCAGTAAAAGGATAACCATATAAAAGGAGGGTATTACAATGAAAAAAAGAAACAACGTTATGGCAGCAGCAATGGCAGTGGTGCTGGCAGCATCGGCACTGACCGGGTGTGGCGGCGGAGCGGCGAAGGAGACAACCGCAGCAGCGGACGGCGCACAGACACAGGCGGCAGCAGGCGAGAAGGTGAATCTTCGCTTCGTATCCTGGCTAACGGCGCAGAAGGAACTCAACGAAAAGGTAGCGGCAGCCTATATGGCAGATCACCCGGACATCAATATTACGTTTGATTATTACGGAGATATGACGGCTACGGAGTATTACAAAAAAGTCGATCTGATGATCATGGGCGGCGAGGAGATGGACATTCTGATGACCTCCGCATTCCCGGAGCATGCACAGCGTGCCGGATCGGGTGCGTACCTGCCATTGGATGAATATTTTGAGAAGGAAGGGATCAAACCGGAGGATGCGTACTCCATTGTACAGAGAATCAACGGAACGATGTACGGAGTTCCAGGCGATTTGAAATCCTGGTTTGTCCTGCTGAACAAGGACTATCTGGATGCAGCGGGTCTGCCGGTTCCAGAGCTTGACTGGACCTGGGATGATTACCGTGAATATGCCAAAAAGCTGACAGAGGGCGATGGCGCGAACAAACGCTACGGAAGCTATTTCCATACCTGGGATCACTACGATTACATGGGAATGTGGTCCAATTACCCGGACAACCCCATGTTCAAGGCGGATCTGAGTGCGGTGAACTTCGATCATCCGATGTACAAGGAATGGCTGCAGTTCCGTCATGATCTGGAGCAGGAGGACAAGAGCCAGGTTCCTTACGCAGATATGACCTCCATGAACATGAACTATCGTGACAAATTCTTCAACGGACAGATTGCGATGCTGCCGATCGGAAACTTCATCGTGCCGGAGCTGGATGACCAGGAGAAATACCCGCATGATTTTGTGACCACCTTTGCTCCGATTCCGGCATGGAAGGATGCAGAAGCGGGAACAACCTATACAGAGTCCCATTTCTATTCCATCAGCAAGACTTCCAAGCATCCGCAGGAAGCCTATGATTTCATCCGTTTCTATACGACGGAAGGCATGAAGATCCGCGGCGTCAGCGTTTCTGCTGAGAAGAATGCAGACAAGATGGAGTTCATGAACATGCAGATCGATGAGCCGAAATATGTGGACGTGGAAGCGCTCGAAAAGGTCATGAACAACCCGGCATGGAAGGATAATGTATATCAGAACGTGCCGACCTACAACAAGGAAATGTCCCAGATGATGGTGGAGGAATGTGCAAAATTCCTGCTGGGTACAGATTCACTGGACAATACCGTGAATTCCATGATGACCAGAGGAACCCAGCTGATGAAGGATAAGGGAGGAAAATAATGCTCTATCCGGCGATGACAACAAGCCGCATGACCTTTGACTTAAATGGGGTATGGGATTTTAAGCTTCTGGGAACAGAAGCGGAGAATCCCTGGATTCCCATGCCGGTTCCCTCTTCCTACAACGACATTTATGTGGGAAGAGCGTTTGCGGATTATGTGGGGGATATGCTGTACCGGCGGGACTTTACGGTGACGCCGCAGATGCTCACGCAGCGTCTGTGGCTCCGCTTCGGAAGTGTGACGCATAAGGCCCAGGTTTGGGTCAATGAGGTGTGCCTCGGCACGCATGAGGGAGGATTTCTGCCGTTCCAGTTCGAGATTACCGCGCTGGCACGGGCTGGAAAAAACGAACTTCGCGTCCTTGTGAATAATATCGTGGATCACACGACACTTCCGGCGGGCCGCCTGGTGACACAGCAGTTTCCAGGAAAAAAGGAAGAAGTACATAATCTTCCGAATTTTGATTTTTATAATTACAGCGGAATCATGAGGCCGGTCTGCCTGTATACGACCCCGGTTTCCTATATTGAGGACATTACGGTGCACGGGGACATGGAGGGAACATTCTTCTGGAAGGTAAAGACGGCCGGAGAGGGTGCGGTTGCGGTAACGCTGCTTGACCCGGAGGGGCGGGAAGTATTTGCCGGAGCCGGAGAAGCGGGAAGCGGCCAGGTGGCGGCGGTCAGACTGTGGGAGCCGGGCAGCCCGGCGCTGTACCGGCTGGCGGTGACGTTATCCGGGACAGATGGATCGGAAGATGTCTATGAGGAAGTGTTTGGCTTCCGCACGGTCGGAATCCGGGACTGCCATTTGCAGCTGAACGGAAAGCCGATCTATCTGAAAGGCTTTGGAAAGCACGAGGACACGCCGATTCATGGGCGCGGCTTTGATATGGTTTACAATGTGAAGGATATTGCACTGCTGAAATGGATCGGCGCCAATTCCTTCCGGACCAGCCATTATCCTTATTGTGAGGAAATGATGCAGCTCTGCGACCGGGAGGGGATTCTGATCATCGATGAGGCACCGGCGGTGGGACTTCATTCGAACTTCAGCGCAACCGGAATGCTGGGCGGCACTGCGACCGGAACCTGGGAGCTGTTAAAGACGGCAGAGCATCACCGCCAGGTACTTCGCGAGATGGTGGCGCGGGACAAGAATCATCCGTGCGTGATCCTGTGGAGTGTAGCCAATGAGCCGGCCAGTGAGGAAGAGGGGGCAAAGGAATATTTTGCGCCGCTGATCGAGCTGGTAAAGGAACTGGATGAGCAGAACCGCCCGGTCACACTGGTCACCTATGAGGGCTCCAGTCCGGAATCCTGTAAGGTGGCGGAGCTGTGCGATGTTCTCATACTCAACCGGTATCGCGGCTGGTATGATACGGAAGGCAATCTTTCGGGGGCGGCGGCACTTTTAAAGGATGAGCTGGAGCGCTTTCACAGGCGCTGCCCGGACAAGCCGATCATGCTGGGGGAATACGGCGCCGATACGATCGCCGGCCTTCATGACTTGAATGAGCGGCTGTTCAGCGAAGAATACCAGACCGCATTTTTGAAAGCATACGGCGAGGTGTTTGACGCGCTGGATTATATTACCGGTGAGCACGTCTGGAATTTTGCAGACTTTGCGACGGCGGAAAATATCAAGCGGGTCAACGGCAATAAAAAGGGAGTCTTTACCAGAGACAGAAATCCCAAGATGGCAGCACATTTCCTTCGGAACCGGTGGAATCGCGATGCGGTAGCATCGGGAAAATGCAACTGATGCAGGGAGAGGAAAGACAGATATGACAGATGTATTTGAAACGTATCAGAAAAAGAAGGATTATCTGGTCTGTATCGATTCGGACGGCTGTGTAATGGACACCATGAACATCAAGCATTTTCAATGCTTCGGTCCGTGCATGATTCGTGAATGGGGGCTGGAACTGTGGCAGCAGCCGATCTTAACACTGTGGAATGAAATCAATCTTTATACGATGACCAGAGGAATCAACCGGTTTGCCGGTCTGGCGATCACGCTTAAGGAGGTCGACCGGAAATACAAAAAGATCGAGGGGCTGGAAGCCCTGGAGCATTGGGTGCAGTCGGCAGAGGAACTCTCCAACAAGAGTCTGATGCGCTGCATGGAAGAACAGGATCATGCGATTTTTCAAAAGGTGCTGCGCTGGTCGGAGGAGGTAAACCGCGAGGTGAATGCGCTTCCGGAAAGCGGAAAGCTTCCCTTCGCGGGCGCGAAGGAGGCGCTTCGGGTGATTTCCCAGGTTGCGGATGTGGCGATCGTTTCGTCTGCAAATCAGCAGGCGATCATGGAGGAGTGGGAGAAATACGGGCTTTTGGACCACACGGCGATTGTGCTTTCGCAGGATGCAGGAACAAAGGCCTACTGCATCAAACGGCTGATGGAAAAGGGATATGCGGATTCGCATGTGCTGATGGTCGGCGATGCGCCGGGAGACCGGGATGCCGCCTTTTCAAACGGTGCCCTCTACTTTCCGATTCTGGTCAGGCGAGAGAAGGAATCCTGGAACCGGCTTGTCGAGGAGGGAATGTATACGTTCCTCGGCGAAATTTATGCCGGAGCCTATCAGGAGAAATTGATACAGGAATTTGAAGAGAATTTGAGCTGAGAAAAACACCCGGGTCCGGGAGAAGGGGCCCGGGTGCTTTTTTCCGGCCTTTTTTCGGCTTGGGAACGGGTTTACATCAGAATTTTACTATGATAAAATATAGACTTGAGAAAGCTGAGAAGCAAAGGCATCAGGAAATGAGAGGGCAAAGACCATGCAGATACAGATTCCGGAGCAGGTGAGAGAGATTATTCAAAAACTGAATCAGAACGGTTATGAGGCGTACGCTGTGGGCGGCTGTGTGCGGGACACTTTGCTTGGGCGGGAGCCGGAGGACTGGGATATCACGACCTCGGCGCTGCCGCTGCAGGTGAAGGCGCTGTTTCGGCGGACGGTCGATACGGGAATTCAGCATGGGACGGTGACGATTATGGTGGGGCGAACCGGCTATGAGGTCACGACCTATCGGATCGACGGGACCTATGAGGATGGGCGGCATCCCAAGGAGGTGGCGTTTACCTCAGATCTGCTGGAGGATCTGCGCCGGAGAGATTTTACCATCAATGCCATGGCTTACAGCGAAGAGACGGGAATCGTGGATGCCTTTGACGGGATGCAGGACTTAAAACGGCGGACCATCCGCTGTGTGGGCAACGCGATGGAACGGTTTACGGAGGACGCGCTGCGGATTCTGCGGGCCATCCGTTTTTCCGCACAGCTTGATTTTACGATCGAGCAGGAGACGCAGGAGGCGATCGCGGTGATTGCGCCCAATATTGCGCGGGTCAGCAAAGAGCGGATTCAGATGGAGCTTTCGAAGCTGCTGGTATCGGCGCATCCGGAGCAGATCCGGCAGGTATATGAGACGGGAATCAGCCCCTTTATCTCGGAGGGCTTTGCAGCCGTGCCGTGGCGTAAGACCGATATTCCGGCGGATCTTCCGGCCGTGAAATATGTGCGGTGGGCGGCGTTTCTGCGTCTGGTCCGCCCGGAGCAGGCGGTGCGCATTCTGAAAGATTTGAAGCTTGATAATGACACGATTGCAAGGGTGCGGACGCTGGTTGGCTGGTCCGGGCGGGAGCTTGCGGCGGAGGCGGAGGCGGTGCGCCGCGCCATGAGTCAGATGGAGCCGGAGGTGTGGGATGCACTGGTGGAGCTGAATGGTTACGATGCGGCGATCCGTGCGCTCACGGCGCAGATTCGCGCGGCGGGGGACTGCCTTTTGCTGAAGGATCTGGCGGTGAAGGGGAAGGATCTGATTGAAGCCGGGGTAAAGCCGGGGAGAGCGCTGGGCGAAATTTTGGAACGGATGCTGGATCATGTGCTTGCATATCCCGGAGACAATCAGAAGGAAGTCCTGTTGGAAAAATTCTGCGGACAATAAAATGTGTATATTTGCGCTCACAGATTCATACTCTGAAATAGCTGGTAAGCGGCGAAAGTGGAGGGGTGAGCGTGAACGACAGTTATCTGGAGGTTTTGCAGCAGTACGAAGGAGAGACCGTGAATGTCCGGCGCGGGCGCGGGGCCTGGATCTGTGAGCGGTCGAACGGAATCAAGCTTCTCAAGGAATATCGCGGCACGTTGAAACGGTTGGAGTTTGAGGAGACCGTGCTCCAAAAGCTGCAGGAGCAGGGGGCATGGGCGGTGGATCAGTATGTCCGCAATCAGGAGGACAGTCTGCTTACCACTGCGGAGGATGGGACAAAATATGTTTTGAAGGACTGGTTTTTGGACCGGGAATGCAACTTAAAGGATACCGGTGAGATTCTGACTGCGGTCAGTCACATTGCCGGGCTTCACCGGGCATTTCGCAAGATCCCCTGGCAGGAACCGTGGAACCTTGGCTCGATGCTTCCGCCGGGCATGGGAGAGGAAATGAAACGCCACACCCGTGAGATGAAGCGCGTGCGGAATTTTATCAGCAGCAAACGGAAAAAAAGCGAATTTGAACTCTGCGTTATGCAGCATTTTGATGTCTTTATGGCACAGGCGCTGGAGGCACAGGAGGGGCTGGAACTACTTGGAGCAAACCAGAGTGAGGACCGGCTCTTTTTGTGTCACGGAGATCTGGACCAGCATCACATTCTGATGCGGTATGACGGCGTGGATTTCATTGAATTCAATCAGATGCACTGTGGGGATCAGATGACGGATCTGTACCGGTTCATGCGCAAGGTCATGGAGAAGCACGCGTGGAATGAGCGGCTGGGGGCAGCCATGATGGAGGCGTACGAGCGGGCGATGCCCATCAGTCAGACGGATCGGGCGTATCTGTATTACCTGTTTTTGTACCCGGAAAAGTATTGGAAGCAGCTGAATTATTATTACAATGCAAATAAAGCGTGGATTCCGGCAAAAAGCGTGGAAAAACTGAAAAATCTGGAGCTTCAGCAGGAAGAACGAAATCGATTCTTGTCGAAAATAAAATAACTCATTTCTGTGTGGTTCTTCTTCCTTTTTCTGACAAATTGAGCTATAATTAAGGTAGCAACTGCGTGGCAGAAGAATTTAGAGGAGGGGTATTAATTTATGAAGGACTACATGAAAATTTATCAGGAATGGCTTTCGAATCCGTATTTTGATGACGAGACCAAGGCGGAGCTGAAAGCGATTGAGCAGGATGAGAATGATGTGAAAGAACGCTTCTATATGGATCTGGAATTTGGTACTGCCGGCCTGCGCGGAATCATCGGTGCGGGTATCAACCGTATGAATATTTATGTGGTGCGCCGTGCGACTCAGGGCCTGGCGAATTACATTATCAAACAGGGCGGTGCGGCCAAGGGCGTTGCCATCGCCTACGATTCCCGCCATATGTCACCGGAATTCGCAGACGAGGCGGCACGCACACTGGCGGCGAACGGAATCAAGGCCTACAAGTTTGAGTCCCTGCGGCCGACTCCGGAGCTGTCCTTCGCGGTGCGCGAGCTGGGCTGTATCGCCGGCATCAACGTGACTGCAAGCCACAACCCGCCGGCCTATAACGGCTACAAGGTATACTGGGAGGACGGCGCACAGTTCACACCGCCTCATGACAAAGGCGTGACCGAGGAGGTTATGGCGATCGAGGATCTGTCCACCGTGAAGACCATGAGCGCGGAGGATGCCATGGCGGCAGGTCTCTATGAGGTCATCGGAAAAGAGATCGACGACAAATACATCGCCTGTGTGAAAGCGCAGGTTGTCAATCAGGATGCCATTGACCAGATGCAGGACAGCATCAAGATTGTATACACACCACTGCATGGCACCGGCAACATTCCGGTCCGCAGAGTGCTGAAAGAGATCGGCTTTGAACACGTTTACGTGGTGCCGGAGCAGGAATTGCCGGACGGAGATTTCCCGACGGTCAGCTACCCGAACCCGGAAGCGGAAGAGGCATTTGCACTGGGGCTTAAGCTGGCGAAGGAGAAGGACGCAGATCTGATTCTGGCAACCGACCCGGATGCAGACCGTCTCGGCGTGTACGTGAAGGATACGAAGTCCGGCGGGTACATCTCCCTGACCGGCAACATGTCCGGCTCTCTGCTGTGTGAGTATGTGTTGAGTCAGAAGGCCGCACAGAAGGCGATCCCGGCTGACGGCGAAGTGGTCAAATCGATCGTGAGCACGAACCTGATCGATGCGGTAGCGGCAGCGTACGACTGTAAATTAGTAGAATGTCTGACTGGCTTCAAATGGATCGGCCAGCAGATTCTGAAGGAAGAGAACACCGGCATCGGCCATTATATGTTCGGTATGGAAGAGAGCTACGGCTGTCTGATCGGCACCTATGCGCGTGATAAGGATGCAGTTTCCGCAACCGTGGCACTGTGTGAGGCCGCCGCTTATTACAAGACGAAGAACATGACGCTGTGGGATGCCATGGTGGCTATGTACGAGAAATATGGTTACTACAAGGATGCGGTCAAATCCATCGGCCTCTCCGGTATCGAAGGTCTGGCCAAGATCCAGTCTATCATGGAAGCATTCCGCAATGACCCGCCGACTGCGGTTGGAGCTTACAAGGTTCTGTCTGCGCGGGATTACAAGCTGGACACCGTAAAGGATATGGCAACCGGCGCGGTTACCCCGACCGGCCTTCCGTCCTCCAACGTGCTCTACTATGACATGAATGACAATGCATGGCTGTGCGTTCGCCCGTCCGGCACCGAGCCGAAGATCAAGTTCTACTACGGCGTGAAGGGAACCTCCCTGGCGGATGCCGAGGCTAAGTCCGCAGAGCTGGGCGAAAAGCTGATGGCGATGGTGGACAAGCTGATGTAAGGGAAAGATAGATTTGTGATTACAGTGAGAAACCGGTGGACGAGTACAAACTCTGACACCGGTTTCTTGTTGGGTTACTCAGACCTGCGTGCCTCCCAGGCGGTGCGCAGGTCTTTTAATGCCTTGGCAAAGGAGCGGGATGCCGCATCTGGATTTCGGCGCAGGATCGGCGGACGGTGCATGCTCATGTAGTGCTGCAGCAGTTCGCGCTTTTCATTCAGCCCATCGGAAAGGGCGGCAATAAGAGCCTCGCGGGATTCCTTCTTGGCCTCCTGCTTTGTTTCCTGTGCAGCTTTGTAGGCGGCAAGAGATCCGGATACGGTTCCTTTGACATTTTCCTTGAATACATCGACATTCTGTGCAGCCTCTGATTTCATCAGAGCCAGCTTGACCTGCAGTTCGTCCAGCTCAGCGCGCAGACGCGTAATGGTAGCCAGCATTTTTGCAAGGTTGAGCGCTTCTCTGGTAGCGTAAATGGTATCATACAGGAACGCAGCGCTGATAAGCACCAGAATCCATGCTTCCGTTGCCACTGGAAGCTGAAGAACAAAGCGGGCAATCGGATGATGGATGACATCTGTCATAAAAAGCGTCAGAAATCCCCAGGCAAGCGAAGAACTGAGGCAGATGTAACCGTTGAGGTTGAATTTCTTGCGGCTGTAATCCCAGTATCGAACCTTGAACAGCATTTCCATCCCAACCCCGGTACTATATTCCAGGGCCGTCGCACCAACGACGCCGACGATGTATTCCATGGCCGGATTGCTCTCAAAGGGGAGGCAGAGCCACAGCATCAGGATGGCTCCGGTGCCGTAGAGAGGCAGCATAGGGATGCGCAGGAAGCCGCGGTTGACGAATTTCTTTTCCTCGAAGGAAACATAGGCGGATTCGAAGATCCAGCCAAAAAAGCAGTAAATATAAAAGAAGCTGAGCCAGTGATACCAGGCATATGGATACATCATGTGATCCTTTCTTTGGCAGGCAATGCGGAATTGTTTGATGCGGTTTCTACATTATAACACAAAATTCTGGCAAAACAATGCTGTCATGAAATGAATTCTAGTTGAATTCTAGCTAAATGCCAAATTACTCGATTTTGGTAATTACAGCGGATGTTGAATTGATATTACCAAAAAAGGTTCGCAAAGTGCATGAAAAAATGCGAAAAATGTGCGTTTTTGGTAATTTGAAGCTTCCGAAATGCCTGGCTGCCAAAAAAATGCTTTTCTTTTGGTAATTTGCCACTTAGAAATGTCGAAATTACAAAATGGAGCAGAAAATTTCTTATGTCAACCGGCGGCGCGGTGTCGGGAGGGCAAAGCAAGGGGTAAAGCAAGGGGCAAAGCAAGCGTCAAGGCAAGCACCAGGGCAAGCCCCAAGGCAAGCGTCCAAGGGCAAGGGTCAAGCCAGCTCCAAGACAAGCCAACCACAAGGCAAGCCAGCGCCAAGGCAAGCCAGCCCCAAAGCAAGCGCCAAACCAGCCCCAAGGCAAGCACCACAAGCCATCCCACAAAACAAGAGCCCGGCGCAAGCCGGGCTCCCTTAGCTTGTATGCCACACAACCGCAGCACACACAGTTTATGCAATTTTCGTACGTTTCTGGTAATATCTCACCGTACAGGACAAGGAGAAGCAGATCACAAAGTAGCACAGCGCGATGAAACCATACAGCGTAATAATCTGTGCCGGGGTGCGAAGCTGGCCCATGACGATGGAGCTGTTTCGCATGAACTCTGCGATATCGACCGCTTTTAAGAAGGAAGTATCCTTGATAATGGTGATCACCTGCGAGAGCAGCGCCGGGACAATGCTCTTGAAGGTCTGCGGAAGGACGATGTAGCGGAGCGTCTGCCAGAAGCTGAAGCCCTGGGAAGCAGCTCCCTCAAACTGTCCTTTCGGAATACCGTTTAAGCCGCCGCGGACGATCTCGGCCACCACAGCTGTGGTAAACAGGGTGCAGGCGAAGATGGCCTTCACGGTCGGATCGCCCTGCATCGTGAAGCGGATCCACAGAATCCACAGGATGTTCGGCGTGCAGCGGAAGAATTCGATGTATGCACCGGCAAGCCAGGATAACCATACCATCCTGCCGATGCAGAAATGCCGGATCATGGCGACTGCCGTTCCGAAGAACAGGCTCAAAGCAATGGTCGCTGCGGCGATGACAAGCGTCATCAGAAGGCCCTGCATCATAAAACCGATATTTGCTTTGGTAAAGATTGTTCCGAGTACCTCTGCCATCTTACGCCACCCCCTTTGGTTTCTTTGGAACCGGAGTGCGCTTTGCACGAATCTCCAAATATCTGGCAAGTCGCGCCAGCGGGAAACAGATCAGGAAATACAGCAGCGCGCAGGGCAGATAAGCCTGTACGAAATATCCGCGGTCGCTACCCCAGGAATCTGCATGATACATCAGATCCATGCCGGCGATCATGGCGAGAACGGAAGTGTTCTTGACCAGATTCAGCGCCTGATTGGTCAGCGGCGGGAGAATCATCTTCATGGTCTGCGGCAGGATAATGTACCACATGGTTTGAAGATAGTTAAATCCCTGAGAATAAGCGGCCTCAAACTGACCCTTCGGCACGGCCTCGATACCGGTACGGATGACCTCGGAAATGTAGGCACCATGATAAATGCCGACACCGATCACACCCAGTACGAACTTGGGAACTCTGCCGCCAATGACGTATGGCAGGCATGCATAATAGAAGAAGACCTGCACGACCAGAGGCGTATTCTGGAAGAATTCCACGTATACCCTTGCTATGAACCGGCAAATTTTAATTTTCGTTGTGGATAACATACCAAAGATGACCCCGAGGGCCAGCGCCAGCAGGAGTCCTGCCAGCGCTACCTTCAGAGTCACGACAAAACCTGGTATGTATTCCGTGGGGAGTACCTTGAAGAAAGCCTCCCAGCGTTTTACGTCTAACAGATCTTTTATCATAGGTTACTCGATTCCCCAACCTTTCAGCATTTCGTCCATCTTACCGCTGCTCTTCAAGTCGTTTACAACGCCATTGACCAGATCGGCAAGTCCTTTGTTGTCTAATTTGGTGGCAACACCGTAATCCTGTTCCGCGAAACGATCCGGAAGAATCTCGGTGGAGTCATCATTGTAACCGGCCAGAATTGCACGGTCTACGGAAAATACGTCTACGTTCTTTGCAGACAGAGCAGCAGCCATGGATGGATAACCATCGAATTCTTCAAACTCTGGGGTTACATTGAAGCCTTTTTCTGCAATATATTCCATCATTACTTTCTTGGTGGTAGATCCCTGGGAAACTGCGATGACCTTGCCATCCAGATCCTCGATGGATTTGATGCCGGAATCCTTCAGAACCAGAAGACCAACCGCATCGGTGTAATATGGATCAGAGAAGTTCCAGGTTTCTTTTCTTTCCGGGGTAATGGTATAGGTAGCGATTACCATATCAACCTCGCCGTTGTCGATCAGAGGACCTCTGGTCTTGGCGGTAACGCCCTGGAATGCAACCAGCTTTTTCGCTTTTGCTTCTTCTGCGGTGCAGCCGAAAATCTTGCCTGCGATCTCATAAGCCAGATCGACCTCAACACCTTCCATCTCGCCGGTCGCGGTATTCTGCATACCGAACTTCGGAACATCCACCTTAGTACCTACTTTCAAAACGCCCGCATCGATGATCTTCTGAACATCAGCGGTTACTGCACCATCAGCGGCAGCAGTGGTATCGGCAGCGGCGGTAGTCGCGGCGCTTCCTGAACCTCCGCATCCGGTCAGTGCTGCGGACACCATCATTGCTGCAGCCATCATCAGGGCACTTGCTTTCATAGAACTCTTTTTCATAATTGTTTCCTCCTCGAAAAGATATTTTGAAACGATCTAACTATATGAAAAGACTCCTTCTTATTTGGAGAAAAGAGTCTTTCAGTTAGCCATTGTGGCCGGCAGCACGGGTCTGCCATGTAAGACTTAGTGCAGGATCTTGCTCAGGAATGCTTTGGTGCGCTCATTTTCCGGATTGGTAAAGAAATGTTCCGGAGTGCCTTCTTCAACAATGGTGCCGTCGTCCATGAAAATGACGCGGTCAGCAACCTGTCTTGCAAAACCCATCTCGTGGGTCACACAGACCATGGTAATATTTTCTTTGGAAAGTCCGATCATAACGTCCAAAACCTCCTGAACCATCTCAGGATCCAGCGCGGAGGTTGGCTCATCGAACAGGATCAGTTTCTGTTTGGTGCAGAGTGCACGGGCAATCGCCACACGCTGCTGCTGGCCGCCGGATAAGTTCTGCGGATAGCTGTAAGCCTTGTCAGACAGGCCGACGCGCTCCAAATACTTCATAGCCGTCTCTTCGGCTTCCTTTTTCGGAATCTTCTGCAGCTTGATTGGTGCAAGGGTCAGGTTCTGCAGTACGGTCATATGCGGGTAAAGATTGAACTGCTGGAACACCATGGAAGAATAGTTCTTGGCGATCTCACCGCGGTTCTTCTTGGTCAGCAGCTGGTCATTGACATAGACCTCACCGGCTGTCGGCTCTTCCAGATAATTCATGCAGCGGATCAGAGTGCTCTTGCCGCTTCCGGACGGTCCGATGATAACCAGCTTTTCGCCTTCCCCTACGGTCAGGTTGATGTTCTTTAAAACCTCCAGGCTTCCAAAGTTCTTTTTTAAGTTCTCCACTTTGATCATAGTCTTTACCACCTTTCAAATGATGAGATGAGTTGCAACTGAGGTATAAAAAGGCGCTTGGAATCGCCCTTTACGGGAAAGGGGAATCCGAGCGCCTTTGCTCTTGCTTTGCTATATTGCAGTACCGAAGTATTTTCGGTTGCTTTTTCTGCATTATATGCTTCGAAAAACGAAAAGTCAATAGGTTTTCGAAAATTTTACAATATTTTTACTGTTTTAGCTACAACTTTTTGATTGTGAACGAGAAAAAAGTCCTGGCGCTTTAATGCTTGCACCGCTTTCTAAAGTGTGCTACAATCTACGAAAACAAAGCAAATGAAAGGAATCTACATTATGAACGTATCCTATCAGAGCACACGCGGAGGCGAGAGCGGTCTGAGCGCATCTCAGGCCATTTTAAAGGGACTTGCAGAAGATGGCGGTTTGTTTATGCCAACCTTTATTCCGAAGCTGGATATTTCTATAGAAGAGCTGGCGGGCATGACCTATCAGCAGACAGCGTACGAAGTCCTGAAGCTGTTTTTGACCGACTATACAAAAGAAGAACTGGAATACTGTATCAATCATGCTTACGACAGCAAGTTTGACACCGAGGAGATTGCTCCTCTGGTCAAGGCAGACGGCGCATATTATCTGGAGCTGTTCCACGGCAGCACCATCGCATTCAAAGATATGGCGCTTTCTATTCTTCCTTATTTCATGACAACCGCGGCCAGAAAGAACCATGTGGAGAATGAGATTGTGATCCTGACGGCAACCTCGGGAGACACCGGAAAAGCGGCCATGGCAGGCTTCGCGGATGTGCCGGGCACCCGCATTATTGTGTTCTATCCCAAGGGTGGAGTCAGCAAGGTGCAGGAGCTTCAGATGGTGACGCAGAAGGGTGAGAACACCAGTGTGGTCGCGATTCATGGAAACTTCGATGACGCTCAGACCGGCGTGAAGAAGATCTTCGGGGATAAGGAATTTGCCAAAACACTGGAAGAACGTGGATTCCAGCTTTCTTCCGCAAACTCCATTAACATCGGGCGGCTGGTTCCGCAGGTCGTATATTATGTATATGCGTATGCGAAGCTGGTTCAGAACGGCGAAATCAAAAATGGTGATGAAATCAACATCACCGTTCCAACCGGCAACTTCGGCAACATCCTTTCCGCTTACATTGCAAAGGAGATGGGCGTGCCGGTGAAAACACTGATCTGTGCTTCCAATGACAATAAGGTTCTGTACGATTTCTTCCAGACCGGAACGTATGACCGGAAGCGTGATTTTATCCTGACCAGTTCTCCATCCATGGATATTCTGATCTCCAGCAACCTCGAGCGCCTGATTTATTTAAGCGCCGGATGTGACGCCGCGGCCAACAAGGCTTTTATGGAGGCACTTGGCAGTACGGGTGCTTACACGGTGACCGATGAAATGCGCGCTTTTATGAAGGATTTTGTCGGCGGCTACGCGGATGAGAAGACCAATGCGGCACGCATCAAAGCATTGTATGAGGAGACCGGCTATGTGATCGATACCCATACCGGCGTCGCTTCTGCCGTATACGAGCATTATGTGAAGGAGACCGGTGACCGGACTCCGACGGTGATTGCATCCACCGCAAGCCCGTACAAATTCTCCCACAGCGTCATGGAAGCACTGAACGGTGATCAGGGCGACAAGGATGAGTTTGCGATCATCGATGATCTCTGCAAAGCGGCGAACGTGGCGATTCCCAATGCAGTCGAAGAAATCCGCAATGCCCAGATCCGTCACACACGCGAAAGCGATGTGGATGATATGGAGAAAACAGTAAGTGAGATTCTTCTTTCCAAATGAAGGAAAATGTATTATACTACTAATTAAGCAATGAAAGAAAAGGAGGTTTGTAGACATGTTAGTATCTGCAACAGAAATGCTGAAAAAGGCAAAAGAAGGACATTATGCAGTAGGACAGTTTAATATCAATAATCTGGAGTGGACAAAAGCGATTTTGGCCGCATCACAGGAATTGAATTCTCCGGTTATTTTAGGTGTATCTGAGGGCGCAGGCAAATACATGACCGGCTATCACGCAGTAGTAGGCATGGTAAACGGTATCATGCAGGATATGGGTATTACCATTCCGGTAGCGCTTCATCTGGATCATGGCAGCTATGAGGGCTGTCTGAAATGTATCGAGGCTGGTTTCTCTTCCGTTATGTTTGACGGATCTCACTATCCGATCGCTGAGAACGTAGAGAAGACCACCGAGCTGGTAAAGCTGTGCCACGAAAAAGGCATCTCCATCGAGGCTGAGGTTGGTTCCATCGGCGGCGAGGAAGACGGCGTGGTTGGTATGGGCGAGTGCGCAGACCCGAACGAGTGCAAGATGATCGCTGATCTGGGCATCGATTTCCTGGCAGCAGGTATCGGCAACATCCATGGCAAATATCCGGCAAACTGGAAGGGCTTAAGCTTTGAGACCCTGGCAGCAGTACAGGAGAAGACCGGCGTGATGCCTCTGGTTCTGCATGGCGGTACCGGTATTCCGGACGACATGATCAAGAAAGCAATCACCCTTGGCGTAGCAAAGATCAACGTAAACACCGACTGCCAGCTGGTATTCGCAGCTGCAACCCGTGAGTACATCGAAGCAGGCAAGGATCAGCAGGGTAAGGGCTTTGACCCGCGTAAACTTCTGGCTCCTGGCACCGAGGCAATCAAGAAGCTGGTGAAAGAGAAGACCGAACTGTTTGGTTCCGTAGGCAAGGCATAAACGATCCGAAAAAAAGTTTAAAACCTCATAAAAAATGCTTGCATTTTTGGAGTAGATGGTTTATTTTAGTAGAGAACGATGGTGTTCTTCCGACGAAGGAAGAGCACCATCATTTTTTGTTTTATAGCCGGGACTAAAATAATTAGGCAAAAGGACACCAAAAAGCGTTGACAATGCTACGAAAACCTAAGATAATGAAGCGTAGAGTGCCCGAAGCAACAGCAAAAAACGGTTATCAGACAAATGAGGAGACCGGGAACGGGAATTCAGATGAGAGGAAGGAAAAGTTTATGAGCGAAGTTGTAACAGTTGCTGATATTTTCGGCAAGAATGTATTCAATGAAAGCGTGATGAGAGATCGTCTGCCAAAGAGTGTTTTCAGAAAACTGAAAAAGACCATCGAGGATGGAACGGAACTGGATGCTTCCATTGCTGATGTAGTCGCACATGCAATGAAGGATTGGGCCATTGAGAGAGGTGCAACACACTATACACACTGGTTCCAGCCGCTGACCGGTGTTACTGCTGAGAAACACGATTCCTTTATCTCCGCACCGAGTGCAGAAGGCAAGGTTATCATGGAGTTTTCCGGCAAAGAGCTGATCAAGGGTGAGCCGGATGCATCTTCTTTCCCGTCAGGCGGACTTCGTTCTACCTTCGAGGCAAGAGGCTATACCGCATGGGATTGTACTTCCCCGGCATTTTTAAGAGAGGATGCACTGGGCGTTACGCTTTGCATTCCGACTGCATTCTGTTCCTACAAGGGCGAGGCGCTGGATCAGAAGACTCCGCTGCTGCGTTCCATGCAGGCTATTGACCATGAGTCGTTGCGAATTCTTCGACTGTTCGGCAATACCACGGCGAAGAGAGTAACCCCTTCCGTGGGACCGGAGCAGGAGTATTTCCTGGTCGACCGTGCAAAATATTTACAGAGAAAAGATCTGATCTATACAGGCCGTACCTTATTCGGTGCTATGCCTCCGAAGGGGCAGGAGCTGGATGATCATTACTTTGGCACCATCCGTGAGCGGATCGGCGCTTATATGAAAGATATCAACAACGAACTGTGGAAACTGGGCGTAAGCGCAAAGACCCAGCACAACGAGGTTGCACCGGCTCAGCACGAGCTGGCTCCGATCTACGATCAGGCGAACCTGGCCGTGGACCACAACCAGATGGTCATGGAGACGATGAAGAAGATCGCTCCGCATCATGGCCTGACCTGTCTGCTTCATGAGAAACCATTCGCAGGCGTGAACGGTTCCGGTAAGCACAACAACTGGTCCCTTACCTCGGATGACGGTGTGAACATGCTGAATCCTGGTGACACCCCTCACGAGAACATCCAGTTTTTACTGGTTCTGGGCTGTATCCTGAAGGCAGTCGATATTCACGCAGATCTGCTTCGCGAGTCCGCATCGGATGTCGGCAACGATCACAGACTGGGGGCCAACGAGGCACCGCCTGCAATCATCTCCGTATTCCTGGGCGAGCAGCTTGAGGATGTGATCGAGCAGCTGGGCAGCACCGGCGAGGCGACCCATTCCAAGAAGGGCGGCACATTAAAGACTGGTGTTGCGACACTTCCGGATCTGTTCAAGGACGCAACCGACCGTAACCGTACTTCACCGTTTGCATTTACCGGCAATAAGTTCGAGTTCCGTATGGTAGGTTCTTCTGATTCTATCGCTGCACCGAACGTGGTATTGAACACCATCGTGGCAGAGGCATTTAAGGAAGCGGCAGATGAGCTTGAGAAGGCGGATGATTTTGATGCAGCAGTACATGACCTGATCAAGAAGCTGCTGGCAGAGCACAGAAGAATCGTCTTCAACGGCAACGGATACTCCGATGCATGGGTTGAGGAGGCTGAGAGACGCGGCCTGCCGAATATCAAGTGCATGGTCGATGCGATTCCGAGCCTGACCACCCCGAAGGCTGTGAAGCTGTTTGAGGAGTTTAAGGTATTTACCAAAGCAGAGCTGGAGTCCCGCGTGGAGATCGAGTACGAGGCATACTCCAAGGCGATCAACATCGAGGCGCGCACGATGATCGATATGGCTGGAAAGCAGATCATTCCGGCAGTGATCAAATACACCACCGCACTGGCTACTTCCATGAACAGCGTGATGAGCGCCTGCCCGGATGCAGATGTAAGCGTTCAGAAGGAGCTGCTGGAGGAGACCTCCGCACTGCTTTCCGATACGCAGGTAGCACTTGCAAAGCTGATCGATGTGACGGCAGAGGCCGCCGGGGTAGCCGAGGCCGAGAAGCAGGCGCGTACCTGCCATGAGGTTGTAGTTCCGGCGATGGATGCGCTGCGTACACCGGTTGATAAGCTGGAGATGATCGTGGACAAAGAGCTGTGGCCGATGCCAAGCTATGGCGATCTGATCTTTGAAGTATAATTGTTGAAATTACAAAAGGCTGTTTCCCTGGAGACGTTGCGAGACGTTTTTGGGGGGCAGTCTTTTTTGCGGTTATTTTAGGATTTTATGATTTTGGGATTTGCATCGGAACATCTTGCAGAAACAGGGGGAAACGTTTTATAATAGAAGACAGGGTACAGAAATGATAATAAGGAGGAATGACAATGCGTTTTTTCGTTGATACAGCAAATGTAGAAGAAATTAAAAAAGCAAATGATATGGGTGTAATCTGCGGCGTGACCACCAATCCGTCTCTGATCGCAAAAGAAGGAAGAGACTTTAAGCAGGTGATAGCAGAAATCGCGGCGATTGTAGATGGGCCGATCAGCGGCGAGGTAAAGGCGACAACGACAGAAGCCGAGGGCATGATTGCAGAGGGGCGCGAGATAGCGGCGATCCATCCGAATATGGTAGTCAAGATTCCGATGACCGTGGAAGGTCTGAAGGCAGTCAAGGTTCTGACTGCAGAGGGGATCAAGACCAATGTGACGCTGGTATTCTCTGCGGCGCAGGCACTTCTGGCGGCAAGAGCCGGAGCGACCTATGTGTCCCCATTCCTCGGAAGACTGGACGACATTTCTATGCCAGGGATTGATCTGATCAATGATATTACTGAGATTTTCATGGTACATGATATCAAAACCCAGGTCATCGCGGCAAGTATCCGTAACCCGATCCATGTGATCGACTGCGCAAAGGCTGGTGCGGATATCGCGACGGTTCCGTATAAGGTCATCGAGCAGATGACGAAGCATCCGCTGACGGATGCCGGAATCGCGAAGTTCCAGGCGGATTATAGGGCGGTATTTGGCGCGTGATATACTTGACATTCCATCGATTTTAGCTCAATATAAAGGTAATATGAATGGCGACAAAATGAATCGTATGGAATGCATCAAGGTATGCATTCCACATGGGGAGGCGGCAGGCAAGATGAAGGAACAGCTGAATGTGGTATACGCGTCAAATGATGGATACGCGAGGCACCTGGGGGCTTCGCTTTGTTCTTTGTATGACCGGAATCTGGAGGAGAAGGAGCTGCAGGTGTATGTGCTGTCCATGGGACTTACAGAGGAGAGCCGGGTGGCGCTTGAGACCATTGCGGAGAATTATGGCAGAGAGCTGATCTTCATTGATATGGATGATCTGGAAGCACGATTTGGACATCCGGTGGATCTGGGCGGCTATGACATCAGCATTATGCTGCGGCTGTTTATCGGTGAGGTGCTTCCGCGGGAGGTGGAGCGGGTGCTCTATCTGGACTGCGATACGATCGTGGCACAGTCCTTAAAGAAGCTGTGGGAGGAAGATCTGGAGGGCTGTATCATCGGTGCAGTGATGGAGCCGACCATCTATCTGGAGGTGAAGGAGTCCATCGGCCTGGAGTCCAGAGATCCTTATTACAATTCCGGTGTGCTTCTGGTGGATTTGAAGCGCTGGCGGGAAGAGGGCATTCAGCAGCGGCTGCTGGATTTCTGGAAATCGAAGGACGGGAAACTGTTTGCCAGCGATCAGGATGTGCTGAATGGGACGCTGAAGGGGCAGATTCATACCTTGATGCCGCGTTATAATTTCTTTACCAACTACCGGTATTTTTCTTATGCACAGTTGCTGGGTCATGCACCCACCTATGAGGCGGTTTCGCAGGATCAGTTTGTGCTGGCGAAGAAGCATCCGACGATCATCCATTATATGGGAGATGAGCGGCCCTGGATCGCGGGCAATCTCAATCATTATCGCCGTGCCTATGACAAATATCTGGCGATGACTCCATGGGCGGGGGCACCGCGGGAAAAAGGAAAGCGGCGCTACATGGCGGCGTATCATCTGCTGGATTACACGACGGTTGTCTGTCCTGCCGTGCGTTGGACGATCAGTCGGAAGCTTGGAATGAAGCTCGTAGAAAGCCGAAAGGAACGGACATCATGATTACAGTGTTGATGGCGACGTATCAGGGAAAGCGTTTTCTGGAAATGCAGCTGGATTCGATTCTGGCGCAGACCGTGCCGGTTCGTATTTTGATTTCCGATGACGGGTCGGATGACGGAACGCGGGAACTGCTTGCGCAGTACGAGAGCTGGTATCCGAAGCAGATTCGGCTGTGCCACCGGAAGCCGACAGGGGATTCCAAACTGCCGCCGGCGGCACAGAATTTCTTCTGGCTGCTTTCCCAGGCGGCGCAGGAAGAACAGAATGATTATATTATGCTCAGTGACCAGGATGATGTGTGGTTCAACCATAAGACCAGGACGCTGATCAAGAAGATGAAGCAGCTCGAGGCGCAGTTTGGAAGTGACTGTCCGATTCTGGTGCATTCGGATATGGAAGTGGTGAACAATCGCCTGGAGCAGATATACGAGAGCTTTTTTGCTTATCAGCACTGCAATCCGGCGCGCAATACACTGGCCGAGGTTCTGGTGGAAAATCCGGTCACGGGAGGCGCGGTCATGATAAACCGGGCGCTGCTGTCTCTGGTGGCGCAGGCACCGAAGCGGTGCTGTATGCATGACTGGTGGATCGCCCTTGCGGCATCCTGTTTTGGCATCATCAGCTGTGTGCCGGAGCCGCTTTACCAGTACCGTCAGCACGGTGCCAACGCACTGGGGGCGAAAGCGACCGGCAGCGTGCAGGATCTGGCGCAGCGCCTGGAAGGGCAGCAGCAGGTCGAGGCAAATTATCGGATGATGATGGCGCAGGCATCTGCCTTTCTGCAGCAGTTTGGTACACGGATGAAGGAACCTCAGCGTGCCGTGCTGCGGGCATTTCTGGCGCTTCCGCTGCAGTCTCCGGTGGGACGCTGGCGGAATATTCTGCGAAATCATTTCTTTAAAAGTTCGAAATTGCAGACATTGGCGATGGGAGTGACGATCCCAAGGATGACAGTATCTGAGGAAACATACCGGGCAGAACGTGATCCCGGCAGACAAGAGGACAGGTCATGAAACTGAACGCAGTGATTTTGAATTATAATGATGCGGATACCGTACGAAAACAGTTGGCGGTGCTGGCGGAATACAAGGTGCTGGAACAGATCGTTGTGGTGGATAACTGCTCGACGGATGATTCCTTTCGGTGGCTCTCAGACGCGTATGGGGCGGTTTCGCAGAGCGCGGATAGGGCGGGGGATCGGGCGGCCAACAAAGTCATCATCATCAGCGCAGAGAAAAACGGCGGCTACGGTTCGGGCAATAACCTGGGCGTGCGCTATGCGGTGGAACACAATCAAGCCACACACGTGCTGATCTTAAATCCGGATGTGATGGTGTCGGAGCTCTGCATTCATCGTCTGCTTCGGTTGTTTGCGAACCACCCGGATGCGGGGATTGTAACGGCGAAGATGCAGGATCAGCAGTACGGCGACTTGAGAAACGGCTGGCCGCTGCGTGGATTTACGCGGGAGCTGCTTTCCATGGGGCCGGTCAGCAGGCGGCTGTTTCGCAGTTTTCTGGAATATCCGGCCCGTTATTTCCGGGAGAAGCAGGCAGTTTATGTGGATGCGGTTCATGGCTCTATGCTGATGGTGGACGCGGAAAAATTCCTGGAGGCAGGCGGTTACGACGAAGGTATTTTTCTGTATCAGGAGGAAGCGGTGCTGGCCTGGCGCATGAAGACCTCCGGCTACCGGACGATCCTGCTGCTGACCGATCACTACGACCATGAGCATTCCGCCTCGATCAGCAAATCCTTCGCAGGGCAGCTGCAAAGACAGCGGCTTCGCGAGGAAAGCACCTTGTACTATATGAAGCAGTACCTTTTTATCAATCGGTTTCAGGAACGCATTGCGAACGCGTGGTTTGCCGGGATTCGGCTGGAGATCCGGGCGGCATCGCTGATAAAGTAAGGACATAAGAAAAAGCACAAAAAAAGATACGCGGTGAAAATATACATCGCGTATCTTTTTATTGCTTTTACTACTGCTGCGGATTGAATTTCGCCATGATCCGTGCGGTCTCGGCGGCGATTCCCTCCGGGGTGAGGTTCGGGTCGGTCGGATCCCAGGTCTGCTCGAACGGGATCTCGGCCTTGATGGTCGGACGCTCGAACGGCCCTGCCACGGAGCTGTTGTAAACGACAACCGTGGTTCCCAGTGCGCAGTGATCGTAAACCCACTTCGCATCACCGGATACAAGGCGGATGCAGCCTGCGGAACGGGCGATGCCCATGTTGTTGTAGGTGCTTGCCCATACGGTGTATGGATTCGGTGCATCATAGATGATGGAGTGCATCAGGATCGGAAGCCCGGAGCCCAGACGCGTCGCATACTGCGTGTAAACATCATGGATCATCAGACGCCAGCGATATTTCTCCGGGGTCTTGAAGGTGCCGATCGGGGTATCATCGCCTACCGAGGTCAGGAAGGACTTCACCGGAATAATGTGTCCGTTGCTGCCATCCTGCGCGTAGATGGTCATGCAGTTCATCTCTTTGTTGACTTTGATGACGTATGGCCCGTCACTGCCAAGCAAAGATTCCACATCAGACCACATTTTGCCGTCCTCGCCGAAGTAATACTTCAGGCCGTCTATGTACTGCCAGCCGGTAACGGCTGCATTGTCCTGGAAATAATAGCGGTCGCTGCCAATCCAGCCCCAGCCGGTATAGCCAGCGCCATTTCCGGCCTGATAGGTCACCACGCCGTTTGCGATCTGGATGCCGTCTGCCTGAGCGGAGATCAGCGTCTTGCCGGAGTCCAGTTCCGGAGTGGTTCCGTGTACGAAGAATGCAAGGCGGAAACCGGTAATGTACAGTCCCTGTCCCATGGTTCCGGCAGTCTCGCCATTCTTTGCCCAGCTGGTGTGCGTGCCGTCATTTAAAATGGTAGAATAATAAATGTCATAGCGGTCGGCAACCGGACCGGCAAAGCGATACTGGATTGCCTCGATCGGAACCCAACGGCTCTCATGTGTGGTTTGCTGGCCATTCATCGCCCAGCCTGTCCAGCCTCGCTCGGAGGTGTAGGCACGGTAAAGAATGTTGCCGTGGATGTTCTCAAGGAAGGTGCAGAGAGAGCTGAAGGACTGCTGTCCTTCGGATTCCACCTGCTGATCATTGATAAAGCCCTGGGACCAGTTCTGGGTGCCGTTGAGCAGAACAGCCGTGTGAAGAAGCGGTTCTCTGACCGGTACGACCAGCGGGTTGTTCAACTGAGCAGCTTCGGCTTCGGCGGCGGCCTGTTCGGCAGTCAGCTCGGCGGCCTGTTCTTCGGTTAAGTTGTTTCCGCCTTCTGCCGTCGCAGCCGTCTCGGCCGGATTTTGCGCCGCGGTGGATTCCGGGGTGACGGCAGTTTCGGCACCCTGTGTCTCGGCAGGTGCGGTTCCGGAAACGATTGTTCCGCTTGTCTCAGATTCGGCTGTCGCATCCGACGCCGCGGTGGTCTCCGGCTGCTGTGTGCTGCCGGACGGTCCTTCCAGCGAGACTCTTGGCTGGGATTCGGAAGCAGCTCCTCCAGGCCCCAGTGCATCCGCAAACGCAAACGTTGTCGAGTTGACCATCATAAGAGCGGAGATGGACAGCGCGAGTCTCAGCTTTGTATGTTTATGCATAGCAAATTCCTCCTAAATATAATTGCGATACTCATTACTATGTTAATTTACCACATATAGATGAAAAATTCTATATCTGATTTACAATTTATAGGTAATAATGTAAAATAAAAGGTATTGATAAGGGAAATGTAAGGGATTAGTTAGATAATTGGCAAATGATAGGAGAGATTATGACAGAGAATCAGCCGATGGTCAGCATCTGCTGCATCACATATAATCAGGCTTCCTACATTCGGGATGCACTGGAAGGTTTTCTGAAACAGAAGACGGATTTTGCTTACGAGGTACTGATTCACGACGATGCGTCCACAGACGGCACGGCGGAGATCATCCGGGAGTATGCGACGCGTTATCCGGACCGGATCCTTCCGATTCTCCAGACACAGAATCAATATGCTCTGGGACGGACAAGCGTGAGCGGCCTGTACAATTTCCCGCGGGTCCGGGGGCGGTATGTGGCGATGTGTGAGGGCGATGATTACTGGACGGACGCGGAGAAGCTTCAGATGCAGGTGGATTATATGGAAGCGCACCCGGATTGTTCCCTCTGCTTTCACAGTGCCCGCGTCGAGGTACAGGGCCGGGCTGTGACGGAGCAGCTGATGCGTCCGTACCGGAGCGACAGACGGATCACCTCAGAGGAGATCATCGACAAGACTTCCGGGTATCCGACGGCATCGCTGCTGTTTCGAAGTGAGATGATTGCCCGGCTGCCTGATTTTTACATGAATGCACCGATCGCGGACATTCCGCTGCAGCTGTTGGCGGCGGCCAGAGGCTGGGCTTATTATATGGACCGGCCGATGTGTGTGTACCGTCTGGGCGGAGCGGCATCCTGGACGACGCTGATGAAGCAGGGCAATTATGAGGAAAAGCAGCGACAGTACGCACAGGCTATGGAACGGATGTACCGTGGATTTGACGAGGAGAGCGGCGGGCGGTTCCATGCGGCGGCGGAACACGCCATACGGCGGCTGACCTATCTGACGAAGGTGAACACAAAGCAGTACGCGATTGTGCTGGCGCCGGAGAACCGGGAGTTTTACCGGGAGCTTACCCTGCGGACGCGGTTTTTTATTCGCCTGGAGACCGGGGCGCCGTGGCTGTATGGATGGCTATTGAAGCTGTGGAATGGCAGTAGATGATGTAGGAGAACATGATATGAGCAGTCAACCGCGCGGTCGGGACAAGACCTTGGATCTGATCAAGGCATTTGCGATCCTGGGGGTGGTTTTTTATCACAACGCCCGTTTGAATCCGGACAGTTTTCTGGATAATATAGCTATGTTAGTGCCGAGCGCAGCAGTGCCGCTCTTTTTTATGGTGTCGGGAGCCGTGTTTTTCAGCAGTCCCTTTGATTTAAAACGGCATATGAGACGTATTTTGAATTTATATGGAACCATGGTGATCTGGAAACTGATTTATCTGGTGGTCTATCTCCCGGATTTTCAGTGGGGGGATGCTTCGAGAGCGGTGCTTTCCTACCTCTTTCTGTTTCAGCCCATGGAGCAGGTGACGACGGAGCATTTCTGGTTTTTCCAGGGGATGATCGCGGTATTGCTGGCGGCCCCGCTGTTTTATTATGGGTGCGGAGGAACCGGGGAAGCAAAGCTGTCCTCGGAAGAGCTGTGGGACAAAGCTTGTTTTCGGTACGCCCTGGTCGTTCTGATCGCGTTTAATCAACTGCTGACCTCCGGGAATTTCCTGCTGGGGGTATGCGCCTCGGTCATCCAGAAGGAGGCGTGGGACATCGGCGCGCTTGCGGAGATCAATCCGTTCAGCTTCCGCTATTCCAATTTCATGGTTTATTATCTGCTGGGGGCACTTCTTTACGGGCAGCGGGAGAAGTGGAAAACCAGGACGGCGGTGCTTTTGGCGGCGGCAGGCATGGCGGGGCTTATGCTGATTCGGTTCTGGCAGACTAAAACCTTTTTGTGGGCGGGCGTTCGGCTGGAAAGTGTCTATTACTGGAGTTCCACGATGCTTTTGGCGGCGGGACTGTTTTTGCTGGCGTTTCGGCTTCCGGCAGACAAAAACGGTCTGCTGCAATGGATTGCGCGCTATGTGGGAACGGCAACGTTGTCGGTCTATTGTATGCATACGCTGGTGATCCGTTATCTGGCACCGGTTCTTCTGGATCGGTTTGATGCGTGGAACGGGAGTCTGGTCAACGGGCTTGAGAGCCTGCTGGTCGTGGGGATGATCCTAGTGATTCACTGGGGATTTCGGGGCATTAAGCGGCATGTGAAGGTAAGGAGAACATCGTGACAGAGACGGATATGAAACAAAAGGTGGTAAAGGGGCTGTTCTGGAAGCTGATGGAAAATGGCGGAGCCCAGGGAATCCAGTTTGTGATCGCGATCATTCTGGCGCGGCTGTTAAGCCCGGCAGAGTATGGCGTGGTGGGGATCATCATGATCTTTATCGCCATTGCCAATGTGTTTGTGCAGAGCGGATTCAGTACGGCATTGATTCAGAAACGGCAGGCGGATGAGGTGGATTTTTCTTCCGTCTGCTATTTTGAGCTGGCGATGGCAGCGGTTATGTATGGACTGCTTTACGTGGCGGCTCCGGCGATTGCCGGATTCTATCAAATCGCAGAGCTGGAGGCGATCGTACGGGTGCTGGCCTTCGTGCTGTTCCCCGGCGCGATCATCTCGGTGCAGACCGCGTTTGTGTCGCGCAACATGGAATTTAAGGGACTCTTTTATTCCACGCTGGCGGCATCGGCGATCTCGGGTGTGTTCAGCATTACGCTGGCGTACCTGGGTTTTGGTGTGTGGGCCATGGTGGGACAGCAGCTTACCTATTATATGGCGCTGATGATCGTGCTGTTTCTCACGGTATCCTGGAAACCGCGGATCTGTTTTGCGATCAGCCGCGTGCAGGAGATGTTTGCGTTTGGCTGGAAACTGCTGTGTGCCTCTCTTTTGGATACGGTTTTTAATAATTTGTATGGACTTTTGATCGGAAAGATATATAATGAAGAATTGCTGGGCAGCTACAATCGCGGTGAGCAGTTTCCCAAATTGATCGCGAGTAATCTCGGAGCGGCGATTCAGGCGGTTCTGCTTCCGGCGTTCTCCACCCGGCAGGACGATGTGTCGGCGGTGCGGCAGATGGTGCGGCGGGCGATCCGCTTAAGCTCGTTTTCGGTGATCCCGATGCTTCTGGGACTGTTTGCGGTGGCGGATACGCTGGTGCTGGCACTTTTGGGAGAAAAATGGATGATCTGCGTGCCGTTTTTGCGGATCATGTGTGTCTCCTATTGCTTCTGGCCGATTCATATCACGAATCTCCAGGCCATCAATGCGGTGGGGCGCAGTGATATTTTTCTGAAACTCGAGATCGTGAAGAAGGCGCTCAGTCTGCTGGCGCTGCTGATCGGTATGCAGTTTAATGTGTATATTATGGTGTGTCTGAAAGCGTTTCAGGATTTTCTGTGCACCTTCATCAATGCGGCTCCGAACAAGAAGCTGCTTGGATACAGTATTTTCCATCAGTGGATGGATGTGATGCCGTCGGCGGTGCTTTCCACGGTTATGTGTATTCTTGTCATGCTGTTTGGGGCATGGCTGCCGGAGATGTCGGTGTGGTTAAAGCTTATGGCGCAGATTTTGTGCGGAGCTGTGGTTTATATCTTCCTGGCGTGGGCGGTTCATATGGAAAGTTTTTGTTATTTGCGTGACCTGGCGAAAAGCTGGATGGCACGGAGGAGATCGGAATGAAGACAGTAGAAACAGTGCTGGTAACAGCCATTGGATCATTTTCGTCGGGAGCGGTGATTGCATCGTGCAGGCGGGAGGGATACCGGGTAATCGGATGTGATATTTATCCGGCGGAGTGGGTCGCCAGCTCCCTGGATGTGGAGGTGTTTGCGCAGGCGCCGTATGCGACGGATGTGGAGCATTACCGGACGTTTTTACAGGCGCTGTGCGCGCGTGAGCAGGTGTCGCTTCTGATTCCGTCGACGGACGTGGAGGTGGATGCGCTCCAGCGCTGGGGCGAGGAGGCAGATTTGTCAGAGCAGCTTCCGGGTGTGACGATCTGTATGCCGGGGCATGATACGGTTGCCCTGTGCCGAAATAAGGAGAAGACAGAACATTTTCTGGCGGAGCGCGGGCTTTGCAGGACCATTCCGGGGCGGAGGCTGTCGGAAGTGGCGGAGCAGGAGACGGCGAAACAGTCGGCGTGCCCGGAGTCTGCGCTTTCCTATCCGCGGGTGATCAAGCCGATAGACGGGCGGAGCAGCCAGGGTCTCATGATCGTCGAAAATCCGGAGCAGTTTGCGTCTGCGGTCAAACGCTGCCGCCAGGATGCGGCGGGACTGGATCGCTATCTGGTACAGCCGAAGCTGGAAGGCATGGTGGTCACCGTGGATGTGGTGCGGGACCCGGAATCGGGAGAGTGTGTCTGCCTGCCGCGGCGGGAGCTTCTGCGGACCTTAAACGGTGCCGGAACTTCGGTTCATGTGTTCCGCGATGAGGTGCTGGAGGCGCAGTGCCGTGGGATCGCGGGGGCGCTGGACATTCGCGGCTGTGTGAATTTTGAATTTATCGAAGCGGGACCGTCCGAGTGGTATTTTCTGGAGTGTAATCCGCGGTTTGCGGGCGGGGTTGCATTCTCCTGCGCGGCGGGGTATGATATGGTTAAGAATCACTTGAACTGTTTTACCGGCAAGGGGATTGAGCCGCGAAATGAAGTTCAGGATCAGTATATTGCAAGACGCTATACGGAATATCGGATGAAGGAGGGCACTACGGATGAGAACAAAGCATGAGACACCGATTCTGGTGACCCGATCTTCCCTGCCTCCGCTGGAAGAATATGTGGAGATGTTAAAGCCGATCTGGGAGACGGCATGGCTGACCAACATGGGAAACTACCATGAGGAATTGAAGGCGCAGCTGAAAGCATATATGAAGACACCAAATCTGGAGCTGTTTGTCAATGGACACATGGCGCTGGAACTGACGCTGCAGGCCATGAATCTGAGCGGCGAGGTTATCACGACGCCTTTCAGCTTTGCCTCCACGACGCATGCGATTGTGCGAAATGGTCTGACGCCGGTATTTTGTGACATTAATGAGGAAGATTATACATTGGATGTGGATCAGCTGGAAAGCCTGATTACAGAAAAGACCTGTGCGATCGTGCCGGTGCACGTCTACGGCAATCTCTGTGATGTGGAGCGCATTCAGGAGATCGCGGACCGGCATCACTTAAAGGTCGTATACGACGCGGCTCATACCTTTGGCGAGGAGCTGAATGGAAAAGGCGTGGCAGAATTTGGCGATGCGTCCATGTTCAGCTTTCATGCGACGAAGGTATTTCACAGCATCGAGGGCGGTGCGGTGGCCTTTCGCGATGAGAAGTTAAAGGATCTGCTTTATCAGCTCAAGAATTTTGGGATTACCGGCTATGAGAGCGTGGAATATGTGGGGGCAAACGGCAAGATGAACGAGTTTCAGGCGGCCATGGGACTCTGCAATCTGCGCCATCTGGACGGGGAGATCGCCAAACGGAAGGTGCTGGCGGAGCGTTACCGGGAGCGCCTTGGCGGCATACCGGGCATCCGCCTGTGCAGGGAGCAGCCGGGCGTGCGGTCCAATTATGCCTATATGCCTGTGGTATTTGACGGATTTTCGGCGACCAGGGATCAGATCTTTGAGAAGCTGAAAGCGTTCAACATTTTTGCAAGAAAATATTTTTATCCGTGCATCAACAGCTATGCCTGCTATCGGGATCAGTTCCGTGCGGAGGATACGCCGGTGGCGCAGCGGATCGCCAGTCAGGTACTGACACTGCCGCTGTATGCGGATCTGCCGCTTGAGGTGGTGGATGAGATTTGTGATATCATATTGGAACAGTAATAGGAGAAAGCTATGGATAAGGTGCTGGTAATCATTCCTGCATATAATGAAGAGGCGAATATTGAGATGGTGGTCGGCGAACTGGAGCGGAATTATCCGGAACTGGATTACATCGTGGTCAATGACGGCTCCACCGATCGGACGGTGGAGATCTGCCGGGAGCATGGCTATCATCTGCTGGATCTGCCGGTGAATTTGGGACTGGCAGGCTGCTTTCAGGCAGGGATGAAATATGCCCATTACAAACATTACGCCTACGCGATTCAATTTGACGGAGACGGACAGCATCGTCCGGAATACATCGAGATGATGCGCCGGAAGATGGACCAGGGATACGACATCGTGATCGGGAGCCGTTTTATAGACGAGAAGAAAAGTATGTCGCTCCGCATGATCGGGAGCCGTCTGATCACGGCTGCGATCCGGCTGACCACGGGAGTCCACGTCGCCGATCCGACCTCTGGCATGCGCATGTTCAACCGCGAGATGATCCGCGAATTCGCCCTGAGCCTAAACTACGGCCCCGAACCCGACACGATCTCCTACCTCCTGAAGCAAGGTGCCAAAATCGCCGAAGTCCCCGTGAAAATCGATGAGCGAAACGGCGGCGAAAGCTACTTGAAGCCCATGGTAGCGGTGCGGTATATGGCAAGGATACTAATCTCAATTTTGATGATCCAAAACTTCCGGCAAGCAAAGAGCCGTGCAAGGTAGGGCGAAGCAAAATCCGCGTTGTGCTAGCACATAAGCAGATTTTGTTTCGTACTACCTTATAGGGCGAATGCCCGCACTACCACACAGAAAGGACACCCCACCCACCCATGACAACCTGGTCCAGCCTCCTGCTTCACACCACCCCGAATCGGGAACAACAGAATATGGTATGGAACATGATCGGCAGCTTCTGCTACGCCTTTGCCAGCATGGTATTATCCTTTCTTGTCATGCGGCTTGCAGGCGAGGAGCAGGGCGGGATCTTCGCTTTCGGGTTCAGCACCGTCGGTCAGCAGATGTTTCTGCTCGCCTATTTTGGTATCCGCCCGTTCCACATCACCGACGGAACCGGGGCCTTTCGCTTTGGAGATTATCTGCATCACCGTCTGATTACCTGTGCGGCGGCTATTCTGCTGGGCGGCGTCTACCTTGCGGTGACCGGCTATTCCGCCAACAAGGCCATCATTATTTTTTTGCTGATTGCCTACAAAGTCATCGACGGTTTTGCCGATGTCTATGAATCGGAATTTCAGCGCCGCGGATACCTTTACCTGACCGGAAAGTCCAATACCTTCCGAACCATATTGTCCGTGGGTGTGTTCCTCGTCACGCTGGTGGCAGGAAAGAATCTTGGGGCAGCGTGCGTGGCGGCGGTCTGTGCCCAGGTTGCCGGAGTGCTTTTGTTTGATGTGGTGGTGCTGCGTGAGCTTGACGGTGTTGATTACAGCTGGGATGCCGGCCGCCTCCTGCCGCTGACGGCGGAGACGATTCTTTTGTTTGTATCGGTATTTCTCGATTTTTATGTATTTTCCGCATCGAAGTACGCCATCGATGCCAACCTAAATGATGCGGCATCCGGTTATTTCAATGTGATTTTTATGCCGACCTCCATCATCAATCTGGCCGCCGGATTTGTGATTCGCCCGTTTCTGACCTATTTAACGGTCTGCTGGACGGAACACCGTTTCGGGGATTTTGCGAAGAAGCTGCTCCGGATTTCTGCGGTGATCGGCGGATTGAGCGTATTGGCGATGGCTGGCGTTATTCTGCTTGGCCGACCCGTGCTTGGAATTCTTGAATATCTGCTGGGCCCGGCCTATACGGGAAAACTGACCGGGTACAATGGTGCGTTTGCTCTGATCGTGCTGGGCGGCGGCTTTTATGCAATTTTGAATCTGTATTATTATGCGCTTGTCATTATGCGCAGACAAGGTGTCATTTTTGGAATCTATCTGGTGATGACTGCCGCCGCGGCGCTGCTGGCCCCATGGTTTGTCGTCCGCTATGGGATTTTGGGAGCGGCTGTGAGCTATCTGCTTTTGATGGTTGGAATGGCAATAGGATTTGTGTGGATGGCATGGATCGCGTTTTTTCATGGAAAGGAAATGAAAGGGTGTAAATGATGACGGTAGATGTGTTGATTCCGGTGTACAAGCCGGACCGGCGGTTTTCCAGACTTTTGCATATGCTGCAGCAGCAGACGTGTCAGCCAAACCGGATTATCGTGATGAATACGGAGCAGTCCTATTGGAACGCGGACGGATATAAGGGAATCCGCGGGCTGGAGGTCAAGCATCTGACAAAAGAGGAGTTCGACCACGGTGCAACGCGCAATCTGGCGGCGTGGTATTCAGAGGCGGATGTGATGGTCTTCATGACAGACGATGCGGTGCCGCAGGACGAATATCTGCTGGAGCGTCTGGTCAAAGCGCTGGACAAAACCGGGCCGGAGGGGGAACCTGCGGCCATGGCGTACGCGCGGCAGCTTCCGGCGAAGGACTGCCGTTTCATTGAGCGGTACACACGTAAATTCAACTACCCGGCGGAGGGCGTGATCAAGACGAAACGGGATCTTCCAAAGCTTGGCATCAAGACGTATTTTGCGTCCAATGTATGCTGTGCGTATCGGAAGGATATTTTTGAAAAGCTGGAAGGCTTTACGGCGAGTACAATCTTCAATGAGGATATGATTTATGCGGCAGCAGCAATTCAGGCAGGCTATGCCATCGTTTATGCCGCGGATGCGCAGGTCATCCATTCGCACAATCTGACCCCCATGCAGCAGTTTCACCGGAATTTTGATCTGGCCGTGTCGCAGGCCGATCACCCGGAGGTGTTTGAAAATCTCCCGTCCGAGGGCGAGGGCATCCGGATGGTGAAACAGACGGCAAGCTATCTGTTAAAGAGCTTCCACTTCTGGCTGATCCCGTCGCTTGTGATCAGCAGCGGCTGCAAATACCTGGGCTACCGGCTGGGAAAACAGTATCGGAAGCTTCCGAAAAAGATGATTCTCTGGTGCAGTATGAGTCCGCTGTACTGGGAAAAGAAATGGAGGGGACGCCTATGATGACAATGACGCTTCGGATTGCGCTGATTCTGGTATCGCTGGGAACCTTTTGCCTGATCGTGCGGAGAATCCGGCATTCCAAGATGCAGATTGAGAGTGCTATTTTCTGGATTGTGCTGGCTCTGGTTCTGGTTGTCTACAGCCTGTTTCCATCGGTGGCGGATTTTTGCGCACATGTGCTCGGTATCTATGCAACGACGAACTTTTTATTCCTGTTTGCGATCTTCATTTTGATCGTGAAGGTATTTTATATGACGGTCCATATTTCACAGCTGGAGACGAAGGTGAAGGAACTGGTGCAGCAGATGGCACTGGAGGAGAAGAAGCATGAAGAAGAAATATAAGCACTGGCCGGCTGGTGTGCTCGCCGTTTTCATGATCGGCCTCTGGCAGACCATGGACGTCCGGTCTGCAATAGCGGCCTGCGGTGATGATTGGCTGCTGGGCGGATACCGGCTGCTGCTGGCCGCGGTTTTCGTGGGTCTGGTGATCCTTGGGGGCTGCTTTTTTGAATCCCTGCAGAAAAAAGAGCACAGGCTGCTGCGAATCGAGACGATCTATCTGATTGCGGGGCTTTTGCTTGGCGGGATGTATTTATTTGTACTGCCGCCGCTTTCGGCACCGGATGAGATCAGCCATTATATCAGTGCTTACCAGCTTTCCAGCAAAATGCTTGGCACACCGTCCACGGCGGGAAGCGGACGCGTGCTGCTTCGCCCGCAGGATGTCTGGGTGGAGGATCTGGAAGGCATCCGGGAATATGAGACGGACGAGGACGGCAATCTGGAATGGATCGCCGGCACGGAGGATGCAAATATTTCTCTGGGAAAGACGCTGGATGAATCGGTATATCAGCTGATTCACGAGGTGGGCGTGCGCGGGCAGTACGATCCCGACCGGCTGGCGGAGATGGAAACTAAGCTGGTCAGCTCTGCGCAGCCGCCGGTTGTTACCACGCCGCTTGCCTATGTGCCACAGGCGATTGGCGTTTCTGTCGGGAGACTGCTGCAGACGAATACCCTGATGCTGTTGTATCTGGGACGCCTGACCAATCTGCTGTTTTTTGTGGGACTGACTTATCTTGCCATGCGCAGGCTGCCCTTTGGCAAGGAAGTGCTGTTTGGCGTGGCAATGCTGCCGATGACGCTGCATTTGTCTGCGTCCTTTTCCTATGATGTCATGATCATGGCGTGTATGTTCTGCTTCACGGCCATCTGCCTTGATCTGGCCTGTGCAAAAGACCGGGTAAGGGTGAGGGATGTAGTGTGCCTGATGCTGTTGATTGCGGTGGCCGGGCCGTGCAAGATGGTCTACGCACCGATGCTGGGACTGTGCCTGCTGATTCCGGTCAGAAAGTTTGGCGGGTGGGGCCGCTGGGCTCTGGCGGCACTGGCGGTGGGCGGTGCCTGGGCCATCGCCATGTACGCGGTCAACAGCCAGATCCTGACATCCTATGCGACGGAGGCCGAGAGCTACGTGCAGTGGGCCGCCGAGCCGGGCTACAGCCTGACCCTTCTCCTGCATCAGCCGCAGCGGCTGGTTCGCATGTTTTATCAGACGCTGATGTGGCAGGGAGAACAGTACCATCTGTCCATGATCGGTGCCTGGCTTGGCAATCTGGACCGGGTGCTGGATGTGCCGTATCTGGTGGTGGGTGTCATCACACTGTGCCTTTTGGAGCTGGCCTTTCGAAAGCCGGGCGAGAGCCTGCAGCTGTCAGGAAAGCAGCGGATCTGGATCGGCGTGATCTGCGCGGCCTGTGCGGCCGTTGTGATGCTGTCCATGCTGATTGCCTGTACGCCGCTCAGTGCCAGGGTGATTAATGGGGTGCAGGGGCGTTATTTCCTGCCGTTCCTTCCGGTACTTCTGATGGCGTTAAAAAATGACACGGTGGTTTTGACAAAGGACCGAAACCGTAGTATATTGTATCTTATGTGTTGTCTGAACGGCTACGAGCTGCTTCATCTGTACAGCATTGTAAGTATGAGACTATAAGAGGAGATCAAACAATGGGAAAGATTAAAGTGACACCATGTGACATAGAAGGATTGTATGTGATTGAACCGACCGTGTTCAAGGACGAGCGCGGCTATTTCGTGGAGACCTACAATCAGAATGATTTTAAGGAAGCCGGACTTGATATGGTATTTGTACAGGACAACCAGTCCATGTCCGTGCGCGGTGTGCTGCGCGGTCTGCATTTCCAGAAACAGTTTCCACAGGGCAAGCTGGTGCGTGCGGTTCGCGGTTCCGTGTTCGATGTGGCGGTGGATCTGCGTGCCAATTCCAGAACCTACGGCAAATGGTTCGGCGTCGAGCTGACTGCGGAGAACAAGAAGCAGTTCTACATTTCGGAAGGATTTGCGCATGGCTTTCTGGTACTGTCCGATGAGGCGGAATTTGCTTACAAGTGTACGGATTTCTATCATCCGGGCGATGAGGGCGGTCTGGCATGGAATGATCCGGAGATCGGTGTGGCATGGCCTTTGCAGGAAGGCGTGGAGCTGATCATTTCTGACAAGGATCAGAAGTGGAGCGGCCTGAAGGATACCTTTAAATTCTAGGCTGCGGAGAGGAATCAACCAATATGACGTATTTGATTTCCCTGTTAAAAGAGATTATTAAGAAGAGGCGGCTGATCTGGGATCTGGCGAAAGCCGATTTTCGGAAACGGTTTGTGGGCTCTTATTTTGGAATCGTCTGGATGTTCGTACAGCCGATGGTGACGGTGCTGATCTATTTCTTCATCTTTCAGGTAGGCTTTAAGAGCGTGCCGCCGGTGCCGGGCGTACCTTACGTCCTGTGGCTGATTCCGGGCATTGTGCCGTGGTTCTTCTACAGTGAGGCGCTCAACTGTGTGACGGGGTGCCTGCAGGAGTACAGTTATCTGGTCAAGAAGGTGGTCTTCCAGGTGGAGATCCTGCCGCTGATCAAGCTGATCTCCTGCCTGATGGTACATGGTTTCTTTATTCTGATCATGCTGGCGGCGTTCCTCTGTTATGGAAGACTGCCGATGGCAAGCTGGCTTCAGATTATTTATTATTCCTTCGCGGCATCCATGCTGGCGCTGGCGTTTGGATATCTGACGAGTGCGGTCAACGTGTTCTTCAAGGATATGGCGCAGATCGTCAGCATCTGTTTGCAGTTTGGCATGTGGCTGACCCCGATCATGTATCACGAGAGCATGTTCGCGGATAAGGCTCCGTGGGTGGTGAATGTGCTGAAGCTCAACCCGTTCTACTATATCGTTGCGGGCTACCGCGACAGTATGCTGACCGGCAACTGGTTCTGGGAGCGGCCGAAGCTCGGACTTTATTTCTGGGTGGTGACGGCGGTGATCGGGATGGTGGGGCTGAAGGTGTTTAAGAAGATGCGGCCGCATTTTTCGGATGTGTTGTAAAGAACTGGAAATAAATGAAAATGCAAAGAGCACGCTTCCTGCTTGGGAGGTGTGCTCTTTGCATTTTGTTTTTTGTATCTTAATTTCTAAAGCTCGTTTTTCAGTTGACAGAGCAAGAGAAAAGTGATACTTTATACTTGTAATACAAGTAAAGGAAAAATGAAAATATATGTAATACAAGATGGGCGACAGAAGCAGGCAGATGAATCAGGAACAAAGGAGCTGTAGCCATGAATAAGAATGAAACGATCACAGAGCAGATCATGCAGTATATGAAAGAACAGATCATAAACGGAGTCTGGGCGGTAGGAAGCAAGATCCCATCGGAAAATGAATTGTGCAGAGATTTGGGTTATAGCCGAACCAGTATTCGGAGTGCGCTCCAGAGATATAATGTCCTTGGGGTGCTCCAAAGCGAACGAGGCAGAGGAACTTTTGTAAGATCAGACAAGATCTATCTGCGGGGCCAACCTTTGAGCCGGCTGGATGCGAATGAAGACGTCATGAGTAAAAAGCATTATCTGGAATGGCGGCAGGCGAGGAATTTGATTGAACCGGAAATCGTGTATAAGATTGCCAAGAAGGCCGATCCGGAGCTGATTGAAAAGCTGAGGCGGATCAATCAGGAACAGCACGAGGCAATTGGCGATCAGTGCGCCTACACTCAAAAAGATGTGGAGTTTCACCTGGCACTGGCAGAGGCATACGGAAACCAGATTATCGAAAATATGATGAGAGAATTGCTGTCGAATCAGGATATGATGATCTTTGGCAATGAACAGTTTGGATTTTTTGGTGGGATATACTATCATGTTTTGATTGCAGATGCAATCAGCAGGCATGATGCGAACCGAGCAAAAAATCTGATGTATGAGCATGGGCTGGAAGCCGGGGAAATGAGAGATCTGTTAAAAACCACATAGAAACAAGAGGAGAGAAGAAAATGTTGAGAAGTCAGAAAGTACGAGATCTTGCACCAGAGCTTGATCCGCTGAGAATGGGAATGGGCTGGAAAACAGATGATCTGGAAAAACCACAGATTATTATTGAAAGCAGCTATGGCAACAGCCACCCTGGCTCCAGTGCATTGAATGTTCTGGTGGAAGAGGCGGTAAAGAGTGTCGATGAACATGGCGGCAAGGCAGCCAGATATTTCGCGACCGATATGTGCGATGGTATGGCACAGGGACATGATGGGATCAATTATTCGCTGGCACACCGCGACGCGATCGTGAATCTGGTCGAGGCGCAGATCAATGCGACCGTATTTGATGGCGGTGTATTCATTGCAAGCTGCGACAAGTCAATGCCGGCCATGCTGATGAGCATTGGGCGCATGAAAGAGATGAGCGCGATCGTGGTAGCAGGCGGCGTCATGGAAGCGCATGATATCACTCCAAAGTATATCGAGAATGACCCGGCCTGTGCCATCAATGAGCTGCTGACTCTGGAGCAGATCGGGAAGTTCGATGCGCAGGAAAAACGCGGGGAAATCCCGCCGGAGCAGCTGACTTATTATAAACAGAATGCCTGTCCGAGCTGCGGTGCCTGTTCCTTCATGGGAACGGCATCCACGATGCAGATCATGGCAGAAGCGCTGGGTCTGATGCTGCCGGGGACGGCGCTGATGCCTGCGACGGCCCCGGAGCTGAAGACGGCAGCTTATGATGCCGGCACACAGCTGATGGAACTGGTAAAGCAGGCAATCACAGCAAAAGATATCGTGACCATGAAGAGCTTTGAAAATGCGATCATGGTCCATGCGGCGATCAGCGGCTCAACCAACGCGACTATGCATATTCCGGCGATTGCCCATGAATTTGGATTCGAGATTGATGCGGACACGTTTGACCGCATGCACCGCGGTGCACATTACCTTCTGAATATTCGTCCGTCCGGTGACTGGCCTGCCCAGTATTTCTACTATGCAGGCGGGGTTCCGCGCGTGATGGAAGAGATCAAAGATATGCTGCATCTGGACGTGATGACCGTGACTGGTAAAACTCTGGGAGAAAATCTGGAGGAGCTGAAACAGAATGGTTATTATGAACACTGCGAGGAACTTTTGCAGGCGAAAGCAGCACATCTGGGCAGACATATCCGCCGTCAGGATATCATTCATGATTTTGATGATGCAAAGGGAACAGATGGAAGCATTGCCATCCTCCGCGGCAATCTGGCACCGGAGGGCTGCGTGATCAAGCACACGGCCTGCCCGAAGAATATGTTCCAGGCGACACTGACCGCGCGGCCATTTGACAGCGAAGAAGCCTGTATCGATGCAGTGCTTCACGGCAGAGTAAAGCCGGGCGATGCGATCTTCATCCGCTATGAGGGACCGAGAGGCAGCGGTATGCCGGAGATGTTCTATACCGGCGAGGCGATCTGCTCGGATCCGAAGCTTGCTTCCAGTGTGGCGCTGATCACAGATGGCCGGTTCTCCGGCGCATCCCGCGGCCCGGTTATCGGACATGTCAGCCCGGAGGCTGCGGCAGGCGGCCCGATTGCACTGGTGGAAGAGGGGGATTTAATCGAACTGGATGTTCCAAACCGTCGCATTGCCATCGTCGGAGTGCAGGGGGAGAAAAAGACCCCGGCAGAGATGGAGCAGATTCTTGCAGAACGTAAGAAGAATTGGCCGGGTTTTGAAAGCAAATATAAACATGGATTGCTGAAACTGTACGCCCAGCACGCCGTGAGTGCCATGAAGGGCGGATATATGGAATAGGTTTTCAATATTGGAATTAAAAAAAGTGTGCTGTCCTGCATGGGGATGGCACACTTAAAAAATATATTGACTGTACTTGTGCGGTCTGCTATAGTAGTGCCATGCATAAATGTTCTTATGACTTTTATTCTATACTCCATTCGGAGCCATTCAAAATGAGATCTATGCATACCATTTCCCAAACAACACAATACAACAGGGCAGAGCGTGAAAATTTCGGATTTTTTACAGGCAATCGTCACATTTCAGGATGGGAGCAGCCATCTCTATAAAGTGCCGACGATGAAGGTGCAAACCTTTACCCTGCAGGAAATTAAGGAGAAGCATTTGACGTTTCTGATCCCCTTCGTACCGCTGCGCTTTCGGAATCGTCTGTATTCAGAAAAAAATGCAGTAAAATCGGAAGAATTGACTTCATTTTATGACGAGATTATGGTAATGTTAAATCAGGAAGTGGAGAATGGATATCTGAGTGAAACCCAGCGTACGATGGTCGTGAGTCTGCTGAGAAAATCCATGATCCGCGTATTTTACAGGGATGAATCTCTGGTAAAGGAGGTGCTGAGATTGACAGAACCGATACGGAAGTTTGAATGGGAGGACTTGGAAAAGGAGCTGCAGGAAGAGCGGAAGCGGAACAAGGAAGAGCTGCAGGAAGAGCGGGAACGGAATGAGGCAGAGCGACAGTTGAAGGACGCCGAGATTGAGAGGCTGAAGGCTCGGATACGAGAGCTGGAAGAGAAACAGTGACAAGATATGATGATGTTTGAGAGGCTGTATGATAAGCCAGCGTGCATATCTGTATTTTGAATGGGAGAGAGGACGGCGCGATGAAGTCATCGGAAAATCTGACCCTGGCGGAGAAATCTGCTCAGGATGTATTAGACTATATTCGGGAGCGCAACATGGAACCGGGGGACAAGCTTCCGACGGAGGTCGAGCTGGTGGAGCTTCTGGGAGTCGGGAGGAATACCGTGCGGGAAGCGCTGCGGCTTTTGATGTCGCGCAATATCATCGTCATCCGTCAGGGGGCGGGGGCATTTGTATCTGAGAAGAACGGCGTTGCGGATGATCCCTTCGGCTTTTCCATGGTGGAGGATCGGAAAAAACTGACGGAGGATCTGCTTCAGATCCGAACCATGATCGAGCCGAAGATTGCGGCATTGGCGGCGCAGAACCGTTCACAGGAAGAGCTGGAACGGCTGGAGGCGGCCCTTGAGGCGGTGGAAAACGCGATGTCCGAGACGTGTGGATATGCGGAAGAGGACAGTCTGTTTCATGCCAGAATTGCAGAGTGTACACACAATATGGTCATGGCAAATCTGGTTCCGGTCATATCGCAGGGCGTCGAAGTGTTTTCCGGAACGGTCAGGGAGCAGGAATATCGTCAGACCCTGTCTTCCCATCGTGCGATCTTCCAGGCAATCCGCGATCAGAAGGTGGTGGAGGCCGAACAGGCGATGTATTATCATCTGCTTTATAACTACAATCGGTATCATGAATGAGAATCCGGGACTTGGTTCCCGGATTTTTCTTTGTGTGTTGGAATACTGAAAAAACAGCAAATGCATGGGATGAATATGATTTTATTCTCGATTCAATATTGACTTTAAACAAAAACAATGCTATATATAACATATATTCATGGGATGAATTAAGAAGGAGGAACGGATGAAACAATTATACGATGTATTGATTATCGGTGGCGGGATGATCGGAAGTGCAATCGCCAGAGAAATGTCGCGTTATCAGCTGAAGATCGGGGTTCTGGAAAAGAATCTGGATGTCTGCTATGAGACGAGTGGGCGCAATTCTGCGGTGGTGCACGGCGGATTTGCATACGACACCGGCACATTAAAGGCAAAGCTGTGCGTGGAAGGCAACAAAATGATGGGACAACTTTCCGAGGAGCTGGACTTTCCGTTCCTGCGCTGCGGCAAAGTTCTGGTGGGAAATACCAAGGAGGACATGGCGACGCTGAAACGCACCATGGCCCAGGGCGAGAAAAATGGTGCAGTCAATCTGGAACTGATCGACGAAAAGCAGCTCCATGAGCTGGTTCCGGCTGTGGTCGGGAAATTTGCCATGTTTTCAAGAAACAGCGGAATTCTGGAGCCGTTTCATTATACAATCGCACTGGCAGAGAATGCGCATCAGAACGGAGCCGATTACTATTTTGACCATGAGGTGACTGCGATCGCGTGGGAGGAGGATTACTATAAGCTGACGACCACGCAGGGGGAATATTTCTGCCGCTGGGTAGTGAACGCGGCTGGTCTTGGCTGCGGAACGATCTCGGATCTGCTGGGGATCAGAGGCTACAGGATCATCGGCTCCAAGGGCGATTATATCATTCTGGACAAACGCACCGGCCCGCTGCTTCCGATGCCGGTTTATCCGGTTCCGAGCAACACCTACATGGGAATTCATGTGACCAATACCATCGACGGAAACGTGACGATCGGGCCAAATGCAGACATGGTAAGTGATTTTACCTACTATGGTGTTCCGCAGAAGAACATGGATTATCTGGCCGAGAGTGCATCCCGGCTATGGCCGCATATCAATAAGGCGGATTACATCCGCAACTATTCCGGAATTCTTCCGAAATGGGTGGATGAGCAGGGCGTGATTCAGGATTTCAAGATTGAAATCCGGGATGATCTGGCGCCTCACGCGATCAATCTGATGGGCATTGAATCCCCGGGACTTACCGCGGCGGTTCCGATTGCGCGCCATGCGATTGCGCTGATGAAGGAGCGGGAAGCGCTGAAAGAAAATCCGGCCTTTGATCCGCACCGCAAGGGCATCGTTCGGTTTGAGAAGCTGAGCATCGAAGAAAAAGCGAAGCTGATTCAGGAGAACCCGGATTATGGCGAAGTGATCTGCCGTTGTGAAAAGGTGACCAGAGCGGAGATTCTTCAGGCGATTCACAATCCGCTGGGAGTCAGCACGATGGCAGGTATAAAATACCGTACCCGTTCCATGATGGGACGCTGTCAGGGCGGCTATTGCCAGATGCGGCTGGAGCAGATGATTGAGGAGGAGCTTGGCAAGAATGAGACCGAGGTACTGTATGCACGTCAGGGTTCTCAAGTGATCATGGGAAAGGTGCGGGAGGAGGCTTAAAGATGGAAAAAAGAGAGGTTATTATCATCGGCGGCGGCCCGGCCGGTCTGGCTGCTGCAGTTGAATTACATGAAAAAGGGATACAGGATATTTTGATTCTGGAACGAGAGAAACAGCTTGGCGGAATTTTGCGCCAGTGCATCCATGATGGATTTGGCCTGGCCCGTTTCAAGACGACACTCAGCGGCCCGGAGTATGCGCAGCGTTTTATCGATGAGGTGGTTGAGAACCAGATCCTATATATGACAGACACCACAGTGCTGGAAATATCGGAGGATAAGGTGGTAACAGCCGCATCCAGAAAGGGTCTGATGCAGTTTCAGGCGAAGGCGATTATTCTGACCATGGGCTGCCGTGAGCGTACAAGAGGCGCTCTGGGAATTCCGGGGGAACGCCCGGCAGGCGTATTTACCGCAGGCGTTGCGCAGGCTTATATGAATCTGTACAACCGGATGCCGGCCAAAGAAGTCGTGATCCTTGGTTCCGGCGATATTGGCATGATCATGGCGCGCCGCCTGACGCTGGAAGGCGCCCATGTGCAGGCTGTCTTCGAGATTCAGCCAATTCCGAGCGGTCTTCCGAGAAACATTGAGCAGTGCCTGAATGACTATGATATCCCGCTTTATTTAAGCCATACCGTGACCGACATTCATGGAAATTCCAGACTGACCGGCGTGACCGTGTCTGAAGTGGATGAACATTTTAAACCGATTCCGGGAACGGAAAAAGAATATAGCTGCGATACCCTGATCCTTTCGGTAGGACTTCTCCCGGAAAATGAATTGTCGATCGATGCGGGCGTGAAGCTGGACAACCGGACGCGCGGTGCAGTGGTGGATGAACATTTTCAGACCAGTGTGGACGGAATCTTTGCGGCGGGCAACGTGCTGTATGTGCATGATCTCGTGGACTTCGTTTCCATGGAGGCGGAGAAACTGGCGGATTCTGCTGCCGAGTACGTGAAGCAAGGCAGCCTGCCGGAGTGCCCGATCGAGGTGACGGCAGACAGCCACATCGGCCATACGATTCCACAGAAGATCAGCGGTGATCAGGACATCTGCCTGTCCATGCGTGTGCGCAGTCTGATCAGAGACTGCCGGATTGTCGTGCGCCAGGGCGGAGTGGAGATCGCTTCCAAGAAGATGAAGAAAGCGCTTCCGGCAGAGATGATTCAGGTCCGGGTAAAGGCTGAGAAGATCACAACAAAAGATAAGCTGGAGGTGATGGTGGAATGTTAAGAGAGTTTACATGCATCATCTGCCCGAATGGATGCGAGATCGAGGCAGAGATTGAGGATGGAAAAGTCCGTTCCCTGACCGGAGCGGCCTGCCCGAAGGGGGAAGCATATGTCAGACAGGAGCTGACCGACCCGCAGAGAAATATCGCGACCTCGGTGCTCGTGGAGGGCGGCGAGCTGCCGCTTGCCAGCGTGCGATTAACGAATCCGATTCCGAAGAAAGAAATATTGAATGCCATGGCGGAGATCCGGAAGGCGTCTGTGAAAGCTCCGGTTGTGGCCGGGACGGTGGTGATTCAAAATATTCTTGGGTATGAGAGCGATGTGATTGTGACGAAAGGGGTTGCGGTGAAATAAGGGCGGTTGCCGTGTTAGATGTAGCAGACAGATGTTTGCGACTGTGAAAGAGTGACCACATCAGGGATGTACCCATATCTGGTGCTTACAAAATATAATATTCTCGTAAATTAGTGAAAGCCAGTCGGTTAAAAAACGACTGGCTTTCACACCAAAAAATCTAAATATACAAACATAAAAATATAATCATTATTAAATAAAATTTTATATTGAATTATTTAAGTTTTTATGATATAGTAATTTTAACAACAGATGAGGCGAAAATACAGAAAAATTAGTCAAAAATCATAAAGGGAAAGGTGGATGTATGATTTCAAATCAGGAAAACAAAAAAAGGATGGAAGGATGGGATATTATCTCGCCAGAGATAGAAGGCCTTCATAAATGCATTCAGCCGGGGGCGCAGGATTGTCAGGTTGCGCATATTTACCGCTTGAATCTGAACAAGGGAAACAAGTTTGAGTTAGAGTCCGGTGAGCTGGAGATGAATGCGGTTCTGTTAAAGGGAATGGTAAAAGTTTCCTGTAGTGTATTTGAGGAAACCTTGGTAAAATTAGATTCCTTCTATATCATAGGGAAGATGACAGCCAAGATCGAGGCATTGGAGGACTGTATCTTCTATATCGGCGGAGCGCCGTGCGAAGGCTACGGGACACCATTTGTGCGAAAGTTTGATAAAGAGCTTCCGTTGGGGGAGATTCATCAGATTCACGGACATGGCGTCGGACAGCGTGAAGTATTCTTTACTCTGAACCCGGAGATCGAAGCTTCCAGGCTGTTGTGTGGGCTGACCTGGGGCGGAAATGGCGCATGGACAAGCTGGCCGCCGCATCAGCATGAGAAAGATCTGGAAGAGGTATATTGTTACTTTGATATGGATGCACCAAAGTTTGGTTTTCATGTCAGCTATCTGAAGAGTGGGGAGGTAGAAGACATCGTGGCTCATACCGTACAAAGCGGAAGCATGATTCTCGCACCGGTTGGCTATCATCCGACCGTAGCTTCTCCGGGAACACAAAATACTTATTTCTGGGTTCTTGCAGCTCATTCCCACGCGAGCAGACGTTATGATCTGGCAGTGCTGGATCCGGTGTATGCGAATACGTGATGGTTTAGCAGTTTACGACAGATCGGAAAGGAAGAAGTCAGATGAATATGTTTGATATCACAGGCAAGAAAGCGATTGTAACCGGGGCAGCTCAGGGGCTTGCACACGGGATGGCAGAAGGCCTGATGGAGAATGGGGCGGAAGTGACGATTATCGACATTTCAAAGAAGACCCCGGATGTGGTAAAAGAATTTACAGACAGAGGTTTCAAGTGCCACGGTGTGGTAGCAAATCTTGGGGATGAGGAATCCCTGGTAAATGCATTTCACAAGAGTGTTTCCGCGATGCGCGGTCTGGATATTATTGTCAATGCAGCAGGCGTACAAAAGCGTCATAAGAGTGAAGAGTTCCCGAAAGAAGACTGGGATTTCGTGCTCAACATCAACCTGACTTCGGTGTTTCGCCTCTGTCAGCTGGCAGCACAGCATTATATGGCAAACGGCGGCGGTAAGATCATTAACATTGCTTCTATGCTGAGCTATTTTGGCGGCTACACGGTTCCAGCCTATGCGGCGAGCAAAGGCGGTGTCGCTCAGATTACAAAAGCATTTGCTAATGAATGGGCAGGCAAGAACATCAATGTGAATGCTTTGGCACCAGGTTACATGGCTACAGTCATGAACACGGCGATCTTGAATGATACCAGCCGAAACGATGAAATTTTGAAACGAATTCCTCAGGGAAGATGGGGAACGGAAGAAGATATGAAGGGTCCGGTCGTATTTTTAGCTTCGAAGGCATCTGATTATCTTAATGGTGCGATTATCACCGTTGATGGCGGATATCTGGGAAGATAGGGATAAAAAGAAAAGGAGGAGAAAGAAAAATGGGAAAGATTTTGCTGATTAATGGTGCTAATCTGAACCGCATCGGCAAACGTGATCCCAGCCTGTATGGGGGCAAAGGGCTGGAGTACATCGTTGAACAGGTGAAGGAATATGCAGCCGGATATGATATCCAGGTAGATGCATTCCAGAGCAACCATGAGGGAGAGATCGTGGATAAGATCCAGGAGGCTGAGGAAGTATACGATGGAATCATTATTAATCCGGGGCCATTTACTCAGTACAGTCATGCGATCAGAGTAACGTTGGGAACGGTAGACATTCCTACGGTTGAGGTTCATCTGGTTAACATTTTAAAGACCGGAGAGCCGACGGTGCCGGGTAAGAATTGTACCGGTGTAATATGCGGGTTTGGAATTAACTGCTACCTGTTGGGCGTAGATGCGATTCGCCATGAAATGAAAAAATAAATTGAGCACATATCATATAGGAGGAAGTCTTATGAAATCAAGAAGATTAGCAGCACTTGCAATGGCAGCAGCAATGGTGACCGGTATGCTGACTGGATGTGGTTCGTCTAAGCCGGCAGAAGCTCCAGCGAAAACAGAAGCAGCACCGGTAGATACCAAGGCCGAGGAAAGTACAGCGGCAGAAGCGGCGGCACCTGCAGGAGGCATGGAACCCAAAACACTTTCTTTCGCTTCACAGTCTGTTGGGTCCACGGCGTATGCGAGAACCGCGGCATTGGCACAGGTTATGAATAAGTACCTGCCAGAAGGATGGTCTGTTGAGACATCTCCGATTTCGTCCGGTGGTCCTGCGGGAACGCTTTTGGTTGAGGCTGGCGAGTGCGATATGGGTGAGGGAATCAATATTTCCAATAAATTGCTGGTAGAAGGAAAATATCAGGACGGCATTGAGCCGGTTAAGAATGTTTCATCAATTCTGGGTGGAACCGATTATGCATACTATCTGATCATGTTTACAGATGAGTTTCAGAAAAAAGCGGGTGTTAATACATTGGAAGATTTAGTGGCACAGAAGATCCCGTTCAATCTGGTAACGAAAGCAAGCGGTTCAGCAGGAGAGTTGGGCGCAAGCCAGCTTCTTAATATTATGGGTGTGAACTATGATGATATCACTTCCTGGGGCGGTCAGGTTTACCACATTGCGCCGAATGAGATGGCTGATATGCTGAAAGAGGGCAGAGCTGATGTTTCGATCGATATCGTTGGACTGGGACAGGCGGCTATGAGTGAGCTGACCCTGACAAAAACGATGTTCTTCCCGCAGTTGAGCGATGATTCGCTGAAAGGGTTGGCTGATCTGGGTTATGTTGTAAAAGATATGCCGGCTAAAAGCTGGGGTGGACAGGACAATCCGATCAAGACGGCTACAAACTCTGCAAATATTACCGTCAGCAATGATCTTCCGGATGATCTGGTTTATGCGATGACCAAGGCAATCGTTGAGCACAAGGACGAATTGGTTGAACTGGTTCCGGTTATGGAGCAGTATGATCCGGCTACCTCTGGTGAGACATCCAGAAATGGTCTGCCGTTACATCCAGGTGCAGTGAAATATTACGAAGAGAATAAGATGGAACACTAAAAAAGAGAAATAAAAACAGGAGGAAGCTTTGAAATGAGAAAAGTATTGTTTACCCATCCGATGATTGAGAGTGGATTGAAGGAAATGCAGGATTTGGGATATGAGATTTACTGCCCGAAGGAGAAAAAACCGCGTGCTGAGATCATTGCAGCAGCAAAGGACTACGAGGCGATCGTATGTCCGGTATTTAAAGTAGACCAAGAAGTGATCGATGCGATGCCGGATTTGAAGATTATCTGCACATTTGGTAAAGGATTTGACAATGTTGACTTGAAGTATGCGACGGAAAAGGGTATTGTTGTGGCTAACATGCATGCAGTAGATGAAGTTACGGCTGAATTTGGTGCGGTTCTGGTTGCAAGTACCATGCGAAATATTCCTCAGACGAACTATAATCTGCGCACGATTCCGGGACTGCCATGGGGACCTGTGGCAAACCTTGGACATTCCCTGAGAGGCAAAACCCTCGGTGTGATTGGTATGGGCCGTATTGGCCGTGGCGTTGCAAAACGTCTGCTGGCATTTGGCATGAACATTATTTACTACAACAGACATTCTGTGGGTGCAGAGCTGGAAGGATTCCTGGGTGGAGCAAAACTGGTCAGCCTGGAAGAACTGCTGAGAACTTCTGATGCCGTATTTATCAATGCACCGCTGAATGATGAGTCATTCCATATGATTAATGAAGAGACACTGAATATGATGAAGGACGATGCATATCTGTTCAATCAGGGACGTGGTCAGATCATTGATGAGCCGGCATTGATCAAGCATTTGCAGGCAGGCAAGCTGGCAGGTGTTGGTCTGGATGTTTTCGAACATGAGCCAAACATTGCACCGGAGCTGCTGGAAATGCGCAATGTGGTAGTGACGGCGCATATGGCTACCGGTACAGTCGAGGATAAGGCACTGATGGTAGCGACTGCCGGAAGAAATATCATTGATTATTTCGAGCATGGCAAGGTGCCGAATCTGGTAAATAAAGAGGTATTGCCAAAACTGAATCTGAAATAAAGGATAATCGAAAAATGACCGGGAGCGAGAAGCCTTCCGGTCATTTTTTGCGGCATAGAGAAAGAGCCCGAAAAACGGACCCTTTCATTGCTTTAAAGACGCTCTAATGTATAGTTGATGCTGGTGCGCGCACCATCGATGTGGTGCAGAATCGCTTTCTGAAGTGCATCCAGATTCTGCTCTTTTAAGGCTTTCAGAATCTCCTCGTGTTCCTCGACGCCTGCAATTAATTTGCTCTTTGGCTTCTTATTGTACAGAAAATACGAAAACGTGTGGGCACCGATGGTGTCATATACCTGTAAGGCACGTTTGTGATTGGCACATTTCAGGAAAATTCGGTGAAATTCGTGATCGACACTGTAGATTTCCAGAAAGTCGTTCAACTCGGTGGTGCCGATTTCGATAGCGCGATATTGTTTGTTGATGTTGGCCTGCAGCTCATCCAGACTTTCCGGATGATAGTTGACGGCCTCCATGATGATCGGAGCGAAATAGCTTTCCAGCATATAGCGGATATCCATAGTTTCATTGTAATCCTGGATCGAGATGGGCTTGATCCGCATGCCCTTGCGTGGAATGGATTCCACGATTCCTTCCACAACCATGCGGTTCAATGCCTGCTTGATGGGGGTTTCGCTGATCTCATAGCGTTCCACGAGGTCATGAAAGATAACTTTCTGACCTGGTTTTAACACGTTGCTGGAAAGATCTTTGCGAATCCTTTCGTATGCTTGATCGACGAGTAATGTATGTGTTTCTTTTACTTTAGCCATTCAGATAATCTCCTTTCGAAATGATTTTTCTATTGAAGCAATAATGAGCTGATGCTTATCTCCTTTATGTACTCCTGTGTTATATCAGTGCTTCTAACGCTCGGAAGGAAGACTGTCAAGGAAACCATTTTCTTCTATCCTGTAGATGTTTATTGAATTTATAAAAATTATAGCATAATAATTCGTAAAAAACAAGCAAAAGTAGATCCTATAGAAACAAAATAAAATTTTATTTTAACAAAAATGAGATTTTATTATTGAAAAAATTGTGCACTTATGCTAGAATAAGAATAGATAAAATTTGAACGTAACAAAATAAAATTTTTTACGTAAGGAGGATGCATTATGGAAAACAAAGAATCTGATTTCAGGAAATACGCCTCATTAGTGGTGGGAGCGTTGTGGCTGATGGTTCAGCTCTATTTCAGCTTACTAAAACCAATCCACCCAATGATTCTGTCGCCGATTTTCCTGTCATTTGCACTGGTGATTGTTTTTATCAACAAACCATTTCCATACAGCGACAAAGTGAAACTCTTGAGGGTTTTGGATTTTGCAGCGATTGCAATCCTGATCTGGGTAGCAGTGTTTTATTATACGGATCAGCAGCGTATCGTGACCCGTATCCCGCATGTTTCGAAGGTCCTTTTTCAGGATAAGCTGGTAACGCTGTTCCTGATTGTATTCCTTCTGGAGGCCGTGCGACGAGTAATCGGTTGGAACCTGCTGGGATTCGTGCTGTTCTTCCTGGTATACTGCTTCTTTGGCAAGTCCTTCCCTGGCTTCATGAAGTTCTCCGGCTTTTCCACGAAGCAGTTCTGCGAGATTATGACCATGACTACAGATGGTCTTTACGGAACGCCGCTGTCAACGACGGCAAGCTTTATTTACTGGTTTATGATGTTTGGCGCCTTCTTCGCAGCCTGCGGAGGCGGACAGGTACTGATCGATATCGGTATGAAATTCAGTAACCCAAACTCGGGCGGTCCTGCGAAAGCAGCTGTGTTATCCTCCGGCTTGATGGGCATGGTAAGCGGAAGTGCGGTAGCAAACGTAACAACAACGGGTGTTATGACGATCCCAATGATGAAAAAGGCTGGTTATGAACCGCATCAGGCAGGTGCGATTGAATCTGTTGCATCAACAGGCGGACAGATTATGCCGCCAATCATGGGTGTTGGAGCTTTCATCATGGCAGAGCTTCTGGGAATCAGTTACGGAAAGATTGCCATGTCAGCAATCATTCCGGCAGTTGCATATTTTGGCTCTGTATTTATTTTGGTGGATTTGCTTGCCAGAAAAAATACCTATATTCATCCGGACAGAAAAGTAAACAGTGAGGATCTGAAGTTTAAAGTAGATCCGATTCTCCCAAGGGTTTATTTGCTGCTCCCGGCAGTTTTGCTGGTAGCCATGGTTATGAGCGGCCAGTCCTTGAGACGATCGGCGATGGTCAGCACGGTAGCAGTTATAGTACTGAACCTGATACCCGGTCGTGGCGTAAGCGTGAAAGAATTAATAGGGGCTTTCCGTGATGGTATTAAGCAGTCTGCAAACATTGCATTGCCGACAGCAGCGTGCGGCATCATCATTGCCGCCTGTGTTCAGTCCGGCCTTGCAACGAAGTTTTCTGAGATTGTGGCGATTGTTGGCGGAAGCCATCTGTTCCTTGCGTTACTGATTACCATGGCAGGATGTATGCTGTTGGGTATGGCATTGCCGACTACAGCGGCCTATCTGATTGCGGTTGTACTGTTCGTTCCTGTATTATTGAAGCTGTCCATACCGACACTGGTTGCACATATGTTCTGCTTCTACTTTGGCGTTATGGCTCAGATCACTCCGCCAGTGTGTCTGGCATCCTTCACGGCTGCCGGAATAGCGGGAGCCGATTCTTGGAAGACGGGCTGGACCGGATTTACCTATGCGCTGGTAGCATTTCTGGTTCCATTTGCATTTACCTATCAGCCGGCATTGCTGCTGCAGGGCGCAATGATTGATACCATTATTTCCGCAGCCACCTTGTTTGCGGGTGTTGCAGCGCTGGCGATTACGATTGCAGGTTTTCTGTTCCGTCCATTGCCAGTATGGATGAGGGGGATTACGTTTGCGATTGCTTTGATGCTGATCATTCCGGAGACCATCACGGATGTTATCGGTGTAGGCGGATTGCTGTTGTTCTTCTTCTATGAAAAGAATCGTGCAAAAAAGTTGGCTGTTGTAAACGAGTAAATGAAAAAACAGGGGGAAAAGAAAGATGGAAATTTTAAAGAAAATTGAGAACTATGGTGTGATTCCGGTTGTGAAAATCGAGAAGATCGAGCAGGCATTGCCGCTTGCCAAGGCACTCTGTGACGGCGAGCTGGAAACAGCCGAGATTACCTTCCGCACGGACTGTGCAGCGGAGGCGATTGCTGCGATACATAAAGAATATCCGGATATGCTTCTGGGTGCCGGAACGGTAACGAATGTGGAGCAGGTTAAAACCGCAGTGGCGGCTGGTGCTGATTTTATTGTATCTCCTTGCTTTGTGGAAGAAGTTGTGGCGTACTGTGTTGATAATGACATCTGTGTAATGCCTGGATGTGCAACGGCAACCGAGGTGCAGATGGCAGTGGCTCACGGTCTGAAAGCGGTTAAGTTTTTCCCGGCCGAGGCAGCAGGCGGTCTTGCCTACATTAACTCATTGGCGTCCGTATTTAAAGATGTGAAATTCATGCCGACCGGCGGCATCAAACCTTCGAATCTGCGCGAATATCTGCTGAATCCGAATGTGCTTGCATGCGGCGGTACCTGGGTGGTTCCGTCGAATCTGCTAAATGCAGGAGAGTACGACGAGATCAGAAAATTGGCCCGTGATGCTGTGTTCAGTGTCCTGAATTTTGGCTTTGCACATGTTGGTATCAACTGCCAGAAGGTCAGAGAAGGATATGATAATATTTTCCGCCTTGCCGATACCTTCGACCTCATCCTCGGCAACACCCGTAGTTCTTCTTACGTCGGTCACGAAGTAGAGATCACGAAGCAGCCGTTCAAGGTACAGGGCATACATGGTCATCTGGGCTACTTTACGGACAATCTGGAACGGGCGATCTTCTATCTGGGCAAGAAGGGCATCGAGTTTGACTGGGAGAGCACGAAGCCTTACCAGGGCAAGCTGTATGTGATCTATCTGAAGGAATGGCTTGCCGGTTTTGCTATCCATATCGAGGAGCGTAATGACCACAACCCGGGCAAGTGGGAGCATAGAGAAGAGGTAAAGGTTTATGCTCCGGCTGAGATTGAAGAGAGAGAAGCGCTTGGCGAATAAGATTTGAAGTTCAAGTATGAAGGAGAACAAGGATGAATAAGAGGATGACCTGCATCAGACATCATGGAATCATGAATGAGGGAATCCCGTTACGATATGAGAATGCTCCGGTAATTACAAAAGAAGATTACGAAAACCGTATTGAGAAGCTGCTGAGTGCGGCTTCTCAATATTCTCATCTGCTGATTTATGCGGATAAGGAGCATTTTTCCAACTTGGAATATATCACGGGATACGATCCACGTTACGAAGAATGTATGATGCTTTTGAAAAAAGGAGCCCTTCCGAGGCTGATTGTCGGCAATGAGGGGATGGGGCAGTCACAGTGCATTACCATCGCCCACGACAAGGTCCTGTTCCAGTCGCTAAGCCCGATGGGGCAGGGACGCGGGAAGTCTCAGAAACTGACGGAGATTTTGGAAGATTATGGGATGGAGGCTTCGGCGCATGTGGGCGTTCTGGGATGGAAAGCATTTTCAGAAGATGAGTCAGATGACCCGAAGCATATGTTTGAGGTGCCGGCATATATCGTGAAAGCCCTGCGGCATAATGGCTGTGATCTGGAGAATGCCAATGGGCTGATGATGGACAACGACTGCGGCCTACGCATCGTTTCCGATACCAAGACCCTGATTTTGTCGGAGATTGCCTCCACGAAAGCCAGCCGGAAGACCTGGAACTTTGTCAGTGGGCTGAAGGAAGGAATGACGGAGATCGAGGCATCCCAGATGTTTGCGATCGACGGAGAGCCGTGTCCGACTTATCCGAATATCTGCTTCTATGGAAAAGGAATTTTGAGCCCGGATTATCATCGAATCCTGAAGCTGGGGGAGCCGATTGCGTTTGGCATGGGCTATCGTTATGCACAGATCCATCGCGTCGGACTGTATGTGAGGGATTTTGGTGATCTGGATATGAAATACCGCGACCATATGGAAACGCTGTTTGCAACTTACTTTGAGGCGGTTGCCGTCTGGTTTGAATCTCTGGGGATCGGCGTAACCGGCGGGGAAGTATGGAGCCGCGTAAAAGAAGTGATTGGCAGTTATGAAACATTTGGCATCGCGTTGAATCCGGGACATTTCATTCATACCGAGGAGTGGCTCAACAGTCCATTCGTGGAGAATGGAACAGCAGTTCTTAAATCCGGAATGCTGATTCAATGTGATTTTACGGCAAGACCGGCATCCTGCATGGGGCTGGGGGTTCATCTGGAGGATGGATTGATTCTGGCTGATCAGGTGCAGCAGGAGGAAATCCGTCGTCTGGCTCCGGATTCTTATGAGAGAATGAAGAATCGTCAGAAATTCATGCGTGAGGTGCTTGGGATCAACCTGCGTGATGAGGTGCTGCCGACTTCGGATATCTGCGGTATGATGCATCCGTTTTTCGCAGATCTGGACTACCTTGTTGTGAGAGCTCAGGGGGAGTAAAAAGGAGGAGGGTTTCATGAATATTTTGGTTTGTATTAAACAGGTACCGGCTTCCAGTAAAGTGGAAGTAGATCCGATCACCGGAGTGCTGAAACGTGATGGTGCCGATTCCAAGATGAATCCATATGATCTGTATGCGTTGGAATCCGCGCTGCGCTTGAGAGAGGTTCACGGCGGCACGATCTCCGTGATCAGCATGGGACCGCCGCAGGCGAAAGCGGTGATCCGGGAGGCGTTTGCCATGGGAGCGGATCAGGGCGCGCTCCTCTCGGACCGCAATTTTGGCGGCGCGGATGTATTGGCGACCAGCTATACGATCTCTCAGGGGATCCGCAAACTGGGTGAGTTTGACCTGATTCTCTGCGGTAAGCAGACCACGGACGGAGATACGGCGCAGGTAGGGCCGGAGGTGTCTGAATATTTGGATATCCCGAGTGTTTCCAATGTTATTAAGATCGAAAAGGTGGAGGACGACGGCATTACCGTGCAGATGGATCTTCCCAACGAGCTTGAGATCGCCAAGGTGTATTATCCGTGCCTGCTTTCGGTGGACAAGGATATTTTCCAGCCGAGGCTCCCATCCTATGTCCGTAAGACGGAGACAAAAGAGCGGGAGATTCCGATTTATACGCTGGAGGATATGGGAGACAAGAATAAGACCCACTACGGATTAAATGGTTCGCCGACGCAGGTGAAGCGGATTTTTCCGCCGGCAGTCAATGATCATCGCGAAGCCTGGCATGGTACTGCAGAAGAACTGACTGGGAAGTTATATGACAAAATCAGCGAATTGAAATTTATATAGGGAGGGGGATCGGACATGCCAAGATTAGAAATTCATCAGGAAAAGATTACAGATAAAAAGGCACTCATCGATATCTGCCCGTTTGGTGCGCTGGAAGAGAAGGACGGTGTGGTTTCCATCAATGCGGCCTGCAAGATGTGCCGTCTGTGTGTGAAAAAGGGTCCGGCGGGGGCTGTGGAATATGTCGAGGATGCAGTGAAGCCAACCATCGATAAGGAGAAATGGCGCGGAATTGCTGTGTTTGTGGATCACGTGGACGGGGATATTCACCCGGTGACCTATGAGCTGATCGGCAAGGCCAGGGAACTGGCGGCAGTCATTCATCATCCGGTCTATGCGTTGTTCATGGGAAATGAGATTACTGGTAAATGTGAGGAGCTTCTGCATTACGGTATCGACAAAGTCTTTGTGTACGATGATCCACAGCTTGCACGGTTCAAGATCGAATCCTATACCACGGTATTTGAGGACTTTATCAATCAGAATCATCCGACCGCGATTCTGGTCGGCGCAACCACGGTCGGACGTCAACTGGCACCGCGCGTGGCGGCCAGAATGCGGACCGGACTGACGGCGGACTGTACAGTGCTTGAGATGGATGAAAACACGGATCTGGGACAGATCCGTCCGGCGTTTGGCGGCAATATTATGGCACATATTATGACTCCGAATCATCGCCCGCAGATGGCGACGGTGCGCTATAAGGTGATGAATGCCCCGGAGCGTCAAGCAGAGAAGAGTGGTGTGATTGAGCCGTGTCAGATCGCGGCAGATAAGTTAAAAGCCCGGGTTGATGTTCTGGATATCGTGAAGAAAGCGCAGGAGCAGACCATCGAGGCTTCGGATGTGCTGGTGGTTGCGGGACGCGGGATCAAGAAGCAAGAAGATTTGCAGATGTTAGAGGAGCTGGCGGAGCTTTTGGGCGGTCAAATTGCCTGCACCAGACCGCTTGTGGAGGCAGGATGGGTCGATGCGAAGAAGCAGATTGGACTCAGCGGCAGAACCGTGAGACCGAAGCTGATCATTACCTGTGGTGTTTCCGGAGCGATTCAGTTCGTGGCGGGCATGAATCATGCGGACTGTATCGTGGCGATCAATAAGGATGAGAAAGCGCCGATTTTCAAAACAGCACATTATTGCATGTATGGAGATCTGTATGAAGTGATTCCGAGACTGATTGAGAAAATCAAAGCAGGAAAGGAGGCGTCTTGATGGGATACAAACAGTTTGATGAGGCGGATTTGAAATTTCTGCAGTCGGTGATTCAACAGGACGATCGAATTCTGTATGAGGGAATCAATGAGGAGTACAGTCACGATGAGCTGAGCGGGACGAGCAGCTACCCGGATGTGGTGGTCAAGCCGATCAGCACGGAAGAGATTGCAGCAATTATGAGCTATGCATATGAACATGAGATTCCTGTGACACCACGAGGTGCCGGTACAGGTCTGGTCGGTTCCAGCGTTGCGGTGGAGCACGGTATCATGCTTGACACCTGCCTGATGAACCAGGTTTTGGAGTTGGATGAGGAGAATCTGACGATCACTGTGGAGCCGGGTGTTCTGCTTATGGAACTGGCGGCCTTTGTGGAGGAACATGATCTTTTTTATCCGCCGGACCCCGGCGAGAAATCCGCAACGATTGGCGGCAATATTTCCACCAATGCAGGTGGTATGCGCGCGGTGAAATATGGCGTGACACGGGATTATGTCCGCGGACTGGAAGTTGTTCTGCCAAACGGCGAAGTCGCTGAATTCGGCGGCAAGGTCGTAAAGAACAGTTCGGGCTATGCCCTAAAAGATCTGATGGTAGGATCGGAAGGGACGCTGGGCATCATCACAAAAGCGATTTTAAAGCTGCTTCCGCTTCCGAAGAAAGCGATCAGTCTGTTGATTCCCTTCCCGTCTCTGGAGCTTGCAATCGGTACGGTTCCGAAGATCGTCAAGTCAAAAGCGATTCCAACGGCGATCGAGTTTATGCAGCGTGAGGTCATCATCGATGCCGAGCAGTATCTGGGAAAGAAATTCCCGGACAGCCAGTCGGATGCGTATCTGCTCTTGAAATTTGACGGTAATTCTACTGAGGAGATTGAAGAGACCTACGACGCGGTGGCCAAGCTGTGTCTGGCGGAGGGCGCAATGGATGTGCTGATCTCCGACACCGAGGAACGGGAGGATTCCATCTGGAAAGGCCGTGGTGCATTTCTGGAAGCGATCAAAGGCTCCACAACCTATATGGATGAGGTGGATATGGTCGTGCCACGCAGCTGCGTCAATGAAATGGTGGAATATCTTCATGCCCTGCAGCAGGATGCCAGAATTCGGATCAAGAGCTTCGGTCACGCGGGCGACGGTAATCTGCACGCGTATATGCTGCGGGATGAGCTGAGTCAGGAAGAATTTGAGAAGCGAATGCTGTACGCGATGGATAAGGTTTATGCAAAGGCGGACGAGTTGGGGGGCCAGGTTTCGGGTGAGCATGGGATCGGTTTTGCGAAAAAACCGTACCTGAAGAATTCACTGGATCCGGTTGTGATGACGCTGATGAGCGGAATTAAGAAAGCATTTGATCCGAAAAATATTCTGAATCCGCACAAGGTATTTCAGGATTGATTGTTAACAAAAGGTGAGAAAATCAAAAGAAGAGGAGTGGAGAAAATTATGGCAGAGATAAAATCTATTTATTTACCACGCTTTACCATAGGTGAGGATGCGTTTGACCTGTTTCAGAGTGAGATGGAAAAGTACGGAAAAAATATTGTCGTGATTCATGGGGAGAAGGCATGGAATGCTTCAGGCAAATATGTTCTTCCGGCAATCGAGAAGGCAGGACTGAACCTGCTGGATACCGTTTTGTATGGTCACGAAGCGACCTACGAAAATCTGGACAAGATCACGGCAAATGAGAACGTTCAAAAGGCGGACATGATTCTTGGCGTTGGCGGCGGAAAATGTCTCGATACAGTAAAACTGGCGGCGGACAAGCTGGGCAAGCCGGTGTTTACAGTACCGTCCATCGCGTCCAACTGTGCACCGGTCACCAAGATCAGCATCATGTATCATGCGGATGGTTCCTTCTGCGACATTCCGGTGCTGAAGCAGGCACCGATTCACTGCTTTATTAACCCGCGCATTATTATGGCGGCTCCGGACAGATTCCTGATTGCCGGTATCGGCGATGCGATGGCGAAGCATGTGGAATCCTCCTGGTCCGCAAAGGCAGGAGAAAAGCTTGATTACGGCAGCGAGTTCGGCATCACTGCAGGTAGAATGTGCTTTTATCCCTTCCTGAACGACGCAGAACCGGCGGTGGAAGATTTTAAGAAGGGGATTGTCAGTGAGGCATTGGAAAATTCACTCTTGAATGTGATTGTATCACCGGGAATCGTATCGGTGTCGGTTCATCCGTATTACAATGGCGGCATTGCACACTCGCTGTTCTATGGTCTGACCAGCAGAAGTCATATCGAAAAGAACCACCTGCACGGCGAGGTGGTTTCCTATGGAACGCTGGTGAGCCTGATGGCGGATCAGGATTATGACAAGCTGAAACCAACCTGGGAGCTGAACAAGGCGATTGGTCTTCCGACTTGCCTTGCGGATCTGGAGCTGGAGAAGGAGGATCCGCTGGAGGATGTTCTGAAACTGACGCTGGCGAATCAAGAACTGGTACATACCCCGTATCCGGTTGACGCAAAGCTGCTTCGAGAAGCGATTCTGAAATTGGAGGATTACAGAGGATAGGTAATATCCGGAGGAACGAATGCTGTTCTTTCATGAGTCGGCCTTGCTTATCGTTGGTCTGGTCTGGCTGCAGGCGTTGACTCAGAAGTGAAGAGAGAAGGGGACTTCCCAAAATATTTCTTAAAGGCAGCGCTGAAATATGCAGCGTTTTCATATCCAACCTGTTGAGAGATTTCGTATATTTTCATATTTCCGTTTTCCAACAGAGTCTTTGCTTTTTCCATGCGGAGCCGGATCAGATAGTCAGTGAAGGTGATACCGGCTTCGCTTCGAAAGATAGTGCTGAAGTAGGATGGACTGAGACCGATGGCATTCGCCACTACATCAATATTGAGATTGGAATCCTGATAATGTGTCTGCATATAAGCCAGAGCTTCGGAGATGATTTTTCCGTATTTGCTCTGGTTTTTTGTAATGTAATCACAGATCTGATACAGGCTGGTGCGCAGATTCTCGATGCAGCTATCCAGCGTGCCGGAGGACGTGATCTTGCTGAATTCTGATACCGGATCGTCGAACAGTTCCCGGATGTTGATGCCGGATTCTTCCAGCTCACGGGACAGATTATTATAAAAGCTTCCAATCGAGACCGTCATATAGAGATAGCTGTCAGATCCTTTTTGCAGGAGCCACTGCCGCAGATCATTCAGGCGCAGATTGACAGCATCCCTGTTTCCGGCCTTGAGTGCGGGGATCAGGTCAATGCCTGAATCCATCTGAGCAGCAATCTGTTTGGCTTTTTCATTGCTTGCATAGACAGCAATTTCTTCGTATAGCAGGTCGGCATTGGAGCCTTTGATGAAATGAAGCTTCATTGCTTCCTTTGCATCCGCATAGCTCCTGCTGATGTGATCCAGCCCCAGATAGAAGTTGCCTGCGGCGATGGATACGTCAGTATAATCGTGGTTTGCCGGAAACAGCCCGCGGATGCGCTGAAAGAGTTCCGTGCGCAGAATGCTCAGCTGAAGCCTGGAGACCGATGTGAGCAGGAAGAGATATTGTGTATCTGTTACCTCAAGCTGATATACGTTATCCGCAATGTTGTCTTTTCCTATGCCGGAAAATTTGCGTGCGATAGAGTATTTGATTTCTTCTGACAGCCCCATTGTTCTGTTTTGATTCAGTTCTGCGAGCATAACGCAGCAGTATTGATCAAGCATGACTCCGTTTTCGTCCAGGAGTGCCAGCGCCTCGGCTGTGCGGTTGGATGGAATCAGCAGAGATTTAAAAATGTTTGTGATGATGGTGTGCTGGTCGTGATGCTGTTTTTTGCAGGTGTCAGCAGCAGTCGCCAGAAGTTGGTTGAGAGAATCGATGTTGATTGGCTTGAGAATGTAGTCCAGAGCACCGAGATGGATGGCGGAGCGTGCATACTCAAAATCATCGTAGGCACTAATGATCAAAATTACAATCTGAGGATTGAGCATCCGTGCCTTCCGTGATAATTCCAGCCCGTCGATATAGGGCATTCTGATATCGGTAATCAGAATATCCGGTTTGTATCTCTGAATCAGGGACAGGGCTTCCTGTCCGTTTACCGCCGTCGCGGAGAGTTCAATGCCAAGCTTCTGCCATTGAACCTGGGTTTTCAGTCCTTCCAGTATGATTTCGTTGTCATCACATAGTATTGCTCGATACAATGTTGTCGTCTCCTTTGATTTTGGGAATCTTGATATATACTTCGGTTCCAAATCCATATTCCGATTCTACAAAAATGCCATACTCTTTTCCGAAAAGAATGTGAATCCTTTCATTGACGTTGTACAGACCATATCCGCTTTTGGAATCTCTGTCCTGCATGGGAGTCGAGAGGCTCTCGACCAGGCGGCTGCAGGCATCGGGTGTCATCCCCATGCTGATGTCCTGTACGGATAGGATGAGATCGGAATCTTTCTCGTAAATGCGAAGCTGAATGTAGATCTTGCTGTCTTCCTGTGCGGTCGCGTGAAGCACAACGTTTTCGACAAGCGGCTGCAGAATCAGTTTCAGAGTCTGGTAATCGTACAGGCAGGGATCACATTCGATGGAATAATCAAACTTCTTGCCGTAAATCATGGTGGTGATGAACAGATAGCTGTGGACGTGGCGAAGCTCATCTTTGATCAGGATGATTTCCTTGCCTTTACTTAGGGAGATCTTAAAAAACGTGGATAATTCCGACAGCATACTTTCTGCGTCTGCGTTCTTGTTCATACGAAGCAGCCAGATGACAGAGTCCAGTGAATTGTAAAGAAAATGAGGCTGGATCTGAGCTTGAAGCGCTTTTAATTCTGAGTTTTTCAGTTTTGTCTGTTCCTCATAGATCTGACCGATCAGTTTCTGGATGCGGGAAAGCATCTTGTTGAAGGAATTATTCAGGGTTTCAAATTCATCGGAATGATGTGTATGGATTCGTACGGACAGATCACCGTGTTCGACTGCATCCATCATGTAATACAATTCCCGCACCGGTCTGGATATGGAATCCGAGATCCACATGGAAATGTAGAGGGAAAGAAACAGCAAAATCAACAGGACCAGGAGCAGGACCTGGTAAATATTATGGATGCCTCTGGTCAGCAGCTTCCGGTTGATTAGGCCGACGACGCACCAGTTTGTGTGGCTGATGGAGCGGCTGACAATAATATAGTTTTTATCCTGGATTACCCGGGACTGACGGGATTCGTAATCAGTGTCTGCAAGGATACGACTGATCAGACCGGGGGTCAGATGTACCTGATAGGAATCTGTTCTGTTCTGAGAAGAAGAGAACAGGGCGCTTCCATCCTGATTCAGAATACAGACGAGGCCGCTGGTGAAGCTGTCACTGATATTTTGAGTAAGATTATCCTCTTTGATCTCGGCGGTGATAACGCCGCTTGGACGTCCGGAGGACTTATCGGTGATCTTCATTCCCATGGTCATAAAACGGTCGCTGATTGAACTTCGGACGATAAAGCTCCCGTTCTGAGGAGGAAACCATACGGCATTCTCAGACTCACGAATCGTTTTGTACCAGACAGACTGACGTAGATCTCCGGTTTTAAAGGAGCAGTAGTTTGATTTGTAAAGGCCGCCGTTATCGCCAAGTACGTAGACACCAAAGAGATTCTGCTTATACGTGGAGATGGAGGCCAGATCCATACTTCCGGATAAGTCGGTGGAATACTGATCTGCCAGCGAGCTGAAATCGCGGCGCAGATACTGCTGGATCTTGATGTCGTTGGTCAGCATATTGCAGACGGAATAAGTGTCGTCGATGAGAGAATCGATGTCTCCGCAGATCAGATCGAGTGTACTGATGGACGAGTCTTCCGTGTTCTTCAGAATGGAACGCATATAGAGCTGACTGATCAGCAGTCCGAGAAAAATGATCGGAAAGAAGGAAACCAGTACATAGGACAGAAGCAGTTTGTTCTTATAGTTAAGTGACACCAGTCTGGAATGCACGGTACGCCTCCTTTAATATGCAGTTCGGGAATACTCCGCGGCATTATCTGCATTGACAATACGATAGGGAATGATGACAACCGGAAAAGGGCGTGAGTCTCGTTCCATCTGATTGATTAAGATGAGCACGATCTGTCCCCACTTGGGATTGCTTTCTACCGTTCCGAGATACTCGCCGGCAATGATGGCCTTGCAGACATCCTGTATTCCGTTGATGGAGACGATGGAAAGCTCGCCAGGAGAGATACCGGCTACCTTGATTGCCTGGAGTGCACCCAGACCATCCTCATCACTGTGGGCAAAGACAGCGTGAATCGTCTGCATCTTATTGGAAGCCTGAATCAAAGCATTCTCCATGGCTTTCTGTGCGGTGACACGGTTGAAATCACCATGCTCTGTGTCAATAATATGGAAGTTTGTGTACTGTTCGATCTCTCTGTGGAAGCCTTCTGAGCGCGCCAGTGCAGCGGGTGAATTCTCCGATCCGAAGAGTTCCACGATGTTGCAGAGTTGATCGCCATATTTCTGTTTTAGCATACGGGCACAGATCTCACCCTCTTTTCTGTAATCAGTCATGATTCGGGACACATAGACAGAAGAATCTATGAGAGAAGTATCCTGCCCGATCAGGATGACCGGAACACCGGCTTCTTTTGCTTTTTTCAGAGAGGGAGTAAGTTGCGCGGCATCGGCAGGAACTACGACGAGATAATCAACATGTTCCTGAATCAGCGACAGAATATCCTGCGCCTGCCAGCTGGCCGTGTATTCTTCTGGTTCGTGATATACGAATTCCATGCCTACGGGGCCCAGGGCTTCCCGAAAGCTGTTGATCTGGGCCGTTCGCCAGGGATTGTCCGTCTCAATCTGGGAGAAACCGACGCGAATCGGAGTCTGCGTAGGAATCGCCGCAGAGGTTGTTGAGTCGATATGTGACATGGTCTGTAGTTTGAGACCTAATAGGACACTGAAAAATACAACCAGGAAAAGACACCAGCTTCGTCTGTTGAGCATGAACAATCCTTTCTAAAGAACCATGATTCCCCGGGGATGATTATAATTCCGCCCACATTGTAACGGGAGAACTGTCGATCTGTTCGATGTAGAGTGGCACTGCATAAACCTTGTTTAAAAATCCGCAGGGCAGCTCTTTCATATTCACATCTTCGATGATGAAGATGCAGTGCTCGTGATGCATGCCGAGCATATACTGGTGTGCACGGTCACCGTCGATGCTGTCACGGTAGGAGGCAAGTGAGACAAAATCGAGAGCGATGGCCCGGAGATCCGGAAAGTGATCCTGCAGATATTCTGCGCAGGCAGAGCTGACGGCGGGGCCGTTCTCCTCATATTCCGACGGATTTTCGCTTCTCATGGCTTGAAAACCGGTGCGAAACAGCACAAGATCGGCATTCTGCATGATCCCGGCATATGCAGCCAGATCAGATGGTTCGATCTTTTCACCGGCATTTTTCGGAAGGTCAATGACCAGAGGTTTCCCGAAGATGAAGTGATCGATGGAAAAGTCGCAGAGCGGAGTACCATTTGGACAGAAGTGAAGCGGACCGTCTATGTGTGTTCCATAATGGTTAAACAGGTGGATCGTGCCGGTGTTTGCCACATCGCCTCCGGCGATCGAGGTGTGAGGAGTCCAGTCGATCGTCGGATTTCCCGGCCAGGTCGGATTCCCTTTTTTCAGTGGATAAGATAACATTTTTTTCATGGCAGTTCCTCCTGTTAAAATCACGTTTGAATTGGTTTTCATTCTATCATTTCCATATGAGCATTTCAAGAGAATCCAATCAAATCAAAAGAAGTTCCAATCAAATCATATGTACTCTGAAACGGGAGTTCTGTATACTCAAAACATCAAGAAAACGCGGCGTCAAACAGGAGAAAAATCATGCAGGTAATCGATATTCATACACATGTTTACCCAAAGGTAGCGGGTATCACGCAAGGACAGCCGATGACTTCCCTGTCCAATGGGAAGGTCATGATCGGGAATACGAAGAAGCAGTTTCTTCCCCCGGCTTTCATCCATTCAAACAGCACAACGGATGTACTGATTGACTATATGGACTGGCGCGGAATCGAGAAAGCGCTTCTGATGCCGAACCCATATTACGGATATTTTAATGATTATTTTAAACAAAGTGTTCAGAAATATCCCGATCGTCTGAAAGGTGTGGCACTGGTTAACCTTCTGGATGGACAGAAAGCAGCAGACGAGCTGGCGGCGATTTATGAGGAAGGAATTCTATTTGGCTTCAAGATTGAGACGGACAGTACCTTTCAGTGCAGGCCATCAGCCAGGATGACGGACGCCGAATTTGCTTCCATCTGGGATTGCTGTAATCAGTATCACCAGCCGGTCTTCATTCACCCATTCCGCAACTGTGATGTGGAGGATTTACAGAAACTGGTTGTTCTGTATCCGCAGATCAATTTCGTGATCTGTCATATGGGAGCCGATGCATGTTTCGGAAAAGGTGTGCGGGAGGAGAATTTTGGTGATGTGATGCGGATGGTGAAAGATCATTCAAATGTTTACATTGATACCTCCACTGTTCCGGATTTTTTTCCGGAAAGCTATCCGTGGCCGAGTGCGGCCAATGTCATAGAGACCTGCTGTAATATGGTTGGGGCAGAAAAAATCATGTGGGCATCGGATTATCCGGGAATGCTGCGGCACGGCACTTTAAAGCAGTTGATTGATCTGGTGGCAGTAGAATGCAGGAATTTGAGCGAGAATGACCGGAAGCTGATTCTGGCAGAGAATGCGAGGCGGCTGTTTTTTGCAGATTGATGGTTTTATGGTATAGCTGGTAACTCACTGCTTTGGCAGATGATATAAGGCGAGTTAAATTAAAAAAAGGAGAGAAGAAGATTATGAGAAAAGTATTGGCATTAGGATTAAGCGCAGCAATGGTACTGAGTATGGCGGGATGTGGCGGTTCCAAGACAACCGAGGCAACAACGGCAGCGGCAACGACAGCGGCCGAGGCAACGACAGCGGCAGAAACGAAAGCGGCCGAGGCCGAGGCAGAGACAAAGGCAGCAGGCGGAGAGGGCTATGTTGTAGCACTTTGCAACTATTCAATTGGTAACTCCTGGCGTGCTCAGATGGAGCAGGAATTCGTTGCGGAAGCAGAGAAATTGAAAGCAGACGGAACTGTCAGTGAGTATTACATCACCAACTCTAACGAGGATATCAACAAGCAGATCAGCGATATGCAGGATCTGATTACGAAGAAGGTAGATGCGATTGTCATCACTGCGGCATCACCGACTGCTCTGGCTCCGGTGGTAGAGGAAGCGACAGAAGCAGGCATCAAGGTTGTTTCTTTTGATAATGTGGTTGAGACCGATGAGCAGGTTGCTACGGTTGGTATTGATGAAACGGAATTTGGAAAAATTGGTGCTGAGTGGCTGGCTGAGAAGCTGGGCGGTAAAGGCAAGATCGTCGTACTGAATGGTGTTGCGGGTACTGCAACGGATTCCGCAAGATGGGGAGGTGCTGAGGAAGTATTTAAAAAACATCCGGACATCGAGATCCTTGGTTCTGCAAATGCAGGATGGGATTATGCACAGGGCAAAGCTGCTATGGAATCCATGCTTTCTGCTTATCCGGAAATCGATGGTGTATGGTCTCAGGGCGGTGCTATGACGCAGGGAGCAATTGATGCATTTATCGCAGCAGGCAGAGATCTGGTTCCGATGACCAGTGAGGGCAACAACGGGGCAATCCGCGCGTGGATTGAAAATGAAGACAAGGGTCTGTCCTGCATCGCTCCATCCAATCCGACCTATACCAGTGCAGAAGCATTGCGCACCGTCATTGGAGCGCTGAACGGCGAGGATGTGCCGAGTAAGGTGACCATGGATATTGAGACGGTAACAGAGGACAATGTTCATGACTACTACAAAGCAGACATGCCGGACAGCTACTGGGTACTGACTGAGCTGGACGATGCTGCTCTTGCAAAACTCTACAAGTAATCGATTTTAACGGCAATAAAACTAAGGTCATTGCAATGGATGTTATGATTTATTGCAATGACCTTTTGTAATGGACAGACAGGCAAGGAGGAGACTATGGCAGAAGAAATTTTAAGAATGGATCACATCACCAAACGGTTTGGCGGAATCACGGCACTGAGTGACGTACAGTTTTCCTGTAACAAAGGAGAGGTACATGTCCTGGCTGGGGAAAACGGAGCAGGAAAAAGTACGATATTGAAGATGTTGGCGGGCATTCATCAGCCGGATGAGGGGGATATCTGTTTCTATGGGAAAAAGGTTGAGATCCGAACTCCAGAGCAGTCCCAAAAGCTTGGCATCGCCATGGTATTCCAGGAATTAACTCTGGTAGGCGAGATGTCCGTTGCAGAAAATATTTATTTGAACCAGGAACCGGTCAATCGATTAGGGCGCATTAACAAAAAGGAGATTGACCAAAAACTTCGGGAGGCGATGGACCGATATGATATTCATATTGATCCGGAGGCTCTGGTGAATACTCTGTCGGTTGCACAGCAGCAGATGACAGAGATCCTGAAGATATTGGTGCGTGATCCGGAGCTGATCATCCTGGATGAGCCAACCTCGGCGTTGGCCAAAAAAGAAGTCACACAGTTGTACCAGATCATAGGGAATCTCATCCGTGCAGGAAAGACAATCATCTTCATTTCCCATCGTCTGGAAGAGCTGTTTGAACTGGGCGACCGTATTACGGTCTTTAAAGACGGAACTTATGTGGGCACACGTGAGATGAAGGAGCTGGATCAGGATGAACTGATCAAGATGATGGTAGGGCGTTCCCTGAACAATATTTTCCCGCCAGCTGTCTGTGAAGTGGAAAAGGACAAGACGATTTTCTCTGTGAGTGGACTTTCGGATGCGGCCCATAAATTGAACGATATCAGTTTTGAGGTGAAAAGGGGAGAAATCCTTGGAATTGCAGGTCTGCAGGGGCATGGGCAGACGGAACTGCTGAATGCAATCAGCGGACTCTATCCACTTGCATCAGGAGAGATCCGGGTGGGAGGTCAGAACGTGCATGTGAGGCATTCAGCGGATGCCATTGCACAGGGAATTGCACTGGTTCCTTCCGACCGTAAAAACCAGGGATTGATGCTGGAGCTTTCTAACCGGCACAACCTTTCGGTTTCGAGCCTGAAGAAAAGAATGAAAGGTTTTCTGATTGATGAGAGCAGAGAAAAAGAATTTGCTGAGGACATGAAGGCGAAGCTTTCAATCAAAATCGGCAGCATGGAGCTTCCGGTATCCAGCCTTTCCGGTGGAAACCAGCAGAAGGTGGTGTTGGGCAAGGAGCTTGCAACAGAACCCAAAGTAATCCTGTTTGATGAGCCGACCAGAGGTATCGATGTGGAGGCCAAGCGCGAGTTCTATGTGATCATGCATAAACTCGCGGCGGATGGTGTCGCAGTAATCATGAATTCGAGCGATATGATGGAGGTCATGGGGATGAGCAGTCGTGTGATTGTCATGTACGAGGGCAGAATCACCGGTATTCTGGAAAAAGAAGAGCTTACTGAGGAAGTGATTATGCAGTATGAGATGGGGCTTAAGAGTTCCGCGAAGAAAGGAGCTGAGACGGCATGAAAGAAAAACTGAATTCCAACTTCTGGAAACGAAATGGTCACACCGTGCTGATCTATGTATTCCTTTTTGTAATGATGATGTTTGTCAGTGTGTTTAACAAGGATTTTTTTACGTGGGGCAATTTTAAGAACCTGCTTCGGTCTTCATTTCCACTGTTCATGGTCGGATTTGGACAGACACTGATCATTTTGACAGGCGGGATTGACCTTTCTCTGGGGGGTATCGTGGCGCTGAGCAATGTGGTCTGTGTGATGATCATGAATCCTGGGGACAAGATGAGCATAGTGCTGGCGGTTGCAGCAACGCTTCTGGTTGGCCTGATCTGTGGGGCGGTCAATGGTGCCGTGATTACAAAAGGGCGCCTGGCACCGATTATTGTTACGATTGCGACCACGACAATTTTTGATGGAACGGCACTGCTGATTCTGCCAAAGCCGGGCGGATCAGTAGATAAGGTTTTTGCTAAATTCCTGACCAGAGGATGGTCCGGGTTTGTGCCGCTGCTTTTCCTGATTCTGATCGTGCTGCTGATCCGTAACCTGACAAATCAGACGCCTTACGGCAAAGCACTCAGGGCAGTGGGCGGCAATGAAAATGCTGCATACTCAACGGGTATTCAAGTGGAAAAAGTAAAATTCTTCGCCTATTGTATTGCAGGTGTGCTCTGTGCAGTGGCCGGGATTTTCTTAAGTGCGCAGATGAATTCGGCGGATGCCACGATTGGAAAAAATTACGCCATGAACGCTATCACAGCAACCGTTGTGGGCGGTACGGCAATGACCGGAGCAGTGGGAGATCCGCTGGGTACAATAGCGGGTGTATTTATCATCTCCATCATCAACAATATGCTGAATCTGTTTGGTGTATCTTCGTTCTATCAGTTTATATGTCAGGGACTGATTTTGATTGCAGCACTCTCTTTGAGCGCACTCAATAAGAAACGCTGATATCCGGAAAAAGAAAGGGTTGGTGAATACAGGTGAAAAATGAAAAGACAATGAAAAGAATGGATATCAAAGGAATTACATCAAACGCGCAGATCATGGTCTATGTGATTCTTCTTGTTCTGTTAATTATGGCGCAGGTTCTGTCTCCGGGATATTTAGTGCCGACACATATTGCCGGAATTCTTCGGCTTGCTTCCTTTATGGGAATCGCAGCCATTGGCCAAAATTTGACGATTTTAACAGGAGGAATTGATCTGTCGATTGCCAATACGATTACCTTCGCCAATGTTATAGCGGCACAGGTGATGATGGGGAATGACAGCAATCTGTTGATGGCCTTATTGGCTGTGATTGCAGCAGGACTTGTGATTGGACTTTGCAACGGAGCCGGAATCTATTATCTGAAGATCCCGCCATTTATCATGACGCTGGGGGTCGGGACCGTGCTGCAGGGAATCTTCCTGATCTACACCAAGGGTGCCCCAAAAGGGAATGCCTCCCCGCTCTTAAAGACGATCTGCGGACAGAGTTTGATCGGGATTGTATCCGGAATTGTAATTATCTGGGCGGCCTTTGCGATAGTGACTTATATTGTGCTGAAGAAGACGACTTACGGGAGAAAGATCTATTCTGTAGGCATAAATGAGGAAGCGGCAAGATTCTCTGGAATTCGGACCGGACGCGTGATTTTCTCTGCATATCTGATTTCGGCAGTGGTTGCTGCGATTTCAGGTTTTTTGCTTGTGGGGTATACGGGAACCAGTTTTCTGGACGTTGGAACCAGCTACAACACGAAGACGATTGCTGCTGTGATTATCGGCGGAACAGCGATCACGGGTGGTAAGGGCGGTTATATCGGAACAATAGCCGGCGCGATTATCATGACAATTCTGGATGATTTCCTGACGATTGTCAATATTCCGGAGGCTGGACGGCAGATTATGCAAGGAGTGATTATTCTGCTTCTGGTACTGATTTATAGTAGAGAAAAAGGAAGGAACAAAAAGGGGTAAAACGATTATGGCAGAGATAAAATCTATTTATTTACCGCGCTTTACTATCGGCGAGGATGCGTTTGATCTGTTTCAGAGTGAGATGGAAAAGTACGGAAAAAATATTGTCGTGATTCATGGAGAGAAGGCATGGAATGCCTCAGGAAACTATGTCCTTCCGGCAATCGAGAAGGCAGGTCTGAATCTGCTGGATACCGTTTTGTATGGTCATGAAGCGACCTACGAAAATCTGGACAAGATTATGGCAAATGAGAAGGTTCGGGAGGCGGATATGATTCTTGGCGTCGGCGGCGGTAAATGCCTCGACACGGTAAAGCTGGCGGCAGATAAGCTGGGGAAGCCGGTGTTTACGGTGCCGTCCATCGCATCCAACTGTGCACCGGTCACAAAGATCAGCATCATGTACCATGCGGATGGCTCCTTCTGCGATATTCCGGTACTGAAGCAGGCACCGATTCACTGCTTCATCAACCCCCGTATCATCATGGCCGCACCGGAACGCTTCCTGATTGCCGGTATCGGTGATGCAATGGCGAAGCATGTGGAATCCTCCTGGTCCGCAAAGGCAGGAGAAAAGCTTGATTACGGCAGCGAGTTTGGCATCACTGCAGGCAGAATGTGCTTTTATCCCTTCCTGAACGACGCAGAACCGGCGGTGGAAGATTTTAAGAAGGGGATTGTCAGTGAGGCATTGGAAAATTCACTCTTGAATGTGATTGTATCACCGGGAATCGTATCGGTGTCGGTTCATCCGCATTACAATGGCGGTATCGCGCACTCGCTGTTCTATGGTCTGACCAGCAGAAGTCATATCGAAAAGAACCACCTGCACGGCGAGGTGGTTTCCTATGGAACGCTGGTGAGTCTGATGGCGGATCAGGATTACGACAAGCTGAAACTGACCTGGGAGCTGAACAAGGCGATCGGCCTTCCGACCTGTCTTGCGGATTTGGAACTGGAGAAGGACGATCCGCTGGAGGATGTTCTGAAACTGACGCTGGAGAATCAGGAACTGGTACATACCCCGTATCCGGTTGACGCAAAGCTGCTTCGCGAAGCGATTCTGAAATTGGAGGATTACAGAGAATAAACAATATCCGTCTGTGCAGTCATAGTTTACTTGAGAAAAGTGTAAAAGGCTTTTGCGTCTGATGTGCCATATCTACATAGAAAACCAGAGAAGGCGAAAAATAAAAAGCCCATCCAGCTCAGCCAAGCGGAATGGGCAGTTGCAGAAACGCAACTATACATGCTATGGATTAAAGAGTGACCACATCGGTTTTACGCCGATATCTGATGCTTCTTTAATTACACTATAGAGTTTGCTGTCAGAAAAGTCAACATAGGAAAGCAAATTCATATGCATTCATATGCAGCGCCATCTTCCGAGGTTGCACTTTCCCCCAGAACAGGCTAGAATAAGAAAGATAGGAACTGTTCTGGTTACTTAGGAGGCGTGATGGAGAAGAAACATTTTGATTTGACTAAGCTGGTGCAGGATAAGAAGCTTACGGACACGGAGCTGACGGTGCTGGAATATATAGTGGAACACAAAGAGGATGCGTTGAAGCTTGGAGTGAGAGGGATAGCAAAGGAAAATTTCACATCCACTTCAACGATTATGCGTCTCTCAAAGAAGATGGGCTATCAGGGCTTTCTGGATATGTATTACCATATCTCTCCCCTGTTCACGACGCCGGAGGAGGAGTATAAAAATTCCGTGGGGTTTGTACAGCATTTTACGGAAATGAATCTGTTAAACAGCCAGAATTATCAGACGGTAAGACAGGCGGCTCAGGTGCTTCATGAGGCGAGGAGGGCAATCTTTATTTATGGGATGGGATTCTCGTCGATCATGTCAGAGTATCTCGCCAAGAAGCTGCTGGTGATGGGGGTTCCGACGATCAGCACGTCAGCGGCGGATTCGATAGGAACCTTTGAGAACAATCTGGAACTGACAGAGATTCTGATTGTGTTTTCGAGATCTGGCAAATCTGAGCATGTGCTGAGCCGTGTACATACGGCGAAGGAGAATGAGATCAAAGTCATTGCCTTCACAAATGATATGGAAGGTACGCTTAAGGAAGATGTTGATTATCTGATTGCGGTCTCGGATGACAGACCGCTGGATGACAGAAATATGCAGCCAACACTTTTTTTCTCACGTACCCTGGCGATGATTGAACTGCTGATTTATGAGTATTACAGGTTAGGCGTATCAAATTCATAAGCTTATAAGAAAACGTGTTACTCTTTTGGGTCACACGTTTTCTTATGCCCCAATTCTATGTACTTTTTAGAGAAACTCAGATATAATCAGTCTCAAGTTCCACGTGGTCAAAATGCATAGCGCGTGCATTAAAAATGGAGGGTCTTATGAAAGATAGAATTATGAAAGCAATGCAAAGTTTTTCCAAGGCGATGTTTATGCCGGTATTGATCTTGCCAATAGCAGGTCTGCTGATTGCGATAGGAAATGTACTTACCAATGCAAGACTGATTGAAGTTGTTCCGTTCCTCAACAACCCGATTACCATGGGATTCGGTACGCTGTTGTCTGGCTCCCTGGTGTCTATTCTCAACAACCTGGGCCTGATCTTCTGTGCTGGTATCGCGATTGGCCTGGCAAAAGAAAAAAAGGCAGATGCAGGATTTACCTCGGTTCTGGCTTATCTGGTATTCATTAATGCGATGAACAAATTCATGGGCCTGCGGGACATGCTGGTCGCTGCTGATGCACTTAGAGGTTCTGGACAGGCCATGGTTCTGGGTATCCAGATTCTTGATATGGGTGTGTTCCTGGGCATCATCCTTGGTGCTGTGACTGCACTGATTCACAATCGTTTTGTTAACACCGAGTTTGATAATGCATTTCAGATTTACGGCGGGACAAGATTTGTATTTATCGTTACGATTCCGGTGGTCATTCTTCTTTCCATCGCCTGTACTTACATCTGGCCGGTAATTCAGATGGGAATTGATTCTGTTGGAGGCTTTATCAATCAGACCGGTAACTTTGGTATCTTCTTATATGGATCACTTGAGAGACTGCTGATCCCGACCGGACTTCATCATTTGGTGTATACGCCGTTCCTCTACACAAAGCTGGGTGGAGCTGCAACTGTAGGTGGACAGATCTTTGAAGGATGCAGAAATATCTACTATGCAGAGATGGCAGATCCGGCTGTATCGCTTCTTTCTTCTTCCGTAGTATGGGATGCAAGAGGTCTTTCCAAGATGTTTGGTCTGATCGGTGCATGTCTTGCGATGTACCATACAGCAAGACCGGAGAATAAGAACAAGATCAAAGCGATACTGATTCCGGCAGCATTTACATCATTCATTGCCGGAGTGACAGAACCGATTGAGTTTTCCTTCCTGTTTGTGGCACCGGTACTGTTCGTGCTTCACGCATGCTTCAGCGGCCTCGGTATGGTGGTATTCAATCTGATTGGCTGCCGTGCCATCGGACCAAATGGATTCATCGATTTCCTGTTGTACAATTTGCCTCTTGGAATTGAAAAGACAAGATGGCCGCTGTATCTGCTGATCGGTGTCGGAGAATTTGTGCTCTACTATGTTGTATTCCGTTTTCTGATCACGAAGCTGAACTTAAAGACGCTTGGTCGAGAGACCGACGGTATGGAGATGAAGCTTCACAGCAAGGCAGAGTATAATGAGAAGAAAAACACAGAAGTGGTGGACACGAGATCGGCCGGCACAAAAGCTGCATCGGGCGGAGTCAACGCGGCGCTGATTGTCGAAGCGCTTGGCGGAAAAGATAACATTGTAAAGGTTGACAACTGTTTTACCCGACTGAGACTGGTGGTCAAGGATTCTGCAATTATCGATCAGGGCACATTGAAAAATGAAACCGGTGCGCAGGGATTTTTTATTAAAGATGAGACAGTGCAGGTGGTATATGGTTTGAATGTAACAAAGGTAAGAAAAGCGGTTGACGAAGAACTGGGACTTACTCAGTAACCATAAAATAAGGTCGACAGGATGATAGAAAAGAGGAATATGATGAAGGATGGATTTAATATTGTAATTGCAGGCGGCGGAAGTACCTATACGCCTGGTATTGTGAAGATGATGCTGCAGCACAAAGAGGATTTTCCAATCAAATCTCTGATCTTATACGACAATGATGCAGAGCGCCAGGCCGTGATTGGAGAAGCACTGGAAATTGTGATTAAAGAAGAAGCGCCGCATGTGGACTACTGCTACACGACAGATCCACAAAAGGCATTTACGGGAAGAGATTTTTGTATGGCACATATCCGCGTTGGAAAATATGCTATGAGAAAGCTGGACGAACGGATTCCGTTAAAGTATAATGTGGTGGGACAGGAAACCTGTGGGCCTGGCGGAATTGCATATGGTATGAGAAGTATTACCGGAATGTTGGAAATCATCGATTACATGGTCAAATACTCACCGGAATGCTGGATGCTCAACTACTCCAATCCTGCGGCGATCGTTGCGGAGGCCTGCCGCGTGCTTCGCCCGGATGCAAGAGTCATCAACATCTGTGATATGCCGGTTGGAACAAGAAGACGTATGGCTTATATTGTCGGGAAAGAGTACGATGATCTGGATGTGAGATACTTTGGCCTGAATCATTTCGGTTGGTGGACCAGTGTAAAGGACAAGACCACCGGAGAAGATTATCTGCCGAAGCTGCTGGAATATGTGGCTGAAAACGGATATCTGACACAGAAAGCCATCGAGACCCAGCATATGGATCAGAGCTGGCAGGAGACCCATAAAAAGGCGAAGGATCTGCTGGCGCTTGAACCAAATTATCTGCCGAATACCTATTTGAAATATTATCTCTACCCGGATTATGTTGTGGATCACTCCGATCCGGACTATACGAGAGCGGATGAGGTTATTGCCGGACGCGAGAAGGAAGTATTTGACGCTGCCCGCGAGATTACAAAGAAAGGAACGGCGACCGGCGGAGAATTTACAGTGGACAACCATGCAGAATTTATTGTGTCGCTTGCCAAAGCAATCGCCTATAATACACATGAGATCATGCTCTGTATCGTTGAGAACAAGGGCGCGATCGAGAATTTTGATGCGGATGCAATGGTAGAGGTGCCGTGTATGGTTGGAAACAATGGTCCGGAGGCCATGTGTCAGGGAACGATCCCGACATTCGAGCGTGGAATGATGCAGGAGCAGCTTGCGGTCGAGAAGCTTGTGGTGCAGGCTTATGTGGAGCACAGCTATCTGAAATTGTGGCAGGCACTGACCCTGTCAAAAACGGTTCCGAGCGCTTCGGTTGCAAAGGCAATTTTGGATGAACTGATCGAGGCAAACAAGGAATATTGGCCGGAGCTGCACTGAAAAGGAGAGACGGTATGTTTTCATTATTCAAAAAGAAGAACAGAGAACTTTTGGCAGCCTGTGACGGAACTGTCGTACCGGTTACGGAGTCGTCGGATGAGACGTTTGCCTCCTGTATGCTGGGCAATGGGGTCATGATCCATCCGCAACAGGGAGTGGTCGTGGCACCGTGCACAGGTGAGATCACAGTATTCATGAGCGACACAAAGCATGCGATCGGAATCCGTACAGAATATGGATTGGAGGTCATGATCCATATCGGCATCGACACAGTCAACCTGGCGGGAGAGGGCTTTACAAGCGACGTGTCGCAGGGCGGTCATGTAAAAGCGGGCGACCGGCTGATCACGTTTGATCAAGCACTGATCGAAGGTAAAGGGTATTGCTGTGATGTTATGGAGATTGTGCTCAACGGCGCAGAATTCCCGGAGATTGAATATCAGACAGGAATGAAGGCTGAGGCCGGGAGGACGGTTGTGGCGGTTGCGAAGTAGAAAAACAGGGTGTGTATTTTATAAGGAGCACGTATCCATGAATGAAGGATGCGTGCTCCTTATAAATGTCAACATCAGAAATTAATGTTTATTCAGCTGTTCCAGCCGCTCCGCCAATTTTTCAATATCAAAGTCTTTAAAGCAGTACCCGTCCATACCGCATTCCCTTGCCCCATCGATGTTGCGCTGCAGATCATCGATAAAAAAGCACTCGGCCGGGTTTAAGTGGAATTTCTCGAATAGCCGCAGATAGATTTCCTTCTGCGGTTTTAACAATTTCTCCCCGGCGGAGAAGAGCACACCGCTGAAGCATTCGATCGCCGGGATCGCCTTCTGGTAGCAGGTCAGGAGCCGGACGGAAGCGTTGGAGCAGAGATAAATGTTGTAATCCAGACTCTTCAGCTTTTGAATCAGATCTCCCATCGCTGCAACCGGCATCAGGTTATATTCGTGCCAGTGCTCAAACGAAAATTTTGTCAGCTCTCTCTCGCGCGGAGAGTCCGTGCGTTTTAACATGGTTTGAAGCGCCTCTTCTTCACTGATCAATCCGATATCCAATAACGTCCATTCCTGGGATTCAAAGACGTTGGAAACAATATTTTTTATTTCTGCCTCATCGTTGGTGACTTTCCGGCAGACGCGGTCTGCTCTGTAATCGACTAATACCTTACCCATATCAAATACAATGTTCTTTATCATGTTTATTTCCCTCACTTTTGGTTTCTATTGTATAGCGTGTTCTTTAAAATGTCAAACATAGACTGCATTTATGAACGATGTTTGATCATGCGATTTCGCTTGTATATGAACGCGTTTTTGCCTATACTGTCAATAAAGAATTCGAACAGGAGAACGCATATATGGAAAGCAAAAATACATTTGAACGAATCTACGAGGTAGTAAGACAGATTCCCAAAGGCAATGTCGCGACCTACGGGCAGGTTGCTGCGCTGGCGGGGAATCGCCGATGGGCGCGGGTGGTGGGCTATGCGCTTCACGTAAACCCGGACCCGGATGGAATCCCCTGTTACCGTGTGGTGACAAAGGACGGCTGTGTCAGCAGTGCGTTTGCATTCGGCGGAAGCAACCGGCAGGTTGAGCTTTTGCAGGCGGATGGAATTAAGTTTGTCGATGGACATGTCGACATGAAGCGTTTCCAGTGGGAGACTCCGTGGCTGGAGATGCGCTGAGAGGGAAAAAGAGCCTTTTTGATATTTACTTTTACGCTGATAAATGATAAAATGAAAGCGTAAAAGTAAATAAAAGGCGGACGGATATGAATAAAACAGAGGTTTTACAAAAATTGATTGATGACCATAATGGATATTTGATTACGTCTCAGGCGGTAGCAGCCGGTATTACAAAACCGTTTATGGCAAAATATATTGCGGAGAATCATATGGAAAAGGCAGCACATGGAATTTATAACACAGAGGATGTCTGGCCGGATGAATTATTTATTTTGCAAATGAGAAGCAAGGCCGTTGTTTTTTCTGGACAGACTGCGCTGTACCTGCATGGTTTAACGGATAGGGAATACTCGAAAATTTGTGTTACAGTACCCGCGAAGTACAATGTGTCACATTTCAAAGAAGAGGGTATGGAAATTCACTATGCTACCGAAGAAATGTATCAACTTGGTGTGTGTGAAGTGGTTTCAGACAGTGGAAATAAGGTGCGGGCCTATGATTTGGAGAGATGTCTTTGCGATTTAATCAAAGACAGAAAAAAATATGAGGTACAATTCTTTCAGACAGCCGTGAAGGAATATATGTCAAAAAAAGATAAGCAGGTATCAAGACTTATAGAATACGCAGAGAGGTTAAAGATGAGAGACGAGGTTATGAGGTATGTGGAGGTGTTGGTATGATTCATACATCAAAGCAGTTAAAAGACAAGGTGCGGAATATTTCAAAGGGCGATAATGATGTAGCAAAAATGCTCATTAGAAGTTTTATTATGGAACGTTTTTTGGAGAGAGTCTCTTTGTCTCCATACCGGAACAACTTCATTTTAAAAGGCGGTATGCTTGTAGCCTCCATAATAGGCGTTGATCTGAGAGCAACAATGGATATTGATACCACAGTGAAGTCATTGCCATTGAGTGAAGAAGACGCAAGAAGAATTGTTGTTGAAATATGCAATGTACAAGTTGAGGACGGTATCTCTTTTGAAATTACTTCTGTAAATAATATCATGGAGGACTTTGAATACCCGGGCGTGCGAATCATTCTTGCAGCAACGTTGGAACGATTACGACAGACAATAAAGATTGATATTTCTACAGATGATGTGCTTACCCCTGCGGCGGTAGTATATGAATACAAGCTTATGTTCGAAAATCGAACCATTTTCTTACTGTCTTATAATATGGAGACGTTGTTAGCGGAAAAAATGCAGACAATTTTAGCACGTGGTATAGCGAATACCAGAATGCGTGATTTTTACGACGTTTATGAAATCATGAAACAGAAAAATAAAAACATAGACAAAAAATTATTGAGAGAGGCATTTGAAGCCACCTGCCATAAACGTGAGACGGAGTTTCATGCAGAAAAAATGGACGGTGTGCTGCATGCCATGGAAAAGGATCCGGGTTTAGCGGATATGTGGGAAAGATTCAGGATAAGCAATTATTTTGTTGGGGATTTGCAGTGGGAAGAAGTGCTGACATATGACATAGCAGTAATAAAGGCGCATTTTTATTAGGGAATACCACGCAGCGCTTGACGCACAAAATAGTTCTGTCGTATACTTAAATTCAAAGCAGCATAAGATGCATAAGATATATAAGACACAAAAGACAGGAGGCGTGCGTGTGAGCGAGGAGCAGTTTCGCAATAAGATCATATGGTTTTCGTTTGCATTCAGTCTTTTGGTAGTCTGGGTGCATTCTTATAATGCGGAGCTGTATCTGGGGCTGACCATCGAGATGGCGCAGATCTACCGGGCGGAGCACCGCATCGGAGACTGGATCGGGCAGATTGCGGTTCCGGGATTTTTCATGATATCGGCGTATCTGTTTTATCGGGATTTTACGTGGAAAAAATTAAAGGGGAAATGGACGAGGCGGATCAACAGTGTGCTGGTTCCGTTCATCCTCTGGAATACGATCTATTATCTGGGCTATGTGATCGGAAGCCGCCTGCCCTGGGTTGCGGATGTGGTCGGGAAGGGAATCATTCCGTTTACGCTTCCGGCGCTGGTGGACGCGATCATGCATTATACTTATAATTACGTGTTCTGGTATCTGTTTCAGTTGATTCTGCTGATTCTGCTGGCACCGGTGCTCTATCCGGTTTTAAAATGTGTCTGGAGCCGGATTGTGTTTCTGGCAGCGCTGTGGGGGCTTGCGATCTGCGGACTGCGGCTGCCGCTTGTGAATGTGGATGCGCTGATCTACTATGCGACGGCGGCATCGTTTGCGCTGGCGGGGCAGAAGGAGAGAGCGCGACGGCCGGTCGAGGCCGCCGGAAGCCCCAGCCGCGCAGCCGTGGGCCTGTCCCTGATTGTGCTGGCTGCGTGCGCCTACTGCATGGGGCTTCGCCGGGCGTTTGCGCCCTGCTTTATCCTGTGCCGCCTGTTTGCGGTGGCCGGCCTGTGGCTGATCGTGCCGGGGCAGCGGCTCCCGCAGGCGAAGGAGTTCATGCGTTATAATTTCTTCCTGTACGCCACGCACTTTGCGTTTGTCCGCTTCATCAACAAAGCCGGAGCAATGCTGTTTGCGGCAACCTGGCAGGGAACGTTCCTCATTTACCTGCTGATGCCGTTTCTGGTGCTTGGGATCAGCACCGTGCTTGGACGGGTGCTGAGAAAATGTTGTCCTTCTATATGGAATATAATAAACGGCCGTCGATGACTGCATGGATTTTGCAGCAGTCACTGACAGCCGTTTTTGCGTTATGGGAAATAGTGTCCTGTGATATAACCGCGTGCGCGTCCGGCAAGCCGCATATTATAATGGAAATCAAGCAAAGTAAACGTTTACTTTGCTTTTTCTACGTTCTGGGTTACAATCTCTCAACATTTAAAAGAGGGGAGGGAGAGTCATGGATATAAGGATTTTACAACTGCGAGACAGTTTGTTGTCTCAAAAGCTATTTGCAGAAGACATGAAGCAATTCATAGAGCTTGCCAGTATCGGTATTGAAGCTATGGAAGATGAAAACAGCAGATGCGTGCTGTCTACCTTTCATATTTGCAAGTCATTATTGAACAAGATGGAAGCGGGTCTTCAATCAGATGTATCCTGTGTAGAGGAACTGATAGGCGGCAACAGTACAGAGAACGTCGAAAGGAGATAAACTCAAGCCTTATTTTTAAGAGAGTTTATCAGGGTAAGAATCGCGGCTGTGTCCTCTGGCTTGAGTCCGTCCAGATTGACTTTCTCGCTGGAGGGCATACCTAAAAGATAGTCCGTTGAAACGTGAAAGAGGTTGGCCAATTTCATAAGGACCTTCAGACTTGGAGTCCGTTCGCCAAGTTCATAGGCAGAGACAGAAGCGCTGGTCACTTCCAGCATTTTAGCAAGCTGCGGCTGGGACAGGTTTCTGGCAGTGCGGAGTTGCTGAATGCGCGTTCCTAAATTGTGTATCATATAAATTACCTCCTGTGATTTTTCAACCTATTGTAGATAAAAAATAACAACAAGTGGTTGAATAAAAACAACTAAAAGTGTATAATCGAAAGCAAATAGCTATGTAAAAATAGTTACATAGGAAATAGGAGGATGATGTATGAAGTGGCAAAGGTTTAGGAGAAAGGTTGCAAGTTTAATGGCGGTTACATTAATTTGCAGCAATTTGCAGTACCCGGCAATGGTAAATAGTTTTGCAGCAACCGGGGGCAATTATGCGGCAACAAGTTCCGATGCTGAAGAGGTGGAGAACGATTTGGCAACGGATTCGGATGCGGACCAATTACAATGTATCTGCACAAATATGTGTGATGAGGAGCATGTAAATGAAAAGTGCCCGGTGTGCAGCGAGGACTATTCTGACTGCAAACTGGCACAGGATGGAGAGCTTTTAGATGATCTGGCCTCTCCAAGCAACACGCTTGCGGTGCTGGGAGCAATGGTTGGAGTTACATTGGATGCAAACGGAGGTCATTTTGAGGAAGAACCTTTTGGCAGACGTTGGTATATAGTGGAGACAGGCCAAAGCCTGACTGTGGATATCCCGGTCAGGGATGATGGTCAGATATTTGTAGGATGGTATACAGATGCTATTAATGGTCAGATGATATCTGCAGGAGATAATATTACTGTATACAGCGACATGACATTGTACGCACACTACGATGATCGTGACACCTGGATTTTAGGCAAGAACGGTGAAACGCTTAACTTGAATATTCCTTTCTATCATTATTCGTCCATGGATGAGGCTGGTCATGGATTATATTCTGATTATGTAAAAGACAAGACGCCTATTGTTTACTATAGATGGTGGGATTCTGAGAACAGTGAGTCGCGTAAAATTTTTTTGCAAGAGGGCATAGATTACGTGGTAGAAACCAATGAATATTATCCTGATGATTTGCAGGTTTTCGTAGAGGTTCGAGGTATTGGAAAGTATTCTGGCACACTCGAAAAATCATTCCAAGTATTAAAAACGAGTATTAGAGGGGACATCATACTGAATCAAGAAGAATATCTGTACACAGGTAAGGAAATTAAGCCGGATATTTCAGTGGTTGACGGGGATTACACGTTAATTGAAGGCGAAGATTATGAGTTTACCAGAATGGATACGAATATTGGTACTGCTCGTGCCACTATTAGTGGATTGGTTGGGTTCACTGGAGATAGGTATGTAAGCTATAAAATTGTAGGCAAGGAGGTTCCGGCTGACAAAACGGCTGCCTTTAAGGAAAAGGGAAATCTGGCTGTTTCTGTGGGGGTTCCATACCAACCGGAGTTTGATATTAACTATGAGGATCTTGTCGCAAGCATTGAATACGATATTTATAATGAAGATATAGTGACAATGAATGAAAATGGGGAGTTAGTAGGCATAAAGACAGGCAATACAGGCTTGACGGCAAAAGTCCACTGGGTTGATGGAACCTATACTTCTTTATACAAAACAGTTTATGTATATACCGAGGATATTGTGGCTGTGACCTTTGACTTTGGCAATGGAGGTACTTACAAGGGGGATGCGGTTTGTACCTTCCGTGTGCCGAAAGGTCGGGAGGCGCGTATAAGCAGCTTGATGTATGGTGGCATCAAAATTCAGGAAGGTTACCTGATGAAGGGCTGGTACACGGCGGCTGAGGGTGGAGTCTTTTGTGCGGAATCAGATGGTTCGGTTATACCAGAAAAAGATATGACCCTGTATGCGCGATACTCTGATTTCTGGACAGTGAAGTACGATGCAAATGGTGGAATTGCAGAGGCTGGAGAGAGAATAGAAGATGTAGTAAAAGGTGAGAGTGTATATCTGTTAACATACTACTTCACCAAGGAGGGGTTTGTTCTGGAAGGCTGGTGTGAAACTCCGGATTGTACAGGAACGGTATATACCGGATATTATAAGCCAACAGACAATGTAACACTTTATGCAAAATGGAGTACCTATTATACAATCACAATGAATGCTGGGGAGGGCTCCTTTAGTAATGGTGAAAAAGAAAGTACAAAGATTGTGGTTTCCGGTAAGGTGATAAGCTATCTTTCCGCTCCGTATTATGCAGGTGGTAATTTCCTTGGCTGGTACGATGAGACTCTTAAACAGAGAATTGAGCCGAGTGTCTATATTCCAACTGCGGATATGACATTATATGCAAAATATACGACTGGTGCACACACAGTGACGCTGCATTCCAGCGGTGACGATATACGTGATTATGCAAGTGGCTCTTACGTTTCTTCACTGGCGTTAAAAGTACATGATGGCTGGAGCGTTGACACAAGAAACTTTAGAGCCAGCAGAAGTGGTTATACAGTGTCCTGGTACATTGATGAGAATTATATTACACCATACAATATGAGTGCGGCAGTTGAGAAAGATTTGGAATTGTATGCAAAATGGACAGAAGAGATTACCTTGACATGGGATGCAGATGGTGGCGTGAACTCATCTGGAGGTATGGCAGGCACCCAAACGCTTACCAAGGGTGATAGCACTTCCATGATTGCTGTGACAAAGGATGGCTGTCGTTTGGAAGGCTGGTTTACTGTGGATGGCAAGCAGGTCACAGCACAGACAAAGCTTTATGAGAACACCACAATTAAGGCTAGATGGAGTGAAGACGGTTATAGGGTCACTTTCAATCTGAATGGTGGAATTGCAGACAAAGACAATGAAAATGTTCAGTATTGGATTGTAAAACCAGGCGAGCAGTGTGGTGAGTCGATTTATGTGAAAAAGAATGGAGCAGCATTTACCGGGTGGGTAGATTCTGAAGGTAATGCAGTGGATCGCGTTTATGATTATGTTCCAACCAAGGACACAACATTGACAGCTCAGTGGACAGACAACTGTGTGAAGGTGACATTCCATGCAGGTGGAGGTCGTTTTTATGACATATATTCTAATGGCTACGTGAATGAATCTGTGGAGTATACGGAAAAAGGGAAAAAACTTTTCACTTCTAATTCCTTTATTGTAAACAGTTATGATTACGAAGATGTGACTGCAACTGGCTGGGCGCTGACGGAGGGAAGTAAGGAATCCATTGGAGACATCTATGAGTATGTCTTTTCCGAAGATACTGACCTGTATCCAGCTTGGAGCAATGAGTGTTATACCATGGCTTTTGACTGCATGAGCGGATACTATAGTAAAACGACACACCTGCATCAATACTCCGTGAGGGTGGCAGCGGGTCAGGAGTGTACCTATCCAAGTGATACTAACATGACTTACCCAGGCTACACCTTCGAAGGCTGGTACACCAACGTAGATTACACAGGCGAGGTATATCATGTTCCATTTACGCCGACCGCAAATATGAGATTGTATGCGAAGTGGTCGGAGGGGGAGAAGACCCGTTATGATGTGACCTTCGACTCTATGGGAGGAAGTGCGGTCAGCACACAATCCGTGATAGAAGGTAAGACAGTTACCGAACCGACCGCACCGACCAAGAGCGGCTTCAAGTTTGCGGGCTGGTTTAAAAACGAGAGCTGTACCGAGGCTTATGACTTTACGGTTGCCGTATTGGCACCGATTACCCTGTATGCGAAGTGGGCGGAATCCTTAGATGTGGAAAGCGCAGACATCGAAGTGAAAGGCACTTATACCTACACCGGGTCAGAAATCATACCGGAGATTACAGTTTCTTTGGGCGGCGTTGTTCTGGAAAAGGATACGGACTATACGCTGACTTGTGCAAACAATATAAATGCAGGCAAGGAAGCACAGCTTACCATCACCGGTACGGGACTGTATGAGGGAACCCAGACTAAGAACTTTGAAATTTTGAAGGCAAAGATGAATCAGACGCTTCCGGCGGGATCATTTACCGGTACCTACGGACAGACGGTTGCAGATGTGACTGGAGATCTGGGAGGCTGGCAGTGGAGTGACGGTACGATTGTGCTCAAAGCAGTCGGCGAGTTGAGTGTTGACGTAATATATCCGGCAAGCGATGACAACCATGAGCAGCAGACCGGAACGGTCACTGTTATCGTGGCACCGGCCTCCATTGAGACCGCGACGCTGAGCATCACGCCGAAGACGCAGACTTACGATGGCACAGAGAAAACAGCGACGGTTACCGTTACGCTTGGCAGTGTCACGCTCGTAGAAAAGCAAGATTATACAGTTACATACAAAAATAATATAAGCGCAGGTGAGGCAGAGGTCATTGTCACTGCACAGGGCAGCTACACAGGGACGCTGAACGGCAGCTTTACGATTGAAAAAGCAGACCCGTCCATCTCGCTTGGCAATAAGATTTATGAAGTGACTTACGGGGATCATTTGTCTGACATTACCCTTGACCGGGGGTGGGCATGGCAGGATGCGACCTTGTCTGTCGGTGATGCGACCGGCACCGCTACGAAGAACTTCAAGGCGAATTTCACCAGCTATGAGGGCTGCGATTATGCATCCGCAGAAGGTGTCAACTTAAAGGTCAGAGTCCTTCCAAAGAGTCTGGACGATTCCGATGTGAAGGTAACGATCCCGGAAGATCAGACAGAAATTGTTGCAGATGGCACGGAGAAGAAACCTCCGGTTACCGTGATGGTGGGTGATGTGAAGGTTGAGCCGGCAAACGGAAGCAATTATTCGGTTGAATATGCAGACAACATTGCGATTGGAAACGCAACGGTTACGGTGACCGGTCAGGGGAACTACACCGGAACGGTAACCCTGCACTTTAAGCTGATCTCAGACCCATACGACATCACAGGTGCAACGATTACATTGGATGAGGCGGCTTATCCATATACCGGAGAAGCCATTGTACCGGTTGAAACGGTTACATTATTGAAGCTGCTGACCAAAGATGAGCATTACAGCGTGACTGTGGAGGACAACACAGAGCCAGGTCAGGGAACGTTGAAGGTGACCGGTATCGAGCCGTATCATGGAGAAAAAACAGTCAAATTTAAAATCACGGCAAGTACCTATGAGTTAAAGGCTGTGTACGGAATGATGCTCCGTGAAGTCGAGCTGCCAACCGGATGGTCATGGAAAAATGGTGACCAGAGAGTTGGAGATGTGGACGCGAAAGGACATTTATTTGAAGCACTGTATCAGAATGAGCTTGAGGATACCTTTACCGTAGCAGTTTCTCCGAAGAGTATCTTAGATAATACGGTAGAGATTACCGTTGCGGATGCCAATCTGGTATATGACCCGGAACATACGATAGAGCCGGCCGTTACCATTAAGGACAACGAACTGGACAGCACACTGGAAGAGGGTACGGATTATACCGTTACCTACAGCAACAATACCGGTGCTGGAGAAGCATCCTTAGAAATCAAAGGCACAAACAATTATAATAGTAACTACAGCAAAAAATATACGATTGAAAAGGCAGAAAATCCGGTAGAGGCAGGATCGGACAAGGTTCCAAAGGATCAGACCGAGAAGATGAAGCTGTCTGTAAAAGAAGAACCATTCTTCCTGTTTGTGACTCACGCAGGGGATGGCGAGGTCAGCTTTACATCCAGCGACAGCAGCGTTTTCACGGTAGAGAAGAAGACCAATGATCTGCTTCAGAAAGAAGATGGTTTCCTGAGCGTGCAGAGTATAGGCGAAGCGAAGCTGACCATCGAGATTCCGGCTACGGCAAATTACGAGGCTGCCAAGCTGGAGTATACGGTAGAGGTTCTTCCGGTAGATATCAGTACAGCAACGGTGACATTGGCACAGGATAGCTATGTATACACCGGAAGTCAGATTCAGCCGGTGGTAACGGTTGCAGTGGACAGCATCAAGCTGGAAAAAGACAAGGATTACACCATGATCTATGGTGAGAACACCATGCCGGGTGAAAAGGCAGGTAAGGTTACCATCACGGGTAAGGGTGACTACACAGGAAATAAAGTGGTAAGTTTTGATATTACAAAGGCAGCCAATCCGGCAGCAGCGCAGATTCCGACCGGAATCAAGGTGGCATACGGAGAGCCGGTGGGCAATGTGATGCTTTCGGGTGGATGGAAATGGAAAAATCCGAACAAATATCCGGACAAGGTTGGCGAAGCGAGTTTTGAGATTCTTATGGAAGCGACGGATATTTATCAGGAGCATTCGGCAGCTATGACGGCAGTGGTTACGGCCAGAACCCTGACATCGGATATGGTTGCGCTTGAATACACCACCGTAGAGTATGACGGCGTGGCAAAGGAGCCGATTCTTACGGTAAAGGATGGCACATTCTTACAGTTGAGTGATCTGGAGCTGACATGGGAGAATAATGTTTCTGTTGGAACTGCGAAAGTGACTCTGAAAGGTATCAACAATTACACCGGAACGATTACCAAAACGTTTGAAATCACAAGAGCAGTTTTGAAAGAGGAGAATGTACAGATTACAGGTGTTTATGTCTATGACGGAACGCAGAAAAAACCAGAGGTTACCGTTACCGCAGGAGGCACCGTGCTGGCAAGCCCGTCAGACTATAAGGTGAGCGGATATGGTGCTAACGTAAATGCAGGAACCGGTTCCGTCACGATAGAGGGCCAGGGCAATTATACTGGAACCGTTACCAGGACATTTACGATTAAGAAAGCGGAATCGGAGGTAACAGCACCAGAGAATCTGACGGCGGTTTACGGAGACACATTAGGAACCGTGACACTGCCGGAGCACTACTCCTGGATGACTCCGGATGTGAAGGTTGGAAATGTTGGAGCGAATACATTCAAGGTAAAATACACATCACCGGATGATAATTACGAGGATGCGGAGCTGGATGCTGTGGTCACAGTCGGCGTGCGGGAGCTTGCAGAGCTTGATTTTGCACTGGAAAGCACATCTTATGTGTATACCGGTCAGGAGATTGAACCGGCAGTCAATACAGAGCTGGCGGCAAACACGGATTACACAGTGACCTATCGTGATCATGTAAATGTGGGAACAGCAAAAGCAATCATTGTGGGAATCGGAAACTGCAAAGGAACCATTACAAAGACGTTTGAGATTACAAAGGCAGATGTAACCATCACATCGGAACACGGAACAACGATCAGCAAGACGGTTGGCAGTGAAGTGTTTGACCTGTTGATTCATGGCGCAGCGATAGAAGACCTGAGCTTTAGCAGTTCCAATGAAGCGGTTGTTACCGTGGATGCAAAGGGTCTGGTAACAACGGTCGGAGAAGGAATTGCAGAGATCAGGATTGCGTATGCCGGAAATCATAATTTGAATGCGGCAGAGCTGACCATTCAGATTACCGTTACGGCAGTTCAGAAACCAAATCCAGACAAGCCAACATCTGGCAGCGGCGGTTCCGGCGGTGGTTCCGGCGGCGGTTCAACAACTACGTCACAAAGTGCTGCCAAACAATCCTATGTACCGGAAGGATATGTGGGAGAAACAAAGGTGATCAACGGAAGTCGGGTACCTTCTTATGTGGCAGAGGGAACATGGACAAAGTCAGAAACCGGGACATGGAGCTTCGCGAATGCGGATGGTTCCCCATGTAAAGACCAGTGGGCGGCAGTTTATGATGCGGCAACCGGATTCGAGTGGTATCATTTTGACGCAAATGGAACCATGCAGACTGGTTGGATTACAGACGCAGAAGGCGCTACCTATTATCTGGATTCGGTATCCGGGAAAATGGTAACGGGCTGGGTTGTAATTAATGGAGTGTATTATTATTTCAATGAGGCTTCTGACGGAAAACGCGGCAGACGTTTTGAAAATGAAAAAACGCCGGATGGATATTATGTAAAGCCAGATGGAAGTCGGATAGAAAAAACAGAATAACGGTTTACACGCAAAGAAGGTGCTGCTCATGCAAGGTGAGCAGCACCTTCTTTTTCCCGCAGCAGCCGGTCCGCAGTTCCCATGACGGCGCGGTCGGCCAGTGCGGCGAGCTGTGCCTTGGGGAGCGCCTGGCCGTTGTCCAGCCATTGTCGGATGAGTCCGATCAGCCCGTAGGTGATGAATTCGAAGCAGCAGTCGCTGATGGCGGGATCGGCACCTGGAAACATATGCTGGATGATTTCCTGGCCGTTTTCGTTGATCAGGCGGTGAAAGCGGTTCAGAAAATCGGTCGAGGCCGTGTTCTCGAACAGAATCCGGCAGAGTGCGCTGTTGCTGCTGATGTAGTCGATGACCGGATTCAGCACCGGGAGCAGCGTGTCGAGCTGGAAGGAGTGGCTGTAGCAGCGGATCATCTCCTGAAAGTTCGACAGAACCTCATCCTCGATACTTTGCAGCAGTTGGTAGGTATCATTGTAATGAAGATAAAAGGTACCGCGGTTTAAGTCGGCGCGCTCGGTGATGTCCTTGACGGATATATTCTTAAATGCCTTCTCCTGCATCAATTCGATCAGACTGTCTCTCAGCAGCTTCTGGGTGCGGCGAATTCTTCGGTCTTGCTTCGGTTCGTTCATTGAGACCCCTCCTTGTGTAATATCTCAATTATCACGTTCTTGCGTATCACATAGTGATTTTCAACAAATGAATTATAATACACATCTGTTGAAAAGTCAAACGAGTGTGTGATAACGCACCTCCCGCAATGCGCTTTTGGTAAGCGTTTTTGCATACAAGAACGGAAAAATCCGAAAAAAGTTTGGCATAAATTACATATTACAGAAACTTTTAAAATCAGTATATAATAAGTGAGTAGAAAAACAGGTGGTAGCTATTGTGTGAAAGCCAGACACAATAGTTACCTTTTTTGTGAGTAAAAGAAGGAGAACTAAAAATGAATCAAAATTCAAACTCGTATCTTGCGGAGGCACCAATCGGAAAACTGATGATGAAGTTTTCAATTCCGTGCATCATGTCATTGCTTGTATCGTCACTTTACAACATTGTAGACCAGATCTTCATCGGAAGAGGCGTTGGATATCTTGGAAACGGAGCGACAAACGTCGTATTTCCGATCACGGTTATCGCACTTGCCATTGCTCTGATGATTGGAGACGGATGTGCCGCTTTCTTGAGCATCTGCCAGGGAAAAAGAGACACAGAAGGCACGAAAAAAGGCGTTGGAAATGCCCTTACGATGCTGGTTGTTGGAAGCATCGTCTTAATGCTTATTTTCATCTTTAGCAGAGAAGGAATTCTGGGAGCGTTCGGAGCTACAGAAAATAATATTGGATATGCAAGAGATTACTTTGATATTATCGTAATTGGTATTCCGTTTTTCATGTTTGCCAATGGAATGAACTCGGTCATCCGTGCAGATGGAAGCCCGCAGTTTGCTATGATCTCTACGTTGGTTGGATGTATCATGAACGTCATTCTGGACCCGATTGCGATTTTTGTAATGCACTGGGGTGTCAGGGGTGCGGCGATTGCGACCATAGCCGGTCAGGTGGTATCAGCGGCGCTTGCGGTATATTACTTATTTCATACAAAGTCATTCCGGTTAACCAAAGAAAGCTTTGCGTTAAAGGGTGCAATTCTTCGCCGTGTATTACCGCTTGGAATCAGCAGCTTCCTGACCCAATTATCGATCGTCATTATTATGGGTGTTATGAACAATGTGCTGGTAACGTACGGTGCAATGTCAAAATACGGTGCGGATATTCCGATGACCGTGGTTGGAATTGTAATGAAGGTATTCCAGATTGTTATCGCATTCGTCATTGGTGTGGCAGCAGGTTCACAGCCGATCGTTGGATACAATTATGGCGCCGGTCACTTTGACCGCGTCAAGGAAATCTATAAAAAGATGATGATCGCCGAGGTATGTATCGGAGTGATTGCTACCGTATGCTTCGAGGTGTTCCCATTGCAGATTCTGAGCCTGTTTGGAAGCGAGAGCAGCTTATATAATGAGTTTGGCGTTCTGTCATTCCGCATTTTCCTGAGCACGATTGTGTTCTGCTGTGTCGTAAAAGCAACCAGCGTATTCCTGCAGTCCTTAGGAAAACCGATTATGGCGATGGGGCTTTCCCTGCTTCGCGATTTTGTATTAAGTGTCCCGCTGGTACTGATCCTGCCATTGGCTCTTGGCGTAGAGGGACCATTATTCTCTGCACCGGCTGCAGATCTTGTAACGTTCCTGGTTATGATTGTTATGGTAAAATCCGTCATGAGGGAATTGCATAGTTTATCGAAAAAAGATGAGCTGATATCATCCAGTTCCGTTCTCTGCTCATAAAAACTTCCTGTGCGGCAGCGTGTCTCGCTTACGCTGCCTGCACAGGAAGTCAAGGAATTTCGTGTTATTTCTGATCTTTCTGAAGCATAATATCCAGGATTACCTTGTCGGTCTTGATCATACCAGGGGAGCTGACCAGCCCCATATTCTGAATGGCCTGCTCGGCCGTCGCGTCACAGATGCCGTCGGAAGGCTGCAGAACCACATTGGAGATTGCGAGGTACGCACTCATCAGGGCTGCGGAGGAGGCGGTCGCCAGCTTTAGGGCACAGCCGATTTTTCCGCCGTCACAGATCATGCCGGTCACGTTGCCGCTCATGTTGATGACTGCGGAGGCAATCTGCTTGTCGTCACCGCCCAGCAGCCAGGTGATTGCTGCGGAGGCAGCCGTTGCGGCGGATACACCACAGCCGCAGAGGGCGGATAATTTGCCGGTATACAGTTTGATATAAATATTTACAATGTGGGAAAATGCAATCGCTTTTCTTGTCAGAAGCTCAGGCGCGTGGATGTGCTGTGCCATTTCCACGACCGGGATGATTGCGGTCAATCCGTGGTTGCCGCTTCCGGCACTGCTCATAACCGCATAAGGACATCCGCTCATGCGCCCCTCCGCGCTGCTGGCTACGCGCATCATAATCTGACTGAAAATGTTGTCGCCCATAGCAGAAGGAATCAGGGTGTTTTTAAATGCAGACGCGATGCCGATTCCAACCTCATGCTCCAGTCCAAAATCTGCCAACTGTTCGTTGAGCTTGACCCCATCCATCATAAATTCCAGATCGTCCATCGTACAGGTGTCAACCAGTGCGCGAAGCTCTGCCAGCTTCATGGTTTTCAACTGATCATGCAGCTTGTCCGCAGAACCCGCATGATATTCCTTCTGGAACAGGACATCGTTGTTGCTCTTGGTAAAGATGATATTGGAGTGCGTGCCGCGGATCTCGGAAATGCCGATGCCGCTGGTGGTGATGATTTCGGCGCGGGTATAGAGCGCGGTCTCGTCGTGCTTGATCATAACCACGACCTGCTTCGATTCCACCATGGTGATGGCGTTGCGGCTGATCTCGTCGGAGATGTCCTCCAGCAGCTCCAGCTTTTTCTGCGGGTTGTTGAGCAGAGCGCCGAGTGCAGCGGCATATTTCAGTCCCACGCGGTTAAAGCCTGGGATTCCGACGGACATTCCGTTCTTGTAGATGCCGGGATTGACCTCGACCTTGATGGATACGATGTCTCCGCCGATGGCATGGTAGGCATCCGCAGCGGCAAGTGCCACACAGACAGGCTCGGTACACCCAAGTGCAGGAACAACGTCCTGGTGTAAGATTGTCAGCAATTCTTCTTTATTGATCATGATGATTTCCTCCTATGGTACGTGGAATGATTCCACGATATACAGATTATATAAGCAAGATTCGTGCCAAGATTGCAATGACGAAAAATGGGCGTGCATGGGCATGGTTTGTTCGATAAATGGTTTGAACTGTTGCAAATGGTCAAATGAAATGGTAAAATGGTTAAAACAAACGAACGAGAAGCCGTGTGAAAGCATGAGGTGAAGGGTGAAGAAAATCATAGTGGTTGCATTGGACCCAAGGGCGTGTCAGTTCTATGCAGATGAGGTCAGAAGTGTTTTTTCGGAGGTCGCACTGGTGGAATCGCGCAGCGTGCGGGATGGCACCGCCATGGGAATCCTGCCGCGGGCGGATCTGTATGTGGTTTCCACGGATGCCTATGGTTCTGCGGAGGAAGTTGCAAAGCATGTTCCCATTGACGGTCAGACCATGGCGATTTCCGTTTCTTATAAGAACAGCGCGTTAAAACGTCTTCAGGCAATTCCGAAAGGAACAAAAGCCCTGTATGTGAACATGACGGAGACGATGGCGCGGGAGGCGATCGCACAGCTGCAGCAGTTGGGAATCAACCATGTGAAGTTTATTCCGTTCTATCCGGGGGCGGTGCTGAAGGAAGACATCAGGCTGGCGGTGACGCCGGACGAAGCGCGGTATGTGCCGGACGGGATCACCGAGGTCATGAATCTCAATCACCGTTCCTGTACGTCGGGAATGATGATCGAGATTGCGATCCGCCTGGGCGTTGAGAATATTATGGAAACAGAAGGCTTCAAGCGCTATGTCGAGGAGATGTCCACCAATGACTACAGCTTTGACCAGATGTACAACCGCTCCATCCGTCTTGAGAGCCAGTTTCACATTCTGATGGAAATTCTGGACGAGGGCATTGTCGGGGTGAATGAGAGCGGGAAGATTTTTGCCTGCAATCAGAAGGCCGAGGAGATTTTGCGGGTAGACCGAAAGCTCGTCATGGGAAAAGGCGGCGAGGAGGTATTTGCCTACATTCCATTTCATCAATGCCTGGAGGGAAAGGAAGAGATCTCCGAAAAGATCGTGAAGCTGAATGGAATCAATGTCAGCATCAAGGTCGTGCCGGTCATGCGGAATCAGGAGTGCACGGGGGCCTTTGCGACGGTGCAGCGCTTCAATGATGTGGAGAAAAAACAGAATGAATTGAGAAGTCAGATCATGCACAAAGGGCACTGCGCCCGATACACCTTTGACGATATTGTTGGAGCGTCGGAGGCCGTGCAGAAGACGAAGGAGATTTCGGCCAAGATGTCCAGGACGGAAAGCCCGGTTCTGATTATAGGAGAAACGGGAACCGGCAAAGAGCTTTTGGCGCACGCGGTGCATCATGCCTCCAAGCGGAAGGATGGCCCTTTTATCGCGATCAACGTGGCGGCCATGCCGGAAAATCTGCTGGAAAGTGAACTGTTCGGTTACGAGGAGGGCGCCTTTACCGGGGCGAAAAAGGGAGGAAAGATCGGCCTGTTTGAATTCGCGCACAAGGGAACACTGTTTTTGGACGAGGTCGAGGGCATGAGTCCGCTTTTGCAGATCAAGCTGCTGCGCGTGCTTCAGGAGCGGGAAATCATGCGCATCGGAGGAACCCAGATCATCAAGATCGATGTCCGGATCATTGCGGCGACCAATGAATCACTGGAAAAGAAGGTGGAGGATGGAACCTTTCGGAAAGATCTGTACTACCGGTTAAATACGCTTCCGGTGATGGTTCCGCCTCTGCGAGAGCGGGGCGACGATATCTTTTTGCTGCTGAATCAGTTTAAGGAAGAGCTGCACAGCAGCTATGAGCTGTCGGAGGAGGTGAAGGCTTTCTTCATCTCCTATCTCTGGCCGGGCAATATCCGGGAGCTTCGCAATGTAGCGGAATATCTGGATTACACGGGAGTGTACCGGATCCGGATGGAGGATCTGCCGCCGACGATTGCCAGAAACCGCGTTAAATTAGAAGAGACCGGTGCGCCAGGAATCAGAATGCGGCCAGACATCGATGCCGGGGCGGAATCGGAAGCCAAAGCCTGTGTCCGACCTGACGCGGGCCGGGAGCTGTACTGGTTCCTGCTGAAAGCACTTTATGAGGCATACGAGGCCAACGAACCACTGGGGAGAGAAAAACTCCTTCTTCTGACCCGCGAACATCATATCCTCAGTTCGCAGAAAAGCATTCGAGATATGTTAAAGCGCCTGGAGTCGGAAGGGCTGGTCGTCGTGTCAAAGGGACGTGGCGGCAGCCGGATCACCGCAGACGGGTATCATAAGTGGTTAAACAGTGGATACGGCAACCAGAAAACGCAATAACCAATTAAAACAAACCAGAACAACCAATTAAAGCTATCATGGAATCATAATGAAACGAAAAACCGTGCAAATTTGATCAAAATAAATTTGGCACGGTTTTTGCTTTATATAAAGACAGCAGGAACTATAAATCAAATGGAATGCAGAGAAAGGAAACAACAGATGAAGTACAATTTTGACGAAGTAATCAGCCGGGAAGGAAACCGGGCGGCGAAGTATGACGAGCGCATGAAAAAGTTTGGCAGTGATTCCGTAATCCCGCTGTGGATTGCAGACATGGATTTCCGTACCGCGCAGCCGATCATCGATGCATGTAAGAAAAAAGCGGAAGAAGGAATCTGGGGTTATACCTCAAGACCGGACAGCTACTTTGAGGCGGTAAAGGGCTGGGAGAAGCGCAGAAATGACTGGGATGTGGATGTTTCTCTGATGAGCTGGAGCCTGGGCGTCGTTCAGATGTTGTCAGCTTGTGTGAAGGTGTTCAGCGATGAGGGAGACAAGATCCTGATTCAGACACCGGTTTACTCTGAGTTTTACGATGTGATTGAAGCATGGAACCGGGAGGTGGTGGAGAATCAACTGGTCGAGGAGAACGGAACTTGGCATGTTGATTATGAAGACTTTGAGAACAAGGTGAAGGAGTGTAAAATCTTCCTGCTGTGCAATCCGCACAATCCGCTGGGAATCGTGTGGGAGCCGGAAGAGCTGGAGCGGATGGCAAAGATCTGCATCAAGCACGACGTGCTGCTGGTATCGGACGAGATTCATTCGGATCTGATTTTCCACGGGAAGAAGCACACGCCGGTGGCGAAGATTTCAAAGGAGCTTGCAGATCATGTGATCACGGGTATCTCGGCGACGAAGACTTTCAACCTGGCAGGGTTACAGTCCTCCACTGTGATTTTCCCGAATCAGGAATTGAAAAAGACCTACGACAGCTTCTGGGGCGGCATGGATATTCACCGCAATAATGCATTCAGCTCCGTTGCGATGGAAGCGGCCTTCAACGAAGGGGAAGAATGGCTGGAGCAGCTGTTGCAGTATCTGTCCGACAACTTTGATTACGTCCATCAGTTCTGCGCGGAGCAGATTCCGCAGATCAAGCCGAACATCCCGGATGCAACCTATCTGGTATGGCTGGACTGCCGGGAGCTGGGTATGAATAATGAAGAACTGCGCAGATTTATGATTGAGGAGGCCGGGCTTGGACTGAATGAGGGGTATACCTTCGGAAGAAGTCTTTCCGGGTACATGAGACTGAATGCGGCTTGTCCGCGCGCGACGCTGGAAAAGGCAATGGCTCAGTTGAAGAAAGCAGTAGATGGTTTGAAACGGTAACCGGTAACCGGAACAACAATTACATGGGAGATGGGGGTTTACACAATGGATAAGAAAAAAATATGGGCGAGCTATAAATTTCCGTTAATGCTTTTGGCGGGTATTCTGATCGGTGCGATCATTGGTGTGGTTTTTGGTGAGAAGGCGACGGCGCTGGCACCACTGGGAGATATTTTCCTGAATTTGATGTTTACGATTGTGGTTCCGATGGTATTTGTCTCGATCACGACGGCTGTAGGCAACATGGTTAACATGAAACGTCTTGGAAAGATTCTGGGAAGTCTTGTGACAACCTTCGTGGTGACCGGTGGTCTGGCCGCCGTACTCGTGCTGGTCGTGGTCAATATCTGGCCGCCGGCAGCGAATACGACCATCGCCTTGCAGCAGCGGAGCTGGAAGAATCCGCAGGAATCGGCAGCATGATCGTCGGTGCCCTGACCGTCAATGATTTTAGCGGCCTGATGAGCAGAAAGAATATGCTTCCGATCATCGTGTTCGCGATCATGTCCGGACTGGCAGTCGCATCCAGTGGCGGAGAAGAAAGCCCGGCGGGAAAACTGCTGAACAACTTAAACAGCATCATTATGAAAATGGTAGACATGATCATGAAATTCGCTCCGATCGGACTTGGCGCTTATTTTGCAAATCTGGTTGGTGAGTTCGGACCGCAGCTGATCGGTGATTACGGCAGAACTATGCTGATCTATTATCCGATGTGCCTGGTATACGTGGCAATTTTCTTCCCGGCCTATGCCTATTTTGCAGGCGGCAAGCTCGGCGTAAAGCGGATGTTAAAGCATATCTTCAGCCCGGCGGTTACCGCATTTGCAACACAGAGCTCCGTGGCGACACTTCCGGTTAATATGGAAGCCTGCAAGGGCATCGGCGTTCCGGAGGACATCAGCAACATCGTACTCCCGATGGGCGCAACCATGCATATGGATGGCTCGGTACTGTCCGCAATCACAAAGATTGCATTCCTGTTCGGAGTATTCCAGATGCCGTTTACCGGAGTGGGAACCTACGCCATGGCGATCGCAGTTGCGATTCTCAGTGCGTTCGTATTGTCCGGCGCACCGGGCGGCGGACTGGTTGGTGAGATGCTGATCGTGAGCCTGTTCGGATTCCCAGCAGAGGCATTCCCGCTGATCGCAACCATCGGATTCCTGGTAGATCCGGCGGCAACCTGCTTAAATGCAAGCGGTGACACGATCGCTTCCATGATCGTTACCAGAATGGTAGAAGGAAAAGACTGGCTGAGCAAACAGGTGAAAGTACAAGACTGACAGCCGTAACAGAAAGAAAACAAAAAGAAGGAGAATCACGCGTGCTGCGCGGATTCTCCTTCTTTTTGTTATGTAAGTGTCTGCACTTATCTTCTGGTTTTCATTTGCAGTCCAATCAGCCCCACAATAAACATCGCCGTTCCGCCGACAATATAAGCCGTGATCTTTTCGTGAAAGAACAGCACGCCCCAGGTGATCGCAAACACCGCCATGGTGCTCTGGATGATTGGCACCATGTAAAACGGCACTAGCGGGATCGCCTTGGCATTCAGATAGAAGCCGATGCCTGTGATAAAACCGAAGGCCAGGATTGCCAGGATGCAGGACAGTGCCGGATGAAGTCCGACGAGAGCGCCGCTGGCGGCGCTTGGAATCAGCGGAACACTGGACAAGACACCCGAGACAGCGAAGATCGCCAGGTTGCTGTCGATGATGTCCATGCGGTCGGCGATCATCTTCTGTGCCAGGACATGGCAGCCGGCACACATGCCGGAGAAGATGAAGAGGACCGTCAGCAGGACATTGTCCTGGAAAAAAGCGGACAGAGAGCGCCCGTTCCAGGAGATGCACAGGACGCCGCACATGCATAGGATAATGCAGGCAATCTTGTGCGGGGACAGTTTCTCTTTAAATAGGAGAACACTGGACAACGTCAGGAAGATCGTCTGCGCCGGCTGCGTCACGATATTGCCGTAGGAAGGGCCGTGGGACAGGGCGTAGTTCTCGGTTAAGTAAGCCATCCATTTGGCGACGGCGCCGATCAAAATCCAGCTTCCCACCAGCTTGAGGGTGGCGATCATATTCTTCTGAAAATGCTGGCGCAGCACCAGCTTTAATACGAGCAGCCAGAGGACCCCCACCGCGAAGCGGAAAAACGTAATGTAGCCCGGCCCGAAGTAGGGGCTGATCAGCTTCACGCAGGTGCCTCCGAAGCTGAACATCATTGCAACGCAGAACAAATAAAGGTATCCCATCTCATGTACTCCCATTCTTAAGTCATTCAATCTGATTATAGCAGAGAATGGAAGAAAATTGTAAAATTTTTATAACCTCTATTGACAAAGTGACAGGGTGTCATTATAATGAAACCCATGTCGCTGAGAAAAAGTGACAACTTGTCACATTAGAGGCTTGGGAGAGAAAGGGAGGGGATCGAGATGCCTACGGAACGATTTTACCGATTGCCGGAAGCCAAAAAGCAGCTGATTCGTGAAGCGGCGATTCGGGAATTTGCGAGAGTACCGTTTGAGAAGGCTTCCATCAATCAGATTATCCATAACGCAGAGATATCCAGAGGCAGCTTTTATACCTATTTTGAAGATAAGCAGGATGTTGTGAAATTTATTTTTGAGGATACGGGGAAGCAGATGCTTGAGCTTTGCGGGGTGAATCTGGATGAAAACGGAGGAGATCTCATGGATATGTTTTCTCATCTGTTTGAACATTCCCTGAGTCAGATGGAGAAGACGACAACGATGGTGGAAGTCGTTAGAAATGTCTTTTCCTATGAGCAGAACGCTCAGATCTTCGGACTGGATGATGGCCCGCAGTGCGGGGCAGCCGCGATGGACAACGAGGAGTTTCCGCTCCGATGGATTTACGACAGGATTGATAAGAGCCGCCTGAGAAAGGCCAGCCGGGAGAGCTTTATATCGGTTATGACACTTGGCCTGACTGCGGTACTGCTTGCGATTAAGCAGTATTATCGGCATCCGGAGCAGGTGGATGCGGTGCGGAATGTGTTTCATGGGATGCTTGACACGCTCCGCTATGGTGCGTATGCAGATTAAATGACTTAAATAAAGAGGAGACAGCAATGAAAAAGAATGTGATCATTACAGGCGCAGTAGTAGTCGCGATCGTCGCGGCCGTAGCATTACCAAAGATTTTGAAGCCGAAAGATGCAGCGGAGGAGATTCCGATTCCGGTGGTGGAGGTACAGAAGCCGGTGAACGGCACGATTGAGCTGTACCGTAACCTGGTCGGCACGGTGGAGCCGTCGGACGTTGTATACATATACCCGAAGATGGGCGGAGATGTGACGGAAATATTTGTCAAGGCAGGCGATGTGGTAAAGGAAGGTCAGGCGATCTGCACCATCGACACCAAGCAGGTGGAGACTTCGAGACTCAGCCTGGAATCGGCGCAGCAGTCCCTTTCCGATGCCCAGACCAATCTGTCCCGCCAGCAGGCATTGTTTGCAGCAGGCGATATCGCAAGCGCAGCCTTCGAGCAGGCACAGACCCAGGCGAAGAATGCACAGATTCAGTACGATTCCGCAAAACTCAACTATGACAACCAGGTGGAGTACAGCCATATTACGGCACCCATCGGAGGCAAAGTAGAGATCTGCGATATCGAAGTACACGATACGGTAGGACAGCAGAATCTGGTCTGCGTAATCTCCGGCGAGGGCAGCAAATCGGTTACCTTCTCGGTTCCGGAGAAGATTGTCAAACAGCTTGCCGTTGGTTCTGATGTGACCATCGAGAAGAATGGCATGGAGTATCACGGCAACATCAACGAAGTCAGCAGCATGATTGATTCCGCGACCGGCCTGTTCAAGATCAAGGCATCGGTAGAGGATGGCGATGCACTTCCAACCGGTTCTACGGTGAAGCTCTATGTGACCTCAGATAAGGAAGAGAATGTTCTGACCCTGCCGGTTGACACGGTATATTATTCCGGCGGAGATGCCTATGTCTATACTTATGATAATGGAACCGTTCATCGCGTACCGGTGGAAGTCGGTATCTACGATGCGAAACAGATCCAGATTTTGTCTGGAGTCACAGAGCAGGATGAAGTGATTACGACCTGGAGTTCTGAACTTTATGAAGGATCAATCGTTCGGACTGAGGCGGCGCAGGCTGAGACAGCACAGACCGAAACCACACAGGCGCAGTAGAGGAGGAGACAACAATGGGATTAACTAAAACAGTCCTCAAACGTCCGGTCACAACCATACTGATGGTTCTCTGTCTGATTGTGTTCGGTATTCAGTCCATGATGTCGGCAAAGCTGGAGCTGATGCCGACCATGGATATGCCGATGCTGATCATCTATACCGTATATCCGGGTGCAAGTCCGGAGGACGTGAACGATCTGGTTACGACTGAGATCGAGGATGAGATCGGTGCATTAAGTGGTGTTAAGAAAGTAAACTCCGATTCTATGGAGAATGTTTCCTTCGTTATCGTCCAGTATAATTATGGTAAGGACATGGATGAGGCCTACGATGATCTGAAGAAGAAGATGGATGCCCTTGAGTCCGATCTTCCGGACGACTGCGAGTCGCCGACCATCGTGGAACTGAATATGGATGATATGGCGACCATGTCTCTGGCGATCAACCATAAGACAGAGTCGAATCTTTACAACTATGTTGACAATAAGGTCGTGCCGGAATTCGAGAAGATTTCCTCCGTGACGGATGTCAATGTCAGCGGCGGTCAGGAAGAATATGTAAGGATCGCACTGATTCCGGAGAAGCTGGATCAGTATCATCTGACCATGAGTTCCATCGCGTCGGCGATCGGCTCCGCAAACTTTACTTATCCGGCAGGCGATACCATCGTCGGCGGCCAGAAGCTGTCTGTCAGTGCGGGAACCGAGTATGATACCGAGGAGCTGTTAAAGCAGATCCCGATCTCTCTGGGCAATGGCAATGTCATCTATCTGGAGGATGTGGCGAATATCGGTACGGCACTTGAAGATGTCAGTGGTATTGCACGCTATGACGGCAATGATACGATTTCTGTGGAGCTGAAGAAGCAGCAGAGTGCAACGGCAATGGAGGTTTCCAAGGCGGCACAGGCGACCATCAAGACTCTGACGGATGCCGATCCGAATCTGGAGATTACCGTAGTTGATGATACCAGTGACTCGATCAAGTCCGCCCTGAACAGCGTTATGCAGACCATGGTTATGGCAGTTTTGATCTCCATGGTGATCATCTTCCTGTTCTTTGGCGAGATCAAGGCGTCCCTGATTGTCGGAACTTCGATCCCGATCTCGATCCTGGCGGCATTGATTCTCATGCAGGCCATGGGCTTTACACTGAACGTCATCACACTGAGTTCGTTGGTGCTTGGTGTCGGAATGATGGTAGATAACTCGATTGTAGTATTGGAGAGCTGCTTCCGGTCGACGAAGGGAAAAGGTGTCGTGGGCTACCGCGAGGCGGCATTGGAGGGCAGCGGCATCGTCCTGCAGTCCATCATCGGATCTACGCTCACCACCTGCGTGGTATTCCTCCCGCTGGCACTGTTATCCGGACTGACCGGGCAGATGTTCATGCCACTGGGCTTTACCATCATCTTCTGTATGCTGGCATCGCTGATCAGCGCGATGACCATTGTACCGCTGTGTTACTGTATGTATCGTCCGCAGGAGAAGGAAAATTCGCCGGTCGGCGGTCTGATTCGTGCGATGCAGGATGGTTACCGGGGTTTGATGAAGGTGATTCTGCCGAAGAAAAAGACAGTTATGCTTGTTTCTATCCTGATGCTTGCAGGATCCCTCTTTTTGGCAACCAAGCTTCGTATGGAGCTGATGGCTTCGGATGATACCGGAACGATCACCGTAAGCATCGAGACGCGTCCGGGTCTGCAGGTGGAAGAAACCGATAAGATTTATCAGAAGGTGGAAGCACTGGTAATACAGGATGAGGATCTGGATTCCTATCTTTTGACCAGCGGCGGAAGCGGTATGAGTCTGAATGCCGGCGGAGCTACGCTGACAGCTTATTTGAAGGATGACCGGAAGCGCGAGACGAAAGATATTACGCGGGAATGGAAACAGCTCCTCAACAGTGTGCCGGGAGCGAATGTGACCGTCACGGCGGCTTCCTCCAACTCCATGATGAGCAGCACAAATGGAGTTGAGTATATTTTAAAGAGCACCCAGTACGATGACTTAAAAGCGGCTTCGGATGTGATTGCATCGGAGCTGATGGACCACCCGGAGGTGACCAAGGTACATACGACACTGGAAAATGCAGCACCGGTTGTCAAACTGGACATCGATGCGGTAAAAGCGAATGCGGAAAATATTACCCCGCTGCAAATTGCGGGTTCTGTCAGCAATATTCTCGGCGGAACCGAGGCGACCACCCTGGATGTGAACGGCAATGAGATCAGCGTCAAGGTGGAATACCCGAAGGAAGAGTACGACACGATCGATGAACTTCAGGGCATTGTCCTGACCAACAACGCAGGCGGTTCTGTGGCATTGACCGATGTGGCAGATATTAAATTCAAGGACAGCCCGACGACCATCGTCCGTGAAGATAAGCAGTATCAGGTGACGATTACCGGTGATGTGGCAACGGATGATCAGCGAGAGATTGACGCGATCGAGAACAAACTGTATGATGAGGTCGTATCAAAGCATATGGGACCGACCATTACCCGTGGTACGAACTCGATGGATACCGCGATGGCGGAGGAGTTTGCAAACCTGTTTGGTGCGATTGCTACCGCAGTATTCCTGGTATTCGTAGTCATGGCAGCACAGTTTGAGTCGCCGAAGTTCTCCCTGATGGTTATGACGACGATTCCGTTCGCACTGATTGGTTCCTTTGGATTTTTGTATGTGGCCGACGTTGCCATCAACATGGCATCTCTGCTGGGATTTTTGATGCTGACCGGTACGGTTGTTAACAATGGTATTCTATATGTAGATACCGTGAACCAGTATCGTCAGACCATGGATCTGAATACGGCACTGATCGAGGCCGGAGCGACACGTCTTCGCCCGATTCTAATGACGACTCTGACGACAATCGTGGCGATGATCCCGATGGCGATGGGCTACGGCGACAGCGGTGAGAGTATGCAGGGTCTGGCGCTGGTAGACGTAGGCGGTCTGGTTGCATCCACCATTCTTGCACTGCTGATGCTGCCGATCTACTATTCGATCATGAACCGGAAGAAGAAACCGGAGCCAAGCTACGATTAAATCAGGTAACCTGTTTGGAGAAAATTGGGAGGTTTATTGAATATGAAGATTTGGAAACGAGCATTACCGCTGGGCCTCGCCGGTATCATGCTGACAGCTGCCCCGACCGGGGCGCTGGCTGCCAGCCCGGAGTTTGCCCGCACCGGTGAGGAGTGGGCAAGACTTCGCGATAATGTGCTGGAATATGGCGAGCTGGAGGATCTGGTCAACGAGTACAATACGACGGTTCAGACCAATCAGCTCGATCTGGCAGAGTTCAAGCGGGAATACGGCACCACACGGGACGATGTGGCATCGAAATATCAGGATATGGCAGATGAGATTTACGCCAGTCTGGATTATCCGGACTCATCGGACCCGACCTATGGCTATGTGGTTGGATCTCTGCTGAGTGCCGAGGTGCAGGCAAAGAATCTGGAAAAGCAGGCAGATAACACACTGGAAGACAGTGAGGTTACCTACCTGACCTATAAGTCGGCGGAGAAAACGCTGGTCACGGTTGCACAGAGCAACATGATCTCCTATGAGAAGGATCAGCTCAGTCTTCAGCAGGCAGAGCTGGCGAAAAAGCAGGCGGAGCTTTCCCTGCGCAGCGCGCAGAGCAAACAGGCTTCCGGCCTGGCAACGCAGGTGGATGTGCTGAACGCGCAGGAAACCATGCAGAATGCAGACCGGACCATCGCGTCAACGCAGACCGGGATCGAGACCGTGCGGCAGAAGCTGCAGGTGATGCTGGGATGGAGATTTTCGGATACACCGGAGATTCGGGCGGTACCGAAATCGGACATCAGCAGGATTGATCAGATGAATCCGCAGGCAGACAAAGAGAAGGCTTTGGAAAATAATTATACGCTGAAAGCGAACAAAAAGAAGCTGCAAAATGCGACCAGTGCCAATGTCCGCGAAAGTCTGGAAAAGACAATCGCAGACAATGAACAGAAGATCGGTTCCGCACTGGTGACGAATTATCAGAATGTGCTGGCAGCAAAGCTGTCCTATGATCAGGCCGCAGCGGCACTGGATCTGGCAAACCGCAATCTGACAAGCGTTCAGGTGCAGTATCAGCATGGAAATGCAAGCCAGATGCAGTACGACAATCAGCAGTATACGACACAAAGCGCACAACTGGATGTGCAGATTGCAGATCTGAATCTGTTCCAGACCATGGAAACTTATGATTGGGCAGTCAACGGGCTGGCCAGCACTTCATAGATATGATGCGAGGAGGAGGCTGTATGAGAAGCCACATGAAACGAAGCAGAAGCATCCGGCTTACTGCGCTGGCTGTGGCCGGAATTCTTGCGGCAGCCCCGCTACAGGCGCTGGCCGGAGCTGCTCCGAGCGGGCCTGGAGCCGAGCCGGAGCTGCCGCGTTATACCGCGGAACAGCTGGCAAGACTTCAGGATAATGTTTTGGAATATGATGAAATCAACGATCGCGTGCGGGAGTACAACCCGACGATTTCCGAGCTTTGGAAAACCTATGAGGATTCCAGGGAGGATTACAAAAATATTCTGACCGAGATGGAGAGCCAGACCAGACTTCTGGAGGATGAGGCAGATGAATATTTTGCCCTGGGAGATTTTGCGAATGGCGGAGTGCTTACCTACAACAGCGGAGTCATGAAATCCTCTGTGAAATCGATCCGTGATATGGTCAACAAGTGGGACAATGATACCAACAAAAATTCTTCGGAGCTGCGGAAGGTGCAGAAGAAGGTTGTGGCCGGCGTACAGAGTGCCGTGATCGGCTACGATACGATCCGCCAGAATATAGCGACGCTGGAGGCGGTGGTTCAGCTCAGTCAGAAGCAGTATGAGATCATGCAGCACCGGCTTGCGCTTGGGCTGGTGACAGAGAAGGAAGTGCTTTCCGCAAAGAACGGCCTTTTATCAGCGCAGTCCCAGCTGATGGCGCTTCAAAACCAGCAGGACAGTACCCGCAGGACGATCTGCCTGCTGCTGGGCTATGATTCGGACAGCAATCCGGATATCCGGCCTGTGCCGGAATTTGACATCAATCGTCTGGCAGGCATGAATCTGGAGGCGGATACGAAAAAAGCGATCGGCAACAATTATACGCTGATCGGGCAGCGGACGTCTGCGGAGGGCAAGACCAATTCCCAGACAGAAAACCGCAGCAGAATCATCGATGAGGGCGATCAGAAGCTGACGATCGAGATGCAGCGTTTATATCAGGAGGTACAGGATAAAAAGGCGGCATACGATGCGGCGGTAACCGGATTGGCCGCCGGCGAGTCGAACCGGGGCGCGGCAGAGCGCATGTACCAGAATGGCCTTACTTCCGAAGCGGATTATGTGGGGCAGATGCTGTCCTACTATCAGAAAAAGGCGGCGAAGGAGTCGGCTAACTTAAATCTCTGGCAGGCGATGGAGACCTACGACTGGGCGATTGACGGTCAGGCGACGGTGGAGTAACCGGAATCGCTTTCAGCGAAGGAAACAGGAGAAAACGGATTTCAATGACAGGACGATGATCTTCCAGAGCGAGGGCATCGTCCTGTTGTAGTTGCGAGAGCAGAGCGGATCGGCTTTCTTTGGGGATCTCCTTGCAGGCGGCATCCACAAAGCAGAACCGTGGGTAGAGGACGCACCACCAGTTGTGTCCGTCCCCCTTTCCGAGGACGATGCGGGCGGCATCGTAATAGCCACAGGGAATGACGAGGTCATCATAGACCCGCGTCGGAAAATAGCAGTTGGTCAGCTGAAGCGTCGTCTGATAATCAAATCCCTTTTCCTCCAGATAGCGGTCGGCGGCGGCCTCCAGCTCTGCGCGGTGATCGGATAAGTAAGAACGGGTCGCTTCTTTGTCAGAACCGGCGCTTAAGTGGCTGGAAATATAATCCAGAAGCAGGCTGCGCACCTCCAGCTTGACCGTCTGATCACGGCTGCTGTCGCTGTTTGCCAGAATATGAAAACGCAGCATGGAGGGGGCCAGACGTGCAGCCAGTGCTTCCCGTCCGCTTTGCATCTGGTTCATGGAAAGAAGAAGTGCCAGCAGAAAGCAGGCAAGCGCCGCGGACAGAAGGGTAAAACGGTTATTTTTATTTATTCTCATAAGAAGGGACTCCTTTTTCATGCTTTTCTGTGTTTAAGTATTGACAGATATGATATAATTAATCAGATATTGAACATCATCGGGAGGGTGAAGGAATGAACAAGAAAAAACTTGCAGTTCTGTTTGGGGGGCAGTCGTCGGAGCACATTGTATCCTGCATGTCGGCAGCCAATGTGATCGACCAGATCGACACCGAGCGCTATGAACTGATTTTAATTGGAATTACAGAGGAAGGACACTGGGTCAAGGCGGAGTCGGTGGGGGATATCCGCTCCGGCGCGTGGTACAACAGCCCGATCGAAGCGGCGCTGATCCCGGACGCGACAAGACGCTGCGTGATCCTTACGGAGAATGGCATCACCTGGGAAGAGAAGATTGATGTGGTGTTCCCGGTGCTTCACGGGCCGTTCGGTGAGGACGGAACCGTGCAGGGTCTGCTTGAACTGGCGAGGCTTCCTTATGTTGGATGCGGTGTACTGGCATCCGCGGTTTCCATGGATAAGCTGTATACCAAGATCATCGTGAACGATCTGGGCATCCGCCAGGCGGCCTATGTCCCGGTTATGAGCTGGAAGATGAAGAAAGATATGGACAGCATCGTGAGAAGGATTGAGGACAGATTTTCCTATCCGGTCTTTGTTAAGCCGTCTAACGCAGGTTCTTCCCGCGGAGTCAGCAAGGCGGAGAACCGCGAGGAACTGATTGCCGGACTTCTCGAGGCAGCCCATCACGACCGCAAGATCCTGGTGGAGGAGATGATCGTCGGACACGAGGTGGAGTGTGCGGTGCTTGGCGGCGGCCAGAAGCCGGTGCAGTCCTCCGGTGTGGGTGAGATCAGAGCAGCGGCGGAATTCTACGATTTTGAGGCAAAATATTATAACGAAGATTCCCGCACGGACACGAATCCGACCCTTCCGGGAGATTCTGCCCAGCGCGTGCGGAAAGCGGCTGAGAAGATTTTCAATGCGGTGGACGGGTATGGCCTGGCGCGCGTGGACTTCTTTGTGACGGAAGACGGAGAGGTCGTGTTTAACGAGATTAATACGCTTCCCGGCTTCACGGCTATCAGCATGTACCCGATGCTCTGGGAGGCAGCGGGGATTCCGAAGAAGGAACTGATTGATCAGCTCATCACCCTTGCGTTTGAGCGATAAGGCGGGAAGAGGCAAACGGATTACAAATGGTTGTGGAGGAAGACATGGCTATGTTAGATAACAATGCGCCGGTTGGCGTATTTGATTCCGGTGTGGGCGGCCTGACTGTTGCCCGCGAGATTATGCGGCAGATCCCGGAGGAGCGGATCGTATATTTTGGAGATACGGCGCGCGTGCCCTACGGCAGCAAATCAAAGGATACGGTCATCCGCTATTCCCGGCAGATCATCCGCTTTCTGCGCACAGAACATGTGAAGGCGATTGTCATTGCCTGCAATACGGCCAGCGCGCATGCACTTGAGACCGTACAGAAGGAATCAGATATTCCGATCATCGGAGTGATCAATGCAGGAGCCCGGACCGCAGTGCGAGCGACCCGCAACGGCAAGATCGGCGTGATCGGAACGGAGGGGACGGTCGGCAGCGGCATTTATACGGAAGTGATGAAGAAGCTGCGTCAGGATATTGAGGTGACCGGCAAATCCTGTCCGCTGTTTGTTCCGCTGGTGGAGGAAGGGCTGCTGCATGATTCGGTAACCGACGAGATTGCATCCCGCTATTTAAGCGTGCTCAAGAGCAAATATATCGACACGCTGGTGCTTGGCTGCACCCATTATCCGCTGCTTCGCTCGACGATCGGACGGCTGATGGGAGAGGATGTGACCCTGGTCAATCCGGCCTACGAAACAGCGCTTGAGTTGAAAGAGCTGTTAAAGGCGCAGGGATTAAACCGCGAGGCGGATGCCCCGCTGACAGGGGAGAAGTATCAGTTCTTTGTCAGCGATCTGGCAGAGAAATTCACGGATTTTGCCACATCGATCCTGCCCAGTGAAGTGAAAGAAACCAGAAAAATTAACATTGAGGAATATTAAATATGACAAGAGATGTCCTGATCCGGATCAGCGGACTTCAGATGATGGATGGAGAACATGATGACGTGGAAGTCATCACAACCGGCGATTATTTCCTGAAAAACGGAAATCACTATCTGGTATACGACGAGATGATGGAGGACTTTGCGGGAAGCGTCCGCAACACCTTAAAGATCTCTCCGGAGAAGCTCGATGTCCGCAAGAGCGGAATTACCGATGCTCATATGGTGTTTGAGCGGAACCGGAAGAACATGACGCGCTACGTCACGCCGATGGGGGAGATGATTGTGGGGCTTTGCACCAACAAGATTGAACTGGAAGAGCAGGAAGACAGCTTAAAGGTCTCTGTGGATTATTCGCTGGATATCAATTACGATCATGTTTCGGACTGCAATATCACAGTGGATGTGCATTCCAGAGAATGCGCGAAGCTGGAACTGTAGCAGTAGGGATGAAGACAAAAATGGCGTGACCGCCGAAGTGGTCACGCCATTTTAATGCTGTGCAAATCTTATTTGTCTTTTTTGAAGCGGGCGAAAAAGCCCTTTTTCTTTGGGGCAGCCGGAATGGAACCGCCGCGGACGCTCTTGATCTCGGTAATGTAGATGCCGCTGACAACGACCTTAACCTCGGTCTTGATCGGAAGAGATGCGAATACACGCTCATCTGCCATCAGTGTCATAACCTTTGGACCAACCTTTGCCTTAACAACCGGAACCTTGGCCCAACGCATATACTTTGGCGTCTGCTCATAAACGATCTTCGGAAGGCCGGCTTCTTTGAGCTTCATCTTCTTCTTGTCGATGACAAGCATGGATACGGTCTGCTTGGCCGCCTCCATGAGCTGTTCCTGCTCGACCTGACGCTTCTCAAGCTTTCTCCCGAGAAAATACAGGACCGCCAGAACAACCGCTGCAATGACCAAAATAACCAGCAAAACGTTTAAAACTGTCTGCATGGGGAATACCTCCATTAAGTTCTTTATGTAATAGCAGGAAACCTGCCAAGATAGTATACCATTTTTTGTGCAAAATTGCAAGATAAAAATACTTGACACCTTGACAGCGCTGTGATATTATGGAGTGTGCACTATTGTGGCATCATGGGCTTTTTGCGCCCAAAAAATGCCGGAAAATCGATTAGAAAACAGGGGTGAAACGTCAATGGAGAAAAGCAGAATGCGTCCGGTACCAGCCGGTAAAAGCGTTAGAATGAGCTACTCAAGACAGAAAGAAGTTCTTGAGATGCCGAACCTGATTGAGATTCAAAAAGACTCCTATCAGTGGTTCCTCGATGATGGATTGAAAGAAGTATTTGAAGATATCTCCCCAATCTCGGACTTTGCCGGCCACTTAAGCCTGGAGTTTGTGGATTTTACATTATGTAAAGATGAAGTCAAATACAACATCGAAGAATGCAAAGAACGCGACGCTACTTATGCAGCACCTTTAAAAGTAAGGGTAAGACTTTACAATAAGGATAAAGAAGAGATCAACGAGCATGAGATTTTCATGGGTGATCTTCCGCTGATGACAGATACCGGCTCCTTCGTGATCAACGGAGCAGAGCGTGTTATTGTCAGCCAGCTTGTGCGTTCTCCTGGCATTTACTATGGTATCGGACATGATAAGATTGGTAAGGAACTGTATTCCTGTACCGTGATCCCGAACCGTGGTGCATGGCTGGAGTACGAGACAGATTCCAATGATATCTTTTATGTACGCGTAGATCGTACCCGTAAGGTTCCGGTTACGGTACTGGTACGTGCGCTTGGTTATGGAACCAACGCAGAGATCATCAATCTGTTTGGTGAGGAGCCAAAGCTCTTGGCAAGCTTTGGAAAGGATACCTCCGAGAATTACCAGGATGGTCTGTTAGAGCTGTACCGCAAGATCCGTCCGGGCGAGCCGTTATCCGTTGATAGTGCAGAGAGCCTGTTGAACAGCATGTTCTTTGACCCGCGTCGTTATGACCTGGCCAAAGTCGGCAGATATAAATTTAATAAGAAGCTTCACTTCAAAAACCGGATCAAAGGCCATGTGCTGTCAGAGGACGTGGTGGATGTGACGACCGGTGAGGTTCTGGCTGAGGCTGGTACCACCGTGGATAAGGATCTGGCGGTTACCCTGCAGAACGCAGCGGTTCCGTTCGTGTTCATCCAGGGACCGGATCACAACTACAAGGTTCTCTCCAACATGATGGTAGACCTGGCATCGTTCGTGGAGTTTGACCCGAAGGAGGCCGGTGTTACAGAGTTAGTATATTATCCGGTGCTGAAAACTATTCTGGAAGAAGCTGGTTCTGATCAGGAAGCGCTGAAGGAACAGATTCAGAGAAATATCGGCGAACTGATTCCGAAGCACATTACAAAGGAAGACATCATTGCTTCCATCAACTACAACATGCATCTGGAAGGCGAGATCGGCAACGCAGATGATATCGATCATCTGGGCAACCGTCGTATCCGTGCGGTCGGTGAACTTTTGCAGAACCAGTATCGTATCGGTCTGTCCCGTATGGAGCGTGTGGTAAGAGAGCGTATGACCACCCAGGATATGGATGGCATTACGCCCCAGTCTCTGATCAACATCAAGCCGGTTACCGCAGCGGTGAAGGAATTCTTCGGAAGTTCCCAGCTGTCCCAGTTTATGGATCAGAACAACCCGCTGGCTGAGCTGACCCATAAGAGACGTCTGTCTGCACTGGGACCTGGCGGTCTGTCAAGAGACCGTGCCGGATTCGAGGTTCGAGATGTACACTATACCCATTATGGACGTATGTGCCCGATCGAGACTCCTGAGGGACCGAACATCGGTCTGATCAACTCCCTGGCTACCTATGCGAGAGTGAATCAGTACGGCTTTATCGAGGCTCCGTACCGTATTGTAGATAAGAGCAATCCGGACAACCCGATTGTTACCGAAGAGGTTGTCTACCTGACAGCAGACGAAGAGGATAATTTCGTCGTGGCTCAGGCAAATGAGCCGCTGGATGACGATGGTCATTTCGTTCACAACAACGTCTCCGGCCGTTTCCGCGAGGAGACTTCCGCATTCCAGAAGAAAGCGATCGATCTGATGGATGTATCCCCGAAGATGGTGTTCTCTGTGGCGACTTCCATGATTCCGTTCCTGGAGAACGATGATGCAAACCGTGCGCTGATGGGTTCCAACATGCAGCGTCAGGCAGTTCCGCTTCTGAATACCGAAGCACCGGTTGTCGGTACAGGTATTGAGGGCAAGGCGGCTGTTGACTCTGGTGTCTGCGTCGTGGCAAGACATGCCGGCGTGATTGAGCGTTCCGCATCCAACGAGATCATTATCAAGAGAGATGACAATGGTGCCAGAGATGTCTACCATCTGACCAAATTTAAGAGAAGCAACCAGTCCAACTGCTACAACCAGAAGCCGATCGTTTACAAGAACGACCATGTGGAGGCTGGTGAAGTGATCGCAGACGGTCCGTCCACACAGAACGGCGAGATTGCGCTGGGCAAGAATCCACTGATCGGATTCATGACCTGGGAGGGTTACAACTACGAGGATGCGGTTCTGCTTTCCGAGCGTCTGGTGCAGGAGGATGTTTATACTTCTGTTCATATCGAGGAATACGAGGCGGAGGCCCGTGATACCAAGCTGGGACCGGAAGAGATTACCCGTGACGTACCAGGTGTCGGCGATGATGCGCTGAAGGATCTGGACGAGAGAGGTATCATCCGTATCGGAGCAGAAGTGCGTGCCGGAGATATTCTGGTTGGTAAGGTTACCCCGAAGGGTGAGACCGAGCTGACTGCGGAAGAGCGTCTGCTGCGTGCGATCTTTGGCGAGAAGGCAAGAGAGGTAAGAGATACATCCCTGAAGGTTCCGCATGGTGCTTATGGTATCATCGTGGATGCAAAAGTATTTACCAGAGAGAACGGCGACGAGCTGGCTCCTGGCGTGAACCAGACGGTCCGCATTTACATTGCTCAGAAGCGTAAGATTTCTGTCGGCGATAAGATGGCAGGACGTCACGGCAACAAGGGTGTTGTTTCCCGTGTACTTCCGGTCGAGGATATGCCGTTCCTGCCGAATGGCCGTCCGCTGGATATCGTGCTGAACCCGCTGGGCGTACCTTCCCGTATGAACATTGGTCAGGTGCTTGAGATCCACTTAAGTCTTGCGGCGAAGGCCCTTGGCTTCAACATTGCGACTCCGGTCTTCGATGGCGCGAACGAGATCGACATCATGGACACACTGGATGTTGCTAATGATTTTGTAAACAGTTCCTGGGAGGAATTCCAGGAGAAATATAAAGATACACTGAAACCGGAACTGATGGATTATCTGGCTGATCATCTGGATCACCGTGAGTTGTGGAAGGGTGTTCCGCTGAGCCGTGACGGTAAAGTGAGACTGCGTGACGGACGTACCGGCGAGTATTTTGACAGCGCGGTTACGATCGGCCACATGCATTACCTGAAACTCCATCATCTGGTAGACGATAAGATCCATGCGCGTTCCACCGGTCCATACTCCCTGGTTACCCAGCAGCCGTTGGGTGGTAAGGCACAGTTCGGCGGACAGCGTTTCGGTGAGATGGAGGTTTGGGCTCTGGAGGCGTATGGTGCATCCTACACGCTGCAGGAGATCCTGACCGTTAAGTCCGATGACGTGATCGGCCGTGTAAAGACGTACGAGGCGATCATCAAGGGCGAGAATATCCCGGAGCCGGGTATTCCGGAGTCCTTCAAGGTGCTCTTGAAAGAGCTTCAGTCTCTGGGACTGGACGTGAGAGTGCTGCGTGATGACAATACAGAGGTAGAGATCGGCGAGACCGTCGATTTCGGCGAGACGGATCTGCGCTCGATTATCGAGGGCGACCGCAACTTCAATCGGGAAGAATCCTTTGGAGAGTTCGGCTATCAGAAGCAGGAATTCCAGGGAGGCGAGCTGATTGCCGTTGAAGAAGAGGAAGATGATGCCGTTGATTTTGAAGACGATGACATCGAACTTGATGAAACGGACGCCAAGTCCTCTGATGAAGAATAATAGAAGGGAGTATCGCTCATGCCTGAGACAAATGAAACATATCAGCCATTGACATTTGATGCCATTAAGATTGGCCTGGCTTCTCCGGAGAAGATTCTGGAGTGGTCCCACGGTGAGGTGAAAAAACCGGAGACCATCAACTATCGTACTCTGAAGCCGGAGCGTGACGGTCTGTTCTGCGAACGCATTTTCGGACCGAGCAAAGACTGGGAATGTCATTGCGGCAAATACAAAAAGATCAGATACAAAGGTGTTATCTGTGACCGCTGCGGAGTGGAGGTAACCAAATCCAGCGTCCGCAGAGAGCGTATCGGCCATATCCAGCTGGCTGCTCCTGTATCTCATATCTGGTACTTTAAGGGAATTCCGAGCCGTATGGGTCTGATTCTGGACATTTCTCCGCGTATTCTGGAGAAGGTTCTGTACTTCGCGTCCTATATCGTTCTGGACAAGAAAGACACCAGCCTGCAGTACAAGCAGGTCCTTTCTGAGAAAGAGTACCGTGAAGAAGTGGAGAAGTGGGGCTACGGCAACTTCCGTGTTGGAATGGGTGCCGAGGCTGTGATGGAACTGCTTCGGTCCATCGATCTGGAGAAGGAATCTGAGGAGCTGAAACGCGACTTGAAGGATTCCAGCGGACAGAAACGTGCAAGAATCATCAAGAGACTGGAAGTTGTAGAAGCATTCCGCAATTCCGGCAATAAGCCGGAGTGGATGGTGATGACTGTGGTCCCGGTTATCCCGCCGGATATCCGTCCTATGGTACAGCTGGACGGCGGCCGTTTTGCAACCTCTGACTTAAACGACTTATATAGAAGAATCATCAACCGCAACAACCGTCTGGCCCGTCTTTTGGAGCTGGGTGCACCGGATATCATCGTGCGCAACGAGAAGCGTATGCTGCAGGAAGCGGTTGACGCGCTGATCGACAATGGCAGACGCGGCAGACCGGTAACCGGTCCTGGAAACCGGGCACTGAAATCCCTTTCCGATATGCTGAAAGGTAAACAGGGCCGTTTCCGCCAGAACCTGCTTGGTAAGCGAGTTGACTATTCCGGACGTTCCGTTATCGTCGTTGGACCGGAGCTGAAGATTTATCAGTGCGGTCTTCCGAAAGAGATGGCGATCGAGCTGTTCAAACCGTTTGTTATGAAAGAGCTGGTTCAGAATGGCACCGCTCACAACATCAAGAGCGCGAAGAAGATGGTAGAGCGTCTGCAGACCGAGGTCTGGGACGTACTTGAGGATGTCATCAAAGAGCATCCGGTTATGTTAAACCGAGCACCTACCCTGCACAGACTGGGTATCCAGGCGTTTGAGCCGATCCTGGTTGAGGGTAAGGCAATCAAGCTGCATCCGCTGGTATGTACCGCGTTCAACGCAGACTTTGATGGTGACCAGATGGCAGTACATCTTCCACTTTCCGTAGAGGCTCAGGCAGAGTGCCGTTTCCTGCTGCTGTCTCCGAACAACCTGTTAAAGCCGTCCGATGGTGGCCCGGTAGCCGTTCCTTCTCAGGATATGGTACTTGGTATCTATTATCTGACACAGGAGCGTCCTGGTGCAAAGGGCGAAGGCATGGTATTCAAGAGTGTCAACGAAGCGATTCTGGCGTATGAGAACAGTGCAGTAACCCTGCATACCCGCATCAAAGCCAGAGTCAGCAAGACGATGCCGGATGGTACCGTCAAGACCGGCGTGGTTGAGTCCACCGTTGGCCGCTTCATTTTCAATGAGATCATTCCGCAGGATCTGGGCTTCGTAGACAGAAGCGCAGAGGGCAATGACCTGCTGCTGGAGGTTGATTTCCACGTAGGCAAGAAGCAGTTAAAGCAGATCCTTGAGAAAGTCATCAATGTACATGGTGCTACGCAGACCGCAGTAACGCTGGATGACATCAAGGCAATCGGTTATAAATATTCTACCAAGGCAGCCATGACCGTATCCATTTCCGATATGACGGTGCCGGAGTCCAAGCCGAAGCTGATCGCTGACGCACAGGCAACGGTTGACCGTATCGCGAAAAACTATCGCCGTGGTTTGATCACCGAGGAAGAGCGTTACAAAGAGGTTATCGAGACCTGGAAGAACACCGATGAGCAGCTGACCCATGACCTGCTGACCGGTCTGGATAAATACAACAACATCTATATGATGGCTGATTCCGGTGCACGAGGATCTGATAAGCAGATCAAACAGCTGGCAGGTATGCGAGGACTTATGGCCGATACAACCGGTCATACCATCGAGCTGCCGATCAAGTCCAATTTCCGTGAGGGACTGGACGTACTGGAGTATTTCATCTCTGCACATGGTGCACGTAAAGGTCTGTCCGATACGGCACTGCGTACCGCTGACTCGGGTTACCTGACTCGCCGTCTGGTAGACGTATCACAGGATTTGATTGTCCGTGATGTGGACTGCTGCGAAGGCAAAGAGATTCCGTTCATGGAGATCAAAGCATTTATGGATGGAAAAGAGACGATCGAGGGTCTTCAGGAGCGTATTACCGGCCGTTATATTGCAGAGACCATCACTGATCCGGATACCGGCGAAGTGATTGTAAAGGCAAACCATATGTGTACACCGAAGCGTGCAGCTGGTGTTATGAAGGTTCTGGAGAAGCTGGGACGCGATTCCGTCAAGATCCGTACCGTGCTGACCTGTAAGTCTCACGTGGGTGTCTGCGCGAAATGTTATGGCGCCAACATGGCAACCGGCCAGCCTGTACAGGTGGGCGAGGCTGTCGGCATCATTGCGGCACAGTCTATCGGTGAGCCTGGTACACAGCTGACCATGCGTACCTTCCATACCGGCGGTGTAGCTGGTGGAGATATCACACAGGGTCTTCCTCGTGTCGAGGAGCTGTTCGAGGCACGTAAGCCGAAGGGACTCGCGATCATTTCCGAGTTTGCCGGTGTGGTGGCACTGAAAGATACCAAGAAGAAGCGCGAGATCGTGGTAACCGATCCGTCGGATGGCAATTCCAAGACCTATCTGATTCCTTACGGTTCCAGAATCAAGGTTCAGGATGAGCAGGTGATCGAGGCCGGTGATGAGCTGACCGAAGGTAGCGTCAACCCGCATGATATTCTGAAGATTAAGGGCGTGCGTGCCGTACAGGATTACATGATCCGTGAAGTACAGCGTGTATATCGTCTGCAGGGTGTAGAAATCAATGATAAGCACGTTGAGATGATTGTACGTCAGATGCTTAAGAAGATCCGAATCGAGGAAGGCGGCGACAGCAATGTGCTGCCGGGCGTATCCATGAACATTCTGGATTACAATGAGATGAACGAAGCGCTGATCGCGGAGGGCAAGGAGCCGGCAGACGGCAAGCAGGTTATGCTTGGTATCACCAAGGCATCCCTGGCGACAGATTCCTTCCTGTCAGCGGCATCCTTCCAGGAGACGACCAAGGTTCTGACCGAGGCGGCGATCAACGGCAAGGTTGACCATCTGATTGGACTGAAGGAGAACGTTCTGATTGGTAAGCTGATTCCGGCTGGTACCGGCATGAAGCGTTACCGCTCCGTGAAACTGGATTCCGACATCGAGCTGGACGATGAGATTTTGTTCGGAGACGACGAGGAGATCCTGCTGAATGATGATGCAGATCTGGCAGAGGAGGCACCGGAAGTGTTCGATATTGATGAAACGGGTGCAGACTCTGAGGATGAGATTTAATAAACGATAACGAGAGTTCCGGGAACCATGGTGTTCCTGGAATTCTTTTTTTGTGTCACAGGAAATTACGCCCCACAATAAAGAAAATGAAAACCATTATCAAAATTATTGACAGGAATGATGAGATGCAGTATAATGATCATGAAAATAAGGGCACCTGATATAGATCGATGCAAGAAAGAGAGGCATATGAATGATTGACTGGATTATAGGGATTGTGATTGCTGCGGCAGTGATCGCGGTGATTGTTAAGAAGGTAAAGGATGCCAAAGCTGGAAAGTCCGGCTGCGGCTGCGGATGTCCGGGCTGCAAGGGCGGAGATTCCTGCCACTGATTGGTTCTGTATGACAAAAAAGAGCGAGGCGTGCGTCGAATTGAGCACTCTTCGCTCTTTTTCGGTATGCGAAGTCTATTGACAGGCCGTGACGAATTGTTATACTATATATAGTATGAAAACAGTATCATGGTAGAATTTCTGGTGGGGGAGCGTTGCAGAAGAACATGAATATGGAAGAAGAATTGACAGAAGAACAACTGCGGGAACGTCAGGAACGACGGCGCAGAAGAAAAGAAGAGCGGCTTCGCCATGTGCGCAGGATGCGTATCTTGTGCTGCTTTTTTGCGCTGGCAATTTGTGTGATTGCCGGCAGTATTGCGGCGGCAGTACGAAGCAGGGCGGCGAAGAAGACGGATGCGAAGCAGATTGAACTGGCTTCGATCGAGGCAGAGCGTGTGAAGGTGGCTTCCGAGGCCGAGGCAGAAAAGGAAGAGGCGGCAAAGAAAAGGCTGGAAGATCTTCCGGATGTGGGCGCGATCTACGGGATTTACGTTAAGGAAAGAGGGTGGAGTCATTTCTTTGCGGATAATTCGTACTGTATGGCACCGGTCGGAAACAGCGTGACGGCGATACGGGCAACGCTGCACAATCAGCCGGAGGGCATGACGGGAACCATTACATATCAGGTAAATCTAAGCGGAAGCGGCTGGCTGGACTGGCAGGAGGATGGCAGCGACGGCGGCAGGATTGATCAGGACATGCCGCTGGAGGCGGTTCGGATGCAGCTGACGGGGGAGCTGGGGGAATATTACGACATTCTCTATAGCGTGCTTCAGGATGAGGCGTGGACGGACTGGGTGATGAACGGCGAGGAGGCGGGAGCGTCCGGCGTGGGACTGCGCATGGACGGACTGCGCATCTCGGTGGTGAAAAAGCAGGAAGGCAAGACCTCTTATGCGGGCGGCATCGATCCGGCAAAGCCGATGATTGCATTGACCTATGACGACGGACCATCTTCCACGGAGACACCCAAGATCCTTGAGGCGCTGAAAGCGGCTGGGGGCAAAGCCACCTTTTTCATGGTAGGAAAACAGGTGGAGAAGAACAGCGGCATCGTAAAACAGATGGCAGAGCAGGGCTGCGAGGTCGGCAACCATACCTACGATCATACGCTGATGACGAAGGTGGAGCCGATGGCACTCGCAGAACAGCTGGCGCGCACCAATCAGGTGGTGTCGGATTCGAGCGGAATCTCGCCGGTGCTTATGCGCCCCTGCGGCGGTGCCCGCTGTGATGCGGGGATGGATGTTGTGGGAGCGGTCTCCATGCCCGCGGTGATGTGGTCGATCGATACGCTGGACTGGAAGACGCGGGATACGCAGAATACGATTCAGACCGTGCTGGATCAGGTGCAGGACGGGGATATTATTCTGATGCATGATCTGTATGAAGCGACGGCCGCTGCGAGTCAGACACTGATCCCGGAGCTGGTGAGCCGGGGATATCAGCTGGTCACGGTCAGTGAGCTGGCTTCTTATCGCGGCGGGATGCTTCCGGGCAAAGCCTACAGCAGATTCCGGCCGAACTAATTTTGACTTGCGAAGCGCGTAGACTTATGGTATAATCGCAAGGAATTGTAAGCATAGGAGGCGAAAAGACATGAAACATGTAAAAACTTTAAATAACAAGACCCTGAAAGAATCCATGAAAAAGGGCGGCTGCGGCGAGTGCCAGACTTCCTGCCAGTCCGCATGCAAGACTTCCTGCACCGTTGGAAACCAGACCTGTGAGAACGCGAACAGATAAGCAGATCGGTTCACAACTGGATACAGAGATGAGGCAGACAAGAAAGACCCCTATGGTCCCGGATTGTAGGGGTCTTTCTTGTCTGCCTATATCTGTATTGAAAATATAGCCGGAATTTGGGTACTTAGATAAGGAGAAAACTGTGATTCATCAATATAAAAATAATGGTTACAATATCGTGATGGATATTGCCAGCGGCTCGGTTCACGTGGTGGACGATGTGGTGTATGATGCCATTGCCATGCTGGAACCGACGATGCAGGAGCTGGCTGCGGCGGCACCGGTTCCGCAGGAGATACGGGATACTGTGGCGGAGGAGCTTGCAAAGACCTATCCGTCCGGGGAGGTCGAGGAGGCGCTTTCAGAGGTTCAGGAGCTGATTGACGCCGAGGAGCTTTATACGAAGGACATTTATCAGACTTATGTGACGGATTTCAAAAAGCGTGAGACCGTGGTGAAGGCTTTGTGTCTGCATATCGCGCACGACTGTAATCTGGGCTGTCTGTACTGCTTTGCAGAAGAAGGAGAATATCACGGAAGACGTGCTCTGATGAGCTATGAGGTGGGAAGGAAAGCACTGGATTTCCTGATCGCCAACTCCGGCAACCGCCGGAATCTGGAGGTGGATTTCTTTGGCGGTGAACCGCTGATGAACTGGGATGTGGTAAAGCAGCTCGTCGCGTATGGCCGCTCCCAGGAGGAAGCACACAATAAGCGCTTCCGCTTTACCCTGACGACCAACGGTGTGCTGTTAAACGACGAGATCATGGAGTTCTGCAACCGCGAGATGAGCAATGTTGTGCTGAGCCTCGATGGCCGCAAGGAGATCAATGACCGCATGCGTCCGACTCGCAACGGACATGGAAGCAGCTACGATATCATCGTTCCGAAATTCCAGAAGTTTGCGAAGAGCCGTGCAGGGAAAGACTATTATGTGCGCGGAACCTTTACCCACTACAATCTCGATTTTGCGGAGGATGTGAAGCTGTTTGCGGATCTTGGATTCGACCAGATGTCCATCGAGCCGGTGGTGAGTCCGCCGGAGGAGCCTTATGCGATCCGCGAGGAAGATCTGCCGCAGATCCTTGAAGAATACGACAAGCTGGCGGTGGAGTACATCAAGCGTAAGAAAGAAGGAAGAGGTTTCAATTTCTTCCATTTCATGATGGATTTGAACCAGGGACCGTGTGTGGCGAAACGGCTGTCAGGATGCGGCTCCGGTACGGAATATCTGGCGGTTACCCCGTGGGGCGATTTCTATCCCTGCCATCAGTTTGTGGGTCAGGAAGATTTCCTGATGGGCAATGTGGACACAGGCATTGTACGAACCGATATCCGGGACGAATTCAAGCTTTGCAACGTATATGCCAAGGAGAAATGCAGGAACTGTTTCGCGAGATTTTACTGCAGCGGAGGCTGCGCGGCGAATTCCTACAATTTCCATGGAAGCATTACGGACGCTTATGACATCGGCTGCGAGATGCAGAAGAAGCGGATTGAGTGTGCGATTATGATAAAAGCGGCGCTTGCCGAAGAAGAGTGAGGAGAATAACATGAAAAGCAGTAAAGGAAAAGGCCTGCTGGGCCTGCTGGTACTTCTGGCGGCAGTCGTCCTGTTCGGATTCTTTGGCTATGATACCATGGATGATATCAAGCTCGGACTGGACCTGGCAGGCGGTGTCAGCATCACGTATCAGACAGTAGAGACAGATCCGACGGCAGAGGAAATGTCGGACACGATCTACAAGCTTCAGCAGAGAGTACAGAACTACAGCACCGAGGCTGAGGTGTATCAGGAGGGAGACAACCGAATCAACATTGATATCCCGGGTGTTTCTGACGCAAATGCAATTCTTGAGGAGCTTGGCAAACCAGGTTCCCTGATGTTTACAGACGAGTCCGGAAAAGTGATCCTGACCGGTGACCAGGTGGCATCTGCCAAGGCCGGCATCGTGGATCAGAACGGCATGAAGACTTACGTGGTAAGCCTGACCTTCACGGAAGAAGGAACCAAGGCATTCGCGGATGCAACCACGGCAAATGTGGGCAAGCGGATCGCCATCATCTATGATGGAATGGTTTACTCCAACCCGACGGTACGTGAGGCGATCACAGGCGGCCAGTGCCAGATCGACGGCATGCAGGATTATGATGAAGCAGAGAATCTGGCTTCTACCATCCGCATCGGTTCTTTGTCTCTGGAGCTGGAAGAGCTGCGTTCCAACGTCGTTGGTGCAAAGCTGGGCCAGGAAGCGATCGCAACCAGCTTAAAGGCCGGCGCAATCGGTTTTGGCATCGTGGCACTGTTCATGATCGTGGCGTACCTGATTCCTGGTGTTGCTGCAGTTCTGGCATTGAGCCTGTATGTGGGCCTGATCCTGATCCTGCTGTCCGCATTTGAGGTGACCCTGACTCTGCCGGGTATCGCAGGTATCATCCTGTCTGTCGGCATGGCGGTGGATGCGAATGTTATTATCTTTACCCGTATCAAAGAGGAGATTGGTCTTGGCAAGACGGTACGTTCCGCGATCAAGACCGGATTTGCAAAGGCATTGTCCGCAATCGTGGATGGCAACGTGACCACATTGATCGCGGCTGCAGTGTTGTACTTCCGTGGTTCCGGTACCGTAAAGGGCTTCGCAACCACATTGGCAATCGGTATTGTGCTTTCCATGATTACCGCATTGTTTGTCACCAAAGGCGCGCTGTACTCCCTGTACAATGTGGGCTTTGAGAATCCGAAATTCTACGGCGTCAAGAAGGATGGCAAGATCATCAACTTCCTGGGCAAGAAGAATATCTGCTTTATCCTCTCGATCGCAGTGGTTGTGGCCGGCTGGGTAGGCATGGCGGTCAACAACGGACAGATGGGCCGTATCCTGAACTATGGTATGGACTTCACCGGCGGTACTTCCACCAACGTGACCTTCAACGAGGACATGAGTATGGAAGATATTTCCACAAAGGTGGTTCCGGTTGTCTCCGGCATTACCGGCGATGCTGATGTACAGACACAGAAGGTAAGCGGAACGAACGAAGTCATTATCAAGACCAAGACTCTGAACGTAGATCAGAGACAGGCGATGGAAGATGCCATGGTCGAGAACTTTGGCGTCGAGGCTGAGAAGATCACGGCCGAGAGCATCTCCGGTGCAGTCAGTGCGGAGATGAAGCAGGATGCAGTTGCGGCGGTTGTTATCGCGACCGTTCTGATGCTTTTGTATATTTGGCTCCGGTTTAAGGATATCAAGTTTGCAGCCAGCGCGATTCTGGCACTGGTGCACGATGTACTGGTTGTGCTGACTTTCTATGCGATTGCGAAATGGTCCGTCGGATCCACCTTCATCGCATGTATGCTGACGATCGTTGGTTACTCCATCAATGCGACCATTGTAATCTTCGACCGTATCCGTGAGAATATGGCGCTGAAGACACATAAGCAGAGTCTGGAGGATGTGGTAAACTTAAGTATTACCCAGACGGTTACCAGAAGCATCAACACGTCCCTGACCACCTTTGTCATGGTCTTCGTACTGTTCCTGCTCGGCGTATCCTCGATTCGCGAATTCGCACTGCCTCTGATGGTTGGTATCGTCTGCGGAACGTATTCCTCCGTATGCGTAACCGGTGCACTGTGGTACGTGATGACAACCTGGAAGAACAAGAAGCAGCAGAAAGCTAAATAGGAAAATCATATGAAATATAAACTGATTACGACGGATGGACGTGCAAAGCGGGCTGAGGTTCAGACCGTGCACGGAACCATCCAGACACCGGTTTTCATGAATGTAGGTACGGTGGCTGCCATCAAAGGGGCAGTTTCCACCGATGACCTGTGCGAAATCAAGACGCAGGTAGAGCTTTCCAATACCTACCATCTTCATGTACGCACCGGCGATAAACTGATCAAGCAGTTTGGCGGTCTTCACAAGTTCATGAACTGGGACAAGCCGATTCTGACCGATTCCGGCGGATTTCAGGTATTTTCCTTATCTGGACTGCGCAAAATCAAAGAAGAAGGCGTGTATTTCAATTCGCATATCGATGGTCACAAGATTTTCATGGGGCCGGAGGAGAGCATGCAGATCCAGTCGAATCTGGCTTCTACGATTGCCATGGCGTTTGATGAATGCCCGCCGAGCCATGCGGATTTCCACTATATCCAGAATTCCGTGGACCGCACGACGCGCTGGCTGGAACGCTGCCAGAAGGAGATGGCGCGGCTCAATGAGCTTCCGGATACCATCAACCAAAAGCAGCTTCTGTTTGGCATCAATCAGGGCGGCGTGGTGGATGAGATTCGCATCAGCCATGCAAAGACGATCCGGGATATGAATCTGGACGGGTATGCGATCGGTGGTCTGGCGGTCGGCGAGAGTCATGAGGAAATGTATCATATTCTGGATGTGACGGTGCCGTATCTGCCGCAGGACAAGCCGACGTACCTGATGGGAGTCGGAACCCCGGCGAACATTCTAGAGGGTGTCAGCCGCGGCGTCGATTTCTTTGACTGCGTATATCCGTCGAGAAACGGCCGCCACAGCCATGTTTACACGAACTTCGGCAAGCTGAATTTGCTGAATCAGAAATACGAGCTGGATCCGCGTCCGATCGAGGAGGGGTGCCAGTGCCCGGCATGCCGCTCTTACAGCAGAGCGTATATCCGCCATCTGTTCAAGGCGAAAGAAATGCTGGGAATGAGATTATGCGTCTTGCACAATCTGTATTTTTATAATACAATGATGGAAGAGATTCGCGACGCAATCGAGGAACACCGCTATGAAGCTTATAAGGCAGAAAAGCTCGGCAGGATGGCGGCGGGTCCACAGGATTGATCCGATAATACGGATGCAATAATTAAAAAAAGAGGCGGCTGCAGCGAGGCGACAGCCGAACCACAAGGAGGATTTTATGTTAGTAGGTGCAGGTGGAATTTCCCCAACGTTTTTGATCGGTTATATCATTTTCTTTTTGGCTTTGATGTATTTTATGGCGATTCGTCCGCAGCAGAAAGAGAAGAAGAAACAGCAGGAGCTGTTATCCAGCATCGCAATCGGCGACAGCATTCTGACAACCAGCGGATTTTACGGTGTTGTGATCGACATGACCGATGATACTGTGATCGTGGAGTTCGGCAACAACAAAAACTGCCGTATCCCGATGCAGAAGGCAGCGATCGTACAGGTTGAGAAGCCGGAAGCATAAGCGGTTCGGAGACAATAGAAAAGCGAGAGGCATGGCAGCCTGCCATGGACTCTCGCTTTTTTATTGCGCAGAAACTGAGTTTAATTCTTTGACCACCGCCCGGAAGCACCGCAGGGCAGGACAAGTCCGCTTTCCTTTACCGGAAGGCCGATCTCCTGGGAATCCACGTGGCCGCCGTATTTGGGAAGCAGCTCAACGGATATCATATAGGTAAGAACGGCAGGAGCCAGACCGGTCGTGTAGGAATTGATCAGGAAGAACAGCGGGTCATCGGACAGAAGCTGTGCACACAGCTTGACCAGCGGATGAATCGCATCTTCGATCTTCCAGATCTCGCCTTTCGGTCCGCGGCCGTAGGACGGCGGATCCATGATGATGGCATCGTAGTGATTGCCGCGGCGGATCTCGCGCTCGACGAATTTCATGCAGTCATCCACCAGCCAGCGAATAGAAGATTCCGCGAGCCCGGAGGAAGCGGCGTTCTCCTTGGCCCAGGAAACCATGCCCTTGGAGGCATCCACATGGGTAACCTGTGCGCCCGCTGCTGCTGCGGCCAGCGTGGCGCCGCCGGTGTAGGCAAACAGATTGAGAACCTTGACCGGGCGTCCGGCTTTGCGGATCTTTTCTCCAAACCAGTCCCAGTTGGCGGCCTGTTCCGGGAAAAGTCCGGTATGCTTGAAGCTGAACGGCTTTAAATTGAAGGTCAGCGTTCCGTAATGAATCGTCCACTGCTCCGGCAGATCAAAGAACTCCCATTCTCCGCCGCCCTTGGCACTGCGGTGATAGTGTCCGTTCATATTGCGCCAGCCTTTGTGCGTCTTCGGGGTGTCCCAGATGACCTGCGGATCCGGACGTACCAGAAGATAATCCCCCCATCTCTCTAATTTTTCTCCATTGGAACAGTCAATGACCTGATAATCGTTCCAGTTATCTGCAATCCACATTTTGTTTTCCAGCCTTTCCGGGGATATCGTGTTTCCCGATGTTATAATTCCGTACGTCCATTATACAGATGCCTGGGAGGAAACGTCAAGCATTACCTGCCGCTTTGCGGCGCTTTTGCGTGAAAGAGGTGCTTGAGTAATGGCCTGATGAGGTGTATAATTATACGCAGAATCAGTGTGGGATCGTGAAACGGCGCACATGACAAAAACGAGGAGGAACAAGAATGAGAAGAATGACAAAGTGGCTGATGGGTATGACCGCAGCATTGTCGCTGGCGGCGGCGTTTTCCAGTGTTTCCTATGCACAGGATATACGCAATGTCCGTCTGAATTTCAGCGGCACCCAGCCGTCGGCGGGGGACACCTTAGGTGACATCCAGGTGACGGCAGACAGCGACCTTTATATGGTTCGTACTGCGGGCTACCAGAATGATGAATCCTATTGGGGCAAGGGGGACACGCCGCGTGTTGTGATCGAGCTGTGGGCCTCCAGTACAGATAACAAGTTCACCTGCTCGGGAAGCAGTCATTTTTCCCTGCACGGCATGGGCGCCTCCTATAAGTCGGCAAAGATTCTGGACGACGGCAACAGCATGGAGATCGTGGTAAGGCTGAACCGGGTGGCCGGCAACCGGGATATTGATGTTGTCGACAATCTCTGGTGGGATGGAAGAACCGCGCGTTGGGATGACGTAGATGGCGCAGAGCGTTATGAAGTCCAGCTTTATCGCGGCGACCATAAGGTGACCAGTGAGCGCACCAGCAGCCGCCATTACAGTTTCAGCAGCAATATGGACCACAGTGGAAGCTACTACTTCCGTGTCAGAGGTCTGGACGGCAGCGATCAGGGCGAGTGGTCCGACTGGTCCGATGATTACGACGTAGACCGCAGCAATCGTGATGATCATTCCAGTGGACACAGTTCCTCATGCTCGGATTATACGCCGAACTCCCATACAGCAGGATGGAAGCAGGATGGACGAGGCTGGTGGTATGTGAAGCCAGATGGCTCCTATCCGCGCAACAGCTGGGAGATGATCAGCGGAAAGTGGTATTTCTTTGCAAGCAACGGCTATATGTCAACCGGATGGGTTCAGTGGAAGGGTGTTTACTACTATCTGGGAGCGGACGGCGCTATGTATGTCAATACGACAACGCCGGACGGATTCTATGTGGATGCGAACGGTGTATGGCAGCAGGGTGCCGGACAGAGCGGCGCACAGGCATCTGCGCAGGCCCCTGCCCCGGCTGAATCACCGAATCGGCCTTCCGGAAACAGCTCAGGCGGTTCAGGCGGCCCCGGCGTATCCAGTGGATCTTCCTCAGGCGGAAGCCGTGTCATTGTAGCAGGTCCTCAGCATTAATGCTGCTTTGCAGCCTGGCATGACCCGTTTTTGACAGTCTAAATGCGTGGAGCACGGTCGATATCTGTGTTCCACGCATTTCTATAATATTTTTGCATATTTTTGTTGAATAATTAACTATATGTTGTTACAATGTAGGTTAGAGATACTAAGGAATGAGGTAAAGGAGCAGACATATGAAAAAATATGGTTTGGCTGTGCTTGTTCTTGCAGCAGCAATGAGCCTGGGAACGGTGGGGATTTCCGCAATGGCAGCTACAGGATGGACACAGGAGGGGAATACCTGGGTGTATTACAATTCTTCGGGCGGCCGTGTTTCGGATGCATGGCGGCAGGGCGCAGACGGATACTGGCGCTATCTGAACTCCAACGGCACGATGGCTGTGGATGCCTGGGTCGACAGTGATAATTATTATGTAGACGCAAGCGGTCTTATGGTGTCGAACAAGTGGCTGCAGGTGACCAACAGCAACAGCGATTCCGGATATGACTGGTATTATTTTAGCCAGAGCGGAAAGAACATCAAGGACAAGTGGGAGCAGATCGACGGCAAGTGGTATCACTTCAGTGACACGGGGGCCATGGAGACCGGATGGATTCTGGATGACATGTACTACTGCGAGCCGAACGGCGTGATGGTGACCGGATGGAAGAAGCTGGACCCGCCGGATTCCTATGCGGACGACGATAACGACAATCATTCCGGGCCGTTTGATACGGTAACTGATGATCAGTACTGGTACTATTTTGCGACCAACGGCAAGAAAGCAGTGCCGGATGAGAACAGCAGCAATGACAACATCAAGCAGAAGAAGATCAACGGCGTGTACTACTGCCTGCGGGAAGACGGTGCGATGCAGACCGGCTGGGTGTGTGTGACCGGCGATGATTCGGACACGATTGAGGATTACCGCTATGTGGATTCCAACGGACAGGTGCGCGTGGGCTGGTATTCCGCAGAGCCGCCGGAGGATTTGCAGAACAATTACGACCACGATGTAGAATGGTTCTACTTCAGCAACAAGGGAGTCCCGAAGGTTGGACCGGCCAGGGGATCGGCGAGAACGAAGGACTTCGAGCGGATCAACGGCAACACCTATCTGTTTGATGAGGATGGAGTTCCGGTATACGGACTGCAGAAGATCTATACAGACAGTGACGAATCGGAGTACACGTCCTACTATTTCGGAACCCGTGAGCAGAGCTGTATGATGAAGGGCAAGTTCAATATCAATGAGTCAGGTGATACCAGCCATTATTATTTCAGCTCTACCGGGCGCGGTTATACCGGTGTGTACGACAACTACCTGTATTACATGGGCAAGCTGCAGAAGGCGGACTCCGGAAGCAAATATGAGGTGTTTACCATTAACAGTGGTTCTAACAGTAAGAACTACGTGATCAACACTTCCGGACATATTGCGAAGGGTACGACCGTGAAGGACCGTGATGGTGTGAAGTATAAGACGAACAGCGGCGGTGTGCTGATCAAGGAAGACGATGAGACGGTGGACGGCGGTACCTACACCAGCCCGGAGGAACCAGACTGGGATATCGATCAGGACTGATTGGGGCAATGAAATCAGGCTATTATAATGGAGCGAAGGGAAACTTTCGCTCCATTATTACGTGAAAAAGCACAGGGAAACCGACAGAAAAAAACAGCAAAAAAACTTAAAAAAGTGCTTGCTTTTATATTCCATTTATGTTATTATACTAAGGCTGTGACATGATAGCTGTGAAGCGTGAGGTTGCTGCCCGTTGTGGCAGGTGTTCCGTGGAGCGAATGTCAAGTTAGGAAACTGACGACAAGTCACTGTACCAATTGAACAGCTGTAGAGTTATATTATGCAGTAACGCAGTGTGGGTCCGACGCGACACACACGGAGATGTGTACAGTCACCGCTTGTCGTACTTCAACTAAAGTGCGAAAAGGAGGCGACTTTTTTTATGGCAAGTCAAGTAATGAGAATCACATTAAAAGCTTACGATCATCAGTTGATTGATCAGTCTGCTGGAAAAATCATCGAGACCGTAAAGAAGACAGGGGCTCAGGTGAGCGGACCGGTACCGTTACCGACCAAGAAGGAAGTAGTAACGATTCTGAGAGCAGTACACAAGTACAAAGATTCCAGAGAGCAGTTCGAGCAGAGAACTCACAAGAGACTCATCGATATCATCACCCCAAGCCAGAAGACAGTTGATGCATTAAGCAAACTGGAAATGCCGGCTGGTGTTTATATCGACATCAAAATGAAACAGAAATAAGCTTTAGTATGATTGCTGTAAAAGGTAATCCGCTGTAAGGAGGAAGAAAGAATGAAGAAAGCTATTTTAGCTACCAAAGTCGGAATGACTCAGATCTTCAACGAAGATGGAGTGCTGGTTCCGGTAACCGTTCTTCAGGCTGGCCCGTGTGTAGTAACTCAGGTTAAGAACGAAGAGAATGATGGTTACAAAGCTGTACAGGTTGGTTTTGTTGACAAGAGAGAGAAGCTGGTCAGCAAGCCGGTTAAGGGACACTTTGACAAAGCTGGTGTTTCCTACAAGAGATTTGTTAGAGAATTCCGTTTCGACAATGCAGAAGAGTATTCTGTAAAGGACGAAATCAAAGCTGATATCTTCGCTGCAGGCGATAAGATTGATGCAACTGCTGTTTCCAAGGGTAAAGGTTTCCAGGGTGCAATCAAGAGACATGGCCAGTCCAGAGGACCGATGGCTCATGGTTCCAAGTTCCACCGTCATGCCGGTTCCAATGGTTCCGCTTCCGACCCGAGCAAGGTATTCAAGGGCAAGAAGATGCCAGGACACATGGGCAGCAAGCAGGTAACCGTTCAGAATCTTGAGATCGTTCGTGTAGACAACGAGAACAACCTGATTCTGGTTAAGGGCGCTGTTCCAGGACCGAAGAAATCTTTAATCACGATCAAAGAAACAGTGAAAGCTTGCAAATAAGCTTTGATGAGAAAGGAGGAACACACAGATGGCAAACGTATCTGTTTACAATATGGAAGGTAATGAAGTTGGCAAGATGGATTTGAACGACGCTGTATTCGGTGTAGAGGTTAACGAGCACCTGGTACATCTGGCAGTCGTTGCACAGCTTGCAAACAAGCGTCAGGGTACACAGAAAGCAAAAACCCGCGCTGAGGTATCCGGTGGTGGAAGAAAACCGTGGAGACAGAAAGGAACCGGTCATGCAAGACAGGGTTCAACCAGATCTCCGCAGTGGACAGGCGGCGGCGTAGTATTTGCTCCGGCTCCGAGAGATTACACCATTACACTGAACAAAAAAGAGAAGAGAGCAGCTCTGAAATCCGCTCTGACCAGCAGAGTGCTGGAGAACAAATTCATCGTTGTTGACGAGCTGAAGCTGGACGAGATCAAGACCAAGAAGTTCCAGACTGTTCTGAACAATCTGAAGGTTTCCAAAGCTCTGGTAGTAGTAGGCGAGGACAGCGACAATGTAGTGAAGTCTGCAAAGAACATCCCGTCTGTTAAGACTGCTTATGTTAATACGATCAACGTATTTGACATTCTGAAATACAACACTGTAGTAGCTACCAAGACAGCTGTTGCAAATATTGAGGAGGTGTACGCATAATGGCAAACGTTCAATACTATGATGTCATTCTCAAACCGGTTGTAACCGAGAAGAGCATGAACGCAATGGCTTCTAAGAAATACACTTTCCTGGTTCACACCGAGGCAAACAAGACCATGATCAAAGACGCGGTTGAGAAGATGTTCCCGGGAACCAAAGTTAAGAGTGTAAACACCATGAACAACGAAGGCAAGAACAAGAGACGCGGAACTACCTTCGGCAAGACTGCAGCTACCAAGAAAGCTATCGTACAGTTAACTGAGGACAGCAAAGAGATCGAGGTATTCGCAGGTTTATAATCAAATGCAGTGAATCTGCAAGATAACTATACAGCCGACAGTGAAACAACTATACTGCGCTGTGATAAAAAGATACACGCGGACGTGTTGAAGAACATGTGAAACGTGTACGAATCGAAAGGAGTTAAAGTCATGGGAATCAAAACATATAACCCATATACACCTTCCAGAAGACAGATGACCGGTTCTGATTTCAAAGAAATCACCAAATCTACTCCGGAGAAGGCACTGGTTACTTCCTTAAGCAAGACTGCAGGACGTAATAATCAGGGTAAAATCACTGTTAGACATCGCGGAGGCGGTGCTAAGAGAAAATACAGAATCATCGATTTTAAGAGAAACAGCAAAGACGGTATGATCGCAACGGTTATTGGTATTGAGTATGATCCGAACAGAACTGCTAACATCGCACTGATCTGCTACGCAGACGGTACCAAGACCTACATCCTGGCTCCGGCTGGTTTGACTGATGGAATGAAGGTTGTGAGCGGCGAGACTGCCGAGGCAAAAGTAGGAAACTGCTTACCGCTGGCAAACATCCCGGTTGGTGCTCAGATTCATAACATCGAGCTGTATCCGGGCAAGGGTGGTCAGCTGGTTCGTTCCGCTGGTAACTCTGCTCAGTTAATGGCTAAAGAAGGCAAATATGCAACCTTAAGACTCCCGTCCGGCGAGATGAGAATGGTTCCGATCATTTGTCGTGCTACCATCGGCGTTGTAGGCAACGGCGAGCACAACCTGATCAACCTTGGTAAAGCTGGTAGAAAGCGTCATATGGGATTCCGTCCTACCGTCCGCGGTTCTGTTATGAACCCGAATGACCATCCGCATGGTGGTGGTGAAGGTAAGACCGGTATCGGTCGTCCAGGTCCTTGCACACCTTGGGGCAAGCCGGCACTGGGACTGAAGACCCGTAAGAAAAACAAGCAGTCGAACAAGATGATTGTAAGAAGACGCGATGGCAAAACCATTAAATAATTAAGGAGGATCAAAACTTATGGCACGTTCATTAAAAAAAGGACCATTTGCAGACGCGCATCTGCTTAAAAAAGTTGATGCAATGAACGCAGCAGGACAGCATCAGGTAATCAAAACCTGGTCCCGCCGCTCCACAATCTTCCCGCAGATGGTTGGACATACAATCGCAGTTCATGATGGCAGAAAGCACGTTCCGGTATATGTGACCGAAGATATGGTTGGACATAAGCTGGGTGAGTTCGTAGCTACCAGAACTTACAGAGGACATGGAAAAGACGAGAAGAAATCCAAACGATAATCGTCAGGATCGAAAGGAGGTTATTAGCAATGGCTAAAGGACATAGAAGTCAAATTAAGAGAGAGAGAAATGCCCAGAAGGATACCAGACCGAGCGCAAAGTTATCTTACGCACGCGTATCTGTTCAGAAAGCATGTTTCGTTTTAGATGCCATCAGAGGCAAAGATGCACAGACGGCACTTGGTATTGTAACTTACAATCCCAGATATGCTTCTTCTTTAATTAAAAAATTATTGGAATCAGCTATCGCAAACGCTGAGAACAATAATGGAATGGATCCGGCTAAACTGTATGTAGAAGAGTGCTTCGCAGACAAGGGACCGACCATGAAGAGAGTAAAACCGAGAGCACAGGGTAGAGCTTACAGAATCGAGAAGAGAATGAGCCATATCACTGTTGTGCTGAATGAAAGATAGGAGGCAAATATGGGACAGAAAGTTAATCCACACGGCTTAAGAGTCGGTGTTATTAAAGACTGGGATTCCAAGTGGTATGCAGAAGGCAACTTCGCTGATTGCCTGGTAGAGGATTATAATATCCGTACTTTCCTGAAAAAGAAACTGTATAGCGCAGGAATTTCCAAAATTGAGATTGAAAGAGCTTCTGACAGAGTTAAAGTGATCATCTTCACCGCAAAGCCGGGCGTTGTAATCGGTAAGGGCGGCGCTGAGATCGAAAAGCTGAAAGGCGAAGTTCAGAAACTGACTGATAAGAAAGTATTTATCGACATCAAAGAGATCAAGAGACCGGACCGTGATGCTCAGTTAGTAGCTGAGAGCATTGCACAGCAGCTGGAGAACCGTGTGTCCTTCCGTCGTGCGATGAAGTCCACCATGGGTCGTTCTATGAAGTCTGGTATCAAGGGAATCAAGACCGCTGTTGGCGGACGTCTTGGTGGCGCTGATATTGCTCGTACCGAGTTCTACAGCGAGGGTACCATTCCGTTACAGACATTAAGAGCAGATATTGACTATGGATTCGCAGAAGCAGATACAACCTACGGCAAGCTTGGCGTTAAGGTTTGGATCTACAAAGGCGAGATACTTCCTGCTAGAGGAAACAAGGAAGGGAGCGATAAATAATGTTAATGCCTAAGAGAGTAAAGCGCCGCAAACAGTTCCGTGGTTCTATGGCCGGCAAAGCTTTAAGAGGAAATCAGATTAACTATGGTGAGTTCGGTTTGGTCGCTACTGAGCCGTGCTGGATCAAATCCAACCAGATCGAGGCAGCCCGTGTTGCCATGACCCGTTACATCAAACGTGGTGGTAAAGTTTGGATCAAGATCTTCCCAGACAAACCTGTAACTGCAAAGCCAGCAGAGACTCGTATGGGTTCTGGTAAAGGCGCCCTGGAGTACTGGGTAGCAGTTGTTAAACCAGGCAGAGTAATGTTCGAGATCGCCGGTGTACCGGAAGAGGCTGCTCGTGAAGCATTACGTCTTGCTATGCACAAGTTACCATGCAAATGTAAGATTGCTGCTAAAGCAGATTTAGAAGGCGGTGATAACAGTGAAAACTAATAAATTCGTAGAAGGTTTAAACGCAAAGTCAGCTGCAGAGTTGAATGAAGAATTAGTAGCTGCAAAGAAAGAACTTTTCAACTTAAGATTCCAGAATGCAACCAACCAGTTAGATAATACCAGCAGAATCAAAGAAGTTCGCAAGAATATTGCTAGAATTCAGACTGTTATTACAGAGAAATCTAAACTGGCATAAGGTTTGAAAGGAGAATAAGACCGTGGAGAGAAATTTAAGAAAAACCCGCGTTGGTAAAGTCGTAAGCGATAAGATGGACAAGACCATCGTCGTTGCAATCGAAGACCATATCAAACATCCGTTATACGGCAAGATCGTAAAAAAGACCGTTAAGTTAAAAGCTCATGATGAGAAGAATGAGTGCGGCATTGGCGATACCGTTAAAGTTATGGAGACCAGACCGTTGTCTAAGGACAAGAGATGGAGACTGGTTGAAATTATCGAGAAAGCGAAGTAAAAACAGGAAGGAGTATCAGGCATGATTCAGCAGGAAACCAGACTGAAGGTTGCTGATAACACCGGAGCAAAAGAGTTGCTTTGCATTCGTGTTATGGGCGGATCTACAAGAAGATATGCGAATATTGGTGATGTAATCGTCGCTTCCGTTAAAGATGCAACACCAGGTGGCGTTGTAAAAAAAGGCGACGTAGTTAAGGCCGTAGTTGTGCGTACTGTAAAAGGTGCACGTCGTAAAGATGGCTCTTATATTAAGTTCGATGAGAATGCAGCAGTTATTATTAAAGATGATAAGACCCCAAGAGGAACCCGTATCTTTGGGCCGGTAGCGAGAGAATTACGTGAGAAGCAGTTCATGAAAATCGTATCTCTGGCTCCAGAAGTACTGTAAGGAGGTGTCGACTGTGCAGAAAATCAAAAAAGACGACCTGGTAAAGGTTATCGCAGGAAAAGATAAAGATAAGACCGGCAAGGTAATGCAGGTAAAAGATGGCAAAGTTCTGGTAGAGGGCTGCAACATGGTTACCAAGCACTCCAAACCGGGCGCAGGCAACCCACAGGGCGGCATCATTCATCAGGAAGCAGCTATGGACATTTCAAATGTTATGCTGGTTGTTGATGGAAAAGCTACCAGAGTTGGCTTCGAAGTAAAAGACGGTAAGAAAGTCCGCGTTGCTAAGGCAAGCGGTAAAGTAATCGACTAATTCAGAGAGGAGGAACGAAAGTTGGCAAGATTAAAAGAACAGTATCAGAGCGAGATGGTTGATGCCCTGATCAAAAAATTCAGCTATAAAAACGTCATGGAAGTACCGAAATTAAACAAGATCGTTATCAACATGGGTGTTGGTGAAGCAAAAGAGAACGCAAAGGTTCTGGACTCCGCAGTAAGAGACCTGGAGCTGATTACCGGCCAGAAAGCTGTTACCACCAAGGCAAAGAAATCCGTAGCAAACTTCAAACTTAGAGAAGGTATGCCGATCGGATGTAAGGTTACCCTGCGCGGTGAGAAAATGTATGAGTTCGCAGATCGTCTGATCAACCTGGCCCTGCCGCGTGTACGTGACTTCCGTGGTGTAAACCCGAACGCATTTGATGGCAGAGGCAACTACGCTCTGGGCATCAAAGAGCAGTTGATCTTCCCTGAGGTTGAATACGATAAAGTTGACAAGGTAAGAGGTATGGACATCATCTTCGTTACCACTGCCAAGACCGATGAAGAAGCTCGTGAACTTTTGACATTATTCAATATGCCATTCGCAAAATAACAGGAGGAAAGATCCATGGCTAAAACTTCTATGAAGATTAAGCAGCAGCGTCCGGCTAAATTCTCCAGCAGAGAATATAACCGTTGCAGAATCTGCGGACGTCCGCATGCATATTTGAGAAAATATGGTATTTGCCGTATTTGCTTCCGTGAGCTGGCTTACAAAGGTCAGATTCCGGGTGTTAAAAAGGCTAGCTGGTAAAGGTCCAACAGGAAACCGACCAACATTAAACAAGGAGGAATATCCACTATGACTATGAGTGATCCAATTGCAGATATGCTTACCAGAATTCGTAATGCAAATACTGCTAAACATGATACAGTAGACGTACCTTCATCCAAGATGAAACTGGCTATCGCCGACATCCTGGTAAAAGAGGGTTATGTTCAGAAGTATGATCTCGTTGAAGACGGCGCATTCCAGAACATCCGTATTTCCCTGAAATACGGTGCTGACAAGAATGAGAAGATCATCAGCGGAATCAAGAGAATTTCCAAACCGGGTCTGCGTGTATACGCAAACAAGGAAGACATGCCGAAGGTACTTGGCGGTCTTGGAACAGCAATCATTTCTACAAGCCAGGGCGTAATTACCGATAAGGAAGCTCGTCAGCTGGGTGTAGGCGGTGAGGTTTTAGCGTTTGTTTGGTAGGCATTGAACACTTAATGAGCGCGCAGAGCGCGAATTTAGTGTGAAAGCCCATCCCGAACCTTAACGAAGCAGAGCCGAAGGCGATAGCTGAGTTTAGTTGAGTGGATGAGGGACTGGCAAGGCGACAACAGCAACTGAAAACAGAAGGCGCATAAGACGCTTTCCGAAAATTTAAGTAGGAGGTAAATGGCATGTCACGTATTGGAAGAATGCCTATCGCAATCCCGGCAGGTGTAACTGTAACGATTGCAGAGAATAACAAAGTGACTGTAAAAGGTCCTAAGGGAACTCTTGAGAGAGAGCTTCCGGCAGAGATGGACATCAAAGAAGAAGATGGACATATCGTAGTAACCAGACCGAGTGATTTGAAGAAGATGAAATCTTTACATGGTCTGACCAGAACCCTGATCAACAACATGGTAGTTGGTGTTACCAGCGGCTATGAGAAAGTTCTGGAAGTAAACGGTGTAGGTTACAGAGCTGCAAAACAGGGAAAGAAATTAACCCTTAACCTGGGATATTCTCATCCGGTAGAGATGGAAGATCCAGAAGGTCTGGAGACCGTTCTTGAAGGACAGAATAAGATTACGGTTAAAGGTATCGATAAAGAAAAAGTTGGCCAGTACGCTGCAGAGATCAGAGACAAGAGAAGACCTGAGCCTTACAAGGGCAAGGGAATCAAGTATGCTGATGAGACTATCAGACGTAAAGTTGGTAAGACTGGTAAGAAATAATTTAAGGAGAATACGAAGATGGTTAGTAAGAAATCAAGAAGCGAAGTTCGCGTTAAAAAGCACACCAGATTACGCAACCGCTTTGCAGGTACTGCAGAGAGACCGCGTCTGGCTGTGTTCAGAAGCAATAATCATATGTATGCTCAAATTATTGACGATGCAGTCGGCAATACTTTGGTAGCAGCATCCACCGCAGAGAAGGAAGCAAAGACCGAACTGGAGCACACCAATGATGTAGCTGCAGCTTCCTATGTTGGAACTCTGATCGCTAAGAGAGCACTGGAAAAGGGTATCGAGGAAGTCGTTTTCGACAGAGGCGGTTTCATTTACCAGGGTAAAGTTCAGGCACTTGCAGACGCAGCCCGCGAGGCTGGTCTGAAATTCTAGTAGAGAGGAGAACGGCATGAAGCGTACAATTATTGACCCAAGTCAGTTTGAATTAAATGACAATGTAGTAGCAATCAAGCGTGTATCGAAGACCGTTAAAGGTGGACGTACCATGAGATTCTCTGCTCTGGTAGTAGTAGGTGATGGTAATGGTCACGTAGGCGCAGGTCTTGGTAAAGCTGGTGAAGTTCCGGAAGCAATCCGCAAAGGAAAAGAGGCAGCTATGAAGAATCTCGTAGAGATTTCGGTAGACGAAAACAAGAGTATTCCGCACGACCATGTTGGTAAGTTCGGCAGCTCTTCCGTACTGATGAAGAAGGCTCCGGAAGGTACCGGTATCATCGCAGGCGGCCCGGCTCGTTCCGTACTGGAGCTGGCAGGTATTAAGAACATCCGTGCTAAGTCTTTGGGTTCTAACAACAAGACCAACGTAGTTCTTGCTGTTATCAGCGGCCTGACTCAGCTTAAGACTCCGGAAGAGTATGCGAAACTTCGCGGCAAATCTGTAGAAGAGATTTTAGGCTAAGGAGGACAAAGAAATGGCAGAGAGATTAAAAGTAACGTTAGTCAAATCCCCAATCGGTGCAATTCCGAAACAGAAAGCAACCGTTGAGGCTATGGGTCTTCGTAAAGTAAACAAGACCGTAGAGCTTCCGGACAACGAAGCTGTTAGAGGTATGATTTGGCACGTAAAGCATTTGGTTAAAGTAGAAGAAATCTAATTATAGAAGTAAGGAGGTGCAGTGCAATGGATTTATCTAATTTACAGCCTGCTGCTGGTTCTAAGCACAGTGATAATTTCAGAAGAGGCCGCGGTCATGGTTCAGGTAATGGTAAAACTGCTGGTAAGGGCCATAAGGGTCAGAAGGCACGTTCTGGTGCTCCGAGACCAGGTTTTGAAGGCGGTCAGATGCCATTATACAGACGTCTTCCGAAGAGAGGATTTACAAATCGCAACACCAAAGTTATCGTTGGTATCAACGTTGAGGCGCTTGAGTGCTTCGAGAACGATGCAGTGGTAACCGTAGAGTCTCTGATGGAGTGTGGAATCGTTAAGAATCCGAGAGACGGCGTTAAGATCCTTGGAAACGGAGAATTAACCAAAAAGCTGACCGTAAAGGCAGATGCATTCAGTGAAGGTGCAAAGGCAAAAATTGAAGCTTTAGGTGGAACCTGCGAGGTGATCTAATATGTTGAAGACACTCCGAAATGCATGGAAGGTTAAGGAGATCAGAGTAAAACTGATCTTCACCTTCCTGATGTTGGTAGTGATCCGTTTTGGATCGGAGCTGCCGATTCCTGGAGTTAACACTTCTTATTTTGCTGACTTCTTTGCAAGTCAGTCGAATGACGCTTTTGGATTTTTCAATACGATGACAGGTGGTTCCTTTACCTCCATGTCAATATTCGCATTGAGCATTACCCCGTATATCACATCTTCCATCATCATGCAGCTGTTAACCATCGCAATTCCGAAACTGGAAGAGATGCAGCGTGATGGTGAGGACGGAAGAAAGAAGATTGCCGAGTATACCCGTTATCTGACGGTTGGCCTGGCGCTGATCGAGTCCATTGCTATGGCAGTTGGATTCGGCGGACAGGGTCTGCTGAAGGTTTATAACGTCTGGTCGATTCTCATTGCTGTTGTTACGATGACGGCAGGCAGTGCATTTCTGATGTGGATTGGTGAGCGAATCACGGAGAGAGGCGTGGGCAATGGTATTTCCATCGTCCTGCTGTTCAACATTGTTTCCTCACTTCCGGAAGATATCAATACGATGTACACCAGATTCCTGAGAGGCAAGAATATCGGAGCTGCGGTAACAATCGCAATCATTATGCTGGCAGTTGTCTTCGCAATGGTTATATTTGTTATCATCCTTCAGGATGGTGAACGCAGAATTCCGGTGCAGTATTCCAAGAAGATGGTTGGAAGAAAGATGGTGGGCGGCCAGGCTTCCCACATTCCGTTAAAGATCAACACCGCTGGTGTTATCCCGGTAATCTTTGCGTCCTCCATCATGTCGTTCCCGGTTGTTATTGCTCAGTTCTTCCATCCGGATTATACCACCATTGGCGGCAAGATCCTGATGATGCTGAACTCGTCTTCCTGGTTTAAACCGGAGACGCCGATTTATTCCATCGGTTTGGTAATTTACCTTGTGTTGATTATACTTTTTGCATATTTCTACACATCCATTACCTTCAACCCGTTGGAAGTGGCTAACAACATGAAGAAATCCGGTGGATTTATTCCAGGCATTCGTCCGGGTAAACCAACGTCGGATTATCTGGATAAGATCCTGAACTATATTGTTTTTATCGGCGCGATAGGTCTGATTATTATCAGCATCATCCCGATCATGATATCCGGACTGTTCACGGTAAGCAGACTTTCCTTTATGGGAACTTCTCTGATCATTATCGTAAGCGTTATCCTGGAGACCATCAAAGCAGTCGAGTCTCAGATGATCGTACGGAACTATAAAGGCTTTTTGAATGATTAAGCGTTCGTAAAGAGAGCTGCTGCGCAAAAAATGGGCAGCGGCTCTCTTTGTAAATGGAGGGGATATCCTTATGAAGATTATTATGTTAGGAGCTCCGGGTGCCGGCAAAGGCACTCAGGCAAAGAAGATTGCAGAAAAGTATGAAATTCCGCATATTTCCACCGGAGATATTTTCCGCGCCAACATCAAGGGCGGCACAGAACTGGGCATGAAGGCGAAGTCTTACATGGATCAGGGACAGCTCGTTCCGGATGACGTGACGATCGGCATGCTGTTAGACCGTATCAGTGCAGCAGACTGTGCCAATGGATATGTGCTCGACGGTTTCCCGAGAACAATCCCGCAGGCAGAAAGCCTGACAAAAGCACTTTCCGAACGCGGCGAGAAGATGGATTATGCCATCGATGTAAACGTTCCGGATGAGGCGATTGTAACCCGCATGTCTGGCAGAAGAGCCTGCTTGAGCTGCGGTGCAACCTATCACATTGTATACAATCCGCCGAAGAAAGCGGACATCTGTGATGTCTGCGGCGAGAAGCTGGTGCTGCGTGATGACGACAAGCCGGAGACGGTTCAGAAGCGCCTTACCGTGTACCATGAGCAGACGCAGCCGCTGATTGCTTACTATAAGAATGCAGGCATTCTTGTGACGGTAGACGGAACCAAGAATTTGAATGAAGTATTTAAGGACATCACAGATGTTCTGGGAGCGTAACCTATGCCAGTATCCATAAAGTCTGCAAGAGAAATCGCATTGATGCGCGAAGCCGGAAGAATTCTGGCTAGGGTACATGAGGAACTGGGAGCAGCCTTGAAGCCGGGGATGTCCACACTGGATATTGACCGTCTGGGCGAGAAGCTGATCCGCGGATACGAATGTGTGCCTTCTTTTAAAAACTATAATGGTTATCCAGCCTCGATCTGTGTTTCGGTAAACGAAGAGGTCGTGCATGGAATTCCCAGCAAACATCGGATTCTTCAGGATGGCGATATCGTCAGCCTGGATGCAGGTGTGATCTATCGCGGCTATCATTCGGATGCGGCCAGGACCCATGCGGTCGGAAACGCCACGCCGGAGGCACAGAAACTGATCGAGGTCACCAGAGAATCCTTCTTTCAGGGGATTAAATATGCAAAAGCTGGCAATCATCTCAATGATATCTCCTCTGCAATTCAGGCATATGCGGAGAGCTTCGGCTACGGAGTCGTGAGAGACCTGGTGGGCCATGGAATCGGTACCCATCTGCATGAGGAACCGGAAGTGCCGAATTTCGCACAGAAGCGGCACGGAATCAAGCTGATGCCGGGCATGACCCTGGCCATTGAGCCGATGATCAATATCGGTACGCCGGATGTGTTGTGGATGGATGATGACTGGACGGTTGTGACGGAGGACGATTCTCTGTCGGCACATTATGAGAATACGGTTCTGATCACAGACGGCGAACCTGAGATTCTGTCTTTGTAAAGGCGGTGAAACAGGATGCGCTATGAGATGGGATGTCCGGCGAAATCATTGGCCGGACATGACAAAGACCGGTATTTTATCATAATGACCGATGAGGGAGAATACGTTACCATATCAGATGGGAAGAATCGGCCGGTCAGCAGCCCGAAACGGAAGAACAAGAAACATATCCAGGTGGATCAGACGCCACGCTTACTGGATTCTCCCGTGACGGACGAGAACGTCCGCAGGGAATTAAAAAACTACGTAAAAAGCCATTGCAGTATTTAGGAGGTAAAATGCATGTCAAAAGCAGATGTAATTGAAATTGAAGGAACGGTAATAGAGAAACTGCCAAACGCGATGTTCCAGGTTCAGCTGGAGAACGGCCATGAGGTTCTGGCCCACATCAGCGGCAAGCTTCGGATGAACTACATCCGTATCCTGCCGGGTGATAAAGTGACCATCGAGATGTCCCCTTATGATTTGAGCAAGGGAAGAATCATCTGGAGAGACAAGTAATTTGCGAAGCAAATTGCGCATGGCACAGAGCAGGCATTAAAACAAAAAAAGAGCAAAAAAGTGCTTGCAATATCGGTCCAGCGATGTTATAATATCATGGCGACTTTGTTGAAATGTTAGGTGAAGTTTGTCCAAAATTAAGCCTGGCTGGAACGATATATCTAGTAAAATGGATATATGCAAGTAGAAAGGAGAATTGCCGTGAAGGTGAGATCATCAGTAAAACCGATTTGCGAAAAGTGCAAAATCATCAAACGCAAAGGCAGTATCAGAGTAATCTGTGAAAATCCTAAGCACAAACAGAGACAAGGTTAAAAAACAAAAAAGTATAGGAGGTGTACGACACAAATGGCTCGTATTTCAGGTGTTGATTTACCAAGAGAAAAACGTGTTGAGATCGGCTTGACTTATATCTACGGTATTGGTAGAACAAGTGCAACCCGCATTCTTGCAGAAGCTGGCGTGAATCCTGACACTCGTGTTAAGGATCTGACCGATGACGAAGTTAAAAAGCTCGCAGCAGTAATTGCAGAGTCTCAGACTGTTGAAGGTGATCTTCGTAGAGAGATTGCTATGAACATCAAGAGACTGCAGGAGATTGGCTGCTATCGCGGAATCCGTCATAGAAAAGGTCTGCCGGTTCGTGGTCAGAAGACCAAAACCAATGCAAGAACTCGTAAGGGTCCTCGTAAGACCGTTGCAAATAAGAAAAAGTAAATACTTAGCGAGTGAAACGAGCTTAGTATGAACTTTGTTCTTTGACTGGAAGGAAAAGAACTTCCGTCTGACACAGTTGAAAGAATCACGTTGCATGTTTTAAAAACAGGAAACAGGATTCAAAGTAAGAAGAAAGTAGGTTAGTTTAAAATGGCTAAAAAAGTGTCCACTAAAAAAGTGACAAAAAAGCGTGTAAAGAAAAACGTTGAACGCGGACAGGCACATATCCAGTCTTCTTTTAACAACACGATCGTTACCTTAACCGATACTCAGGGTAATGCATTGTCTTGGGCAAGTGCCGGTGGTCTGGGATTTAGAGGTTCAAGGAAATCTACTCCATATGCAGCTCAGATGGCTGCAGAAACTGCTGCTAAAGCAGCTTTAGTACATGGTTTGAAATCTGTAGACGTTATGGTAAAAGGACCTGGTTCAGGCCGTGAAGCAGCGATTCGTGCGCTTTCTGCATGCGGTATTGAGGTAACTAGTATTAAGGACGTAACTCCGGTTCCACACAACGGATGTCGCCCGCCAAAACGTAGAAGAGTCTAATAGGAGGTACTAAAAGTGGCAGTAGATAGAGTTCCTGTTCTTAAAAGATGTAGATCTCTTGGTTTAGATCCGATCTATTTAGGAATTGATAAAAAATCAAACAGAGAATTAAAGAGAGCTAATAGAAAAGTAAGTGAGTACGGTCTCCAGTTACGTGAGAAACAGAAAGCTAAATTCATCTACGGTGTATTGGAGAAACCTTTCCGTAACTACTACACCAAGGCTGAGAAGATGGATGGTCAGACCGGTGAGAACATGATGATTCTCCTGGAGAGAAGACTGGACAACGTTGTATTCCGCATGGGATTCGGCCGCACCAGACGTGAGACCAGACAGATCGTAGATCACAAGCATATCCTTGTAAACGGTAAATGTGTAAACATCCCGTCTTACCTGGTAAAGGCTGGTGATGTTATTGAAGTAAAAGAGAAGTGCAAAGCTTCTCAGAGATACAAAGATATCATCGAGATGACCGGTGGACGTATGGTTCCGGCTTGGTTGGATGTTGACCAGGAGAACCTGCGTGGTACCGTAAAAGAGCTGCCGTCCAGAGAAGAGATTGATGTTCCGGTAAACGAGATGCTTATCGTCGAGTTGTACTCCAAATAATAATTAGAGTCAAATTCCCTCGATAAAATACCCAAAAGGAGGGGCTATAGTCGTGTTCGATTTTGAGAAACCAAACATTGAGATTGTTGAGATTTCAGATGATAAGAAATATGGCAAGTTTGTAGTTGAACCACTTGAGAGAGGCTACGGCACTACGTTGGGCAACTCCCTGAGAAGAATTATGCTTTCTTCTCTGCCGGGTGCAGCAGTTAGTCAGGTGAAAATCGACGGCGTTTTGCATGAGTTCAGTTCTATTCCTGGAGTAAAGGAAGATGTAACTGAAATCATCATGAACATCAAGAGCTTATCTATTAAGAACAACAGCGACAGCAATGAAGTGAAGACCGCCTACATCGAATTTGCAGGTGAAGGCGTGATTACTGCTGCTGATATCCAGGCTGATCCGGACATCGAAATCATGAATCCGGAGCAGGTCATCGCTACCTTAAGCGGTGGAGCTGACAGCAAGTTCTATATGGAACTGACGATCACAAAAGGTCGTGGATATGTAAGCGCGGACAAGAATAAGAATGACGAGCTGCCGATCGGAGTTATTGCAATCGACTCTATTTACACTCCGGTAGAGCGTGTCAACATGGCAATTCAGAACACCCGTGTAGGACAGGTTACCGATTACGATAAACTGACCCTGGATGTGTTTACCAATGGAACTCTGGCTCCGGACGAGGCTGTCAGCCTTGCGGCGAAAGTCCTCAGCGAGCACCTGAACCTTTTCATCGACCTTTCTGAGAATGCCAAGACCGCTGAGATCATGGTAGAGAAGGAAGACAACGAGAAAGAGAAAGTTCTGGAGATGAACATTGATGAACTGGAACTGTCTGTTCGTTCCTACAATTGCCTGAAGAGAGCCGGAATCAATACTGTGGAGGAACTGTGCAACAGAACTCCGGAGGATATGATGAAGGTTCGTAACCTTGGAAGGAAGTCCCTTGAGGAAGTTCTTGCAAAGTTAAAAGAGTTAGGACTTCAGCTCAACCCGAGCGAAGAGTAAAGCAAGCGAAACGAGTGCTGCCCAAACGAAGCGAAGCGTAGTTCGGGTTTCCCGTTTTAAAGGTGGTGATCCCGTAAGTCCAAAGTGCAGGGATTGCTACGTTACAAAATTATTGGATGATGCGGTACGGTAAGACCACAGGGCACGCGGCTGCACTCCACATTTTATGGAGGAAATAAAAATGGCAGGTTATAGAAAGCTTGGAAGAACTTCCAGCCAGAGAAAAGCAATGATTCGCAGCCAGGTAACTGCACTGCTGTATCATGGAAGCATCAAGACCACTGAGGCAAGAGCAAAAGAGATCCGCAAAGTTGCTGAAGGTCTGATCGCTTTGGCTGTAAAAGAGAAAGACAACTTTGAGACTGTTACCGTTACCGCTAAGGTTGCCCGCAAGGACAAAGACGGCAAGAGAGTCAAAGAAGTAGTAAACGGCAAGAAAGTTACCGTTTATGATGAAGTTCAGAAGGAGATCAAGAAAGATAATCCTTCCAGACTGCATGCAAGACGTCAGATGCTCAAAGTTCTGTATGATGTTACTGAGGTTCCGACCGCAGCAGCAGGCAGAAAGAAGAACACCAAATCTGTAGATCTTCCGGCAAAGCTCTTTGATGAGGTTGCTCCGAAGTATACATCCCGTAACGGTGGCTATACCCGTATCGTTAAGATCGGTCTGCGCCACGGCGACGGTGCTATGGAAGTGCTGTTAGAGCTGGTTTAATAAAGGAATGGAGAGGCTGTTGTGCGAAGCAATTCGTACGACAGCTTTTTTTTAGTTTAACAAAAACGGCAAGAATTCCCCTTCCTCTATAGGTGGGGGATGAATTGCTCTTTTGCTTTTTCTCTGTGTTATGTGTCTTATAAAAAGTCTTATGAAAAAGAAAAAAGAACACTTGTTCTGCGTGCGGAAATATGCTATAATATAATCAGTCGATATGAATAAGGAGGCTGATTATATGAGAACCATGGATAATAATGCACATTCAGTATATCTTCTGTGTTATCACCTGATTATGGTTGTCAAGTCCCGTCGTAAGGTCTTTGATGATACGATCTCTGGCCGTGCAAAGGGGATTTTTTGTTATATAGCACCTTCCTACGGAATCACACTTGAGGAATGGAATCATGACAGGGATCATGTGCATGTGATGTTCCGCGCACAACCAAAATCGGAACTGAGCAGGTTCATTAATGCCTATAAGTCGGCAAGCAGCAGACTGCTGAAAAAAGAGTATCCTCAGATTCGGGAAAAGCTTTGGAAAGAGGCGTTCTGGAGTCAGAGCTTCTGCCTGATCAGTACCGGTGGGGTTTCTGTTGACACGATTCGTTCGTATATAGAAAGTCAGGGTGAGAAGTAGTTTGAATATCGCATATCGCTTTCGTATTTATCCGACCGAGGACCAGCGGATCCAGCTGGCGAAGACGTTTGGATGTTGCCGGTTCCTCTATAATCGAATGCTGGCAGATAAGATTGATGAGTATCAAAAGAATAAAAAGATGTTTCATACGACGCCTGCTATGTACAAGAAAGAGTTTCCGTGGCTGAAAGAAGTGGATTCACTGGCACTGGCCAATGTGCAGCTGCATTTGGAAGCGGCGTATAAGAAGTTTTTTCGGGAACCGGCTGCCGGATTTCCGAAATTCAAGTCAAAGCATCGTGGAAGTGCGAGCTATACCACAAATCTGGTAAATGGAAATATTAAGCTCCTGAATAGAAGAATTCAGCTGCCGAAGCTGAAGAGCGTCAAAATCGTAGTTCACCGGGAAATACCGGATGAGTACCAACTGAAATCAGTGACCATCACACAGGAGCCATCGGGAGAATACTATGCCAGCCTGCTGTACTATTACGAAAGCCAAGTGATAGAACCGCATACGGGTCGGGGACAACTTCTGGGGATCGACTTTGCGATGGATGGAATGGCGGTATTTTCAGATGGTACCAGAGCCGAATATCCGATGTGCTATAAGCAGATGAGAGGCTTGTAAGGGAACAGAGGAAGCTTTCCCACTGTGAGAAGAAAAGCCGAAACTATGTAAAACAGCGCAGGAAAGTGGCAGGGATTCATCAGAAAATCAAGAATCAGAGGAAAGATTTCCAGCATAAACTGAGTACAAGGTTAGCCGGAATGTATGATGCTGTATGCGTGGAGAATCTGAACTTAAAAGATATGAGCATGGGACTACATCTGGGGCGCGGGGTTATGGATAACAGCTACGGTTCTTTCTTGAATATGCTGAGCTATAAACTGGAAAGGCAGGGAAAAAAGCTGGTCAAAGTAGATCGATATTATCCGTCTAGTAAAAAATGCAGTTGTTGTGGGAAAATCAAACAAGACCTGGCCTTATCAGAGCGAGTCTATATCTGTGAATGCGGAAACAGGATGGATCGCGATCTGAATGCGGCAATCAATATCCGTGAGGAAGGGAAAAGACTTTTATGTGCGTAACCGCACTGAGAAAATAGGTTCGTATCCGGACAGAACGATGCACCCAGTGGTGCATGTATATAAAAAACAAAACCGCGGGATACGCGGGGATAGCCTTTTGATACTTTGCCCATTAGAGCAATTGAGAAGGAAGCTCCCTCTTCAATACATAGTATAAGTGGCGAGAGCATGTCACGGTAAGAATATCGTAAGTTGACCTTATAAAGTATGCCGTCTATAATAGAGTTATAAAGAATGTTTGTGTTCGATTATATGCAGAAAAGAGGGAGTCTTATGAGTAGAAAAAACGGTATATCCTGGGCCCTGGTGATGGCTCTGGCGATCAGTACATTGGGAGCGATGCCTGCGATGGCATCGGATAAGACGGTTTCCAGTGTGACGCTTCGCATCAACTCAGAACTGGAATCTGAGACAACACTGCCAAGTATTGATTACAGCAATGACGGAGACAGCGGAACGGTTTCGGATGGAGATATTTGTATCTCCAATTCATCCACCAAGTACAGCATTACCTCAGCAGAGTGGACCACCTCCACAAGCAAAACCATGAAGGTCGGGGATACGCCGGAGATGAAGGTTACTCTGACACCGAACAGCGCGGATAACGATGATTACAGGTTTAAAGGGACTTACCGCTCCAGCAACGTGAGCATTCGCTATGGTACCTTTGTGAGTGCATCGAAGAAGGGTGATGATCTGGTGGTTCGTCTGAAGGTACGGGCGATCAAGGGAACCTTTCCGGCGCCGGAGGATGCCTACTGGAAAGACAATTCCAAAGGAACTGCACGCTGGGAAGAGCCGGAAGAAGGTGGAACAGGCAACTACGAGGTGGTGCTTCGCCGCGGTTCAAACAAGATTCATTCGGTGGAGACAACTTCACGCAGCTACAACTTCTATCCTTATATGACTTCCGCGGGAACGTATACCTTCCGCGTGCGCACGATCGCCAAGACGAACAAGCAGGATGACAGTGGAACCAAGAGTGAATGGGTGGATTCGGATGAGATTTATCTGGCCAAAGAGGATGTCTCGGATGGCTCCGGCCAGAGTGGCTCCGGCAGTTCCGGTATCACCAGCGGCGGTCCGGGCGGTGGAAATACATCCAGCCCGAGCGGCAACATGACGGTGGGCTGGCAGAAGAGAGACAATAACTGGTATTATTATTTCCCGGATGGTTCCTATCAGAAGAATGGCTGGCTGAAGGTGGCGGATAAGTGGTATCTGTTCCAGAGCGACGGTCGTATGCTGACCGGCTGGCAGAATGTCGGCGGCCAGACGTTTTATCTGACTGGAAGCGGCGATATGCAGATCGGCTGGATTCAGGCGGGCCAGCGCTGGTATTATCTGAATCCGACGCAGGATACCTTTTACGGATGTCTGGTGAAGAATCATTGGATGGATATCGGCGGGAAGACGTATTACTTTACGGCAGACGGAGCCATGGCTGAGGGTTGGAATCAGGTGGACGGAAACTGGTACTATTTCTATCCGGGTGCAGGCAACAAGGCAGTGAATACAAACATTGACACCTTTTATGTGAATGCAGACGGTGTGTGGGTAAGATAAGAAAACGGATCATGGAACACCTTCATGGAGGCATCGGCAGGATGCTTCTGTGGAGGTGTTTTTGCAGTTTCTTATCACAGATTTTTCATAGTTTTCTGGTATAGTGAAACCAGATCAGGTGCTGGTGAGCCAGTCAGGGAATGTAAATGGAGGAAAACAGTGAGCGGAAGTGCAGAAAAAAGGGTAGGAAGCATTCGGAGAAGGATCGTTTTGCTTGTGGCCTTTGGAATGACGGTAATCGGCAGTATGGCGATGAGCAGACCGGTTTATGCAGAAGACCGGGCGGTGGATACAGTGGAGCTTGGCACGCCGAAGCACGTGTGGTGGGAGACGGACACAGTGGGCAAATGGTCCTCTGTCAGCAAGGCGCATGAATATCAGGTTAAGCTTTATGTGGCGGATTTTGTGGATCGGGACGAGGAGAACTGGCGGACGATTGATTTTGAGGATGAGAGCATGACGGAGGCAGAGTGTGTTATGTCCAGGCGAACGTCGGATACAAGCTGTGATTTCTCTGAATATATGAACGATCTGCATTCTTATTTCTTCGTGGTGCGGGCGACGCCGAAGACCAGCGAACTGGCTTATGTGAACTATGGTGATTGGACGGCGTCCCAGACGGTAGATTTCCGCGGGAAGACCGTACAGGGGATTACCGAAGGAAAATGGCGCAACTATCTGGAGGGCAGCAAATACGAGGATGGTGACGGTGAGTTTCTTCCGGGCGGCTGGCAGCTGATCCGGGGAGACTGGTATCTCCTGGACGAGAACGGCTATCGCCTGCTGGGCTGGCAGGAGCGGGACGGAAAACGCTATTATCTGAGTGATACGGACGGACGTATGGCGACCGGGTGGATCGTGTGGGATGATGCGTGGTATTATATGGCGAAGGACGGCAGTATGCAGACCGGATGGATCATGGATCTGCCTGGGAAATATTATTATTTGAACGCAGATGGCACGATGGCGCATGATGCGGAGGTGGATGGCTATGTGTTGGGATCCGATGGCCTGCGCCAATGATTCTTTCGGATTTTTTGCTCTAAACCTTACAAAAAAAGAAATTACAGGAAAAAAGAATATAAAAAACGGAATGATACAGAAGAAAAACAAGAACTCGAAAAAAGACTTGTCATTTAAAAATGAGGATGTTATAATTCCCTCAACATAAAGAACGAGAGAACAAAGAGGTCCCGTCGCAGAACGAATTCTGCGGCTGTGGGCCTCTTTTCTTTTGGGCTTACCGGTTGGCGGAGCTTTGAAAGCAGCGGACTTTATGCGAATCGAAAAAAGAGGAGGAATCAATTATGAAAAAGAGAATGTTATCCGTAGCACTGAGTGCGGCCATGGTGGCGACATTACTGGCGGGTTGTGGATCTTCGGCACAGCAGAGCGCAGCGGGCGGAGCAGCAACCGCGGCGGCAGGCAGTACGGCGGCAGAGACGACCGCAGCCGGCGGTGCAGCAGGTGGCAGTACAGCCGCTCCGGCATCCGATGACAAGACGGTCAGGGTCGGTGTGATCTGTTCTCTGACCGGCGGTTCCGCAATCTATGGGGAAGGCGCACAGAATGCGATTACCATGGCGGCGGAGGAGATCAATGCAAGTGATTCCGAGTATAAGGTAGAAATATTAAATGGGGGAAAGGGTGTGGATGATGCCAGTGATGCGAAGCAGGCCATCAATGCATACAACAGCCTGATGGCAGAGGATCCGTCGGCAATCATCGGCTGCTTCTTCTCCTCGGTAACCCTTCCCATCGCAGAGCAGGCATCCAAGGACAATATGCTTCTTCTGGCAACTGGCGCGACCAATAAGGACGTGACCTTAAAGGGCGGCACTATTTTCCGTGACTGCTTCATCGATCCATATCAGGGGAAGATGGCAGCGAGTTTTGCAAAGGAGAAGGGCTGGACCAAGGCGGCGATCATTTATGCGAAGGACGATGATTATTCCAATGGTCTGAAGGATGCCTTTGTCGAGAATGCCGAGGCCAATGGCATCGAGGTTGTATACACCGGTGAGTGTACGACCAAGGATACTGATTTTACCGCACAGGCATCGCAGGTTGTGGCAAATGGAGCCGACTTCCTGTTCTATCCGTGTTTCCTTGACACGGTACCGCTTCTGGTAGGCGCAGCGCGGGATGCAGGGTTTGACGGTGCGATCATGGGCGGTGACGGCTGGGACGGCGCAGACACCAGCGGTTTGGAAGACAGCTTCGCAAACTGCTACTTTACCAACCATTATTCTTCTGAGGATACCGCACCGGCAGTTGCAAACTTTGTATCCAAGTATACGAAGGCCTACGGGGAGGATAGCCTGAATGCATGTGCGGCCTTGTACTACGATGCAATCTACATGATGGTTGAGGCGGCAAAGAACGGCGGCGGAGCAGATACCGCAAGCCTGGTGAAGGGAATGACCGAAATGACCTTTACCGGTGTCGGCGGAACCTTCACGCTGGACGGGAATGGAGATCCGGAGAAATCCGTAGCAATCAACACCTACGACAACGGCAAAGTGAAATGGCTGATGACCTTGTCTCCGTCGGGCGAGCAGAGCTGATTCTGAGCGCAAGTGTGGAACAACAGATTATGAAATGTGCATGGCGGCCTATCCGGTCGAAATGCACATTTCCTTGTTCAGGGAAGACGGGAAGAAGTTCCAAACACAAAGAAACGGAGGAAGCACAGCATGACATTTTCTCTCTTTATTCAAAGCTTAATCAATGGGCTGAATCAGGGTGCGATCTATGCACTGATTGCACTCGGGTACACCATGGTCTATGGCATTATCCGCATGATTAATTTCGCACATGGCGATTTCATCATGATTGGATCTTATACATTATTTTACACGATTCCCCTGATGATCAACGTGGGGATGCCGGCGTGGCTGGCGGTGTTCATCTCGATTGTGGTGTGCTCCGCGGTGGGTGTGCTGGTTGAGGTGATTGCCTATAAGCCGGTCCGTAAGGCGGGGGCTATGTCGGCGCTGATCACGGCGATGGCGATGAGCCTGTTTCTGGAAAATCTGGCCATGCTGCTGTTTGGTGCGAAGCCGCACAATGTGCAGAAGATTTTCAGTCTGCCGAGTGTCAATTTCCTGGGCGTGCCGCTTCCGCTGAACGTGATCCTGACGATCGTTATCGGCGTGGTCATGATGCTGGGACTACAGCTTTTCATCAAAAAGACGAAAATGGGCAAGGCCATGCGCGCGGTGCCGCAGGATCGGGATGCTTCGATTCTGGCGGGAATCAATGTGAACCGGGTCATCACCTATACCTTTGCAATCGGTTCGGCACTGGCGGCGGTTGCAGCGCTTATGTATTGTGCGAAGTATCCGCGGGTGACCAACGATATGGGATCGATGATGGGCATCAAGGCCTTTATCGCCGCGGTACTCGGCGGCATCGGCATTATCCCGGGGGCAATGCTGGGCGGCGTGCTGGTCGGCCTGATTGAGATTTTTGTGAAATTATTCGCTCCGGGCTGGTACGAGGCGATCACCTATGCCACGCTGATCGTGATTCTTCTGGTAAAACCGTCCGGCATTCTCGGCAAGAATGTGGGCGAGAAAGTCTGATGGAGGTAAGCTTATGAAAAAAAGTGATAAAGTGTCCTATCTCATCAACTTTCTCGGGATCTTTATGATCTTCCTGCTGTTGATGGCGGTATTTGAATCGAAGATCTTTGGTTCCTCCACCCAGTATTTCAAGGGAATCTGCACTACGGCCTGTTACACAATCATCATGGTGGCATCGCTGAATCTGGTGGTGGGCTGTATGGGTGAGTTTTCTCTCGGCCATGCAGGATTCGTCTCGGTCGGCGCGTACGCTTCCGCGATCGTCTCCAATGCACTGGCGGGAAAGGGGCTTCCGGATATCGGACTTTTCCTGGTGGCGCTGCTGGCTGGCGGCATTGCGGCAGGCCTGGCGGGGCTGGCCGTGGGGGTTCCGGCACTGCGGCTGCGCGGCGATTATCTGGCAATCGTGACGGTGGCATTTGCGGAAATTATCCGCGTGTGTTTCTGCAATTTTGCGATCACCGGGGGCGGCAAGACCATGAGCGGAATCCTGAAGCTGTCGAATTTCTACTGGTGCTTCTGGATTATGGTGGTCTGCGTGACCATTATGTATATGTTTGTACGCAGCCGGTTTGGGCGGACAGTCAAGGCGATCCGGGAGGATTATATCGCGGCGGCGGCTTCGGGAATCAATGTGACGTATTATAAGGTCATGACCTTTGTGGTATCGGCGTTTTTCGCGGGGATAGGCGGCGGAATCTACGCGCATTATATGACGGCTATGATTCCGACCAACTTCAACTTTATGTACTCGGCGGAGCTGCTGTCGGAGGTCATCATTGGCGGAATCGGATCTTTGACCGGATCGGTGATCGGTGCGGCATTCCTTTCCTCGCTGCCTGAGATGATGCGTCAGTTCTCACAGTACCGGATGCTGGCTTACTCGGTGGTGCTGGTGCTGGTCATGATCTTCAAACCGGCGGGAATCTTCGGTGACTGGGAATTCTCGCTGACCCGGCTTTTGAAACGGCTTACCGGCAGAGGCGGGCGCGGTGCAGCACAGGACGCGGTGCAGGGTACAGTGCGGGCGAACGTACAGGACGAGGCACATGAGAAGGGAAAGGCAGGTGTGTAGGCATGGCAGAAGCGATGGCAGCAACGACGGAAGCAACAGCAACAGCGTCGGCAACGGTTCCGGTGCTGAAGGCGCAGAACCTGGGAATCCAGTTCGGCGGTCTGAAGGCGGTGGATGGATTTAATATGGAGATCGGTCAGTCGGAGCTGGTCGGTCTGATCGGGCCAAACGGTGCGGGCAAGACTACGGTGTTCAATTTGATCACGGGGGTTTACCGGCCGACGGAAGGTTCCTTTTACTTAAACGGTGAATGTATGAACGGCAAGAAGACCTGTCAGATCGTGGAGGCCGGAATTGCGAGAACCTTTCAGAACATTCGGTTATTCAAGAAAATGTCGGTCATCGACAATGTCAAGGCGGCGATGAATGCGGAGCTGACCTACGGACTTGTACACGCGATTTTCCGCACACCGACGTACTGGCGCGAGGAAGAGAAAATCACGGAGCGGGCCAAAGAACTCTTGAAGATCGTGCATCTGAGCGGAAAGGAAGATTATGCGGCATCCAATCTGCCTTATGGACAGCAGCGCCGGCTGGAGATCGCCAGGGCGTTGGCGACAGATATGAAGCTGCTGCTTCTGGATGAACCGGCAGCAGGGATGAACCCGACGGAGACGGAGGAGCTTTTGGAGATCATCAATTATATTCGGAATGAATTCAAGATTTCCGTGCTGCTGATCGAGCATGACATGAGCCTGGTGATGAAGATCTGTGAGCGGATTCAGGTGCTGGATTTTGGCACGACCATCGCTTCGGGAACACCGGGGGAAGTTGCCAACAATCCGAAGGTAATCGAGGCTTATCTGGGCAAGGATGAAGACGAGGATGAGGAGGTGCAGGCGGATGCTTGAGGTAAAAAATTTGGAGGTATCCTACGGAGCTGTTCATGCCATCCACGGCGTTTCGCTGCAGGTCAGAGACGGAGAGATCGTGTCGCTGATCGGAGCAAACGGAGCGGGCAAGACGACGATACTGCGCACCATTTCGGGACTGCAGAAGGCGGACACGGGCGAGATAACATTTGACGGATCGGATCTTCGAAAGACGGAGCCGAGCCGGATCATCAATCTGAAGCTGGCGCATGTGCCGGAAGGACGTCACATATTTGCACAGATGACGGTGGAAGAGAATCTGGAGATGGGTGCATTTGCAGATGTGAAGGATATGGCGGCGACCATGGCGGAGGTCTATGAGCGGTTTCCGCGGCTGAAGGAACGGCGCAGACAGTTGGCGGGCACCTTGTCAGGCGGTGAGCAGCAGATGCTGGCCGTGGGGCGCGCGCTGATGGGCAAGCCCAAGATGATCCTCATGGATGAGCCGTCAATGGGGCTTTCGCCGCTGCTGGTAAAGGAAATATTTTCCATTATCAAAGAGGTCAATAAGCAGGGGATTACCATTCTGCTGGTCGAGCAGAATGCGAAGATGGCGCTGTCCATCTCCAATCGGGCCTACGTGCTGGAGACGGGTGACATTACCATCGAGGGCGATGCCAGAGAACTGCTGAAGGATGACCGGGTCAGGAAGGCGTATCTCGGTCAGTAGGAGGGGAACATGGAAGAAAAACGATTTGCGATTGCGATTACCCGCACCTGCGGAAGCGGGGGTGGAAGCTATATTGGAAAGAAGCTGGCGGAGCATTACGGGATTGACCTGTATGACCGGAAGCTTTTGAGGCTGGCCTCCGACGACAGCGGAATCAACGAGACCATTTTTGCAAATGCCGATGAAAATACGAAAAAGACGCTGCTGTACCGGGTTTCGCAGCGTATCTACAACGGCGAGATCATTCCGCCGGAGAGCGGGAATTTCGTGTCGGATCAGAATCTGTTTCATTATCAGGCGAAAATTCTGCGGGAGCTGCTGGAGCATGAATCCTACATTTGCGTGGGGCGCGCGGCGGATTTTGTGCTGCGGGATAAGGACAATGTGCTGTCGGTGTATCTGGACGCGCCGTATGAATTTCGCGTGAAGCGGGAGATGGAGCGGCAGGGAATCCAGCGGGCCGAAGCGGAAAAATATATCAATCGCCTGGATAAGTATCGGAATTCCTACTATGTGTATCACACCGGCCGGCGGTGGAAGAATCCGGAGAATTATGATCTCTGTCTGGATACGTCGCGGCTGGGGCTGGATGCATGTGTGACGTTGATTGAGACCTATATTCAATTGAAATTTGGAGGAAAATCATGAAAGAATTAGCATATTATGATGGCGCGATCGGAACGCCGGATGCGTTGACGGTACCATTTAATGACAGAGTACATTTCTTCGGGGATGGCGTGTATGACGCGACGGTGGGCGGAAACCACAAGGTGTATCTGCTACGGGATCATCTGGATCGCTTCTATTCCAGTGCGAAGGCGCTGGACATCAAGATTCCCATGGAGAAAGAGGAGCTGGGGAGACTTTTGACGGAGTTGCTTGCGAAGGTGGAGGGGGATACGCATTTTGTATACTGGCAGGTGACGCGTGGAGCGGCTTCCCGCAACCATGTGTACAGCGAGGACATGAAGGGCAAGCTCTGGGTGATGATCCGGCCGAACAAACTGAAGAACCCGGATCACGCGATCAAGCTGATCACGCGGGAGGATACCCGTTTCTATCACTGCAACATCAAGACGCTGAATCTGCTTCCGTCCGTGATGGCGGCGCAGGAGGCGGAGCGGCTGGGGGCGGATGAAACGGTGCTGCACCGCGCAGATCTGGTGACCGAGTGCGCACACAGCAATGTGTCGATTTTGAAGGACGGCGTGTTTATTTCTCATCCGAATGATAATCTGATTCTGCGGGGAATTTCCAAGACGCATATGATTGCGGCGTGCTATCGGCTGGGAATTCAGGTGATGGAGCGTGCGTTTACGCTGAAGGAGCTGATGGATGCGGATGAGATTATCGTGACTTCTTCCTCCAATTTCTGCCTGCACGCGTGTGAGGTGGACGGCGTGAAGGCTGGCGGGAAAGATCCGGAGACACTGAAGCTGATTCAGGACGCGGTAATCTGCGAATATCTGGAGTATACGGGGAGGAGCAGTATCTTCGATCTTTGATCCGGACGGTGAATGCAGATAGAGAATGGATTGCAAAAAGCGGTTATGAAAAATGGAACGGGCAGCAGGAGGATGAGGACATGATGAACAGGGAAGAGCTGGAAAAGTGGAATGTCGGGGAGAATTTGGATACGCTTATGAATCTGGATCCGCGGGGCTACGGTGTCTGTAGAATTCTGTATGCCGGGAGCCGGACCTATACAGGGGAACCGCTGACCATGCATGCGGCAGAGGCGCTGTGCGGTGCGGTGAAGGAAGGAGAGGCAGTCTTTATTCTGACGGGTTTCGTTTTGCTCCCCCACAAGGTACCGGAGATGGACGGCATGGTCAGTGCACTGCTGCTTTCCCGGGCGCTGGTTCTGGCGTTTCAGGCCAAGCCAATTATCGTCTGCCCGGCGGACAGTGTGGAGGCAGTCAAAAAATGTGCCAGCGTGGTGGGCCTTCACATCTATGAGGATCTTAAGGCGGTCATGGAGCTGCCGCTCAGCATGGGCGTAGTGGCATTCACGAAGAACGCAGATGAGGCGGATGCACAGGCGGAAGCGCTGTTGGCGTCGATTGTTCCGGCCGCTGTGATCTCGGTGGAGGCACCGGGGGCAAACGCCTGCGGTCATTATCACAATGCGGTCGGGAAGGATGTGACTGCGCTTGAGGCGAAGTCGGATGTGCTGTGGAACCATTTGAAAGAACGCGGAATTTTGAATATCGCCATCGGCGATCTGGGCAATGAGATCGGAATGGGAGCGATTGCGGAGCATATCCGGAAATACGTTCCGTTTACGGATCACGGCGAATGCCAGTGCGGCTGCGGCGGGGGAATCCTGGCGGCGAGTACCACAGATCACATTATCACGGCGACCTGTTCGGACTGGGGCTGCTATGGACTGATGGCAGCGCTTGCTTATTTGAAAAAGGATATGGAGATCCTGCACCGGGAGGAGATGGAGGCGGAGGTTATGCGGGTCGCGGCGCGCAGCGGGATGATCGACATGACCGGATCGCTGCTTCCGGGGATCGATGGATTCAATACCCGCATGAATACCGGGATCGTGAGTCTGATGCGGCAGTGCACATCTTATGCAGTTCGCTATTCGCACAATTCGGAGCACTGGTTTGGCGAGGTTCTGGAGAAAGGCTTCTTTGATGCGCAGGCGGGATAAGGAGGGACGCAGCTATGGTGATGAAACCGGTTGGAGATCAGGCGGTTCTGGTGGAATTTGGGAGTCGGATTGAGGAGGAGACGAACCGGAAGGTGATGGCGTTTGCGGCACTTCTTTCGGCGGAGACGGTGCCTGGATTTCGGGAATGTGTGCCGGCGTTTGCGTCCCTGCTTGTCTGCTATGATCCGCTTGTGACAGAATATGAGACGATGTGCGGGATTCTTGAGGGATTGGCGGCAGCGCACGGCAGTGCGGCGGCTGGCGATGCAGGCGGGCATCTGGTGGAGATTCCGGTGTGTTATGGCGGGAGCTATGGAGAGGATCTGGGCTTTGTGGCAGAACATGCGGGGCTGAGTACGGAGGAAGTGATTCACATTCATTCCGGGCGGAATTATCGCATTTATATGCTGGGCTTTCTGCCTGGTTTTCCGTATCTTGGCGGAATGGACGCGCGTATCTTCACGCCGCGGCTTTCAAATCCGCGGACACGGATTCCGGCGGGATCGGTGGGAATCGGCGGAGAGCAGACGGGAATCTATCCGATGGACTCGCCGGGTGGCTGGCAGCTGATCGGACGGACGCCGTGGAAGCTGTTTGACCCCATGGCTGGCGGAAAGACCCGCTATGAGGCCGGGGATGTAATCCGGTTTGTGCCGATCAGCGAGGCGCAATTCCGGGAATATGAGGCCGCAGAAGGGCTGTAAAAGTGAGGTGAGCACTATGGCTATGGAGATTCTGGAGGCGGGAGCCCTGACGACGATTCAGGATCAGGGACACCGCGGCGGTGCGAGCCGCGGGTACCAGGAAAATGGCGTGTGTGACTGCTATAGTTATCAGATTGCAAATCTGCTGGCGGGGAATCTTGGAAGCAGTATGGAGCAGGGGAGAAGGAATACAGTCCGCGGTGCGGCGAGTGATGGCGGCGGTGAAGCTGTGGCACCGGCGGTGCTTGAGATGACGCTGCGCGGAGCCGAGATTCGTTTCAGCAGTCATGAGATCGTCGCGCTGGCGGGAGCAGATATGATGCCGCAGATCAATGGCGTGTCGGTGCCGATGTATTGTCCGCTGATTCTGCGGCCGGGCGATGTCCTGAAGCTTGGGACAGCAGCTGCCGGTCTGCGCACTTATCTTGCAGTACACGGCGGAATCAATGCACCGCTTCTCATGGGAAGCCGTTCGACCAGCTTGAACTGCCATATTGGAGGGCTGGAGGGAAGGGCACTGCGGGCGGGAGATCAGCTGTGCAGCTTAAGCTCGCCGAGGGCCAACAACCATATCCGGAAAAAGCTCGAGAAACATGTGGCAGAGTGGGTGGCGGCTGCGGAGAAATATCCGCTTCCGGCGAGCGGGACGCGCGTGGCGGACTCTGTTCCGTATCCGATCTTGCGCGCAGTGGTCGGGCCGCAGGCGGAAGCGTTTACAGAAGCGGGTCTTCGTGTCTTTGAACAGACGGCCTTTCAGCTGAGTGCCCAATCAAATCGGATGGCATGCAAACTGACTGGGGCGGCGATTGAGACATATCACGGCTCAGACATGATTTCAGATGGAATCGTGGCGGGTTCGGTACAGGTGGCATCCGATGGGATGCCGATTGTCATGATGGCGGATCATCAGACCACGGGCGGCTATGCCAAGATCGCTACAGTCATCAGCGCAGATCTGCCGAGACTGGCGCAGCGCAGGCCGGGCGAGCTCGTGGGATTTCGATTTGTGACGCCGCAGGAGGCGGTGGCGGCCACGCGGCTTATGGCGGGGCGGCTGGCAAAGATCAGACAGGAATTACTGACATTATGCGGAGGTGACGTGCAATGAGTGAATATGAGAGCTGGAAACCATCCCGTGTGCGGCAGCTGATCCGGGAGGGGAAGATCACAGAACCGACCACGGGAATGTGCAGCGGGTATGCACAGGGCAATCTGGTGGTGCTGCCAAAGGAGCTGGCTTATGATTTCCTGCTGTTTTGTCAGCGCAATCCGAAATCCTGTCCGCTTCTGGAGGTGTCGGATGCAGGAAGCAGGACGTTTCCGGTGTTTGGAGCGGGAAGTGATATTGCAAAAGATCTGCCGCGCTATCGGGTCTATGAGCACGGGAAAATGACAGGAGAATATACCGATGTGTCGGCATTTTTTGAGCAGTCCGGGCAGGAGCTGGTAAGCTTTCTGATCGGGTGCAGCTTCTCGTTCGAGACGGATCTTTTGCAGGCGGGAATTCCGGTGCGCCAGATCGAGGAAGGTGTGAATGTGCCGATGTATAAGACGAACATTCCCTGCGCGGCGGCGGGAGTATTTTCGGGAAATATGGTAGTCAGCATGCGTCCGATCCCACATCATCTTGTCCCGGCCGCAGTTTCGATCACGGCCGGTATGCCGCGGGTGCATGGAGCACCGGTGCAGATCGGCTGCCCGGAGGCAATCGGAATTGTGGATCTGATGCATCCGGATTTCGGTGACAGGGTGACCATTCATGAGGGGGAGGTGCCGGTATTCTGGCCGTGCGGCGTGACACCGCAGAATGTGGTTATGAACTCGAAGCCGCCGTTTGTGATTACCCATGCGCCGGGGCATATGTTTATCACGGATGCGAGAAATGCGGAACTGAAATTGTGAGGCGGACGGGCTGAGAGTGGATGGGAAAGCAGGAAAAGCGTCCGGCGGGAGAGCAGGAAAGGGAGGATGCAGTATGGCAGCGATAGATCTGAATTGTGATCTGGGTGAGAGTTTTGGCGCATATAAGATTGGAATGGACAGTGAGGTGCTTCCCTATATCACCTCCGCGAATGTGGCCTGCGGCTTTCACGCGGGTGATCCGCTGGTGATGGACAGGACGGTTGCATTGTGCAGTGAGCATCGTATTCATGTGGGGGCCCACCCGGGATTCCCGGATCTGATCGGATTTGGAAGAAGAAATATGGTTGTGACGCCGGATGAGGCAAAGGCGTATATTGTATACCAGATTGGCGCATTGAAGGGATTCTGTGATGCGAGGGGGCTGCGCCTCAATCATGTCAAACCGCATGGTGCACTCTATAATATGGCAGGAAAAGATCTGGCGCTCGCCCGTGCGATTGCAGCGGGGATTCAGGCAGTCGACAAAAGTCTGGTGCTTCTGGCACTGAGCGGCAGTCAGATGATCGAGGCGGCGAAGGAGATTGGTCTGCCCTATGCCAGTGAGGTGTTCGCAGACCGCGCCTATCAGAGCGACGGCAGCCTCGTTCCCCGCAGCCAGGCAGGTGCCATGATCGAGGACGAGGATGAGGCCGTTGCCCGGGTGATCCGCATGGCAAAGGACGGCAAGGTTACCGCCGTTGATGGAACTGAGATCGACATCCAGGCCGATTCGGTCTGTGTCCATGGGGATGGTGTGAAGGCACTGGCGTTTGTGCAGAAGATTTCCCAGGAGCTTGTAAGGGCGGGGGTGGAGATTCGGGCGTTTTGAAGGAACGACCCGAATCTTTTTTCTGTTGTAATCCGACCAAAACTATAGTATTATAAAAATACATTTCTGATTGATAGCTATATCTTAGTAATATTTGGAAGTTCTTCCAACAATTTCAAGCAGATTAGAAGCAAACAAAAAGCATTGCAGGGTCAAACAAGTTGAAGTTTCGGTACGTATTTTGTATAATGGGAACATGATTTCCTGTATTGGGGCAGGGAACCGTGGGATGGGGCGCTGGATCTGCATGGGCTGATTGATTTTACAAAGATGCCGGAGGAAGTCCGTTCCATGACGAACAATTATCGGATGAATTTGATCGAGGTACGGAAGTTTGCGAATCCGGAGCTATTTCGGACGGATCTGAGATCTGTATTTGGTTTTATTCAGCATTCCGAGAGTAAACAGGACTTAAAGACGTATGTATTTGAACATGAACTGGATTTTTCCAACCTCGCGGACGATGCATTCGACGTGATCGCCGAAGTGACCGGCACGGAGGAGCTTGGTGAGATGAAGAAGAATGTGCAGAATCCGGAAGGAGGATATGATATGTGTAAGGCGATTAAGGATATGATTGAGGATAGCAAGGCAGAGGGTAAGGCGGAAGCGATTCTGGAACTTCTTGGCTTTTTGGGGGAAGTTCCGATGAATTTGCAAAATCGAATTTATCAGGAGAAGGATACAGAGATCTTGAAAAGATGGCTGGTGTTGGCTGCGAGAGCGGAAACGGTTGGGGACTTTGCGGAGAAGATGGAGTGAGCGATTGGCGAACGGATTCGATTCATCCAAGGATAATGAAAACGGAAGAGGTGAGCGTTGCCATGAAGCGATTCAATGATATCGACGCAGTAAAAGCAATTGGAATCTGCCTGATTGTGTTGTCTCACATCTTCGGAGCCATGGGGCTCGGCGAGAATGCCGTGTGGAGGTGGCTGGCTCCCTTTATGGTTGGGCTGTTTTTTGTGATGAGCGGATATTTAAGTGCGTTGGCGGCAACGGCAAAAGAACAGCGGACGTTTGCAGCCTTTCGGACCTTTGCGGCGAAGAAAGCGAAACGTCTGTTGGTGCCTTATGCTTTTTTCAGCGCGGCGGCGCTTGGAATCAAGCTTGTAGTGGCGCACATGATTGGTGGGACCCTGCGGGAACAGGCAGAACCGGCGATTCGCGAGTTCGTGACCTTTCTGGGGACAGGGACGCTCTGGTTTTTGCCGGCTCTGTTTTTTGCAGAGCTGCTCTTTTTCTGGGTGACACGCTGGCCACGTTGGGGGAGAGCGCTGATGCTTTTGGTTTCTATAGTGGCAGCGTATGTGGCGCTGCCGCTGCTTACAATGCTGCATTACAGCGAACTTTATGAAATATCTGTATTTCCGTGGATCTGGGGATACGATTATCTTTATGTGATGGCCCGCAGCCTTGTGGCGGTTGGACTGATGCTGCTTGGAAGTGATGTGATACCGTGGATCGAGCAGTATAGGTTGAAAAGGAAGAGAGAACAAAGTCAGCGAGCCGGTTTTGCCGTGGTGTTGATTGGCGTAGCGGTGACCGTGTTGATTTCGGGCGTATTTTTTCCAGACTTCCGTTCCCTGAATTTTGATCATCATCCGATTCTTCTATATATCGACACGCTGGCGGCAGCAATTCTTTTCCTGGAGCTGTTCCGGCTGCTGGAACGCAGAATTTCGCTGGAGCCGATCGCCTGGATCGGAAGAAATTCGCTGATCATTATGTGTACGCACAATGAATGGCTTCTGGTGCCGGTCTTTCGGCTGGGATTGGCGGGTGTCTGGGGGATGTGCCCGGCCATCGGAGTTCGTTATTATCTGGAATGCGGTGTGATTCTGGCGTTGATTCTGATGACGGAGTGTGGGATATGCCGGTTCCTGAACCGATACCTGCCGTGGGCGCTTGGGAAAAGTACAGACAGAACGAAGAGCTGAGAGAAACGAAGTGATCAGGATGGCGGAAAGCCGAAAAAGATTGGAAAAACACCTCCGAATGCTTGACGGCACACGGGATATCGCGTAAAATTGAGGGACGTATAAAAACAAGGCGTGCTATGCGATACAGACTGGCAGGAAAGGAAGTCCAATATGGGAATTATCAAAGCTTCCAAATTAATATATGACTACATCCGCAGGGACGAAGAGGACCAGGTGGAGGAAGTAAACCGGGCGATAGACGAATTGACGCTGGATATCAAGACGGGTGATTTTGTTGCGATTCTGGGGCATAATGGTTCGGGCAAATCGACCTTTGCCAAGCAGATCAATGGAATCCTGCTTCCGACGGATGGCACGGTGGTGATCTCCGGGATGAATACGGCGGACGACAGCCACATCTGGGATATTAGAAAGACAGCCGGGATGGTGTTCCAGAACCCGGACAATCAGATCATCGGCAATGTGGTTGAGGAGGATGTGGGGTTTGGCCCGGAGAATCTGGGCGTGCCGACGGACGAGATCTGGAAGCGCGTGGATGAGAGCCTGGAGGCGGTCGGTATGACGGCCTACCGCATGAAATCGCCGAATAAATTGTCGGGCGGTCAGAAGCAGCGTGTGGCGATTGCCGGTGTTATGGCGATGAAGCCGCAGTGCATCATTCTGGATGAACCGACGGCGATGCTGGACCCGAATGGCCGCAAGGAAGTGATCGCGACGCTGCATGAGCTGAATCGGAAGGAAGGGATCACCGTACTTCTGATCACACATTATATGGAAGAGGCGATTCATGCAGACCGGGTGATCGTCATGGATGATGGGCGGCTGGTCATGGATGGGACGCCGCGGGAACTGTTTTCGCGGGTGAAGGAGCTTAAGTCCTATCGGCTGGATGTTCCGCAGGTGACGGAGCTTGCCTGGGAGCTTAAGGAGGCCGGGGTTGCGATGCCGGATGGAATTCTGACCATGGAGGAACTGATGAAGGTACTGCTTCCGATGATGAAGGAGCGGTACCCGGATACGGTGCATCTGGATGCCTGACGGGATGAAAGCAGGACAGCTTCAAAGAGACGCCGGGACCGGAAAGCGGCTCGGACGTTACAGGAGGAAGTAAAAGGAATGTCAATTAAGGCAGAACATGTTAATTATATTTATGGTGAGGGCACTGCCTTTGAGCAGTATGCACTCCGGGACGTGAATTTTGAGATTGAGGACGGCCAGTTTATCGGACTGATCGGCCATACCGGTTCGGGCAAATCTACATTGATTCAGCATCTGAATGGGCTTTTGCGGGCGACCAGCGGAACGATCTATTATAATGGGGAAAATATTTACCAGGCCGGATATGATATGAAGGCACTCCGCAGCAAGGTGGGACTGGTGTTCCAGTATCCGGAACATCAGCTGTTTGAGGTGGATGTATTTTCTGACGTATGCTTCGGCCCGAAGAATCAGGGTCTTCCAAAAGAGGAGATCGAGGCGCGGGCGCGCGAAGCTCTGCGTCAGGTCGGACTGGAGGAAAAGCTGTGGGAGCAGTCTCCCTTTGAGCTTTCTGGAGGACAGAAGCGCCGTGTGGCGATCGCCGGCGTGCTGGCGATGCAGCCGGATGTGCTGATTCTGGACGAGCCGACGGCTGGGCTTGACCCGAAGGGCCGGGACGAGATTCTGGATGAGATCTCTGCGCTGCACAAGGAGAAGAACATGACGATTATTCTGGTCTCCCACAGCATGGAGGATATCGCGCAGTATGCAGACCGGATTATGGTCATGAATCAGGGAGAGAAGCTGTTTGACGCACCGCCGAAGGAGGTGTTCCGGCATTATAAGGAGCTGGAGCGTATCGGGCTGGCTGCGCCGCAGATCACGTATATTGTGCATCATCTGAAGGAGCACGGGGTTCCGATCGACGACGAGATCACGACGGTGGAAGAGGCGAAGACGGCGATTCTTGCGCTGCTTGGGAAGGACAATACAGAGAAATGATACGAGACATTACATTAGGACAATATTATCCGGTCGATTCACTGCTGCACCGGATGGACCCGCGCACCAAGCTGTTTGGGACGCTGGTGTTCATCATATCGCTGTTTATGGCCAACAGCATTGTGGCCTATGTGGTCGCGACGGTTTTTCTGATCAGCGCGGTCAGATTGTCAAAGGTTCCTTTTAAATTTATCGTGCGTGGGTTGAAAGCCATTGTATTTCTGCTGCTGATCAGTGTCAGCTTCAATCTGTTTCTGACGCCGGGCACGGTCATCTTCCAGATCTGGTTTCTGAAACTGACCTGGGAGGGACTGCGGATCGCAGGCTTTATGGGACTGCGTCTGATCTATCTGGTGCTCGGCTCCTCGATCATGACGCTGACGACCACACCAAATGAATTGACGGACGGACTTGAGAAGAGTCTTGGGTTTTTGAATAAAATTGGAGTTCCGGTACATGAGATTTCCATGATGATGTCCATCGCGCTGCGTTTTATTCCGATCTTAGTGGAAGAGACGGACAAGATCATGAAGGCGCAGATGGCCCGCGGAGCGGATTTTGAGAGCGGGAACCTGATCCAGAAAGCGAAGAGCATGGTGCCGCTTCTGGTGCCGCTGTTTATCTCGGCTTTTCGCCGGGCGACGGATCTGGCTATGGCTATGGAGGCACGCTGTTATCACGGCGGTGAGGGCCGAAGCAAGATGAAACCGCTGCACTATGCGGCGCGTGACCGGATCACCTATGTGGTGTATGCAGTCTATCTTGTCGTCGTGTTTGTGCTGCGCAATGGTTTGACGTTCTGAAATGAATAGAAAGAGGAGCAGGTTATGAAACGGGTAAAACTGGTGGTGGCCTACGACGGCACCAACTACTGCGGCTGGCAGCTCCAGCCCAACGGGGTCACCATCGAGGAGGTGCTGAACCGCACGCTGAGTGACCTGATGCGGGAACCGATCGTGGTGATCGGAGCCAGCAGAACGGATTCTGGTGTTCATGCCAGAGGGAATGTGGCGGTGTTTGACACGGAGAACCGGATGCCTGCGGACAAGATCTGCTTTGCATTGAACCAGCGCCTTCCGGACGATATCCGCATTCAGTCCTCTGAGGAGGTGCCGCTTAGCTGGCATCCGCGGAAGGCCAACTGCACAAAGACTTATGAATACAAAATTTTAAATCGAAAAATTGCCATGCCGCTGGAGCGGCTGTACTCGCATTTCTGTTACGTGCCTCTGGATGTGGAGGCCATGCGGCAGGCGGCGCAGTATCTGGTGGGAGAGCACGATTTTAAGAGCTTCTGCACGGTGCGTACCCAGGCGGAGGAGACGGTGCGGACGGTGTACAGCCTGGACATTACAAAAGAAGAGGATATGATCACGATTTGCATCAGCGGAAGTGGTTTCCTCTATAATATGGTGCGGATCATCGCCGGAACCCTGATGAAGGCCGGCATGGGAGTCTATCCGCCGGAGCATGTGGCGGCGATTATCGAGGCGCGTGACCGGCAGCAGGCAGGCCAGACGGCGCTGGCCAGAGGGCTTACGCTGGTCAGTCTGGAGTATGAGACAGAGCTTCCCCAGTGGCATTACAGTGAAAATCTGCACTGGAATTATGATATTCTGCAGTCTCATATCAAGGAGGACGGCACAGCCTATTTCCTGATTGAGCGGTGTTCTGACGCGGAGTGGGATGGCCTGCTTCGCCGCAATATTCATCATGCATTTCAGAACGGTGCCCGCCGGGTATTGGTCATCGATCTGGAAAAGAACCGCCTGCACAGCGGGGACCGCTACGGTTATTATGAGATTCAGGAGCTGGCTCCGGAAGCGATGGGAGAGGCCATGATGATGCTGGACGATGATGAAAATATGGCGATCATGGAGATTCACTGCATGGCGGAGCGAACGGCGGCAGAATTCCCTTCCTGGTACTGCGCGGCAGATGCCGGAAGCGGCGTGTGAACAAAAGCCGGACAGCCTGCATACAGGCCGAAAAAAACAGGTAAATAAGGGAAGAAAGTGCTTGACACACGCGAGAGCGTGTAATATAATCCCATCTTTGACACTTTATTACGATGAAAATCCCAGAAACCGTTGAAAAATCAATAGTTTCTGGGACTTATTTATTTTTATGAAAAGCGTACTAACTTTCTGTGTCTATCGTAGTTTTGAC
>JAQUVX010000020.1 GCA_028693165.1 Lachnospiraceae bacterium | reverse complement strand
GAACGAACAAGCAGGAAGTTCCGCAGGAGCTGATCCACTTTCTTAAGTATATCGAAAATTCTACGGAAGCGTGTGCGGAAGAGATGCAGGATGATCGGATTCGGAAGCTGAATCAGAAGGTAGCGGCGTTGAAGAAAAGCCGAAGACTGGAGGAATCGTATATGACGATGCAGGAGATGCTGGATGATCGGGCAGCGGAGGCTTTAGCCGAAGGTGAGGTAAAGGGCAGGGCTGAAGGCGAGGTAAAAGGCAGGGCTGAAGGCAGTGCCCGTATGCTTGCACTGGTGAATGCTATGATCAAAGATGGTTTCACTGCGGATATCGCGAGACTGAATGACGACGTGGAATTTTGTGCGCAGATGCTTGAGAAGTATCATTTGAACTAAAGGGTTATATCTGAACGGCTGCCTGGTGATCTGACAGGCAGCGATATCTAATTTTTAAATCTGTGAGTAATATCGGGAAATCGTATTGGAGAGTCCAAATATTAAAATGTAGATGTATGGTGTGATGGGGTCTGGTCTGGTTCAGATTTAACACACAAATCATCCAAGTCAGCCAAACAGCCATCAGTCAGTCAACATGATGTAATTCTGACTGAGAAAACGTTTTAAATGTGCTGATTGATTAAAGCTGTTGTAGATGTTAATATATCTATAATAGCTTTTTTGTGTAAGGAGGGCTGCGCGATGACATACACACCATTACCGATTGGGATCGACGATTTTCAGGATATGATTGTAAAAGGATACTATTATGTGGATAAAACATGGTTGATCAAGGAACTTCTGGATAAGAAGGGGAAGGTGAACCTTTTTACAAGACCGCGGCGTTTTGGCAAAACGCTGAACATGAGTATGCTGAAGTATTTTTTCGAGAAGCCACAGGACGGAAAGGATTACACAGATCTGTTTGCTGGCATGAAGATCATGGATGCGGGAAAGACATACACCAGGGAACAGCAGCAGTATCCGGTTATTACGCTGACTCTGAAATCAGCGAAGCAGCCTGATTGGGATATGGCATATGCGAGCATGGCGGAGGATATTGCTAATGAATTTGACCGGCATAGTTATGTGCTGAAGGATGGGGGGATGCTGGAAGAGGACAAGGAGAAATTTAAAGCAATCCGGGGAAGGCGTGCGGAGAGAATCGATTACGCAAAGTCTCTTGCATTTCTTTCAAAATGTTTGTCGGATTATTACCAGAAGAAAACCATTATACTGATTGATGAATATGATGTGCCACTGGAAAATGCCTATTATGCAGGGTTTTATGATGAGATGATTGCGTTTATTCGTTCGTTGTTTGAATCGGCTTTGAAGACGAACCTGTATCTGGAGTTTGCAGTCATTACGGGCTGCCTTCGAATCAGCAGGGAGTCTGTTTTTACCGGGCTTAATAATTTGAAGATGATTTCGATTATGAACGAGGAGTATAGTGAACACTTTGGCTTCGAGGAGCAGGAAGTGAAGGACATGCTTGGATTTTATCATAGAGAAAATCATATGGATACGATGAAATCATGGTATGATGGTTATCTGTTTGGGAATACAGAGGTCTATAATCCGTGGAGTGTGATTAATTTCATGGAGAGGCTTTGTATTAATGAGAATTCGTTTCCAACCGCAGCATGGAGCAATACCAGTTCTAACAGTATCGTGAGGGATCTGATATACAGAGCAGACCCGGCAGTGAAAGCTGAGATTGAGGCGCTGGTGAATGGTGGGACGATCGAGAAGCAGATTCACGAAGACATCACGTATGACGATATTTATCAGAGTGAAAATAATCTGTGGAATTTCCTGTTCTTCACGGGGTATCTCAAGGCCTGCGACAGGCGTATGGAGATGGACAGCATCTATATCACCTTTGCTTTGCCAAATCGTGAGGTGCGAAGCATCTATGTAAATACCATCATGAGCTGGTTCCGCGATGAGGTAAAAGAGGAGAATTTGCAGGTATTATATTCTTCTCTGGTAAATGGAGATGTGGAGATCTTTGAACGGGAACTGGAACACCAGTTGCAAAAGACGATCAGTTACATGGACGGAGAAGAGGCATTTTATCATGGATTCCTGCTGGGGATATTGAGAAACATGAACTGGATCACGAAATCTAATCGTGAGGCGGGAGATGGACGATATGATATTCTAATCAGAAGCCCGGAGCTGAGCAAAACACCGGTGATTCTGGAATTAAAGACCGCGAAGAAGCGGGCGGAGCTGGAAAAACGGGCTGAGGATGCTCTTGCACAGATTCATGCGATGGGATATGATGCAGATCTGTATGAGGAAGGATATTCGGATGTGCTGTACTGCGGCTTGGGATTTTTTAGAAAGCAGGTACGGGTGAAGATGGAGCGGCATGAACTGAATTGAGGCGGAGATCGCAGATGAGAATAAGAAAAGCACTATCACTCGCTATATCAAGCTGAGTGATGGTGCTTTTTGCATTTAATGTCCGTTCAGATACGCATTGGCATCCTTGAAGAAGCTCGCCATAATCAGAACCATGATGATTCCGATCGGGAAGGCGGCTATGATCGAGACGGTCTGCAGGTTCGCCATGGAGTTCTCGGAGAAGATCAGGGCGAGCGGAAGCAGGATCAGGAAGATGGCCCAGAACAGCTTCACGCGTTTGTCCGGCTCCTCGTTGTGCGCCAGCGCCTTGTAGGTGTAGGAGGCGGCCACCAGCGTGATGGAGTCGAAGGACGTGGAGTAAAAGGTTACCATGCAGAGCACCAGCAGGATCAGTACCAGCTTGGAAAGCGGAAGCTGTTCCAGAATCGTGATGATGGAGCCGTATAAGTCGCCGTTGGCGCCGTAGGAGGACAGGATATCCAGACGACCGTGCATCTGCAGTCCGAGTCCGTAGTTTCCCATAATGATGAAGGAGGTAAAGGTTCCGGCCAGGCCGAAGAAATATCCGCCCAGTACCGTCTGCCGGATCGTGCGGCCCTTGCTGATGGCTCCGATGAAAAATGGAGTCGCCACACACCATACCATCCAGTAAGCCCAGTAGAAGATCGTCCAGTTCTGCGGGAAGGAGGAGGTGCGCATGGAGTCGGTCCAGGTGGAGAGACCGATGAAATTCTGTACCAGATTGCCGAGGGCGGTGATGCCGGTCTCGACGATGAAGCGGCTTTCTCCGCCGAAGAAAAATACATAAGCTAACAGTGTGAAAAACAGGTAGGTGCAGCAGGCGGCGGAGCGCTGAATGCCCTTCATGCCGAAGTAAACACTACAGGTGTAGATCGCGCAGACGGCCAGCAGAATCAGGATCGTGAGCATCGTGGTCTGCGGGATGCCGGTCACACGGCTGATTGCCATGGAGAGCAGCGGGGTTGCCAGGGAAAACGTGGTGGCGGTACCGGCGATCAGCGCAAAGACAGCGATCAGATCGATGAGCTTGCCGGCCAGACCGTCCACGCGGTCGCCGAGCAGGGCGCGGCAGGATTCGGAATATTTCTGCTTGTCGCGTTTGCGGACGTGAATCATGAAGCCGAAGGCCACAGACAGGATCACGTAGAAGCCCCAGGGAATCGGACCCCAGTGGAAGAGCGGGAAGGTCGCGGCCCAGTCCTGCATGGCGCCCATCTCGCTGATGTGCGGCTCTGCGGCGTAAAGCATCCACTCGCAGCAGGAGTAGAACAGGATGTCAGCAGCCAGCCCGGCGGTGAACATCATGGTGCCCCAGCGAAAATTCGAATACTCCGGCTTGTCGATGTCGCCGAGACGGATCTTGCCGTATCGGGAAAATGCCAGATACAGGGAGCAGCCAAATACGGCAAGGCCGATCAGCAGATAGTAGCTTCCAAATTCATCGCCCAGAAAGGTGCGGATGAGCTGCAGAACCTCAGAGGACTGCGTGGGATTGAATACAAACCATGCACACAATGCAAGGATACAGGTAAAAGGCAGAAGTGTGGTCCATGGATCAACCTGCCCTAATAGCGATTTCTTCGATACGGTTTGATTACGCATTTGATTATGTCCTCCTCAGGATGTTCAAAAATAATTAAAATTGATTTATATTGAACATACTATCACGACTGGAATAAAATAGCAAGCACAAATTTCATTTTCTCTACCCAAACCGGGAAATCTCTGGTAGAATAGGCAGAGCAGATCACAGGTACATTGGATAAGGAGAATCTCATATGAGACGAAGCTATAGAAGAAAACGGCCGGGCGGCTGGTGGAAGCCGGGACTGGCCGCTGCGGTGCTGGTGGTGGTATTTGTCGTGGCAGTCGGTTTTACACTACATAAGAATGGTTCCGGTGCAGAGCTGGTGACAGAGGGCGAGAAGGCCGTGCGGGGAGAAGCCCAGGCGGAGCCGATTCTTGGCGGAGCCGAGCTTTTGATGTTACAGGCACAGACCAAGGGGCAGATGATGTCCTTTCTGCTGGCGACCAGAGACGGCAGTCTGATCGTGATCGACGGCGGCCGCTGGGAGGATGCCGATCATCTGGCGGAGGCGATCCGAGCCCGCGGCGGTCACGTCAGCGCGTGGCTTCTGACCCATACGCACACGGATCACGTGGGGGCACTCCTGAATCTTCTGGGTCAGGAAGAGGCGGGGACGGATACGGGCATTACGGTGGATCGCTATTATTATAATTTTGCGCCGGTGGAGTGGTATGCGGTGCACGATGAGGCGGAGCTTGGAACGGCGGATTCCATTATTCGGGCGCTGAATGCGCAGCCGCAGGAGAAGCTGGATATCGTGAAAAAGGGAGACCTCATCACGGTCGATGACGTGCAGATCGAAGTGCTGAATGACCGGTATGAGCCGCATGCGGAGCATGTGGGAGACAATGACGGCAATGACAGTGACGTGGTGTACCGCGCGATGGTGGGAGAGACATCAATCCTGTTTCTGGGAGATCTCGGCACGGTCAGCGGAAACCTGCTCCTGGAGGATGTGGGCGCGAAGAAGCTGAAATCCGATATTGTGCAGATGGCACATCACGGACAGGACGGTGTGAGCGAGAAGGTGTACAGGGCAATCGATCCCAAGATCTGCCTGTGGCCGGCCCCGCAGTGGCTCTGGGACAATGCCGACGGCGCCTTCAAGACTGATGAGACGAAGTCCTGGATGCGCAGGCTGCGTGTGAAGCGGCATTATTGTACAAAAGACGGGGACCAGATCATCCGATAAGGATGACCCGGCCCCGGTGTGTGAAAAGAGAAGGAATCGGTTAATCTTCTATCAGCAGCCCGCTGTGGTAGGAGTAGCTTCCGAGTTCGTTTAACAGTCCGCGCAGGTCCACGGGCTCGGCGGCGATGGCGTTGACGATCTCCGCATTGATGATCGAGTATACGTTGTTGCATTTGATCAGAGACTGGCGGAACAGATCCGGGAAGGACGCCTTGGAAGCAAGGCGGCGATCCCAGGGATTACACCAGGTCTCATGGTCTAAGTTCATGCTCTTGCGCGGATCGCTCACCTCATCGGTGACCAGCTTCGTGGAGGCGACGGAATTGCCGAGAACCAGGTTTTCGACAAAGGCAATCTTGTTGCGCTTGGAGCCGTTGGGGTCCGCCAGCGTCCGGCAGCCAAACCGGAGTGCCAGGATGGAGCGGTGAATCATCCGCGGTGTCACCCGGAAGTTGTTGCTGTAGGACAGCGGATAATAGACTTCATTGATGCATTCGGAAAGAAAACGGGAGATGAACTGCATCTCCATGCCGTTTAGGCAGATCGTCGCCGCCTGGTTGAACTGGGACGGCTTCTTTTTTTTGTATTTCATCAGCAGCAGCGCGTCTAAGTCGTTTTCCAGAGCGGCGTGCAGGCCGTGGGTCTGGTTGCTGGGATGCTTGACATCATAGCCGATTCGCCCGTATACATATGGATGGCAGATCGAGTCGCCGATGTAGTGGCAGATATATCCGCAGAAATACGCCAGCCCCTCCTCGCGCTGCTGCTTGGACTTGATCGTCTGGAGACGGCGCAGATAACAGGCGAAAAAGTCTTGAATATGATGTTCGTGCATGTAGGAACCGACATTGCGGTAATCCTGATGCCGCAGGATCGGGATGTTGTAGAAGAACATGTCCGGGCCCTGCAGGCCGAGCTGGTAGAGCCAGCGGTATTTGGCAATGACGTATTTAAGCTGATTATTGGATAAATCATTGTATGCTTTCATTCCTAAAATATAATGAGTGGTAAATCCGGGCATAAGGCACCTCTTTTCTGTCGATCAGGTATTGATTCCTTTTTATTTTACCACATCTGAGAAAAAAATGCGAGAAGGGTGGAACTGGAAATACAGATTGACACAAAAATTTTGCCATTGTAGAATGGAGCCAGGAGGATTGCATATGATAAAAACAATATTTGGAATCTACACGATATTTGCACTGGCGACTACCTCGCCGGTGATTGCTGTGGGCGGGGCAGGAGAGGCCGGTACTGCGCAAAGCGGCCAGCCGGTAACGGTCTACCAGGGACCGGGGCCGGTGATCCCGGACGGCAGTCAGACTGCGGCACCGGAAACGTCATTTGATACGGCACAGTTTGTGCTTCCCGATGAGGCCGGCGTACTGGTCGTCGTGGAGGGCACCGGAGGGACGGCCTGCAATGTCTACGCCTACGAAAAGAGCGAGCGCGGCTGGGAGCTTCGCGTGGATACCCAGGGATATCTTGGCAAGAACGGCATGAGCAACAACCGCACGGAGGGAGATAAGACGACTCCGGTCGGCCTGTTCCAGATGAATACCCCATTTGGACAGAGCGAGGCGCTTGCGGGCTTTCCGTCCAACTATATCCAGGTTGACAACAGCTATGTGTGGGAAAATGATTCGAACCGTTTGACCCGGAACCAGGGCAAGTCCGGCGAGCGCGTGGGAAGTGCCGGTTACGCCGGTTATTATGATTACGTAATCGACGCCGGCTACAACCGCAATGCGGTGCACAAGAAGGGCTCGGCGCTTTTCCTTCACTGCGAGGGCGCGTACAAGGAGAGCACTTCCGGCTGCGTTGCCATTCCGCGGGAGGAGATGATCACGATCATGCGCCTCTATGGAAGCTATGGGGACGGAAGATGTTATATCGCACAGGCACCGGCGAATCATTTTTCCATGGTCTATGACGCTTACGGTGTGAACAATGGGCTTTGCCCGGACGGAAGTTTGAATTAAGTCCTGTATACCATGTGGCCATCGCGCATATAAATAGAAGAACCGTGACGGGAAGATCAAACCGTCAGGAACAGAGAATATGCGGGTGATGCAGAATGCAGATAGCGCAGGAGCTTCATAATGTAGTGTGGGGACCGTGGACGATGGTGCTGCTTCTTGGCACCGGGCTGTGGTTTACAATCCGGTCCGGCGGATTTCAGATCCGGAGGCTGCCGCTGTGGTGGAGCCGTACGGTGGGAAATCTGTGGAATACGAAGGATGAGGGAGTGGCTGCGGTCACTCCCTTTCAGTCTGTCTGCACGGCATTGGCTGCGACGATCGGGACGGGCAATATCGTCGGCGTGGCGACGGCACTGACTGCAGGCGGAGCGGGGGCGCTGTTCTGGATGTGGCTCTCGGCGCTGGTCGGCATGATGACGGCCTATGCGGAGACGAGTCTGGGGCAGCGTTACCGCTATCGAAAGCCGGACGGACAGTGGATGTGCGGCCCGATGATCTATATGGAGCGCGGTGTGGGGTGCCCGATGCTTGGCATCTTGTATGCGGTATTTGCCGTCGCGGCATCCTTTGGCATGGGGAGCATGGTGCAGTCCAATGCGATAAGCACCGTCCTCGAGGCGGATGCAGGGATTCCGCTGCCTGCAAGCGGAATGGTCATCACGCTGCTGGTCGCCGTAATCATCCTGGGCGGTGTCGGACGAATTGCGCGGGTGACGGAACGGCTGGTGCCGGTGTCGGCGGGAATCTATCTGCTCAGCGCTCTGATCGTCATCATTTCCTGCCGGCGCGTACTTCCGGAGGTGTTTGGGCGCATCTGGACAGAGGCATGGTCGCCGGGGGCTGCAGGCGGCGGGATTGCCGGATTTCTGATGAGCCGGGGCGTGCGGTATGGTGTGTCGCGCGGGGTATTTTCAAACGAAGCAGGCCTGGGAAGTCTGGCTGTGCTGCACGGTGCGGCGGAACACACGACCCCGGAGGAGCAGGGGATGTGGGCGATGTTTGAGGTATTTTTTGACACGATCGTGATCTGTACGCTGACGGCACTGGTGATTCTGTGCATCCAATGCGAGTCCGGCATCCCGGCGGGGAGCGACGGAGCGGTGCTGACGGCCTACTGCTTTTCGCAGAAGCTGGGCAGTCTGGGGAAGATTCTGGTCTCCGGGTCCATGGCAACCTTCGCGTTTGCGACCATCATTGCCTGGTATTATCTGGGAGCGCAGACGGCGGAATATCTGACGCGGCGTATGGGGCGGAGTGGCTGCGGCAGGTGGTATGTCTGCCTGTATCTGGCGGCTGTGTTTGCGGGCTGCGTCTGCAAATTGGAGCTGGTGTGGCTTTTGTCAGACCTCTGGAATGGACTGATGGCCTTTCCAAATCTGCTGGCACTGTGGCTGTTGTCCGCGCAGGTTGATTTTCCTTCTTGACAAGATTCTCAAAAATCAATATACTGGAACTTAATAAAGGGGAGTAGCTTGGCAGTTCTTTTGCTGTGCGCTGTCGTCATCACGATTCCGTACGATCCGACAGGATGGTTAGGAGGAATCCGGTACGCATATAATAAGCGAGACTTTTATTGTATCGTTGTGATGCAATAAGGGCCTCACTTTTTTGTGTGCCGCAGCGAAAAAACCAATATGACGCAGAAAACATAAGAAAAGAGGGAAAACATGGGAGTAATGGTGTATGTGTTATTGATTGCAGGATTTATTTTATTGATTAAGGGTGCAGATTATTTTGTGGAGGCCAGCTCGTCCGTGGCGAAGGTGCTGCGCGTGCCGAGCATTATCATCGGCCTGACCATCGTGGCCTTCGGAACCAGTGCGCCGGAGCTGGCTGTCAGCACAGCGGCATCGCTGGCGGGCAACAATGAGATCGCGGTAGGCAATGTGATCGGATCGAATATTTTCAACCTATTGGTGGTTTTGGGAGCCTGCGGTGCGATTCGGCCTTTTGCCGTGCGTTTGCGCTGGGATTTCCTTGCGTCCATCAGTGTGGCACTGCTTCTGTTTCTGATGATTGTGCGCGACCGGTTCGTGAGCCGGCCGGAGGCACTGATCCTGCTGGGACTGTTTGTGTTATTTATGATTCTGACGGTACGGGATGCGCTGATCAACCGGGTTCAGGCGACGGAAGAATTCAAAGCGCTCTCCCCGATTCGCACGGTGATCTATATCGTTGGCGGCATCGCGGCGATTGTGTGCGGCGGTGAGCTGGTGGTAGAAAGTGCCAGTGAGATTGCGCTGTCCTTCGGCTTAAGTCAAACGCTGGTTGGTCTGACCGTTGTGGCGCTGGGGACCTCACTTCCGGAGCTGGTTACTTCCATCGTGGCGGCCCGCAGAGGTGAGAACGGACTGGCCCTTGGCAATGTCATCGGCTCCAACATTTTCAATATCCTGATGGTTCTTGCCCTGTCTTCCGCGCTGAAGCCGATCGCGGTCAACGCGCAGGCAGTCATCGATGCACTCTGTCTGGTGGTGTTCAGTGTGATCACACTGTTTTTATGCCGCACGCATCAGCGCATCAGCCGTCCAGAGGGCGGAATCATGCTGGGCATGTATCTGGTGTATTTGATTTATATTTGTATCAGATAGGGGAAATTTAGGGGATAAAAGGGAGGAGAGCTGGTAACATCGTTACCAGCTCAAGTATTATGAAAAAAATCTTATAAGCATTGTATAAACAACAAGCAGCTTTGTTGTTTATGGTTATAGTATAGGAAACAAAGATGAAGAAATCATGGCTCTTTTTTGAATTAAATGTGAATTATTAAATGGACTATGAACAAAATGTGAATAAAAGCAGAGCTTCCGGGAACAGGTGCTGTTCCCATCCCCCGTATTTTCCACCAATCTTCCACACGGAAAACATACGGCCCACATACGGCACACAAGCCCCACCAGAACAAAGTAAAGCTCAAGAAGAGAAAACAGGAAAGAAACATTCACCTGCTTTCTCTTCTTTTTTATTTCTCTCGTTCTTCTCCCTTTTGCCCTTCAATCCACCATTTATCAGCAGATTCAAAAGAGGAAAAAACCTTGAAAATAAAAGGAAAATTCTCAAAAGAAAAAACTGGAAAAGGAAAAATAGAAAAAGGGAAACGCTGAAAAGGGAAAGAGAAAAGAAAACAAAAGGCCGCCAGGTCGGCGGCTGAAAGGTTGAAAGGAAAGGGAGAAGAAAGAGAGAAAAAAGGTGAATCAGGATTATAAAAAAAGGTCGAATTTAATAAGGACAAAAGGGTGGATTTGAGAGGGACTGGAACAGGTGCTGTTCCCATCCCCCGTATTTTCGACCAATCTTCCCCACGGAAAACATACGGCCCACATACGGCCCACAAGCCCCACCAGAACAAAGTAAAGCTCAAGAAGAGAAAACAGGAAAGAAACATTCACCTGCTTTCTCTTCTTTTTTATTTCTCTCTTTCTTCTCCCTTTTGCCCTTCAATCCACCATTTATCAGCAGACTCAAAAGAGGAAAAAACCTTGAAAATAAAAGGAAAATGCTCAAAATGAAAAACTGGAAAAGGAAAAACAGAAAAAAGGAAAATTCTGAAAAGGGAAAGAGGAAAGAAAACAAAAGGCCGCCAGTTCGGCGGCAAAAAAGGGAAAAGGAATGGAGAAATAAGAGAGAAAAAGGGTAAATCAGGATAATGAAAAAAGGTCGAATTTAATAAGGACAATAGGGTTGATTTGAGAGGGACTGGAACATAAAGACCCAGAAATGGGCATAGAAAAACCACCCTTGTAAACTTGGCCGTTGAACGGGTGGATTTTCTATCTAATCATTAGGCCAACCCCTTGTAGAGGGGCGGTTGCTCTTTTTACATCTCTATTATAAACAAATTTCTGACTGATTTCAAGTGGTTTCAGCAAATCCAGTCCCTTTTTTCTGAAAAGGGAAATGTACTTCCACCCTCTTTTATGCCTCCTCAACATATTCGATGATTGCATCCGCCCCGCAATGCAGGACTTTCCACTGACCAGATGTGGGATTAACTTCATTTTCCGGAGAACTTCCTGCATGAAAGGATACTTGCCTCTGGCATTTCCAAACAACCCATGTTATAATCAGACTATAAAACAGGAACTGTTACTGATATTTGTGGGATGCAGGTAAAGGAGAGGGCTTATGGCAGTTTGGAGATGCAGGATTTGCGGGTTTGTTTTTGATGAAGCAGAGCAGGGGAAGACGCTGGCGGAGGCGGGGAAATGTCCGGTCTGTCAGCAGCCAATCTCACAGTTTGATCGTGTGGACGCGGAACCGAAGGAGGAGGAGGCACAGATACCTTGTCAGGATCTGGACTATCCGAAAGAGTATGTCCGCACGGATTCCAATTACCGTTTTATGAATGAGATTCATCAGATGGCGGTCAGCGGCAAATCGATCATTGATGCGATGGGGACGCAGATGCCGATGCCGGGCTGGGACGATATCCTGATTCTGGGGGCACAGCTGAATCCGCCGCCGCTGATGGAGCATGACGCGGTGGACACGACGACGATCATCGGCAAACATGCGAAGAAGCCGATGATTCTGGAAAATCCGGTCTACATATCCCATATGTCATTCGGCGCATTGTCCAGGGAGACCAAGGTTGCCATGGCAAAGGGCACCGCGCTGGCCGGATCGGCCATGTGCAGCGGAGAAGGCGGAATCCTGCCGGAGGAGATGGCGGCTGCGGACAAGTATATTTTTGAATATGTGCCGAACAAATACAGCGTGACAAAGGAAAATTTACAGAATGCGGATGCGATTGAGATCAAGATTGGACAGGGAACCAAGCCGGGGATGGGCGGTCATCTTCCGGGCGGCAAGGTGACACCGGAGATCAGTCAGATCCGAAACAAACCCATGGGACAGGACGTGATCAGCCCGTCAAAATTTGCGGAGATTCAGTCCAAAGAGGATTTAAAAGCACTGGTTTCCCGCCTGCGAGAGGAATCCGGGGGGAGACCGATCGGCATTAAGATCGCGGCGGGGCGGATTGAACGGGATCTGGAGTTCTGCGTCTACGCAGAGCCGGATTTTGTCACCATCGACGGGCGCGGCGGCGCGACGGGAGCAAGTCCGAAGCTCGTGCGGGATGCAACCAGCGTGCCGACGGTGTATGCGTTGTATCGCGCCAGAAAATATCTGGATACGGTTGGCGCGGATATTCAGCTTGTGATTACCGGCGGGCTTCGCGTGTCCTCGGATTTTGCAAAGGCGCTGGCGATGGGAGCGGACGCGGTGGCGATCGCATCGGCGGCGATGGTTGCCGCAGCCTGCCAGCAGTATCGCATCTGCGGAAGCGGAAATTGTCCGGTCGGAGTGGCGACACAGGACGAGACTCTGCGAAACCGCCTGAAAGGGGAGGCTGCCGCTCTGCGCGTGGCGAATTTCCTAAACTGCTCGCTGGAGGAGCTTAAGACCTTTGCGCGGATCACCGGCCATGCCAATGTGCATGATCTGAATGTATCCGATCTGTGCACCATAAACCGGGAAATTTCAGATTATACCAACATTCCTCACGCGTAAGGAATTGTAAATTTGGCGAATAAACGGAAACGAGCCATTGACACTTTCAGATTTTCGCGTACAATAGAAAGCAACAACATGGAATATCGAGGAAAAGAGAGGATCAGATTAATTATGTTAAAACAGGTTTCTATTTATGCAGAGAATAAAAAAGGCGCCATGCAGAATATCACCAGCATGCTTGCCGATTCCGGGATCAATATCCTGGGATCCGTCACCAATGACAGTGCAGAATTTGGTATCGTGCGCATGATTTCCACAGAGCCGGAGCGCGCGAAGGAGATTCTGGTGGCGAATGGCTATCTGGCGAAGCTGTCGAATGTACTTGGCGTGGAAGTGGCCGATGAGGTTGGCAACCTGAACAAACTTCTGATGGCACTTCAGGAGAGCAATATCAATGTCAATTACATTTACCTGTCCTTCAACCGTGAGTCCGCAAAGCCGGTCATGGTATTCCACACGGATGACTGTGAGGGCGTGGAACAGTGTTTGAAGGCAAAGGGATTTCGGATGACGGAAGTGTAACGTAAAGACGGAAACGAAAAAATAAAACTGTAAACATAAAACCGGGGGAGACAGATCAATGCTGTTTTCCCCGGTTTCTGTATTGGGTCGGTGTGCTGTTATAGTATTTTTTAAAGACCTTCATAAAATAGGAGGATTCCTGATACCCTACCAGCTGCGATATTTCGGACAGGGAGAGGGAGCTTTCATCCAGAAGGCGTCCGGCTTCTTCCATGCGCAGTTTGAGCACAAGTGCGGTAAAATTGTGGCCGGTGATCTGATGAATCAGTTCGCTGATATAAGGGACACTTACCTGAAAATAGCCGGCGGTCTGGCTCAGGGTGACGGAGGCCAGATCCTGCCGGATCAGCTGCGTCAGATCTTCTTCAAACGAAGTGTGATTGATGCGTGCGCGGTTGTGGTCAATGTGTTCCAGAAGGAAATTGGCCATCTCCATGGCAATCTGCGTGCGCATGTTGGAAAAATAATGGTCGGAGGCAACACGTTTCCAGCAGACCAGATGTCCCGGATAATGCCTGAGCTTTTGCATAAAGGAGGAGGTACCGGCCTGTTCCGAAACGACGGTGTCCTCCGAGCCGCTGATCCAGAAAATCGGCTTCGAGACCAGCTGTGCGATGTAAGGCTCGATGGAAAAGGTATCGAGGTGCTCTTTGATTTCCCGAAGCAGCGTCGGACTGTCTGTGCCGTTGACAAAAGGAATGCCCTCGTCGATAGTGCTGACAAGATCCTGTCCGGGATTTTGCCGGCCCTTGCCGAGCAGATACATTTTCCCAAAATCACAGGGAGCTAAAAATACGCCGCCGCGCACATCCGGATGTTCCGCGATCAGGCGCGCGGCCGTGACGCAGCCAAGGCTGTGTCCGATGAAAAAAATATTCTTTTTATCAAAATGATAGCGGGTGTCGGACAGCACGAAATCCAGCACCGACCGGGTATCTTCGATGCTTCCTTCAAAAGAAAAAACACCCTCACTCCCCCAACAGCCACGGTAATAAAAGATCACCGAATTGAAGCCTCTGCGCCGAAGCGACTGGGCCAGATCCAGATTCTTCTCATGTCCGGGATAGCCGTGTGTGAAAATCAATACGGGGTGCATCCCGTTTCCGCCGGCAGTATAAATCGTACACAAAATACGCCCCTGCTTCCCTTCGACGGTGGTCGAATAAAGAGCGGCGCCCTGCTCGGTCGTTCCCTGATCCGAATACGGAGAATTAATTTTCATGAACCATTACCCCACAAACACATGATGCCATTATTTTATCATGAGAGGAGGGGAATGTCAAAATCCGTGTCGAATTTCACCTTAAAATATTACAGTGCCAATCCTATGAGCGTTGATTGAACGGGAAATCAAAAGTTCCTATACTGAGGGTAAGACAAAAGAGGGCCCGAAAGGGAAAATCATACGAAGGAGGAAATGGTTATGGGTACACAGAAGGGGAAGGTCAAATCGTCATACAGGGAGCCGCTGATTCTGATTGCGTTTGTCATTTTGGGAGCGGTTATTGGTCTGGTATTGGGGGAGCGTGCGTCGTTTCTGTATCCGATCGGTCAGATGTGGCTGAACATGCTGTTTGTATTGCTGGTTCCGCTGATCTTCTTTTCCATCTCAAGTTCGATTGCCAATATTGCGGACACCGGAAGGGTCGGAAAGCTTTTGGGGCTGACGATCGGTATCTTCATCGTGACAGCAGGAATTGCAGGCGTCTATATGTTTATCGTGACGAATATCTTCGGCGTGGATACCTCGGTTCAGATGGGGACTGCGGAGGTGGCTGTTGAAAACGCTGCGGCGAGTGTGGGCGATCAGATCGTCAATACCTTTACGGTCGGTGATTTCACAGATGTGATTTCCAGGAAGCATATTCTGGCGCTGATTATTTTTACGGTATTTTTTGGTGTCACCGTCTCGACCCTTGGAGAAAAAGGGAAGGCCGTGTCGGAATGGCTTGGCAATATGTCACTGGTATTTTATAAAATGGTATCGCTTCTGATGAAGCTGGCGCCGATCGGCCTGATGGCTTATTTTGCAAACCTCACGGGCACCTATGGGGCGGATCTTTTAAAGAGTTACGGAAGAGGTCTGCTGATTTATTATCCGGCGGCGATTCTTTACTTTTTTGTATTTCTTGGTTTGTATTCATTTCTGGCGGCAGGTCCGTGGGGCGTGAAAAATTTCTTCAAAATCATTTTGACACCGGCGCTCACGGCACTGGGAACGCGATCTTCGGCTGCGGCACTGCCGCTTCAGATGGATGCCTGCGATAAGCTGGGTGTACCGAGAGAGGTAAGCTCTGTGGTGATTCCGGTGGGCGCTACCTGCCACATGGATGGGGCGTGCATTGCGACGATTTATGAGATTGTGCTTTGCTGCACCTTGTTTGGACATCCGCTAAACAGCATCGGAGATTATGCGTTTGCGCTGGTGATTGCGGTTTGCGGTTCTGTGGCGGTATCTTCTGTGCCTGGAGGCGGAGCGGCGATGGAGACCATGATTATCTCCTCCTTCGGTTTTCCGGCGATCGCCTTGCCGGTACTGATGATGATGACGCAGCTCTTTGACGCGGGCTGTACACTGGTCAACTCCTGCGGAGACACGGTGGCGTCCATGCTGGTTACCAGAGCATTGTACGGAAAAGACTGGTACAAGAAGGGACAGAATGCGGAAAAGGAGCGCTGATATGGACTGTAAGATACAAGTGACGGAAAAACATTATGGTGCAGCCGCTCACCGCCCGGATCTGTATGGGATTTGTATCGAAGGAAGGCGGGGAAAGCTTCTCTCCGCGCTCTATACGGCAGCAGGCAATGGGCCGCATCCGACGGTGATCCTGCTTCACGGGATTCCGGGGTGCGAGCAGAACTACGATCTGGCACAGACGCTTCGGAGAAGGGGATTTCACGTGATGACCTTTCACTACAGCGGAAACTGGGGCAGTGATGGAACGTATTCTCTGAGAAATGATCTTGAGGATGCGGAAACGGTACTGGATTTTGTTTTGAAGGATGAGACGTATGGGTTTGACAAAGCCCGGATCTACGCGGTGGGGCACAGTATGGGCGGCTATGTCTGCGGTCAGCTGACGGCGCGGCGCAGTGAGATCCGGGGTGGTGTACTGCTGATGCCGTGTGACATCGGGAGAATCAGCCGGATCGCGGAGGAGAATGCAGAGGCAGCGGCGGTGCTTCAGGAGGTTCTTGAGGAGAGTGCACAGTGGCTGCGCGGCGTGACCGGGGAAGCACTGAAGGACGAAGCGGAGCAGTACAGTGAGCAGCTTCGCCTGGAGCCTGTGGCCGGGAAGCTGGCAGGAAAACCGCTTTTATGTATTACCGGAACACTGGATGTCTGCACGCCAAAGCAGTATCATGGCGGACCGCTGGTGGAGGCGATTCTCGCTGCGGGCGGAGTGAAGGTGGAAGAGCTGTCGTTCCCAACCGATCATTTCTTCTCAGACTACCGGCTGACCGTGGCAGAGCGGGTGGCGGAGTTTCTGGAAGCACAGGTTTCGGGGACGATTTCGGGGACGCAGGAATAATCGCACTGGAATATCAGACACATATGTGCTATACTGTACCAATATCAATAAAATGAGAAATCATTGCAATAGGCTGCTGACATCGAAACTGGAAACGCCACTTGAGATGGAAGGTCCTTCTTCAAACGATTACCCAGAGGGTTTTGCGCCCTTTGGGTTTTGAGGTACCCTTCTATCCGGTGACGGACGGGAGGGTATTTTTTTGGTGAAAAATCGATATGAGCTGATTCAAAAGCTGGAGGCGGAGCATCGGCTGAGTGCGGAGGAATATCAGACGATTCTGGATGAGCGGGATGATGCGCTGACGAAAGCGGCCGCACAGCGGGCGGAGGAGCTTTGCCGAAAAACGTATGGCAATCAGGTGTTTATCCGGGGGCTGATTGAGGTCAGCAATTACTGTAAAAATAATTGTTATTACTGTGGGATCCGCTGCGGCAACCAGAAGGCGGAGCGCTACCGGCTGACCGGGGAGGAGATTTTGGACAGCTGCGAGGCAGGATGGCAGTTGGGATTTCGGACCTTTGTGCTACAAGGAGGCGAAGATCCGTGGTATCGTGGAACGCATGCAGGGCGCGTGACGGAGCTTGTGAAGAAGATCAAGAAGGCCTATCCGCAGTGTGCGGTGACGCTGTCGCTGGGAGAATATGAGGAGGCCGATTATCAGGCATTCCGCGCGGCCGGGGCCGACCGGTACCTGCTTCGGCATGAGACTGCGGATGCGGTTCATTACGGGAAATTGCATCCGGCGGAGCTTAATCTGGAGCATCGGAAACAATGTCTGTACACGCTGAAAAAGCTGGGGTTCCAGACGGGAAGCGGTTTTATGGTGGGATCGCCGGGACAGACCAATGCACATCTGGCGAAGGATCTGGTGTTTTTGCAGGAGCTCCAGCCGGAGATGGTGGGGATCGGACCCTTTATCCCGCATCAGGATACGCCGCTTGGCGATCAGGCGGCGGGCAGCGTGGAGCTGACCTTGTTTCTGGTCAGTCTGATCCGGATCATGCTGCCGCACGCACTCATTCCGGCCACCACGGCGCTGGGAACGCTGATGGAATCCGGGCGGGAGAAAGCGATGCTGTGCGGGGCGAATGTCATTATGCCGAATTTGTCGCCGACGGATGTGCGGAAGAAATATACATTATATGACAATAAGTTGTGCACCGGGGATGAGGCGGCGGAGAGTCTGCGGCATCTGACGGAGCGGATGGCGGCGATCGGCCGCGAGGTTGTGTGCGCGCGGGGAGATTTTACTTAGATGAGGAGGATCACAACATGGGCTTAAATGATACACCAGGATCGGAGCGAATCCACATCAGTTTTTTTGGAAGAAGAAATGCGGGAAAGAGCAGTCTGGTCAATGCGGTGACCGGGCAGAATCTGGCGGTGGTCAGCGATGTGAAGGGAACCACCACGGACCCGGTGTCAAAATCGATGGAGCTTCTGCCGCTTGGGCCGGTGCTGATCATCGACACACCGGGCTTCGACGATGAAGGAGAGCTGGGCGAGCTGCGGGTCAAAAAGACGAAGCAGGTGCTCAATAAGACGGATATTGCGCTGCTCTGCGTGGACAGCACAGTGGGAATCACCGGGTGCGAGCAGGAGCTGATCCGGCTGTTTGAGGAGAAGGAGATTCCGTATCTGGTTGTGTATAATAAGGCGGATCTGCTGGCGGAGGCTGCGGAGGGGCCGGTGGTCTCGACAGGGAAAGCGCCGGCTACCGGGATCGATGTGCGGGTTCAGACGGCACGCACCATCTTCGTCAGCGCGAAAAACCAGACCAACATCACGGAGTTAAAAGAGCTGATTGGCTCCACGGTTCAGGTTCGCAATGAGCGTCTGAAAATCTGCGGCGACCTGATCCATCCGGGCGATTTTGTGGTGCTGGTGACGCCGATCGACAGCGCGGCACCGAAGGGCAGAATGATCCTGCCGCAGCAGCAGACGATCCGCGATGTGCTGGAGGCGGACGGCGTGGCGGTGGTGATCAAAGAAGACCGCCTGAAGGATACCCTGGCCGGATGTGCGGTGAAACCGAAGCTGGTCATCACGGACAGCCAGGCATTTGAACGGGTGGCGCAGGATACGCCGGACGATATCCTGCTTACCTCCTTCTCGATTCTGATGGCAAGATATAAGGGCTTTTTGCGCCTGGCGGTGCAGGGCGCAGCGCGGATCAGCCAGTTGCAGGATGGAGATAAGATCCTGATTGCCGAGGGCTGCACGCATCATCGGCAGTGCGCAGATATCGGTACGGTAAAGCTGCCGCGGTGGCTGGGCGAATTCACCGGGAAAAAGCTGATCTATGAGACCTGCTCCGGAACCGAATTTAAGGAAGCGCTGGAGCAGTATGCGCTGATCATTCACTGCGGAGGCTGCATGCTGAACGAGCGGGAGATCCGCTGGCGCATGAAGACGGCGCAGGATGCCGGCGTGCCGGTGACGAATTACGGCACGGCGATCGCTTACATGAAGGGTATTCTGGAGCGAAGTTTGCTGCCGCTGCCGGATTATGGTTATTGAGAAAGTTTCTGTACAAGCCGGTATTCGGTTGACAGTGCAAAAGGCTGTGGGTATAATCAACTGACGTAAAGCATACTGAAAAGGTATGAAATAAAGCTTCGCAGGAGAATTAGATGCGCTATATCTGGATTAACCCGGTTGCGAGAGCCATGTATGGTTATGAGGCAATCCGGCGTGCACTAAAACAAAAGGAGTATGAATGCATCGATGCGGAGGCCGACTGGGGCGGGATCGTGCGGGAGAAGTATCGGAAGCTTGTGCAGGAAACAGGGGAAGCTGCGGCATCCGGCACAGGGTGGGGGGTGACACCGGCCACGGTGGTGGATGCCAGATGTCCGAAGGCTTATCAGATGGTAAAGCATGCGTTTGAAGGCCCGGAGCTGGTGTTTGGAGATATTCACCCGATCCTGATTCATATTGCGATCGAACTTAGTGAAACGCCGCGTTATGCCGGGGCAGAAAAAATCATTACAACGCCCTGTGCGTCTCTGGCAGACGAGGGAAATGCCCTGCGATTACAGGACACGCGATTTATTCCGTGGAACCAGTTTCGGGAAGCGCTGGGATTGCAGCTTCCGGTTGAAGCGATAGAGGCGAGTCCGATTCCGCCGGGATATTTTGCCGGGCTGCCGGGACGGATCGACAGTATTTCTGAGGAGCATAGGATCTGGAACTATTTCCGTCGGGGAGATGATCGGGGAGCAAGTCTGGTGGAGATGCTGTTCTGCAAGGACGGCTGCCACAATGGGGATGGAGTTTGACAGGATGAACAAAGGTGAAAAAAGAAATGACAAACAGTTCGGAAAACGTATAAAAGCGGGCAGACACTTCAAGATCGGGGTCGGACTTGTGATCCTGATTCTGCTCTGGTTTGTGGTCTGTGAGACCGGAATTTTCAACGCATATGTGCTTCCATCTCCGCAGAAAGTGTTGAAAACCCTGTGGAAAATGTTTCTGAATGGAGAGCTTTTCCGGGATATCTGGATCAGTTTACAGCGTGTTTTGAAGGGTTTTTTCATCGCGTTCGTGCTTGCCTTTGCTCTGGGTGCGGTCAGCAGTCTGCTGCCGGGGGTGCGGGAATATTACGAATGGCTGGTGCAGTTTTTGCGCAATGTTCCGCCGCTGAGTATGATTCCGCTGCTGATTTTGTGGTGCGGAATCGGTGAGACGACAAAGATTGTCATCATCATTCTGGCGTCTTTTTTCCCGATGTATTTAAATATCGTCAAGGGATTTTTGAGCTGTGACGAGAAGCTGATCGAGGTGGCGGTTTCCTTCGATTACAGTCGATGGAAGTGCTTTCAAAAGGTTATTCTTCCGCACGCGATTCCGGATATTCTGGTGGGCATGCGGACCGGACTGGGCTATAGCTGGCGCGCCATCATCGGTGCGGAGATGGTTGCGGCCTCCAGCGGAATCGGGCATCTGATCCTGTTTGCGCAGCAGATGTCCCGCACGGATAAGGTCATTGCCGGAATCCTGATCATCGGCGTGGTGGGGTATGCGACGGACAAAATCTTTGCCCTTGCGATCCGAAAATTTCTGAAAGGAGCCGGGGAAAATGGATGGAATTGAAGTGCGGAATCTGAAAAAAAGCTATGAAGTAGACCGGCGCCGGCTGGAGGTTTTAAATGGCATTGACTTATGCCTGGAGCCAGGGGAGATCACCATTTTGCTCGGCCGAAGCGGCTGCGGCAAGACGACACTTCTGCGTCTGGTGGGCGGGCTGGAACGCTGCGACAGCGGCGAGGTGGTGTATCACAGCCAGCACAAAACCGCCTTCGTATTTCAGGAACCGCGGCTGATGCCGTGGCTGGATGTGAAGGAAAACGTCGCATTTGGCTTGAAGAGCGGGCAGGGAGAAGCGGACAGAGAGCGGATGGAGGCGAAGCTTGAGTCCGTGATCCGCCTGGTTGGGCTGGCCGATTTTGAACATGCTTATCCTGCGCAGCTGTCGGGCGGCATGCAGCAGAGAACTGCGATTGCCCGGGCGCTGGCGTATGAGCCGTCGTTCATTCTGATGGACGAGCCATTCGCCGCGCTGGATTATTTTACCAGAGAACAGATGCAGCGGGAGGTGATCCGCGTGCAGAGGGAAGAGGGAAGCAGCATTCTGTTTGTCACCCACAGCATCGATGAGGCATTGATTCTGGGACATAAGATTGTAGTGATGAAGGACGGAAGGGTGCATTCGGAGTATCGAATCGCACAGGAAGACGGGAAACGGGATCTTATGGATGAACGGCTTCTGAAAATGAAGCAGGACATTCTGAAAGATATAGAAGAACAAGTGTAAAAAGAAAGAGGAGAAAAAAGACTATGAGAAAATTATTAACAGTCATGGCATCGATGACCATGAGTGCAATGTTACTGGCGGGCTGTGGAAGCAATACGGCGGCAGCGACAGCGGCGGAGACATCGGCCGAGGCGGGCGCACAGGCAGAGACACAGACCGAGGCGGAGACACAGACCGGGGCAGAGACACAGGCCGGGGCAGGCAAGAGCGGTTCGGGACTGGACAAGATCACCATGACCTATGTGACTTCTCCGCTCAACATTCCTTCCATCGTGGATCAGGACAACAAATTTTTTGAGACGGCATTTGCCGAGGACGGCATTTCGGTAGCGTACGCGGAGATCACCTCCGGCGCAGACCAGACGCAGGCACTGGCATCCGGCGATGTGCAGTTTCTCTATGCGGTAGGAGGAAGCTCCATCGTCCTGTCAGCGGCCAATGATGCGGATATCAAAATTCTGAATATGTACAGCCGTTCCCCGAAGGCATTTCGCATGTATACCTCGGATGAGACGCTGACCACACCGGAATCCCTGAAGGGCAAAACCATCGTCGGACCGGCCGGAACCAATCTGCATGAGCTGCTGGCCGCCTATCTTGCAACCGCAGGCATGACCATAGACGATGTGAATTTCATGAACATGACCATCCCGGATTCCAAGACCGCACTGGCAAGCAAGAATGCGGATGTGGCTCTGCTGGCAGGCGCAGCGGCATACCAGGCAGATCAGGAAGGCTACAAGCTGATCGCCGACGGCGAGGGGCTGATCGAGGCCATCATTGCAGTGGCCGTGACCGACAAATTCTATCAGGAGAATCCGGACGTGATTGCAACCTTCCAGAGTGCGGAGGCAGATATCGCAAAGTTCATGGACGAGCAGAATGATGAGGCGATCAAGGAAGCGGCAGCGGCGCTGGATCTGGATGAGCAGGCGGTGCGCGATATGTACGAGTATTATGATTTCAGCACCGAGACGAAGGACAGCGATATCGCAGGACTTCAGAAGACGGCGGACTTTATGCTGGATGTCGGGATGATTGATCAGGCAGTGGATGTATCGGCCCTGTTTTTGAAATAAGAGGTGGTGTTTTTTCATGATACAATCACCATAGAAGAATTCCTCAAGCATAAGACTGGACGAAACCAGCTGAAAATGGTATGCTATAAAAATAATAATGTATACCAATTGGAGTGGTGGAATGAAGAAAAAATATACAATGATTAAGGAATCGCTTTTAGGCAGAATCCGTTCGGGGGAATTTCAGAAGGACAAGGCCATTCCTTCGGAACGGGATCTGGCCGCTTATTATGAAGTGAACCGCATGACGGTAAGAAAAGCGCTGGAGGATCTGATGTATGAGGGACTCCTGATTCGGAGAATGGGGAGCGGAACATTTCTCACGGATACCAAAAAGAGCCGCAGCATCTGGGATCCTTCGCCGGACAGGAAATCGAACCTCAACGTGAAGCTGATCAGCTGCAAACCGGGTGACGAGTGCAACTATGGTTATCGGGCATTGCAGATTGAGGAAGGGCGACCTTACTGGCGCATGCGCCGGATTCGCATGGAGCAGGGAATTCCCTATGCGTATGAGGATATTTATTTTCATCCGGAATTTTTTGAGCGGCTTTCCAGCGAAGACTATGAGCTGGGACTGCACCAGCTGATCCAGAAGTATATGCCGGATCACGGTGTCATGACGTATGACGAGGTAGAGGCACTGAATTGTCTGCATAATACATCCCTTTACTTAAAGGTTGAGGTGGGATCGCCGATTCTTCAGATCAAGAGTTATTTTGTACATGATGAGCGCATCATCATGCACTGCCGCAGCTATCATCCGGGAGATCAGTACAAATATCTAAGTAATCAGAAAATATTATAAAACCTGAATAATGAAAAGAATGCAGGGCGGGAGCTGAAAAGGCTCCTGCTCTTTTTATATATACCAAATGAACGGAAAAAGGACGATTTACATGGGAGCGTTATTCACGACAAAAAATATTGACATATACCACTTGTAAGTGTATATTAAAAACGAAATTGGTATATGAGAAAAACAAACTGGTATAAGTAAAACAGGAGGTTTGAGATGAGATGTGTTGGAAAGAGCCATCCTATTCATGACGCAGTAGGAAAGGCAACAGGAAGATTGAGATATGCAGGGGATATGGAACTGCAGGGGATGCTCCATATGGCTTTGTTGTTTTCGACAATCCCTCACGGCATCGTGAAGAAGCTGGATTGTTCAAAAGCTCTGGAGTATCCGGGCGTAGTGGATGTCATGCACTGCTTTAACACAACCACGAAGAAATACAACCGTTATCTGACTCAGTTCAGACAGGATCTGATCTATAACGAATGCATTTTCAATACCCACGTCCGTTTTGTCGGCGATCGGATTGCAGGTGTGATCGCGGAGACGGAGGAAGCTGCGCGTGAGGCCGTGAAGCTGATTGAAGTCGAATACGAAGAGTATCCCTATGCGCTGACGACAGAGGAAGCTTTGACCGGCAAGATCGACAACGTGTTCCCGGAAGGAGCCGTATTTGGCGACTACACGCATGACGTGGGCGAGAAGCAGGACACGAAGGATCTGATCAAGGTCAGGACCAATGCGAATCTTTCCAGGATCAACCACATCTGCATGGAGACCCATGTCTGCGTTGCAGATTATAGAAAAGAAGACGGACAGCTTACCATATACTCTCCGAATCAGGCAGTATTCGGGATTCGGACGCTGTTAGGCGGCATATTCGATATGGATGCGAATAAGATCCGTGTCATCAAGACGACGATGGGCGGCTCCTTCGGCGGTAAGCAGGAGTGGGTGCTTGAGCCGGTGACGGCGGCTGCGGCTATGCGCGTGAACCGTCCGGTACGCCTGGTTTACAATCGAAGCGAGACAATCATTTCCGCATACAGCCGTGCACCGATGCATTTTGAGACGGAGATGGATTTCACAAAGGACGGACAGCTTCAGAATGTAGACTGCGATCTGACCCTGGATGCAGGCGCATACCTGGGCAATTCCATCAACTATGCGAGAACCGTTGCACACAAAATGTTCCGTACTTATAAGTATCCATATTGTCATTATCACAGCAAAGCTGTGATCACCAATACCATCGTAAGCGGTGCGTTCCGCGGATGGACGAGCCCGGAAGCGACGGTGATGTTCGAACACAGCATGAACGTGGCGGCAAGACGGCTGAACATGGACCCGGTAGAGCTTCGTCTGAAGAATGTCATGCATGAGAATGACATTGACCTGATGTGCGGTGTCTCACTTGGCAACTACAAGATAAGACAGGCTTTGGAGCAGGGCCGGGATCATTTTGAATGGAACAGAAGAAAAGAAGAAGTTCGCAAATTTAATGAAACGAATAAACGGTATCTGAGGGGACTGGGCGTGTCGGCAGGCGGACATGTCAACAACTTCTACCCGGGCAAGACCGATTTTGCACGTGTGACAATGAGCTTAAACGAGAGCGGCACGATCCTGTGCAACATGACCCTTCATGATCACGGCTGTGGTACCGTTATGGCGATGAAGATGATCGCGGCGGAGGCACTTGGCGTTATGCCGGAGCAGGTAAAGATCGGGGAAGGCGATACGGATGTGACACCGCTGGATCTTGGATGCTTCTCAAGCCGTACCACCTATGTGCTCGGCAATACGACGATTCGCTGTGCAGAGGCCATGCTTGCAAGCATCATCGAGTGCACGGCTCGTTATTCGGGTGAGAAAGAGGAAGATCTCTACATCGAAGATCGTGTGGTATACAGCCGCACCAATCCGGATCTGCACTATACGTGGAGCGATGTATTTGATTTCTCCATGCAGAGTCTGAAACAGGAAGTGTTCGTGAGTGAGGATTACATACCGGAGTCCAATCCGGGCGTCTGCGGCGTTCATTTTGCAGAGGTGGAGGTCGACACTTACACAGGCATGACCAGGATTGTGGATTACCTGGCTGTCCATGATATCGGAAAAGCGATCAACCCGGAGATCTGTCGGGCACAGACCCAGGGCGCTGTCATTATGGGAAGTGGTGCTGCGCTGACCGAGCATGTGCTGACCCGCAGCAACGGAAAGCCAAGCGGCAGCTTAAAGGATTACCATCTGATCAATTCCTGGGAAGCACCGAATGTCAAGGTGGAATTCATCGAAGAGGGCGGAGATCCGGGACCTTACGGTGCAAAATCCATAGGAGAGGTCTGCCATACACCGGTTGCGGCAGCTGTTATGGGGGCGGTCAATGATGCCCTTGACAGTGAGATTGATACCATTCCGATTACGCCGGATGTGATCATGGAATATTTGCATCAGAAAAGTGAGGAGGCGAAGAGATGAAGCTGACATTTAAATTAAATGGAAAGAAAAGAGTGATTGAGGCGGAACCTCAGAAGCGCCTTTTGGATCTTCTGAGAGAAGACCTTCACATGACCGGAACCAAAGAGGGATGTGGAGAAGGAGAGTGCGGAGCCTGTACCGTGATCATCGATGGGGAGGCGGTTCATTCCTGCCTGACGCTCGTCTGCCAGCTTGAGGGGAGAGAGGTTATCACCATCGAGGGACTGGAAGAGAACGGAGAGATGTGCAGGATTCAGAGAATGTTTGTGGAGGAAACGGCAATCCAGTGCGGTTACTGTACGACGGGCATGATCATGTCGACCAAGGCGCTTCTCATGCATAACCCGCACCCGACTGAGCAGGAAATTCGAAATGCACTGGCTGGAAATATCTGCCGGTGTTCCGGATACACACAGATCATCAAGGCGGTAAAACGCTCAGCGGAGGAGGCATAAGAGATGGAAGCATATGTACCGAAATCATATTCAGAAGTGAAAGAGTGCCTGAGCAAAATGACTCCGGACAGCAAGTTCCTGGGCGGCGGCACAGATTTTATCATCCGTCTCCACTCTGGTATGGCAAAGCCGGGTGCGCTTTGCTATCTGGGTGCTGTGGATGAGTTCAGACGGATTGAGACCAACCGATCAGGAATTGTGATCGGCGGATACGCAACGATGACAGAGATGGAACACAATGAAGTGATCCGTGAACAATTTCCGGCTTTGATGGACGCTGCCTCGGATGTCGGATCACTTCAGATCCGCAATCACGGTACGATCGGCGGCAACCTGGGCAATGCATCTCCGGCAGGAGATCTGATCCCGGTTCTGTATCTCTATGATGCAGTGATTGAGGCGCTTGGCCCAGACGGAACCCGCATGATCCCGATCACAGAACTGATCGAGCGCCCGGGCAAGACGGTCCTGGATTACAACGAAGCAATCTACCGGATTCACATGCCGTTCCCGAAATTCAAGAGTTCTTTTGTGAAGCTGGGAACAAGAAAGAAAGTAACCATCGCGCGAATCGATATGGCATTGGGAATCTCCATGGAGCAGGACAAGGTGAAGTCGGTACGGATCTTGATCGGCGCGATCTCTGTCCGTCCGGTAAAGCTGCGTGAGGCAGAGGAATTCCTGATTGGAAAACCGCTGAATGAATATAACATTATGAAGGTGGCGGAGATTTTGTCTGACTATATCATGGCGAATACCCCGAAGGAATTCGACCGCGATTACAAGGTGTATGCTTCAAGAGGTGTCGTGATGGATACCTTCCTCAAATTGGATCGGGAGAAACAGTGAATGTGACAGAAGAAAAAAATATGGTTAAGTTTCTGCTGCTGAGCCTGATCGGTGTGCTTCTGTTCTTTATTCCGATCACAGGAGGGAAGATTCCGGTGGTTTACGGAATTGACTTTTTGAAGCGGCTGGCAGCAGAACGGGTAACTTATGTAGCAGTCATTTCTGAAATGCTCCTGGCATGTTCTCTGGCAGGAGCAAAGATTTTTCAAATGAATACGATGGTGGACTATCACAGACGCGATCCACTGGTCAAACAGATCTTTTTTGCGGCAGGCATTGTGCTTACCATTATGATCTGTTTTGATGTTAATCTGTCTTTTGTGAGGAATCCGGCGATCGGCGGATCGGTCATCCGGATGGCTTCCACGATCTTTATCACCATCGCTTTGGCGGGAACTTTGGTGATCTTCATTATCAAGTCGGGGATTGTGGAGTTCGTGTCCGTGCTGCTGGAACCGGTGATGCTTCCGCTGTTTAAGCTTCCGGGGGAAGCGGCGGTCAATATGATCTCATCCTTTGTGTCATCGGCATCGGTTGGTGTTTATTTTACAGAGCAGTATTATGAGAACAAAACCTACACGACCAGACAGGCCTGTGCGGTCGTGACGAATTTCAGCGTGATCAGTGTGGGCTATATCGGTGTTCTGGCATCGATCGGCGGGATTGAGGATATGTATGGTGTGCTGCTGATCAGCAGTTTTACGCTGGTGCTGATCATGGCGGCGATCATGATCCGGATTCCTCCCCTCTGCCTGATCGAGGATACCTGCATCGACCGGACAAGACCGGAGCATGTGTATCAGAAGATTCCCTTTGCCGAGCGGGTTCGCCTTGCGGCGCAGGCGGGAATGAAGCGGTCGGAAGATTTTACCTGGGATGCATTCCGCAAGAATTTTCTGCAGGCAGTCATGTTTGCGCAGAAGGCGATCGGTGTCATGATTCCGCTGGTCATTCTGGTGCTGACGCTTGTATATGAAACTCCGCTGTTTAAATGGCTGGGGTATCCGCTCGTTCCGCTGCTGCAGCTTTTGCGGATTCCGGATGCGGCGGCAGCAGCTCCGTCTGTTCTGGTGGGAATCGTGGAGATCAGTCTGCCGACCATTCTGGTATCGGGAGGAAAGGTGGCGGCGGAGACGGTGTTCTTCATTGTTCAGCTTTCCATTGTGCAGATCATCTTTTTCTCAGAGGCGGGCAATGCGATTTTGAGCAGCCGGATTCCGCTGAAGGCGGGGAAATTAATCGAGATCTTTCTTGTGAGAACCGTGATTGCGATGCCGCTTGTGGCAGCGCTGACGCATTTTCTTTATCGGTAAAAGATAAAAAAGCAAATACATAGGGCGAATTTGGGTGAGCCAGGAAGGTTAAACGTATGGAAAAGGCAACAACAAAGGACATGATAAAATTTGCGGTACTGAGTATCATCGGTGTGTTTTTGTATTTCATTCCGGTAGATGGATCGAGAGTACCGGTGGTAATTATGGTTTCATGGATCAAAGGGGCGCTTGGAGACCATTTGAAATATCTGGTACTGCTCGCGCTGGTAATCCTGATGGGAACCATCATTGGGGCGAAGTTTCTGAAGAATCCAACTTGTATCAGACTTCATGAAGGGGACACGAATACAAAGCTGATTCATTACGCCCTGGCATTTTTTGTGGTATTAGCGGTGTGGTTTCAGCTTCCTCCGGCAGCGATCTTTTCCAATGAACAGATCGGTGGTCAGATTCTGGGGCTGGCGGGAACGGTTATGCTGACCGTGTCGGTCTGCGGCTGGTTTATCGTCTTTATCCTGAAATCCGGTATTGTGGAGTTCGTGGGCGGAATTCTGGAATGCCTGATGCGTCCGCTGTTAAAGCTGCCGGGTGCGGCTGCGGTGAACTGCCTGTCCTCCTATGTGGTCAGTGCGGCAGTAGGCGTTTACATGACGGATCAGTATTATGAGAATAAGACCTATACACAGAGAGAAGCGGTGGCTGCTGCGACCTGTTTCTCGACGATTTCCGTAGGCTACATCGGTGTATTGTGTTCGATCGGCGGCATCGAAAATATGTACGGAACACTTCTGGCTTTGACGTTTGGTCTGGTGTTTGTGATGACCGTGATTCTGGTGCGCATCCCGCCGATCAGCAGAGTTCCAAATGTCTATATCGATGGAAGCAGCCCGGCCGATCAGAGCGAGAAGACAGACGATGGCGGTTCCAGATTCCAGAACGCACTGAATGCCGCGGCAATCAAATCCAGACAGTTCACGGCAAAAGCATTTCTTGACAGCCTGTTCAGCGCTCTGAAATTTTCACAGCGCATCATTGCCTACATGATCCCGATCGTGATTGTGACCCTGACGATTGTGCATCTGACCCCACTGTTTACCTGGCTTGGCAAGCCGATTGCTCCGATCCTTGGACTGCTCGGACTTCCAGATGCCGGAAAGATTGCACCGGCGGTACTGCTTGGATTTATTGAGGTCAGTCTTCCGGTTATCTCGGTCAGCAGCGGTGTGGCACTTCAGAGTGTATTCTTTGTTGTGGAGCTGTCCATCATGCAGATCATCTTCATGACGGAAGCCGGCAATGCAATGCTGGGAGCGAAAATCCCGCTCAAATTCACGGATCTGCTTCTTCACTTTGTGGTGAGAACCGTTATTGCAGTACCGATCATTGCACTCATTTCACATCTGCTGTTTTGATGCGATGCGGTCTGCTGTCAGATAAGAGAATGTATCCGTTCGGGTAAGCCTGCTCTGTAAACTGTAAAGCCGGGCTTATCCGAATGACAGGATGAGGAGAACAAGATGGGAAAGACAGGTGGAGTGATTCTGGCTGCGGGTGCTTCTTCACGTATGGGGCGCTTCAAGCCGATGCTTCCGGTAGGAAAAACGACCTTTATCAAAAAGACCATCGCAGCGATGCAGAAGGCCGGGGTGGATCCCGTTGTTGTCGTCACAGGATATCGGGCCGCGAAATTGCAGGAGCATATAAAAAATACGGGCGTTATTTGCGTGTGTAACGAACGCTTCTATGAGACGCAGATGCTGGATTCGGTAAAGCTCGGAATCGAGAAGCTGTTGGGAACGTGTGACAAAATCCTGCTGACTCCGGTGGACGTGTTTGCGGCATCGGATGCGACCTATCAAAAGATGAAGGAGCTGGACGCGGGCTTTGCGAGACCTGTCTTTGGCGGGAGATCCGGACATCCGGTGCTGATCGGGAAGCAGCTGTTTCCGGCGATCCTGGCTTATCAGGGAGAACGCGGACTTCGCGGAGCGATCGAATCGTCGGGCGAAACGATTCTGAACTGTCCGGTGGACGACCCGGCGGTGACCATGGATGCGGACACACCGGAGGATTATCGAAAGCTGATTGCCTACTCAGAAGGAGACACGAGAGGGCACCAGAAGGTCAGACCGGAGATGGAGCTGCGGTTTGCGACAGATGAGATCCTCTGTGATGAACAGTTCCTGCAGCTCATGGATCTGGTGCGGGCGACCGGGTCGCTTCAGAAGGCAAGCAATGCGATGCATATGTCCTACACGAAGGCGTGGAAGATTATCAAGTTCGTAGAAAAACGGACCTCCACGAGGCTGATCGACCGAATGGTCGGCGGCGAGGATGGAGGAAGAAGCGAACTGACAGAGGCCGGCAGCGAGTTTGTGTGGCGTTATCAACGCATGAGAGAGGAACTCGACTGGTCGGCGGAGCATATCTTTGAGAAGTATTTTGGAGATTTTTATCTATAAAAGCGATAGAAGTAAAACGGAAAGAGGGAAACTGATATGAGAACATTATTTCGGCTGCTGAAGGAGTCGATCGAAGGAGGAGCACCGGCGGTCATGGTTACAGTTGTGGCAAGCTCAGGCTCCACACCTCGCGGAACCGGTGCACACATGCTGGTAAACGGCAGGGGACGGATCCGGGGAACCATAGGCGGAGGTGCCGTGGAACACAGGGCAGAGCAGATCGCAGCACATATTCTGGAGACGAAGCAGTCTCATCTGGAATCGTTCTGCCTGCGCAAGAATGATATTCAGGATCTGGGGATGATCTGCGGAGGGGACGTGAGCGTATATTTCACGTACCTGGCTGCGGGCGATGAGGAAGTCATCCGCCTGACCGATCAGATCGAAGCCTGCTATCAGCGGGGAGTCGATTCGTGGCTGCTTCTCGATGTCACAGAAGGCGGAAGAGGACAAATGCTTCTGTGCGAGGGGGCGGACAGCAGGGAAGCGGCACAGGAGCAGATGCGGTCCGAGGGAAAACGGTATTACTGTGACAAGCTGACACAGTCGGAGACCGTGTATATCTTTGGCGGAGGACATGTGGCCCAGGCGCTTGTTCCGGTATTGTCTGCGGTTGATTTCCGGTGCGTGGTGCTGGAGGATCGGGAGGAATTCTGCAAGCCAGAATTATTTCCCGGAGCCGTGAGGACGATCCTTGTGGACCCGTTAAAGATCAGTCAGTATGTGCAGGTGACGGAACATGATTATGCCTGCATCATGACCAGGGGGCACAAGGATGACATGCTCATGCAGGCACAGATGATGGATACACCGGTGTCGTACATTGGTGTCATTGGCAGTGCAAAGAAAAAGGCGGGAGTATCTGCGCGGCTGAAGGAGATGGGGTACACAGACCAGGATCTCGCCAGAATCACCACGCCGATCGGGCTGTCTATTCACGCCGAGACACCGGCGGAGATCGCAGTCAGCATCGCCGGTCAGCTGATCGCGGTGCGGGCTGGCCGCAGATAGAACAGTCAGGGCGGGTTGTTTTTTTTTCATGATAATGGTATTATAGCATTATTAAAACCGAAGGGAGATTTTACAGCAATGAAAAATCCAGAAATCACAATCACCATGGAAGATAACAGCGTGATCCGCGCAGAATTATATCCGGAGATCGCACCGAATACCGTTAACAATTTTATCAGTCTCGCAAAGAAGGGATATTATGACGGACTGATTTTCCACAGAGTGATCAATGGCTTCATGATCCAGGGCGGCTGCCCGCAGGGTACCGGTACCGGCGACCCGGGATATTCCATCAAGGGCGAGTTTGCTCAGAACGGCTTCAAGAATGACTTAAAGCACAGTGCAGGCGTTCTCTCCATGGCACGTTCCATGATGCCGAACTCGGCTGGCTCTCAGTTCTTTATCATGCACAAGGATGCTCCGCATCTGGACGGCGCTTATGCTGCATTCGGCAAGGTGGTTGAGGGTATGGATGTGGTGGACAAGATCGCCGATGTCCGCACCGATTACAGCGATCGTCCGCTGAAAGAGCAGAAGATCAAGAGCATGACGGTCGATACCTTTGGTGAGACTTATGACGAGCCGGAGAAGTGCTGATCAGAAAGTGATGATAAGGATATGGTCTGGGAACGGAAGGTAATCGTGGAAGAAACTGCATATCAGGTCATGATCTCAGATGAACAGGAGGCTCTTCCTGCTGCTTTGGCGGCGGGGAGGGTCTTTATTGGTTTGCTTACGGAAGGCGGTGACCATGATTTTCCGGGGGCGGAGTATCTGGTGGAGTCGCTGGATGTGGTGGATGCGTGTTATCTGGAACGGGTGGTAATGCGAAAGCTGGGGCTTCCGTGGATCATCGGAGCGTCGGAGCGGTTGTGTGTGCGGGAATTTACGGTGGAGGATGCGGTGCAGATTCCGGCGGAGCCGGAGGAAACGGAGGCGGACGCGGTGTTTCACACGAAGGAGAAGCTGGCAGCGTACATTCGCAGCCAGTATCGATTCTTTGAATATGGAGTGTGGGCAATCGTCAGAAAATCCGATGGGGTGATTGTGGGAAAGGCCGGGGTCACGGATGTGCTGTGGCCGGAGCCGATGGAGATGGCGGAGCCGTGCGCGACGCTGAATCAGTCGGGGGCATCCGGGCCGCCCGACATGCGCCTGGAGCTTGGGTATCACATTATTCAGCCGTACCGCGGCTGCGGTTATGCGCAGGAGGCATGTCAGTTGATTTTGCGTTATGTCAATCAGGAATACGGCTGTCCCGTGTACGCCTCCGCAGATTCGGAGAATGAGGCTTCCAACCATATTTTGCAGAAGCTCGGGTTTCGCAGGCTCTGGCCGGAGACGGCAGTACAGGCAGTACAGGCAGAATCTACCGGGCAAAAATATACGAAATCAGAGCCCTGGCTGTATCGGTATGTTTGGAATTGACGAGGATGCCAAGTAAAGGCTTATCCTGCGCCAGATGGGAAGCGTCTGCAAACGCCGTTCCGCTCAAATCAATGGCACAGGCAAAATCCTGTCCATTCTCATCCTTGGCATAGTACAGGCGATCCCGGATCAGGGCAAGCTCCTGCCCGGACAGTGCAGTTTCCAGATCCAGAAATCCGTTCATCGAAGCATAATGAGCGGTGCTGGCCGTGTCGCCGATCAGCACATCGAGGCTCTGCGCTGCGGTCATGGCAGAAATCTTTGCCATGGCGGCGTAGCTGAATTCCGTGGATTCGCTGCCGAAGGAGATAAAGGATTCCTCCGCGGTGATGGTCTCCTTGCGGCCAAGCTCCAGATACGCGGCGAAATCCTGCTCCAGAGGTGTAAAATCAATCTGTGCCTCCGAGCGGCTGTTTAGGTAAATCACATGCAGCACCGTCTGAAAGCTGCTGCGGTACAGCGTCTGCGCCGTACAGATCAGGACCACAACGGCCAGCAGGGCGCCAAGAATATGGAATTTATAATAAGCCCAGATATACCAGATCTGATCTTTGCGGTTCATAGCGTGCAGTTTCTCCCGCTCGGTGCGCTGCGGCTGTGATTCGGGATTTGGTGCAGCAGAATTCTGCTGTTTCATAGATTCTTCTGTAATTCTCATGGCAACAAGACCCTTCTTTCATGAAAGATAGAATAAGTATAGCATATTATCTCGAAATTCGATATAATAGAAACGGATATTATACGCGCGACCCGAAGGGAGAATACAATGTTTTCAGGTTTTTTTAATTATGACAATCCGGTATGGCGGTTTATTGGAAAGTTTTTTGATGTGATGCTTCTTAATATTTTGTGGGTGATCTGTAGTATTCCCATCGTGACGGCGGGAGCTTCCACCACGGCGGTCTACTATGTGACGCTGAAACTGGTGCGTGACGAGGAGGGTTCCACGGTCAAGGCATTTTTCAAATCCTTTAAGGACAACTTCAAACAGGCGACCGTGATCTGGCTGATTCTGCTGGCCGCGGGTGCGGTGATTGGTTTTGACCTTTACTTTTTCCTGCGCGTCCAGAATGTGCAGTCCACGTTCCGCACGATTATGCTGGCGATTTTCATCGCGTTCGGTGTGGTCTGGCTCGGCATAGTTCTCTTCGCGTTCCCGCTTCAGGCCAGATTTTATAATCCGGTTAAGCGGACGTTGTTCAATGCATTTTTTATGTCGATCCGCCATTTCTTCCAGAGTATTGGGATGCTTGCCATCGATTTTGGCTTTCTGGCACTGGCATTGTTCATCGCCCCGGTGTTCCAGTCCATGCTGTTTTTGTTCGGCTTCCCGCTGTTTGCGTTTGTGAATTCGTATATGCTGGTGGGGATTTTTGACCGTTATATGCCGAAGGAAGAAGGGGACGAAACAGAGGAATAGACTATGGGACAACGAAAGAAAAAAACAACAGCGGTGGATATGACGAAGGGATCGATCGTGAAGCTGATCGCCTGTTTCGCAGTCCCGCTGATCATGGGCAACTTTTTTCAGCTGCTGTACAATACGGTGGATGTACTGGTTGTCGGCAATTTTGTTGGAAAGGAAGCACTGGCCGCGGTCGGTTCGACGACGGCGATCATCAATATGCTGGTGCTGTTTTTTAATGGATTTTCGGTTGGTGCCGGTGTGGTGATCAGCCATTATTATGGGGCGCACGATGATGTGCGGCTGCATCGCTCGATCGAGACGACGTTGGCGGTGACCCTGATCAGCAGTGTGGCACTGTCCGTGTTTGGTGTGATGACGGTGCCGATGATGCTGCGGTTTATGCGGACGCCGGATGATGTTATGGCGTCGGCTACGACGTACCTGCGGATTTATTTTGCGGGTCTTGCGGGACTGCTGATCTACAATATGGGAAGCGGAATTTTGAGGGCGGTGGGGGATACGACCAGGCCGCTGATGTTTTTGTGCCTGTCCAGCGTGCTGAATATTTTTCTGGATCTTCTGTTTGTGATTGTACTGCACGCAGGGATTGAGGGTGTGGCTTACGCGACCATTATCTCGCAGATGATCTCGGCGATTCTGGTGTTGGTGCTGCTGACGAAGAGCCGGGATGTCTACCGGTTTGTCTGGAAGGAGCTGATGATTGACCGGGATATCATGGCGCAGATTATGGAGATCGGACTTCCTGCCGGGGTGCAGTCGACGGTTACGGCATTTTCCAATGTTTTTGTTCAGTCTTATATCAACAGTTTCGGTTCCAGCTGTATGGCCGGCTGGAGCTGCTACGGCAAGATGGATCAGTTTTTGTTCCTTCCGATTCAGAGTATGGGACAGGCGGCAACCACCTTTGTCAGTCAGAATGTTGGCGCAAAGCAGATGAAGCGGGCGAAGCAGGGAGCAGGGACTGCGGTGGGACTTTCCATGAGTCTGACGTTTCTTCTGGGAGTCATTCTGTGGACGTTTGCGGAGCGTGTGACCGGATTGTTCAGCCAGGACCCGGAGGTGCTGCGCTTTGGGGTGCTGTTTTTGAGGACGAATACCTTTTTCCTGGTCTTCAACAGTTTCAATCAGGTGATGGCCGGGTCCCTCCGCGGGTTTGGAGATGCGAAGGCACCAATGTATATCATGCTGACTTCCTTTGTCGTGCTGCGGCAGATTTATCTGTTTGTGGGAACCCGCCTGTCGGAAAGCATTTATGTGGTCAGTCTGGGCTATCCGGTAGGATGGATGGCCTGCGCGGTGATCATGGGCTGTTATGTGATGTTCAGCCATTGGGAAAAACGCGTGAAGATCTAGTGGTTTTTTTACCGCTGTTCTTTGATATTCCTGGAAACCGTGATCTCCTGGTTGTCAATGTGCTCGCGGATCGCGGTCTTGGCTTCGGCCACGTGGCGGTGGTGGAGCGCTTTTAAGATGTGCTCGTGTTCCACCACCAGAATCTGCCGTTTGTCGGCATCCTTGATGTATTCCAGCCGGTAGCGGTACATCTGCTCGCGCAGGTTGTTTAAGATCTGCACCAGGCGGTTGTTGCCGGTGCCATTGTAGATGATGTCGTGATAATGTTCGTCGGTCTCGGCGATATTCATGGCATCGCCCGCGTTTACGGCAGTCTTGAAGGCGGCCTGTGCGGCTTCCAGCGCATTGATATCGTCCTCGGTCATACGCTGGCAGGCAAGCTCAATCGCCAGTTCTTCTAAAGAACGGCGAACCTCCAGCACATCCCGCAGACTCTTTTCGGAAATCTTTGCCACCTCGGCACCTTTGCGCGGAATCATCAAAACCAGTCCTTCCAGCTCCAGCTTGCGGATCGCTTCGCGGATGGGGGTACGGCTGACACCGAGACGGTCGGCAAGCTGAATCTCCATCAGACGCTCGCCTGGTTCCAGTTCTCCTTTTAAGATGGCCTGGCGCAGGGTGTTGAACACCACATCGCGCAGCGGCAGATATTCATTCATATTAACCTTCAATTCATGCTCCATGAAAATTCTCCTTCTGATTGTAAAAATTTGTCAAATAAACCTGCTTTGCCAATTTGGAATCCTCGCCGAAACGCATGGCCTCGTATGCCGTCTGCGCCGCGTGCGGATTGGTAAAAAGTCCAAAGACGGTGGGGCCGCTGCCGCTCATCAGGGAACCGATGGCACCGTGCTCCAGCAGCTTATCCTTGATCTCCTGAATAATGGGATATTCCCGGACGGTAACGGTCTCCAGCACATTGCCCAGCTTGCCGCTCACGCCGTAGATGTCTTTTCTGTGGATCGCCGCGATGATTCCGTCGATGTCCGGATGTTCATCGGGCCGCAGATCATTGGCGTGCAGGTTCTCGTATACGAATTTGGTGGAAACGCTGATAGCTGGTTTGGCGATCAGAACCTGGCACTGCGGCATCGGCGGAAGCGGAGTCAAGATCTCTCCGATCCCCTCGGAAAGAGCCGTTCCGCGCAGGATGCAGTAGGGAACGTCCGCGCCGATTTTGACGCCGCGTTCCATGAGCTGCTTTGTGGTAAGTCCAAGCTGAAACATCTTGTTGACTCCGAACAGCACCGCGGCCGCATCACTGCTTCCGCCTGCCATGCCTGCGGCTACCGGAATGAATTTCTTCAGACGGATCGTGAGTCCCTCCTTGACATGAAATTCACTCATAAGAAGGTTCGCCGCCTTGTATACCAGATTATTTTCATTGGTAGGGAGGTAGTAGAGATTGGTCTCTACCTGGATGCCGGGCTCTGCCTTCCAGATCAGATCGACACGGTCAAAAATACCGACCGTCTGCATAATCATGCGGACTTCGTGATAGCCGTCCTCGCGTCTGCGTAGCACATCCAGTCCCAGATTGATCTTGCCATAAGCTTTCAGTCCAAGGTGTTTAATCATAATGGTACTCCTGAGATTGTTTTTTTCAATTATTTTGTATACAGTATATTATAGATGACATTTTATAAATGTGCAAGAAATATTATTGACTTTTGAAAAATAATGTTTATAATAAACACATATCTTAAATGCAAAGGACAAGGGCGTTCTACTTCAACAGTAGAGACGCCCTTCTTTTGTTCCTTCAAAACACGCCCCGCAGCAGCTCCCCCACGCGGCGGCGGGGTGTGGTCCTTTCATTTGAGGTATGACTCAGAGGAAAATAGAACGAGGAGGAAGGCTGTATGAAAAAGTTGGAAATCATCATCAAGCCGGAGAAGCTGGAGGACCTGAAGGGGATTCTGGAAGGCTGCAAGGCGAATGGTATCATGATCAGCAACATCATGGGTTATGGTAATCAGAAGGGCTACAAGCAGATGTACCGCGGAACCGAGTACATGGTGAACCTGCTTCCGAAGGTTAAGGTAGAGACGGTCGTTGCCGAAGCTACCGCCGAGGACATCGTAGCACGTGTGGTCAATGAAATCACCACCGGCAATTACGGCGACGGCAAGATTTTCATTTACGACGTACAGGATGCGGTTCGTATCCGTACCGGCGAGCGCGGCGAGACCGCACTGTAGATTCTGGCTTTGCCCCAATTTCATACAGATTACCTGGTTATCAAGGGAGATAACGGTCCGCTCAATGGATCGTTACCTCCCCTTCTTTGTATCTGGTATTTGATAACCGCAGATTCGGACTTCCCCCACGTCGTCCGATGACACCCGGCTGATTCTGCCAACATCGGCTGGAATGGGAGGTTGTATGAGTAAGGCTTTTACACTATATGAGGAGGTCACGATTATGGAAGCGATTTTAAGCGAGGTATTTGGTATATGGTTTTTGATTGGCGCTGCACTGGTATTCTTTATGCAGGCTGGTTTTGCGATGGTTGAGACCGGATTCACGAGAGCGAAGAACGCCGGCAACATTATTATGAAGAATCTGATGGATTTCTGTATCGGCACGGTGGTATTCATGTTTCTTGGATTTGGTATCCTGCTGGGCGAGGACGCACTGGGCGGATTCATCGGAATCCCGACTCTGGGAATCGTCACAGACTATGCAAATTTTGACTGGTCCAATTTCGTATTCAACCTGGTGTTCTGTGCGACCACCGCGACCATCGTGTCCGGTGCCATGGCAGAGCGAACCAAATTTATTTCTTACTGTGTATATTCCGCAGTCATTTCTGCGGTGGTTTACCCGATCGAGGCACACTGGATCTGGGGTGGCGGCTGGCTGTCCGCCATGGGATTTCACGATTTCGCCGGTTCCTGCGCCATCCATATGGTAGGCGGCTTCTCCGCACTGATCGGCGCATGGCTTCTCGGACCGCGTCTTGGCAAATACAATGCGGACGGAACCCCAAATGCGATTCCGGGACACAATGTCGTCATTGGTGCACTTGGCGTGTTCATCCTGTGGTTTGGCTGGTATGGCTTTAATGGCGCTGCCGCAACCTCCGGTCCGCAGCTGGCATCCATCTTCGCAACCACAACGATCGCTCCGGCGGTGGCAACGGTCACCTGCATGATTTTCACCTGGATCAAATATGGCAAACCGGATGTTTCCATGTGTCTGAATGCCTCCCTGGCCGGACTGGTGGCAATCACCGCAGGCTGCGATGTAACGGACGCTCTGGGCGCATTTTTCATCGGAATCGTAGCGGGTGTGCTGGTTGTCTTCGGTGTATGGTTCTGTGATTATGTGATCCATGTGGATGACCCGGTTGGTGCGGTTGCCGTTCATTGCTGCAATGGGATCTGGGGCACGATCGCAGTCGGCCTCTTTGCAGCCCCGACAGCACCGGGCAATGAGATCGCCGGCCTGTTCTACGGCGGCGGTGCAAGTCAGCTTCTTGTTCAGCTCATCGGTGTCGCATCGGTGCTGGCCTGGACCGGCGCGTGCATGTTCATCGTGTTTAAGATCATCGATAAGACGCTTGGCCTTCGCGTGACCGATCAGGAACAGCTGGATGGTCTGGATATTCATGAGCATGGAATGAATGCTTATTATGGGTTCCGGATTGATAAATAAGACTGCGTAATCCGCCCAAAGTGACAGTTGTTGATCTGGTTGCGCCTTGTTATCCTCCTTAAATTGTGTTAGAATAGTAAGACAGCTTTACAGGAGGAGAAAAGATTTGGCGGACAATCAAAAGACAATTTTATTTGAAAAGATGCCGGTACCGAAGGCGGTCATGCAGCTTGCGATCCCTACGGTGCTGAGCTCTCTGGTTATGGTTTTATACAATTTGGCGGATACCTATTTTGTGGGAATGCTGAATAACCCGGTGCAGAATGCGGCGGTTACGCTGGCGGCACCGGTGCTTCTGGCTTTCAATGCGATCAACAATCTCTTTGGCGTGGGAAGTTCCAGCATGATGAGCCGCGCATTGGGCAGTAAGGATTACGAGGTGGTGAAACGCAGCTCGGCCTTTGGCTTCTACGGTGCCGTGTTCTGCGGACTGCTGTTCTCTGCACTCTGCATCACCTTCCGCCAGCCGCTGCTGGGGGTGCTCGGCGCAGATGCTGAGACTTCACAGGCGACATATTCCTATTTGAAATGGACCGTCATGTGCGGTGCCACACCGGCGATTCTGAATGTAGTCATGGCCTATTTGGTGCGGGCGGAGGGCTCGGCGCTGCATGCCAGCATTGGAACGATGAGCGGCTGTATCCTGAATATGATTCTGGATCCGTTCTTCATTCTGCCATGGGGACTGAATATGGGAGCAGCCGGAGCCGGTCTTGCGACCTTTATCTCGAACTGCGTAGCCTGCGGATATTTCCTTATGTTGTTGTTTGTGCGCAGGAAGAGCACGGTGGTGTGTATTTCCCCGAAAAAATTTGGTTTTCAAAAAACGATTATGCTGGGGATCTTCGGCGTCGGGATTCCGGCTTCGATCCAGAACCTGCTGAATGTAACCGGCATGACGATTCTCAACAATTTTACGGCCTCTTACGGCTCAGATCCGGTGGCAGCCATGGGGATCGCCCAGAAGATCAATATGGTGCCCATGCAGATTACGCTCGGATTTGCCCAGGGCATCATGCCTCTGGTCAGCTACAATTATGCCAGTGGAAATTTCAAGCGAATGAAGGAAGCCATTATGTTCACGCTGAAGATTATCATTCCGGCGATGACACTGGTGCTGATTCTCTTCTTTGTCGGAGCGAATCCGATCATTTATTCCTTTATGAGAAATGAAGCGGTTATCGGATACGGAACCCGCTTCCTGCGCGGCTTCTGCCTGTGTCTGCCCTTCATGTGTATGGATTTCCTGGCCGTCGGCGTATTCCAGGCGGTCGGCATGGGACGTGCAGCGCTGGCCTTCGCCATTCTCCGGAAGATCATCCTGGAAATTCCGGTACTCTTCTTACTGAATGCACTGTTTCCACTGTATGGACTTGCTTATGCACAGTTTACAGCAGAATTCGTGCTGTCGATCGCGGCGGCGGTGATGCTGACGCGGATTTTGAAAAAAAGCAATGGGAGTGTTGTGAAATGACCGGTTTTCGGTCATGGAGCAACGCTCCTTTTTGTACTAAATTCAAGAATACTCGTTGCATTTTTAACTTTCCTTGTATACAAAATACTTCTATAGTATGATGGCAGTGAGAAAACTGATAAAACCACAATCCGTAAAATCTGGGAGGAATAGAGCGATGGCAGTCCATGTAATTGATGAAGCAAACCGTTGTCTGAATTGTAAGAATCCGATGTGTATGAAAGGTTGTCCGATCCATACCCCGATTCCGATGATGATCCAGGCCTTTAAAGCGGGGAATTTAAATGAAGCAGGCGAAATGCTGTTTGCGAACAATCCGATGTCCATGATCTGCGCGCTTGTGTGCAATCATGAAAATCAGTGCGAGGGACATTGTGTGCTGGGACGCAAGGGCGAACCGGTGCACATCAGCAGTATTGAGCATTATGTCTCGGATACTTATTTTGATAAAATGCAGATTCCGTGCGAGCCGAAGAACGGAAAGAAGGTGGCCGTCATCGGAGCCGGGCCGGCGGGCATCACGATCGCCATTATGCTGACCAAGAAGGGCTACAGCGTGACGATCTTTGATGCGAAGGACAAGATCGGCGGCGTTTTGCAGTACGGAATTCCGGATTTCCGTCTGCCGAAGACGATCCTGGAGCGCTACAAGAAGAAACTGCGTGAGATCGGCATCAAGATTCGTCCGAATACGGCCATCGGCGGCGCGCTGGAGATTAAGGATCTGTTTCGCGATGGATACGAGAGCATTTTCATCGGAACGGGTGTGTGGAGGCCCAAGACTCTGGGAATCAAGGGGGAATCCCTGGGACATGTACATTTTGCGATCGATTATCTGGCGAATCCGGATGCCTATGAGCTGGGCGGACAGGTTGCGATCATCGGCATGGGAAATTCGGCTATGGACGTGGCGCGGACTGCGCTGCGCAAGGGTTCCCGTAACGTGACGATGTATGCCCGCGGCCTGACCAGTCAGGCGAGCCAGCACGAGACAACCTATGCGAAGCTGGACGGAGCACAGATGGAATTTGCCATGCAGCCGGTGGAGATTAACGATGAGGGCATTGTGTTTCAGAAGGTGCTGTTCGATGAAGAGGGCAGCAAAACCGGAATGTCGGATGAGCGGATTCAGGTTCAGGCGGACAGCGTGATCATCTCGGTCAGCCAGGGACCGAAGAGCAAGCTGGTCAACACCACCGAGGGGCTGAAAGCGTCTGAAAATGGTCTGCTGATGACCAACAGCTTCGGCGAGACCACTCACCCGGGCATCTTCGCGGCGGGCGATGTGGTGCTGGGTGCCAAGACCGTGGTGGAGGCAACAGCCTACTCGAAACTGGTGGCCGATGCCATGGACCAATATATGCAGGGATGATTCCTTTTTTGGACGAACTATGCTACAATGAAAGTTATCATACAAAAGGAGCAAAAGGATCATGAGTGAAAAGAATTTTTCGTTTGATACAATTAATCAGGAGCTTTTGAAATTTCTGGACGAGAGTCCCAGCAGCTTTCATGCGGTTGCCAATCAGAAGGAGATGCTGGAGGCGGCAGGATTTACGCGTCTGCTGGAGGGCTGCAAGTGGAGCCTGGAAGCGGGGCAGGGATATTATGTGACGCGCAATGATTCTGCGATCATCGCATTCCGGATTCCGAAGAAGGATTTTGCGGGCTTTCAGATCATGGCGAGTCACAGTGATTCGCCGGTATTTAAGATCAAGGCGAACGCGGAGATCGAAGTCGAGAAGAAATATGTGAAGCTGAACGTGGAGAAATATGGCGGCATGCTCTGTTCTCCATGGCTGGACCGTCCGCTTTCCGTGGCAGGCCGCATCGTGGTGCGTACCCCGGAGGGAGTGAAGACGAAGCTGATCAAGGTGGACCGGGATCTGATGATCATCCCGAATCTGGCGATCCATATGAACCGTCAGGTCAATGAAGGCTATGAATTTAACGCGCAGAAGGATATGCTTCCGCTGTTTTCCGCGGAGAGCGGCGAGAACGTAAAGGGAAGCTTCCTGCGCCTGATCGCCAAGGAGGCGGACGTGAAGCCGGAGGATATTCTGGACACGGATCTCTTCTTATATAATCGCATGAAGGGCACGATTCTGGGCCTGAACGGCGAGTTCATCGCAAGCCCGCACCTCGATGATCTGCAGTGTGCATTTGCTTCTCTGAAGGGACTTCTGGCAGCGGAACCGAAGGACAGTGTGGCAGTTCACTGCGTGATGGACAATGAAGAGGTGGGAAGCGGAACCAAGCAGGGCGCGGCTTCCACGTTCTTAAAGGATGTGCTGCACCGGATCAATGCGGCCATGGGGCGCAGCGAGGAGGAGTATATGACGGCTCTGGCATCCAGCTTCATGGTGTCTGCGGACAATGCGCATGGAATCCATCCGAATCAGCCGGACAAGGCCGATCCGACCAACCGTCCCTATATGAATGAAGGAATCGTGATCAAATACAGTGCCAACCAGAAATATACGACTGATGCAGTTTCCGGCGCGATTTTCAAGGCACTGTGTGCAAAGGCAGAGGTTCCGTTCCAGACCTTCCACAATCGCTCCGATATGCTGGGAGGCTCGACCCTTGGCAATATTTCCGGCAATCAGGTCGCTTTGAATACCGTGGATATCGGTCTTCCGCAGATTGCCATGCATTCCAACTATGAGACTGCAGGCAGCAAGGATACCGCTTATCTGACCGAGGCGGCGAAAGTGCTGTTTTCGGCAGCCGTGTGCGGAGATGGAGATGGAAATTATCAGCTGAAGTGGTGATTGCTACTTCCATTTTCGGACGGACAGGGTTATAATAGGATTTCACAACGAGAATCAAATAGTAATCATCAAGGAGATTGTTTAATATGGCTAAGATCAGAACAAGATATGCACCGAGCCCGACCGGGCGGATGCATGTAGGAAATTTAAGAACAGCATTGTACGCATACCTGATTGCGAAGCATGAGGGCGGCGATTTCCTGCTTCGTATCGAGGATACCGACCAGGAGCGCTTTGTGGAAGGCGCGACGGAGATCATTTACCGCACGCTGGAGGAGACCGGTTTGATTCATGATGAAGGTCCGGATAAGGATGGCGGCTGCGGTCCCTACGTGCAGAGCGAGCGTCAGGCATCCGGGATTTATCTGGAGTATGCGAAGAAGCTGATCGACAAGGGCGAGGCATATTATTGTTTCTGTACGCAGGAGCGTCTGGATTCCTTGAAGAAGACGGTCAACGGCGAAGAGATTATGACCTATGACAAGCATTGTCTGCATCTGTCGAAGGAGGAGGTCGAGGCGAATTTGGCAGCAGGTATGCCTTATGTCATCCGCCAGAACAACCCGACGGAGGGGACGACTACCTTCCATGATGATATTTATGGAGATATCACCGTAGACAATTCCGAGCTGGACGACATGGTTCTGATCAAATCAGATGGTTATCCGACCTACAATTTCGCAAATGTGGTGGACGATCATCTGATGAGCATTACACACGTGGTGAGAGGTAATGAATATCTGTCCTCATCCCCCAAATATAACCGTCTGTACGACGCATTTGGCTGGGAGGTTCCGGTCTATGTGCACTGTCCGCTGATTACGGATGAATTTCACAAGAAGCTGTCCAAGCGCAGCGGTCATTCTTCCTTCGAGGATCTGATCGATCAGGGCTTTGTGGCAGAGGCCGTGGTCAACTATGTGGCACTGCTTGGCTGGTCACCGGTTGACAACCAGGAGATTTTCTCTCTGGAAGAGCTGGTAAAGGCATTTGACTACCACAATATCAGCAAGTCCCCGGCGGTATTTGATGTGACGAAGCTGAAATGGATGAATGGCGAATATTTAAAGACGATGGATTTTGACCGTTTCTTTGCGATGGCAGAGCCGTATATCCGCCAGACGATCAAGAAGGATCTGGATCTGAAAAAGATTGCAAATATGATCAAGACCCGAATCGAGATTTTCCCGGACATCGCGGAGCAGATCGATTTCTTCGATGCGCTGCCGGAGTATGATGTGGCGATGTACACGCACAAGAAGATGAAGACGAACGCGGAGACTTCCCTGGAAGTGCTTGGCGAGGTGCTTCCGATTCTTGAGGCGCAGGAGGATTACAGCAATGACGCATTGTATGCGGCACTCGCGAAGTATGTGGAGGAGAAGGGCTGTAAGACCGGCTTTGTCATGTGGCCGATCCGCACCGCAGTTTCCGGCAAGCAGATGACCCCCGCCGGCGCGACGGAGATCATGGATGTGCTGGGTAAGGACGAATCACTGGCACGTATCCGTAAAGGGATTGAGCTGTTGAGCAAGTAAGAAATGCAGATAGAAGCCGGAGTTTCCATGGTGATCCGAATCATGGAAATCTCCGGCTTTTTGTGTTTACAGGGAAACGGTTCCGATCCTCCGTTCGTTTATGCTACGCTCATTTATAAAACCAGGGTTGCTATTTGTAGTTGCTTGTGCTAAAATAAATGCAAAGCAGATTTTCTGATTTGTCTTACACCCGGCTCATCGAGCTTTGGGAGTATCTGAAGGTTATTTCATCTATTTCTAATGGAAAATTCTTGCTTACGATCACATCAAACAAAGCAGGAGTTTTCGGAGGGAATGGGAGACTTCCTGCGACGACAATTGCACAGGGAGGATTTGTATGAGCGTACCCGCAGAGAACAGGGAAGGACTGCAGTGGCATCCGGCATTTTATGCCGGGATTCAGATTGAACTGGAACAGGAGACAGACCGGCTGACGTTTGAGAACGAACATCAGCTCGGGACGAAGCCGAAGGAGGTTGACGTGCTCATTATAAAAAAGAACGCGGATCAGCCGATTGAGAAGAACATCGGCCGTATTTTTCGAAAGCACAATCTTGTGGAATATAAGAGTCCGACCGATTATTTGAGCATCGATGATTTTTACAAAGTATATGGTTATGCGTGCTTTTATAAATCGGACACAAAGACGATCAATGAGATTCCGATTGAGGATCTGACGATCACGTATGTCAGCAGCCATCGCCCACGCGAATTACTGAAGCATCTGCGCGAGCGCGGATATCAGATTTCGCAGGTGGAGGCAGGTATCTATTATATTGAGGCTGCGGCGGATTTGCAGCAGATTCCGATGCAGCTGATCATCCTGACGGAGTTGTCGGCGGCGGACAATTTGTGGCTGAAAAGCCTGTCCAATGACATCCGGGACGCCGGCCAGATTCAAAAGCTGTCCAGCGAATATGGGAAATACAAAGACCAGAATTTATACCAGTCGGTTATGAATGTTATTATCCGGGCAAACAAGGAGAAGTTTAAGGAGGAAAAGAACGTGTGCGAGGCATTGAGAGAATTGTTTCAGGATGAGCTGAGTGAAGGCGAGAGCAAAGGAGAGCGCAAGGGAAAAATCGAAGGGAAAATCGAAGGCGAGGAACTGAAAGTGATCAGCCAGATCCTTCATAAATTAGAAAAGCACCTGGATGTGGAAACGATTGCGGAGCATCTGGAGGAAGCGACAGAGCGCGTGCAGAAGATCGTGGAGTTGAAGAAGCAGTATCCGGAAGCGGACAGAGAGGCACTGTACAAAATACTGCATGCACCGGAGGGGCATTGACGGCCAGTTCTGTGAAAGACAGCAAATGCGTTGACATATTCGCGATATAATCATATAATCAGATCCTCGGAATTTCATGGAAGAATGATTCCAAACTAGAGAGAGGAACGACAGATCAGCATGGCATTTCACGAATCACAATTACGCGCAATTCAGCATTTTGAGGGACCGATGATGGTGCTGGCGGGGCCTGGATCGGGCAAAACGACGGTGATCACCAACCGGGTCAAATATCTGGTGCAGGAGCGGGGCGTGGAGCCGGGAAGCATTCTGGTTATCACGTTTACGAAGGCGGCGGCGACGGAGATGAAGCAGCGTTTCACGAGTCTGATGGAGGGACGCAGGCTGCCGGTCAGCTTCGGTACGTTTCATGCGGTGTTTTTCAGCATTTTAAAGCACGCCTACCGCTACGATGCCGGCAACATTGTGCGGGAGGAGCAGCGGGTGCGGATCGTGCGGGAGCTGATTGACCAGCATCATGTGGATGTGGAGGATGAAGCGGAGTTTACCCGTTCGATCCTGTCGGAGATCAGCATGGTCAAGGGTGAGATGATGAATCTGGAGCATTATTATTCGAAGAACTGCTCGGAGGAAATTTTCAAAAAACTCTACCAGGGCTACGAGGATGCGCTGTTAAATAAGGGACTGCTGGATTTTGACGATATGCTGGTGATGTGCTATGAACTGTTTGTACAGCGCAAGGATATTCTGGCGGCCTGGCAGCAGAAATACCGTTTTATCCTGATTGACGAATTTCAGGATATTAACCGGGTACAATATGAGATTGTGAAGATGCTGGCAAAGCCGGAGGACAATCTGTTTATCGTGGGCGATGATGACCAGTCGATCTATCGGTTTCGCGGGGCGAAGCCGGAGATTATGCTGGGCTTTACAAAGGATTATCCCCAGGCGAAGCAGACCCTTTTGGGGATTAATTACCGCTCGACGGCGACGATTGTGGATGCAGCAGGCCGATTGATCGTCCACAACAAGACCCGATATCCGAAAGAAATCCATGCGGTGCAGGGCGAGGGAAGGCCGGTTGCGACTACGGTGTGGCCGGATGCGCAGGCGGAGACCCGCGGGATCGTGGAGGAACTTTTGGATTACACGAAGATGGGATACCATATGTCGGACATCGCCGTATTGTACCGCACGAATATGGAGCCGCGGCTTCTGATGGAACGGCTGATGGAATATAATATACCGTTTCAAATGCGGGATGAGCTGCCCAATCTGTATGACCACTGGATCACCCAGGACATTCTGGCCTACATTCGCATTGCAGGGGACGAGTCTGCCAAGCACCGTCAGGCCAGACGTGCGGAGGTGCTGCGCATCATCAACCGGCCGAAACGTTATGTCAACCGGGAGGCGCTGGAAGGACAGGTCATTTCCTGGGATGCGGTCAAGTCCTGGTATCAGGATAAGGCATGGATGGTGGAACGGATTGAGCAGTTGGAATATGACCTGGCGATGATCGGGAAACTGGCACCGGTGGCGGCGGTGAATTATATTCGTAAGGCGGTGGGATATGACGATTATCTGAGGGAGTATGCGGAGTACCGGCGCATGAAGCCGGAGGAGCTTTTGGAGATGGCGGATCAGCTACAGGAGAGTGCGGCCGGGTACAAGACGATGGATGCGTGGTTTACACATATGAAGGAATACGGAGATCAGCTGAAGCAGCAGGCCCAGAACCGAAAGGAACGGGATCTGGACTGCGTGTCGCTGATGACCATGCACAGCGCGAAGGGACTGGAGTTCCCGGTAGTCTATATTCTGGATGCCAACGAACGGGTGACCCCGCATCACAGAGCTGTGTTGGACACGGATTTAGAGGAAGAGCGGCGGATGTTCTATGTGGCGATGACCCGGGCGAAGGAGCGGCTGCATGTGTGCTATACGAAGGAGCGGTATGGGAAGGTTCAGGATCGGTCGCGGTTTATCGACGAATATCTGGGAACAGGAAGGACGCTATAGTTGGAATGAGGAGGCATTGACATGAAGGGTTATATTCATATTTACTGCGGCGACGGCAAGGGCAAGACGACGGCGGCGGTCGGGCTGGCGGTTCGCGCGGCGGGGCGTGGAAAACGTGTGCTGATTGTGCGCTTCTTAAAGACGGAGGATTCCGGCGAGGTGCCGATGCTGCGGCAGATTCCCGGGATCACGGTGACACCGTGTGACCGGATCTTCGGCTTTGTGTTTCGGATGACGGAGACGGAGAAAGCTGAGGCGGCGGTGTATTTTAAGCAGCGGTTCGAGACGGCCTGCCGCGAGGCAGTGGAAGGCGGCTATGATCTTCTGATTCTGGATGAGCTGATGGCCTCGTGCCAATACGACATGGTGCCGGAGACTGCGGTGGTGGATTTTCTGAAGAACAGGCCGGAAAATCTGGAGGTCGTGATGACCGGAAGAAATCCTTCCGATGCACTGGTGGCGCTGGCGGATTATGTCTCGGAGATCCGGGCAGTGAAGCATCCATTCCAGGAAGGTGCCGCGGCACGGGAGGGGATTGAGTATTAGGCCGGATCGGGCAGCGGGGCGGAAATATTACTTTGCAGTACATGTGTAATAGTCCTTGATTTTATAGTGGGATTCTGATAAAGTTAAGGTAACGTTCAAGGTACGAATCTTGAGCCGTTACAAGTCAACTGCAACACGAATACGCAGAGAAAAGAGAGAGGTATCTATATGGCACAGGATCCAAAAGAAGAGTTGGAGCAGCAGGATGAAGAGATGACCGTTACCCTTACCCTGGATGATGGAAAAGAACTTGAGTGTGTGGTTCTGACGATTTTTGATGCAGGAGAGCGCGAGTACATTGCACTGCTTCCGATCGAAGGAGAAGAGGCTGACGAAGGCGAAGTATATCTGTACCGTTATTCTGAGGACAAAGAGGGCAATCCGAACCTGGACAACATCGAAGACGACGATGAGTACGAGGTTGTTGCCGCTGCATTTGATGAACTGCTGGAGGACGAGGAGTTCGACGAGGAAGTCGGCGAGGATGAAGTAGAGTAAGAAAACAGCGTAGGAAAACAGAGGCCCAAACCGTGATAATCAGCTGCGGTTTGGGCTTCTTTTCATGTCTCAAAACACAATGTTCTCTAGTTGGGAATCTGATTTCCGGCGGCATCCATATGATAATTGTTTTCATAGATCAGTTCCGATACCGGAACGATCTCATAACCTTTGGCCTGGATTCCCTGAATGATCTCTTCCAGCGCGGACGGTGTATAGGTGGCGGCCATGTGCATCAGGACGATGGAGCCGCTGCCAAGATTCTTGTGGTTTAAGACCCGGTCGATGATGATCTGGCGGCCTTCATTTCTCCAGTCGATGGAATCGACACTCCACTGGATTCCGTAATAGCCGCATTCCTTGACTGCGTCCACGGCCGCATTGCTGTAGTCGCCATAGGGGAAGCGGAAGAGGCACATGTCCACGTCGGTTAAGTCTTTTGCCACCTGGTGGGTCTCCTGAAGCTGGGTCAGCATATGCGCTTTGGACAGCTTGGGGAAGGAAGGATGGCTGACACTGTGATTGCCGATCTCATGGCCGCGTGCAACAATTGTTTTGGTATCCTCCGGGTTCTGGCGCATCCAGTCTGCGGTCAGGAAAAAAGTGGATTTCAAGTTATATTTCTCCAGAATATCCATGATGAGAGCGGCCTGGCCCTTTGTAGATCCGGCATCGAACGACAGTGCGACTTGCGGCTTTTCTGTGCGTACCCGAAAGATTGGTTCGGCCTTTTTGCCGGCATAGTTGTTGGAAGTGGCATCCGGAACCAGGCGGCGCTGGAGCTGCGTGGCGGTTGTGCCCGGCGTGGATTCGGATGCCGCGCCGGCAGATTCTGCACTGCTGCCAGACTCGGCGGTCACGCCAGGGCCGGATTCTGTTTTTGTGTGGGTCGGCGGCGTGACTGTCGCAGCCGGAATTGCGAAGCTGCCGGCAGTGCTGAGCGCGATGGTGAGTGCAGAGATGGAGAGCCATGTTCTGTAGTGTGATGATCCGTGTAAAAATCTCATGATTGGATTCCCCCTGTCCATTTTAATACTTCCATTATACCATAGTTCGCAAATGATGGGGTAATACTTGCCTCAATATCCGCCCGCCTTTGTGAAATAGTAATCCAAATGAAAGGAAATCGTCAGATTATCAAGGGAAAAAGGCGTTGACAAAAAGTAGTGCAAACCGTATGATTAGCTTAGAAACGGAAAATTTTGCTTAAATGGACCGTATTGGTACGAGAAAAGGAGAATGAAAACATATGAAGAGAAAATTTATGGCAATTACGGCGGCAGCACTGGCACTGTCCATGTTGTCCAGTACAGCGGCATTTGCAGCTGAGTGGGGCAAAACGGGAGGCAAGTGGTTTTACTATCTGGATGATGGAAGTGTAGCAAAGAATACCTGGATCAGAACCGAGGCGACCGAGACTGCCGGAGCGACGGCCTACTGGGTGAACAGTGACGGAACGATGGCGGCGACACAGTGGGTAAATGATGGAAATGCATGGTATTACGTGGATGGCGGCGGTACCATTCTGACCAACCAGATGCTGATCCAGAACAATGGATCGGATTCTTACTGGCTGTTAGAAGATGGCAAGATGGCAGTCTCCTCCTGGATTCAGGATCCGGAGGGCAAATGGTACTATTTCCAGGATAACGGTAAGGCCCTGAAGAACGGTTGGAAGACCGTGGATGGTGAGGAATTTTACTTCTTAAAGAGCGGCGCGCTGGCAGTCGATGCGCTGGTGCCGGGCGGCGGCCGCGTAGATGCTCAGGGCAGACGCATGAAATAGGATGGAGGAATCAGTATGAGGAGGAAGACGAACGGTCTTGCGGTACTGGCTTTGGCCGCGGTCATGACACTGTCTTCTGCCTTTGTCGGATTTGCTGAGACAGGCTGGGTTGCCAATGATGGTGTCTGGAATTATTACAGCAGCAGCGGCAAGATGGCGAAGAACCAGTGGGTCAAGAATGGCGATTCCCTGTTCTGGATCGAGGAAGACGGAGCGATGGCGGTCAAGAAGTGGCATAAAGCCGGGGAAGTCTGGTATTGGCTTGACGGAAGCGGGGCGGCCGCGACTGGATGGCAGGAGATTGATGGCAAATGGTACTATTTTGACGAGAATCATGTCATGGTCACAGATACCACGATTGACAGCTACTATGTAGGAAAAGACGGAGCATGGACGAAAGCGAAATAGTATACGCGAGATCGCGCATACGAAACAGCATATACCAAACAGCACATGTGAAATAAGACGAATAAGAATGGAAATGAACACGAAATGGGAGCGGTCTGGCAAACAGGCCTGCTCCCATTTTTTTCTATTGCAGGCGGACGCGTGTCAGTATGACCACTCCATTGTTCTAATAAAATCCATCAAGATAACTACAGGTTATACAATCAATTCCTATCTCGTATGGATATTCAAAACAAATTAAAGTCTTTCAGTTGAAAAATGATTTGAAATGCGTTAATATGAGAAGAAACACCCTTAAGAATCGAAATGAACGGGAATGAAAAGAGGAGACAGAACATGGATTGCAAGATTGTAACCATCCCGGGAGACGGAATTGGACCGGAGATCGTTCGGGAAGCATGCAAGGTATTAGATCAGGTTGGCAAGGTGTATGGACACACATTCTCATATACGGAAGTGCTGATGGGCGGATGCTCCATCGATGCATACGGCGTTCCTCTGACGGAGGAAGCATTAAACAAAGCAAAACAGAGCGATGCGGTCCTGCTCGGAGCAGTCGGCGGCAACGTGGGAAATTCAAGATGGTACGACGTGGCACCAAACCTGAGACCTGAGGCGGGGCTGCTGGCGATTCGCAAGGGTCTCAATTTATTTGCAAACATTCGCCCGGCTTATCTTTACAAGGAGCTGGCAGACGCATGCCCGCTGAAGAAAGAGATCATCGGCGACGGTTTTGACATGGTTATCATGCGGGAGCTGACCGGCGGTCTGTATTTCGGAGAGCGCCACACCGAGGAAGTGAACGGCGTGCGGCAGGCGACCGACACCCTCACCTACAATGAAAACGAGATCCGCCGCATCGCGGTCAAGGCATTCGACATTGCCATGAAGCGCAGCAAGCACGTGATCAGTGTGGATAAGGCCAACGTGCTTGATTCTTCCAGACTTTGGAGAAAGGTCGTTGAGGAGGTCGCGAAGGATTATCCGGAAGTCAGGATAGAGCATATGCTGGTCGACAACTGCGCGATGCAGCTGGTCATGAATCCGGGACAGTTTGATGTGATCCTGACCGAGAATATGTTTGGAGACATCTTGTCCGACGAGGCGAGCATGATTACCGGTTCCATCGGAATGCTGTCCTCTGCAAGCCTGAATGAAGGCAAGTTCGGTATGTACGAGCCAAGCCACGGATCCGCACCGGATATTGCAGGCAAAGACATTGCAAACCCGATCGCAACCATTCTTTCCGCAGCGATGATGCTTCGTTATTCCTTTGATCTGGACAAAGAGGCAGATGCTATGGAAGCGGCGGTACAGCAGGTTCTGACCGACGGATACCGCACGGTCGATATTATGTCAGAGGGATGCAAAAAAGTCGGAACCACCCAGATGGGTGATCTGATTGTTACCTATATTAAGTAAAACAGGAGGAAAAAAAGATGAGAAGTGACAACGCAAAATCCGGTATGCAGCAGGCACCGGCCCGCTCCTTATTTCGGGCCCTGGGATTGACCGACGAAGAGATCAAACAGCCGCTCATCGGCATCGTGAGTTCTTACAATGAGATCGTTCCGGGTCATATGCACCTGGATAAGATCGTGGAAGCAGTGAAACAGGGCGTCGCTATGGCAGGCGGAACCCCGATTGTATTCCCGGCTATTGCAGTCTGTGATGGGATTGCTATGGGACATGAGGGCATGAAGTATTCTCTGGTCACCAGAGACCTGATTGCAGATTCGACGGAGTGCATGGCGCTGGCTCATCAGTTTGACGCGCTGGTTATGGTTCCGAACTGTGACAAGAATGTGCCTGGACTTCTGATGGTAGCAGCCCGTCTGAACATTCCGACTGTATTTGTGAGCGGCGGCCCGATGCTGGCCGGACGTGTGAAAGGCCAGAAACGCAGCCTTTCCAGTATGTTTGAGGCGGTTGGTTCCTACGCGGCAGGCACGATGACCGAGGACGATGTCAAAGAATTTGAGTGCAAGGTCTGCCCGACCTGTGGTTCCTGCTCTGGTATGTACACCGCAAACAGTATGAACTGCCTGACCGAGGTCCTTGGTATGGGACTTCAGGGCAACGGCACGATCCCGGCGGTCTATTCTGAGCGTCTGGTGCTGGCAAAGCACGCAGGCATGGCAGTCATGGAGCTGTTAAAGAAGAATATCTGTCCGAGAGATATTATGACTGAAAAGGCATTCCGCAACGCACTGACCATGGATATGGCTCTGGGCTGCAGCACCAACAGTATGCTGCATCTGCCGGCCATCGCACATGAGGCAGGCGTGGAGCTGAACGTGGACATCGCCAACGAGATCAGCGCCAAGACCCCGAACCTGTGCCATCTGGCACCGGCAGGCCCGACTTATATGGAAGATTTAAACGAGGCAGGCGGTATTTATGCGGTGATGAACGAGGTCAGCCAGCTTGGTCTTCTGAACCTGGACTGCATGACGGTAACGGGCAAGACCGTGGGCGAAAATATCAAAGACTGTGTGAATAAAGATCCGGAGGTCATCCGTCCGCTCGACAATCCATATTCCAGAACCGGCGGCATCGCGGTGCTGCGCGGCAACCTGGCACCGGATTCCTGCGTGGTGAAGCGTTCCGCCGTGGTACCGGAGATGCTGGTACATGAAGGCCCGGCGCGCGTCTTCGACAGTGAAGAGGATGCGATCGATGCCATCAAGAGCGGCAGGATCGTGGCAGGCGATGTGGTTGTCATTCGCTACGAGGGCCCGAAGGGCGGCCCGGGTATGCGAGAGATGCTGAACCCGACTTCTGCAATCGCAGGGATGGGACTTGGATCTTCGGTGGCATTGATCACAGACGGACGTTTCAGCGGCGCTTCCCGCGGAGCTTCCATCGGACACGTATGTCCGGAGGCGGCAGCAGGCGGCCCGATCGGTCTGGTAGAAGAGGGCGATCTGATCGCGATCGACATCAATGCCAACACCATCAACATGAAGGTGTCGGATGAGGAGCTGGCAAAACGCCGTGCTGCGTGGACACCAAAGATCAAAGAGGTATCCGGCTATCTGAAGCGCTACGCGCAGCTGGTAACCAGCGCAGATCAGGGAGCTGTACTGAAGGGGAACTAAAAGCGAAGTATGACTGTGAAGCTCAAAACAGTTATGACAGGGATAGAGAAGGAGTTTTAACATGGCCGAAACCAGAGTTTTGAACGGCTCGGAAATCGTAATTGAGTGTTTGAAGGAGCAGGGCGTAAAGACTGTTTTCGGATATCCGGGCGGCACCATTTTAAATATTTATGATGCACTTTACAAGCATCAGGACGAGATTACCCATATTTTGACTTCTCATGAGCAGGGGGCATCCCATGCGGCAGATGGTTATGCAAGAGCAACCGGCAAAGTGGGTGTTTGTATGGCAACCTCCGGACCGGGAGCTACGAATCTGGTAACCGGAATCGCAACCGCATACATGGATTCCATCCCGATCGTGGCGATTACCTGCAACGTGGGTGTGAGCCTTCTGGGGCGGGACAGCTTTCAGGAGATTGACATTGCCGGAGTGACGATGCCGATCACCAAGTACAACTTCATCGTAAAGGATATTACCAAGCTGGCAGGGACGATCCGCCGTGCATTTTCGATTGCGCAGAGCGGCCGTCCGGGTCCGGTGCTTGTCGATATCACCAAAGATGTGACGGCAGCAGAATATGAATATACACCGGAGGAGCCGGAACCGATCGTTCGCCAGACCGACAGCATTCGCGAGGAGGACATTGAGACGGCGCTTGAGCTGATCCGCAATGCGAAGAAGCCGTTTATCTTCGTGGGCGGCGGCGCTGTGCTGTCGGATGCTTCCGAGGAGCTGAGAACCCTGGCACACCGGATTCAGGCACCGGTTGCAGATTCCCTGATGGGAAAAGGTGCGTTTGACGGAGCGGATGAGCTGTACACCGGTATGGTGGGCATGCACGGAACGAAGACCTCCAATTTCGGCATCACGGAATGCGATCTTCTGATTGTGGCAGGCGCCCGGTTCAGCGACCGTGTGACGGGCAACGCTTCCAAATTTGCACAGAAAGCCAAGATCCTGCAGATCGACGTAGATGCGGCGGAAATCAATAAGAATATCCGCACAGACGCGAGCGTTGTGGGGGATTTGAAGGTCGTTTTGCGGAAATTAAATGCCCGCCTGGACCCGATCAACCACGACGAGTGGGTAGCTCACATCGAGCGCATGAAAGACATGTACCCGCTGCGCTATGACAAGACACAGCTCACCGGTCCGTACATCATCGAGACGATTGACGAAGTGACGAAGGGCGATGCCCTCATCGTGACCGAGGTTGGTCAGCATCAGATGTGGGCCGCACAGTATTACAAATACAAAAAGCCGCGGACTTTCCTGACATCAGGCGGTCTGGGTACCATGGGGTACGGTCTGGGCGCGGCACTTGGCGCCAAGATGGGCTGCGGCGACATGGGCTGTCCGGATACACCGGTCATCAATATCGCCGGAGACGGCTGCTTCCGCATGAACATGAATGAGATTGCCACAGCGTCCCGCTATGGAATTCCGGTTGTTCAGGTGGTTGTGAACAATCATGTGCTGGGTATGGTGCGTCAGTGGCAGACCCTGTTCTATGGCAAGCGGTATTCACATACAGTATTGAATGATGCAGTCGATTTTGTGAAGCTGGCTGAGTCCATGGGAGTAAAGGCGTATCGCGTGAGCAGCAGAGAAGAACTGAAACCGGTTCTGGAGGAAGCGATTGCGCTGAAGGCACCGGTTGTCATCGACTGCCAGATCAACTGCGACGATAAGGTATACCCGATGGTATCTCCGGGAGCACCGATCCAGGATGCATTTGATGATACCGATTTAAAGCTGTAACACGGTTTGATCGCCCATGCTGCTGATTCGCAGCGGGAGGGATTGAAATAAATATGAAATCTTAAGAGGGAGGAAGAAACAATGGGAAGAGTCTACAACTTTTCAGCAGGACCGGCGGTATTACCGGAGGATGTCCTGAAAGAAGCAGCAGCAGAGATGCTGGATTACAAGGGCACGGGAATGTCCGTGATGGAGATGAGCCATCGATCTAAGGCGTTTGAGACGATTATCCAGGAAGCGGAGAGCGATCTTCGCGAGCTGATGAACATTCCTGATAATTACAAGGTTTTGTTCCTGCAGGGAGGAGCCCATTTGCAGTTCTCCATGATTCCGCAGAATCTGATGAAGCATGGCGTGGCGGACTATATCATCACCGGTCAGTGGGCGAAGAAGGCATTCAAGGAGGCACAGAAATACGGCAAGGCCGTGGCGGTGGCTTCCAGTGAAGACAAGACCTTCAGCTACATTCCGGACTGTTCCGATCTGCCGATCGACGACGATGCGGATTATGTATACATTTGTGAGAACAACACCATCTACGGAACCAAGTTCAAGACCCTGCCGAACACCAAGGGCAAGACTCTGGTAGCCGATGTTTCTTCCTGCTTTTTGTCTGAACCGGTGGATGTGAGCAAGTATGGCATCATCTATGGCGGCGTTCAGAAGAATATCGGACCGGCTGGTGTCGTGATCGTGATCATCCGCGAGGATCTGATCACCGAGGACGTGCTGCCGGGAACTCCGACCATGTGCCAGTACAAGATTCATGCAGATGCAGGTTCCCTTTACAATACCCCGCCGGCTTATGGCATTTACATCTGCGGTAAGGTATTCAAGTGGCTGAAACAGCGCGGCGGACTGAGCGCCATGAAGGAGCAGAACGAGAAAAAGGCTAAGATTCTTTATGATTTCCTGGATGCAAGCGAGCTGTTTACAGGAACGGTTGTGAAAGAAGACCGTTCTCTGATGAATGTTCCGTTTGTGACTGGAGATGCAGATCTGGATGCGCAGTTTATCAAAGAAGCAGCCGCAGCGGGCTTTGTGAATCTGAAAGGTCACAGAAGTGTCGGCGGTATGCGCGCGAGCATCTACAATGCCATGCCGATGGAAGGCGTGGAGAAGCTGGTAGCATTTATGAAAAACTTCGAGGAGGCACATAAGGCATGAGAAAAATCCATTGCATGAACGCCATTTCCAAATATGGCACGGATCTGTTAAATGATAATTATGCGCTGACGGATGATATCAATGAGGCAGAGGGCATTCTGGTACGAAGCGCATCACTCCATGAGATGCAGTTTCCCACCGGTCTGCTGGCAGTTGCCCGCGCCGGTGCAGGCGTGAACAACATTCCGCTGGATGCCTGTGCAGAGGAAGGCATCGTCGTATTCAATACGCCGGGCGCCAATGCCAACGGTGTGAAGGAGCTGGTGCTGGCAGCGCTGGTGATGTCCTCCCGTGATATCCTTGGCGGCATTGCCTGGTGCAAGACAATTGCCGAGGACCCGGACATCGCGAAGGCGGTGGAGAAGGGCAAAAAGGCATTTGTGGGTCACGAGATCAAAGGCAAGAAGCTGGGCGTGATTGGTCTGGGCGCGATCGGTGCCGAGGTAGCCAATGCGGCTGCCGGACTTGGCATGGAGGTCTACGGCTATGACCCGTTTATCTCGGTCAACGCGGCGTGGATGCTTTCCCGTGATGTACGGCATACCACCAATTTAGACACGATTTTCCGCGAGTGTGATTACATTACCCTGCATGTGCCGGCACTGGACAGTACGAAGGGTATGATCAACAAAGACACGTTTGCACAGATGAAGGACGGCGTTGTGATCTTAAACTTCTCCCGCGACCTGCTGGTAGACGAAGCGGCTATGGCGGACGCACTGGAGTCCGGAAAGGTGAAGCATTATGTGACTGATTTCCCGAATCCGAAATCCAGCCATATGAAGAATGCGATCGTTGTACCGCATCTGGGCGCTTCCACGGAGGAATCCGAGGACAACTGTGCCAAGATGGCGGTGAAAGAGATCATGGATTATCTGGAGAACGGCAATATTCGCAATTCCGTGAATTATCCGGCCTGCGATATGGGGATCTGCAAGAGTGCCTGCCGCGTGGCGGTATTACATATGAATATTCCCAACATGATCGGTCAGATCACCGGTGCGCTTGCAGCAGGCGGAATTAACATTTCCGATATGACCAACAAGAGCCGTGATAAATATGCTTACACGCTGATGGATCTTGAGAATAAGCCGGATGAGATGGCGCTCCAGAAGCTGAACGCGATCCAGGGTGTACTGCGCGTGAGAGTAATTTAATTTAAATACCAGGACAGGAGAAAGAATATGGCGGAGATAAGACCATTCCGGTGTATTCGTCCAAATAAGGAAGTGGCGTCCCGCGTGGCGGCACTTCCTTATGACGTTTACGACCGGAAAGAAGCAAAGCAGGAGGTGGAGGCCAATCCGATGTCATTTCTTGCCATCGACCGTGCGGAAACACAGTTCGATGATGCAACGGATGCCTATGCGCCGAAGGTGTATGAGAAGGCGAAGGAGCTGCTGGATCAGTGGCAGGCAGAGGGGATTTTGACGGAGGATAAGCTGGAATGCTATTACCTTTATGAGCTGACTATGGACGGACGCGCCCAGACCGGAATCGTGGCCTGCGCGTCGATCGATGATTATGTGAGCGGTGTGATCGCCAGACATGAAAATACGCGGGAGGACAAGGAACAGGACCGCATCCGTCATGTGGATGTGACAGATGCGCATACAGGTCCGATCTTTCTGGCTTACCGCGCCGATGTCGAGCTGAACAAGATCGTGGATACCATGAAGGGAACGGAGCCACTCTATTCGTTTGTGTCGGAGGATGGAATTTCCCATCGTGTGTGGCGGATCGGGAATGCCGGGACGATCAATCAGATCCAGAAACGTTTTCAGCAGATTCCAAAAGTTTATATTGCGGACGGACACCACCGCGCAGCCTCTGCGGTCAAGGTGGGATTGAAGCGCAGGGAAGAACATCCGGACTATACCGGACAGGAACCGTTTAACTATTTCCTCTCGGTTCTGTTCCCGGATGATCAGCTTATGATCATGCCCTACAACCGTGTGGTCAAGGATTTAAACGGCTGTGATAAGGAAACATTTTTAAAACAGGCAGCGTCATGTTTTGAGATAGAAGAGCGGGGCGCCGGGGCCTGGCAGCCGAAACAGCCCCATCAGTTCGGGATGTACCTGGATGGAAGCTGGTATCAGCTTATCGCGAAGCCGGAATATGTGACGGCAGATCCGGTAAAAGGGCTGGACGTGTCCATTCTTCAGGATCATTTGCTGGGGCCGGTTCTTGGAATCCAGGATCCGCGGACAGACAGACGAATCCAGTTCGTCGGCGGAATCCGCGGACTCGGAGAACTGGAACGTCTGGTAGAAGAAGGGGCGGCGGTGGCGTTCTCCATGTATCCGACCTCGATCGGAGAACTGTTTGCCGTTGCCGATGCGGGACTTTTGATGCCGCCAAAGTCGACCTGGTTTGAACCGAAGCTGCGCAGCGGCCTGTTCATCCACAGATTGAGTGAGTGCTAATTCAATTCAACATTTTTCCCACATCCAGCATCCCCCACCCCTGCTGATTGCGCGGCAGGCCTACATCCGTACAATGCTCTCGCAGCCACAATTTTACATCCCGGTTGTTCATCTCCGGGTATTTCTCTAAAAGAAGTGCCAGTGCCCCGGAAACCAGCGGTGTTGCCATACTGGTTCCGCTCTTTGAGGTGTATTCTCCCGAAACATTCGAACAACTGGTAATCGAAGCGCCCGGCGCTACCAGATCCGGCTTGCAGATGCAGGAGCCGGTAGGACCCCGCCCCGAGTAGTCCACCATACGGTTCCCGGAGACATTGACCTCCTTGTGATCATCCGAACATCCCACCGTGATCACCTTCCGGCTGATGCCGGGGGTTGTGATCGTTCCGGTGCGCGGCCCCATGTTACCGGCGGCCACCACCACGATCAGCCCATCGTCCCAGGCCTCATTGACCCCGCGGACCAAAGCGGAATTTTCTCCCATGTTGCGCCGTGAAAAAGATCCGACCGAGATGTTGATGATGCGAATATTGTGCTGCGCCCGCTGACTTCGGACCCAACGCAGTCCTGCCAGCACATCGGACGCATAGCCATTGCCGCGCTGGTCCAGAACTTTGACGGGGATCAGATGACATCCGGGCGCGATGCCGCAGTAACGCCCGCCGCAGCAGGAGCCGTTGCCGCCGATAATCCCGCATACGTGGGTGCCGTGACCATTGTCATCGTAAGCTTCTGTGTGATGCTGTACCATGTCCGAAAAGATGCTGATTCTATGCTCAAGATCTTCATGGAGGAAGCAGCCTGTATCGAGTACGGCAACGCCGATGCCCTGCCCGGTAAGACCGCCGGTATCCTCTCCATGAACCCAGATTCTTGCCTGATTCACGAAAAAAACCTGCTACTTTCGTTTGATGTTAGTAGTAGGATATTCTCCCAAACAGGGCAGATTGACTGTTTCCCAAGATTAAGAATTTCTTCATAATCTATTTAAACAATATACACACTTTTTCGGGGACGCTGTGCTATACTAAGGTCATAAGAAATGCAAGATAAAAAAATCCTTAATCCTTTTTTGAAATCCTAATTCCTAAAGAAAAAATCACCCTGTGTCCCCATCACGGCACAGGGCTTTTTCTTGTCTTTTTTTCGAAAGACGTACAAGACAATTAGTGGATCTTGGCGGATGAAATTCGAAAATTCTACAGTTTCTAAGAACAAACCACTTGACATATTTCCCCTTTTATAGAATAATATAGCTTATTGCGATGCTTTAGCACGCTACCATGATAGCATGGGAAAAGAGGAGAAATTATGAAAAAGACAATAAGCATCACGTTAGCGGCAGCACTGGCTGCAAGTTCCCTGATGATGGGAGGATGTTCCGGCGCGGCAGGCGCGAATGCGGCACAGGCGGATAATGGAAAAACGGAAGCTGCGGCCAAGCCGGCGAACCGACTGGAGGAGATTCTTCAGAGAGGCTACCTTGAGGTGGCGACTGAGCCTTATTTTGCACCGTACGAATTCATCGATTCTTCCAAGAAGGGGGATGAGCAGTATGTGGGCAGTGATATTGAGATGGCAAAATATATTGCGGACAAGCTAGGCGTGGAGCTGAAGATCGTTCCGCTGGAATTTGCGGCGGTACTCAGCAGTATTACAGAAGGAAAATATGATCTGGCGATCAGTGCACTGGCCTATACCCCGGCCAGAGCAGAAGCCATGAATCTTTCCAATGGATATCGTTATGATGACGAGGCGGAATTATATGGTCTGCTGGTAAAGGAAGACAAGAAAGCAGATTATCCGGACGCGGCGTCCTTAAAGGATGCAGTTGTGGTCTGCCAGAGCGGTTCTCTGCAGGAGCTGTTCGTCACAGAGCAGATTCCGGAATGCAAAGAGGTAAAGCGCGTGTCGGCTACCACGGACGGATTTTTGATGGTTTCCGAGGGGAAGGCGGATGTGGCGGCAACCGAGATTACCACGGCAGAACTGTATGCAGCTCAGAACCCAGGCGTTGTGGTGGCGGACAATTTCCGATTTACCGTGGATGAGAGCACGCAGGGTACCCGGATCGGTATTCCGAAGGGTGAGACCGAGCTGACCGACAGAATCAATGAGATCATCGGTGAGCTCGTGGAGTCCAGGAAGTATGACAAGTGGTATGAGGAGTATGGCGAGTACGCCAAGACTCTGGGTGTGAACTAATACATAAGAGAGCATATCTGAGGGCGCCGCGGGTGCCCTCAAGCTGCGCTTCATACGGAGCGCTGGCGATAGATCAGCAGGAAAGGGATACACAGAAGACATGATTGAAAATATTATCAAAATCTGGAATCAATATTACTTTGTGTTTTTGAGCGGCCTGTGGGGGACGATCTGGCTGGCTTTTATCACCGTATTTTTCGGGACGATCCTGGGGACGGTTGTGGCACTGATGAGACTGTCAAAGTCGAAAGTGGTCGGTGCGATTACCACCGCTTATGTTGAGGTTCTCCGCGGCACGCCGATTCTGCTCCAACTGTATTTCTTCTGGCTGCTGCTTCCGAAGGCGCTGCCATTTGACGTGTCGGACACGGCCTGCATCATCATGGCATTGATCATCAACAGTAGTTCCTACGTGGCGGAGGTCATCCGTGCCGGGATTCAGGCGGTTGACCGCGGTCAGACCGAGGCGGCCAAGAGCCTTGGCATGTCGGATGCGCATATGATGCGCCATATTATTCTGCCGCAGGCGGTCAAAAACATCCTTCCTGCATTGGGCAATGAATTCGTGGTGATGGTTAAGGAAACATCTCTGGCTTCCGTGTTCTTCGTGGGCGAGCTGATGACGGCGTACAAGACGGTGCAGTCGACCACATTCCTTGCCATTCCTTCTCTGACGATCGTAGGTGTCATTTACTTCATCGTCACATTTATCTTATCAAAGGGCATCAAGCTGATGGAAAGGAGAATGAAAGCCAGTGACTAAACAGATAAGCGACAAGGCTCTGATCCGCGTGGAGGGACTCTGCAAGAATTTTGGGGAGCTGAACGTATTGAAAAATATCAACCAGCAGATCCGTCTGGGTGAGGTGGTTTCCATTATCGGACCGAGCGGAAGCGGAAAGAGTACCTTTCTGCGCTGCCTGAATCTGCTGGAGAAGCCGGATGCAGGACGGATTTTCTTTGACAATGTGGAGATTACGGACAAGAAAATCAACATCGATCAGCATCGGCAGAAGATGGGCATGGTGTTCCAGCACTTTAATGTGTTCCCGAATCTGACCGTGATGCAGAACATTACAATCACCCCGATTCTGGAACGGAAGACGCTGAAGGCGGAAGCGGAGCAGAAGGCATCGGAGCTTCTGGAGCGGGTCGGGCTTCTGGACAAGCGGGACGAATATCCGCGCAAGCTGTCCGGCGGACAGAAGCAGCGTCTGGCGATTGTGCGTGCACTGGCGATGGATCCGGAGGTGATCCTGTTTGATGAACCGACCAGTGCGCTGGACCCGGAGATGGTAAAGGATGTGCTTGATGTCATCAAGGGCCTGGCCGAGAGCGGCATGACCATCGTGATTGTGACCCATGAAATGGGATTTGCCAGAGAGGTCAGCGACCGTGTCCTGTTCATGGATGACGGTGACATTCAGGAGGAAGGAACCCCGGATCAGATTTTCGGAAATCCGCAGAATCCCCGGACAAAAGAGTTTTTGAGTAAGGTACTGTAATGACGAGCGATAATTATATGGATGGAATGTGAAAACAGGGACAGGTGATAAAATCATGACAGATATCGAACTGATCCGGCAGGCGGTGGACCGCTATGCCGACAAATTGACCCAGGCCAATGATGCGATCTGGGGTTATGCGGAACTTGCATACGAGGAGTCAAAGTCCGCTGCACTTTTATGCGGGATTCTGGAACAGGAAGGATTTACAGTGGTCAAAGGGGTGGCTGGGATTCCAACCTCCTTTACGGCGACATTTTCTAGCGGAACGGGAAAGCCGGTGGCCGGTATTCTCGGTGAGTATGATGCATTGGCGACCTTAAGCCAGGAAGCGGGCTGTACGGTCAAACATCCGGTCAGAGAGGGCGCTCCGGGGCATGGCTGCGGACACTGCTGTCTGGGAACCGGCGCACTGGGCGCGGCTCTGGCGGTAAAAGAATATCTGCTGGCAAATCAGAAGGATGGAACGGTGATTTATTACGGCTGTGCGGCCGAGGAAGGTGCGGGAGCGAAGCAGTTTATGGCCCGCGCCGGGTTATTTGACGGCGTGGATTTTGTGTACACCTGGCATCCGGACACGAAGAATGAAGTTTCTGCAAAATGCAGCGTTGCAATCATGGGCGCGAATTTCCAGTTTCATGGCATCACCGCGCATGCAGGCGGATGCCCGCATCTGGGACGCAGTGCGCTGGATGCGGCAGAGCTGATGAGCGTCGGCGTGAATTATCTCAGAGAGCATATGATCGATAAGGCGCGGATCCATTATGCCTATGTGGATGCGGGCGGCACGGCACCGAATGTGGTGCAGGATCATTCGCTGGTGAAATACGAGGTGCGCGCGCCGAAGGTAAGCCAGATGAAAGAACTGTTTGAGCGTGTGGTGGATGTGGCGCGCGGTGCGGCGCTGATGACCGGGACGACGATGGAGTATGAGATCACGATGGCATTTTCCGACTATATGCCAAATGACACACTGGCAAAGGTGGCAGCGGACTGTTTGAAGGAGGTCGGTGCGCCGGAGTGGAGCGAGGCGGATTATCAGCTTGCGAAAGCTTATCTGGACTCCTATGATCCGGTGACCCGCAGGGGAATTATGGAAGGGCTCGCCGAGGTATATACACCGGCGGAGTTAGAGAAGATTTTGCTTCGCCCGCTGGATGACACGGTACATCCGTACCATGCGGCCAATAAGGAATATGAATCTGGCTCAACGGATGTGGGGGATGTGGGCTATGCGGTGCCGACTCTGGAGCTGCATGTGGCAACGGCCTGTATCGGCAATGTGGGGCATACCTGGCAGATGACCGCCCAGGCGGGAAGTGAGCTGGGACACAAGGGTCTGCTGGTTGCGGCGAAGGCGCTTGCGCTGTCGGTGATCCGCACGATGGAGTCTCCTGAAATCAGGGAGGCTGCAAAGGCGGAATTCGTCAGAAAAACCGGCGGAGTCTACCACTGTCCGCTCCCGGATGAGGTGAAGCCGCCGATTGGGAGATATTAGGTTTTTAAAACAATAGTTTAAAAATGTCCCGCCTTGCAGCGCCTTATATGGCCTGCCGGCGGGACATTCTGCAAATCGGTAATTGACATTATTTTGCAGGGCATGCTATAATCGAGCTATCATTCACGGGCGGTTCCGCCTGTTGTCCGGCATATCGCCAGAATCCCGGATGGAGATGAAATTGAAGAGGAACGATGCAGAAGGGAAGTGGTGCCTTTGCGGGAAAAAACAAGTTGACATTTACCCCGGTTTATACTATGATTAGAACAGAATAAGAACATTTGTTCGTGATTGGACGATATTTGGAGGATAATATGAATAAAGACGATAAATTAAAAGCATTGGACGCCGCCATTACCCAGATTGAGAAGTCTTATGGCAAGGGTTCTATTATGAAGCTGGGAGATTCCGGTTCCCATATGAACGTCGAGACGACTCCGACCGGCTCTCTCAGCCTGGATATTGCTCTGGGACTTGGTGGGATTCCGAAGGGACGTGTGATTGAGGTTTACGGACCGGAGTCCAGTGGTAAGACGACCGTGGCACTGCACATGGTTGCAGAGGTGCAGAAGCGCGGCGGCATTGCCGGTTTCATCGATGCAGAGCATGCGCTGGATCCGGTCTATGCAAAGAATATCGGTGTAGACATCGACAATCTCTACATTTCTCAGCCGGACAACGGCGAGCAGGCGCTGGAGATCACGGAGACCATGGTGCGTTCCGGCGCTGTGGATATCGTGATTGTGGACTCCGTTGCGGCACTTGTGCCGAAGGCGGAGATCGACGGTGAGATGGGAGATTCCCATATGGGTCTTCAGGCGCGTCTGATGTCACAGGCACTGCGCAAGCTGACCAGCATCATCAGCAAGTCCAACTGCTCCGTCATCTTTATCAACCAGCTGCGTGAGAAGATCGGCGTTATGTTCGGCAACCCGGAGACGACCACCGGCGGACGTGCACTGAAGTTCTATGCGTCTGTCCGTATGGATGTGCGCCGTACCGACTCTCTGAAGCAGGGCGGTGAGGTGGTTGGAAACCATGTGCGCGTGAAGGTTGTGAAGAACAAGATTGCACCGCCGTTTAAGGAAGCAGAGTTTGACATCATGTTCGGCAAAGGTATTTCCAAGGAGGGCGACATCATCGATCTGGCCGCCGATCTCAATGTGATTGAGAAGAGCGGTGCCTGGTACGCATATCAGGGCGCCAAGATCGGACAGGGCCGTGAGAATGCCAAGACCTATCTGCGCGAGCATCCGGAGATCTGTGCAGAGGTGGAGCGTCAGGTTCGGGAACACTATGGCCTTCAGGGCGATGTGGTCGTTCCGGCCGGCGCAGCGGCGGCAGCCGGTGCAGATGCGAAGACCGATGCCAAGGCAGATACAAAAACAGATACAAAAGTAAAGGCAAAGGGAAGCGATGAGAAAGCCTAAGAGTGTACGGGACTGCGCACTCTTCCTTCTGGAGTATTCCGACCGCACGGAGAAAGAGCTTCGTCAGAAGCTGGCGGAGCGGGAGTATGAGCCGAAGGAGATTGACGAGGCCCTCTCATTTTTAAAAGAATATCATTATATCGATGACGCGGCATATGCTGGAAAGTATATCCGCGTCTATTCGGCGCGAAAGAGCGTCCGGCAGATCCGTGCCGATTTGCAGCGGAAGGGGATTGCGGCAGAGCTGATTGACCAGTGGCTGGAAGAGACGCCGGTAGATGAGACGGCGCAGATCCAGGCCTATCTGAAGAAAAAGGGGTATCGCCCGGGGGAATTTATGGAGCCGGACGCGTACCGCAAGGTCACGGCGGCACTGTGCCGAAAGGGATTTTCCTATGAGGTGGTGCGAAAGGCAATGAAGCATATGTGTGAAGAAACGTTCTGAGATTCCGTTCGTGATGAAAAGGTGTCTAAAAGAATGCGATTGAGAGTCTAAGATACTTGACATAATGCATAAAACAGTTTAAAATTGTAGTGTTGTATTTATGTACAATGAAAACTAAATAAGGAGGTGCTCCTGTGTCAACGATAATAGCAGTAGTAATAACACTGTGTGTTGTGGCGCCTATTACCTGGGGTCTTGCGATTACCAATCGGAAAAAGACGTATGAAGCGAAGATTGGAACCGCTGAGGAAAAAGCCAGAGAGATAATAGATGAAGCGTTAAAGACGGCAGAGACAAAGAAGCGTGAAGCTCTCCTGGAGGCGAAAGAAGAGTCGATCAAGACTAAGAATGAGCTGGATAAAGAGACAAAGGAAAGAAGAGCTGAGCTTCAGCGCTATGAAAGACGAGTATTAAGCAAGGAAGAGAATTTAGACAAAAAAGCAGAAACAATGGAACGACGGGAAAGTGCAGTTACATCCCGGGAGGAAGCCCTGAACAAGCGCAATGCAGAGGTTGAGGCATTGTACGAGAAAGGGATACAGGAACTGGAGCGTATTTCTGGTTTGACCTCCGAACAGGCAAAAGAGTATCTGCTCAGATCGGTTGAGGCGGAAGTCAAGCATGACACGGCCAAGATGGTCAAAGAGCTGGAGAACAAGGCAAAAGAAGAGGCAGATAAGAAGGCGAAAGATTACGTGGTTACTGCCATCCAGAGATGTGCAGCGGATCACGTGGCTGAGACTACGGTATCTGTAGTACAGCTTCCGAATGATGAGATGAAGGGCCGTATCATTGGACGTGAGGGACGGAATATCCGTACTCTTGAGACCATGACCGGCGTTGAACTGATTATTGATGATACTCCGGAGGCGGTGGTATTATCCGGATTTGATCCGATTCGGCGTGAAGTTGCAAGAATTGCGTTGGAACGCCTGATTGTCGATGGACGGATTCATCCGGCCAGAATCGAAGAGATGGTGGAGAAGGCACAGAAAGAAGTTGAAGCAAACATGCGGGAAGATGGCGAGGCTGCTACCCTTGAGGTGGGTATCCACGGTATTCACCCGGAGCTTGTGAAGCTTCTTGGCAAGATGAAATTCAGAACCAGTTATGGACAGAATGCATTGAAGCACTCCATGGAGGTTGCACAGTTAGCAGGACTGCTTGCGGCTGAGGTTGGAGTCGATGTCCGTATGGCGAAGCGTGCCGGTTTATTACATGACATTGGTAAATCCATTGACCATGAGATGGAAGGCTCCCATGTACAGCTCGGTTCGGACCTTTGTAGAAAATACAAAGAGTCCCCGATTGTAATCAATGCGGTAGAATCTCATCATGGCGATGTTGAGCCACAGAGCTTGATTGCCTGTCTGGTACAGGCTGCAGATACTATTTCCGCGGCAAGACCTGGCGCAAGACGTGAGACTCTGGAGACATATACAAACAGACTGAAACAGCTGGAAGATATTACCAATTCCTTTAAGGGTGTGGATAAGTCTTTTGCAATTCAGGCGGGCAGGGAAGTCAGAATCATGGTAGTGCCGGAGCAAGTAACCGATGACGATATGGTACTGATGGCACGTGATATTTCCAAGCGCATCGAAGATGAGCTGGAGTATCCGGGACAGATTAAGGTTAATGTAATCCGGGAATCCCGTGCAACCGATTATGCGAAGTAATTGTTTGAAACAGAGTGTTTGATGAAGTGTCAATGAAAAATGAATAGAGTGCTGTGTGATGGCCGGAAGCTGGCTGTCGCACAGCACTTTTTCCGTTCGGAGAACCCCTTACAATTTTAGAAAGAGAAATTACAAATTAGGAAACTGTCTTGACAGGAATAGGGGAATGTAATAGAGTGAATATAGTGGATTGGAAGCAATATTCAATATTGCGGCGTCAGACAGTATCAGAAAAAACAAGATGGGGGAATGGCTGTGAAGAACAGATGGAAAGCTACAGGGTTTGTTTTAGCGGCTGCGGCACTTGCAGTCAGCATGGCGATGCCGGCGATGGCTGCCAGCAGAAAGAAGATTGGTTCGGTGAATATACGGGTGGAATCGGATATTCAGCCGGAGCTTCGATTTGGAGAGGAAAACATTGAGGTGGAGACACGCGGTGGGAAGTATTCCTTTGATTACTATGAGATTGAGAATGCGGGCTTTGAGTGGATGCCGGAGGATATCCCGGAGATCAGCATCTACCTGAAAGCGGACGATGGTTATTATTTCTCGCTGTCGGCGGCATCATCGGTGAAGCTGAGCGGCGCGACCTACGTGAAGGCGACGAAGCAGGACTCTTCGGAGACGCTGAAGCTCACGGTGAAGCTTCCTTCTCTTGCGGAGAGCGTAGCGGATTTGACAGAGGTAATCTTGTCGAACAGCGGCTATGCGATCTGGGATGAGGTTCGCGGTGCGGGAAGCTATGAAGTACGTCTGTATCGCAACGGTGCGGGGGTCGGCGCTTCCATATTGGAGACGAAGGATACGCATTATGATTTCAAAAATTCCATGACCAGAGTGGGCAGCTATTCTGTAAAGGTACGCCCGGTGAATGGCCTCAACAAAGAGAACAAGGGAGACTGGGTCGAGTCGGCGGTGATCTCACTGTCCAATGAGCAGGCAGAAGCGATCCGAAACGGAACGGCAGGAGACATACCGCTGACCGGTGCCTGGCAGCATGATGATGCCGGCGGCTGGTGGTATCAGCACAGCGACAAAAGCTATACGAAGAACAACTGGGAGGAGATCAAGGGCCAGTGGTATTTCTTCGATGAGAATGGTTATATGAAGACGGGCTGGATCGACTGGAACGGCACGCGCTATTATTGTGCGGAGTCCGGCGAGATGCTGCGCAGTACGACCACACCGGACGGATATCTTCTGGCTGCCGACGGCTCCCTTAAGAACGACTGACGACATACACGTTTATTTGACCCCGCCGGGAATGGCGGGGTCTTTCATTTGGTAGATACGGTCGTATTCTTTCGTTTCCTGATTCTTGAGTGTTTCCGAGCGATTGAGGGTCAGAAATTTGGTGATTTCATAACAGTTGATCCAGATCTCGTGATTTCCATCCTTTTGGGATTCGTCGAAGATGAGCTGCATACCGAAATGCAGGTGCGGATCATCGATGTTGTTGGTGTTCTCAGTCCGGCTGTAGCCGGTGCGTCCCAGATATCCGATGACATCTCCGGCCTGCACCACGCTGCCCTCCTGGAGCGATTTGTGGTAAGGATAATTTTTGCGCAGATGTGCGTAATAGTAATAGCGTTTCTTGTCGAAGCTGCGGATTCCGAGCCGCCAGCCGCCGTACTGGTTCCAGCCGATCGCCTCCACATAGCCGGACTCGACACAGATCACCGGGGTTCCCACCTGGCCCATCAAATCGTGTCCGAGGTGCTGTCTGCGGAAGCCATAGCTGCGTGCCACGCCGAAATCATCAAAATCATGGTAGGGAAAATGTCTGGCAATGGGGGAGAAGGCTTTCAGCCCGTATTTTGTGACCCAGACGGGAGCAGCATTTGGATCTGCCTCATTGGGAATCTGGATTTCGTAGAGTCCGACCATGCCGCCGAGAACCGCCTGGTAGGCTTCCAGATAGTAAGAATAGTAGGACATGCCGTCCGTCAGCGTTTCCATGGATGCTCCGCCTGTTAGCTTTTCTGCCAGATCGTCCATATCTTTGGAGCGATAGCGGGAGAAATCACCGCCGTAGCGTGCGCCCAGATAAGCCAGAAGTTCAATCCAGTTCAGATGCGGTGTCTGCTTGTAACTGTCCACATCGAGGCGAAGCGCCTGTCCCAGTGCTTCGGAGGTCACGTCAAAATCGACCCATTGGATCGTTTTCTTTGCGTTGGAGGAGCTGGCCTTGGAGGATTGCGATGGAGAAGCCGGAGGGCAAAGTAATAGAATCAGCAGGCAGGAAAGCGTAAGAAGCTCTGTGCCGATCAGAAGTGAAATGTGATTTATTTTCCTGAAAATCATCGCCCTGAAACCTCCCAAATAGAACCTGATATGAAAAACATATGGGAGATGCAGGGCGATTATGCATGGTAAAGCCTATAATTCTATGATTTCACGGTCATCCGGAACGTATAAGTTTCCGTGATAATACTGCGTTCCTTCTGCCAGGTACAGCTCCTTGCGGCGGCCGGCGGACTTGTCCTCGGTGTGCCACAGGATGAGACTGCCGATGTGAAGCTGTTCGGCCAGCTCGCAGGCATCCTTGACCGTGCTGTGATGCTTCTCGTAAGGTTTGAACCGCTCGCGCTCGCCGTACAGGCAGAATGCCTCGTGCAGCAGCCAGTCACTGCCCTCCACATAAGGGGCACAGGCGGTGTTGTAAGGCTCATCCCCGGCGCAGGTAAGCCGCTTGCCGTTCTTGAGCGTGGTGGTAAAGCCGAATTGTCTCGCCTTGGTGGAATGAATGTCGAAAAAGGTCACATCATAATCCAGGATGTGGCGGGTTTCACCGTCGCGAACCGGGATCAGATGGATGCGGTCGCCGATCATCTTGTAGAATTTGCCCTGCAGGGTCAGGCGGCAGAAGGTGTCGATGGTGGAAACCAGGCCGTCATGGCAGTAGATGTTCAGCTCGCCGTCATAGGTGCCGTTTAACATCCGGGTGGCGATGAAGCGGACAAGCCAGACCACACCGAGCAGGTGATCCGTGTGTTCATGGGTAATGAAAATGTCGTGAATCTGCTCATAGCGGATCTTCATGTCTTCCAGGATGCGCAGGATTCCATTGCCGCCGCCGGTATCTACCATGAAAATCTTCTCACCGTCACGGATGGCAAAGCAGGTATTGTAATAATGCGTCGCAGCGGCATTGCCGGTGCCGAATACATATAACTGTTCCATAAACTTACTCCTTTGTGCGTGGAATAGAACTTTCCATTTATTCGAGAATATGGTACTATAAAATGAAGAGAATTGCAACTGTGGAGGTAAAATTATGAGAGATCTGGCCTATTTGAAACTGTTGGCGCGGGAGTATCCAAGTGTAAAAGCTGCTTCCAGTGAGATTATCAATCTGAAAGCGATCTGTGGACTTCCGAAGGGAACCGAATATTTCTTCAGTGACCTGCACGGGGAGTACGAGGCATTTATCTATCTGCTTCGCAGTGCGTCCGGCATTATTCGAGATAAGATTAAAGAAACCTTTGGACATATTATTCCGGAGGAGGAGCAGGTGGAGCTTGCGAACCTGATCTATTATCCGGACCGCAATATGGCAAGACTTACCCAGGAGGGACGAAATACCGAGGACTGGCAGCGGATCACCATGAACCGGCTGGTACAGATCTGCAAGGAGGTGTCCTCCAAATATACCCGTTCCAAGGTCCGCAAAAAGATGCCGAAGGAATTTGCCTATGTCATTGATGAACTGCTGCATGTGGATTATAATGATGAGAATAAACGGGTATACTACGGGGAGATTATCCGGTCGATTATCGACACGCAGGTGACGGACAAGTTTATTGTGGCACTGTGCGAGCTGATTCAGAATCTGACCGTGGACAGCCTGCATATTATCGGTGATATTTTTGACCGCGGACCGCGGGCGGATATCATTATGAATGAGCTGATGCAGTTCCATGATGTGGATATCCAGTGGGGCAACCACGATATCTCCTGGATGGGGGCGGCCACCGGCAATGCGGCGTGCGTGTGCAACGTGCTGCGCATTGCGATCAGCTACAACAGCTTCGATGTATTGGAGGACGGCTACGGCATCAACCTGCGCCCGCTGTCCATGTTTGCGGCGAGGATATATCGGGAGGATCCGTGTGAGCGGTTTACACCGAAGATTCTGGATCAGAATATCTATGATGCGGTAGATCCGGGGCTGGCGGCGAAGATGCACAAAGCGATCGCCATTCTCCAGCTTAAGGTGGAGGGACAGATCATCAAGCGGCATCCGGGCTACAAGATGGACGACCGGCTGCTTCTGGAAGCGATTGATTACAAGAAGGGCACAGTCAGGATTCAGGAGAAAGAATATACGATGCTGGATATGTGCTTCCCGACCATCGATCCGCGCAATCCGCTGAAGATGACGAAGGAGGAGGAGGAATTGCTCCACACGCTGGTGCTTTCCTTCATGCACAGCGACCTGCTTCACAAGCATATTCGTTTTCTCTATTCACACGGGGCTTTGTACAAGACGATCAACAACAATCTGCTCTATCACGGCTGCATTCCAATGCGGGCGGACGGCAGCTTTGAGGACATGATCTGCGATGGAGAAGCACTGGCCGGACGGAAGCTGATGGATTACATCGGTGAACAGATTCACAAGGCGTATTTTCTGGACGAGGAGCATCCGGAGAAGGAGCACGCGCGGGACTTTATGTGGTATCTGTGGTGCGGAGCCAAGTCGCCGGTATTCGGCAAGGATCGGATGACCACATTCGAGCATTATTTTGTGGAGGATCGCGCGACCCACAAGGAACTGATGAATCCTTATTATCAGCTGAGCCAGAAGGAGGAAGTCTGCGACCGGATTCTGGAGGAGTTTGGCCTTCCAAAGACCGGATCCCACATCATCAACGGTCACGTTCCGGTCAAGATCAAGGACGGCGAGACTCCGATCAAGGCCAACGGCAAACTGTTTGTCATCGACGGCGGTCTGTCCAAAGCCTATCAGAAGCACACGGGTATCGCGGGCTACACCCTGATCTACAACTCCCGCCATCTGGCGCTCGCAGAGCATAAGCCATTTGATCCGGGGCAGGAGAATTCGCCGAAGCTGTCCATTGTGGAAAAGGTAAAGAATCGTGTCATGGTGGCACATACAGATAAAGGTGTGGAGCTTCGGGAACGGATTGACGACTTGACCGAGCTGGTGGCAGCATTCCGCCGCGGCGATGTCAAGGAACAGGCAGATTGAGTGAGGAGAGATACATGGGTAGAGAAGAATTTCTGCAAGGTTTGCAGAGTGCGCTTTCCGGCAATGTCCCACCGGCAGTGGTGCGGGACAATCTTCAGTATTATCAGGATTATATTGGCACAGAGCAGCAAAAAGGACGGACGGAAGCCGAGATCATGGAAGAACTGGGCGATCCGCGTCTGATTGCGCGCACGATTATGGATACGACGCCGGGAGCAGAGGAAGGAAGCTACGATGAATACCGTTCCGGAACCGGATATTACGGCGGCTACGCGGAGACATCCCGGGAGGGGCGCAGCCAGACACAGGCGGAGGATCCGCAGCGCACCGGGAATCAGGGCGGGATTCATTATTATGATTTAAACAAATGGTACTGGAAGCTGGCCGGGATCTTGCTGGTGGTTGGTATCGTAATACTTGTCATCACGATTGTGACAGGTCTTTTAAGTCTGGTCATCCCGCTTCTGCCGGTGATCGGTCTTGTGATTTTGATTATGTGGTTTGTGCAGGGACCACGGCGATAAGATGTGAATAAAATATTTCAATTATTAACAAAATGTAAAAAATAAGCGAGACTACTTGACCTTTCCAGGCGGACTGTGTATAATAGGCTCGTAACATATGTAACACTTATGTAATATTTTGAGACATAAAGTTAATGATTGGAGCGAATTGATGAAGAAATCTATCTTATACATAGCAGCAGTGATTATGGCAGCAGGTACGATGACATGGGGAACTCCAATGGTTTCCCACGCAGAGCCTGAGAATCTGGTGGCGGAGAGTCCGGTGGTATCCGCGGTGCTTTTGGTTCCGCAGGAAGTGAACACCTCAGAGTCAGGACCGGATCTGGAAATACAGAAGGCGAAGGAAGAGGCTGAGGCTGCTGCGCAGGCGGCTCAGGCAGCAGAGGCCGCTGCTGCATCCGCACAGAACGCCCGCCAGAATCTGGTGAACTATGCATTACAGTTTGTGGGAAATCCATACCGCGCAGGCGGCAATGACCCGCATACGGGAGCCGATTGTTCCGGATTTGTGAGATATGTGATGCAGCACGGTGCCGGCGTTTCCATGAACCGTTCTTCCGGCGAACAGGCGAGACAGGGAACCGCGATCAGTTCCAGCCAGATGCAGCCGGGCGACCTGATCTTTTATGGCAGCGGTTCCGGTGTGAATCACGTAGCAATGTATATCGGCAACGGTCAGATTGTCCATGCGTCGACCTACAAGACTGGAATCAAGGTTTCCAACTGGAATTACCGCACACCGGTCAAGATCGTCAGCATGTTGGGATGATGCGATTTGTTCAGACAATATAGGATATAATTTTTTATGATATAAAAGAATAGAGAAAAAGCCAGGCAGGGGAGCTGTCTGGCTTTTTCTGAGGGGAGTATAAATAATTAATAAGGTTGAAGAATCTGATTTTAAGGGAAATCAAAATTCTTCAACCATATTATAACGGATTGCATACGGAAAAGCAAACAAAAAATGCTGGTATAATCTCAAAAAACCGAGCCATACTAATCCTGTAACGAATTCATGTGATCAAATTCAGGAGGTATGAATGATGAAAGACAATTACAATGATATGGACAACAACCAGAAATGCCAGAATTCCAGCCAGAACAACAGCCAGAATTCCGGACAGAATACCAGCCGCAACAGCAGCCAGAACAGCAGCCGCAACAGCAGCCAGAACACAAGTCAGAATAATAACCAGAACAACAATCAGAACAGCACACAGAACAGCAGCCGCAACTACAATCAGAACACAACGCAGCGCTAGTTCCAAAGAAGGCCGCCCCGGGACAAGGGACGGTCTTTTACATATAATAAAGTAAGGACATGTGACAGGCGGTGGAACTGTGTGGCAGCTGATCAGTGCGATGGAGCTGGAACAGTATCTGGAGGAAGGAATGCCGATGTTTCTGGTGGATCTGCGGAATCGGGAGGCATATGCGCGGGGGCATATTCAGGGGGCAGTCAATATTCCCTGTGATGAGCTGATGGAACGGCTGGGGGAGCTGCCGCGCGGGCAGCAGCTTGTCCTTTACTGCCATCGTGGACCGAACAGTATGATTGCAGCCAGGCAGCTATCCCGGATGGGATACCAGGTAATGGATGTATATGGAGGGATTTTGGCCTATCGTGGAAAATATATCGTGCAATCTCGTTGACAACCATACCATTCAGGCTATAAAATGATACTGTTAAGCAAAGGAGATTAAAACGATGAAATACATGTTTGCATCTGATATTCACGGCTCAGCTTTTTACTGCAGAAAGCTCTTGGAGGCTTATCGGCAGTCGGGGGCGGAACGTTTGATTTTATTAGGAGATTTGCTGTACCATGGACCGCGCAATGATTTGCCCAAGGAGTATGCGCCGAAAGAAGTGATCGCCATGCTCAATGAATATAAGCATGAGATCTACACGGTGCGGGGCAACTGTGAGGCCGAGGTCGATCAGATGGTTCTGGAGTTCCCGGTCATGGCAGACTATGCGGTGCTGGTGCTGAATGGCCTGACCTTTTTCGCCACTCATGGTCATGTGTTCAATCAGGACAACATGCCGCCGATCAGGAAGGGCGACATTCTGGTGCATGGGCACACCCATCTGCTGAAGGCGGAGAAGGTTGGAGACAACTATATTTTGAATCCGGGTTCCACATCCATTCCAAAGGGCGGCAACCCGGCAACCTACGCGATTTTGGAGGATACCACATTCCGCATTCTGGATTTCGACGGCAATGTGATTCGGGAGATCACACTGGGCTGAGGCGCAGGCACTTAACCGCAGGAAAACCGCGGTTCACAAGAAAGGATAAGTATGGCGACAAAAGTATATGAACTGATTGCACCCTGTCATTTTGGTCTGGAGGCAGTGCTTAAAAAAGAAATTATCGATCTGGGATACGAGATTTCCCAGGTGGAGGACGGCAAAGTGACGTTTCTGGGAGATGCGGAGGCAATCTGCCGTGCCAATATTTTCCTGCGCACCACGGAGCGCATTCTTCTGAAGGTAGGAAGCTTCACGGCGACGACCTTTGAGGAACTGTTTCAGGGAACGAAGAATCTTGCGTGGGAGGAATTCATCCCGCAGGATGGCAAGTTTTGGGTCAAGAAAGCCAACTCCTTAAAGAGTAAGCTGTTCAGCCCGTCCGATATCCAGTCGATCATGAAAAAGGCGATGGTAGAGCGGATGAAGCAGGCGTATCGCGCGGAGGTGATTCCGGAGACCGGGATCAGTTATCCGGTGCGCGTATCGCTTTACAAGGATGTCGTGACGGTTGCGCTCGACACCACGGGCGAATCCCTGCACCGGCGCGGATACCGCAAGCTGACCAGTAAGGCACCGATCGAGGAGACGCTGGCGGCGGCACTAATCCTGCTGACTCCGTGGAACAAAGACCGGATTCTGGTCGATCCGTTCTGCGGCAGCGGTACTTTTCCGATTGAGGCGGCCATGATCGCGGCCAATATGGCACCGGGCATGAACCGTTCATTCTTATCGGAGGACTGGAAGAATCTGATCCCGCGGAAATGCTGGTACGATGCCATGGATGAGGCCAATGAGCTTGTGGATGACACGGTTTCGGTGGACATTCAAGGCTACGATCTCGATCCGGAAATCATCAAAGCGGCCAGAGCCAATGCGGAGCTGGCGGGCGTGGCACACATGATCCATTTCCAGCAGCGCCCGGTAGGGGAGCTGAGTCATCCGAAGAAGTATGGCTTTTTGATCACCAATCCGCCCTACGGCGAACGTATTGAGGATAAGGCGAATCTGCCGGCGCTGTATACGCAGATCGGCGATCGTTTTAAGGCGCTGGATGCCTGGTCGGCGTTTATTATCACCGCGTATGAGGATGTGGAAAAATATATGGGACGCAAGGCGGACAAGAACCGGAAGATTTATAATGGTATGATGAAGACCTACTTCTACCAGTTCCTGGGACCGAGGCCGCCGAAACGGAAAATGAGTGATGGTGTTGAAGCATAGAAGGATCGTTTTGTCGCTGCTTGCGGCGGGGATTATGATGACAGGGACGTTGAATGTAAGCGGCTGCGGCAGAGAGCTGCCGGGGGCGTTGAAGCGTGAGGAGACTGTGACGAGTACGGAAGCTGTGGAAGAGTCGGAAAGCGGTGAGCTGCCGGGGGCCGCAGGGGCATCGGAAAGCGGTGAGCTGCCGGGGGTCGCAGGGGCATCGGAGAGCGGCGGCCAGTCGGGAACCGCAGGGGCGTCAGAGAGCGGTGAACTGCCGGGAGATGCAGAAACGGCAGGGAGCTCCGGGAAGGCGCCGGTATCTTCGCATACCCGCTGGAAATCGAAGGAACCGCTGCCGGAGCGCTACGATGCGCGGGAGCATGGACGCACCGCGCAGGTTCAGGACCAGGGAGATCTGGGAACCTGTTGGGCGTTCGCATCGCTGCTGGCACTGGAGAGCTCTTTGCTGCCGGAACAGGCGTATGACTTTTCCGAGGATCACATGTCCAACGATCCCAATTTTGCCTTAAGTCAGGAGGTTGGCGGAGATTATACCATGTCCATGGCGTACCTCCTGTCCTGGAGAGGCCCGGTTCTTGAGACGCAGGACCCGTATGGGGACGGAGTATCGCCACAGGGTCTGCTTCCGGCCAGGCATGTGCAGGAAATCCAGATTCTCCCGGAGCGGGATCAGGAAACGATCAAGCGGGCGGTACTTGCTTACGGAGGCGTACAGAGTTCGCTGTACACGAATTTGAAGAATGCGACGACCCAGTCCGAGTATTACAACTCCAAAACGGGAGCATACTGCTGTCCAGGGGATCGAATTCCCAATCACGATGTGGTAATTGTCGGGTGGGATGATCATTTTCCGAAGGAGAATTTCCTGACAGAGGTAGAAGGCGACGGCGCGTTCCTGTGTCAGAACAGTTGGGGTCCGCAGTTTGGTGAAGAGGGGTTTTTCTATGTGTCCTACTATGACGGAAATCTCGGAAAGACAAACCTCTGCTATACTTCCGTGGAAGTTGCGGACAATTATGACCGGATTTACCAGAGCGATCTGTGCGGCTGGATCGGACAGCTTGGATATGGCGCGGAGACGGCCTGGGCGGCCAATGTCTATGAGACCGGCAGTCAGGCAGAGCAGCTGCGGGCAGTTGGATTTTACGCGACCGGACGGGACACCGATTATGAGATTTATGTGGTGACGGATCTGTCGGAGCATCCGGCACAGTCAGGCAGCCATGAGCTTGAAGCATATAAGATGGCAGCAGGTGGTCATCTGGATTATTCCGGGTATTATACCATTCGGTTGCCCCAGGCGCAGGCGCTTTCGCCTGACAGCCGTTTTGGCATTATGGTCAGGCTGACCACGCGGGATGCCGTGCATCCCATCGCCATTGAATATGATACGGGAGACGGCAAATGCAGGATTGATCTTTCGGATGGAGAGGGCTACATCAGTCCGGACGGAAAAAACTGGGAATCGGCGGAAAACGTGCAGAAATGTAATTTGTGCCTGAAGGCATATACCGACCTGGACGAAACACCGTAAGAATGAATACAGATGAGGGAGCGTTTATGAAACATAGAATCGTATTTGCAACCGGCAACGCCGGAAAGATGAAAGAGATCCGCCTGATCTTAGGCGATTTGGGCTGTGAGGTCGTTTCCATGAAAGAAGCGGGAGCCAACCCGGAGATTGTGGAGAATGGCGCAAGCTTTGCGGAGAATGCTGAGATCAAGGCGCGGGCGGTCTGGGCCTGTACCGGAGATATTGTGCTGGCGGATGATTCCGGCCTGGTGGTGGACTACATCGGCGGTGAGCCGGGCATTTATTCTGCGCGCTACATGGGAGAGGACACCTCCTATGAGATCAAGAACCGCAACATCATCGAGCGGCTGGCAGGCGCGAAGGAGCAGGAACGGGCGGCTCGTTTTGTGTGCAATATTGCGGCGATTCTTCCGGATGGCCGGGTGCTGCATACGCAGGCATCGATGGAAGGTCTGATCGCACAGGAGCCGGCCGGGTGCGGTGGATTTGGCTATGATCCCATCCTTTATATTCCGGAATTTGGCAAAACCTCTGCGGAGCTGACGATCGGGCAGAAGAATCAGATCAGTCATCGCGGCAAGGCACTAGAGGCGATGAAAGCCGAACTCAAGAACGTTTTGGAGGAGGAATCCTGATGAAGATTTTAATTGTAAGCGATACCCATAGAAAGGATGACAATCTGCAGCGCGTCATCGAGAAAGAAGCCCCTCTGGATATGCTCATTCATCTGGGGGATGCCGAGGGAAGTGAATATCTGATCGAGAGCTGGGTGAATGCGGGCTGTCAGCTTGAGATGGTCATGGGGAATAATGACTTCTTTTCCTCCCTTGAGCAGGAGATTGAGCTGGATCTGGGCAGACACCGCGCGCTGCTGACCCATGGACATTATTATAATGTATCGCTTGGCGTGGAAGGTCTGCGCCAGGAGGCGATCGCGCGTCATTGTGACATTGCCATGTATGGGCACACACATCGCCCATATCTGGAGGAGGATGGCCCTGTGACGATCCTGAATCCGGGCAGTCTGTCCTATCCGCGCCAGGAGGGCCGTCGCCCGTCCTACATGATTATGAATCTGGAAGACAGCGGAACTGTGCGTTATCGTACCTATTATTTGGAATAGTACAAAAAGAATAGAAAATTTAGAATAAAAACTTTAGAAAAACGGTTGACAAAATCCTGTCATCGTTATATAATGATACTCGCGTTGTGAAACAGTTACGAACATCGACTGTGAATCAGGTACTATGCACAGGTATCCGGGGTGTGGCTCAGCTTGGCTAGAGCGCCTGGTTTGGGACCAGGAGGTCGCAGGTTCGAATCCTGTCACCCCGATTTACAAGCAGCGCAGCTTGTACAATTTCATATGTTTATGCGGGTGTAGTTCAATGGTAGAACACTAGCCTTCCAAGCTAGATACGTGGGTTCGATTCCCATCACCCGCTCTTTTATTGCAATAGCCGGAGCCTTTGTTTACAAGGGGTTCCGGCTATTTTTGCGTCCTTATGCTCTGCCCGAATTGGGGTAGAGCAGGGGCGGGTGAAGATCTGGCTAAGGCATTGCCGTCATTCGCCGCCAGGGCCGTCCCGACGTTCGCGGGTGGATTCGGGCAATGGCTCCGGATCGGCATTGTTATCGCCGCTGGTCTGCGGGTGTGGTTCAAAGTTGTTGTTCCTGGTATCAGGATCAGAAACGTCTCCGTCTCCATATGGGTAATTTGCAATGTTGGTTTTATGGCACATGGTATCACCTCCGGAGATAGTATGTGTCGGCGCAGAGAAAAATATAATGAAATTTTGGCAATAAAAAATGGAGACAACAGGGCTCGAACCTGCGACCTTCTACACGTCAAGCAGACGCTCTCCCAGCTGAGCTATATCTCCATACAGCTATTATAAGGGATAGACTTCGTTTTGACAAGAGGGACATAGTTCGAATTGTACTTGACTTTTTGTGGTTCTTCCATCAAAATACAGATTATAATGATGAAAAGCGAGGGCGACATGATGCTGAGAGCGGATTTTCATACGCATACAACCTACTGTGATGGAAAGAGTACACCGAGGGAGATGGTGGAAAGCGCATATCGAAGGGGACTTACGGATTATGGGGTGTCGGGACACGCGGATTTTTCCTTTTGTGAGCCAGGGTTTGGTATGTCGGACGCAATTCTTGATCAGTATCGCCGGGAGCTGCTTTTGCTGCGTGAAGAGTACAAGGGGAAGCTTAATTTGTACATTGGGATCGAACTGGACTGTCTGGGGCCGGTGCAGGAGGCCGAGTATACGATCGGATCGACGCATTGTGTCCGCAAGGACGGAGAATATGTGCCGGTAGATGATGCGGAATCTGACCTGGAAGGTGCGGTGAAGCGTCTCTGGGAGGGCGACTGGTATGCGTTTGCCCGTGATTATTTCGAGCTGGAGGCCACGATCACGGATCGGATGCCCTGTGACTGGATTGGTCATTTTGATCTGTTGACGAAATTCAATCAGGACTGCCGCCACTTTGATGAGTCTTGTGATGCCTATTTGGAGCCGGCACTTGCGGCGATGAAAAAATTGAACGCGGATGGCGTGCCATTTGAGATCAATACGGGGGCAATCTCCCGGGGATACCGCACTGAGCCGTATCCGTCGAAGATCCTGCTGCGGGAGCTGCATGACATGGGAGGTCAGATTATCATCAATTCAGACAGCCACAGCGCGGAACATATTGCATTTGATTTTGAGCAGGCGCAGCGCACGGCGGTGGAATGCGGCTTTACGCACAGCCTCATCCTGGTGCCAGGCGGCGGATTTTGCAAGGTGGAATTATAGAAGAATTATCAAAGAATTATGAAAGAATTCCAGCGTGATTCCAGGGTTGAAAAAAGAGTTGCAAAAAGATAAAAAAATGCTTGCTTTTTTAAAGTGGATATGATAGAATTTAATGCGTCGCCAATAAGACGACGCTGGTAGAAAGTGCGCTTTTTACTGTGAGTTTGTAGCTCAGTCGGATAGAGCAACGGCCTTCTAAGCCGTGGGTCGGGGGTTCGAATCCCTCCAGGCTCATTGCGTATCGTATGCGATATGTAGATTTCAATTTTATAGTATGGTGGGTATAGCGCAGTTGGTTAGCGCGCCAGATTGTGGCTCTGGAGGCCGAGGGTTCGAATCCCTCTATCCACCCTTAAAAAATTTCCCTCGGGAACTTTTTTTTTACTTTATAGGAAACTCCGCAAATCAGCAAAGATAGTGTATAATAGACTTGAAATAAAAGATCGCATAACAAAAGAGCGAAAGTGGATTCGCCATGACGTTGTTTATGTAGTTTTTTGTT
>JAQUVX010000019.1 GCA_028693165.1 Lachnospiraceae bacterium | reverse complement strand
AATATATAGTATCTAACTATCTAAAGTATATCACATAGTACGACAGTACGCAAGATATAAAAATATATTTGACATAAAAAAATAAGCCTGGCAAGGCTTTTGAGACTTTAGGGTGTCAAACATCCGGTCCTCTCTTTCTGCTTGGTTATTCCCTTTTTGAACAGTATATCTTGTAATTCTGTTCTTGACAATTGCTTTCTGTTTTGTCTATAATAAATCATTGCAATATAATGCAAAATTTTCTCATTTTACGGAGGATGGTTATGGTATATAAAACACAGGGCGTCTGCTCAAGAGAAGTTCATTTTGAAGTGAAAGATAATAAAGTTACCAATGTTCAGTATTTTGGCGGTTGTTCCGGCAACACCCAGGGCGTAGCGCGCCTGATCGAGGGCATGGATATCGATGAGGCAATCAAGCGGATGGACGGCATCCACTGCGGCCCGAGACCAACCTCCTGCCCGGATCAGCTTGCACGTGCTTTAAAACAGTATAAGGCGGAAGTTCAGTAGCTTGCGCTGCACTCCCATCAATGAAAAAAGCCTGAAATTCTAATCTTAATCAGATGATTTCAGGCTTTCTTTTTCTCTAATTCTCCCTACATTGGTTCAAATACATCTTTTCCTAAGCCGCATATCGGGCATACCCATTCTTCCGGAATATCCTCAAACGCGGTTCCCGGCGCAATCCCATTATCAGGATCGCCCTCCTCCGGATCATACACATAACCACATGGACCACAAACATACTTCTGCATCTTGCGTGTCCTCCTTTCGTTATAGCTATTGAAATCAACCTGGTTAGGGTTAGTTTGGACGAGGGGCGGGGATGTTATTCAATATAAAGGCCATCGGTGAATGCGCGCCACGCTTCACTGGAATTTGTAAAGGAAGTCGCTCCGAAACGGCCCTGGAGACGATAGTACTGACCACGTGGCTGATTCGGGATATTATATGACACAGTTGCCATGGTTAATTCCTGTCCTGGGAAATCTTCTGCCAGCCATTCGAATTCTTGTTTGTCGAATGTTTCCCAAATCTGATTTTCTTCATTATAATGTTCCAGATAAATCCATATTCTTATACTTTGCACAGCCTCATGACATAATACATCTGCATATACACCGATATCGCCACCGCCTTCATCCGAGATGCGCGCTTCTATACTTGAAATCCAACGGCCTTTAGGATTCCCTACCAACCTTGATTCCTTTGAATTTGTAAATAAGTTGATGCTTTCTATCTCTGATATTCCAGCCCATTCTCCAGCATATGCGGATATCTGCGACTGCATAACAAACATAGCAACCAACCATACCATAAGCTTCCTTTTAATGAAATTTTTCACATTATTCCTCCCTCGTATCTCATTTAGTTATCGTGCTTCAGCGATAAGATAGTTCCTTCACAATTTCTATAAACTCATCCTTATCAATCATTCCTTCCAGTCTGTAGCAATAATTACCAATATTAATACTTGCTCCATACTCAACCTGACCTGATGACAATCGGTTTTCTTCAATCTGGGCATCTCGATTAAGCCATTCCATATGTACTATATCATCTGATTTCCGATCTGATAATATAATATTTGCCTCTGCATTTTTTGATGATACTCCCCATTCTTTAACATGAAGAATCTTCCCATCTTGCTCCAATTCAATAATTGCTCTATCTCTATCCATTCTTAATTGCTTAAACTCCATTCCCGCCGGAATATATCCTAATGTAAGAACTTGAATCCCTAAAGTTTCCTGAATCTCAGCATAAGCCCGATCAAGCTTATCAACGCCATTCATTTTCTCTATATTTTGCGATCTCATCCCATACTGCTTTTCCTGCACGGGATACATCCGATACCTGTACTCCCGATTCGCCGTAGCCACAATCGAACCGCCAACCCCCAACACGCCCAAAACCGCGGCCATAAGAAGAATCCGTTTCATTCTCTTTTTCTTCTTCCCATCGCCAATCCGGCCAGCCGTTGGCATCTCCACGGGCTGCGTTTCACTTTCGCTCTCAACATCCGGCTGAATCTGAGCCTCGGAAGCCTCCATTGCAGCCTCCATAGCTGCTTTCGCGGCTGCGGCGGCTGCGGCGGCTTCCGCCTCTTCTGCTTCCCGAACCCGTTTCATCAGCTTCTGATAGCCCGCATCCATGCTGCCTTCGACGCGAGCCGCTTCCGCCGGATCCGATTGCTTCATGGCTTCCCAATCGCGGCCAGCCTCGTCCATCTCCTCAAGTAAACGCTCCCTGTCGTACCCAAAGATGGCTCTTGCTTTTTCCTCTATGCAATTTTGCTCATCACAATTCGGGTTTTCCTGTTTCACGCGCAATCCTCTTCTCTATTTCGCAAAATTTACTGTACTTCCAGCGTTTCCTGTCGGATTCGGGGTTGACTTTTTGTGGGTTGTGGTTACTATAATACTATAGATTTAAAAACTGGGAGGCAACTTTTATGAAAAAAATTATCCTGACCGGCGGTGGGACTGCCGGACACGTTACCCCAAATCTGGCGCTGCTCCCTTCTTTGCGGGAGCGTGATTATGAGATTCATTACATTGGTTCTTACAATGGTATTGAGCGCAAGCTGATCGAGCAGGCCGGTATTTCGTATGATGGCATCTCCTCCGGCAAGCTGCGCCGTTATTTTGATATCAAAAATTTTTCTGATCCGCTCCGTGTCATTAAAGGCTACGCTGAAGCACTGCACCTGATGAAACGCTATCGCCCGGATGTCGTTTTTTCGAAAGGCGGCTTTGTCGCTGTGCCGGTGGTTCTGGCTGCGAAACATTATAAGATTCCGACCATCATCCACGAATCCGATATGACACCGGGTCTTGCCAACAAGATCTGCATTCCGTCCGCCGCAAAGGTCTGCTGCAATTTCCCGGAGACCCTGCAGTATCTTCCGGCGGATAAGGCCATTCTTACCGGCTCCCCCATCCGCAAGGAACTGCTGGAGGGCGATCGGCTCACCGGTCTGCAATATACCGGTTTGTCTGCATCCAAACCCATCATTCTGGTCATCGGCGGAAGTCTTGGTGCCGTGGCTGTAAACAATGCGGTGCGCAGCCTGCTTCCGAAATTGCTGGCCGACTATCAGATCATACATATCTGCGGCAAGGGCAATCTGGACGAAAGCCTGATTGGACGACCGGGATATGTACAATATGAATACGTTGACACTCCGCTGCGCCACCTGTTCGCTGCTGCCGACCTGATCTTGTCACGCGCCGGAGCTAACTCCATCTGTGAGATCCTGGCGCTTCGCAAGCCGAATGTGCTGATTCCCTTATCCGCAGCCGCAAGCCGTGGTGATCAGATTCTGAATGCCCGCTCTTTTGAAAAACAGGGCTTTTCCACTGTCTTGGAAGAAGAATCCGTCACCAATGATTCTCTGCTGGAAGCGATTCAAAACACATATCAAAACCGTCGGGCATTCATCGATGCCATGGAACAAAGCACACTCTCTGATGCAGTCCAGATCATTATCGATCTGGTTGCCTCTTATGCCGAAACGGAATAATATTGTTAAACACTGCCCGGAACTTCCGAATCATCGGAAGGATCGGGCGGTTTCAGCAATCGTTGAACCTGTTCCGTCGGCCACTGCAGCGGATCTTCCATCGCATGTTTCAAGTATTTTCTTCCTCTGGCCAGCCTCATGCGGCATGCATCGGCTGAGATTCCCAGCAGCTTACTGACTTCCTCGATCGTTCTTCCCTGAATGATGTACAGTACAAAAACAATCAGCCAATCCTCTCTCATCGACCGAAGTGCCTGCAGCACATTCTCATAATCTTGTCTTACAATGATCAGGTGCAAAACATCCTCACCGAGCCGCACATTAAAAATCTGCTCCTGCTCCAACTGATTGGCGTCCAGATATTCCAGAGGATGTCGTTTCGTCTCCCGGTAATAGTCATTGCAGAAATTACGCATAATGGCCGCCAGCAATACTCTCGTTTCCTCATCCGGCTTAGGATCCGGATATTTACGATTGTAGCGGAAGAATGTCTCCTGCACAGCGTCCTCAATCTCATCATGCGGAATTCCCTTGTTCCACGCAATCATGCGCAGCCACGGCATATAGCGATCATATACGGAGCGAAACCAATCTTCTCCAGATCCCATGTATCCTCCTGTTATATGGCTGCTTTTAAACTCTCTGCAATCGACTTCAGTTCCTCTGGCTCTGCGCTGCCCGGCGTCCAGGTTACCATCGCAGGCCCATCATCATAACGCGGAATCACATGCACATGCAGATGAAATACCGTCTGTCCCGCACTGGTGCCGTTGTTCTGAACCACATTAAAACCACTTGCCTGCAGCTTCGTCTTCATCGCCTTACCGACTCTGGCGGCCAACGGGAACAACTTCTCGGCGACTGCATGCTCCGCCTCACAAATATCCTTATAATGCGATTTCGGCAAAATCAAAGCATGTCCCTTTGCAGCAGGTCCAAGATCCAAAATTACACGAAAATCCGCATCCTCGTAAACCGTTGCAGCAGGAATCTCTCCATTTGCAATTTTACAGAAAATACAGTCATCATCTCTCATAGCAATTCCTCCTTCCTTATTTTTACTATTATCCCCAATATTCCAGTCCGGAACTGCGCTGTGGTTTCCGGTACAGAATCGCGGCCAGCAGCACTCCGATGAGCAGCCCTGCCACATGTGCTACATTATCAACACCCGTACTGGTAAAACCAAAATACAGGGAAAATAGGATCACAACCACCAGTTGTCTGGAACTCAAATCCTCCAGACGCCCTCGATTGACACCGACCGCATAAAGCAGCCCGCCAATCACACCAAAAATAGCGCCGGAAGCACCTGCTCCCACCGCCTGAACGGAATCATGTATACCAATCAGCATCGAGACAATATTCGCACCCACACCGCAAAGCAGGTAGAATAGAAGATACTTCACCTTCCCCAGCGCGCGTTCCAGGTTGTCGCCCAACACAAACAGAACAAGCATATTGTTTACAATATGGTCAATTCCAAAATGCATAAATACAGACGTCAGCAGACGATAATACTCATGATCCTGCAAGACCATCGGTGCATACATCGCCCCATGCTGTAGCATAAATACCGTATCTTCACTGGAACCTGCAATTTCCAGATACAGGAAGTACAAAATATTCAAGGCAATCAGACCACCATTAACCCAGGTCCGTTTTCTTCCATACTGATATTGTCCCATAGTTACTCCATTTAATTGATCGTTTGAAGTTATTTTAGCATAATTTTGTCTATTTGTTAAGGCTATCTATCTAAAATTTCTTTTCCAACAAAAAATCCACCAGGTTTCCTGCTTCCCAAAAGCCGTGACAATAGCTGTGACGGTGAAACAGGGCTTGATCCGAAAAAGAGTCCGGATTTGATCTCCGGACTCTCAGGCTGTAGACAAATATAATATAGTTCTGTTCCATAAACGTACACCATCACAACAAGTGAATCTATCTCTCTATGCCAGCGTATTGAACCCCAGCCGCTCGTACTGCTCGCTCGGAGCGTCATTTTCCTTCATCAGGGCAATCATCGCTGCCTGCAATTCAGCCTCTTTTTCTTCATCCCGAATCGGATGCATCTGATATGGGTCCTGCTTCAGATCATACAGCACCGTACCCAGACTGCTCTTCATGGTCGTATCTCCTGATGTGTCTTCCATGGCATTAATTTTCATCAGCGGCGTTCCTTTTGTAAAGGAAAATCCCGGCATCAATTCTGCCGTCCTCATCTCCTCTACGCTAAACAGACTGCGCATATGGGTCGGCATCTGTGTATAGTTGAACAGCGGTCCATTACCAGGCATTGGATCACGCATATAGACGTAATTTCCATCCGTCACATTCACCTGCGCTCCATGCATGCCGAAGAGTGCATACTGCCGAACCGGCTGATCTTCACGAATCACCTGCTCCAGATCATGTCCCTGCATATCCTCGGTCTCCTGCAATCCAAAGTAATGCAGCAGCGTCACCGGAATATCAATCCCCTGTACCAGGGAAGATCGATGTTCGTTCTTGATTCCGCTTCGCGGGTCCCAGATGAACAGCGGGATATGTACCGTTTCGTCGTACCACGGATGTGCACTCTTTGCCCACAGATCATGCTCGCCAAGCAAAAAGCCATGATCGGTATTCACAATCAGCATGGTATCCTTCCACAGATCCTGTTCATCCATATAATCCAGGAATTTTCCAAGATACGTGTCGCACATGGTCAGAAGTGCTGCGTACTGATTTCGTGCATGCTCCACCTCTGCTGCAGTTTCTGTTACTTCCTGGTATTCCGGCCAGTCAAAGATCGGACCCTCATAGGATTTTTCGTACAATTTCTTATATTTATCCTGTGTGAAGAACGGTTCATGGGGATCAAAGCATTCCCAATGCAGGAACCAGTTATCCTGATCTTTGTTTTTCTCTATGAACTCCATACCCAGATCAAAAACCTGCGCCAGCGGCTGATGTTCTTCTCTGGTGAAATACTGGCGATTTACCAGATCCTGTCTCCAGCTGCGTCCAAGATGTTCCGGCACAACCGGCTCCGATACCTGCCCCTTCCAGCAGTCACCTTCCTGGCCGCGCACAATCTCCCAACTGTTATAGCGATGATGATAGGTTGCCCCACCATCCTCCCAGTAATGCTGGTGATCACTGATCATATGGGTATAGACTCCATTTTCTGACAACATCTCAGGCATAGAATCATCAAACGGCTCGATCGGCCCCCATGCTCTGTGCAGAAAATTATATCGCCCCGTATGCAATTCTCTTCGGGCCGGCATACAGGGAAGGCTTCCCCCATAGCAGGTATCAAACGTAATACTGTGCTCGGCCAATCTCTGGAAATTGGGAGTAATCGTCCAACCGCAGCCATAAGGTTCCAGCATTCTCCTGTTTAAAGTATCAAACATTAACATAATTGCTTTCATTTTGCGTCCACTTTCTACCACCATTTAATCAGTTCGGTAACCTGATTTCTCACATCGATAAAATCAGGAGTTACAACGCTTCGAGGTCTTGGTAATGTATTTTCAAGTTTTTCTTTAATGCTGGTTGGTTTGTTCGTCAGTACAAGAATATTCTCGCTCAGATAAACTGCTTCTTCAATATTATGAGTAATAAAGATTACGGTGGTGCCAAGCTTTTCCCACAATTTCAGCAATTCATCCTCCAGGCGGAACCTTAATTCTACATCCAGCTGACCATACGGCTCGTCCATCAGAAGAATGTCCGGTTTCACAGCAAATGCCCTTGCAATGACCACTCTCTGCAGCATACTGGTGGAAAGCTCTACCGGATAGTAATCCTTGAACTTGGTCAGTCCTACCATCTCCAGCACTTCTGCCACCTCCCGCTTAATCTCATCAGCAGGTTTCCGTTTCATCTTCAAACCGAATGCAACATTTTCCTCAACGGTCAGCCAGGACATGGTAGAATACTCCTGGAAGATGTAGGCAATATTATGCTTCTTTGTATCTACCGGCTCCCCGTTAACCAGAATTTGTCCTTCCGTCAGATTGTACAAACCTGTAATACAGTTTAGAAATGTCGTCTTTCCGCATCCGGTAGGTCCAACGATGCAAAGGAACTCTCCACGATGAACGTCAAAAGAAATATCGTTTAGAACCTTCAGATCACCGAAGCTTTTGGTCATGTGATCCACATGTAAAATAATATCTTTGTTTTCCACTTTCTCACTCCTTACAAAGCTTTATCGACAATCGCACTGATTTCCTCACGAAGCTCCAGGAATTCCGGATCAACGTAGTTACGCGGCCTCGGAAGCCGAATCTCATACTCTTTCTTAATATGCGTCGGACAGTTTGTCATAACAACAATCCGGTCAGCCAGATAAATCGCCTCTTCGATATTATTGGTTACAAATACAATCGTTCTTTTCTCTTTTTCCCAGATTTTCATCAGATCTTCCTGCATCAGGTAACGGGTCTGAGCGTCCAGATGACCAAACGGCTCATCCATGAACAGGACATCCGGTTCGTTACAATATGCCCTTGCAATGCCAACTCGCTGCTGCATGCCGCCGGAAAGCTGATTTGGAAATGAATTTTCAAACCCGGTTAAACCTACCAGATCGATGTAATGCTGCGCACGTTCTCTGCGCTCTTTTTTATCCATTCCACGAACCTTAGGACCATATTCCACATTGCCCATAACCGTCAGCCATGGAAATAATGCCATCCTCTGATAGACAACACCCCGATCCGGTCCCGGTTTCTCCACCGTTTTTCCACTTACCTCCACAGAACCTCCGGTGATAGATTCCAGACCCGACATACAGTTGATCATCGTAGATTTTCCGCACTGTCCCGGTCCAAACAGCACCAGCAATTCGTTCTCATGAACATTTAAAGTAACCTGATCAATGACATGGACCGCACCTCGAGAGGTGTCAAAAGTCTTATCCATATTTTTACATACAATAATGTCTTTACTCATTTTCCTCTCACACTCCATCTGCACAGTCTTGCTTCAACTACTCTCATGGTTACTGCCAGGATGTATCCGACGATACCGATTGCAACAATACCAACCAGAATCTGTACGGTACTGTTGCTGTCCTGCCCTTTGATGATGACCCAGCCAACGCCTTCCGCAGACCGTACCATCTCTGCCGCAACCACCGTCGCCCAGGATGTGCCGATTGCAATCTGTAAACCCGCAAAGATCTGCGGAACGCAGGATGGAAGAACAATGGTCGTAAATACCTGACGGTTATTGGCTCCCAGCATCTTTGCTGCACCCACCAGCTCCGGATCTACCTGTCGAACACCGGAGTATGCGTTCATAGTTACCGCACAGAATGCGGAGTAAAAGATCAGAAAATATTTGGAAGCCTCTCCTAATCCAAACCAAACGATGGATAACGGAATCCATGCAATGGGTGGAATCGGACGAAGAATCTCAAAAAGCGGGCGGAATAATGCTGAGAACGTTTGAAACCAGCCCATCAGAATTCCCAGAATGATTCCGGCCAGAGAGCCCAGTACAAATCCTACCATCACGCGGCTCAGACTCCAGAATATATGTCCCTCGATTGTATGCGTTCCAATGGGTTTCACAATCGCCTGAACAAATGCTGTCAGCGTTTCCACCGGTCCTGCCAGAACAAGCCCGGCCTTTGTGAACATAACCACCAGCTGCCAGATTCCCAGGAATACTAAAATGGCTGCCGCTGCACAAATTGTCTTTTCATAATTCCTGACACTTTTATTGAAACGATTAACCATCTCTGCGTACTCCTTTCACAATCTTATTCTCGATCAGTGACAGAATTCCAGAGAATATGGCACCGATTCCTCCAATGGCAATCATACCGCAGATAATGATATCCGGGCGGTAGATTCCTCTTGCCTGCTGAATCATATATCCCAGCCCCTTGGTAGAAGCCAACATCTCTGCCGCTACAATGCAGGTCCAGGATGCCCCAAGGGCAACCCGGATTCCTGTTATAATCAGCGGAAGGGCGGTTGGAACAGCAATATGCCACAGCATCTGGGTATCAGAAGCCCCAAATGTCTGTCCCACCCACATGTGAACATCCTTAGTCTGACGGATTCCTGTATAGGAGTTCAACACGCATGGAACAAATGCAGATAAGAATACCGTGGCAATTTTCGGCGTAATGCCAATACCAAACAAGATGATCATCAGTGGAATCCATGCCAGTCCCGGTACCGGTCGAAGCAGATCGAACACCGGTCTTACAAATAAATCAACTTTTTTGTACCAGGCCATAAAGATTCCCAGCGGAGTGCCGATTACAACACCCATCATCCAGCCGCCCAAAGCAATCTGAAGGGAGGAAAAGATGTGCGCAGGAAGCGTTGCTCCATCCGGTGCAGTGCTGGAAAGCTTTTTAACAAATGTTTTTGCAACCGTGACCGGTCCCGGAAGCGTTGCGGAACTGGTGAGTTTTAATACGTCACAGCACAGCCACCAGATTGCGATAAAACCAACAATGGATACGATTGAAAGCATCCATACATTATCATTTTTCTTTTTCATGTCTCGTTCACTCCGCTTTATGAAAAGCTTTATTCAGCTTTGATCTCAGTACCAGTTGTTTTAGAAACAAATGTCGGATTAATGGAAGCCGGAACATTCGGAGCGTTCTCAGCCGTAATCTTCTCAGCGCTTACCAGGAAATCAGTGATTGCAACCCATGCTGCGCCCATCTTGTAATCTGCTGCCTTCATGGCTTCGGTACCAACATAATCGCGATCCTCAATCTCATGAGCCAGATCAGTATCAGAGCAGGTAATTGCATTGTCCGCATAGATCTTTCTGGTGTACTCAGAACGAAGGGTGTCATCCTGCATATCATCCATTGCCTTTACAAGACAGTCAACAAACAGCTGAATCTCTTCTGAACGATCCTTTAATACAGCATTTCTCACAAAACAGCCATCACACATGTTAACGCCGGTTGCATCTTCAAAAGAGCAAAGCTTTGCATAGCCTGCTTCTTCCAACTGATAGGAGTATGGCGGATTCGCTGCCATGGCATCACCCTCTCCCGTGGTGAATGCCTGATAAGCGGATGCGTATTCCATGTTTACCTGGTTGATATCATCCGGAGACAGACCAAACTTTCCTGCATAGGTCTCTGTCATGTACTGAACTGCGGTTCCCAACGGCTCCATAATCTGAAGGCCCTTTAAGGTATCTGCACTGCCAACCAGACCCTCAGTCTCCCCTGCTTGTGCAACTGCTGAATCTGCACGTGCATACAACCCGATACCTCCGGTCGTGTTAACATCAGCTACCCAGCTGCAATCTGCATTGGCCAGGGAATATACAGAAGCAAAACCGGATACTGCAACATCGATCTGCTTTGCTGCGATTGCCTCATTGATCGGTGCACCGGTTGCAAACAGTTCAATGTTTACGTCCAGACCTGCATCCTTAAAATATCCTTTTTCCTGTGCATACAATACCGGAATACCACAGGTCAATGCCATGGTTCCTACATTCAGGGTTTTAAAATTGCTTGCTGCTGCCTGATTTTCGCCACCTGCTGCTTCACTTCCCGCTGCGGCTGCCGGAGGACAGCATTACATAGGGAACACGACCGTCAAACCGATAGGCCGTCTGTTTTAATTTCTATCTTATTTTGCTGCGCTTTAGCCGGATTCATCACTTTACATTGCTAAAAGTTTGGGCGCTATTCCGGTCTGGACGCTCGGTCACTTTTCGGCTACGATAGTAGCAGGAGGTGACAATGGTGCAAAAAACAATTGAAAACTTATATTACGGAAATATTTCACCCAGTGAACAGCTTGACCCACAAATGCCAAACTTCAAACGCAAGCACACTTCTGCTTGGAAAAACGAAGAAGCCTTTATGAGTGAACTGACAGAGGAGCAATCCCAACGCTTTCAGGAGGTTATGATGAAGCGGATGGGTGTTTCCTCTTACGAAGTCACACAGGCTTTTGTGGATGGCTTTAAGCTCGCCACACGGTTGATGGCAGAGGTGTTTTTGATAGACGTGGAGGATGGGAATGATGATTGAATTAACCTATACGGAAATTGGTGGACTACTATATCCCGATTTGGAGCTGGACGATGCCAAACTTTACAACGACCTTGGTAAGTACGGAAACCTACGGCTCAAATATCTGCATAAACATAAGCCGGAGATGTATCGGGAACTGCTGCTGACCGGCGAGCTGGCACAGCACTGCAAGGCGGTTGACAAGACCGCCTTTGAGCAGTCGGAGCGGATACAGGGGGCTTGGTTAGATACCCATCCCATGCCGCTCGAAGACACGCTGGAGCGTATCCGGCTGCGCACGCAGGCACAGGCGATAGCCGATGAAATTGTGCTTGTAGAATTGATTTACACCTAAAAACAGACACCGCACTAACCGTAAAAAGTTAGTGCGGTGTCTTGTTTGTGCAGATTATCTCGATACTTTCGAATTGAGAATGCCCTTTATGGCAATCAGTTCAATGCACATTTTTTTCTGTCCCCTCATAGCTATAAAAGTGATTGGAGCAATAATGCACCCAACTAATTTCCACAGTAATGATGAGTAAGATTCCATGTGTCTTTGTTTTTCATAAAACGTGTTGTCCGATATCCGAAGAGGGAATTTATTTCTTTAGGTGCATTCTTGCTGAAATATTCCATTATCAACATAAATATCCGATTGAACTGGATTCAACATAAAACAGATGGCCGTCGCCGTTGCTTATTTGCAGGACAACGGTCTGATCGAGTATGAGCAAGTTGGAGCAAAAAACCACGGCAGCTAGCGACCTTTTTCAAATTGTTTTCAGCTTATTTCATTCGCAACAATAGCGACTTTTTCCAATAACTCAAAATAGTTGCGCTTTTCTAAATCAGTTAGTTTGCTGGTAACTTCATCAAGCCATTCCTGCTGTATCTCTCTGGCTTTAGGCACAAGCGCAGTTGCCTTGTCAGTAAGCATCACTTGAAAGGCGCGTATGTCATCGGGGTGCACCGTTTTTGTAATAAGTCCATCTTTTTCAAGCCGCATTAACATTTTTGTGACCGTACTTTTATCCATGTCGAGGTCACGGCACATCTCTACTTGTGTCATCTGTTTATGGTCAAATAGGCAACAAAGGAACATGGCTTTGGCGCAGGTTAATCCAAGAGATAAAAGCCGAGAATTAACAATCATATTCATTTTTCGGTATAATGTTGAAATATCTTTAGGTGTGTCCATCCTGTCCTCCTGCTTATTTTTATAGTTGGTTATATCAACTAATATTATAAAGTCAGCACCAGCGTCTGTCAATCAATTTTATTTGCAATTGACTTTATTAAAAATGTGCTTAGGAACTTTATGTTTGACATTTCCCATAATGTGCTGTAATATAGTTGACAAGCCAAGTAAGTGTCGTCGCTATTCAACGACACTTGCTTTATCGCTTGATAGTTTGTATGCCAACTATATAACAGAAAGGACAAAATAAAAATATGGAAGAAACAAAAAGCAATTCTTACTTTGAAACCGCCCCAATCGGACGGTTGATTGCGAGGTTTGCCATACCGAGCATTATTTCTCTGGTGGTGAACGCGCTGTATAACATTGTAGACCAAATATTTATTGGAAATGGTGTTGGATACCTTGGAAACGGTGCAACAACCGTTGTATTTCCCATCACAGTAGTTGCAACAGCTTTGGCGTTGTTGATTGGCGATGGCGGTGCGGCATACTTGAGCTTGCGGCTTGGCGAAGGAAATAGTGAAAGAGCAACAAAGGGTGTTGGCAACAGTATTGTCATGCTTGTATCTGCTGGGATATTACTTCTCGCTATCGCTCTTATTTTTTTGAAACCTCTGCTTGTTTTGTTTGGGGGTACTGAGGCGATTATGCCCTATGCACTTGCGTATGGCAAAATCATTTCTATTGGACTTCCCTTTGTGGTTATATCGACAGGACTTAACTCTATCATTCGAGCGGATGGAAATCCGAAAATGTCTATGGTATCGATGATACTTGGCGCTGTTATCAATACCATTCTTGATCCTGTTTTTATTTTTGTATTTAAATGGGGCGTTGAGGGGGCAGCTCTTGCAACAATTCTTGGACAGATCGTGTCATTTGTTATTTCTGCAATCTACATTAGAAAGCTGCGCTCCGTAAAACTGACTCGTGACAGTTTTCGATTGGATGCCAATACCTTACGTTCTTGTAGCGGGCTTGGAATATCAAGCTTCATCACCCAAATCGCTATTGTCATAATGTCGATTTTGTGTAATGTTCTCTTGGCAAAATATGGTGCACTTACAGAATACGGCTCCGACATTCCCATCACGGTGCTTGGTATTGTCATGAAAGTAAATCAAATTCTCATTGCAATATTGATTGGAATTTCCTCTGGAGCACAGCCAATATTAGGATACAATTATGGAGCTCGAAATATGAAGCGGGTTAAAAAGACCTATGGCATTATGCTGATTGCCTCCGCTGTTGTCAGTGTCGCCGCATTTATTATGTTTCAGTGCTTCCCACAAAGCATCATCAATCTTTTTGGTTCAGAAAGCGATTTATATAATCAATTTGCATTAAAAGCTTTTCATATTTTTCTTTTGATGTGCATTGCAAGTGCGTATCAGGTTACGTCAAGTATCTTTCTTCAGGCAATCGGAAAACCAATTCCGTCTATGGTTTCCGCCTTACTGCGTCAGTTGATTATTTTTGTACCTGCGGCTATTATTTTGCCAACGCTGATGGGAATTGATGGCATTTTATGGGCGATGCCGATTGCCGATTTATCATCGGCTGTCATTACTCTATTTATGATTATATATGCTATGAAAGAAATAAACCAACAAGAGCATTATCAAGGAGGAAAAAAATGATTATTACGATTGGACGTCAGTTTGGAAGCGGTGGACGTGAGATTGGAAAAGCGTTAGCCATCGAACTTGGTATTACATATTATGACAAAGAGTTATTGCTGCTTGCGGCACAAAAAAGCGGCTTAGATCAAGCGTTTCTGGAAAGCAGGGATGAAAGTGAGAAGAGCAACCTGTTATACTCGCTTATTATGGGTGGAACATTCGCAGCACAAGGATGCTATTCTGTAGGTTACATGGCAAAGCAGGCGCAATACAACGCTGTTCAAAGTGTAGCTCAAAAAGGAGACTGCGTTATTGTTGGACGCTGTGCTGATTACATATTGCGAGATTATAATAATCTCGTTCGGGTTTTTATTACAGCCGAAGAAAATGATCGTGTTGAGCATATCAGTAAACGAGATCGTATTGACTCAAAAGAAGCTCGTAAAAGAATGTTGCGTACCGATAAAGAACGCAGTTTATATTACAACTGCAATACAGATCAGCAATGGGGAAATGCTGCAAGCTATGACCTGTGTATCAACACCTCTATGCTGGGAGTGAATGGTACGGTAAGACTAATCAAATCATATATTTCCGAAAAAGATAAATAAGGATTTCGGTAATGAAGAATTTGAAACAAGGTAAAAGGAAAGCCGTAGGAAACCGAAAATTTACTCGTCCTGCACTGTTATAACAAAAGCAGGAGATTATTTCTCTACTCCGCCAATGCCTCGCCTTTCCGCTGTTCCAGCCCCCGCTTCAAATCGTCAAGGCAGTTTTCCAGCGCCTTGTCCATACGCTCCTTCGCTTCAAAGCCATAGTAGCCTATGGCTTTTTCTTTATCCCGCATGGCAAGCTCAATCTGCCCTTGCGGGACATTCCTGCGCCGAAGCTCCACAATGGGCGGCACAATGCTTCGCTCCAGCTTCTCATACCCCTCTAATAGCAAGGTAAACTGACAGACGCAGTTGTTCAGCAGCCGAAGCACACTATCGTGAAACTCGTTATTGTGGGCGGTGACAAGCAAAATATTCAAGTTCTTCAGCAGCTCCTGGCACTTATCCTGCGGAAGCTGTTCCATCGTGTGAATGAGATTTTCCGCTTTTTCCACCGATACCTTAATATCGTCCTTGTCCCGAAAGGCGGTGCGGCCGCTCAAATATTCCACGGTGACGCAAAAATACGCCGCCGTTTTCACGGCAAAGTCAATGTCGGGGATGCGCTTTCCCTGTTCATAGTTGTTGACCGTCATTCGGCTGACACCCAAGGCCTCCGCAAGCTGCGCCTGCGTCATGCGCTTTTCCTCACGCAAAAATTTGATTCTATCTCCAATGCTGATTTCCGCCATTTTGTATCACGCTCCTATGTTGCTATTGTATCACGTGATGATAACAAACGCAATCCTATGTTTATTTAGATTTTATACGTTGACAAGACGCACCTTGTGTGCTATCCTTTAAAATGCAAACAAATATTATCATTATGTGGAGGTGCTAACGATGCTGTTTGAAATAGGCTTCACAGGATACGGCTGCGAACAGGTTATGGGGGAGCGATTCTATCCCGAAGGGATAGGCGAGCTTCCTAAATGTGATACATTCTGTATCGCCATTTAGTTCCTTGCCTTGCGGCAAGAGGAAAAACGGAAAGGATTGCTGCTATGAATCGAAGTCTAAAACACAATTATCGGGTATCGGAATATGAGGATAAAGTCATTCGCAACAAGGCGAAACGCGCCAAAACCTCGGTGTCGGCGTTTGTGCGAAAGGCCGCTTTGCAAAAGGACATTGTGGTAATTGACGGACTGCGGGAAATGCTGGCGCAGCTTCACGCCATCGGCAATAATCTCAACCAGCAAACGGTCATCATGCGGCAGAGCGGCGGCTATGCGCCGCAGGTGGAGCAGATGAAAACCAGCTTTTGCGATGTGATGAACGGTATCAAAAGTAAGCTGCGGGAGGAGGACGGGGATGGCGATTGTCAAAATCATCAACAGGCAGACAGGTAAAGCCTATGCTGTCAAGGCGGTTTTGGACTATATCCAGAACCCCATTAAAACCGAAAACGGTCTGCTGTGCTCCGCAAAGGACTGTCTGTTGGAGTGCGCCTACGATCAGATGCTCGCCACCAAGCTGGACTACCACCAAGACACAGGGCGGCAGTATATCCACATCGTCCAGTCCTTTTCTGAGTTTGACAAGCTGGACAGCAAAACCGCACACGAAATTGGAAAAAGGCTGCTTGCCGAATTTAAGGGGTTTCAGGGCGTTGTCTGCACCCATACCGACCGAAAACAGCTGCATAATCATATCGTGCTGAACTCGGTCAACTGGCAGACCGGGCGCAAATGGCAGAGCGGCAAGCGGGATTTATACCGTCTGCGGGAGTTGTCCGACCGGCTTTGCAAGGAATATGGGCTGTCCATTATCGGTAACAGCCAAAGCTGGCAGGCATCCGGCGAGTACCGTGCGGGAGAGAACAGCTGGAAGTATAAGCTGGCACAGGACATTGCCGCCTGTCTCCAAACCTCATTCAGCAGACAGGATTTTCTGCACAGGATGAACGATATTGGGCTGGATGCCGACTTCGGCAGACGGAATGTAATATTTTTTGTTCGCAAAGCTGGTGGGGTACGGTATGGTTTGGACAAAGAGGTCTCCTGCGGAAATACCAAGCTCTCGACCTATGGAGATTTCTCTAAGGAGAATCTTGAAAGCGCTTGGAAATCTAATTCGGTTTTAGCGGATTTAGGGCGGCGAGACGTGGATATTTTGCAGGATGTACTGCGGGAGGTTGGTGCGTTGCATCATCCTGAAAACCCCGGACTCTACGAGCAGATGTACCTTGCAGATATCGACTTTGAGGGCATGACCAAGCTGGAAATCGAAATTGCCCTTGCCCAGCGCACGGCGATAATCAAGGCAAAACAGGCGCTGGAGGAATACGAGCGCCAGCACAGCCAAAAGGCGAATCTGGTTTTGCCCACACTGGATGCTCTTGTTGCCGAGATTGTCAGGCTTTACAGGGAGCGGGAGCAAAACGATTATACTTACAACGATTCCCACGACAACGAGTACGAATACGAGATTTAGGAGGTCTTATGAATTTATTATCAAAACTGCACAGCTTTATCAATAAAATCCGCGCCATCTGGCGTGACCGGCGGGGAGAATATTCCCCCGCCGCAGATGGAGAAACAAATGATTGCACCTACACAGAAGTATACCACCGCAAAATTGGCGATACAACCTTTCTTGTTTCCGCTGTTTTCAGCAGCACTGCCGCAGAAACGGTCATTGACCGCATCAGCCGCTTGCTGGACAGCAAAACACGGTACGAATAACCCTCCCGAAATCTGGACGCGAAAGCCGATTAGCGATACAATAGAAGCGAACAGATGAGACCTAATCGGTTTGACTTTGAAAAGGAGGCAGTATGCAGAAGTCAAACCAAGTCATTACGGCACTATACAGCCGTTTAAGCTGTGAGGATGATCTTGACGGGGACTCCAACAGCATCATTAATCAGAAGAAAATCTTAGAGGAATACGCAGTCAAAAACCGTTTGCCCAACGTGCGTCATTTTATTGACGACGGATTCACAGGCTCCAATTTCGAGCGGCCATCCTTTCGGGAGCTTTTGGAACTGGTCAAGGCGGGGCAGGTGGGCGCGGTGGTGGTAAAGGACTTATCCCGCTTGGGGCGGGACTACATCACCACCGGCAGTCTCGTGGAGGTTGTTTTTCCGCAGTACGGTGTGCGGTTCATTGCAGTCAACGACAGCGTGGACACCTCCCGCCGTGACAACGAAATGATGATTTTCCGCAATGTTTTTAACGATTTTTACAGCCGGGATACCAGCAAAAAGGTGCAAGCGGTCAAGGCGGCCGCCGCCAAGCGTGGCGAGCGTGTCAACGGAAAAGACCCTTACGGTTATGTGAAATCGCCGGATAACCGCAGTCAGCTTTTGGTGGACGAGGTTGCAGCGCCGGTGGTGCGGGAGATTTTCAGGCGCTTTGCGGAGGGGAAAACGGCAGCGGACATCGTGCGGTGGCTGTATGCCGAAAGAATCAAGACCCCCGCCGCATACCGCGCCGCACAGCGGGGTTATGCCGTCCGTGGCAGAGCCAAGGAGGAGCCATATCTCTGGGCAATCAAGTCAGTGTATGAAATTCTTGACCGTGTGGAGTATCTTGGACACACGGAAACGGCAAAGAGCGTCACGGTCAACTACCGGCTGCACAAGGTGAAGCATAATCAGCCAGAGGCGCGCAATTTTTTTCCCGACACCCATGAGCCAATTATTGAGCAGGCGGTTTGGGATGTGGTCAAAAAGCGGAGGGAGAATCGGACACGGCGCTCGGCTACCGATGTAGCGGATTTATTCGGGGGACTGCTCTACTGCCCCGACTGCGGCAGAAAGATGAACCATCACCAGAAGCAGGACGGGCGATATTATTACTATCTGTGCAGCACCTATACCCGCAGAAACCCGATCAACAAAGGCGAATGCACCGTTCACAGCATCAAAAAATCTGATTTGATGGCAGTCGTGCTGGAAAATCTGCAACGGGTGACAAGCTTCGCCAAGGCTCATGAGGAGCAATTTGTAAGGCAGGTCACACGGGGCGAGGAAAAGAAGCTGGCGAGGGCAGCGGTGGTCAAGGCAAAGGAACTGGACAGGGCAAAAAACCGTCACGCGGAGCTGGACACGCTTTTCCAGCGGGTTTATGAGGATTTTGCCGCCGGTCGACTGACTGCGGAGCGTTACGAAAAGCTGTCCTCTGCCTATGATGCCGAACAAAAGACGCTGGCGGAGCGAATTGCCGTCACGGAAACCGAACTGAATGCCGCCACCGAACAGGCGGATGGTGTGCAGAAGTTCCTCAAAATGGTTCGCCGCTACACGGATATTCAGGAATTGACCTATGAAAATTTACGGGAGTTTATTGAGAAAATCCACATCTATGAAAAGAACAGGGAAACCGGCGAGCAGAGAGTGGACGTTTTCTATAACTTCATTGGCGTGGTAGCGCCCGAATAGTAAGCAGGCAGGGCGGGAAAATCCTCCCGCCCTGCCATAAACAATATTTGTTCCCTATGAAACCTTGTTTGAGCTGCACTTCCCGAAGAAGAACCACCACATGCGGTCAGTCCTGCTGTCATACCCAGTGCCAGTGTCAGAACTACGAGCTTTCTTGCTTTCATAAAATACCTCCCACAATTATATGTTTGCTTTTTTGCGTGTACGTTAACGCTATCCTAACTATACGTTTAGATTTATCTTTTGTCAATATGATTTATTTTTTAGCGTGCGATTTGTATGTTTTTCACATTTATATCCATTGCTATTTGTGCATTTTTATTGTATCATCATTATTTTTTTATTTTAACATGTCACATTGACATTTACCGTCCAAAAAGGTACAATATAAATGCGTTATTGTTAACGCACGCATACAAGGAGGTGTCTATGGCTGCTACAATTAAAAAAATCGCTGAATTGGCAGGAGTATCTATGGGAACGGTGGATCGTGCACTTCATAACCGTGGACGTGTTAACCCAGATGTTGCACAGCGAATCCAAAAAATTGCCAAAGAATTAAATTACAAACCCAACTCTATTGCAAAGAGTCTGTATAATAGAAATAAGAAATTTAAAATCACCGTTATACTTCATATAGAGAGTCGCAATCCATATTTTGATGATGTCTCAAAAGGAATAGAAAAATGCCAACAGGAATTATCTGACTTTGGTGTCACGATTGAAACAAAATCGTGTCCAGATTTTGATGCTGCCGAACAGTTAAAGCTGATAAACCAGGCCATCCAGGAAGAAACCTCTGCTATTGCTATTGTTCCAATCAATCACCCTACCATCAAGACCAAAATCAACGAATTGCACCAGAGCGGCTTCCCCGTCATATTATTATCTAACATTATTGATCAATGTGATTTTTTATCTTTTGTTGGCTGCAACTACAAATTATCCGGTGAAATTACAGCCGGTCTCTTAAATATGGTTCACTCCGGAGCAGGAAAATTACTTCTATTCTCCCCAAGTTTCCATATGATGGGACATACACTTCGTGCACAAGGGTTAAAACAGCAGTTAGCTGAACACTACACAGCAATTTCTTTACAAAAAACGTGCGAATTAACAGGAGATAATATAAAAGACTATCAGATTACCATGAAATCCTTAGAAAAATATCCTGACACCGATCTTATCGTCTGCCCCGGAGCTTATAGCCACGGGAATCTCCAGGCATTAGAAGAAGCTGGCTTCTTTAAGAAGGCCAAAGTTATATGCTACGATTATTCCAACAGTATTCGTAAATATATAGAAAACCGCGACATCACTGCTACCATCGTTCAAAATCCGCAGGATCAGGGATATATCGCTGTAAAACTGCTTTTCGAGCACCTTACAGGTAATCACTTAATTCCTATTCAAAAGTATAACTATATTCCAACAAAAATATATTTCTATGAGAATCTTTGTGATTTAAATTAGGAATGAGAATTGTGGTCAGTCGGTAGTGTAAATTATTTTGCTGACAGTTTCACTGGTAAGAATAAAACGCTCGAACCCTCAAAGGCTCAAGCGCCTTATTCTTACCAGTGTTGTTCTGCATAGCCGGATTCTAATTGAGCCACAGGCTGTGGCACAATTACTCCAGCTCTTTTTCGATTTCCACCTCTCGCCACGGCATATCTGTACCAAGAAAATCAAACAGATATGGATCTTTGAATACTTGATTAACCAGATCAGAATCCATCGGTGGCAGTGCTGCCGGGAAATTATTCACACTTCTACCAGAACGCCCCATCAGTTTGCCTTCTATCTGTAAATCTAAAATCGTTTTGCTCCAGCCATTTTCGATTGCTTTGTGTGCATACCAAATGCGGCTTTCCTCATCCTTCAATTTGTCCATTAAGGATATATTGGCTCGCCACGGTATTTGTGCAACGGCCAGTTGCACAATTTCAAAATCAGGCCAACTCTCGGCAAACTTTCTCATATATTGGATGTCCCTTGGAGAAAATCCGTACATTTCAGGGAAGGCATCCTTTAAATCCTTGGCCATGCGGTCAATAACCTTTGCGCCCCCTCCTTCTTTTCCTGTTTTTTCAAAATGACTTTTCCGATATTCCATTAAAGACAAATTATGCTGGAATTTGCATTTTGCACAACCGAAATCCGCTGCCTTTGGATTTCTGCTTTTACTTCTTCCATTATTCGAACCGGTATCGGCACTCCGCAATTCCCACTTCATCTCCGACCTTCAGTTCCGTGCGCGCATTATTCTCCAGCAAGACACCTCCCACCGTTGTTCCGTTAGTTGAGTTCAAATCCTGAACATAATACTGATCCCCCTCCCGGTCAATCCGAAGATGCAGACGGCTCACCGTGTCCTTCGCCAGCAGATAATCCACCAGATTTTCCTGCTTCCCAATCACAAAGGGATAATAGGACAGCACAATATCCTCTGTCCCCGGTTCTAACGCACGCAGCTTGCGCACAGTTTCTGCGGAATGCAGCGAAAGGTCGGCTAAGAGGACGGTATCCGATCCATCCGGTATTTCAGATTCTGGCTGACTACCTATCATTTCCGACCTAGTACCTACAAATTCCGATCTACTACTTCGGAATTCCGACCCATTACCTCCAAATCCCAACTTACCATCTCGAACTTCCGCTCCCACCTTCTCCTCATCTTCCTCATGAAACATCATATTCCAGGGAACCTGAATCAAATCCGGCTCTTTGTGCTTCTTCCCGCGACGGTTCCACCAGTTTTTCAGACGTTCCAAAAGCCCCGGTTTCTCCTCCGGCGCTTCCGCTTTCCCTTCCGACCTCCTTTCCGACCTCCCTTCCCGCTTTCTTTCTGCCTGTCCGCGATAACTCTCCGCCACCGCTTCCGCCGGAACAGGTTCTTCCTCTGTATATTGCGGTTCCTGTGGCTTTTGCGGTTTTTCCTGTCCCGCGTACAATAATCTCAGAATATCTTCCATTCCATAATTGTCTTTTCGCGTTTCCTGATACAATCCGTAAGCCAGCACCACGCTGTCCTTGTCCTGATGATCCACCTTCCCCAGCAGATACTCCAAAAGTTTTCCATAATGCTCCGGGAAACCCTGATCCATGCCCGGCACCACGCAGAGCCAGATGCGGAAGGACTCCGGTTCCACATAGATCTGGTCCGGATCAAGAAGCACACTGTTCTCACGCAGCAGATAGGTTTCCATCCGATCCAACACCGCCGATATTCCAAGAATCAGACTTCGGATTTCTTCTGTCCGCACGCTCCTGCTTTCCAAAAGCCGTGACAGTGGCTGCTTCGATGTAATCTCATAATAAAAACGAATCTCATCATCGATCTGCCGAATCTGAAAATGTAAAACGCCCTCCAGCGTATTGGCCGTCAGCATCCGGCACTCATAATTCTTCCATACTAATGCCTCCGGATCGATTATCATATAATTATGCTTCATTTCTCTTCTGTAGCTGATCTTCATGTGTTATCCTCCGCAAGGCTCCACATCCGCAGGGAGTTCTCCGGCCGAAATACCGGCATCGTAATTTCCAGATTCCAGGCTTCGTGCGAAGCCTGGCTGCAGATTTCCCGTTCTTCAATTGATTCCACGGAATGCCGTTCCCGCTCCACTGCTTCATGCAGCGAAAATCCGCCAACCGTCTCTGCCCGAAGCCGAAGCGCCTGATTCATCAGGATCATGATTGTAAACAATACCACCGCCATGACACCGGCTGCTTCGACGGTATAACTGGCCCTTATGCCATGTATCCTGTTTCTCATAGGCCCCATACCAGCCAGATGCCCGGCAGTGCCACGAATGGGAGAAACGGCACCGTCTTTTCGCGCAGATCGCGCCTGCCGCGCAGACTTCCCCAGACAAACCAGCACAGACAATACAACCCACAGCATAAGGTCCCATAGCACAGCAGCGCCACATTCTCCCAAAATCCCAGCAATACCCCACTCACAAGGAAAAAACATCCATCCCCTATCCCCATGCCGCCGCGGCTGAGCCTGCAAATCCCGAGCAGCGCAAGACCCAATGCAATCCCCGCACCATGCTCTAAAAGTGCATACGTCTCTCCCGGCACCAGCCACCGATAAACGGCCAGCACAACGCCAAGTGCACCGAATAATCCAAACACCCACGCGTCCACTTCCTGTCTCCTCAGATCCTGCCACGCCGCTGTCAGCAGGAACCCTGTCAATACCATTTTTTCCATATCTGCCTCTCCTTTTACCTCTTTTCTCTGCTCCCCCAACTCTCTCACGCCACATCCGCAGCATCTTGCTGCGAGGATGATCGACCCTCGGACCCCGCATCATCGCCCGCAGTAAGAACAAGCTCCCAGATGCTTTACCGTCGAAAGCTTTACCGCCCGCACATAGGCGAGAATTGCCTTGCATTCCTTCGTCGTGTGATAACTGCTTCCGCTCGGCATGATATACACCGTGCTTCCGGCCCCGGCACTGCGTCCGCAACTGGAGCAGGCGTGATAAATTCCGCCGCTGTTATTGCGCCGCTCTCCCACTTCTTCAAAGGATACGGCAGTCAGCGCATTAGACAGATAATGGCAGTTTCGATTCCTGTGATAACGCGTGCTGTCCCGGCCCACATAAACGATCTCATCATCGTCATCGCTTCCGGAACCACCTCCCGCCTCGTCTTTTCCTGATTTGCCAATCCACGCCCGCCTCGTGCAGCGAGCCGTTCGGTCAATCACCTGCAAACCGAGCACTGGAAATGGCATCCGAATCTGGTAATCCAGAATCAGATCAAAGGTTTCTCCGTCCTCCCGAATCGATGAGCGCAGCGCATTCACGTTCTGCACATTTCCGGTGTCCGCATGCTTCATTGCCACGGCCTGCGCGTAACCCTTCGCCACTCCTGCACCCAGATTCCTGCAAAATCCCTTTGCAAATTCATCTGCCCCCGGTATGGTGCTTATCTTCCCACTCTCCAGCGCATCCTGAAGGTAAGCATAGCGGCTGAAATCCTCGCCAACCGCCTCCAATCCTGCCTGGATGCGCCGCTCGGTCGCCATGATTTTCATCGGCAAAATCAGACTGACCGCCGCAAAAATAAACAGGGACAGGCAAAGCGCTGCCTCCAGCGTCATGCTTGCGGAGGCGGACGGGAATGCCTTTTTGCCACATGCAGATGACGCAGGGATTCGCACTTGGAGAGTCACGATATTGTTTTTTATTTGATTTCTTCTCTTCCGCATTATGGAAAAAGGCATTCCGGTCCACCTCCATTTCTTATGTCTGATCCCTGACTGCCATTCAGTAAATTCGTTCTGCCGAAACCTCCATCGGATAGGTATGCGCATCCTTTCCCAAAAGGTTTTCCACAAACCCAAGCGAAAAGAATACATGTTTTCCACAGAGTTTCCCGCGAAGCTTCACTTTGTACACACCATTTCGCATCTGAAAATCCTGCTGTCCAAGCCCAAGATTGATCTGCATCAAATCCATCATCCGATACTCCTGCTGCACAATCGGCATCCGAAAGAGCAGGATCTTCAGCCAGGCCAGATAGTCAAGCCCCCGCTCGCTTCCTCCGGTCTCCACCCGCCGGTTTTTTCCTGCCTCCAGCAGCGCATCGATCCCCAGTGTCCAGTCCTCCGCCGTCTTAAGAAGCGGCACCCGCTTCCCCGCCAACAGACCGCGCACATCCATCAGGGCCTCACCCAGCGCCCACACGGACATGACAAAAAAGGTCGTCACAAGCAGAAGCGGCGTAGCGCTGGCAAGTCCGGTAATGGTCATCGCCAGAGTCCGCGCCTGTGCCCGCTTGGCTGCATCCGACAGGATATGGACCATATTTAAGCCCTCGCGGACTGCCAGAAGCTGGTGCACCACCGAAGAGAGATTGTCCCGGTCGCCCGATTCTCCGCCCAGCAAGTATTCCACTTCATACTGCAAAACCGTCCGCTCCGGCCTTTGTGATCCCGCACCCGCGTCTCCGCCCCCTGCTCCACGCTCCGCCGCGCAGAAATTTCCAAAAAAGTCTCCGCTATATTCGTCCACCAGCAGATGATCCAGAAATCCGATCCCACGGCTGCCCACAAGCAACATCTCTGTCTCGGACGGCACCTGCGCCCGGTTGGCCGTGCGCTCAGAGATCGTCGCCTCTGCCGGAACCACCAGCTCCAGCAAGCCAGACTGATACAGCGCTCCCACCTGATTCAGCCAGCCTTCCTTCTCCTTGTCCTTCACCCCGTGAACAAATGACATTGGACTGATCTCCAACTGACTGAAGTGACGGATCACCGGCCTCCACAGCGCCTCCAGATCCGGTCCGTCGCCGCCCTCCTCATCCTCTTCGTCCTCCTCCCATTCCTCTATGATCCGCTCCACTTCCTCTGCCTCCTCAATCACAGCCTCCACCATTCGGATCTGCTCCTGCGACTTTGGTGACAATGCCTCCACCTCCTGACGCCGCTCGCCGTCCGCCGCCACATAGGCCTCGTATTCCTGAACCTCCGACTCCAAAAGCTCCTGTACCTGCCCCTGACATTCCTGGCGTTTCTGCTCATACGTTGTCCTGCTTTTCGCCAGCCCCGCCGCCAGCTCATCCGCCCGTTTCTGATACGTCTGCACCAATCCCGGAATCCGCTCCAGCTCCCGGATCAGAGACTGTGCGCTCCTGCGAAATCCCGGTCCGTCATAATCGTGCAGCTCCGACAATCCTGCCTGCTTTCGCCGCAGCTGCTCCGCCAGACTCTCACTGATCTTCTCCAGAGACTTTTCCAGCTTCAGCGCCTCCTTCGCATGAGCGCGATAAGTACCCGCCACCTCTTTGACCGCCGTCGCCTCCTTTGCCGTATCCCAGAGACTTTCCGCCGTCTTCTCATCGAAGTCCATATTCCAGATCCCATATTTCATATAGTCCAGAATCTCCTTCTCAAAGTAAAGTCCGTCCTCCTCCGTTGCCCGAAAAATCTCCTCCACGGAAGCTGACTCATATTCCATGGGATACCAGTTTTCCGTGTCCAGATACGGCTGCATCAACAACTGAAAATCCGCCGCCAGCGCCTCCTCGTCCTCATACTCGGCAAACAACAGCCGGTAAGAATCCCACAACTCCCGGTGATACCGGCTGAACACCGAATCCAGTGCCGAGTCAGCCGCCATCTGCAAATACCAGCGTGCCCCGGCCGTCCGCGCCGATTCCAGCAGCACACAGAAAAACGAAAATACGCACATCATGACCAGACTGATAAAAACGGTAACCTGACTCCGCACCGGCTTCATTAATATACTTCCTTGGACTGACTGTTGATTTCCTTGAAAATATTTTCCAGCAATGCTGTGATCTGTGACTTAAAGATGATTACCAGACCGATCAAGACGACTAATATTAACACCACTTCGATCACTCCAACTCCATCCTCCTGACGCATAAATTCGCCCAGTTCCTGTCTTACTTTCATATAAAAAATCCTCCTTTTCTTCGTTTCATCAACCCATTGTCATCATAGCCGGTACCATGATCATGACCATCACGATACCGAGCAGTAAAAACAGCGGCAGCAGCAGTTTGGTTCCCGCCTCCTCACCCATCCTGCGGGCCAGATTCTTGCGCAGCTCAAAGGCGTCCTCCATCTCCGTCTGTAAAATTGCGCGGAGATTCTTCGTTCCGGTTCTGCGGTTCTGCTCCAGCAGGCTGCTGAGCTTCAGATAGGGCTGCAGGCGGCAGCGCCGTCCGAATTCCCGGTAAACAGTCCCCTCCGGCGTTTTGTTATCCATCTGAAAGCAGGCCAGCTTCATCTCCTCATAGGCCGCGCGGGGCTTCTGCTTCCTGCGGCGCTGGTTCTCCTCGTAATCCCGCACCATGCGCTCCCAGGCATTGCGGATCGTCATGCCCGCCCCGATGAGCACCATGAGCTTGGATACCAGCTCCGCATAATCCAGCAAAAGCTCCTGCTCCCGCTGTTTCTCTTTCTCCTTTTTGCCCGACTGCTCCCGCGCCGCCAGAAGGAGCGCCAGCACAACGCCAAGCAGCAGAATTGCACTGTACGGATTGCTCTCCCGCGTCCGGTAGCGCAGCGTTTTTCCCTCATATTCCAGCGGAAGGGTGAGCGATTCTTCCGTGCGCTGCGCAGCCTCCCGGCCTGTGATCTCCTTTTTAAGTCCCTCCGCTCTCGCCTCCTGCTCCGTGCGGTCTGGCGGCACCAGCCGGATCTGCATCTCAAACTCCGCCTTGTGCATTCCGTCCGAGCACTGCACGGCCAGCAAAACATCCATCGGCGTTTCGACCGCCTTTCCAAGCATTCCCGACGCATTTATGTAATCCGGCTCCGAGCTGTGCCAGCGCAGTCGCACCCCGGTTCCCGCGATCGCAGTCGGAAGCTCCAAATCCGAGGTTACCTCCAACAGCGATGGATTGTTCCCACGAATACGCTCCTCCATCCCATCCATGATGGAATAGAATACCGTCTCCGCCTCTTTCTCCGTGTATACACGCGGCTCCACCGCTACCACGATCGGAATTTCTTCCGCCTCCAGCCCTTCCACAAACAGCTCGTACTGTTCTTCCTTCCCGCCATAGGGTTCCCGGACGATCACGCCGTCCGGCGATACCGACCCCAGCGGCTTTGCCGTAAATGTCAGAACCAGATAAAGCGCCAGACTTCCGGCGATACACAGGGCCGGAGCTACCCATTTCCCCGGTTCCTTTAATTTTACCTGCCTGTTTTTTCGCTCCATCCTACACCTCGATCGCAAGAATTTTCCACGCCAGCACATACGAGATCCCATACACAATCAGACAGCCCGTCATCAGCATCCGCCCCAGCCCGGTTCCGTACATCTGCGAAAAGAAGCCCGGCGAGGAGCCTTCCACATAGAACACAATGAAAAACGGAATCAGGTTCATGATCTTCTGCTCAAACTGTTTGGAAGCCGTCAGCGTGCGGATCTCTTCCTTGACCTGCATCTTGTCCCGAATGACCTCCGACGTGTGCCGCATGATGCCGCTCAAATCACCACCGCTGCGTTTTGCAACCGCAAATACCTCCGAGAAATTCTGCACATCCTCCAGCCCGCTGCGGTCCGCAAATTCCGCCAGCACGTGTTCCACCGAGCGGTTCATCCGAATCTGCTGCACCATGTAAGCAAATTCCCGCGTGATCATCCCCTCCTCCCCGTACAGCATAGCCAGCTCATCCCGGCTGACCGCCAGGGCATTTTCCATGGCAAATCCGGCGCTTAAAGAAGCCGCCAAAATGACCATGCTCTCCTTAAACTGCTGCGCCAGCTCCAAAAGCCGTTTTTCCTGCCGCTGCCTTCGCTCACAAAGCGGATAGCAAAAGCCAAACGGAAGCATGATCCCAAACGCCGTCCAGCTCCGATAAAACGTGTAGGCAAGCAGGCCGCAGATCGCTGCCCCTTTCGCCAGCGCCCACACAAGTTCAGCCGGAGTCAGGCGATACCGGTCGTACCGGATAACCTGCTGCCCGCAGCTTTTCGACGGCCCTGAGTTCCCCGACCTGTTCAAGCCGCCCGCAGACTTTTCCACACTCATCCTGCTCACACTCTTCCTCCTTCCGCTCCTCCACAAACCGATATAATGGATTCAACTGAATCTCCCCAGCCACACAGTCTCCAACCTCCACGATTTCCAGCACCTTCCGGCTCTTGTCCCGCAGCCGTCCCAGATGCACCAGCACATCGATTGCAGAGGCAATCTGGCTGCGCACCGCGGCCAGGGGAAGATCCGCCGCCATCAGCGTCATCGTCTCCAGCCGCGTCAGCATATCCCGCGGGCTGTTGGCATGTCCCGTGGACAGACTGCCGGAATGCCCGGTGTTCAGAGCCTGAAGCATATCCAGCGCCTCCTTTCCACGGACCTCTCCGACAATAATTCGATTTGGCCGCATACGGAGCGATGCCCGGATCAAATCACTGATCTCAATCGCCCCCTCACCCTCCACGTTGGCATTGCGCGTCTCCAGCCGCACGAGGTTGCGCACCTGCCGAATCTGTAATTCGGCTGAATCCTCGATCGTAATGACCCGCTCCGTCTCCGGGATAAAGCCGGACATGGCGTTGAGAAAGGACGTCTTTCCCGAACCGGTTCCCCCGCTGATAAAAAGGTTGTATCCCGCCTTTACCAGCCGTTCCAGAAATGCCGCCGCCTCGTCATTCAAAGAGCCAAGCGCAATCAGCTTTTCCGTGGTGATCGGTTCCGGAAATTTCCGAATCGTGACCACGGGGCCGTCCAGTGCCACCGGCGGCAGCACCACATGCACGCGGGAACCGTCCTCCAATCGGGCATCCGCAATGGGGTGGGACACGTTGACAGTCCGGTTGATCCGGCTCACGATCTGCTGAATCATGTCCTCCAGCTGTTCATTCTGATCAAACCCATGTTCCCACTGGCACAGCCGTCCCTTTTTCTCCACAAAAATGTGGTCCTTTCCGTTTACCATGATCTCGGTCACCTGGGGATCATCCACCAGCTCCTGTAAAATATCCAGCCGCCGAAAGCCGTCAAACAGCCGGTTTTTCAGCTCCACGCGCCGTTTCAGCGGAAGATACCGCCGTTTTCCCTCCGCCTCGATGGCTTCCTCGATGCAGTCGTAAAGCTCCCCGTCCTCGATCTGACTGCGGCTCTGCAGCTCCTCACGAATCTGCTCCTTCAGCCGCATCAGCGTCTCCTTTTGTCCCAGCCGCAAATCCTGCGCGCTGCTCTCCGCTTCCTCACGATTTCGTTCCATGCCTGCCGCCCTCTCTCTGCTTTCCAGTCAAAGTCCGCACGTAATCGCCCATCTCTCCCCACAAAAGCTGCTCCAGATAATTCTCCCGCCGCGCAGCCATCGCCGGTCTCGGAAGCTTCAGAATCCGAACCCGCTCCCACAGCTCCATGCGCCCGGAGATCTCCAGATAGTCCTTCCACTCCTTAAGCTTCGCCGAGGCCACCACGTCCTCCTTGACCGGTGCGTAGATGACCGAACACAGGGCCAAAAGCTGCTCCACACCGTTCACAAAATGTCCGAAATCCACCACGATTGTCGCGTAGATGCCCTCCCCCGCAATCCGTCCCAGAATCCCGGCCAGCTCCTCCCCGCTCATATCTGCAAGGTCCTCCGCATAGGTCACCGGCGGCACATAGTCAAGACCTCCCCAGTTGTAGACCACGCTTCCGAGCCGCAGATGGCTGTACTTCCCCTGCCGCACATCGTACACCAGATCCGTCAGCGTCTTTCCATACTCGGAGGCCGTCAGCCTTGACAGGCCCGAACACTCCTCCAGGCTGACAAACAGCACCTTGTTTTCCCGCGCCAGAATCTGCCCCAGCGTCAGCGCAAAACCGGTCTTTCCGCACCTTCCAATGGGTGAATACACCCCGATGATCTGACTGCGCGTGCCAGTCAACGCAAAGACCGCCGGACGCTTTACCTGGTAGCAGGCCATGACCTCACGCAGCACACTGTCCGTCGCCTGATATTTGTATACGGCGGGTGTTCCGCCGTTGGAGGTTCCGCCGCCGGCTGCCCCGGTCTCGCTCAGGCGCACGATCTGTCCCGTCGCGATCCCTTCCAGCTCGCCATCCTTCACTTCATCTCCGATCAGCAAAAGCTCCACCGGCTGCTGCGCGGCATATTCCCTGAGTCGTGCAAGGCTGGTAAATGCCACCGCCGTAAACGGGATCGCCTCCCTCTGATTTGTAAACTCCGCAAACCGGTCCGCATAAAACGGGTCCACATCATAGACCGCCATAATCCGTTTCATAAAATCCCCCTTTCCAGACACGCCTGCCCCGCCAGGTACAGATATCCCCCGACTGCCAGACAGGCCGCCAGCGGAATGCGGTTCTCCTGGTCCGGCCCCGCAAACGTGTCATATGCCTCTATCTTTTTTTTCCGAAAAAAACGCATGAAATATGCTGATAAATACCAAAAACGAGCTCGAAAGCCCTGACTGCACCACAGACGGCACAGCGACCATATTGCTCCGACTGCCAGACCGGCAGCGACTGCCTGCACTCCGGCCTCCACGCCCAGATATCCTGCGATGACTCCCATCAGCTTCCCGTCGCCCGCTCCCATCATCCGAAAGCGAAACAGCACAAATGCCGGAATCAGCAGCGCGAGTGCCGACCACCCAAAATCCGGGCCGCGGCAGCAGACCCCCGCGAGTGCACCCAAAAGCAGCCAGCGGTTTGAAACCTTCCCGAAACGCAGGTCCGTCCAGCCCGCTCCCGCCAGAATCACACAGAGCAGTCCCTCAGACCACATACTCACAAATACAGATCACCTCTCTTCACAACAAAAACAGCGTCGTCAGTCACATTGAAATCTTTGCCGATACGGCTCATGTCCCGCTGCAGCACCTGCTGCCTCAGAACCGGAATAAAACAGAATCGTCTGCCCAGAACGGGCGTTGATTGTTTTTTTATTATGCACACTTTTTCTCCGCTTGTCAATCCCCTTTTCAAAAAAACTTTTTCGTGCATTTTGACGGAAATTGTCAAATCATCCCCCGCTATTTTGGTTGACGTGAACAAACAATCGTGTTAGAATGAAGTCAGTTCAAATTTTTAAACCAAGGAGGGGTTTCATGGCGAACGGCAAAGAACTGGAGCAGCACTTTCATAGCTGCATGCCGCTGTTTATCGCACTTGGCGATGAAGTACGGCTTGATATTATTGAAGTCCTGACTTACGCCGCGCAGACCGGCAGACCGAATGGGCTGAATGTCAACGAGATCACGCGTCAGACGAGCCTTTCCCGTCCCGCGATTTCTCATCATTTGAAGATTTTAAAGGACTGCGGACTGGTAGAGGTCGAGCATTCCGGCACGTCCAACTACTACCGCCCGAACCTGATCAACAGCACGCGACGGCTGATGAGGCTGGGGACTCTGGTGGAGTCGGCGTTTCAGCAGGATTAATTTTCAAAATTCTGTATCGTTTTCCATTTTCTGCAGATACTATGATTCAGGATTAAGAATCCCGAACCGGGAGAATCAGGAGATGGACATATGAACACAGGACATTGGTTTCGACGGACACGGGCCGCTGCGCTCCTGCCCGAAGATCTGGAACTGATTGCGGAGATCGACCGAACCCGCCACACTATGGAGTCCGCGCGCAATCATTTCGAACAGGTGGTAGACCCCACGCTGATCGATTGTTATATTTACGAGCTGAATGCCGCGCAGCTCCGCTATCAGTTCCTGCTCAGGCGTTTCAAACTGCTTGAGGAACTGCGCTTCACGCAGACATATTAATTACATCTGGAGGACTGGAAGATTATGAGCACCTGGTATGAAAAAGCTTGTTTTTATCACATGTACCCGCTTGGCATGACCGGCGCACCCCATGAGCACACGGGGGACGCCGTCACGAATCGCTTTGAGGAGCTGAATCAGTGGATTCCGCACATGAAGGAGCTTGGCTGCAACGCCCTCTACATCGGACCGCTTTTCGAATCTTCCTCCCACGGTTACGATACCCGCGACTATAAGCTGGTGGACCGCCGCCTGGGAGACAACGAACATTTTATCCAATTTGTCCGGCTGTGCCACGACGCGGGCATCCGCGTGGTGGTGGACGGTGTGTTCAACCACACCGGCCGGGAGTTTTTCGCATTTCAGGACATTCAGAAGAACCGAGAGCATTCCCCGTACTGCGGCTGGTACCGCGGTGTAAATTTCGGCTGGAACAGCCCGTACAATGACGGATTTGGTTACGATGCATGGCAGGGGCATTTTGAGCTCCCCTGTCTGAACCTGCAAAATCCCGAGGTCAAACAATATCTGTTTGATGTGATACGCTTCTGGGTCGACACCTTCGACATTGATGGGATCCGGCTGGATTGCGCCAATGTGCTGGACTTCCAGTTCATGAAGGAGATGCGGCAGCAGACGGGGCAGATGAAGGAGGAGTTCTGGCTGATGGGCGAGGTCATCCACGGCGACTATGGCCGCTGGGTCAATGATGAGATGCTTCATTCGGTCACTAATTACGAGCTACATAAAAGTCTGTACTCCGGCTTAAATGACCACAATTTCTTCGAGATTGCACACAACGTGCGGCGGCTGGAGGCCCTTGGCACGAAGCTCTACACGTTCCTGGACAACCACGACGAGAACCGGATTGCCAGCAAGCTAAACGACAAGGCACAGCTTGGTCTGGCCTACCTGCTTCTGTTTACCCTTCCCGGCATTCCGTCCATCTATTACGGCGGAGAATGGGGTGTGGAGGGCATGCGGAGCCGGGACAGCGATGCGGCACTTCGGCCCTGCATTCCTCTGGCCGAGGGACAGGCCCTTTCCGGTGAGCTGACAGAGTTCATTGCCAAACTGGGGCAGATTCACACCGGGCAGCCGGAGTTTCACGGCGGGCGGTATCAGGAGCTGATACTGACCAACCGGCAGTATGCGTTCGCACGCCACGGAGAAGGTTCCATGGTCATTACTGCGGCGAACAACGACGACAAAGAAAGTTCGTTCTCCGTTCCGGTTCCATGCAAAGCGTCTCAGGCGGAGAATCTGATGGACGGTACCATCATTCCAGTTACAGACGGAAGACTGCATTTAACACTATCAGGCAACACAGGCGTTGTCCTGAAGATCAGGGAGGATTGACATTATGGCTGTCAAAAAGAATACTACACAGATTGGACTCGGTGTAATCACCGATGTGGACCGTTATCTGTTCGGTCAGGGAACTCATTATGAGATCTATGACAAGATGGGCGCGCACCCGATGACATTGAACGGGAAAGCCGGAATCTATTTTGCAGTCTGGGCTCCTCATGCAGAGGCAGTAAGCGTTGTGGGCGATTTCAATGGCTGGGATTCGGAGGCTTCTCCGATGGAGGTTTTGGACACCTCCGGCATCTACGAAGCCTTTGTGCCGGGTCTTGGAACCAACGAATTATACAAATTTGCAATCACCACCCAAAGCGGAAAAGTGCTGTTAAAGGCCGATCCTTATGCACAGTATGCAGAATATCGCCCGGGCACAGCCTCCATCACCGCCGACATTTCCAGCTTCGGCTGGACGGATGATGCCTGGATGGCGAAACGTCTGGAATCAAATCCGCGGGAATCCGCCATGAGTATCTATGAGGTGCATATCGGTTCCTGGAAAAAGAAGGCCCGCGAGGAGCATGAGGGTTTCTACACCTACAAGGAAGCTGCACAGGAGCTGGCCGACTACGTGAAGGACATGGGCTACACCCACGTGGAGCTGATGGGGATCGCAGAACATCCTTATGACGGTTCCTGGGGCTATCAGGTCACCGGCTATTACGCTCCCACCTCCCGCTACGGCACGCCGGAGGAGTTCATGTACTTTGTCAATTACCTGCACAAGAAGGGCATCGGCATTCTTCTGGACTGGGTTCCGGCTCACTTCCCGAAGGACGCGCACGGACTGGCCGATTTTGACGGACAGCCGCTCTACGAATATGCGGACCCACGCAAGGGCGAGCACCCGGACTGGGGCACCAACGTGTTCGATTACAGCAAACACGAGGTATCCAACTTCCTGATCGCCAACGCACTCTACTGGGTGGATAAGTTCCATGTAGACGGACTTCGCGTGGATGCAGTTGCTTCCATGCTGTATCTGGACTACGGACGTCAGGACGGACAGTGGATCCCCAACGAATACGGCGGCAACCAGAATCTGGAGGCGATCGAATTCTTCCGCCACTTAAACAGCATTATGGGAAGCCGCGGACACGGTGCCATGGTCATCGCCGAGGAATCCACCGCATGGCCTCTGGTAACGCACGATCCCAAGATCGGCGGACTGGGCTTTACCTTCAAATGGAATATGGGCTGGATGCATGACTTCCTGGAATACATGAAGCTGGACCCGTATTTCCGCAAATTCAACCACAACAAGATGACCTTCGGACTGTCCTATTTCAACAGCGAGAATTTCATCCTGGTACTCTCCCATGATGAGGTCGTTCACTTAAAATGCTCCATGCTCAACAAGATGCCGGGAGAATTTGAGGAGAAATTCGCCAACTTAAAGGCGGGCTACACCTTCATGATGGGCCATCCGGGCAAGAAGCTTCTGTTCATGGGCCAGGACTTCGGACAGCTCCATGAATGGGACGAAAAGGTCGCACTGGACTGGTATCTGACCGAGGAGCCGCTGCATGGCGACCTCAAAAATTACGTCCGTGATCTGTTACATATTTACCAGAAATATCCGGCTCTCTACGAGTCCGACGATGACTGGGACGGCTTCCAGTGGATCAACGCCAACGACAACGAACGCAGCATTTTCAGCTTCGTGCGCTACGCAAAGAACCACAAAAAGAGCCTGATGTTCATCGGCAATTTCACACCGGTTCCGCGCCCGGACTACCGTGTCGGTGTTCCGAAACGCGGCAATTATACACTTCTGCTGGACAATGAACATGGCATGTACACCTCCGCAGAAAAGGCACCGGTATTGAAGGCCGTCAAGCAGGAATGCGACGGTCAGCCGTATTCCATCGCGCTTCCGCTTTCCGCATATGGAACCGCGATCTTACGGTTCAGCTAAATTTAGAATGAAAAACCAGGAAGGAGCGTTTCGTATGGCGAGAGAATTATTATCCAGCAATGCAGCCAAAAGTGTTTACCGTGATGGAGACCTTGCAATCAAAGTATTCTGCAAGGGATTTCCGAAATCAGAGGTGCTGAACGAAGCACTGATCAGTGCACGCATCGAGGAGATCGGCGGGATCAACATTCCGGCAACCCTGGCCGTAGCGGTCGAGGAGGATGGATGCTGGTCCATCACCAAGGATTTTATCGAAGGAAAGACCCTCAAACAGCTCATCGCAGAACATCCGGAGAATCTTGATGACTATCTGGACAAGATGGTGGATTTGCAGCTTTTGATTCATTCCAAATCCTGCCCGCTGCTGACCCGGCTGAAGGATAAGATGGCCCGTCAGATTTCCGAGATCAGCCAGTTGAATCCGGTCAGCCGCTATGATCTCCTGACCCGGCTCGACTGCACTCCCAAACATACGAAACTGTGTCACGGCGATTTTCAGCCGGACAATATCATCGTCAAGCCGGACGGCACACTCTATGTACTGGACTGGGTTCACGCGACCCAGGGCAACGCAAGCGCCGATGTGGCAAGGACGTATCTGCTGTTTTGCCTGGAAAACCAGGAGACAGCCGACCGCTACATGAAGCTGTTCTGCCAGAAAACCGGTACCGATATCCGTTATGTACAGCAGTGGCTTCCGCTGGTGGCAGCCGCGCAGCTCACCAAGAAACGCCCGGAAGAGGCGGATCTGCTTCACAAATGGCTGAATGTCTGCGAATACTAAGCGAAAGATCCGACCGTTTCATTAAGGTTTCATGAAGTTTTATCAAGTTGAGGTCTTGCCGATTGCGGTGAGACCTCATTTGAGTTATACTAAGGACAAACGATACGTATCCCCAACATCGACAAGAGGAGGAACCATGCAAACAATTTTAGTATGTGATGACGATAAAGAAATCGTAGATGCCATAGACATCTACTTGACCGGCGAGGGCTTTCAGATTATCAAAGCCTATGACGGCTATGAAGCCCTGGAGCTTTTAGAGCAGCAGAAGGTGGATTTGATGATTCTGGACGTGATGATGCCCGGACTGGACGGGATCCGCACCACACTGAAGGTGCGCGAGACCAGCAGCATCCCGATCATCATTCTGTCCGCCAAGTCCGAGGACACCGACAAGATCCTTGGCCTGAACATCGGAGCAGACGACTATCTGTCCAAACCGTTCAACCCGTTAGAGCTGGTGGCGCGGGTCAAATCCCAGCTGCGCCGCTACACCCAGCTGGGCAATCTGACCCAGCAGACCAGCGATCAGGTCTACAAATGCGGCGGCCTGACGATCAACGACGACACCAAGGAGGTCTGGGTGGAGGATGACCCGATCAAGCTGACCCCCATCGAGTACAATATCCTTCTGCTGCTGGTCAAAAATGCAGGCAAGGTATTCTCCATCGACGAGATCTACGAGCAGATCTGGAACGAGGAAGCCATCGGCGCGGACAACACTGTGGCCGTCCACATCCGTCACATCCGGGAAAAGATTGAGATCAATCCGCGGGAACCGCGCTACTTAAAGGTTGTCTGGGGTGTCGGCTATAAGATTGAGAAACAGTAGGAGCGGCTTATGAGATTAAAAGATTATTCCATGCGGCTCAAGAAAAACATTGCCGTACTGCTGCATATCATGTTTCTCACGCTGGCGCTTGCCTCCATCAGCGTGATGTATCTGAACACACAGATCGGTTCCGGCCTGTCCTGGCTGCGGGATCGCAAATACGAAGATTCCCCGCAGTTTCAGGAGCAGTTCCAGTCAGATCTGGATCTCATCTTCGACTACGTGGCATACCGGGATGTCTTTGAGACAGACGGCAAACTGGACGTATCCAAGGAGATGTTTGCTGTATCCCGCGGCGACAATCCCGAGATCGTCTACACCCTGGAGGAGGTTCTTCGCTATGCAAAGAGCCAGGGGTATTATCTGAACGACCAGTTTCAGGTCGTCAACGATTTATACATCTATGACAATGTCTCCACCACCAAGGACCAGCTCGTCAAGTGGCGGGCCTACGACCCGGATGCGACCTTAAGCGAGCCCGGCGATGCCTACACCTCTCTGCTGGCGCTGTCCCGGGAGGTTCTCGACTGCCTGAGTGAATATTACACCGTATATTACCGCATGCTGGCCAACCCGTCCAACCTGTACTTCCAGATTTTGTATGAGAGTGACGACGGGGATCAGATTCGCTACAGCAATGCCGAGGAGCTGTCACTGGAGGAGCTGCGAAGCAAGGGACGCTACTGTTTCCTCAGCAGCGATTCGATCTTCATCGAGACCAACCTGGAAGCAGTTCCAAAAAACCTCAGCGTCTCCATGGAAAAGAACAATCTTTACGATGCCGAAAATTATTATATGATCGCATCGATTGACACGCATTACGCGGCCGATGATATCTATGCGCAGCTGGCCTCTGACTATCAGCATCTGCGCGGTCGTTTTCTTGAGGCACTGCTGGCACTGGCGGTCGGCATCATCGGCTGTCTGATCACCCTCTACTATCTGGTGGTCGTATCCGGGTATCGCACAGAGGATCGCGTCAATCCCTACCTGCACGGCTTCGATATGATCACCACGGAAAGCTGCATCGTCATGACGGCGATCTGCACCCTGTTTATGCTGTTTCTGGGAGAAAAGGTGGGGTATCTGCTGATCCATCTGCTGATTCAGGAAACCTCCTGGCCCTTTGCGGAACGCATGCTGCGTGCCGTGATCATTTACACCTGCTGCATGGTCAGTGCGTTCAGTCTGCTGCGCCGTTACAAATCACGCCAGCTTTGGGAGAACAGTATCCTTCACCATGTCCAGCAAAATTTTGAACTGTATTTCGCCGACCGAACCTTTTCCCACCGCCTGGCCTGCCTGTACGTCGGCTTTGCGGCTGCACAGATTGTTGTCATCGGGCTGATTGCAGTGCTCTTTCGCCTGCGCCATTACCCGGCTGCCCTGCTTTTGATCCTGGTGCTTTTCATCGGCCTGATTGTGCTGGATTACCGCACCTTCCACAGCCTGTTTGTCAAATCGAAACAGGAGGATCAGATCGCCGATGCGATCGCCAAGATTGCCGGCGGCGACACCAGCTACCAGATGGATCTAAACGGTCTGCGCGGGAAAGAACTGCATCTCGGAACCATGATCAACAGCATCGGAGTCGGACTGGAACAGGCCCTGCAGGAGCAGGTGCGCAGCGAGCGCCTGAAGGCCAACCTGATCACCAATGTGTCCCACGATATCAAGACGCCGCTGACCTCCATCATCAACTATGTGGATCTATTAAAGCGGGAGAATCTGCCAGGCGAAAAGACGCAGGAATATTTGAAGGTGCTGGATCAGAAATCCCAGCGCTTAAAGAACTTAACCGAGGATCTGGTCGAGGCCTCCAAGGCAAGCTCCGGCAACGTCAAGCTGGATGTCATCACGCTGGATTTGGTGGAGATGATCTGGCAAACCAACGGAGAATTTGAAGAGAAATTCGCCACCCGCCACTTAGAGCTGGTATCCTCGCTTCCCGATGGAAGCCTGCTGATCGATGCCGACGGACGGCACCTGTGGCGCGTTCTGGAAAACATCTACAACAACGCCTTTAAATATGCCATGGAACACAGCCGTGTCTACACCGAGCTGACGCGCGAACAGGATTACGCCCATTTCACCATCAAGAACGTATCCGAGTCTCCGCTCAACGTCAAGGCGGATGAGCTGACCGAGCGATTTGTGCGGGGCGATGTATCGCGCACCACAGAGGGAAGCGGCCTTGGCCTGTCCATCGCGGAGAGCCTGACAAAGCTGCAGGGCGGTACCTTCCAGATCCTCATCGACGGCGATTTATTCAAGGTTCGCATCGGATTCCCGGTCAAGATCATCTCATCGGAACGGCCGGAGGAAGCCCAGGCATAACCGCAACATAACAAAAAGGTATGGAACGCAGCCAACCGGCCGCGATCCATACCTTTTTTATGTTTTAAACCCATTCTCTATTATCCGAAGATTCTCCACCCTACGATGAAGTTGTTTGCCCACCAGGAGCTCAAGGAACGATGTACGACCTTGCCGTTACCGGAGGAAGCATCAATCACGGTGCCGCCGCCTGCCACAATGCCCACATGGCCGCTCACGACGATGATGTCACCTGCGCGCAGGTTTGAGAAGCTGGAAATACGGGTATATTTCCCTACGCTCCGCCAGCCGGAGGAGGTGATGTAGCTCTGTCTTACGCCGACCTGATTCAGACACCAGTACACGAAACCGGAGCAGTCAAAGGAGTTCGGTCCCTTTGCTCCCCATACATATGGGCTTCCCAGCTTGGAGCTTGCCACGGAGATCAAAGCACTGGCTCCGCCGCTTGCACTTCCCGTATTCGGAACACTGGTGCTTCCACCGCTCTGTTTTCCACCGGAAGAACTGCCGCCGGAGGAGCTTTGGCCCGAAGAACTGCCTGAAGAACCTCTGTTGGAGGAATTGTTGTTGTTTCTCGGCGTATTCGCCGGTGCCTTCTTCGCGTCTGTGCTGGTCAGCTTCGCCATCGTCATCGCGCCAACCTGACCGTCCGAAGACAGGCCGTTGGTTCTCTGGAACAGCTTCACCGCGTTCTCCGTCACCTCGCCGTAATAGCCGGTGGCATTCGCCGCCGTCAGATAGCCCAGCTTGCTTAACAGATTCTGCACGCGCTGAATGTTGTCACCGCTGTCGCCCAGGCTGAGGCCGTTGGGAAGCGCATCCCCGCTGTTAAGTGCAATACGGGTGGATGGCCCAAGATAACCGTCCACAACCTGATCATTCTTCGACTGGAACTGTTTGACCGCGATGATCGTATCGTTTCCATAGGAGCCGTCCGGGTCTGTCGTCATGTAGCCCAGCTCCTTCAACCGCTTCTGTGCAGCCAGCACCACTTCACTCTTCTCACCATAGGAGAGCATATTCGGCTTCACGTCCTCACTGTACAGCAGGTTCATGGTCTTTCGTCCGACCTTGCCGTCCTGCTCCAGCGCATTGACGCTCTGCATCTTCTTCACAGCCTCCTCGGTGCTCTCACCGAAGCTGCCCGTCAGCTGACCTTCGCTCGCCAGATAACCCAGCTCGTACAGACGAATCTGAATCCGCTGAATATCGTCACCCTGATCTCCCGGCTGCGCCGCATAATATTTGGCATCCGGGGACAAGATCGCCTTCAGCGTCTCCGGACCGATCACGCCGTCCTGCGCCAACTGGTTCTGGCGCTGATAGATCTTGACCGCACTCTGGGTCACTTCCCCATAATAATCCGTCGGTTCATCGTTGTCCATGAAGCCCAGCTCCATCAGACGTTCCTGCAACTTCACTACGATGGGATGCTGTTCGCCGACCCGCAGATAATCTGGAATCGGTTCGGAATACTCCGCATCCACACCGGCCACAGACGGCAGAATCGGGCCATCCGGGGACAGCGCCATCACTGTCTCATCCGCCGCGGTCTGCGGCAGCGTCTCTTCCATAAGCACGATCTCTTCCGTCGTCGCCTCGGTGGCATTCGCCGACTGCGCCGCAGCCCCGCAGCCTGCCAGCAGCCCCGCCGCCAGAACCGCGATGCCGTACCGCCGCACCGCTCCTGTTAATCTTTTATATCTTTCAGTCATAAAACGCACTGACCTCTCTTCCTTTGTCGAATACTGTTTATTCTAACACATTTGAGGAAGAGTTTCAATCCGTTAGATTGCATCCGTTCTCTCTTGTTGTTTCTACGGCAGTCTCAGGGCATGTGCCACCACGTAATTGGCGAAGCCTTCCACCGCTGAGGTGATGAAATTCTTCTTGCTGTAAACCATATAGATCATCCGCGTATCCTTCGGCACTTCCGGAAGTCTGATCTTGACCAGATCGTCAAACTGACGCAAAAAAGGAGTATCCGCCACGATCGCAACCTGCGCATACTTGGAAATATGACCGCCGATGGAGATTTCATCATCGTAGGAATAAGCCGCTTTCACACCCTTTTCCTTCAAAAGCCCCGTGACCACCTTTCCGATCGGAATCGTGTCCCGATACGTCGTCAGGTGATAATCCCGCAGTTCCTCCAAAAGAAGCTCTTTGCGGTCAGCCAGCGGATGCTCTTTGTTGACAATCGCAATCAGCTCCTGATAGGTGACCGGCACAAAGACAAGATCCGGCTGATTTTCCACCATCGAGCAGAATCCAATGTCAAACCGGCCTTCCGCAACGCCCTGCGCGACCTCGATCGACATACCCTGGTAGACATTGACATGCACCTGCGGGTTGAGCACGGAATAGCTGTCAACCACATCCGGAAGATAATCTCCCAGCAGTGTCGGAATACATCCGACATCGACGACACCGCTGCTGCTGCCGGCCCCTTCCTTCAAAAGGGCAATCCCGTGTTCCAGAATGCCCAGCGATTCCGACACATACTGATAAAATTCTCTTCCGTATTTTGTTAACTGAATGTTCCGCCCCTTTTTCTGAAACAGGCGCACCCCAAGCTCTTTTTCCAGGGACGCAATGGAGTCGCTGAGACTCGGCTGTGTGATAAAAAGTTCTTTCGCTGCCTGTGTGTAATGCTGCACCTCGGCCAGCTTACGAAAATAATACAGTTGTGGTAAATTCATGGTACCTCCGACTTGTTTATAATACCATTATGCCTGATTCGCAAACAAAAAACAAGTCTTTCCTAGCCGATGCTTTTCTTAATCATGCTCTTGATGCAGCACAGAAGCACCAGCCCCGCCACGCACAGGCCACAGGCCGTCAAAAAGGCAAGGGAATAATTTCCGGCGAACTTTGCCGCGATTCTCGGTGCCAGAAAGGAGCTTCCCGCAAAGCCAAGAAACAGAATGCTGTAGTTCATCGTGGAGTTCTTCGTTCCGAATGCATCCGAGCAGATGGACGGAAGCAGCGCGAGAATTGATCCGCCGCACATCCCTGTCAGGCACATGCCGCCGATAAATACCGTCGGGGAACTGTTTAAAAACAGCATAATCATCACGCAGGTGCACACACTGACCGAAATCATCAGTGCGTTGTAGCGCCCGATCCGATCGGACAGCCAGCCAAAGAACATCCGCCCCACAAAGTTAAAACAGGACATCGTTCCCACCGCGGTCGCTGCCGCCGCCGCAGACAGTCCCGCATAGGACTGGCCGATCACCGACGCGGAGCTGATCATCATGGCACTTCCCGTATTGGCGCTGATGAACAGGAAAAAGATCAGGTAGAACAGAGGGGTCTTAACCATTTCCGTCCAGTGAAAATCTCTGCCCCCGGTCGTTCCCGCCTTCACCGCCGGCGGCTCCCAGCCCTCCGGCCGGTATCCTTCCGGCGCCGCCTGTGCCATCCATACCGTCAGTCCAAGATAGACCGCAAACACACAGGCCATGATGATACAGGCCGTGCGGACTCCGTACTTTGTAAAGAGGCCGTTCATAACCGGCGCGAACACCATGCCGCCCAGAGAAGCTCCGGATAAGAGCAGGCCGGAGACCAGCCCCTTCTTATCCGGAAACCATTTCAGGGTATTGGTGATCGACAGATTGTAGGTGCACCCTCCGCCGATCGCAAACAGAACGCTGAACATCAGATACAGACCTGATATGTTTTTTACAAGTCCGGTTCCAAGCAGTCCCACCGCCATGCAGGCAGAACCGAAGTACAGCACTCCACGGGTTGGAAACCGCTGAATCAGCTTTGCTGACACGATACCAAACACAGCCATGACCAGCGAATAGTACGCATAGGCATTTAATACATTACTCTTCTCCCATCCGTTGGCCGCGACCAGCGGATTGACAAACACACTCCACACATTGGTTAAAGCAATGGCAAATACACAGGCGTATCCTGCTATAAAAACTGCCCAGCGATTTCCTTTAATTTTCATAAATAATATTCTCCTGTGATCCACTTATTCCATTTTTTCCAGCTTTGTATAATCCGCATCCTTCCACCCAATAATCACGTTCATGATGGTCGGGAAGATCAGGGTGAACAGGTTGATGAAGGATACCAGCGTCAGGCCCTTGGATACCAGTGCCGTCAGACCTGCCTGGGAAACGCCCCATGTCAGACAGATGTAGATCAGGGTCAGAACCGCACCGCGTTTGTTGCGCTTTGCAGCTGAAATCTCCGGTGCTTCGTTGGTTTTCTTCTGATACCAGTTCAGTGCACGGTCATTGAAGCCCTGTGCATAGTTGATTGCAGTTGAGATTGTCGCAAAGAAGATCGCTACCGTGATCAGGGTCAGCATGATGCCCTTTACCACGCCCGTTCCGACGCCGTTCTGAACAACAAGGATGGTATAAACTGCTTTGCCGGCTTTCCATCCTTCCATAACCTGACTGTAGTTTGCAGCAAGGTTGACAACGGTCATTTCCAGGAATGCCCAGTTTGCAATAACGGATAATATAACCGCCCAACGCAGGGTCTTCTTGTTTGTGAACAACTGTGCGTGGTTTACATAAGCACCGAAGCCGCCCAGGTTCTGTCCTGAGAAAATGTAGGCCCATGCAAATGCGATCAGAAGATATTTGATCATGCTGCCTGCACCGGAAGCGATGCTTGTATGGATCTGCTCTGACATGACGCCCAGCTCTCTTGTGAGGTTGCCGGAGGCGATGTTGAAAAACAGGTTTGGTACATTGACTACAACCAGTGCAAGGAAGATCACGCTGCTCATGAATACTGCATTCTTACGCACCAGTGAGGAACCCTTCATGCAGAGAACGAACATGATGACACCCACGATGAAGGTGGTCAGCATATAAGGAATTCCGGTCAGCTCGTGAAGTGCGGAGCCTGAGGAAGAATAAGCCAGTGCCATACATACGATCAGCAGCCAGTTGAAGTTCAGTTCATACACATACTGCATGGGTTTTGCCAGTTTTCCGCCAAAGAAACGCTCGCCGTATTTTCCGAGGAAGTTTCCATAGTCGAAGGTGCGGAAATCCATTGCAAATTTCATGAAGAAATAGATCATGAAGCAGTTGATTGCTGCTACGATCAGAGGCATGAACAGACAGAAATACGGCTGTGTCACCTCCGGCAGCATCCCATAGAAACCGGTATTCTGAAAGAAATAGGACCACGGTGTCGAACCTGCCGCAAATCCGCCTCCACATTGGGAGCTGAACGCGATTGATACAAATACGATGACGGTTCTCCAGTCAATGACCTGGCTCTTGTCCATTGTTTGTGACTTTCCCATAACGATAACCCTCCTGAGTTTTATTGATATCATTTTGTTAGAAATTTAACAAATTCGAATCCAAAAATCCTTTTACCTTGTAAAACACGATTGCCTGCTATTGTGCGTCGGACTGCCAGTAAGGGTTCATCTTATCAAGTGGTATTTCAATAAGTCCCTTTTCCTTTATGTAGCTGTAGATGATAAAGCCTCGCTTGCACCGGAATGTACATTCCAGGCACGGGTCTTCGTCACAATACGCGAATGCATCCAGATCCGCCAGTGCAAAGATCATGGGCGGGCGCTTTCCGGGAAATACATGCTTTAAATATCCCCCCGTAAACGTCTTTAGATAGATCCATTCCGGGATCAGTTCCTTCTGATATGCCTTCCAGGAAACCTGTACCGCATTGTCATTGTAGCCGCCGGTGATCTTGTAGCTCAAGATCTCAGTCAGCGACGCTTCCTCCAATGATTTCGGAACCAGCCGCTCTGCTGTCTCCCCGCAGCATCGGATCTGTCTGCTGCCCTCGTCCGCCTTCCGGTTGGGAAAGCTGCTGACGGTAAAGACGGCTCCGCAGACGGGACACCGATAAAGAAACGTGTCCGGACATTCACTTAAGGGTGGCTTTCTGCTGTCCCTGCATCTTCTTGGACCATAGGTCTGCTCAATCATAAACATCCCTTCATTCTGTTTTTTAATTCTTCCTGCAGCTGATATTTCTTTACCTTCCCGCTTCCCGTATGTGGGATTCGGTCGATCAGCTCCAGCCGTTCCGGCCAGAAACGCTTCGGCACCTGTTTTTCCTGCAAATAGGCGATGACGTCCTCCAGCTTTAAATGTTCCGCTCCCGGCTTTGGCACCGCGAACGCACAGATTTTCTCTCCCATGCGGTCATCCGGCATACCGATCACCGTGTGGTCGCCCATCCCCGGACAGCCCTCCAGCGCATCGTTGATCTCGTTGGAATTCAAATTCTCGCCGCCGCGGACAATCATATCCTTTTTTCTTCCTATAATATGGATATTGCCGGACTCATCCATGACGCAGATGTCCCCGCTGTGAAACCAGCCATCCTCATCCAGAACTCCATCCGTGATGTCACGTGCTTTCAGATATCCGACAAACAGCGCCGGGCCTCTCGAAACCTCCTCACCCGGAGTTCCGATCGGAACCTCGTTGCCCTGATCATCCACCACGCGAACCTCCATGCCCGCAATGGCTCTTCCCGAGGTCGTTCCGTTCAGCTTAAGTGCCTCGGACGGACGGACGAACACGTGCGGCACGCTCTCTGTGGAGCCGTAGACCTCGCAGAGAAGAATCCCATATTTCCACGCCTTCTGCACCATATATCCCGGTACCGGAGCACCGCCGCAGAGATAAAACTTCAGGTCCGGAAGTCCGCCGCCGTTGGTCTCGATCTCACGCAGAATATCATAGATAAACGGCGTTGCACCCATGGAATAGGTGCAGTGTTCCCGATTCATCAGGTCGATGGCTTCCCGGCATTTGTATTTCTGCTGGAGCACCACCTTCGCTCCGATCAACATCGGTGCGATCAGTCCGTGATGAAACCCGGTTGCATGATTCAGCGGAGCCGGCATGAACATGATGTCCTCCTCGGTCAGCCCCAGTTCTTCGTTAAACACCTGCTCGCTGTATCGGACATTATCATGGGTCAGCATGACACCCTTTGTCCCTCCCGTCGTACCGGAGGTGCATAAAATGACGGCGAGCGCCATGCCGCTTTGTCTCGGAGAGGCTTCTCTCGGAAGCGGCTGATAGGTTCTTAAGATCTGTGTCAGCGTGATGCTGCTGCCTTCTTTTTCTTTCATCGCATCCAGAAGGACGATCCGTTTCAAAAACGGAAGCTCCGGCTGTGCCGCCAGAATCCGCTTCTCGTAATCGGTCTTGTAAAAGAAGGTCGGCCCAAAGTATACCTTGGACTCGGTTGTGTTCATGCCTCTTATCAGTTCTTTTTCCTCATAGGACATGGCAATCGGATGCGCTACGGCTCCGGCCTTCAGACAGGCGATTGTGATGATGGCAAATTCACTCCAGATCGGGACCTGATAGGAAACCACATCCTGCGGCTGCACGCCATTGCTCAGAAGGAAGGCTGCAACTTTTCCCGCCGCCTCGTCCATCTGCCTGTAGGTATAACGATTTCCCCGGTCATCCACCACATATTCCCGGTCCGGGAAGCGATCCGCCGACCGCTCCCAGCATTCCAGAAGTGTTTCTTCTGTCCAGTAACCTTGTTCGATATACTGCTGCTTCAGACCCGGGTTGATCTTCATTTCTTCAAACATAACCCATCTCCCTCAAACTCCCGAAAGCCGCGCTTCCTGATTCCTGTTTCCAGATCAGCCCTGCTGCTTTGCTTTCAGCTCTTTGGTCAGGGCCGGCACGATCTCGAAGAGATCTCCCACGATGCAGTAATCCGCAACTTCAAAGATCGGAGCGGTCTCGTCCTTGTTGATCGCAATGATCGTATCGGATTCGCTCATGCCTGCCACGTGCTGTACGGCACCGGAGATACCGCATGCGATGTAGATTTTCGGTGCTACGGTAGAACCGGTCTGTCCAACCTGCTTGGTCTGCGGCATCCAGCCGGAATCCACTGCTGCTCTGGAGCAGCCTACGGTTCCGCCCATCACATCTGCCAGCTCTTTTAAGATTGCAAAATTCTCAGCAGATTTCATGCCGCGGCCGCCGGATACGATGACATCCGCCTCGTCCAGTCTCATATCGTCATTCTCACATGCCTTGATGATCTCAAGCACCTTCGTGCGGATCAGCTCTGCCGGAGTGTGAATCTCTTCATAAATGATTTCAGCCTTGTTGTCCGGGTTCGGTGTCTGTTTCTTAAATGCACCCGGGCGGCAGGTTCCCATCTGAGGACGGGTCTCGCTGCACAGGATCTGTGCATAAAGGTTACCGCCAAATGCAGGTCTCTCCCACACGACGTTTCCAGTCTCCTCATCCACACTCAGTGCGGTACAGTCTGCGGTCAGACCTGTGCGAAGGCTGACTGCAATCTTGGAACCCAGATCTCTTCCGTTTACGGTAGCACCCACCAAAATGGTGTTCGGGTCATACTTTTTGCACAGTTCCAGGAATACATGTCCATATGCATCTGCAGAGTAATTCTCATACTCATCACCCTTTACCACATAGATTTTGTCAGCGCCATATTCATTGGCCGCCTTGACCGCCGGCTCTACATCCTTACCGATTACGACGGCACACAGCTTCTGCTTCAAACCCTCCGCCAGCTTTCTTCCCTGTCCGAGAAGTTCCAGGCCGACGCTCTTTGGCTGTCCCTGGAATGTGTCTATAAATACCCATACGTCCTTACATGTCTCAAAACTCATTTCCAAAAACCTCCTTTTTTAAAGTACCTTTGCGTCAACCAGCTTGCCGATCAGATTGTCTGCAACCTCGATCGGGCTGTTGCCTTCGATGGTTACACCGTTTGCAGTTCTCTGAGGTGTGAAGGTTGCTTTTACCTTGGTCGGTGATCCCTTCAGACCCATCTTGGTGGTATCCGCATCGATCAGGTCCGCCAGATGAATTTCCGGAATCTCTGCTTTTAAGGATGCAATTTTTCTCTTGACGGTCGCATATCTCGGCTTGTTGCTCTCCTTGGTTGCGGTGCACAGAATCGGGAACCTAGTCTCAACGACTTCAATTCCTTCCTCAACCTGACGTCTCGCGATGACCTTGTCACCCTCAATCTTCAGATCCAGCACATAAGTCAGACGGGTGGCTCCCAGATGCTCTGCGATAGACGGAGCGGTCTGACCGGTATCTCCATCGATGGCCTGTTTGCCGCCTAGAATCACGTCGAACGGCCCTAATTTCTCGATTGCTTTTGACAGAATGTAGCTGGTTGCGTAGGTGTCAGAGCCGCCGAATGCGCGGTCTGTCGCCAGATAGGCCTCGTCTGCGCCCATGGAAAGTGCTTCCCGCAGAACCGCCTTTGCCTGCGGCAGTCCCATACACAGCGCGGTGACCTTGCCGCCGTACTGATCCTTGAGCTGAAGAGCAGTCTCTAATGCATTCTTATCAAATGGATTCATGATACTCGGTACACCGGTACGAATCAGCGTGTTCTTAACCGGATCGATCTTGATCTCGGTGGTATCCGGAACCTGTTTTATACAAACAACGATATTCATGTTTCTTCCTCCTCGTTTATGATTGTTTATTTGTATTCCTTCTCAAGCACTCCTGCGATGGTCATTCTCTGGATCTGGTTTGCGCCCTCGAAAATCTGGAATACTTTTACATCTCTCATCAGTTTTTCTACCGGATATTCTTTGCTGTAGCCGTAGCCGCCGAAAATCTGAACAGCGTTGGAGGTAACCTCCTGTGCACAGTCGGATACGAATGTCTTACAGATGGAACCTTCCTTCTGAACCATGATGCCTGCATCCATCATCTTCATGGTGTTGTTGACCACGCAGCGGGAAGCTTCGATCTTGATTGCCATATCTGCCAGCATCTGCTGAACCATCTGGAATTTGATGATCGGCTTGCCGAACTGTTTTCTCTCTTTTGCATATCTCACGGATTCATCCAGTGCTCTCTGCATGATGCCGACTGCCATGGTGGCAACGAATGCGCGGGACAGATTCAGGGCGTTCAGTGCCAGCTTGAAGCCGGAACCTTCCGGGCCCACCATTGCAGAAGCCTTCACACGCACGTTTTCAAAAATCAGGTCGGTGGTGTTGGAAAGACGCAGGCCCATCTTGTTCTCGTGTGCGCCTACGGTCACGCCAGGTGCATCTGCATCTACGATAAATGCGGAGATGCCCTTGTGTCCTGCCGCCACATCGGTCTTGAAGAAGCCTACAAATACGTCTGATACTGCGCCGTTGGTGATGAAGGTCTTGGTGCCGTTTAAAATATAATCGTCGCCGTCCTTCACAGCGGTTGCTCGCATGCCTGCCGGATCAGATCCCGCATTCGGCTCGGTCAGTGCAAAGCCTGCAAATGCTCCAGGAGCGATCTTGTCTGCAAAATACTGACCCTGCTCCGGGGTTCCTGCCAGAATTACATTTCTCAGTGCAACGAATGTGGTTACAAATGTGATTGCATAACCGGCATCCACCTTAGCCAACTCCTCGAAAATCATGGCTGTGGTCTCATAAGAAAGACCGGTTCCGCCGTACTGCTCCGGGATCTCCAGCATATGAAGTCCCATGTCAAAGCCCCATTTGTACAATTCCTTAGGACACTCACCTTTTTCGTCTGCATCCTTAACGAAAGGCTTAATTTCGTTCTCAGCCATCTCACGAACCATGGCCAGCAGTTCCTTCTGCTCCTCGGTGTAAAGTAAACTCATGTGTTTCACCTTCCTTATATTTATTCTTTCCTACAGTTTCTTCAGCTTTTTCTCAGCCTCAGCTGCTCCGGAGGCAAGTGCCTCTTCGATCTCGGCATCGCCATAGCCCAGATGCTTCATGATCTCTACCGTCTGCGCGCCCTGAGAACCGCCGATGGCGAATTCCGGTCTGCCCATATTGTTGAAGCTGACCGGGTTGGTCGGCATACATCTCTCGCCTGACGGATATGGAATCTTCCGAATAATGTCATTTGCCCATACCTGCTCATCGGTATACATATCAACCGGCTCATAAGCCGCTTCACATGCAAGATCAGCGCCCTTGAACATGCTCATGATCTCGTCTCTGGTCAGCTGCGCGAATGCCTCATCCAGTGCGCCGACTACTTCATGGTTCAGTCCATTTGCATTGATGTCATCGCATTTCATATATTTTGGATTGCCGACCATGTCGTCTCTTCCTAACAATGTGAAGATCTTCTCATAATCTCTGTCATATTCCGGACAGCAGATCACAACCCATTTCTGATCCTTGGAACGATATACGTTGTTGAACGGATTGACCACTTCCAGACGGCTCTTTGGATACTGGTTGCCGTACTGCGCGGAAATGACGCCGGTGCTCAGTGCAAATACCGCTGCATGATGCAGACCGACGGTCACTTTGTCGCCCTTACCGGTCTTCTCTCTCTGATACAACGCGGCACAGATGCCGGAAGCAAGGCTCATGGAAACCTGGAAATCACCGAATCCATTGGTCGGGATCATCGGGGCATCGCCCTTATTCACCGTGGTTCCAAATACACCGCCTCTTGCCATGTAGCAGGTCACGTCGAATCCGGCGCTGTCTTTCTCCGGTCCGAACTCACCATAGCCGAGTACCTGCGCGAAGATCAGCTTCGGGAATTTCTCCTTCAGAGTCTCATAATCAAGTCCAAGCTTTACCAGCGATTTCGTTCTGGTGTTCGTTACAAATACATCTGCCTCGGAGAGCAGCTTATATGCAATCTCAAGTCCCTTCTCTGATTTCAGATTCAGAGTAATAAAACGCTTATTCATGTTGGCTACATCAAATGCCAGATTTTCGTCATCCGTATAAGGCATATTGAATACCGCACCCTGGGTTCTGGCCGGATCGCCTTTTGCCGATTCAATCTTGATACAATCGGCTCCCCACTCCCCCAGCACGCGGACGGTCGTCGGTGCCGCAAGGTATGTGGTCAGATCAACTATTTTCACACCTTCTAATGGTTTCATGCTTACAGATCCCTTCTGATTCCTGTTTTTCAGCCGTTTTGAGCTGTTTTCAGCTGTTTTTGAGACAAAAAGGCTGTCACACAAAGGAGATCCTTCATGCGACAGCCTTTGTCATTTCTGTTTATCCGATTCTGTCTGTTTGATTACAGAACGTATTTGATCTGTCCGTTATGTTTTACAGTGTTTCTTGCGATGGTGATTCTCTGAACGGTCGGAGCACCTTCCTCTAACCACATTGCGCGGCAGTCACGATACAGACGCTCGGTCGGGCCGTACTTGCAGTCCTCGAAGTAGCCAACGCCGCCGAAGATCTCCAGCATCTCATCGCTGACTCTTCTGGTGGTATCGATGCTGTACAGCTTACACATAGCAGCCTTCTCCTCGATGTACTCACCGGTCGGGTTCTCTTCGTAATCTTTCGCGAAATCATAAACCATGCAGCGCAGTGCGTGTACCATCATGGACATATCAGCGATTTTCATCTTGATGGCCTGACGGGTTCCGATCGGCTTGCCGAAGGTTACACGCTCTTCAGCGTAGGTCAGGGACAGCTCTAACATTCTCTGAGCCATACCCAGGTTGGAAGCTGCGATATGTGCACGGGATACGGATAAGGAGTGCAGTGCAATCTCAAGACCCTGTCCCTCTTCGCCTAACAGATATTTCTTGTCGATGCGGCAGTCGGTGAATTTCAGATCACCATGGCCAGCACCGCGGCAGCCCATCATATGAGGCATGTTGATTACTTCAAATCCCGGAGCATCCATCGGTACGAAGAATGCAGACAGTCTCTTGTTCTTGTCAGCAGCATCCGGATCGGTCACTGCGATTACATATGCAAATTCGCAGCAGTCGGTGTGGGAAATCAAGGTCTTCTCACCATTCAATACATAAGAATCGCCGTCTCTAACAGCGGTTGTATGTAAGTCAGCGCCGGTTCCTCCGGTGATCTCGGTCAGTGCAAAGCAGGTAAATACGGATTTATCCTGGAATTTCGGCATCCACTCTGCTTTCAGCTCTGCATTGCCGTAATCATCAAGGATTCTCCAGTTCAGATCCATTGCATAATGCAGATGCATTCTCATTCCGCCCGGTCCTCTGGAGAACTCCTCCTGTACCTGTAAAATCTCTAACTCGCTCAGACCATATCCGCCGTACTGCTCCGGAAGTGCACATCTGTATAAATCATTTTTGATTGCAAGATCGTAAAACTCCTGCGGGAATTTGTTGGTAACCTCTACCTCTTTCTGGATTTCCTCCAGCGGTCCCTCTGCCAGCTCACGAATCTGCATCAAGTAAGCCTGGAACTGTTCCTGAGATAATTTGCTCATTGCGTTTCCTCCTCTTATCCATGTTATGTTTTTGAGTTTTCTTGTTGAGCTTGTTTGATGTTTTTTTAACAACCTCGATGTATTTATTATAGATTATGTACACGAATAAATCCAATCGGCTCTCTCTTGGTTCTTCTTCGCAATCCATAGGTATTTCCTATCAATCCTTTTTCCCCTTGTATTTATGCCGTTTTTGAATTATAATACACAAAATCTTTTTCTGGATTGGTTATGCGGGACGATCTTATAGATTCGTTGAATGATTGTGTATCTTCGTTAATTAAATCACATTTTGGTGGAGGTTATAGATTGATGAACTTTAAATTAGAAGGGTTGAGGGGTGAGAAGTTGAGCGGTGAGGAGTTCGGGGTTTCGGAGTTGAGGGGCGAGAAGTCAAAGGGTATGGAGTTGGGATTTGAGAAGTTCAGACCGGAGATTCAGGAAGGGCTTCGCCGCCATGTCCAAGCGATCGGCGGCCTTGAAAAAGCGGAAATTCTGGAGATCGCGCCCGGCCACGTAAAACTTGCCATCGAGGTCTTGCCGGAATGCCTGAACCTGTACGGCAACGCACACGGCGGATTTCTTTTCTCCCTGTGCGATATGGCCGCCGGGATGTCCACTTATGCATATCAAATTTTGAATGTCACCCAGGCCGGCAACATTCAGTTCCTGCGCGGCGTGAGTGCAGGAAGAATCTGCGTCGAATCCAACGCCGTCCACAAGGGCCGCAAAACCGTCGTCAACCAGGTGCAGATTACCGACGAACAGAACCGCCTGATTGCAACAGCTACGATGACGATGTTTTTGGGGGATGCAGTGTGAGTTAGGAGGATTTTGGGGGAGTTGGGGTAATCTGGGGTAATCTGGGTTGGGTGGGAGTAATCTGGGTTGCTTTTGGTTGACCTGCGCCTGCCCGGTCTCGTTTTATGTCAACCGCCCCAAGGATCTCATATGGATAACCCAGAAGCCAAGTGCCGTCAAGTTACCCGCAGAAAATGAATTAAGATAGCATTGAACGTTTATGATTCTTCCTTTTTTTGTACTTCTAACATCAGCTTATCAAAATCTGATATGTATTTCTGATCTCGAATTGTTCTATACTTCTCGAATTCATTTTCCGCAAATGCCTTTGCGATTGCATGTGTCACTTTTCCTTTGTCATGCAAGATCTCTTCTTCATTAAACTGCAAGAAGGCGTCCAGACGCTCCGCCCAATCCTTCATATACATGACAATTCCACGATTTGCCTGGCGTTCTGCATAATCAAGATACATGCTCACGATTTCGTTTAAATTCTTGATTTCCTTTTCATCCAAATAATTCTTTGCAATCGCCACATCACTTTTTCGAATCGCGCCATCGGGTGCATTTTTCCATGATGTTAAACCCATATTCTGCCTGGCACTGTCAGCCCTTTGATATACGATTTCGGCGGCCGTATGCTGTGTTGCTGCATAATGTAATTTATTCTGCACCGTTGCAAAAAAATGCTTTGTTTCTAAAGCGTTTACATCGTAATCGGCACTGCATTGAGAATAAATATCGGTAATCTTCTGATAAAATCTTCTCTCACTGGATCTGATATCACGAATACGTTCTAACTGCTCGTCAAAATAATCTTTACCAAAGATATTCTCAGGATTTTTCAGTCGTTCATCGTTCATGACAAACCCTTTGATCAAATATTCTTTCAAAACCTGACTTGCAAAAACCCGAAATAATGTTGCCTGTTTACTATTTACTCTATATCCCACAGAGAGAATTGCGTCCAGATTGTAGTACTTTACAGAATAATTCTTGCCATCAGCAGCAGTACGTTCCAAAATGGAACACACTGAATGCGCTTCCAGTTCCCCTGCTTTGAAAATATTATTTAAATGCTTCGTAATTGCAGGTCTTTGAACCCCAAATAATTCGGCCATCCTATCTTGAGTAAGCCATAACGTATCATTTTGTACAAGAATTTCCACATTAACCATTCCATCATCACGTTTATACATAATAATATCAGAAAGTGGATTCATTATTTCGTCTTTCATGTCTTATCCCTCCAGATAGGCGATCATTTACTCTGATACGTTCCGCTGTCATTTTCTATCCTTACATGAAAACAAATTGAGGAACGCATATTTAAAATTATTATAGCATCCCCTCTTCGCTTTAACAATTAAATCCTCGATTTCTCGAAACGATTAATCCAAACACAAATAACATTTTACACAGCGTTTTGGTAATTCTATCGTTGATTTTGGTTGGCCTGAGCTCCCCCTCGATCTCGATTTTATGTCAACTTTCCGAACCGTTTGGACAACAATCTCGCATTTGCGCCCAACTTGTCCAAACACCTCCTGGCAAAGCCAGCAAATACACCCTTTGCCGCGGCATTTTGGTAATTCTGTCGTTGATTTGGCTTCAATTACAAAAGAAACCCAGGTTTCCTGGACAGCCGGCGGTGTATTCCTCAAAAATCGCCCAGACGGTTTACATAACGCAGATTTCCAAGGATATTTTTGGTAGTTTTAGCAATATTCTACCTGAAATTACCAAATAGTAGCTTAATTGTAAAATGGCAGGCCACAAATCAAATTGCAATCCGGATCTCCATTCGGAATAGTAAAATGAAATTCCAAAATCCTTTTCCCGGCAACCAAACAGCCAATCCCAACATCCACTCTTGAATTTCCGTACAATTCATAGTAACATTCATATCAGACAAGTTTCTGACCACCCAAAACAAAAAGTACGGAGGCCCAAATCATGGCAATTGAAAAAGTAAAAGCATATTTCAAACAATATAGCATGGAATCCCGCGTATTAGAATTTGATGTGTCAAGCGCGACTGTAGAACTGGCTGCTGCCGCTCTGCACTGCGAACCTGCAAGAATTGCCAAAACCCTTTCCTTCCTGATCGATGGAAGTGCCATTCTGATTGTCACAGCAGGTGACGCAAAAATCGACAACCACAAATACAAAACTCAATTCGCTACAAAAGCAAAAATGCTGACACCAGAGGAGGTTGAGACCTTGATCGGCCATGCCATTGGCGGTGTCTGCCCCTTTGCCGTCAACACCGGTGTTTCCGTTTATCTTGACGTATCGCTTAAACGCTTTGAAACCGTATTTCCTGCCTGCGGAAGCAGCAACAGCGCAATCGAACTGACCATTGACGAGCTGGAACAATACGCCCATCCGGTTTCCTGGATTGATGTGTGCAAGAACTGGTAAAAATACATTATAAAACCGCACTGCCGTTCTTCTTACACAACAGCAGTGCGGTTCATAGCGCTTACCTGGTCTATAAATGATTTCATATCTTCCTCATAAACATAAGGTGCATATTCCGAATAGATATCAGGATCATCCAGAATCACAATTTGTACTCCCTCCGCCCTTAGCGCCTCCAAAGTTCCCGGAAGACAACGAGCTTCATTTACAGTCTTGCAGCGGTAGGCAAGACACCCCTGTTTATCAAATATTTTCGCCACAACAAAAATTCTTTTATCGCCCATGACTCTCACCTTCCATTTCACTTAAACGATCCACGAAATCCTGTTCACAAGAAATAGAACCTGATTGATATTCTAAATATAACCGTTTCCCCATTTCCGGATTTTTATACTTGTAAACATACCGGTGACTGCAGATATTAAAATAATAATCTGCCCCACACCATAATTGTATCTCTATCGGATAGGAATGCTGTCCCTTTGATAATACAAATGGATTGCTCTATACCCATCATCAATGATTTTCCCATTTCTCAAATCTACTACCCGAAAATACGCCGGAAATTCATCTGGATAATGATCAAATCTTAATCTGAACCCAAGAACATCATTAAAGTATTGCTTAAATCCACCATCATTCTTAAGTGTCTTTTCATACTTCCTTATAATTGAGTCTTCACTTTTAAATCTCGATCCAATCAAATTCCCCTGAACCATTGTATCAATATAATTGGCACGGTATCTTGCTATATCATTCAAAATATCTGCCAGTGGAGTCTCTCTCAAAGATATCCGCCCTTTATGATTCTTACATCTTACCATACTATGACCTGATATCCAACTTAAATTTTTTTCCGCACCACTCCATTAAAAAACGCCCGGATAATCACCCGGGCGCCCATAACTCTTAAATTTGATCAACGTTCTTCCAGCATGTCAAGAACCCACTGCGGTGCAAGCTGTGGAAGCTCGCTGCCCTCGGCCTTTGCCTTTTTATAAGCAGCAATGGTCTCGACCCGCTTTTCCTCATAAATCTGTTTCTTCTCAGCTTCCGCCAAAACCGTCTCAATATACTCCTTCGGAATCACGCACACGCCATCCGAATCTCCGACGACCAGATCTCCCGGCTCCACTTTCACGCCAGCACACAGGATTGGCGTATTAATATTGCCCTCATCCTTCTTGATCGGCCCTCTCGGCATGAAGCCTTTGCTGTATACAGGGAAATCCAACTCGATATTGCCGTCGCGGTCACGGGTGCAGCCATCGATGACCATTCCCTTAAATCCGGCCGCCTGACAGGCCCCCATGATCAGATCTCCAAAATAAGCGCGGCCCATGTAACCTTTTCCGTCGATCACCATCACATAGCCGTCCTCCTTCACGCTGTAGCTTGCCACGTGAATCGGAAAATTATCGCCGTCGCAGGACTCCACCGTCATCGCCGTCCCGACCACCTGCATCCTGCGCTCGACCGGCATGACAGACGCATCCATGCAGCCCCCATTTGGAATATCAATCTTTGCCGCCTTCAAACCATCAAGCAGCAGCGGCACATTTAACTTTTCCGCTCTTGCAATAATTTCGTCCGGCAAAAGCGGTGCACATGGGTTTATCATATCAATACCTCCTTCTTCGCTGTAGCCTTGGCACGAATCAGCACCACAACCGCCACAGCCAGTCCAACCACATTTAAAACAAACGGTTCATTCAGCATCAGACACACCGCACATACCAGAAGCAGAATCCGTTCCCACAATTTAAAATCGCGGAAGAACCATCCAAACAACCCCAGAGCCATGATCATACAACCAAGCATTGCCGTAATAAAGCTGACCACCACGTTAGCAGAGAAGCCAAAGCTGTTCGTGATCGGATTGAACATCAAAAGATCCGTGTTATATAAGAAAATGAATGGAATAACAAATCCGGAAGCTGCCATCTTCATCGCCTGCAGGCCCGTCTTCCACATATCACCATGAGATATTCCAATGGCGGCAAACACCGCCAGCGCCACCGGGGGCGTAATTGCAGCAACCACACCATAATACAGGACGAACATGTGTGCAGAAATCGTTGCTATTCCCAGCTCAATCATGGCCGGAGCAACTAAAACTGCCAGCACAATGTAGCATGCGGAGGTCGGAAGACCCATGCCAAGGATAATACATACAATCGCCGTCAGGACACCCATAATAATGATCCTTCCGCCGGATGCTGCCGTGATCAGTCCGCTGATCTTGAGTCCAAATCCGGTAATGTTGATACTTCCTACGATGATACCGGCGATCATGCAGGCAATGGATACCGTCATGATGGATTTCGCCGACTGCTCGCACAAATCAAGCAGATTCTTTGCTGTAAACTTTTTGCGGTCTGTCAAAAGCCCGATGATCGCGCAGAGAATAATCGTAATCAATGCGGCCCGCTGTGTGCTGAATCCTTTGACCATCAGCGCAATCAGTAGGAAGATCGGCAGGAAGTAGAACCAGCCGGATTTAAAGATCTGCCAAACGGTCTCTGCATTGGGATCCGGTGCTTTAACCGGAATTTTATTTCTGTGAGAATATGCAACAATCGAAGTTGACAGCGTTATGTAATACAGGATTGCCGGCAGCAATGCTGCAAGACAGATCACCGTATACGGAAGGCTGGTAGCATCTGCCATCAGGAATGCAACCGCACCCATAACCGGCGGCATAATCTGGCCACCGTTGGAGGCAACCGCCTCGATCGCGCCCGCCGTATCGGAATCAAATCCGGTCTGTTTCATCAGCGGAATCGTGAACGTACCGGTCGTCACTACATTTGCCGCACCGGAACCATTGACCATGCCCATCAGCATACTGGAGTAAACTGCAGCCTGAGCCGGGCCACCGCAGATCTTGCCAAACGCAGCAAACGCGATCTTAACGAAGAATTCGCCTGCCCCGATAAAGCTCAAAACTGAACCAAATATTACAAATAAGAAGATAAAGTTTGCTGCGGTGCTCAGCGCATTTCCAAACAAACCTTCGCTGCTTACCATCAGATACGTGCTCATGCGGGTCAGAGAAACCTTCGCCGTCGCCCAGGTTCCCGGCAGATATCTTCCAAGCAAGGTGTATGCCAGAAACAGCACACACAGGGACGGCAGAATCTTTCCGAGTGCCCGATAGCCGACGATCAGTGCCACAATCACGAAAACAATTGAGATTCTCTGCTGGAACACGGAGTACAATGTCGCAGATGCAGAGTTGGAATTTCGCATGGCAATAACCTCAAACGCTGCGATGATCGTCACTGCAATCAGGGCCAGATCGATGAACTTACCACCTTTGAATTTCAGATGGCGGACCAGCAGGAAAAAGGTTACCACCATCGCACCATGGATAACTGCCTGCTCGGTGTTGTTCAACGTCAGCATAGGAGATGCCGCCAGCAGATGGAACACACACAACACCACAGAAACAGTCAGTGCCAATACCGTGAATATCCGATCCAAAGCAGAACTTTTATTATTATTTTCCACGAATCATTCCTCCTGTTTCAGGGATCTTATTTCAAAAGACCTGCCTCTTTGTAGTATTTTTCTGCGCCCGGGTGGAACGGAATATACTCGGTTGCAATGGTCTCCGGAGAGATCTGGCGGGTTGCGTCGTTTGTTTCTTTATAAGAATCCAATGTCTCCATCATCAGCTTCACGAATGCATACACCTGATCCGCGTCTGCCTTAGAAGAAGCAAACAGGCAGGTCTGATAACCGAAGGTTGCAACTGCATCTTCATTTGCCTGATTCTCATAAGTTCCAGCCGGGATGGTCGTCTTGGTAATGAATGGATAGCCCTCAATAATGGTATCCATGATCTTATCATCCAGCGGAAGCATACGGAAGCTGGTGGTTGCCGCAGACTGCTGAATTCCTGCAATCGGATAACCGCCGGTCTGGAACGCAGCATCGATATCACCGTCCGCCAGAGCCTGTGCCGCCTCCGCATAGTTCATGTAAAATGGTTCAATGTCATTCATAGTAATACCATACGCTTCCAGAAGAGACTGGTTCACGAACAGGTAACTGGTTCCCTGAGAACCCACGCAGACCTTCTTGCCCTTTAAATCGGCAATATCTTTGATGCCGCTCTTCTCATTTACAAAGACGTGAAGCTGAGAATCATACAGAGAAGCAACCTCCAGGATATCCTGCTTGCCCGCCTCTTTATAAGACATCTCGCCATTGTATGCAGCATACAATGCATCGCTGTTGCCCATGCCCATATCGATATCACCGCTCTGACACATGGCAACGTTCTCGTTGGAACCATTGGTTGCCTGCACCAGCACATTCAGCTTACCTGCGCTGGAAACAGCGGTTCCGATTGCCGCGCCTACATAATAAAAGGTTCCGGTAGAAGAAGCCGTACCCAGCGTCATATTTCCGCTTACGGTATACGCATCCACATCAGAAGCCGCTCCCTCCGCTGCTGCCCCCGCCGCTGCTTCCGTCTTAGCTTCCTCTGTCTTTGCCGCCTCTGTTGCCGTACTGCTGTTGCTCCCGCCGCATCCGCTCAGACAGCCCGTTGTCATTACCATTGCCAATCCCAACGCCATCATTTTCTTTTTCATAAGACCCTTCTCCTTCTCATCTTTGGCTTTCTATCGTTATTAGTATAATTCTTCTCCTGCTACCGGGAAGAAATTGGAAAAACTCTCCGCATATCGATACGTCTGATTGCCGGAAATTCTTCTGATATGATTGCCCCGCAAGAACGCACGCTCCGTATAATACTCGATCAAATGTCCCTGTGCCTTAAAGCACTTCATTGCCGCCACCTTCTGATCATATACTTCCGAAATGTCAATCAGACTTCCCGGAACAAACTGACTCAACTCCGTCTGATGCGGTTCAAATCCATACAGCTGCATCTGCTTCGTCGTCCTGGTCCCCTCGATCCGCACTCCGTTTGAATTACTCTGAATACTGCAGGCAAATACGAAACGGCTGACTGCGTTGTGATCCGGGTTTAGGATGTCTTCTCCGTTCTTGTCGTGCGTCAGGATGATATCCGGCTGCACCTCGCGGATCTTGCGGATCAGGCGCTCACGAACCTCCTCATTCAGCGCCGGCTCCATCGGGTAATCCGGCAGATCCCAGAATTCAATGTTTGTGATTCCCAGCGTCTTCGCTGCCTCTTTGGTCTCTCCCAGGCGAATCGCTTTCACACTCTCTGCGGTCGCCCCCTCCGCCTTCCACAGATCGTTGCTCTCTCCGCGGATACCAAAGCTCAGCACAACGACGTGAACCTCTGCTCCGTTTTTAATATATTTTGCGATCGTGCCACCGCTGCGCCATACATAGTCGGCGGCGTGTGCGCTGACTACCAGCATTTTTTTCCCTTTTATCATAATTAGATGTCCTCCTCTTTCCCCAATAATCTGCGTGGATTTTTGACGGTCATCGTGCGAATCTCGTCTGCGGTAAAACCATCGTCATACAGCCGTCTTGCAAATTCCAGAAATCCCTCATCCGGGTAAAGCGCTGTCTTCTGTCCTAAGTCAGTCGCCAGAATACAGTTCTCCGGGCCCACGGCGCGAATCTGTTCCTTCGTCACCTCAAAATCCACTTTTCCAGTCGCCCAGGTGGTGTAGCAGTGTTCCATGACTGCCCCCATCTCCACGAGACGTTTCTGGTCGTCAATCGAGTAGAAGGTCGTCGGGAAATCCACATGTGTGATCACGATCTTCTTCACTCCCCGCTCTTTGGCCGCCGCCACCAACGCAAATGCCTCTTCATGAGAGATATGTCCGGTCGTCAGGATGATGTCGTATTTTGCAATAATGTCCAGCACCTCGTACACCGGTGCCTTCAGTTTCCCGTCCTCATCTAAAATGGTGATCGTCGGAGCCTGAATCCCGGCCTCCTTCATCTGAATGATAATCTGTGCCCAATATGGAAGCTTCTTGTTCGGATCTCCGTTGAATACGTGTGCGATCTCATGTGCGGAATCGCAGGTCGGAAACCATACCAGCTTTGCGCCGCTTCTTGCCGCCATCTCCATGGCCGTCGGGTTGATTCCGCCTACGGAGCTGTTCAATGTGATCGTTCCGACTGCATCACACTCCGGATAAAGTTTGTTGATCAGCTCTGCCCGCTCGGAAGTGCAAAAATAATGACTCTTAATCGCGTAACCGCTCATGCCGCTGGCCGAAATCCTCTGTGCCATCTCGATATCATCCATCTTTCTTGGCAATACGTCCGGCGCAGAATGAACATGAAGATCATATCCGCCGCGAATCAATTCTCTGTAATCCATCATACTGGTTTTCCTCCTCAGAATCGCTTCTTGTTTTTTCTATTGTTCCACCATCTTTTCATCATGATTGTTGAACAATTTTGTTTTGTTATGTTTTTGATTCTAGCATCCTCAATTGCATTTGTCAATTACCTATATGAATTTTGTGCTGATTTGCCTAATTTTCAATTCATTTTTTGTGCAAAACGTCTTATTTTCTGCAAAACACCGCATTTCACCGCTATTTTTCCTTGACAGTAAAATAAAGAGAACGTATACTCAATGTATATCATGAATGTTGAACATTTAAATATTGCAAGGATGTCGAGGAAACTGCCCTATGGCTAAAGCAAATCAAACCACTATTGTATATGAGAATTTGAAAGAACGAATCGAACAGGGCTATTACTCCCCTGCGGAAAGTCTTCCTGAGATTGACCTGGCAAGCGAATATAACGTCAGCAGGAATACGATCAAGAAAGCATTGCTAATGCTTGAGAATGATTCTTATGTGACAATCGAACAAAACAAAGGCGCCAAGGTGCGCAGCTACTCCCGCACCGAAGTTCTGGAATTTCTGGAGCTTCGTCAGGAACTGGAGGGCTTTATCGTCCGTCTTGCTGTGCCGGACTTTCCGGCAGAAGGCTTAAAGCAGCTGGAGAAGCTGTTGAAGCAGATGTCCGAATGCCGCGCGAAATCAGACCTGCTCTCCTACTCTGTCTGCAACCAGAAGTTCCACAACATCATCTACGACAACTGCCCGAACCGCACCGCCGTCGATGTCACCGTCCGCCTGAAAAACCAGATGCGCAAGTACAACAGCAAGACCATCCTGATTCCGGGCCGCGACGAACGCTCCTTCCAGGAGCATACAGCCATCTACCATGCCATCAAGACCAGAGACAGCGCCGAGGCCGAGCGGTGCATCCGCCAGCACATCGCGAATGTGCGCAGGACCTTTGAGGAATATTATTCGCTGCTGTTTTAGTTTCCTGCATAGTCAAAGACCAAACATAAAAAACCAGTGCCATTGGGTCAGTCCTTGCCCATTGACACTGGTTTTTATTACGTCGATTCCTCCGCCTCCGCCGACAGCTCCGCAAACTCCGATTTCTCAAATTCCTGAATCGAGATCCCCTTCTTGCCTGGATTGGCAAATACGAAGGTCTTGTCCACATTCTCCAGATAGTTCTGGATCTTGTCATTGGTCGCACTGATCAGTGCCTGGAAGCCGAGGCCGCGGATCAGCTCGATGCAGCTCGCCACCTTCTCCGAATCCATCTTGGAAAATGCCTCATCCAATACCACCAGGCGGATGGTCGGGCGGCGCTGCAGCTTCGGCGTCAGATTGATGCGGTAAGCCTGCGCAAAGCTGGCAAGCAGCGCCACGTAAAGCGGATTCTGCCCCTCACCGCCGGAATTCTTGCGGATCATCTTGCTGAGGCCGATCTTCATGGTGCCCTCTTCATTCTCGATCAACTGCTCCATATCAAAGGACAGATACGTCCGGTAGTCCGCGAACCGGTCCATATTCCGCTTCGCCTCCTCCATCTGTTCCTGCGTCGCATTCTCCGGCGGAATGAACACGCTGATCAGCTCATTCATCAATTCCCCATAACGGTTCTCATGCTCCATGGAAAACATATTCAGCTGATAGTCCATATTATCATTCAGCTGCGAGGGGTTGATCTCCAGCGCTTCATCCATGAACATATCATAATAGGAACCAAACGCCCCCTTATTGCGCCCAATAACGAAACGGTACTTATCTTTTCCGAAATCCAGGCGGCTGATCACACGGTTTAGCTCGTCCTTGCGCTCCAGTGCTTCCTTGATCGCTGTCCGGATCTTGTAGATAAAGTCATCCTTAAAATGCTCCACCGCAGATTTCGCCTGCTCCGCCGCAATCTTCTGGTACTCGTCCAGGCGATCACAGGAAAGACGTTCCAGAAGCTCTTCGTATTTGCCGTTATCCGCTTCCGTCGGCGAGAAGGTCGTGCGGTTCACATACTGTCTCAAGTATACGGTCCGGCCATCCACCAGTTCGTTCCACGCGGCCTGTACCTCGTGCCCCGCATGCTCCGCTTCCGCTGCCGCCAGTTCTGTCAGCCGGCCATAGCGGACATGTCCCTTGGAGACCTGCTGAGTCCAGTCCTGAAGCTTTTGATCACAATCCACAAGCCATGCCTCTTCGCGGTCCTTACTCCACAATTTCAATGCATCCTGCGCCTTCAGCGAGAGTTCCTGCTTGTCTAATATATTAGCCTTGTACTGTGCCAGTCGGGTTTCGATCTCCCAAACAGTATGTTCCACCAGCGTGCGTTCCTGCTTTTTGCCGTCACAGACTGCAAGTACAGCGCTGCGTTCTTCCTCCCACTGCGCCACATTCTGACTCTGCAGCTCCTCGATCTTCTTCTCAAGGCGGGACTTCTCCTGAAGCTTGCCCTTCAGGGTCTTCTGATCGGCCAGCCAGCCAAGATAGATTTCCGGGCGCTGCGACAGTGCTTCCAGATTCAAGATTTCTGTGCACTCGTTCTCCATCGATTCCTGCGGTTCCCGCTTCTTTGCGATCTCCTCCAGCTGCTTTTTCAGCAGCTTCATGCGCTGCTTCATACTGCTTTTCCCGATATAAGCCATCCGGGTGTAGCTGACCGGGTTCATGTGCTGGATTCGATAGCTGTGATACAGCACACAGTCCGCCGTCACACCGATCCTGCACCGGCGAAGCTCCTCCACCGACTCACACTTCACAACCTTTCCCAGCTGATAATCGATATAAGCCCGGACGTAGGAACGGCTCGCCGTGACTTCCTCCGACAACGCGTGCTCCAGCACCCTGTGCTCATCCTGCTCGATCCGTTCCGTGTCCAAAACCGCTACGCCATAATACTGTTTGGGGTCCAGCTCCCGGTAAAGCTCCAGCGCCAGCTTCGCATAGCGCGGTTCCACAATCAGAGACAGCTTGCTGCCGCCCAGATAGCCTTCCACCGCATTGCGCCAGCGCTCGTTTCGGATCTCCAGAAGATCCGCCAGCACCTCCACCGAAACCGCCTTGCCGGTCTCCTGGGCCAGACGCCGCAGCAGATGTGCTCTCGCCTGCTCCACCTCGTCCGGGTAGGCACGGTCGCCCTGCTTTAAGCGGTTTAATTCCTCGCTTGCCAGCTTCTCTTCCTTCTTGAGCTGACGCAGCTTCTCCTTCGCATCCTGCTGCTGTTCGGCCACATCCTTGCGGATCTCCGTCAGCTCCCGCTGCAGCTTGCCAAGCTCCCCCTCCGTGATCTCTCCCTTCTCAAAGGACTCGATTGCCCAGATTGTGGAATTGTAGGTCACATCCAGATCCGTCCAGGCGTGCAGCTGCTCCGCTGTCCGCTGATAATGCGCCTTATTGACCCCAAGCTGCTCAATCATCTCATTGATCAGCGCCAGTTCTTTCTTCAGATTGTCATATCCCGACTCCGCCACCTGTTTGAGCAGCGCATCCGCCTGGGCTGTCAGCTCTGCAATATTCTGATCCAGAACGGCAAGCTGACTTTTCTGCCGCTCACAGTCCTGCTCATCCTGGCCGATCCGCTCCCGCAGCTCCGCAAGCTCCGCCTCCTGCCTGCGAATCTCCAGCGTCCTGCAAAAACAGCTCCATTTCTCCTGCTCCTCCCGCTTCGCCGTCACGGTGCCGTAGCGCGTCTGCAGCTCCTCAAGCGCCTGAATCTCCGCCTGGGTATCCGCGATTTTCTTCTGCATCCGCCCGTACTGCATGACGCTTTCCTGCATGTCCTCGATGTGAATATCCTGCTCCATACAGATATATTCCTTCACAAAATCCTCCAGCTTGATGTTCATCCGAAAGGGAATCGCCCGCTTGAACAGCAGCGGGAATTTCTCTGCGTCCAGGCCGCCCAGATAGATATCATAGAGCTGTTTGCGGAAACGCTCATTGTGGGAACCGCAGTAAAAATCTTCCTTCCCATAATGTCCCTGCAGATAATCCTTGACCTCCTCCGTAGTCATGGTGCGCCCATCGGTGCGGTATTCATTCTCCCACATCGGCCCTTCATGCCAGAAAAACAGACGGCTGATCTCATTGGTATCCGTCTCCACGTCAAACACCACGCCCACACACTGACAGCGCTCCGTATCCGTCTGCTTTAACTCCAGCACGATCGTACTGGAAAAATTGCGGTTCCGCAGATAAGAAAATTCATTATTGTCCCCGATGTTGACCATGCCGCGCAGGTATTCGATCAGGCTTCGGTCTGAGTCGTCCGCCGCCGCCTTATTAAAAAATCCGCGGCCGTCGGTATTAGCATAAAGCACGATCTGCATCGCGTCGATCACCGTCGATTTGCCGCTCCCGGAGTGCCCGGTGAAAAAGTTGATCCCCTCATTGAAGGAAAGAATTCGATGGTTGATGTAATGCCAGTTGTTCAGTGCAATTCTCGATAATGCCTCAAAGCGTGTCTTCGCCATCGGTCGTTCCTCCTTCCTCCAAAGAATCCTCCTCCGCAAAGGAGCTCAAAAGTCTCCGCGCGTCCTCGCCAAACAGCACTACATTGATGCTCGGATAGATGAGCATCCGGCTCTGTGAGTCTGCTCCCTCCATCATATCCAGCGGCTCGATCACCTGATATTTTTTAAGTAGCCGCAGCGCCCGGCGAATCTCCGTGGGTGCCGGTTTGCGCGGCAGAAGTCCCAGATTGCTCCCCAGCCGCTCATGCATCTCACTCAGAGACGTAACGATATGTACACTGTTGGACACGCTCGCCATCTGCTCGTCGTAAATCAGCTTCAGAACCAGCAGATACAGCGTCGCCAGCCGCGGCAGCTTCTCCCCCACCTGTCCCTCGCCCTGCATATAAATTACGCCGAGCTGGCTGTTTTCCCGCACATCAATCCCTGCGATTTTCAAATATTCCCGGATAAATTCCAGGTGCTGATTGCACAGCCGAAATTCTTTATTATACTGATAACGCCCCGTCTTTTTGTCATATTTCCGCTCCAGAATGAACGTCTGTCTGTAGAGCAGACGGATGATTCCCGTCAGCTCCGCCTGTTCCTCCGGTATCAGCTCCTCGTAATATGGTATCATTTTCCTCTCCTTATAAACATCAGTTTCGGATAACGGAATCTGCCGTTGTCCACCATCTCCGGCTCCTCGCCGTCCCCGCACTGCACAGCCTCAAACAGACTTCGCCTGCGGATGGAATAATCATAGGCCAGAATCAGTTTTTCAAAATCTTCTTTCTCCTGCACCGTATCCTCCGTCACTTCCATGACACCATTCTTCATCCGCTCCGACACAAACGTCTCGATCTGCTGCTGGCTGTAGCGCCGTTTGATCTTGTTGAGATCCAACAGCTCTTCCCTGGATAATTCCTCCTGCACCTCTTCCGGCACCAGCCCCTCCTGGAAATCCACCTTTCGCTTCCGCCGCCTGTAGAGGGACTCTGCCGAAAGAAGGTCCACCTGAGACAGATTCATCCGCCCGCCGATGGCCCGAATCATCCGCTCCTGCTTCTCCCCGGAGCCCGCCGCCAGTTGATTCAAAAGCTGGATCACCATGCCGCGCATATCATCGTCCTCGTTCAGAAGATAATTCAGCCGGCTCACGGTCGCGCGGACATACTTGCTATGCTCCTTGTCCATGTTGGCAATGCGGTGCTCGATGTCGTCAAAGCCCCGCTCAATCAGATCCAGTTTCTCGATGACATCCGCCTCCGACGGCTGCGTCTCCGTCCCCGACCGTCCCCGGCTGCGCCCGCAGAGTCCCGCCATCCACGTGGTGTCCTCCCGCATCTGCCGCAGCCACTGCTTGATGTCCGCTTTGTACATATAAAAATTATCTGATGTCTTCAAAATATGATATTTCTTTCGGACGACCTCCTCCACGTACCCCTCCAGATGGTCGCGCAGAAGTTCCCCGTAAACCCGCTGCTCCAGCAGGCTCCCGAAAAATTTGTCCATGTTGTGAAGCATGTCCTGCAGCGTCTTGTTGAGCCTGCGCGTGTTGACCAGCGCCGTGTTCAGCAGACTCATATTGGCCCGGCGGTCATGCTTTAATGAAAACAGGATCGCGTAGACATTCTGAATATAGATCTGCGTCTCGTCCTCTTCCTCGCTCATCAGCTTGTCCATGGCCTCGATCATCACCGCCGCATAATCCGGGATCACGATATTGGTCGTCAGGGAATTGTAATCCTCCACCTTCCGAAGCCATCCGGTGCGGATCAGCCAGTTGAGAATGCGGGTCGCCACCGGTTCCAGCACGTCCAGCTCCCCCTCGTACTCGTCCCACAAAAGCCCGACATTCTTCTGCGAAAAATACGCGTTCAAGGTCTGAATGCAGACTTCCCGGCTCAGGTAATAGTTGCTGTATTCATATTCTTCATTGATACAGCGCAGTGCTTCCATATAAATCTCCCGGTTGCAGGAGCGAAATAAGCCCCAGAAATGGTCCGGTATCTCCTGTATTAAACTCATAGCCTCTTCTCCTTAATAGGATCTATTTTACCACACCTGGCGCACACACGCAAACACAGCCCGCATCCGCTTTGGGACACGAGCTGTGTGAAAAATCCAGTTTGATTGTCTGACTTCTGTTACAGTGCAACGGCCTTCTCATAATCCGCCATAAAGTTTGCAACGCCGTCCAGCGCAAGTTCACGCGGGTCCTCCGTGATCACACCATCTCTTACCTTCTCATAAGAAACCGGCAGATACTGATGCAGCATATTCAGCGGAATCGGATATTCCCGCAGGTTCTCAAACAGCTGATTCATGGAAGCAACCACCTCCGGCTGTCCGATATAGTAGCGGGCACGGTCGGAAAAGCTGTATTTTCTTGCCAGTGCAAGCTGCTCGTCATCCCCGTGATAATGCTTCTGCCAGTTACCCGGATTCTTCAGCATTACCTGATCCAAAGTCTCAATGAAATGCGCGCGCTTCTCCTCCGGAACCAGTTCATTTTCCATCATGCTGAGCGCAAACAGTGCTTCCCGCAGGCCAAAGGTCAGGGCCGGGCCGACTTTTAAGATGGCAATGCCGTCCTCCACCATCTTCTTTAAGCACGCCGCACTCTGGTAATCCGTCGAATGTCCCTCAAAGCAGACGTTCGGGAATTCTTTCAAGGTCTCGCAGAGCTCGACCGCCGCGTCATGATCATATAAGAATACCTGCGCGTCGCCAAATTCCACTCCCGGCTGCACAACCACTGCAACCACGTCGTTCATGCCCTCGGCAATTCCTGCATCTGCAAATACCTTGCTGTAGGTTGCCACCGTATCTTTAAATGCCGCCGGGGAAGTCACTGCCAGCGAATCCTCCACCTCCTGTGCACCGCCCGGAATCGGCACTTCGCTTCCGATTACAAATACCGGACGCATGGCCTCCGGCTTCTCCGCCTTCAGCTCCTCATATCCCTTCATCGCCGCCTTATAAAGCTCTGCACCTCTGCGTGCAATGGTCTCTGTAGAGAGCAGTCCTTCCGGGTCATCCGCAACCTTCATGCTGGTATCCAGATGAATCTTGGTAAATCCCGCACGTGCATACTGATAAACCAGCTCAACCGAATTCTCCATCGCCTCTTTCTCCGGCAGATTCTGCCAGGTCAGCGGGCCTAAGTGATCGCCGGCCAGAATGATTCTGTGCTCCGGCAAATCGATCGCTTTTGCCATCTTGAGAACCATCTCGTAGAAATCCTTGGGAACCATGCCAGTGTAGCCGCCGAACTGGTTGACCTGATTTGCGGTCGCCTCGATCAGCACTGGGGTGTCAAGCTCCTTCGCGCGGCGCAGGGCCATCTCCAACACCAGCTCGTTGGCGCTGCAGTAGGACGGAATGCCACACTTGATTCCTTTTCTTCTCTGTTCCATCATTTCCTGAATTGGATGCTGCATGATATTTCCTCCTCCTTTTTATTTAAAGCTGCGCCTCGCCCATGCAATAGGTCTGGCAAACATTGTAATCCGAATCCAGAACCACGATATCCGCATCCGCTCCCACACCGATGAAGCCCTTGCGGTCGTCGATGCCAAGACAGCGTGCCGGGTTGATCGTGCAGGCATTGATCGCATAGTTGAACGGAATCAGCGCCTCTTCCACGAGAATCCGCAGACCGTCATTCAATTTCAGCGTAGAACCTGCCAGTCCCTTGGTGGACGTCAGATGTGCGCTTCCGTCCGGGTAAATCTCGATCTCATTGCCGCCGAAGATGAACCTGCTGCCAATCGGCGTTCCCTTTGCCATCAATGCATCGGAAATCATGATGCCGTAATCCGGCCCCTTGGACATGAAATAGTTGTTCAATGCCACCGGTGTGGAGTGATTGCCGTCGCAAATAATCTCGCCATACATGGTGCGAATCCGGTAAGCCGCTCCCACCAGACCATTTTCACGATGTTTAAACGGTGTCATTCCATTATAGACATGGGTCATAGAACGCGCACCGTGAGCATAGGCCATAACTGCCTCCTCGTACGTTGCCGCAGAATGTCCCACACTGACGACTACATTATGCTCCGTCAGATAACTGGTCAGCGCAAAATCATCGTCTGTCTCGGTCGCCATCGTTACATATTTAATATGCCCCTTCGCCGCTGCCTGATAGCGCTTGAACTGCTCCACGCTCGGTTTGGCGATGAACTGCTCCGGCTGAGCGCCCTTGTATACCATGTCAAGATACGGCCCCTCGAAATGAATGCCCAGGATTTCCGCTCCCTCGTAGCCGTCGTCCATAACCTTCGCCACGTTGGCAAGCGCCTTCGTCAGAACCTCCTCGCTCTGTGTGATCGTCGTCGGCAAAAAGCCGGTAACGCCCTCCCCCACAATATTCTTGGTCCAGTTGCGCAGTCCTTCCTCATTTGCATCATTGGTATCGAACTTATACGCGCCATGACAATGGACATCAATGAAGCCCGGAACGACCCGCTTCTCGCCGTAATCGGTATCTGCCTTCACACTTCCGTACGGCATGATATTGACGATTTTTCCGTCCTCGATCTCAACAGCCGCAGGCACAAACTGGTCTGCAATCCAGACCTTCTTACTTTGAATGACCATCAAAAATACCCCCTTCTTATCTGTTTTCTTCAAATCCCGTTACCTATAGCTTCATTATAGACTGTGAATTGCAAAATGAATTTGCATTTTTTAAACTATTGATTATCTGTTTTAGTAGTTGTCTTGTTTTTCAATAGGGAAATGCTATATAATAACACTATCAAAAAACTTTTGTATCATTCTAACATACCTAGGAGGTATCCACTATGAATATTTTCAACATTTCTGCAGAAAAGATGCAGGAAACGTCATCTGCGTTCACGTTACAGGAAATCTACCAGCAGCCATCTACCTGGAGAAAAACCTGTGCACAGATCGCAGCATGCAAAACCGAACTCCAGGCTTTCATTGATCAGGTTGTAAAGGCAGATGATTTCGACATCGTTCTGACCGGTGCAGGCACCAGCGAATTCGTTGGCAACTCTCTGTATCAGGCATTAAACACAAAATACAATCACAAGGCAAAATCCTACGCATCCACCGACATTGTTCCGTCACCGGAGTATTTCCTTTCCAGAACCAAACCTACGATTCTGGTAAACTTCGGGCGTTCCGGCAACTCACCGGAATCCCTGGGCTCCGTTCAGGCTGCTGAGGCTGTATGCCAGAACCTGTATCATCTGTTCGTAACCTGCAACCACGATGGAACCCTGTCAAAGCTGGCAAATGACCGCCACAACTGCTTTGCACTGAATCTGACACCGGAGACTCATGACCAGTCCTTCGCCATGACCTCCAGCTTCTCCAATATGTATCTGGCAACCTACCTGGCATTCAATCTGGACGAGCTCGATGCGATCACCGAGAAGATCGAAAAGATCTGCAAGGCAGGCGAAGGCTTCTTAAACGAGACCTATCCGGCCGTTCAGAAGATCGTGGATGAATTTGACTTTAACCGTATCGTATACCTTGGCAACCTTGCACTGAAGGGTGTTGCTCAGGAATCCGCACTGAAGATGCTGGAGCTGACCGCTGGACAGGTTGCAACCATGTATGATTCACCTCTCGGCTTCCGTCATGGACCGAAGTCCATCATTGACGACCGCACACTGACGGTAATCTATTTAAGCGATGACGCCTACAGAAGACAGTATGAAATTGACCTGATCAAAGAGATGGGACCACAGCGCAAGAAGAACCGCATTGTAGCCGTGATGAACACGCCGTGCGCAGGCCTGGAAGGTCTGGTTGACTATACCATCGAGATTTCTTCCGGCGAAGCGATGGAGAATGTACAGCTTGGATTTGACTTCATTCTGTTTGCACAGACTCTGGCTGTGATGAAGTCCCTGTCTCTGGGCATCACTCCGGATAACCCATGCCCGACCGGTGAAGTAAACCGTGTTGTCAAGGGTGTTACACTGTATCCATACACATTGAAATAAGAGATCGGAAAGGGGTATTCATATGGTAGGCTTACTGGTTACCGGACACGGACATTTTGCAACCGGACTTGGTTCAGCGCTGCAGCTGATCGCAGGGGAGAACCCGAACATTGTCTATGTCGATTTTGAAGCAGATCATTCGACCGAGACGCTCACAGCAAACATAAACAAAGGTCTGGATCAGATGAAAGAATGCGCAGGCGTTCTGGTACTGTCCGACCTGGCAGGCGGATCTCCATTCAAATGCGCAGTAGAATGCAAATTTGCACGCCCGCAGCAGCCGATCGAGGTTCTGGCAGGAACGAACCTTCCGATGCTGATTGAAGCTTCCATGTCCATGACGATGTATGATGATCCGGATGTCATGGCGAATGCCGTATCGGAGAGCGGCAAGAACTTCATCGTGAAGTTTGTACTGGAAGAGCATAAAGACAATGTGGAAGAGGACGGAATCTAAGTATGAGAATCAATTGGGAAGTGGTACTGTGGAGCTGCATTACGCTTGTGTTCATCATGGGCGTGATCGGGCTGATCCTGCTGTTCATCTCATCCAAAAACATGCGCAAGCGCAGAAAAGAACTGGGTGAGGTACATACGGACTTGAAGATCGGCAGCCAGGTGATGTTCGCCGGCGGAATCTACGGCCGCGTGATGGGCTTCGAGGGCGACGATGTGAACGTAGAGATCGCCAAAAGCACGATCATCAAGATATCCAGATATGCGATTCAGTCGATTGAGAATTGATGAAGGGGTAAATCCTATTTGACATTCCAAAAATATTTGATATAATGTTCTTATCAAGACAGTCAGTAAGGGAGGTTGAGGCTCCCCGTCTGGCACAATTAATTGACTAAAAAATAGCCGCCTAGCTGGTCAAAGACAGGGCGGCTATTTTTTATGGTTTAAATTCAGAATTGATACTATTACGTTGACAGTTGTCAAAATAATCATAAATTCTTCATATGTACTCATAAGCATCCCCTTCCTGTCAAAACTCAGAACAGGGAACCACAGCCGCTCTACTGACTGCCCAAATAAAAACACTATATGATCATCGTATTGATTCTTATGACCGATTCGGTCTCAAACGTGCTTTGCACGCAGACTGCCATCATGGCAGCGGATCGCCTACAGAAGAAATCTGCCGGGATGTAATTCATGTGTTACTATTGTAATGGCTCGACGTGCTTTTGTCCAGCAGAAAAAAAGGGGTTGTCGCACATCGCAACAACCCTTTTCTCATATTCCTATATCACAGGCCCGTACACTCAGCCCTTCCCATTGCTCCCGCAAACCATCATCTTGCTCATAACGTACTCTTTTACCTTCTCGCGGCCCAGTGAATTGTACTTCTTCGGGTCGATCGCGGTCGGGTTCTCTTTTAAGTACTCGGTCACGCCGCCTGTGAATGCGATGCGCAGGTCTGTGGCATAATTGACTTTGCAGATACCACGGCGGATGCATTCTTTCACTGCCTCGTCCGGGACACCGGAGGTACCGTGCAGAACAAGCGGAACCGATACAAGGCTGCGGATCTCGCTGAGGCGCTCAACGTCCAGCTTCGGGGTGATCTTGTATACACCGTGAGCAGTGCCGATCGCCGGTGCCAGAGAATCGATGCCGGTTCTCTCAACAAATTCTGCCGCCTCGGACGGTACTGTGTAGCCGCCTGCGCCGCCGTCCAGGTCATCTTCCTTACCGCCGACCTTGCCAAGCTCTGCCTCAACCGGAACACCCGCTGCATGGCAGGCATCCACTACTGATTTGGTGATCGCGATGTTCTCCTCGAACGGGCTGTGCGAACCGTCAATCATAATGGAGGTGTAGCCTGCGCGGAACGCCTTCATCGCCAGCTCAAAGCTGCTGCCGTGATCCAGGTGCATCACCACCGGAACGCTGGCTTTTCTCGCTGCGGTTGCCACATTTGCATAGAAATAATCTGCATCTGCATACTTTAAGGTGGACGGGGTGGTCTGCATGATCACCGGGGACTTCAATTCCTCGGCCGCAGCGATAACTGCCTGAACCATCTCCATGTTCTCAACATTGAATGCACCAACTGCGTAGCCATTTTTCTGTGCATCAATTAAAAGCTCTTTCGTTGTCACTAATGCCATTTTTCTTTCCTCCATGATATATAAATAAATTGGTTAATGGAACTCTGGTTAACTGTCCAGCATCTGCTTCGCATACTCGCTCGGCGAAATGCGGTACTTCTGCGTGAACGCTCTCGAAAAATAATGAATGGAATTAAATCCCAGCATCAGAGCAATCTCGCTGATCGTATATTTGTTCTCGCGAATCATCTGGCAGCCGCGCTCCAGCTTTAAGTCGCTGATGTATCTCTTTGGTGTCTGATCCAGCATATCCTTAAAAAGGATCTGCAGCGAAGAACGGGAAAGTGAGAATTTCTGACAGATCTCTGCGATCGTCAGCGGCTCACAGATATTGTTGTTAATATGGGTGACGATCCGCTCAAACAGTTCGTCCTGATAATGCTGCCGTATCCCGGTAACCGGTTTCTCCTCCGGCTTGCTGACAAATTCCGATTGCAGAAGGCGGATGATCGTCTCAGAAAGCAGGCATAGCACCAGGCTGTTCATGTAAGGCGCATCGGAGTTGCTTTCCTGTACAAAATTCTTGATCAGTGTGTAAATCTTCTTATCATAATGAAATACCCGGTTCAGCAGCTTTTCATACCGCACATTGCCGGCCTGAAGCTGCTCCGTATTCATATCGAAGATAATTGTCGCGTACGAACTGGATTCCCCATCCCGGATCGACTGCGTGTGAAACTGTCCGGGCCCATAAATGATCAGGTCTTTTTCCTTCAGCTCATACTCCACTCCATCGATCTCAGTCTGCAGACAGCCACGATCCACATATGTCAGCTCGAAGTAGTTGTGCCGCTCGCCGTGAAAGCTGTATCCGGCCGTCCGTATATTATAGTAATATCCCAAAATCTCCTGAACCCGCACGCGTGGCAGAACATGATTGTAAATGTAGGGAGTGTCAAGAAGTTCTGTTGTCACGGTATACTTTGATGCGACAATCAATTTGTAAGAAATGCCGGGCGTAACCGCGATCAGCGTAAAGCAGATTTCCGGATTGATTCGGACATAACGATGTACTGCAAATGCCTCCAGCCTCGAGGTCTCCGGCGTCTCTCCCACCAGAATGACTGCCATGCCCGACTGCATCTCGATATACACCTCGCAGTTAAAACGCAAAAGCTGCGTGATCGTCGTCTTCGCTACCGCATTCCATTCCCTGCCAAGCATGTCCGGCTCGGAAATATCCATCGGCTGTTCATAGACAGAACCATATTTCAAAAACTGTTTACTGGATGTCTTGTATTGCATTGGATTAACCACCCCATCATCTGGATTTTTACGGTGTCTCATCTTTTTTATAGCCTATATATTATAACATTCCGCCCGAAAGATGTCTATAAACTTTTCTTAAAAGTAAAATTTTGATAAACAATAAATTAAATAATACTAAAATGAATAACTATCTTGCTAAAAAATACAAAGACGAATACAACAAAAAATCTTATAATTAAATATGAATCTGAATGGGATTTCAGGAAAAAATAATCAAGGAGGTTAAAAATGCCAAATATCGTTTTGACAAGAATCGACAACCGTTTGGTACATGGTCAGGTGGCAACACAGTGGTGCGGAAGCATCGGAGCAAACCTTATCCTGGTGGCGAATGACGACGTAGCAGGCAACAAAATGCGTCAGGGACTGATGGATATGGCGGCTCCGAGTTATGCTGCGATGCGTTACTGGACCCTTGACAAAACCATCTCTACCATCCACAAAGCTTCTGACAAACAGCTGATTTTCATCGTATGTGAGAATCCGCAGGATGTTTTAAAGCTGGTAGAAGGCGGCGTACCGATCAAAAAAGTAAACATTGGCAACATGCATATGGCAGAAGGGAAACGTCAGGTGGTCGGCTCTGTTGCCGTTGACGATTCCGATGTAGCTGCCTTTGCAAAATTACGCGATCTTGGGGTAGAACTTGAAATCAGACGTGTTCCTTCGGAATCAGCGGAGAATCTCGACAAATTATTCAAGTGATCGCAATGTAAACGACTTAGTGGAAAGGGGATTAAACAACTATGAGTTATAGCGCACTTCAGATTTTTCTGGTGTTCGTCGTTGCTTTTATTGTAGCAATCGACCAGTTTGACTTATTGGAATGTCTGTATCAGCCTATCGTAACCGGAGCAGTGATTGGCGCCATCCTTGGCGACCTTAAGACCGGTTTGGTTGTAGGCGGTACCTATCAGCTGATGACCATCGGCAACATGCCGGTCGGCGGAGCTCAGCCACCGAATGCAGTAATCGGTGGAATCATGGCAACTGTTTTTGCTGTTTCTTCAGGACTTGACACCACCGCAGCAGTAGGTCTTGCTGTTCCATTCGCACTGATCGGTCAGTACATGGTAACGATTCTGTTTACCGTTATGTCACCGGTTATGTCCGTAGCAGATAAGATGGCAGCAGCTGGCGATACCAAAGGTATCGTTCGACTGAACTACCTGGCTATGGGGGCTCTTGGTTTACTGTTCGCACTGGTTTGCGTAGCCGGTCTTCTGGGCGGCGCAGCACTTGGCGATACACTGAGTGCTATTTCCGAGAAATATGCATGGTTCATGACCGGATTAGGCGCAGCCGGCGGCATGATGCGTTTCGTTGGTTTCGCAATTTTACTTCGTATCATGCTTTCTAATGATTTCTGGGGCATTTATTTTGCAGGTTTTGCACTGGCTACTATCATCGGATACATTCCGGAGTTAAGTGGATCTGCATTGATTCTGATCGCGTTTGTCGGCGTTGCTATCGCACTGTATGATTTCCAGACACGTTGTGCAATGAAGGCATCTGGCGCAGGAAGCTCAAACGGAGGTGACGAAGATGGCATCTAATGCGACTCAGTATAACAATCTTACCCCGGCTCAGCCGTTGGATAAAAAGACATTAAACAAGATGGTATGGCGTTCCCTGAACCTGCAGGCATCCTTCAACTACGAGAGAATGCAGGCTGCAGGCTGGCTGTATGGTATCTTACCTGGCCTGGAGAAAATCCATGCTGACAATGAAGACGATTTAAAGATTTCCATGGAACATAACCTGGAATTCTTCAATACACATCCGTTCCTGGTAACCTTCGTAATGGGTATTATCTTATCCCTGGAACAGCAGAAGGCTGACATCAACACGATCCGTGCGGTCCGTGTTGCAGCAATGGGACCGTTGGGCGGCATCGGCGATGCAATCTTCTGGTTCACCCTGGTTCCAATTACCGCCGGTATTACGGCAAACATGGCAATACAAGGTTCCATAGCCGGACCAATCCTGTTCCTGCTGATCTTCAACGCAGTACAGTTTGGTGTTCGTTTCTGGCTGATGCACTGGTCCTATAACCTCGGTACGAAAGCTATCGATCTGCTGACCTCCAACGCAAAAGAATTTACCCGTGCAGCTTCCATGCTGGGTGTCTTCATCGTTGGTGCATTGACCTCCAACTATGGTGGAACCAGTATCGCCCTTACCATTCCAAATGGTGAGAGCCCAATCGTTATCCAGAGCATTCTGGATGGTGTACTGCCGAAACTGATCCCGCTGACCATTACTCTTGGGCTGTATTTCCTGCTTAAGAAAAAAGGATGGAGTCCTGTTATGTGTATCGGCTTACTGCTTGTAGTAGGTCTGTTGGGTGCATTTGTAGGAATCTTCTAGAAGAAGGACCGGTTTGCACAGTACTCCTTGATTTTGTAAAGCTTCATTATGGGTGCCTTAACACTGAAATCCCAGAGATTATGCATCCATAATCAAATCCCGCTCCCGGCAGGAATCGTAATGATTTCCTGGCAGGGGCGGGATTTTTTTGTCGTTGGTTTTATTTGCGGAATGCGGATTGCAGCTTACGGGTTGCAGCTTTTACACGGCAAATATCCCTGCGCGACCAGATCCTCGCGGCTGGCGTCGCATCCTCTTTTGTTGTACTCCTTCATGTCCTTCACACTCTGGCAGGTCGGCCGATGAAACTTCCCGGAACGGATATTTAAAATATAGGTTCCCGTCACACTCTTCGTCAACACTGGGGCATCTTCATTCTCGCTGCTGTCGCCGGTGGCGTAATCAATGGTAATCCCGGGCTGCACATTGTACACGAATATATTGTACAAGACCCCAGCCCCATTGTCCTCCACAGATTTCGCCTCCATCAGCACGCCGCTTGCGACCAGATGATCTCCGTCAAATACAGGCGTCACGCGCTGCAGCACATGATGATTGGTGTTCCTTACATAATTTCCGACCAGATTCTCAAATGGAAGCATACCGATCGTGTTTAAGTACCGCGTTCCGGTGATCAGGTTTCTCTCATTGGCATTTTCTCCCGAAAGCTGATAACCGATCAAATGGCAGCGGTTGTACAGATACCTTCCGTCCACGTTGTCATATTTGACCGTGTGCCAGCCTGAGGGCCGGATCTGCCCAATCAGCTCGCGCCCGCCCGTCGGCATACTGTCCTGACTGATATTGGCATAAGCGGTGCCGCACCGCCCCAGACTGTCCAAATCGCTATAGCATTCAAATGATTCCGTCGTCAATTCAAAATCCGCAAAGTATGGAATATTGTTGTTGATCACGGCATAGGGCTCGCCGGTATAGGCCGGGATGTCATCTGCCGTAAAAGATGTCTCCGTGAGCGCCCCAACCGCCTCCAGCGGCGCTTCCACTGGCGTTCCTCTTGTCGTTCCCGTTGTCGCTATCGTTCCCGTGACCGCTCCGCAGCCAAAGAGTGCCAGCAGCGCTGCGGCTGCAACCGCAGTTACTGCCGGCACTGCTGGTACTGCTGGCCATGACGGTTTTCTGAGTTTGAACATATTTATGCCTCCGTCTGTGATATGGTTCTATTTTATCATTTCCGGAAGGGGAAAAATAGCTGATTTTTCAGGAGGGAAGAGGCGCCCTCTTTGTCAAGTATGGAATTGGCTCGTTACTTTGGATCTTTCAAGGCAAATGTTTCAGGAATTGTCCAAAAACCACCGCAAACAGTTGCTTAATTGCTTGATTTGGACAATTATTTCCTTTTTTTGCTTTTATTTTCCAAATACTTTATTAGCTGGGGTTACAGCGGTCTTCTACATTTACAGCTTGTCATTTCCAAAATCAATTCCACCCACCGCCGAGTGAGGCACATCGCCGGGCCGTTCATTCCCGCAATCGGTGGGATCGTAAAACAAAAATCCATTCTTGCCCCGAGCCTTAATCTGATATAGTGCCGTGTCGGCGCATTTGCAGAGGGCTAAATAGTCCGCGACTTTTTGCGGGAACAGCGCGACGCCAATACTGCACGAGATGGGCGGCGCGTCCTTTCCAGGGCGCAGCGTGTGTAATGCTCCCAACAGCGCTTCCACCTTGGCGGCCGTTTCCTTTTTCCCTGCGATTTCCGGCAGATAGACGAGAAACTCATCGCCGCCGATGCGTCCTACAATGTCGCCGGAACGGAACTGGCTGCACAGAGTGCCCGCCACGTCCGTGAGCAGGCTGTCGCCGCACAGATGTCCGTAGGTGTCGTTGACCTGCTTGAAGTCGTCCACGTCGATGATCAGCAGCGCATGATACCTAATGCGATCACCCTCCCGCATTCTCCTTTCGGCAAGCTCTCGCACGGCGGTCTTGTTGTAGAGGTTTGTCAGCGCGTCCCGTTGGGCCCGCTCCAACAGGCGTTGCTTTTGCTTTTTGTCCGAATCAATATCCAAAATGACACCCACCGCTTTGATGGGTTTCCCCGCCGAATCATACTGCGTAGTAGCGCGGATGCGGTTCCAGATGTAGACATCGCAGACATTGCGGATGCGAAATTCCGTTTCGGAGTAGGGTACACCCGCCGCCGTATCGTTCATGATTTTGACAAATGCAGGCATATCCTCCGGGTGAATATTATGTGACAGTGGAATTTTGCTGCTGATGTTCTCACTGATGGGGTCGTACCCAAATTTTTTGCGCCAATTAGAGGAAAAAGTCAGCCTGTCGGTGAGAATATCCCACTCAAAAATAATATCGGTGGTCTGATCCATAATGATTTGATGCCGCTCCAGCAATAGGCGTAAGTCCTCCCGCGCCTCCTTTTGCTCTGTGATATCCAGCAAAATACAGTAAAAGGTTTGGGTGCCATCCAGGGCCGTCGCGCGCTTGCCGTGATCAAGAATCCACACCAGCCTGCCATCGCTGCACTTGATGCGGTATTCCAGCTCCACTGTATCGCCGTGAGAAAGCTGCTCTGTCATTTCAGCGGTCACGCGCGGACGGTCGTCGGGGTAAAGCATCTCGATAAAGTGGTTATGATACCGCATCTCAATCTCGTCGGGGGTATAACCCACCAGCGCAAAAAAACTCCGGCTCATATTCAGCAGGGTCAGTCCCTCATCGCATTTGCACTGGTGCACACCGCCAGGAATGTTTTCGGCCAATGTCTCCAGCTCCGCATTGCGATCCCGAAGCTCTGCTGCAGTTTTCTCCGCACGGCGGAGCAGAAATTCTCGCCGCATCAGATCACTGCGCTTCACATAGAATCGCCCATCCGATTGATCGGCATCGGGATTGGAAAAATGTAAATGCGCCAGCTTCATTCCTGTGTCCGTGCGCACGCATACTGCTGTAACACGGTTGTGCTGATCTGCCAGCGATTGGTCGCTCGGCGTGGCAGTGACTTTGCCATAGACTACGCAGACGGTTTCCGTAAGGTGGCTCACGTTCCAGTCGGTTTCCGTCACCATGAAGTTTCCGCCGTACTCCATCGCCTCCAGAACAAGAGCAGCCTTCGCCTCGACAAGGCTCCGGCACAGTTCCCCCGCGCCGGTACCGATCCACGAGGTTTCCTCCATCATGGCAGAGAGAAGCGCCTCTATATTCCGTTCTTCAAAATATTGTCTTGTCAATTCCCGGATGAAGCCCAGCGCCTCTTGTTCCAGTTTCATACGCCGCCCTCCTTGATTGGATTACTATATAATACGAAATAGGCTCAATGCAAGATATAAATTATGAACATTATCCGATCCGACATTCCTCAAACAGGTGCTTTACCATGTCAGGAAAATACTTTTATCTCTACTGATATGGTATCTTTTTGTATTTCCTGGAAACATTCTAATATACAATGTATTATACTTCCATTTTAGCAAATTAATCTCTCATGTCAATCTTTTTAGCAATTAATATTTTATGATTCCTAAAATGATTTGTTTGCTTTTCACTTTATTACTATGATACTAACTGTAGATATGGATAACGCAGAGAGGAGCCTGCTCAATGAATGATATCTGTCATCTTTTTGGGACACGTATACGAGATTTAAGAAAAGCAAAACACATGAGTCAGGAGGAGCTGGCATTCAAAGCTTCTATAAGCCCCGCACACTTAGGTCAGATAGAGCGTGCACAAAAAAATCCCACACTAAAAACCATTAACGAGATTGCGAATGCCCTTGATGTACCTTTAACGATTCTATTTGAATACAATCAAACTAACGAAACCCCCATCAAACCAGTAACTCTTATTGAAAAAATAGAGTTTCTGCTCAATGATATGTCTGAGTCACAAAAGCAGGATATATTGCGTATCATCCGCATTACGAAAAACTTTCATCATGAGAAATAATCCCTATGCATACACACTATGTATCTGTCAAAGCCATTAGAACAGGGGAATATGCTATTATTCGTGTCTGATTGTCTACCTGACATTTTCACTGATTGAGTCAATATAATGGTCTTGTCTGTAATTGTCTCATGATTGCTGCATGTTCTCCGCTCATGAACATTAAAAATAATGCTATCATAATTGGCAGTGCTGATATAAAGAGAATTGCTCGCATAAGATTTCTTCGTGCTGGCTGTTCGTTGCTGCACGCCCAAACAACAATTAATATTAAGCCGCCTATTCCGCAAGTAAAAATCGATAGAGCGCCTGGTATTAGCAGCCATTTGACATAATCTTTTGTAGTTGGCGCTTCATAGTAGCTTCTATTGTCATTTGCATAGCGTCCCAGTTGTGGTGATCCGTATACTCCCATTTTTTCTCGCCCCTTATTTTAAATTATCATTTTTCCATCGTTAAAGGTTAATGGCTTACCTATTGCTTCCGGAGCATCCAGAAGCCGCTTTTCTTCTGATATTACGTTTTCACTTTTACCGTTTCATTATAACAGTTTTCAAAAGGCTTCACAATGGGCTTCTATACCGATTGGCTATCCGAGGCTGAAGAGTACATCTTAACCAAAAGCAATCTCAACAAAAAACAATAACCCGGATGTTTGACACCCTAAAGTCTCAAAAGCCTTGCCAGGCTTATTTTTTTATGTCAAATATATTTTTATATCTTGCGTACTGTCGTACTATGTGATATACTTTAGATAGTTAGATACTATATATT
>JAQUVX010000035.1 GCA_028693165.1 Lachnospiraceae bacterium | reverse complement strand
TATATAGTATCTAACTATCTAAAGTATATCACATAGTACGACAGTACGCAAGATATAAAAATATATTTGACATAAAAAAATAAGCCTGGCAAGGCTTTTGAGACTTTAGGGTGTCAAACATCCGATTGACATTTTGGCGGAAAGATGATATTTTATAATACGGACTGGGCGCAGTTGTATCCTTCCAGAAAATATGCACGTGCTTTTTCGCTGTGATCGGTCATGCGGACGCCTCCTGAATTGGTTTTTCCTTATTCTACTTCGAAATGGCGGCTTCGTCAATGACACCATTGACATTTTGGCGGAAAGATGATATTTTATAAGCATTAAATCATATGAGGTGAAGTTGTTTGTTAATTGTATCTTAAGTGGAGAGTAACTGATTGAAACGGGAATCACAGAGGTGCGGCATGTGTTCGCGCAAAGGTCTGTCAAAGCAGGCTTTTATTTTCTGTACCCCGTGCTCCGCAAGAGGTGCATTTTTTGTGCGCAAAAATCAGTTATTTTTCCGCTTTTCGTGAAGAGTGCAGATCGTAAATCGAATGGAAAGAGGAAGGATACAATGAATAAACATCATGTAATTTTAGGATATGACCAGATACTGGAAAAGCTGGCAGAGCTGGCCGGCTCCGCCCAGGCAAAGGAACTGATTTGGGAGATGAAGCCGTTTTTGCAGGAGGTCGAGCTTCGCAGACATCTGAGGGAGACGACACAGGCCAGACAGCTTCTGGATCTGCTGGGAACTCCGCCGGTTCCGGCGATGGACGGTGTGGAGGAGCTGGCAGGAAAGGCCACGAGAGGGGAGCTTCTGGAACCGGAGCAGTTGGAGCAGATTGGCTTTTTCCTGACTGCGGTTCGCCGGATGCGGGAGTATCTGGCAAGGGGGAAACAGTACGAGATCGGGATCGCTTTTTATGACGAGAATCTCGTCTGTCTGGATCTGCTGGAGGAGGAGATTGCCCGGTCGATCCGGCAGGGACGGGTGGATGACTATGCATCCGGCGCACTGAGGACGATCCGGCGTGATCTGATCGTGCTGGAGGAGAAGATGAAAGCCAGGGCAGAGGGTCTGGCAAAGACGCAGAAGGCTTATCTGGCGGAATCCTTTATCGTCAGCCGCAACGGAAGAATCTGTCTCCCGGTAAAGAAAGAATATCGCAGCAAATTAAGAGGTGCCGTGGTGGATCAGTCTTCAACGGGAGCCACGGTATTTATCGAGCCGGAGGTCATTGCCGGGATGCGGGAAGAATACGAGCTTTTAAAGATTGCCGAGGACAGCGAAGAGCGCCGGATTCTGTATGAGATCACCGGGCACATCGCGGATGAGGAGGCGGTCTTTGCGGAAAATATACGGATGCTGGTCAAGCTGGATTTTATGTTTGCCAGGGGCAGACTGAGCGCAGACATGGGCGGTGTGGAGCCGCAGATCAATACCAGGATGCGGATCGCGATCCGAAAGGGCCGTCATCCCATGCTGAACCGGGAGCAGTGTGTGCCGCTGGACTTTTCTCTGGAAGGAGAACAGCGTGGGATCGTGATTACGGGACCCAACACCGGGGGAAAGACGGTGGCGATCAAGACCGTGGGGCTGTTTGGACTGATGGCCTGTTCCGGGCTTCATGTGCCCTGTGAGGCGGCAGATATTTCCATGAACAGCCAGGTGCTGTGTGACATTGGCGACGGGCAGAATATTGCGGATAACCTGTCCACCTTCTCCGCACACATCAGCAATGTGGTGGAGATTTTAAAGCGCGTGGACGAGGAGAGTCTCGTGATTTTAGATGAGCTGGGATCTGGGACGGACCCGGCGGAGGGCATGGGGATCGCCATCGCCATATTGGAAGAGCTGCGGCTTAGCCGGTGCCGCTTTCTGGTGACCACCCATTACCCGGAGGTCAAGGTGTATGCAGAACAGCATGCGGAGATTTTAAATGCCAGAATGGCCTTTGACCGAGATAATCTAAGGCCGCTCTACCGCCTGGAAATCGGCAAATCGGGAGAAAGCTGTGCGCTCTATATTGCCAAACGTCTTGGGCTTCCCGACGCGATGATCGCGATGGCGGCAAGGGAAGCCTACGGGGATAAGGCGGATCAGATACCGGATCTGTCAGGGAAATCCAGCGGCAGTGAGCTTGAGAAGATCCGGGTTGCGGGAATCCGTCGGCAGCAGAAAGTAAAGCCCGCGGGAGAGCGGGCGGAAGCCCTGTTTCAGAGAGGCGACAGCGTGGAGGTATACCCGGAGAAAAAGATTGGCATCGTGGTGAATCCGGCGGATCAGCAGGGCAACGTACTGGTTCAGATCCAGAAAGAAAAGGGGCTGGTGAATCAGAAGCGGCTGAAGCTTAAGGTGGCGGCCTCCCAGCTTTACCCGGAGGATTATGACTTTTCCATCATCTTTGATACGGCAGAATATCGAAAGGCACGGCACGATATGGGAAGAAAGTATCAGGAGGGAAAAATAATTTCAAATAGTTGAAAAATGGATGTATTTATGCTATACTGAATATTCCTGATATGGAGCGAACCCGTTTACGAGTTCGCTCCATATTGCGGTTTTCCGGTATTTCAACACGACAAAGTGTTAATGGATTACCAGAAGAAATTACACAAGAAACTATACAGAAGGAGAAAAAGGATATGAAACAAAACAATGGGGATAAGAAAATCCTATGGTACAGCCTTGCATTTATGGCATTTTCCACAGTTTGGGGCTTTGGAAATGTAATCAACGGCTTTTCGGAGTACGGCGGGCTGAAAGCAATTATTTCCTGGATTCTGATTTTCGCAATTTACTTTGTACCTTATGCATTGATGGTAGGTGAGATGGGTTCTGCATTTAAGAATGCCGGAGGCGGTGTGAGCTCCTGGATTCACGAGACCATCGGACCGCGCATGGCTTACTATGCAGGCTGGACCTACTGGGTTGTGCATATGCCATACATTTCCCAGAAGCCGAACTCAACCATGATCGCTGCAAGCTGGGCGATTTTCCAGGATAAGCGGATCAGCAGCATGAATACGACGATCATGCAGATCGCTGGCCTGGCAATCTTCCTGATCGCGATGTATCTGGCGAGCAAGGGTGTCAGCATGTTAAAGAAGCTGTCCACACTGGCTGGTTCCACCATGTTTATCATGTCCATGCTGTTCGTGGTTATGATGGTTGCAGCTCCGGCCATCACCGACGCAAGTCTGCTGGACATCGACTGGTCCATGAAGAATTTCATGCCGACCTTTGATGCGAAGTTCTTTATGGGACTTTCCATTCTGGTCTTTGCGGTAGGCGGCTGTGAGAAAATTTCACCGTATGTAAACAAGATGAAGGATCCGTCCAAGGATTTTTCCAAGGGTATGATCGCACTGGCGATCATGGTTGCGATCACCGCAATTCTCGGCACCGTATCTCTTGGCATGATGTTTGATTCCAACAATATCCCGGCTGATCTGATGACCAACGGTGCGTATTATGCATTCCAGAAGCTGGGCGAGTATTATCATGTGGGCAATTTCTTCGTGATCGTCTATGCGCTGACCAACCTGATCGGACAGTTCTCCGTTATGGTGCTTTCCATCGATGCGCCGCTGCGCATGCTGCTTGACAGTGCGGACGAGAATTACATTCCGAAGTCTCTGTTCAAGAAGAATGAGAATGGTGCTTATGTCAACGGTCAGAAGCTGGTTATGGCGATTGTCAGTATCCTGATTATTGTTCCGGCATTCGGTATCAAGAACGTGGACGTGCTGGTCAGATGGCTGGTAAAACTGAATTCTGTCTGCATGCCGCTGCGTTATCTGTGGGTATTTGTGGCCTACATTGCGCTGAAGAAGGCCGGAGAGAAATTCCCAGCAGAATATCGTTTTGTGAAGAGCAAAACGCTTGGTATTATTCTTGGTGTATGGTGCTTCGGCTTTACCGCATTTGCGTGTATCACCGGTATTTATACGCAGGATGTATTCCAGCTGGTCCTGAACATCGTGACACCGTTCGTGCTGGTAGGACTTGGATTTATTCTGCCGCATATGGCAAAGAGAGAGAATCGGTAAGAATTGTGCAGAGATAAGAACAACGGGTCTGGCGGACGAAACAGCGGTTCGCCAAGGCCCGTTTTTTCATAATCGTCGGCAATCACGGCTTATCTGCAGGGGCATGTTTTTCCAGATATTTCCGCAGTACCTCATACAAAGCAGCGGCGGCAATTGGCTTTGTCACATGCTCATTCATTCCATGTGCGAGTGACTCGCTGACATCCTCGGCAAAAGCATTCGCACTCATGGCAATGATCGGCAGCTGTGAATCTGCTCTATCCAGTCTGCGGATCTGCTCTGTCGCCTGATGTCCATCCATGACCGGCATGCGGATATCCATGAGGACCAGATCATAGTAGTAAAGAGGTGATTTTTCAAATTGCTCTACAGCCAGCTGCCCATTGGCGGCGGTCTCAACCTGTAGTCCCACATTTTCCAACAGCTTTTTAGCGATTTCCACGTTCAGCGGATGATCCTCCACCAGCAGTATGCGCTTATGTTCAAAATGGTAAGCCCTACCCGGTATTTTGCGCGCAAAAGCTTCCGGATCCGTCTGTCCGGCAGGATCCCCGCATTTGTCAAGACGCAAAATTACGCAGAATTCGGTCCCTGCGCCGATCTGGCTCTTTACGGAGATGGTTCCGTGCATCAATGATACCAGATTTTTCACAATGGCAAGACCAAGACCGGTTCCGCTGTGTTCACTGGTATGCCCCACCTCTTCACGCTCAAAATCATCATAGATTTTAGGCAGGAATTCTTCTGATATGCCAATTCCATTATCACGTACCGTGAACAGAATCTCAGCTTTGTCTGCGTTTTCGGATAATTTCCGAACACCAAATTCCACCAGACCTCCCCGATTTGTAAATTTCACAGCATTGTTTAATAAATTGATAAAAACCTGCTGCAGCCGCAGCTTATCCATCAAAAATACCTGAGACGGGATGTCCGTCCCCTCGCTGTTATAGGTAATCCCCTTCGCTTCTGCCAGCGGCCGGATAATGGTATCCACCATTGGAATAAACTCTGCAATTGTGCATGGTTTCTGATCCAGTATGACCTTATGGCTCTCAATGCGGGCCATATCCAGAATGTCGTTGATCAAGGCCAGCAGATGCTCCGAGGCATGATCCATTTTCGTCAGATACTCCCGGCCTTCCAGTGAGGTGGACGGGCTGGTCAGGAGAATTTGGGTGATACCCATGATGGCATTCATCGGGGTTCGAATCTCATGGCTCATGCGGGAGAGAAATTCCGATTTTGCTGCATTTGCCTTCTCCGCCAAAATCACGGCCTCGCGCAATTCTTCATTCTTCTGTGCCAATATTTCATTTTTCTTTGAGCGAATTTTGGCAGCGTATAACAAAGACACCACCACCGCAATGACGCAGATCAGCAGCGTTGCCAAGCCCACAAAAAACAGCGGATATTTTCGCAGCAGCCCGCTAAACGACAGTGGTGCAGCTTCGATACGGGTATTATTGGCAATATACTTGTCAATATTCTCCTCCGTTATTTGCAGCAGCGATTTGTTTATGACGGAATAGAGTATCTGCGCAGATATCTCTGATTCCGCCTGCAGACTTGCTTCTCCAGCCCCATCCGCTACCCCAAAGGAAATCGGTATCGATTCCATATTGGTGGATGCAATTGCCAGCTCCGGATAGTCATTCAGGAAACGATCCGTCTGCATCAAATAGGAATTTAAAAACATAACATCCGCGCTGCCGCTTTCCACCAGATCAAGGCCTTCCCCGACCGATTCCGCAGTCAAAAATGTCCAGTTTGCATGCGCTGTCTTCATATATTCCTGACTTCCGACAAAATTGGAAAGCAGCACCGCAGTAATATTCATGCCGGAAGTAATCATGCGGTTCTTTTTGGCCACGCCTACCAGATATTCATTCATATAAGAGGTTGTGAAGGTCATCTGATATTGCCTGGAAATCGAATCATTCCCATAGACCCCGGTCAGCAGATCGACCTCGCCCCTCTTTGCCAGCTCCCAGGCCTCTTTGAAAGAGTCCGTCTGCTTTATTTCAAAGGTCAATCCGCTAATTTCTGAAATGCGCTTTAAAAGATCCACATCGATTCCCTTAAAACTGCAGCTTTTAGAATCATACCAGGAAAATGGATAATTATCGGCATCACAGGCAACCGTGACCGGAGCAGCCAGTCCGATAAACCGGGTTTCCTCCCTGGAAAAGCTCTGTATCTGCCGCTCCATCGCCCCGTAATACTTTTCCATTAAATTTATTGCAAATTTAGGTGTCTGTAATTTCATCTGATACATGGCGTTATTGAGCACAGGCAGTATCGTCGTATCACTTTTGCGGGTAATAAAATAAGTGGGCATATAGTCAAATTTCGCCAACAGCTTTTGATTCTCTGCAATGCTCATATTGCCGGTCACAATCGCGTCTACTTCGTTGTCTTCCAGTCCCTGATTCAGTTCCTTCGTTGTGGAATAGTATTGCGCCTGATAACGGAAGCCTTTTTGAGCAGCAAATTTCTCGAATTGCGTATTCAAAAAATTTCCTTCGATCATACCCACGGAAAGGCCGTCAAAATGATCATAATCCTCGAAATACAGTTCCTCCTCATCCGCGCGCGTCAAAAACGCAACATAATCAATGAAGCATTCCAAGGTACTGTAATTGTATTCCTGCGCGCGCTGCGGGCTGTACTCCGCCGGAAGCAGCAGGTCAATCTTACCTTCCTTGAGCCACTGCATACATTCATTCCAGGTACCGTTGACATATTCATAGCTCCAGCCAGTGTATTTGGACAATTCCCCCAGATACTCCGCGCCATACCCGGAGGCCGTTCCATCCTCGTTCAGCACTAAAAAACTGTCAATATCAACGCAGCCAACGCGAATCGTTGTTTTTGTCGTTTTCTGCGCAGCAAAAACAGGTATGACTGTCCCCACCAATAATAAGATACACAAGAGTATCGCTGTTGTGTTTTTGACCTTTTTCATATTCCGCCCCCATGTTGTTTTCGACTCCCCGCTCTAAATCTCGCCAGTCTGTAGACTTCATACGAGATATCTCTGAAAACACGCTATATTTACTCTAAAAAAGGAAGCCCCAAGGCAGCTCCCAATGCTATATGCATCGGTCTGCCTTGAGGCTTCCTTTCCTATCGCAACCCTCCAGAACAGTCACTCCTATTTATATATTACTACATGGATCTATTTTGTCAAGATTTACCGAACGGTTGTCCTGCACGGTGCCATGTGATACAATAAAAAACAGAAACTTGAAAAGAGAGAGTGAGAACAGTTATGATTCCAGATGAAGAGGTAAGGCTGACAGATATGGTTCACACGGCGGGATGCGCGGCGAAGCTGGGGCCGGGGATGCTGGCGGAGGTGTTAAAGACACTGCCGAGGTTTGCGGATGAAAACCTGCTGGTGGGAATCGAAACCTCCGACGACGGGGCGATCTACCGGGTCAGCGAAGATCTGGCGCTGATTCAGACGCTGGATTTTTTTCCTCCGATGATGGATGATCCGTATTTGTTCGGGCAGGTGGCGGCGGCCAATGCATTGAGTGATGTCTATGCCTGCGGCGGGGAGCCGAAGACGGCGCTGAATATCGTGGCCTGGCCGAACTGCGTGAACCCCAGATTTCTGGGAGAAATCCTGCGGGGAGGCGCGGATAAGGTAAAGGAGGCCGGGGCGGTGCTGGCGGGCGGACATTCCATCCAGGATGACGAACCCAAGTATGGCCTGAGTGTAACCGGGTTTGTGCACCCGGACAAAATCTGGAAAAACTGCGGGGCGAGGCCGGGAGACCGTCTGCTTCTGACAAAACCGCTGGGAACCGGGATCGTCAACACGGCTGTGAAGGCGGGGCTGGCTTCGGATGAGGCGAAGCGGGAGGTCGTCCGGCTCATGACGATGTTAAACCGCAAGGCCAAGCAGATCGCGGAAACCCGCGCGATCCATAGCTGCACGGATGTGACCGGGTTTGGCCTTGCCTGTCATGCGCTTGAGATGGCAAGGGGAAGCGATGTGACCTTGCGGATTCAGACGGCGAAGCTGCCCGTGCAGGAGATGGCACCGGAGTATGCGCGGATGGGACTGATTCCGGAGGGAGCTTACCGCAACCGTGCCTTTGCCGGTGCAGAGGTGTCCTGGGAACCTGTGGCGGAGTATTGGCAGGATCTCTGCTTTGACCCGCAAACGTCCGGCGGACTTTTGTTTAGCGTATCTGCGGCGGATGCGGATGCGATGATGGAAGCGTTTGAGAACGCCGGGATGGGGCGGGACTGTGCGGTCATCGGTGCCGTGGAGACGCGGCAGGAAGCCTTTGTCTGCTTTGAGTGAGGATAGAACGATGGAACTGATTTATATGGATCATGCGGCGACCGCGTTTCACAGACCGCAGTGTGTCGCGGATGCGGTTCTTGATGCGATGCAGCACATGGGAAATGCCGGGCGGGGAGCTTATGCGGCCAGCCTGGAAGCGTCCCGCGTCATCTATGACTGCCGGGTGCGGCTGGCGCGGCTTCTGGGGGCGGAAGGACCGGAGCAGGTGGCCTTTACGCTGAATGCGACTATGAGTCTGAATCTGGCGATCGGAGGACTGTTTGCTGCGGGGGATCATATTATTACCACGCAGATGGAGCACAATTCCGTGCTCCGCCCCCTGTACCGTCTGGAGCAGGAGGGGGCGGCGCTGACGATTCTTGCGGCAGACCGTCTCGGACGTATTTCGCTGGAGGAACTGGAGCACGCGTTTCGGGAGAATACCCGGGCGGTGGTTTGTACGCATGCCTCCAACCTGACCGGAAACGTCAACGATCTGGAGCGGATCGGCGCATTGTGCAGAGCGCATGGTGCTTATCTGGTGGTGGATGCTTCCCAGAGTGCGGGGATTCTGCCCATCGACCAGGCACGGATGGGGATTGACGTGCTCTGCTTTACCGGACATAAGGGACTGCTGGGGCCGCAGGGAAGCGGGGGCCTCTGCGTGCGAAAGGGCGTGTCCATCCGGCCGCTTGTCGTGGGCGGCAGCGGTGTCCAGAGTGAAAGCCGGATGCACCCGGCGCAGATGCCGACGGCTCTGGAAGCCGGGACGCTCAACAGCCACGGGATTGCCGGTCTGCGTGCGGCCCTGGCCTGGCTGGAGGAGCAGGATACAGAGGCGCTGCGAAGGGAGCAGCAGAAGCGGATGTGGGAATTTTACGATGGAGTCCGGGAGATTCCGGGTGTGACGGTGTACGGTGATTTTGCCGACCGGGCATGTCTGAGAGCACCGATCGTGGCACTTAATATCCGGGACTGGGACTCCGGGCAGGCAGCGGATGTGCTGGCGCAGGAATATGGGATCATGACGCGCGCCGGGGCACACTGTGCGCCGCTGATGCACGAGGCGCTGGGGACGCGGGAGCAGGGCGCGGTTCGCTTCAGCTTCTCCCACACAAACACCGCGGAGGAAATCAAACGTGCGGTCTGCGCCGTCCGGGAGCTGGCCGGGGAAGGGCAGGAGCAGAAGGGACAGGCAGACATATGAGACCAAAGACGCAAAAGCTTGTGATTACCTTTCACACTACCACGGAGGCGATGGCGGCAGAACAGACCTTTCTGAGACTGGGGCTGGCTGGCAGACTGATCCCGGTTCCGCGGCAGATCACGGCGGGCTGCGGCCTGGCCTGGCTGGCACCCTGTGAGGCAGAAGAAGCGCTTCTGGCTGCAGCCGGGCAGGAAGCGCTTGCCTGGGAGAACTGGCAGAAGCTGATCCTGTGAGTCTTTTTGGAGTGCTTTTTTGTGCAGCGCTGCGATGAAATAAAAACTGGTGGAAAAATCGCAGCATTGATGTTAGAATAGGGAAAGCAATACCTACGGAAAGAGGAAATGAGATGAGAAACAAGAATTTTTGGATTCTGCTTTTACTGCTGCTTGCAGGAATTGTGCTCGGCGGTTTCCTGGGGAATCTGGCGCAGGGAGTTTCCTGGTTATCCTGGCTGAATTTTGGTCAGTCGTTTGGACTGGACTCTCCGATTATCCTGAATTTTGGCGTGTTGATCATTACGTTTGGATTATCGATCAGGATTACGATGGCCAGCATCATCGGTGTGGCGATTGCCCTGATTGTTTATCGCTGTCTGTGACAGCATGATGAGAGTCCGCAAGCGGGCTCTTTTTCCTTGAAGAAAGAGAACTGGGGGAGTGGGAGATTATGGAATTACAAAAGAAGGAAGCAAAATCCTATGAGATCGATATGTGCAGCGGTCCTATTTTCAGCAAGCTGGTGACCTTTGCCGTCCCGCTGATCCTGTCGGGCATTTTGCAGCTGTTGTTCAATGCGGCGGATATCATCGTGGTCGGGCGGTTTGCGGGAAGTGAATCCCTGGCGGCCGTGGGTTCCACCACGTCGCTGATCAATCTGCTGGTCAATATTTTTATCGGACTGTCCGTCGGTGCCAATGTTCTTGTGGCGCAGTTTTACGGTGCCCAGCGGCTGAAGGATCTGGAAGAGACCGTGCACACAGCCATGGTTGTCGCCGTGGCGGGCGGTGTTGTTTTGATCGTGGCGGGTGTTTGTCTGGCAGATCCGCTGTTAGAGATGATGGGAACGCCGGAGGACGTATTGCCGCTGGCTGCACTTTATATGAAGATTTTCTTTGTGGGAATGCCGGTTACGCTGGTTTACAACTTCGGCAGCGCGATTCTGCGCGCGGTGGGAGACACCAAACGGCCGTTGTATTTTCTGCTTTTGGCAGGCATCATCAATGTGATTCTGAATCTGATTTTCGTCATTGTCTTTTCCATGGGCGTAGCGGGTGTGGCACTGGCAACGGTGATTTCCCAGTGTGTGTCGGCGGGGCTGATCGTGCAGTGTCTGCTTCGTTCGGACGCGCCGTACCGCCTGCGCCTGACACACTTGAAGCTGGTGCCGGAGAAGATGTTTCTGATTGCGAAGATCGGACTTCCGGCGGGGCTGCAGGGCGCGATCTTTTCCATCTCCAACGTGCTGATCCAGTCGTCGGTCAATTCCTTCGGCTCGGTTGCCATGGCGGGCAACACGGCATCCGCCAATATTGAAGGGTTTGTATACACGTCCATGAACGCCATCTACCAGACGGCACTGAGCTTCACCAGCCAGAATTTCGGAGCCAGGAAATTTGACCGAATGACGAAGATTCTGCTGTATTGTCTCGGCATGGTGGTCTTTGTAGGACTGGTGATGGGCAATGGATCGGTCCTGATCGGACGGCAGCTTCTTGGAATCTATTCCTCGGACCCGGCGGTGATCACCTACGGTATGACCCGTATGCGCATCATCAACGGAACCTATTTCCTGTGCGGAATCATGGATACGATGGTGGGAGGTCTGCGCGGAATCGGCTATTCCGTCATCCCCATGCTGGTGTCGCTGACCGGAGCCTGCGCGTTTCGTGTCGTGTGGATCTTCACGATCTTTGCCATGGACCGGACGCTCCAGACGCTGTATCTGTCCTATCCGGTGTCCTGGGCCATCACATTTACGGCACACATTCTCTGCTATCTGGTGATCCGGCGCAAGATGGCGAAACGGTTTAAGAACGAAAACAGCTGATGCATCAGAAAACCGCCGAGACAGACCGTAAGCAGGTAGAGCAGGTTGGACGGCAGAATGCCGATGTGCAGGGCGAGGGTATGGAACAAAATCTGGGTGCTGGGATAGTAGGGGGAGATGTAGAACATATCCGCCTGCCCGTGTCCGGGTGCCAAAAGATTGATGAGCGTGGCAATGCCGCAGCAGGCCCAAAAGAGCGGCAGCGTGCGCGCAAAGCCGCCGCGCGTGAAGTCGGCCCGCCGGGTCAGAAAGATCAACAGGCCGATCAGAATCAGTGTGATGTGCCACAGATAGCCGTGCAGGGTAAGGGACCAGTGAATGCCGGTGAAGCCCTCCGGAACCAGCAGGGCTGCGATGCCGCCCATCAGGTTGAAGTCCTGCATGAACGTGTACAGGACAGCTTTGAGCCGCGCGTTTTTCAAAAAAGGCAGCAGAAGACACAGATACAGCGGGAGACTGCAGAGCTGGAACGGGAAAAACCACCAGTCGTAGGTGCGGTGCTGTATGATAAAATATAAAAATAATTGTTTGTAAGTCTCACTGACAGCCAGGAAGACACCGCAGCCAAAGAGTACGCGGTCCACTGTGCGGTCGGAGACAGAATATAATCTGTTCATAATAGCTGTAGTATAGCACCAGAACCGGAAACAGACAAGGGCCAGGAGGAGACGATATGAACATGCAGGAGCATCAGAAACTTGACCGGACGGAGTGTGCGTCACTGTTTGAAGCCTGGGGCTTTTCCGGGAAGGAGAAGCTTCCGCGTATCATCTCCTTTGTCGGTGCAGGGGGAAAGACCACAACAATGTACCAGTTGGCTGGTGAGCTTGCAGCGCGGGGAAGCCGCGTGCTGATCACCACCACCACCCATATCCGGGTGCCGGAAACAGGGCGGACAGCGCAGATTGCGCAGGTCTCGGAACTGGGGCCGGAGCATTGGCAGGGGGAACGGCTTCTGACCGCAGGCAGACCGGTGCCGGACGCTTCTGGAGTCCAAGGTACGCAGAAACTGACCATGCCGGAAGGGCTTGACCAGGAAGCCCAGTTAGCGCGTCTGCTGGAATTTGTCGATGTGATTCTGATCGAAGCGGATGGGGCGAAGGAACATCCGCTGAAGGTGCCGGAGGAGGGGGAGCCGGTCATCGTGCCGCAGACCGGACTCGTCGTTGCCTGCGTGGGGCTGTCCGTGGTGGGGCAGACCTTCGGGAAAGGCTGTTTCCGGTTTGAACAGACGGGAGCCTGGCTGATGCGAAAGGCGGAAGATCCCGTCGCACCGGAGGACGTGGCGCTGATTTTGATGGACGGGCGCGGTGCGCATAAGCAGGTTCAGGGACGTGCTTACCGGATTGTACTGAATCAGGCGGACGGAGAGGCGGATCTTCGGAATGCAGAGGCGATTTTGCGTCTGCTGCCGCTGACGATGCAGAAGCACTGCGCAGTTACCGCGTATGGAATGCAAACGCAGGAGAGAGAGCGAGCCATGATCGTGCGGCGGGAAATGTGGCAGATCACATGCTGGACGGAAACCGGAAAGAGGGTGCTCATCAAAGGTGCGGGTGACCTGGCCAGCGGGATTGCCCTTCGCCTGCACCGCTGCGGCTGCCAGATCGTGATGACAGAGCTTGCAGTGCCGACGACCGTGCGGCGCACGGTGGCATTTTCCCCGGCAGTATATGAGGGAATCTCCCAGGTGGAGGACGTGACCGGAATTTGCTGCGATTCTTTAAAAGTGGTGGAAGAAACATTAAAACAGCAAAAAATAGCGGTTGTGGTGGATGAAAAAGCAGAAATCATTGCAAAATGGAAGCCGGATGTGGTAGTTGATGCCATTCTGGCGAAGCGAAATCTCGGGACAAGGATCACGGATGCCAGGATGGTGATCGGAGTTGGGCCGGGCTTCACGGCAGGCGTTGACTGTCATTGCGTGGTGGAGACGAAACGCGGACATTATCTGGGGCGGTGTATCTGGGAAGGAAGTGCGATCGAAAATACCGGCGTGCCGGGAGAAATCGGCGGTTACGGAATCGAGCGGCTGATCCGGTCCACGGGAGAAGGAACGTTTCGCGGAACCGTCGGGATCGGGGAGCAGGTGGAGGCGGGAGCATTGGTCGGATACGCGGGAGATGCCCCGGTTTACGCGCAGATCGCCGGTGCGGTGCGCGGAATCCTGCAGGATGGAGTTTCGGTGTATGCGGGCATGAAGGCGGGGGATGTGGACCCACGCTGTGCGGTGGAACACTGCTTTACCGTGTCGGACAAGGCGACGGCGATCGGCGGCGGTGTGCTGGAAGCCATGCTGCATCATGAGACGCTCCGGCCATGTGATGTGCAGCCGGCGCAGCGCATTGCCCTGGTGCTGCTGGCGGCGGGAGACAGCAGGAGATTTCGGGGCAACAAGCTGCTTGCGGAGCTGGATCATAAGCCGATGTACCGTCACATCGCGGATCAGATTGCCGCCTGTGCACCGGAACGGTTTGCACAGAAGCTTGTGGTCAGCCAATATCCGGAGATTCTGGAAGATCTGAACGCGGAGGGCTATCTTGCGGTGGAAAATCGGGACAGCAGTCTCGGTGTCTCCCACTCGATCCATCTGGCGCTGGAGCATCTGGAGAAAACGGTGACGGCCATCTGCTTTGCCGTCTGCGATCAGCCATGGCTCACGTGCAGAACCATCGAAGGACTGCTCGCCGGATGGGAGCGGAGCGGGAAAGGGATGGGCTGTCCGACCTGCGGCGGAAACGATGGCAATCCGGCCGTGTTTTCACGAAGCTACGAGAAGGCCCTTTTTATGCTGGAGGGGGATGTGGGCGGCCGCAAAGTCATGAAGCGGTTTCCGGAGGATGTCTACCGTTTTGCAGTGTCGGATGAGCGGGAGCTTGCAGATCTGGACGAAGCATTTTAACCTGATTTTTTAAAAATGACTTGTCATAAGAAGCAGACTTCGCTATAATCGGTTCTATTGGGATAAGTGCACAGAAAGGATATTTGAATGATTAAATTAGAACGTACCAGCGTCATGAACCTGGAAAATGCCATGCGCGGCGCGCGAAATCCGCTGAACAGCTGGGGGCGGATGGACAGTGCCTACGACGAAGACGGCAATTATGTGTTGGGGCCGAATGATCTGGATCTGGCGAAACGCCTGCGCAGAGCCGGAAGTGATCACCGCAAATATATCCGCCAGGTGTTCGTGTCTGTGGACATCACAGCGCCGCTGTACTGGTGGAAGGAATACGATACCTACAAGGTGGGGACGGTGGCAAACTCGACCAGTACCATGCACAAGATTCACAGCAAGCCGTTCTCTCTGGAGGATTTCAGCTGCGACCATATGACGGCGGACACGCTGGCTTTCATGCAGACCGTGGTGGATCGTCTGGAAGCGATTCGTCTGAAGTATATGGATGGAAAGAACAAGGATGACTGGTATGATATGATTCAGCTTCTGCCGTCCAGCTACAATCAGATGCGCACCTGCACACTGAACTATGAGACTCTGATCAACATCTATTTCGCGAGACGGAATCACAAGCTGACGGAGTGGCATACCTTCTGTGACTGGATCGCAGAGCTTCCTTATGCGAATGAGTTGATTATAGCGGAGGAGGAAGCATGATTCTGATTGCGGCGGTAGACAGGAACTGGGCGATCGGCAGTAAGGGTCAGCTGCTGGTCAGCATTCCGCATGACCAGAAGGCATTCCGGGAAAAGACGCTGGGTCAGGTCATTGTGATGGGAAGAAAGACCTTTGAGAGTCTGCCTGGAAAACAGCCGTTGTATGGCCGCACGAACATCGTCTTGAGCACAGATCCCGCCTATCAGGTGAAAGGTGCGATCGTCTGTCACTCGCTGGAGGAGACACTTGAAGTGCTGAAGGATTACCGCTCGGACGCGGTGTATGTCATCGGCGGCGAGAGCGTTTACCGGAAGTTCCTGCCATACTGTGACCGGGCCGAGATCACCTATATTGATTTTGCATATTCCGCGGATACGCATTTCCCGAACCTGGAAGAATTGGAAGGGTGGGAGATGACGGCGGAGAGTGAGGAACAAACGTATTTTGACCTGTGCTACACGTACAGAGAGTACAGAAAAAAATAAGATACAGAACAGAAACAATAGGAGGACGGAAATGTATAAGATTTTGAAAGCAGAGAAGCTGGCGGAGAAGATTTTCCTGATGGATGTGGAAGCGCCGCGTGTGGCGAAAGCCTGCCAGCCAGGAGAATTTGTGATTGTAAAGATGGATGAGAAGGGCGAGCGCATTCCGCTGACCATCTGCGACTTTAATCGCGAGAAGGGCACGGTAACCATCGTATTCCAGATCGTGGGTGCATCCACCTACCGGATGGCCGAGCTGAAAGCCGGCGATGGATTCCAGGACTTCGTGGGGCCGCTGGGTCAGCCTTCCGAGTTTGTGAAAGAAGATCTTGAGGAAGTGAAAGGCCGCAGATACCTGTTTGTCGCAGGCGGCGTCGGCACGGCCCCGGTATATCCGCAGGTCAAATGGATGAAGGAGCACGGCATCGCAGTCGATGTGATCGTGGGTGCCAAGAACAAAGAGCTTCTGATTTTGGAGGACATGATGCGGGAGGTTGCCGGAAATCTGTACATTACCACCGATGATGGCTCCTATGAAAGAAAAGGTATGGTTACCGAGGTGATTCAGGATCTGGTAGAGAATCAGGGCAATCACTATGATGTCTGCGTAGCCATCGGACCGATGATTATGATGAAATTTGTCTGCAAACTGACCAAAGAGCTGAATCTTCCGACCATCGTCAGCATGAACCCGGTGATGGTAGACGGCACCGGCATGTGTGGTGCCTGCCGCCTGACAGTTGGGGACGAAGTGAAATTTGCCTGTGTGGACGGACCGGAGTTTGACGGCCATCTGGTAAATTTTGACGAGGCGATGAAGCGCCAGCAGATGTATAAGACCGAGGAAGGCCGCGCCATGCTGAAAGCAGTGGAGGGCGATACCCATCACGGCGGCTGCGGCAACTGCAATTAGGTTAGAATCGAATCAATCGGAGGACAAATAAAATGGACGTATTAAAGAAGATCCCTGTAAGAGAGCAGGACGCGAAGGTGCGCGCGACAAATTTTGAAGAAGTATGCTATGGATATAATCAGGAAGAGGCGATGGAAGAGGCGGCCCGCTGCATCAACTGCAAGAATGCCAAATGCATCAACGGCTGTCCGGTATCCATCAACATCCCTGGATTTATCAAGGAAGTGAAGGAAGGCAATTTCGAGGAGGCGGCCAACGTGATCGCAGAGTCCTCTGCGCTCCCGGCTGTCTGCGGACGTGTCTGCCCGCAGGAGAGCCAGTGCGAAGGCCAGTGTATCCGCGGAATCAAGGGTGAGCCGGTCTCCATCGGTAAGCTGGAGCGTTTCGTGGCAGACTGGTCCAGGGAACATGGCTTCGTGCCGAAGGCGGCGGAAGTGAAGCTTGGCAAAAAGGTGGCTGTGGTCGGTTCCGGCCCTGCAGGTCTGACCTGTGCAGGCGATCTGGCGAAGATGGGCTACGAGGTAACCATTTTCGAGGCACTGCATGAACCGGGCGGCGTACTGACCTACGGTATTCCGGAATTCCGTCTTCCGAAGGAGAGCGTCGTTCAGACAGAGATCGAGAACGTGAGAAAACTTGGCGTTCGGATCGAGACCGACGTGATCATCGGCAAGTCTGTGACCATCGACGAGCTGATGGATGAGGAGGGCTACGAGGCTGTCTTCATCGGTTCCGGTGCAGGACTTCCGAAATTCATGGGAATTCCGGGTGAGAACGCCAACGGCGTATTCTCAGCCAATGAGTATCTGACCAGAAACAACCTGATGAAAGCATTCCGTGAGGATTATGATACGCCGATCGTGGCAGGTAAGAAGGTAGCGGTCGTAGGAGGCGGAAACGTGGCGATGGATGCGGCGAGAACTGCGCTGCGTCTGGGCGCTGAGGTACATATCGTATACCGCCGTTCCGAGGCAGAGCTTCCGGCCCGTGTGGAGGAAGTACACCACGCACAGCAGGAAGGCGTGATTTTCAATCTGCTGACCAACCCGGTGGAAATTCTGACGGATGAGAATGATTGGGTAAAGGGAATCAAGGTTCGTAAGATGGAGCTTGGTGAGCCGGATGCGTCCGGAAGAAGAAGACCGGTTGAGATTGATGGCTCTGACTATGTCATGGAGGTAGATACCGTGATCATGTCTCTCGGAACGTCCCCGAACCCGCTGATTTCTTCCACGACAGAGGGGCTTGAGACCAACAAGCGTCAATGTATCGTGGCGGAGCCGGAGAACGGGCAGACTTCCAGACCGGGTGTGTTTGCCGGCGGTGATGCTGTGACCGGTGCGGCTACCGTGATCCTGGCAATGGAAGCCGGAAAACACGGCGCGAAGGGTATTCATGAGTATCTGAGCCAGAAATAAAAAGCATCAGGAAGAATGATCAGAAAGGCGCTGCGGGAACATCTGCGGCGTTTTTCTCGTCACATGGAATACGGGGAAGGAATACAGGGAAGGGAAAACAGAAAAATGGCAAAAGTAATGACAAAAGAAGAGAAGTTTCTTCAGATGACGGAGACCCCGGTACAGAAGCTGATTCCGCAGCTTGCAGTACCGACGATCATCAGTATGCTGGTGACTTCCATCTACAATATGGCAGACACGTTTTTTGTGAGCCAGATCGGAACCAGTGCCTCCGGTGCCGTGGGTGTCATGTTCTCGGCGATGGCGATGATTCAGGCCATCGGCTTTACGCTTGGCATGGGAAGCGGAAACAATATATCCAGAGCGCTCGGAAACCGGGAGGAGGAGCGGGCGAGTCTGTTCGCGGCCACGGCATTTTTTACGGCGGGAATCATCGGGATACTGATTGCGGTTTTTGGTGTCATGTTTTCCGAGCCGCTGGTCTTTTTCCTGGGAGCGACACCGACAATCGCACCGTTTGCGCAGGATTATGCACGCTATATTCTGATCGCGGCACCGTTCATGCTGACCTCCTTTGTCATGAACAATCTGCTTCGTTTTCAGGGCAATGCGATCTTTGCCATGGTGGGGATCACCACGGGCGGTATTCTCAATCTGATCCTGGACCCGATTCTGATCTTTGGATTTGATATGGGGATCTCCGGCGCGGCGATCGCGACGATGGTGAGTCAGATGATCAGCTTTTTGATCCTGCTCTACCAGAGCAATTCGCATGAGGACTGTATCAAAATCCAGATTTCCAAGTTTCGTCCGACGCTTCAGATTTACGGTCAGATTCTTCATACGGGGCTGCCGTCCTTCTGCCGCCAGGGTCTTGCCAGCGTGGCGGCGGTGGTGCTGAATGTGACGGCGGGACCTTACGGGGATGCGGCGATTGCCGCCATGTCCATCGTGACCCGGTTTATGATGTTTATCAACTCCAGCCTGATTGGCTTCGGCCAGGGCTTCCAGCCGGTGTGCGGCTTTAATTTCGGCGCCAGACGTTATGACCGCGTGCTGGAGGCGTTCTGGTTCTGCGTGAAGGTGGCCGTTGCCATGCTGACGATCTTTGGAATCGTGGCCTTTGCACTCAGCCGCCCGATCATCACCGCATTCCGCCGGGAGGATCTGGAGGTCATCGCGATCGGCACCCTTGCGTTGCGGCTCCAGCTTCTGACCATGCCGTTCCAGGCCTGGGTCATCATGGTCAATATGCTGACGCAGTCGATCGGGTATGGCTTTCGCGCGGCACTGGTGGCGATGGGACGCCAGGGCTTATTTCTGATCCCGGCGCTGCTGATCCTGCCGCGGATAACCGGTATTCTCGGACTCCAGATGGCACAGCCGATCGCGGATATGATGACCTTTGTCCTTTCGACGGTGATTGTGATGGGAATCTTAAAGGAATTGCAGGCCCTTCGGGATACGGCTGCTGTTCAGGGCGGGGAATCTTCCTGAGCGGTCTCCGGCAAACTGTTTTCAAAAAAATACAAAAACCGCTGGACTATTTAGGGCTTTTGTGAGAAAATATGATTAAGTATGGTGTGATTAATTTAACAATCTGACCGATTGTTAAGACGCGTACTTCAGGACATTACAACATAGTTGAAAGGAGTTTTAACATGATTTATTCACATGAAGTAGAAGAGATGTGCACAGTTGCACAGGGCGTTCATCATGGCGCTGCTCCAATTCCGGAAGAAGCAAAATGGGTACAGTCCAAACAGGTTTCTGATATTTCCGGTTTGACTCACGGTATCGGCTGGTGTGCACCGCAGCAGGGCGCATGTAAGCTGACACTGAACGTAAAGGAAGGTATCATCCAGGAGGCACTGGTGGAGACCATCGGATGTTCCGGTATGACGCATTCCGCAGCTATGGCAGCAGAGATCCTTCCGGGTCTGACCGTGCTTGAGGCACTGAATACCGATCTGGTATGTGATGCAATCAACACCGCTATGAGAGAGTTGTTCTTACAGATCGCATATGGCAGAACACAGAGTGCATTCTCTGAAGAAGGACTGCCGATCGGCGCTGGTCTGGAGGATTTAGGAAAAGGTCTTCGTTCTCAGGTTGGTACCATGTATGGAACCCTGAAGAAAGGTCCTCGTTACCTGGAGATGGCAGAAGGTTATGTTACCGGCATCGCTCTGGACGAAGAGAACCAGATCATCGGCTATCAGTTCGTAAGCCTTGGCAAAATGACCGACTTTATCAAGAAGGGTGATGACCCGACAACCGCATACGAGAAGGCAAAAGGTCAGTACGGCCGCGTTGCAGATGCAGTAAAGATCATCGACCCACGTCAGGAATAAATATAGGAGGACTACATATCATGGCATTATTTGAATCATATGAGAGACGTATCAAACAGATTGATGCAGTATTGAACAGCTATGGCATTGCTTCCATTGAAGAAGCAGAGAAGATTACCAAAGACGCAGGTCTTGACGTATACAAGCAGGTTGAGAGCATTCAGCCGATCTGTTTTGAGAATGCAAAATGGGCTTACACCGTAGGCGCAGCAATCGCAATCAAGAAGGGCTGCAGAAAAGCGGCTGACGCAGCAGCAGCAATCGGAGAAGGACTGCAGGCATTCTGTATTCCGGGTTCCGTAGCTGACCAGCGTAAAGTAGGTCTGGGTCATGGAAACCTGGGCAAGATGCTTCTGGAAGAGTCCACCGACTGCTTCTGCTTCCTGGCAGGACATGAGTCCTTCGCAGCAGCAGAGGGCGCAATCGGTATCGCAGAGAAGGCAAACAAGGTTCGCCAGAAACCTCTGCGCGTTATTTTGAACGGTCTGGGCAAAGATGCCGCACAGGTAATCTCCAGGATCAACGGCTTTACCTTCGTTGAGACCAAGATGGACTACTACACCGGCAAGGTGGAGGAAGTTTACAGAAAGTCTTACTCCGATGGTCTTCGTTCCAAAGTAAACTGCTACGGCGCGAACGACGTAACCGAGGGTGTTGCAATCATGTGGAAAGAGGGCGTAGATGTTTCCATCACCGGTAACTCCACCAACCCGACCCGTTTCCAGCATCCGGTTGCAGGTACCTACAAGAAAGAATGTATGGAGAAGGGCAAGAAATACTTCTCAGTAGCTTCCGGCGGCGGTACCGGACGTACCCTGCATCCAGATAACATGGCAGCAGGCCCGGCTTCCTACGGTATGACCGATACCATGGGACGTATGCATTCCGATGCACAGTTCGCAGGTTCTTCTTCCGTTCCGGCTCATGTAGAGATGATGGGTCTGATCGGCGCAGGCAACAATCCTATGGTCGGAATGACCGTGGCAGTTGCTGTAGGTATTGAGGAAGCAGCAAACGCTGGTAAGTTCTAAGGAATTCCAACAACACAGAAGGCGCATCCATCGCGGATGCGCCTTCTTTTTATGAATCATTCAAATAAAAACAGAATCAGTGCTGTCCGGCGGTAATGACGTTCGTTCTGCCATAGGAATCATCGGTGCTTGGGGTGGTCTCCTGAGCAGCGTTTTCAGCAGCCTTGTTGGAAGGAATGTAAGCGTTGTTGACAGACACGTTGGTGGTGCAGGCGCCGTTGGCAGCAAAGCTGTAGGATACGCCGTCGATGGTCTTGGTTGTGCCGGCAACCAGTCTGCCGTCAGCAGCCGGATCAAGGTAGAAATACTGTCCTTCTTTCAGCAGCCATCCGGTCAGCTTCTTGCCGTCGCTTTTGAAGAAGTACCACGCACCGTCGATCTCAACTGCCTCGTCCAGTACGCATTTGCCGGAATCCGGACGCATATAGTAGCTGTCGTTGCCCAGCTTGAGTGAGCCTGTCGTCAGGGCGCCGTCAGCACCCATGTAGTAGTAGTCGCTATCCAGCTTGAGCCAGCCGATCACCATAGAACCGTCGTCCAGCATATAATAATACTTGCCGCCTACGTTGATCAGGCCGGTCGCCATCTGACCGTTGTCATAATAATAGTAATGTTTATCTCCGACGGTTGTCCATCCTGCAGCCAAAGCCGGGAATGCGTATGCAGCTGTCATCGCACTGACCATACCGGTTATTAAAAGCCGTTTCATCAATTTCTGTGATCTCATGAAAAAATCCTCCTTTGTTAATTTATGTTTCATCCTATTATAAGGTATAGAACCGTTCCAACGTCAAGAGAAAAATGAAAAATTTCACAAAATTTTCATTTTTAGACCAGTTTTTCGATTGGATTGACAAAGATTCTACAAGCGTGATATGATGAGCGGGAAAATAAGGTCGTTTAGGCAGGTAAAAATATGGAAACACGGGAGTTTGACACCCGAAAATCTTGCAAGCCTTATGGCTGCTTATTTTTTTGTCAAATTCAAAAACTTTTTAATGCGTAATAGCGTAATATATGATATAATACTATTATATTATATATCTTAAGGA
>JAQUVX010000018.1 GCA_028693165.1 Lachnospiraceae bacterium | reverse complement strand
TGATCCAAATCGATAGATTTTGAAAAAGCACCTTAAGGGAGCTCTATTAAAGTTACCCTTTTTTACCATCGATACGTAAAAGAAATTTCTTGCTAACTTATACTTGACTTTTCATAGCTGGTCTCCTTCTTTTCACACGCCGCCTATCGATTCTCGATCTGCCAGTCGATCGGTGTCAATCCATTGGCTTCCAGATAGGCATTCGTCTTGCTAAACGGTCTGCTCCCGAAAAATCCGCGGTATGCCGAAAGCGGACTCGGATGCGGTGCCTCCAAAATCAGGTGCTTCGGATTCGTCAGCATGGTTTTCTTAAGCTGTGCCGGTCTGCCCCACAGGATGAATACCATCGGGCGGTCCTGTTCGTTCAGGATCTTGATCGCCGCGTCTGTGAACTCCTCCCAGCCGATTCCCCGATGAGAATTGGCCGCATGCGCCCGCACGGTCAGAACCGTGTTCAGCAGCATCACGCCCTGCTCGGCCCATTTGACCAGATAGCCATTGTTCGGAATCTCGCAGCCCAGATCATCGTGCAGTTCCTGATAGATGTTCACCAGCGACGGCGGAATCTCCACCTCCGGCTTCACCGAAAAGCAGAGTCCGTGGGCCTGACCGATGTTGTGATACGGATCCTGCCCCAAAATCACGACCTTGACCTCGGAGAGCGGGGTAAACTGGAATGCGTTGAAGATGTCGTTCGCATCCGGAAATACCTGCTTCGTCTGATATTCTTCCTTAACCTTCTCGTACAGCTTCTTATAATAGGGCTTCCTAAATTCTATGCTGAGCGGTGCTAGCCAGTCATTCTCTATGGCTCCCATGAGCTTATCTCCTTTGTGTCTTGTGTCTGATACAGTCTGTTACGGTCTGATACGGTCTGCTGCTTCTCCTGCATATCTTTACAGCCGCACGGAAATCCCGCGTCCCTTCAGATACGCTTTCAGATCCCGGATTTCCAGCTCCTTATAATGAAACAGCGATGCCGCCAGCGCCGCATCCGCCTTGCCAGCGGTCAGCGCATCGTAGAAATGTTCCTTCGTCCCGGCGCCGCCGGAAGCGATGACCGGCACGGAGACATTATCCGCAATCAGAGCGGTCAGCTCGTTGTCATATCCAGCCTTGGTGCCGTCGCAGTCCATGCTGGTCAGCAGAATCTCACCCGCCCCCATGGAATCGGCCTTCATCGCCCACTCGATGGCATCCAGCCCGGTATCGATCCGGCCGCCGTTCTTGAATACATTCCAGCCGGAACCATCCGGCCTTCTTCTCGCATCGATCGCCACCACCACGCACTGACGCCCGAACTTGTCAGCCGCGTCCGAGATCAGCTCCGGGGTATTGATGGCAGAGGAATTGATCGAGATCTTATCCGCGCCCTCTCGCAGAATCTTTCTGAAATCCTCCACGGTGCGGATGCCGCCGCCCACGGTAAAGGGGATAAACACCTTCTCCGCCACCCGGCGCACCATGTCAGCCACGGTCTCGCGGGCATCGGAGGATGCGGTGATGTCCAGAAATACCAGCTCATCTGCGCCTGCTTTGTCATAGGCCGCTGCGATCTCCACCGGGTCTCCGGCATCCCGCAGATTTACAAAATTAACACCTTTGACCACCCGCCCATTGTGAACATCCAGGCAGGGGATGATTCTCTTCGTAAACATATGCTGCTCCTAACTGCCTTATCCATTACAGGCTGATGAAATTTTTCAAGATCTGAAGTCCCACGTCACTGCTCTTCTCCGGGTGGAACTGACAGGCAAAGACATTGCCGCACTCCACCGCCGCGTGAATGTGGGTGCTGTATTCGGCCGTCGCCGCCACGATCTGCGGATCAGCCGCCTTCAGATAATAGGAATGGACAAAGTACACATATGCCCCCTGCTCCACTCCGGCAAACAGTCTCGTGCCGGGCCTGATCGCCAGAGAGTTCCATCCCATATGCGGAATCTTAAGCCCCTCACAGTCTGGAATCTTCAGAATCTCCCCCTTCAAGATCCCAAGTCCTTCCACACCGTCGCTCTCGTCGCTCCGCTCAAACATCAGCTGCAACCCCAGACAGATTCCCAAAAAAGGAGTGCCCTGCTCCACCACCTGATGAATCACCTCCACCAGTCCATATTGGCGCAGCCGTCCCATAGCGTCTCCAAAGGAACCGACCCCCGGCAGAATCACCTTATCCGCCGCCAGAATCGTATCCTTATCCCGCGTAACAACAGGCTCCTCCCCCAATGCCAGCAGTGCCTTCTCCACACTCTTTATATTTCCCGCATCATAATCGATGATCGCTATCATTGGCTTCCTCCGAAAAATCGTTCTGGTTTTTCAACAGTGTAACATAATTCGGGCGATTTCTCAATGCTTCGCAAACGGAAATACCGTGAATTTTCTCTTAATTTTTGTGTATGCCCTCTGCCGAATTTTGCAAAACCCACTCCACCGAATTCTCCGCGATCCCCTCTGCGCGCCCTGTCAGCTCCTCCGTAATCTGCGGGAATTTCTCATTGACCCGGCAGAGAAAGGATTTCTGGTTGAAAAACGCGGTCTTCTCAAACGGAAAACGGATCACGCCCGGCTTTGCAAAACCCACTCCCAGCTCCAGGATCAGCAGCTTCCGGTTCAGCGTTTTCGTGAGCCACCGGGTATAGCGGTTCCACTGTGGCAGATAGCCTTCCTCAATATAAGGCGACGCTTCGATGGTATTGCCGGTCAGCGGTGCACCGCAGTGCGGACAGATCTCCTCCGGAAGCTCGCCAGATTCCCAGATATCCTTCGTGCATCCCAGTGAGCACTGCTTCCAGGTCTCATTGCCGCAGGGTGCCACAATCCGCTGCCAGCGCGTGTCCAGTGGTATTTCCTTCACCGGGAAAAGATGATCCATTGCCGCCAGCGCCGCATCCGCCGTCGTCCCGGCCCCTTCATGGTCACCGGGATCGCTGTGACCACCGCGATCGCCGCAGGACATGGCAGTCTTCGCCGCCGCATCCATCTCTGCGCGAGCCACTGTCTCGCTCTGACTGCCAAGGTTGGTCTCATAGATCAGCGCATCCGTCGCCAGCGTGATGATAAAATAATCCTTATCCTTAATCAACTCGTACATGGCCCTATAGGCTTCCAAAAGCTGCATCCTTTGATCCACCCGGTTCAGCTTCCATTCCTCACCCAGCCCAATTAAAATCATATCACTTTGATCCACACGCTCTTTCCATTTTGCAGCTCCCACTCATTCTTCCTCCCGGTTTCTTTCCACGATTCTCTATCTTCATAACGGTGCATTTCATTTTTCACAGATCTTATTATAAAGGATTTCTCCCGAAAAGCCAAGAGCCCCTGACAGAACTTTCATCCTGCCAGGAGCTCTTTTTAAATGGGCTTTGCCCAATCATTTCCGCACAACTTCGCAATCACTTAGAGCAGCGATTTGTACAGTCCAATAATATCCTCCAGAGAAGCATCCTTCGGATTGCCTGGTGCGCAGGCATCTGCCACTGCTGACTCTGCCAGGAACTGCACATCCTCTTCCTTCACGATCGCCTTCAGATCTGCCGGGATACCGACATCCTGAGACAGCTTCTTCACTGCGTCAACGGCTGCCTTGCGGTACTCGTCCTGGCTCATGGAATCAACACCTTCCACACCCATTACCTGTGCGATGTATTTGTACTTGTCTCCCGTCGCGTCTGCATTGTAGGCCATGACGGTCGGAAGCAGGATTGCATTGGCAACACCATGCGGGGTATCATAGACGGCACCCAATGCATGCGCCATGGAATGAACGATGCCAAGGCCCACATTGGAAAAGCCCATACCTGCCACATACTGACCAAGCGCCATGTCCGCGCGGCCTTCCGCCTCATTTGCTACGGCCGAGCGCAGGGATCTGGAAATGATCTCGATTGCTTTCAGATGGAACATATCGGTCAGCTCCCAGGCACCCTTGGTGGTGTAGCCCTCGATTGCGTGAGTCAATGCATCCATGCCGGTTGAAGCAGTCAGGCCCTTTGGCATGGAAGCCATCATCTCCGGATCTACGAACGCAACCACCGGGATATCATGGGTATCCACGCAGACAAATTTGCGTTTCTTCTCGACATCGGTGATCACGTAGTTGATCGTGACTTCTGCTGCGGTACCTGCCGTGGTCGGAACTGCCAGGATCGGAACGCACGGTTTCTTCGTGTCTGCCACCCCCTCCAGGCTGCGGACATCTGCAAACTCCGGGTTGTTGACGATAATGCCGACGGCTTTGGAGGTATCCATGGAAGAACCACCGCCGATGGCGATAATATAATCGGCTCCGGAAGCCTGGAATGCCGTCACACCGTGCTGCACGTTTTCAATGGTCGGGTTTGGTTTGATCTCGGAATAGATTTCGTAAGCCAGTCCAGCCTTGTCCAGAATGTCCGTCACCTTCTTCGTGACCTGGAATTTGATCAGATCCGGATCGGAGCAGACGAATGCTTTCTTGAAACCTCTGCGGTTGACCTCCGTCACGATATCCTGAATTGCCCCTGCGCCATGATACGATGTTTCGTTCAATACGATTCTGTTTGCCATGATTTACTCTCTCCTTTTTGTGATGCTGTGTTTGCCCGGATGCTGTGTCCCTTGTCACCAGCTGGTTGGCTCACATCTCCCGGCTGTTCCTTATGACATAATTTTAACAAGGCAGCATTAAAAAAGAAAGTTACAAACCTTTGTATTTGTCACTTTCCTTTTATTTTTGTGCAATATCACTTATTTTTATGTGCAGATTGCCAGTTCACAGCAATTCCAGTTCCGCAAATACCTTTGCAAGCTTCGGCGGCATCGCCTCCACCAACTTATCCGACATCCGCTTCGGCGAATCCTTCATGCCGTTCAGAATCCATTTCTCCGTCATGTACACTGACCCGCGGCAGTACATCTCCAGCAGGAAATCCAGTTCCTCCCCCATGGGGCGGCTGGTCTTACGGGCAATCAGATCCTTATAAAACTGCAAAATCAATTCGAAATCATGCTCCTTCACCGAATTATAATCGTCCGAACGAAATGCCTCCGTGAAGAATGCCTGCTCCGCCTGAATAAACTCAAACTTCTGCGCCAGACTCTCTCCAACCGTATTTCCCATGCCAATCTGCTCAAACGACTGCAGCACCAGCTTGTCAAAATACCAGTTGATCAAATCATATTTATCCTTGAAATTCCGGTAAAAGGTCTGCCGCGTCAAATCACAGCCCTCCACGATATCCTTTACCGTAATCTTGTCTACCGGGGTCGTCTTCATGCATTCCTTCATCGCTGCCGCCAGCTTGTATCTGGTTTTATCCTTCTGTTCTGCCATCGTGACCTCCTTACCGCTTTGATCTCTACCATTAAGATAACACGCGGGCGGGTTTTCAGCAACCGAAAATCATAGCTTTCCGAGAGCCTTCTCTTCCCGCAACCCAAAAATAATTCCGAACCGATAGAGCGGCCGGAATCATTTTCCTTATTTCATCCTATATTTTTCAGATTCTTTTTCCGTCAATGGTCTTCTGAGTTGTTTCACACGTTCAATCATTTCCTTCCATTCATATCTGCGGCCGTCAGATGGCTCTGTTAACCTGGTATCCTTCGCATACTTTTCTAAATCAATCACATCACCGTATTGCTTCTTTGCCATTGTAAACATAAACGCCACCTACTTTCTGATATATTCCTCAATCATATCTCAATTGTAGAACCCATCCCCTTACCTGTCAACAAAAATCCTTACTCCACTTAGCCAACAGGCTTTCACATTTTCGTGACAAACTTTTCAAAACGTGTTACCATAATCCAGTACAAGCAAACAGCATCACAACCTTCATATAAGATTAGGAGAATACACATGGCAGCAGTAATATTGAAAAAGGGCGAGGGCCGCACCATCAAGGCAGGCGGCGCCTGGATTTACGATAATGAGATTGATAAGATCGAGGGTGACTTTGAAAACGGCGACATGGTCGCTGTGACGGATTTTGACGGATATCCAATGGGACAGGGCTTCATCAATACCAACTCCAAGATCACCGTCCGCATGATGACGCGCAAAAAGGATATGGTCGTGGATGACGCTTTCATCGAGATGCGCGTGCGCAATGCCTGGGAATACCGCAAATCCACCGTGGACACCTCCAGCTGCCGTCTGATCTTCGGCGAGGCAGATTTCCTGCCAGGCATCGTGATTGACAAATTTTCCGACGTGCTGGTGGTAGAATCTCTGGCGCTGGGCATCGACCGCTGGAAGCCGGTCATTCTTGACAAATTAAAGATGGTTCTCGCCGAGGACGGCATCACAATCCGCGGCATCTACGAGCGCAGCGATGCGAAGGTGCGCCTGCAGGAGGGCATGGAGCGCTTTAAGGGCTTCATCGGCGAACCATTTGACACGAAGATCGAGATCGTGGAGAACGGTGTCCGCTATATGGTCGACGTGCAGGACGGCCAGAAGACCGGATTTTTCCTGGATCAGAAGTACAATCGTCTCGCCATCCAGCGTCTGTGCAAGGGCAAGAAGGTTCTGGACTGCTTCACCCACACCGGCTCCTTTGCCTTGAATGCCGGGATCGCCGGAGCTGCTTCCGTCCTCGGCGTGGATGCCTCCGAACTTGGCGTTGCGCAGGCGAAGGAAAATGCCGCTCTGAACGGCCTTTCCGACCGCGTGACCTTCCAGTGCGCCGATGTCTTTGATCTGCTTCCGGAGTTGGAGCAGAAGAGCGAACAGTTCGACGTAGTCATCCTTGACCCGCCGGCCTTTACCAAGTCCCGCAACTCCATCAAAAATGCAGTCAAGGGCTACCGCGAGATCAACCTGCGCGGAATGAAGTTAGTCAAAGACGGCGGCTACCTCGCCACCTGTTCCTGTTCTCACTTTATGGACCCGGAACTTTTCACCAAGACCATCCGCGAGGCTGCCGCAGGCGTCCACAAGCGTCTTCGTCAGGTAGAATACCGTACCCAGGCCGCCGACCACCCGATCCTGTGGTCGTATGACCAGTCCTCGTATTATTTGAAGTTTTATATCTTTCAGGTATGTGACGAAAAATAATTGCTGCACTGCTCACCTCGCGTTTATGAGGCGCAAAAAGCGCAAAACCAAATCCATCCGGTTTTGCGCTTTTCTCTGTTTCATTTTCCTATTGTATCAACTGTTTCCAGACCCCATCCATCGATTTTTCTGAAATCCCATCTCATATTTTTTCCGGATCATAAGAAAGATTTCCAAATTTTCCATCTTCCCGCTCCAGCGCATTTTTCATGCGCTTTGCCATATATCCGGGATGGTGGTTGAACAGAATCGGGATTTTGTCATCCTTTCCATTTAGAATGTCGATGCAGAGACTGAGCAGATTCCACACCACTTCCTTCGGCACAATTCCTTCATTATGACTATTATAAAGTTCATTGATCTCCGGAAGCATTTCCTGCAGATTGCGCAGCGTCTCCAGGAACACGGTAACCGACGTCCCGCCGCGGGCGAGAAGCGTTGTCTTTCTTCCCAACAGATCCCCGACAAACAAAATCTTCTCCGACTCATGCAAAAAGCACATGGATCCCTTCGTGTGGCCCGGTGTTTCGATTGCACGCAGAACTACACCCCCAAGGTCAATCCGGTCTCCATCCTTAAGTCCATGCCAGATAAAATCATCCGGCACCTCCACATGCGGTATGGCTTCAAATTCCTCGCGCCAATCCGACAGCGCTATTTTCATGAATCCCACACGCCCTTTCCATGATGTGGCATTCGCAATCAGCTCCCGGTCATGTTCCGGAATCCACGCCTCACGGAAAAATCCATTCCCGCCAACATGGTCCGGATGCACGTGTGTATTGTACAATGTTACCGGAAGATCCGTCACCGAACGAATTGCTTTCCACAAATCTCCGTATCCTGCTCCCGTATCAATCAGTGCTGCTCTGCTCTCGCCAAGAATCAGAAACATATGCTCGCCCGTCGGATTTGTGATCCGATAAATGGTATCGCTCATCTTCTTCACGCAAATCTCTTCATACCACTCACTCATCGTCTTTCCCTCCGCCTAAACAAACATCATTTTGGCCAACGGGAATCCAATCAGCACATAGAACAGCAGTGCAATAAGACACATTGGGAGTCCAATGGAAACAATCTCTTTGGCCGAAACCAGATCCTTTCGTCCGAACAGCATCCCGGCCCACGGGGATGCAGCCGGAGTCAGCACCGCCACAAATACCATCATAATGACTGCCATGCTGAGGGCAACCGTCGGAATAGCCGGATACTGTTCTGCAAACGCGATAATAACAGGAAGAATTACAACCGCCATTCCGGCATTGTTTGCAAAATTGGTTGTAATCAGTGCAAAACCTAGAATCAGCAGGACAAATACAATGTCCGGTTTGTTGCCCAGAAACGGCTGCAGGCTTTGAACCAGAAATGGCTTGATCCCGGTAATATCATTTGACACTGCATTTGCGCCAAAGATTGCCGCAGCTACCAGCATATAAGTATTCCAGTTGAACGATTTCTTTGCAATTCCGCGGAAATCAAGCAGTGGCTCTCCATTTTCCCGCAGCAGCATCAGAATAATAATGCAGGTCATATTGATTCCGATAATCCCCATGCGGTTTATCGTTTTCACGAGCAGCCATGAGGTCGGAAGCACGCAGGGCAGAATCATAACGATAATGTAAGCGGCAACCGTAATCATAAATCCTTTCTGCTTTCGATTCATAGGCGGCAGTTTTGTCTTTTCAAACTGCTCGGTTGTGACATTTTTCAGTGCGGTCATATCCGGGCGAATCACGAACTTGAGAATTCCCAGATAGGACAAAAGCATCAGCATGGACATAATCAGATTATAGGCCACGTACGTCAGAACCGGAACCTGCGTCGACGTCATTTTTTCATACGCGCTGACCACGATCATCGCTGCCCCTTTAAACGGAAACATTGGCTGACCGAATGCTGCGGCCAGCATAACGCCCACAATCACCGAATAAAATGCCTTATCCCCCTTCTGATACCCGAACTCCTGCATCAGCTCCGCACCGATCGGCCACAGAATCAGCAGACTTGCAATCGGATTCGTAAGTCCCGCAAGCAAAAGGGAAGAAAGAAGAAACATGAACAGCATCACATAAGGACGCCCATTGATAATCTTTCTGGTCATAAAAAAATGAATGAAATATTTTGTACATCCGACATATTCCACTCCTCCAAACAGAATCATGGCGAAGGTCAGCCCCACCATGGTGTCGGAGCCGAAGGCCTCCTTCATGACCAGCTTGAGTGCTGCATAACCGACAACGTCCCCCGTATATCCACTGAGTGCAATCAGCAGCAGTCCCAGCATGCTTGGCCAGATCATCTCCACGGTGGACCATAAGAATACCATTCCCAAAAATGCTCCCATCACCGACATTCCCACCTTTGTAATCGGTGCAATCGGCGGCAGCATCGGGAAAAGTACCATGATACTCAAGCCAATGGCCACGTTGACCCATAACATGACCGGTGTTTTCTTTGTTTCTGACATAACAAACCCCTCCTTATCCTTTGTTAATATTTAAACAAATTATAGCTGGTTCGGGTTTGTTAATTCTATAACATATGTTTCAAAGAGCAAAAAAGGAGTAAAAAAGTATACTTTTTTTGATTTCTATATCTTTTTTTGATATAATGTGAACAAACCAGCCCCTGTTAAACAGATTACAAAGGACTTACTATGGAAAAGATTGTAGAAGAACTGTGCACCCTGCACGGAACCTTGATCGAAGTAAAGAAAAACACCACATTGCTTGATAAAGAAATTGACGGACAACAATCGTACGTCTATTATCTTCTGGATGGGATCTGTGCTCTGACCGGATATTCTGTCAAAGGGCAGGAGGTGGTGCTTCTATATCAGACCGCCGGAAACATGATTGGAATCAATCCTTACGTTTCCGGAACCAACTCCGGATTTTACTCCTACCATGGTCCCAAGGTCATGGCACGCACCCACTGCCGCCTGTATCAGATTCCAAGCTCCGTTTTTCAGCATTATCTGGAAACCAGTCTGGAATTCAATCACTATATTGTACACCTGCTGTCTCACAATTATCATCGGACTCTGGCTCATTTTAAGCAGATTCAGGAGGAAGAGTCCGTAACTGTGGTCTGCCGCTTTTTGCTGTCTATGTGTATCCAGACCGCAGACGGTCTTGTTCTGCCGCGTTTTTTCACCCACGATGAGCTGTCCAAATATCTGGGCGTTCACCTGGTGACGGTATCGCGCATTCTATCTCAGCTTTTGAAGAACGGATACGTCCAGAGAATTTCCGACGGGCTTCTTCTGACCGATGTCTCTGCACTGCAGCATATCGTCGATCATTGCGAGACCTTTCAATACTGACTCCCTCTTCTTCGATGATTTGTGATTGTGAAGTGTTGCTGCTCATGCTATCGATAGAGCATGAGCAGCACAAAACAGAGTCGTTGAAACGCCTGCGATCCGGAATCCATGGGGTATCATTTAGCGATAATTATTCTCAGAAACATCTTGACATTTAAAGACTTCCAGACTATAATGATATTAGTTACTAATATTATTAATCATTCATCGAATCGATTAATCCACGAGCGAAACGAACCCCGTCAATACAGCACACATATAGGAGGATATCACATGAGAAGTATTACTACATTGGATTTACAGTACGCACACCGGTTCTATGGTTTCAAAGGTGAAGCTCAGTACCTGCATGGTCATACCGGTATCTTGACACTCGAAGTTGAGGATACCATCAATGAAGGCGTTAACATGGTATTCCCTTGTAACGAGATCCAGAAGACAGCCTGGGAGCTGCTGAAGAATTTTGATCACGCTACAATCTTAAGAGAAGACGATCCGCTGCTTCCTGCACTCCTCAAGGTTTATGAAGAGCAAGGAATCAAGGACGGAGCACCGACCAACAAGATGAAGGGACCGGCTTTCAAGACCGAGCTTGCAACTGCATATCCGGAATGCCGTCTGGTTGTGACCAAAGAGACCATGACTGTAGAAGGTATGATCAAGATTGTCTATGATCTGCTGAAAGACAAGCTGAACATCGTCAAGATCACCTTCACAAGCGGTGTCAATGCTGCATCCGCAGAATTCCCGACTCCGACGAAGTCCATGGATCGCTGCCCGTTATGCGGAATCACTATGAATGAGAACGGTGTCTGCCCGAAGTGCGGATACAAGAAATAACAACACGAAATCAGGACCGTTTACAAAAACAGAATTCACATCAGCCAATACCGATGTGAATCCTGTTTTTTTGTAAACGATCCATCTTTTTACTTTCCAGTGACCGTCAGTACATATTTGGCGCTAAAATCCCCAATACGGATTACCAGATTTTTTTTGCCGGAAGATACGAATTTGTATCCATCGTACATAGTAACGCTATTGGCCGTAATGTTCAGTGTATTGCCGGTAAAATCCTCCGTGCTGCCGTCGGAATAAAAGCAGCGAACCGCGTAATCATCGGTGCGGAAGCCTTCGCCCACCCTGTAGTCGAAGCTGGCGGGTTCTTTGATCATCTCTACCCTGCTGACTTCTTTCGTGAAAAAAGATGTGACCGTAAAGGGAATTCTCATTTCCTTATTAACCACCCGGACAATCAAGTCCTTTTCTCCCGCCTCTGTAAAGCGATACCCTTCCCTGATTGCATGACCGCTTTTATAATCTCCCATATTCCTTGTGCCTGCGTAAAACTCCAAGTCCTTGTAGGTCAAATCCTGTGTCGTTCCATCGGTAAATACACAGCGCACCACCATATCCCTGGGATCAAACGCATCTGCGCTTTGGCGGTAAGTGGTTTTTGCAGGAGCTTTCAGAATCGAACAATCTTTCAATCTCCCATTCAAAGCAGGGATTACCTGAAACTCATATCCCGCTTCCTTGTCCCCGCGTTTAACAACCATATACTTTTGACCAACCTCTTGAAATCGGTAGCCGTCTTTGATTTGGACACCATTGACCCAGTATTCCAGGTTGTCATCATAGCGAACCGGCTGACTGTTGCTGTTGTTAATATCAATCGCTACGGCCCATTTGCTGAAGGCTTCTCCTACCGTATAGGTTCTTGGCGCCCCCTGGCTGATTCTTGTGCTTCCCGGCGGCCGCACGAAAGGACATTCCGTAGCAGCAACTGCTGTGGCGGGCAGTATGGCAAGCATCATACACACCGCCAGAATGGTACTTAAAAAACGTTTTCTCATACGCGTTTCTCTCCTTCTCTATCTCATTGATTCATCGTGTCATCCCTGCTTTTTTGCCGAAAGCCAAGAAACCATGCAGGAACCGTATTCCATGGCTTACGCAGTGTTTTACTGTAAATATTCAATGCCTGCCAGTATATGCTTTGACTTCTTTCCATAATATCTCGTGCCTTAGCCTCGTCCAGGCCGTCCCGCGCACGTACATATTCCTGGCGGCCGGCGGTAAACTGACGTTTTGCCGCACTCACCATATTTTCTTTGGCGCACAGCTCTTTTCTCACCACCCAAAACCACAGGGCAATAAATGCCGAGGTACTGAAAGTGGCGATCAAACAGGCTATTATGGTTGTCAAATCATCACCGCCCTTTCAAAATACAGCCAGTCACCGGAGTCGTTTAAGTGCCGGCCATCGGCGGTATCACTGCTGATTGTATAGCAGCTCACATCTACTCCTGCCAGTCTGCCAAGGGCGGTAACGAACATTCCTCTTGTCGTTCGTTGCGAGCAGAAGCTTTCCACTGTTTGCATGATAGCTTGAGGAAGTGAGATATTCCACGCTTCCTGCATCGTTGAGATAAACTGCTGCTACATTGCCTGCCTTCTCGCCGCTGGCAAGGGGATGCGGAATGGCAAGGGCTACACTGCCTTTTCCAAAGCTGGAAACCGTCCTGTCGTTTATTCCTGTCATCTTAAAGCCAAATACCGGGCGATTCCCAGCTGCTTTCTGTGCTTCTGCGGACAGCCTGCTTCTGTTCACCCTGACAGCCGTTATATTGACATCGTTTTCGTTTAAGATTCTGTCTCATCCTTTGAAGCCCTCCTTTTCATACTCAAAAAACACCTGCTTATATGATATAAATCATAGCAGGTTCGCAGAAGAACGGAGGTGTTTGGCGCGAGTGGTAGTATTTTCGGCGCGAATGGTATAATCCGGAGCGGAAAAGAACCTTTTTTGTAGTATAATGAGCGTGCTTTTTATATCCACATATCAATTATGGAGGTTATGGCGAATGAGAATTGCCATTTGTGATGACGATCAAGAGGAATTGTCATACCTCTCGTCGATAATCGATACATACCGGCAGGAGCAATGCATTTCAAGAACCGCTTCCACTCCAACGCGGGACGGTATACAATCCCATATCCACGTCATCGCTGGATTCCAATTTGCATTTTAATTTTATGTTTTGGTAATTCTTACCTAATCACTCTGCAAATTACCAAAATCAGCGGCTTCCAGGCATGGAAAATAGTTGGTTTTGGTAGCCGCGCGGCGGATCGGTGTCTTGCTACCAAAAATTCCTCAATTTTGGGGATTTTTTTGGTAGCGGAAGTGGTTTCAGAGGCCCGGCTACCAAAACAGCCTGTTTTCCTGCCTGACTGATCTGGATTTTGGACAGCGAAGATGCAAATAGTATGCTTGTTGTCCAATTCCGCAAATCGCGCAAAGTTTACAAATTTCGCGGCTTGTGCAGCGCAATAATGCGGCGCAATGCAGCGCAACACCACTGCAATATTTCAAGAACCGCTTGCAATCCAACACCGGACGGTGTACAATCACAAGTACAGTTCACAGACATTATGCGAACCGTAATACAACCAAAAAACACAGGGGAGCTTGTAGCAGCAGGCTGAGAGGAAGTCATCAACTTCGACCCTATAACCTGATACGGATAATGCCGTCGTAGGAAGTCGTTATAGTGCGAAACTTTTTACAGGAGGTGCCGGTCAGGCATCCCCTGTTTTTTTAATCACAGGCGGCAGACCGGGAGCACCACTCTCTGTCGCTCAAAAATTTACGCAAAAAAGAAAAGGCGAGGTACTGAACATGGAAAACTACACAACACAGATGGATGCGGCAAGACGCGGCATCGCAACGCCGCAGATGGAACTTGTGGCAAAGAAAGAACACATGGAGCTTGCAAAGCTGATGCAGCTGGTCGCAGAGGGCAAGGTGGCAATCTGCGCCAACAAGCATCACACCTGCCTGGACCCGGAGGGAGTCGGCAGTATGCTGCGCACCAAGATCAATGTAAATCTTGGCGTATCGCGGGACTGCAAGGATTGTAATATTGAGATGCAGAAGGTCATGAGCGCCGTAGAACTGGGAGCAGAGGCCATCATGGATCTGTCAAGCCACGGCAACACCCAGCCGTTCCGCCAGAAGCTCACCCACGAGTGCCCGGCCATGATCGGCACCGTCCCGGTGTATGACAGCGTCATTCACTATCAGCGCGATCTGGCAAGCCTCACCGCGAAGGATTTTATCGACGTGGTGCGTCTCCATGCTGAGGATGGCGTGGATTTCGTGACCCTGCACTGCGGTCTCACAAGAAAGACCATCGATCAGATCAAAAACCACAAGCGCAAGATGAACATCGTCAGCCGCGGCGGAAGCCTTGTATTTGCATGGATGAGCATGACCGGCAATGAGAACCCGTTCTACGAGTATTTCGATGAGATTCTCGACATCTGTGAGGAGCACGATGTGACCATCTCCCTCGGCGACGCCTGCCGCCCGGGCTGCCTGGCGGATGCCACGGATGTCTGCCAGATCGAAGAGCTTGTCCGTCTCGGCGAGCTGACCAAACGCGCCTGGGCACACAATGTTCAGGTCATGGTGGAAGGTCCGGGACACGTTCCGCTCAATCAGGTTGCAGCCAATATGCAGATCCAGCAGAGCATCTGTATGGGCGCCCCCTTCTATGTACTTGGGCCGATCGTGACGGATATCGCGCCGGGCTACGATCACATCACCTCCGCCATCGGCGGCGCAGTCGCAGCCATGAGCGGCGCAGCATTTCTTTGCTATGTAACCCCGGCTGAACATCTGGCACTGCCAAATGTGGACGACGTAAAGCAGGGCATCATTGCCTCCAAGATCGCCGCTCACGCTGCCGATATCGCCAAGGGCATCCCAGGCGCCCGCGACATCGATGACAAGATGGCGGACGCACGCCAGAAGCTTGACTGGGACGCACAGTTTACCTGCGCCCTCGACCCGGAGACTGCCAAGGCTATCCGCGACAGCCGCAAACCGGAAGACGACCACAGCGATACCTGCAGCATGTGCGGCAAATTCTGCGCAGTGCGGAGCATGAATAAGGCACTGGCCGGAGAATATATTGACATTCTGTAAGTGAAAAAAGCCTTCGGCGGCCGGAAATCCATTCCAGCTGCCGAAGGCTTTTCCTTCTCAACATTTCCCATTCTTATCGCGGCAGATACAGCTTCGCCATATCCACCCCTTCATGCGTCAGAAGCCACACCTTCTTATCAATTCCGCCCGCATATCCGGTCAGACTTCCGGTCGCGCCCACCACGCGGTGACAGGGGATGATGATGGAGAGCGGATTGTGTCCGACCGCCCCGCCCACCGCCTGCGCCGACATCGTTTCTTTACCGAGGCGCTTTGCCGCCTCCTGCGCGATGGCTCCGTATGTAGTCAGTTCTCCATACGGGATTTCCAGCAGAAGCTTCCATATCGCCTGCTTGAATGCCCCGCCGATGGGCGCCAGCGGAAGTCTATGCGGGTCCGGTTTCTTTCCCGCAAAATAATCATCAAGCCAGTCCTTCGCCTTCATCAGCAACAGATTTTGATCCTCCGGCACAATCCCGTCCGGCATCGTTTTGCTGATATATTTTTGCTGATCGATCCACAATCCGATCAGATTTTCTTCATCACATGCAATCATAATATCCCCAAGCGGAGATGCATAATGCGTCCCATAGTACATACAAATGCCTCCTCCTTAGTCTCCGATCTGATCCAGTTTCTCTTGCAGCCGCTCGAAAAACAGTCCCGCATGATACCCGTCGCACACTGCGTGCGCGATTGTAAGATTGACCGGCATCTGGACTGCTCCGCCTGCTTTTCCATCACCCAATCGCTCATACTTTCCAGCCGTAATCACCGGAAAAAACTGTGGTTCTCCATCGGCAACCCTGCTGCCGTAGCCCGTAAAACTGGTCCAGGGAGCACAGGATACGCAGTAAAAATTGGCTGGCTGATTCCCACGGGCCTTGATACCCTTGACATCCCGATAGGTCTCCATATCCGTGACTATCGTGTGATAACAGGTCTCAAAATTCTCCGAGTATTCCGACCAGCAGTCGGAAAATGTCTTGTCATCGTCATGGAAAATCGTGTAGTTCGGATTGAGCTGATCCCACACGCACAGCTCGCCCTGTTCATTCCGAAACATCCTGAGATTCTCTATGCTGTTGACTGTTTTCGTCATCACATAAATGAGTACGGCATAGAAGCGATATCCCTTCCGATGGCAGAAATCCAGCAGTCTTTCCACACGGACATTGGCCGTCATATGAAACTCAATCTTCAGCTTTTCCGTATAATAGCGGTAATGCTCCCGGCGGGCCCACTGTTCCAGATCCACCTTTTCCCACGTGTTTGATGCCGATAAGTCCATATCTGATTGCCTCCCCAAATATATGCTTTTCCAGTTCCACTGATAGCTCTCTACCCCTCATATTATACCATCAAAACAACAAAATAGACAGGCGGATTCACCACCTGTCTGCCGTTTTTTTCCGCATTGCCACACTTAGCACGCAATTCCATAATGACTGTTGATCAGTGCAGTATACTCGCACTCCAAAACCTCTGCGATCTCCGAATACAGATACTGCTCGGCCTTCTTCATCCAGGTCTTCTCCAGAATGGACAGGGTCTTGATGCGGCTCTTGTTGGTATAGAGTTTGAGCAGCTTCATGATCGAGCTGGTGTCGTCCCCGTAGATGGCCTGATTTTGCAGTTTTTCCCGCTTCATCGTGTTCTGCGCAAGGAAGGTCCGATCCTCCGGCTCCAGCTGCAGCAGATGCAGCACTTCCTGTCTGGACTTTAAGAGCCGCAGCTTCATGATCGCGCTGTCCACCGGGATGTAGACCAGCTTCTCCGGTTCGATCGTTGAACGGAGCTTATACATCTCCCGCTCCTCACCATCCAGTTTCATCCTGCAAACCGCTTCGACCACGCACACCCCTTCCGGGCTGTGAACCACTTTACTGCCAATGGAATATTTCTGCATAGGATCCTCCTCATATGAGTCAAGTTTTTCTATTCCTTATTCATACCTCTTGCGTGTTAAATCTGCACGCCCGGCGGTTTAAATCTGCGTTAATCTGTCCAACAAATATGCGCCAATTGTGCCGATTCCACTTGCTGTTCCCCCCGCGCAGAAGTATAATAGTAGCCTACAAATGAATTCAATCTTTATCGGAAAGGAACCCTTTCATCATGAAAATAATCGACGCTCATCTCCACTACTATATGGAGAATGATCATTTTAAACAAATCGCAAAAGAGGCCGGCCACGAGAATACGCCGGAGCATTTGGCACAGACCTGTGAGGAGCTGGAGATCGTCTCCGCCGTCATCATGGGAAATGCCGAATTGGATCAATTTCATATCTACCCTGACAATCTGCGCTACTGCGTTGGGCTGAATCTGCGCTATATGGAGCAGAAGGACCCCGCTTTCTGCGTACAGATGGTCGAGAAACACCTGCGGGAATCCCAGTGCGTCGGCATCAAGCTCTATCCCGGCTATACGCCGCTCTACGTGTCCGATGATGTCTACACGCCATTCTATGAGCTGGCCACGCGCTACGACAAGCCGGTGGCGATCCATACCGGCGACACGGCTGTGAGCCATGCCCTTGTCAAATATTCTCACCCGCTGACGGTGGACGACGTGGCCGTGGCGCACCCGGACGTGACGTTTGTGATCTGTCATATTGGGAATCCATGGATTGTGGATGCGATCGAGGTCGCCATGAAGAATGACAATGTCGCGATTGACCTGTCCGGGCTTTTGGAAGGAACCTTCGACATCACCGATTTTGTAGAAGAACACCGCGACTGGCTGAACTACATTCGGATGTGGCTCAAATATTTAAACCGCTGGGACCGCATCCTGTACGGGACCGACTGGCCACTGGTGAATATGCAAAATTACATCGACGTGGTCAAATATATCGTTCCCGAACAGCACTGGAATGCGGTGTTCTATGAAAATGCAAAACGCATCTACGGCATTGACTTATAAACATACGCCGCCGCAAACACCGTGCACGGCACACTCAAGACTACGCCGAAGCTTCCCGACAATCCCTGCATAACCGCAATTCCGATGTTGTTGGAATTGATGATCTGGAGAAACGGGAGGTCGTAGGCGTAGTTCATGAGCAGCATGGAAAGGCTGGTTCCCGCAAAGGCCAGAATCAGGGTGTTGGAATCCGTTCCCATCATGTCACGCCCCACACGCATGCCGGCCTTCATCAGCTCCATTCTGCTAATCTCCGGATTCTGATCGCACAGCTCCTGCATGGAACTGGATATGGACATCGCCACATCCATGACCGCACCGAGGGCGCTGATCAAAAGTCCGGAAAACAAAAGTCCGCCCACCTGAACATGATCCGTCTCATAAAGCGTCAGAAGACTCTCGATATCCGATACATTCCATCCGGTTACTCCCGTCATTTTAGAAAATATCGTCGCGGTAACACCTGCGATGATGACACCTGCCAGCGTCCCCGTCGTCGCGCACAGCGTCTTTCTGGTCGCGCCGCCGATCAGATACAGGGTGACCGCCGTGGTAATCCCGCAGATCAGCACCGCCGTCATAAACGGCGAATAGCCCAGGTACACGAGGGGCAAATAAATGTAAATGATCGATGCAAAGGTAAAAATCAGTCCCAGTGCGCCGCGTGCGCCCTTCCAGCCGCCGATGACACACAGTGCGAGCAGGTACAGCAGGGCAAAGCCGATGATGATTTCCTTGCGGTCCATCGAATACACGCTGGTGATCACGGTATCGCCTGCGATACTTTGCAGTACCACGACCCGCAGGCCCACGGTACAGGCCGCTCCGAAAAGGTAACCGGCGCTGCTGGTGGTGGTCAGTTCCTGTCCCTTCTTCTCTCCGCTGGTCATGCGCACAACGACGGTCTGCTGACCGATGCGCATGCCGTCCTCCTGAAGATTATCCTGTAGAATCTGCACAACAACACCGGTCTCAAATGTCTGACCGGTGCGGTTGATAAGCTGTGTTTTTGTAACATTGTTTAATCGGATTACGGATATCAGCGCCACTGCCAGGAGGACGGCTGATATCACGTATTTCGTAATTGGTTTCTTAAGCTGCGGCATCATTTTTCCTATCTTCCTGCGGTTTTATGAATGGTGAAGGTATTGTCGATCTTCTCAACGCTTCCTGCATCGGTAACCTGATAGGTTGTAATCTTGAAATCATTGGCCGTCATGTTGATGACCGAGTAGCTTGGCAGCCAGTTCTGGCTTCTGTTGGCAATGTAATCCTGCTGTGTGGCAATCAGCTCATAATATTTGGAACCGGATGCGGAGTTTGCAGTCATGTACAGGGTGCCCTTCGGGTTCGTTACGGTGCTCTGTCCTGAACTCTCGATGGTGTAGCAGTGATTGTCCTCTGCGAATCTGTCCAGAGCAGCAACCGCAGCACTGTCGGCAGCATCCGGGCTTAACGGAATGCTCTCGCCGGAGGTGGTGTTGTATGCATGATCCCAATCATAGTCGTCTCCTGCTGCATTCAGTTTGAATTCATAATTGCCATGTGTCTGACCGTCTCCGTACAGGATCTTGGAACGGCTATAGGTGTGGTCATGACCCTGAAGCACCACGTCGATGTCGTATTTGTCAAACACCGGTGTCAGCTGTGTGCGGAGAATCATGCCGTCGGTATCGGAATGATCCAGGCCGGAACCGTAGATATCCTGATGGATGGTTACCACGCGCCAGTTTGCATTCGGGAATGCCGCGATGGCTTTCTGGATGCTCTGCTCATGCTCGGCAACGTTGTAGTTGTTGGTGTTCAGGACGATGAACAGTCCCTCGCCATATGTGTAATAGTAGTCTCCGCCTGCCTGTGTCTTGCCAAGCTGGGTCGGATTCGGGTTGTTGAAATGATAGCTGTAATCCGGATTCAGGGAATCATGGTTTCCGATTGTGGTTGCCACCGGAAGGCTTGTCAGAGCACTTGCAGACAGGTAAGCTGCGTACTCCTCTTCTTTGGCTTTACCGGTCTTGTTGACCTGATCACCTGCGGAAATGACGAAGTTCAGGTTTGGATTCTGAGCCAGTGCGGCATCCAGCGTGCGGTCCCATGCAAAACCGTCATTGCGTGCGGCTGTGTTGGCTACGCCTGCGTCTGCTGTCAGCTTGCCTTCTCCCTGCGGCTGGCCCTTGGAAGCACCTACCTGCGGATCACCGACATACAGGATGTTTACGCTGTCGAAATCTCCGGTTTTGAAGGTCTCGGTTGCGGATGGAACGCCGCTCTTTGATACTGCATAATAGTACGTGGTATTCTCGGTCAGCCCGGTCACAGTCGCGTAGTTGTAAGAATATGCCTTTCCGTTGGTCAGGCTCGCATCGACCGCTGCGCTGGTTCCGTTATATGCCTGAAGATTCTGTGCGTCGGTTCCAAAGTAAACGATTGGGGTCGCATTACTTCCCTCGCTGTACCATGCAAAGTTGATCTGGGACTCTGCTGCACCCGGTGTCAGGGAAACTTTGGTAAAATCGGCCGCTGTCTTCTCCCACTCTGCCGCCCATGCGTTCCATGCCTCCGATCCGCCTGTCACACTTGAATCATTATAATGTACCGTTGCCGCCCATGCCTGCAATCCGCCTACCGCCAGGGCTCCTACTAAAACACTTGTAATAATGGTCTGTTTTCTCATATCCATTCCCTTCCTATCGTCATTTTATCAGCTCTTGCCTGTTGATAAATACACTATAGAAAGGTAATGTAAAATCTATGATCACAGTTTTGTATAGATTGTGTTATATTCTGGTGGGGTTTTACAACAAAAAGAGTCCGGCCTGTCGGACTCGCACGCCGCAGCGCCTGCTTCCACATCACTTATATTCTTCCTGCACCAACACTTTCGCAATCTCTAAATCGGACAGTCCAGAATTCCGTTCAATCAAATCATAGACCTCACGAACCTCAGCCTCATCCAGCTCCAATGCCTCCGCAGCATCCGCCGCCGACAACTGTTTATCCCACTTTCTGCGCATCGCACTGATCATCCTCGCGCGCTCTTCCGCACGACCTTCCCTGTGGCCACGCGCCTCGGCCTTATCAAACAAATCACACATTCTGACTTCTCTCCCTTCCTTTTCCATCTCCGCCACCACTTCCATCGTTTCTGAGAATCGTTTATCTCCACTAAACGCCCGAAAGAAGTCTGCCACTTCGACCGGGTGCTTTAAGGTTCTCTCACTGCGCGACTGATCTTCTGCTCCGCCCTTCTCGGCAAAATAATCTGCAATCACGCGAAAATCGCTTGTCAATTTCGCTCTGACCGATTTGGGCAGACGCGGCACATCGATCAGATTGATCCGGTAGTCGGCAAATTTGTGCTCCAGCTCTTCCGGTATATCCATAAGCTCCTTCAGCGATGTTCCTACATCCCACTCCTGATCCCCAAAATACAGCACCACCGTAATCACCGGATAGCGCGGTGCTCCGGCATCCATCTGACTTCGGTAGGACGCATAGTCATACCCCATCACCCGAATCGCCATATCCCGGTCCGTCTTCGATTGGTTTTCCATTCCGATAAACATCATCTGAATGCCCATGTTCTCCACGTACTTCGCCACATCGCGGCGCTGCTCTCTGTACCTCGTTGCATCATCCGCCTTGTAAATCGTTTCCGTCGGTCCGTCCCGAAGCTGATCTTCCCAAATCAACGGTTTCTCAAAAATCAGAACATTGCTGATGTCAGTAAATACATCCCTGCAGCCCTCCAGTTTCTTCTCCGCCCGATCCTTCTGCAGGCGCGGCACCGTCGCTTTCTCTTCCGCCATACTCATAACCTCCTTATGCAATTATGCGCAGGAGGCTTCTCTCTTGTTCGAAAACTCCTGCTTGTTCCATGTGATAATAAGCAAGAATTTTCTGATAGAAAGATCTGAAATAGCCTTTAGATACGCCCAAACTCGAAGAGTCGGGTGTAAGATAAATTAGAAAATCTGCTTTGCATTTACTGTAACACACATTTTCCAAAATAGCAATCCCCAATGATTTTTATCAAAACAGGATTGCAACACATTTGTTATACATTGCCCCTATTTTTAGTCACAATCGATCTTGTTCTTGAAATACCCGTCACATCCATACAGTGCCCCCACCGGGTTGTGTGCCAGCACACGATCCTTGACCACCAGTGTCGTAACCATCGCATCGGAATATTTATAGAAAAACGAATCATGCCCCACGCACAGTCCCAGCGCAATATTAAACTCCGTTTTCTGCTCGTTCAGCAATTTTGCCTGAAAGACCGGATTACACATCGGTTCGAACGCACCCGGATGCACCTTATGCTCATCCGGGATTCCGATCTCGCACTTGTCGACACCGCCGGACTTGCAGATCACGGACTCTACCTGAAAACCGTTCCGCTCCAGAATCTCCGCTGCGATCCTTGCTTCCTTTCTCAAGCCTCTGCAAAATGCAAGTCCCAGCTTGTGATAGCCCATCCGTCTACAGAATTCCATGGTTTCACGGACACGAACCCACTGCCCGTATCCAAGCGCCTCAATCTCGGAGGAATTGATATAAAAATCCCGATTTTCACCACTCCGACAGACGGCCAGCGCTTCCTGTAACAGATCCTGATTGTTGCCCGGACAATTCTTCGGCTTCCGCTCCGGCTCCCGCTCACTGCATGCCAGTACGCTGCATTTTGCACATGTATACATTATTTACTCCTTGTCAATGTCATCAATCAGTTCAACCCCCAGCCCAGAATACGCTTAACCCATTCCTGGCTGGAGGTCATTTAATTTTTTGGCAAAAATTGGCTGTTACTATCTTGTTTCACTCAATTCCTTTGATTCCTTTTATTTGATGAAGCTCACGTGCTTGCAGATCTCCTCCACAGCAGCATCTTTTCTCTTGTTGAACTCGATCTTGTTCTCTTCGAACAGATTATTTCCATAGATATCGATGGATACGATCAGCGGGCCGAACTCTTTGACCCGGCAGTTCCAGAGCGTCTCAGGCATCCCCAGATCTCTCCATTCTGCTCTCATGATTTCCTCTACCTCGGTTGCTGCCACAACCGCGTTGCCGGCCGGGAATACACAGTGAATTGCCTTAAATTCCTTGCAGGCTCTCTCGGTGTTTTCTTTCATGCCGCCTTTTCCGATGATGACCTTCACGCCAGTCTCTTTCACAAATTCGTACTCGAATTTCTCCATTCTCATACTCGTGGTCGGGCCTACGGAAACCATCTCGAATTTGTCATTTTCCAGCGGGCGGATGATCGGGCCAGCATGGAAAATGGCGTTGCTGCGCACATCTACCGGAAGCTCTCTTCCTTCCTCTACCAGGCGACGATGCGCCACGTCACGACAGGTCGTCATGCTGCCATTTAAGTAAATAATATCACCGGCTTTGATGCCTTCCAGATCCTCAGCAGATACCGGTGTCGTCAGAATTTTCTTGTCATCTTTCATTTCTACCATTGCATGTTTCCTCCTTTTACTTTATTTACAGTTCTACGCCGGAATGGGTTGTGATCTTGTAATTCAAGTCTTTATCGAATACGATGTGGCCCCTTCTGTGGCTCCAGCAGCCTACATTCACTGCGACACCGATCGTGGATGGATGACGTGCCGTATTCTCAATATTAACACCCATAACCGAATACTTTCCGCCCATTCCCTGCGGCCCAAGGCCGATCGCGTTGATGCCGTCTTCCAGAAGTTTCTCCATCTTTGCCGCTCTCTCGTTCTCATTGTGAGAACCGATGGAACGCATCAGTGCTTTCTTGGACAGCAGTGCTGCGGTCTCTACGGAGGTAGCAACGCCGACACCTACCAATAGAGGCGGGCAGGCATTCAAGCCATAAGTGGTCATAACATCCATAACGAACTTGGTGATTCCCTCGTAGCCTTCCCCTGGCATCAGAACCATCGCTTTTCCAGGAAGCGTACATCCGCCGCCTGCCATGTACGAATAGATCTCGCATTCATCACTGTCCGGAATGATATCCCAGAATACGGTTGGAGTTCCTTTTCCTACGTTCTTTCCTGTGTTGTACTCGTCGAAGGTCTCAACGCTGTTATGACGCAGCGGAGCTTCGAAGGTTGCCTTCACAACGGCCTCTTTGAGCAATCCTTCCAGTTCCCCGATCAGCGGGAAATTGGTTCCGCATTTTACCCAGAACTGCAGCACGCCGGTATCCTGGCAGCTCGGACGGTTCAGTTCAACCGCCAGCTTCTGGTTCAAAAACATGGTGTCGTAGATCGTCTTGGACAGCGGGCTGTCCTCCTCCGCACGAAGTTCCTCTAATTTTGCGATCACATCATCCGGTAATTTTTTTGCGATATGCGCAACAAATTTTGCCATATAGTCTGTGAGCTGCTGTACCTGTTCTGCTTTTGACATAGTATCCTCTTTTCTGCATGGCTTTCTGGTTTTTCAGCGGCGCTGTGTTTGCCATGCTGACACAGTCACCCTGTAATTCTCACGGTTGCATTGCTTTTCTTTCCTTCTCCTTACGGGAAGAATGGGAATAAGATTGGCAGCAAAATCATGCTTACTGCGGTTGCTACCAGAATCAGCGGAACACCTGCTTTTGCGTAGTCCTTAAAGGTATATCCACCCGCTGAGATTACCATGGTGTTGGCCGGCATACCGATCGGGGTTGCATAGGCACAGGAACCGCCGATGACGCAGGCCATCAAAACTGCACTCGGGTCCGCTCCCATTCCGTTCGCGATGGATACGCAGATCGGAACCATAAGTGCTGTCGTTGCCGTGTTGGACATGAAGTTTGTCAGTACACAGCAAAGCATGAATACGACAAAGGTTAAAACGTAAGGTGACGGATTCGCTCCCAGAACACCGATGACCTTATTTGCGATCATCTCACCTGCTCCGGTGGAGGATAAGGCTGCTGCCAGGGACAGCGTACCGCCAAACAGGAAGATCGTTTTCAGATCAATGGATTTCAGCGCATCTTTCTCGCTGATCACCCCGGTCAGGATCAGCGCCAGTGCACCGATACAGCCTGCAATGCAGAGCTTGATACCCGTCTGTTTCTCAAAAATCATACCAAGGAGGGTAAGTACCAGGATGATCAGAGACAGATACTGCTTCCATTTTGGAACATCACTAAAATCTCGCTGTGTATCATAAGCCTGACTATCCCCGCCACTTTTCTCCGGCAAGAATTTGTATCCAATGAAAGCGAAATAGATAATACCGACAATGAGGATCGGGATACCAACCTTCGCATATTCAAAGAACCCAAATGATTTGCCCATCTCCTCCATCGCCGACTGGGCGATCAGATTGCCCGGCGCGCCGATCAGGGACAGATTACCGCCCATCGCTGCTGCAAATACCAGCGGCATCAGAAGTCTTGATCTGGAATATCCAGACTTTGCTGCGATTCCGATGACAACCGGAATGAGCACCGCTGCGGTTCCCGTGTTGGAAAGAACTCCGCTCATGAGACCAACGATCACCATGATCGCGACAATCAACTGACGCTCTGATTTTGCAAAATGCGTTACCACCCCGCCAATTTTGTTTGCCATGCCTGTCTCAAACAGTGCACCCCCGACAATGAACATCGCCACGAACAGAATTACATTGCTGTCGATAAATCCGGCAAAAGCCGCTTTCCATTCCAGCACTCCGGTGACTACCAGCCCGATACATACGATCATCGATGTGACCCCAAGCGGAATCTTCTCCCACACAAACATGACAATCGCAAATGCCAGAAATAATAATGTAATAGTTGCCTGACTCATACCACTCCTCCTTTTTGTTTGTTTGATTTTTGATATTTGATAATGTATCCAAAATCTGATTATAAGATAAAACAAAATGCCGAGAATGTCAATAGCTCTTTGACATTTTCGGCATTATAGCAAAATTTATTTTTATTTTTTGTGCACTTCTAATAACTCACGTATAATATGTAAGCATATCATCCCGGCTGCGCAGAATATGCGCGTACATCTCCGAAAAAGCCTTCTCTCCGTCGTGACTGCGCATCGCCTGCAGGATTTCCCCATGCTCTTTCAGGGAAACCTTCGCATAATCCTGCTCCGACACCATATTACCCAGCGACAGACCATTCCACAGATCCGAGACAAGACTCGCAATTCTGGAGTTACCGGCAGCCACCCAGATCTCATGGTGGAACGAGCGGTTCAGATCGGAGTAATGATCCAGGTTACCGGAAGATACCGTCTCGCAGGAAATCGCATAAGCGTTCTCAATCTCCTGAAGATCTATCCCCTCACTACTCGCCATCCGCGCACAGCTGCTCTCTAAAATAGCGCGCAGCTCGTAGTGTTCCCGAATATAATTCTCGCTGATCCCCAGCACCACGGCCCCTTTATTTCTCCGAAGCTCGATCAGTCCGTCCCGGGCGAGAATCTGAAACGCCTCCCGCACCGGAGTCGCCGACACATTCAACTGACTGGCAACGGTTTCCAATGACAAAACCTCGCCTTCCTTCATATGCTTTGACAGAATAGCCTGTCGCAGCTCCACCGCAACCTTTTCCTTTGCGGACGGCATCTTTATCGGACGAAGCCCCTCCATCACACATTCCTTCTTTCTCTGATCACGCACTCGGCCAGCTGTTCAAAATGACACCGGTTCCATTGAATGCATGCTTTTTTTTCTTCCTGCTCTGCCGCCCTGATGATCTGCACCGCCTGAATCCGCTCCATCTTCTCTGCCTCCTGTGCGCGCTCATCGGACGCTTCCAGCTCCCACGCACGAAGCGCGTGTGCCAGATAGAACAGATTGGCATGTTCCAGCAGAACCTTCAGATATTGATTCTCCGTGCAGCGGCATATCAACATATGAAACGCTTCAAAACTGCTGCACGTCCTTAACCCCTCCTGAAAAATGTCCTTGCCCCCACCGGCCCAAATGCTTTCCATCGCCTTTTCCTCGATTCCACAGATGGTCGCATAGATTTCCCGAATGGTCTCCTCCTCCAGCTTTGCGCTCACAATATGTCGAGTCGCAAGCCGTACGGCAAGTCCCTGACTCTCCAGCGTCTGCAGTGCTTCCCGGACTGGAATCCTGGATGCCCCCAGTGCCTCCGCCAGTTCCTCCTGCCGAAGCGGTGTATTGCCCTCTATCTTTCCAGACAAAATCTGATCCGCAATTTGTTCCGCAATCAGAATGCTGGTTCGTTTGTTTACAATCTCATGCATCTGCTTTTGTCTCCCTTTTCCGTCTTCTTCTAATAATGTATCCAAAAACCAAAGAAAAGTAAAGAGGTTTCCTGCTTTTTCTTTTTTTGCATCATGTTCATCTTGATACCTCCGATTTTCACATTTTTTGTTCAAAGCAATTATGGAAATGGAAGTGAAAAAAATAAGGAAAAAGAGGGCTCATCGCCCTCTTATTCAAACAACACATTCACTCGCTCCGCGTCAAATACCACGGCATCCACGCAGTCCACCTCGATCTGATACAGCGCATTCGCCGCCATATGCTCTGCGGCCTGCTCCAGATCACGGATGCCGGTCGTGTTCGAGAATTTCTCGATCACCGCATCCAGACCATCCGGCGTCACAACACATTCCTGCTCGTTTAAGCCCATGCGCTTCAGTACCTTCGGCAGCGCATAGCGCGAGAAGATGATCTTCTTTTCCTCAAAGGTGTAATCCGGAATATCGATGACGGCAAAACGGGACATCAGCGGTGCACTGATCTGATTCTTGTCGTTGGCCGTAGCGATCGGATAGACGCCCACGGTCGGAACCGTACATTCCACGTAGTTGTCCGTGAAGCCAAGGTTGTCTAACAGGGTCAAAAGCACGTCCGCCGGATTGCCGTTGCCCTTTCCGGCCGCCGCCTTGTCAAGCTCGTTGATGATAAAGACGAGATTCGACTCCCCTGCCATGGAAAATGCCTCCATGATGATGCCCGGCTTTGCATTGGCATAGATACGGGAGCTTCCAGTCAACTGTTCCGGATCGTTGATAGAGCTCATGTCCAGCGTCGTCCACGGCAGCTTCAGAATCCGGGCAACCGCATAGGCGATCTGGGATTTTCCGGTTCCGGCCGGACCGACCAGCAAAAGGCCGTACGCCGGAAGGGTGTGGGTGCGGTTGATCTGGATGATCGTCTCGATGATCCGCTGTTTGACCCGCTCCATCCCGTAAAGCTCTTCATCCAGGATCCGGCGTGCCTCCTTCGGATCGATGGATTCAAAATAATTGGTCTTCCACTGAATGTTCATCATAATGGAAAGCGCGCGCTGTGCATGGCGCCGCTCCTCCGGGGTCACCTCGTGTGACCGGGCAACCGCCAGATTTCTTCTGGCCCAGAGACGGATGTTGTCCGGCATTGTGCGCCCGGCACAGGTCATGAAGTCGGTAATGCTCTGCAAACTGGTCAGCTTCATGTTGTCGCCCACCTCGTCCAGATCCTCTTCCGCCTCCTCTTCAAGCGGCGCGTTGCTCGCCAGCAGGCGTTCGATCATGAATTGAAGAAACCCGTCCTCTGCCGAGAGCTTGGTGGCACCACCAAAGGCCGTCTCGCGAATCTTGTATACCGCATACCCGTCCGCCCGATTCTCACCGGACAGGCGTACGCTGATGTGATTTTCACCGAGCCATTTCAGCAGGCTAACAAAACGGGAATCGATCTTGAGGATATCCGCGCTGACCGTACCGTCTGCCTCGTCAAACTCAAATGAAGTCCGCTTGACCGGGTTGGTAAAGATGCCGCAGGAGTGGTGCTCCCATTTCCGCTTCTGATTGTCCAAAAGAAGAATCGGCTCTTCCGGCGTAGCCTCCGCCCGGTTGGACGGAAATGTCATATACGTGCATTCGGATTGTTGTTTCGGATCAGTGCTCTCACTGAAATCAAATACTGGCATCGTCTTTACTCCCTCTTATCGAAACTCTGAATATAATTTTCCGGCCTGCAAGGTTTTTCCTTTCGCGGCCGCCATCTCACTGACTGTCACAAGCTGATAGCCCCGATTAACCAGCTCCGGAATGATCCGAAGGGCCGCATCTCCGCTCTGGCTGTACAGTTCATGCATCAGCACAATATCTCCGTCTTTTACATGATTCAGAACAGCCGCCACGGTCTTGTCTGCATTCTTTGTCTTCCAGTCCAGCGTGTCGATGTTCCACTGGATCATCGGCATATGGGTATTTGCCACCACGGTCGCATTGTGATTGCCTCCCGGCAGACGCATCAGAGTCGGGCGCACACCGCAGGCCGCCTGAATCGCATCGTTGCATTTGGTTACCTGCGCCCGAATCTCAGCCGCTCCCAGCTTCTGCAAATACTTGTGATTCATAGTGTGGTTCGCGACCTCGTGTCCCTCAGCCACCATTCGCTGCACCTCGGTTTTGCGGGATGCAACGCGATCTCCTACCATAAAGAAGGTTGCCTTTCCGCCATACTGCGCCAGACAGTCCATAATGCGATTGCCCACGGAGGTCTGCGGACCATCATCAAAAGTCAGTGCCACCATCGGTCTGCCCGGATCAATGGAACGGCCACTGACCTGCGCCGCTGCCTGCTGCCGTGCCGCTTCCTCTGCCGCCGCCTGCGCCTGTGCTGCTGCCTGGGCCTGCGCTGCCGCCTGGGCCTGCGCTGCCGCCTGGGCTTCTGCTGCCGCCTGCGCCTGAGCCGCTGCCTGCTCCTGTGCCGCCTGTGCTGCCTGCCCGGCAGAAAGCTGATTTCCCTGACCTGGCTGGCCTGCCTCATTCCCGCCACCTGCCGTAATCACCGGTGAAAGAACGGTTCCCTCATCGCCAGGAGGCGTATGTCCCTCGCCTTCCGGCACCACCTGGGACTGTATGCCTTGCGGCGCATTTCCCGGAATACCGCCCGGGGTGCTGCTTCCGCCCGGGGTACTGCCGCCTCCCGGAAGCTGCACGCTTCCCGCATTTCCCGAGCCGGATGCCGGAGACTGCTCCGGCGCCTGTCCAACCACAATCACCGGTGCATTGCTGTATCCACTCACACTCTGCACGGACGCATAGACCGGCTGTGCCGCCAGCAGAACACCCATTGCCGCAAGTGACATAATCTGTACTATCTTTTTCATTCGCTAATCCTCTTATTTCTATCATTTTAATGACACAAAAAAAGCCTGTTCTGTCAGTATACTCGTTTTTCACGATATTGGCAATAGTTCACAGGCCTTTCAGATATGCAATTACCGCTTCCGCAGAACGGTCACGAACCGGAAGCGTAAGTTCCGGCTCATGGATGTGCTCCAGATAATGCGCATCCGAATTACTGACAATGCGGCAGGTTTCCAGATACGGATTGTCCTTTCGGATCTGGTGCAGCTTCTTCAGATCCTTTACCTCCGCCGTCTTAAACCGGCTGTCCGGCGGCACGAAACCGAGGTTTGCAATCAGGCTGTTGGCAGACTTGTCCACATGGGCGGGAAACATGACACCGCCAAAGCTCTCCACCAGCTCCCAGAGTCCGTCAAAGGAGATGTCTGCGCTGTTGATCAGCAGGTACGGCTCCGTACCGATGCAGACATCCTCCTCATTGCAGATCTGCTGCTTTCCAAAGATGGTCTCGTTGTTTGGGAATTTCATCAGCCGCTCATAGACATAGGCGTCAAATGCCATCGCCTGCGTCAGCTCCGGAAACAGGCAGACCGCGTGCACCTCCTCCGAGGTGTTGATCTCCATCCCCGGGATCGCCAGCACGCCGTACTCCTCCGCCAGCTTCAGCACCGCCGGGCAGTTCCGGCAGGAATTATGGTCCGTCACAGCGATCACGTCCAGTCCCTTGATCGCCGCCATACCCACGATGTTGCCCGGTGTCATATCATCATCCCCGCATGGGGAAAGGCAGGAATGGATATGTAAATCATAGCTTAAATTAACCATGAAGCTGCTGGTGAATCCACAGCGCCGCATCGAAGATCGGAAGCTCCGTCCGCAGCACCGTCAGACCCTGCGCGGCCGCCTTCGCGCGCACCAGCTCATCCAGCTCCACGCCCTCCGCCATGATAATGCAGGCGACATCCGCCAGCGTGGCAACTGCCAGCGTATTGATATTCCCCATAACCGTCACCCAGGCCGAGCCTGCCGGTGCACGTCCCATCGCGATACTCAGAAGATCACAGCAGAACAGCCCTGTAATCTCCCGCGCGGTATCCTCCCCCGCATGGACGGTCTCAAATTTGCCGCCATCAATCAACTCCTGTACTGTCATGTTTTCGGCTCTCCTTTTCTTCCTCTTCCTCCCGGTTGTCCAGGATGGACATCTCCTCAGAAATACGCCGGATATAATCCTTCAAAATCCGCAGCGTCTCCTGGCCGCCCGTATTCCCGGCATGCAGATCGTCCGCCAGAATCGCAACCTCCTCCGAAAGCCGGTGCAGATTCTCCCGCAGATAATACACGCAGTCCGTCTCACTGGCCTGTCCGCGCACAATATCCTCCGCAAGCGCCTTGCAGGTCGGTGCACCGCAGGAACCGCAGTCCAGCCCCGGCAGCTTTCTGCACAGACGCTCTACCTGATTCAGCCGCACAAAGCTCTCCTTCATATTGTCACCCAGGTTGAATACCGGCTCATATTCAACGCCCGTAGTCCACGGCACCAGATCCTCCGCCACATCCTCCGTATCCATATGGCTGCGCGCCACCGGCATATATTTGCGGAGACGTTTCAGCTTGACCTCCGCCACGTAAGGGTTTTCCACCGTCAGCACACCGCCGACACAGCCGCCATTGCAGGCATTCAGCTCGACAAACTTCAGGTTGGTGAATTTCTGGTCCTCCAGATCCTCCAGCACCCGAATCACATTCTCAATCCCGTCCGCCGCCAGATAATTCTCCGTAAACAGGCCGCCGGCCTCGCCGCCGCTCCGCCCCCAGCTGATCCCGATCTTTCCCGAGGTGCTCAGATCCTGCAAATCCTCCCCCACCGCTTTCATGCAGGAGAGAAGCTGCGGGTAAATGTCCTTGATCGCCAGCACATGATCGATCTCGCTCTTCTCCGTTCCCAGCGGAGATTTCACATACGTGACCTTCGACGGGCATGGGGAGATGAAGCAGATCCCGATCTGCTCCCGCGCATATCCCGTCTGCTCCATCGCACGGCGCACGGCCAGCATCGCGGCCACCTCCACCGGCGGATTTAACGGAAGCAGATGCGGGATCAGGTTCGGGAAACGCACACGAATCAGGCGCACCACCGAGGGGCAGGCCGTACTGATAATCGGCAGGTTGTCCTCATGCTGCGTCAGATATTCCCGCGTCGCCTCCGACACCAGCTCCGCCGCGGCACTCACCTCAAACACATCATCAAATCCCATCAAAAGCAGCGCGTTCAGTACGATGTTCACATCGTCCAAATTGTTGAACTGGCTGTAAAGGGACGGTGCCGGAAGTGCCACCGTATAGCGGTAGCGCTTCATGACATCCGCCTTGTCATAGGTCGCACGCTTCGCATGGTGCGGACAGACGCGGATGCACTCTCCGCAGTCAATACAGAACTTGCTGTTGATCTGCGCCTTTCCATTCCGCACACGGATCGCCTGCGTCGGGCAGCGCTTGATACAGTTGATGCACCCCTTGCAAAGCTCCTCATCCAGACGCACAGAATGATAAAATTTATCCATTCAGCAGTACCTCCATCCTAATCGTGGTTCCCACGCCAGGCGTTGTCTCGATCTTCATCTCATCGGTATATTTCTTCATATTCGGCAGTCCCATGCCGGCCCCGAATCCAAGAGACCGGATCTCATCCGGCGCCGTCGAGTAGCCGGCCTTCATCGCCAGATCGACATCCGGGATACCGGGTCCCACATCGGCCAGAATCATCCGAATCCGCTCCGGTGTAATCTCCACGGTAATCTCGCCGCCCTTCGCATGGATGACCATATTGATCTCGCCCTCATACATGGCGATCGCCACCTTGCGGATCGCCTCCGGGCTGACACCCAGCTGCTTTAATTTTCCCTTCACATCACTGCTCGCCTCTCCAGCCCGCGTGAAATCATCCGGGGAAATATGGTATGTCAACGCAATCACATCCTCCATCAGACCGCACCTCCACCCAGACCTGCCTTGTACAGCATACCGCAGGCCGAGAACATCCGATGGCCGGTCTCCATCACGATCAGGCCGCGTTCCCTCGCCATCTCAAGCAGCGTGTCATCCGGTTTCTTCCCGCGCACAAAGATCAGGCATACGATATCCAGCATCTCTGCCGTGCGGATGACCTGCGGGTTGCACAGACCCGTCAGCAAAACGGAGTGATCCTTGGAAAACGCCAGCACATCGCTCATCATATCAGAGCCGCAGGCGCTGCGCACCTCGCGGTCCAGAAATTCTTCACCCACCATGACTCTTGCACCCAATGCTTCCTGAACATCTCTTGCAGTCATACCTCTTCCTCCTGTCCTATCATCATCCAGTTGCTATTCTCTACAGTCTTATAGCATAAGAATAGCATTGAACATGTGAATAATCAACAATAACTGAAATGTTATCTTATTAACAATAATGTATTTCTGTAGATTTTTTCTCATTTGTGTGCTAAAATGTTAGATACATTTGACAAACAGTATTCTAGGAGGAGGGTTAAACATGTCTTGCAAAAAAGAAACGGTACCTTTCGGCGGGACCCCTGAGCAGGAAGCAGCGCTCAAGAAAGTCATTGCCGATCTAAAAGGTACAAAGGGCGATCTGATGCCGATCATGCAGCAGGCGCAGGAAATTTACGGATATCTTCCGATTGAAGTTCAGACTATGATTTCCGATGAAACAGGCATTCCATTGGAAAAGATTTATGGTATTTCCACATTTTATTCCCAGTTTGCATTACAACCAAAAGGTCAATATCAGGTTTCCGTATGTCTCGGAACAGCCTGCTATGTCAAGGGCTCAGGAGCTATTTTTTCCAAGCTGGAAGAGCTGCTCGGCATCACCAACGGAGAATGCACGGCGGATGGAAAGTTTTCACTGGATTCCTGCCGTTGTGTCGGCGCATGCGGACTTGCCCCGGTCATGATGATCAATGACGAGGTTTACGGACGGCTTACCCCGGACGACATCCCCGGTATCCTGGCCAAATATCAATAACGCCTATGATGCCTGAACTATCTTTGAATATTCTGGACGTGGCAGAGAACTCTACCCGCGCCGGCGCTTCTCTGGTAACCATTACCGTGAACGCAGACCAGGCCAGCGATCATCTGACCATTACCATTGAGGATAACGGCTGCGGTATGACACCGGAACAGGTTTTGAAGGTGACAGACCCGTTCTTTACCAGCCGTACCACCCGTAAAGTCGGACTTGGCGTCCCCTTTTTCAAATATGCTGCTGAGAGCACCGGCGGTTCCTTTTCCATCACATCAAAACCGGGGGAAGGTACCTGTGTCACCGCTGTTTTCGGACTGTCTCATATCGACCGCATGCCGCTCGGAGACTTGACCGGCACCATTCACATGCTGGTCATCTACCATCCGGATACCGATTTTCTCTATCAGTACATATATAATGGAAAGTCTTTTACCATGGACACACGGGAGTTTCGCCAGATCCTCGGAGACGTACCGTTCGACACACCGGACGTTTCGGATTATATTAAGGAATATTTGACAGAAAACAAACTGGAGACAGACGGCGGCGCAGTCTATTGACGCGATCGTCCCTGTAGCCGTAACTGCTAAACGAACATGCAGAATTGGAGGAATCACAATGAAAAGCCTTGAAGAATTGAGAGCAATCCGCGAGAAGATGCAGAATCAGGTAAGCCTGCGTTCCGAGGACCACACGCACACCCGCGTCGTAGTCGGTATGGCTACCTGCGGCATCGCAAGCGGTGCAAGACCGGTTCTGACCACCCTGTCCAACCTGGTGCAGGAGAAGGGTCTGACCGACCGGATCGCAGTCACCCAGACCGGATGCATCGGCCTGTGCCAGTATGAGCCGATCGTAGAAGTCATGGAACCTGGTCAGCCAAAAGTAACTTACATCAAAATGAACGCCGAGAAGGCCGCTGAAGTTGTAGAGCGCCATCTGATCGGCGGTCATGTTGTAGAAGCCTACACCCTGAATTCAGCAGACATCAAATAAGGAGGAGCGCAAATGTATCGTTCACATGTATTGGTTTGCGGCGGAACAGGATGTACTTCCTCCGGAAGCCAGCAGATTATGGAAGCACTGAAAGAAGAGATCAAAAAAGCCGGACTGGAAGAGGAAGTATCCGTAGTCCAGACCGGATGTCATGGCCTTTGTGCACTGGGACCGATCATGATCGTATACCCGGATGCCAGCTTCTACTCTATGGTCAAGGTAGAAGATATCCCGGAGATCGTGCAGGAGCATTTACTGAAGGGCCGTGTTGTAACCCGCCTTCTGTATCAGGAGACTGTGACTCAGTCCGGTATCAAGGCACTGATCGACACCGATTTCTACAAGAAACAGCACCGCATCGCACTGCGCAACTGCGGTATCATCAACCCGGAAGTCATTGAAGAGTACATCGGCACCGGCGGCTATCAGGCACTGGGCAAGGTTCTGACCGAGATGACCCCGGACGACGTCATCCAGTGTCTCCTGGACTCTGGTCTGCGCGGACGCGGCGGCGGCGGATTCCCGACCGGCCTCAAATGGAAGCTGGCCAAGGGCAACGATGCCGATCAGAAATATGTCTGCTGTAATGCCGATGAAGGCGATCCGGGTGCATTCATGGATCGTTCCATTCTGGAAGGCGACCCGCATGCGGTTCTGGAGGCCATGGCGATTGCAGGTTATGCCATCGGTGCCAACCAGGGTTACATTTACGTGCGTGCAGAGTATCCGATCGCGGTACAGCGGCTGAAAATCGCAATCGATCAGGCACACGAGATGGAACTGCTCGGCAAAGATATCTTCGGCACCGGCTTTGATTTCGATGTCGACTTACGTCTGGGCGCAGGCGCATTCGTCTGCGGCGAGGAGACCGCGCTGATGACCTCCATCGAGGGCAACCGCGGTGAGCCAAGACCGAGACCTCCGTTCCCGGCTCAGAAGGGTCTGTTCGGAAAGCCAACCATTTTAAACAACGTAGAGACTTATGCCAACATCCCGCAGATCATCCTCAACGGCCCGGAATGGTTCTCTTCCATGGGTACGGAGAAGTCCAAGGGCACCAAGGTATTCGCTCTGGGCGGCAAGATCCACAACACCGGTCTGGTCGAGATCCCCATGGGAACCACGCTCCGCGAAGTGCTTGAGGAAATCGGCGGCGGCATCCCCAACGGCAAGAAGTTCAAGGCTGCTCAGACCGGCGGACCATCCGGCGGATGTATCCCGGCAGAGCATTTCGATATTCCGATCGACTATGACAACCTGATCTCCATCGGTTCCATGATGGGTTCCGGCGGACTGATCGTCATGGACGAGGACGACTGTATGGTCGATATCGCCAAGTTCTTCCTGGAATTCACCGTCGAGGAATCCTGCGGCAAATGTACTGCCTGCCGTATCGGCACGAAGCGCATGGTTGAGATCTTGAACAAGATCACCCACGGCACGGCCACGATGGACGATCTGGCGAAGCTGGAAGAGCTCTGCTACTACGTCAAAGACAATTCCGCCTGTGCACTGGGCCAGACCGCACCGAATCCGGTACTGTCCACCCTCCGCTACTTCCGCGACGAATATGAGGCGCACATCAAAGAGAAACGCTGTCCTGCAGGGGTATGTAAGGCACTGCTTTCCTTCCACATCGATCCGGACAAGTGTAAGGGCTGTACTCTGTGTGCACGCAACTGCCCGGCCGGAGCCATTATCGGAAGCGTCAAGAATCCTCACATCATCGATCACGATAAGTGTATCAAGTGCGGTGCTTGTATGGAGAAGTGTAAATTTGGCGCAATCTACAAACAGTAATGGAGGAGAATTGATATGGAGAATATTACAATTAAAATTAACGGCATAGAAGTAAGCGCTCCAAAAGGTTCCACCATTCTGGAAGCTGCCCGGCTGGCAAACATTGAGATCCCGACTCTCTGTTTTTTGAAGGAGATCAATGAGATTGCCGCCTGCCGTATGTGTGTGGTGGAAGTCAAGGGAGCGCGAAGCTTGGTTGCTTCCTGCGTTTACCCGATCAACGATAAGATGGAAGTATGGACCAACACCCCGAAGGTGCTGGAGTCCCGCAGAAAGACACTGCAGCTGCTCTTATCCAACCATGACCGCAAGTGCCTGTCCTGCGTCCGCAGCGGAAACTGTGAGCTGCAGCAGATGGCTAAGGAACTGGGCGTGGAAAACGAAGATTACTACGATGGCGAGCGCACCCCGTCCATGATCGACGACAGCGCAGTCCATATGATCCGTGACAACAGCAAATGTATCCTGTGCCGCCGCTGCTCCGCAGTGTGTGAGAAGGTACAGGGAATCGGCGTTATCGGTCCAAACATGCGCGGCTTCGCCACCTTCATCGGCTCTGCCTTTGATATGGGGCTGGGCGCTACAAGCTGCGTATCCTGTGGTCAGTGTATCGCAGTCTGCCCGACCGGTGCTCTTCAGGAGAAAACTCAGGTAGACGATGTTTTAGCCGCAATCGCAGACCCGGCCAAGCATGTGATCGTGCAGACCGCTCCGGCTGTCCGCGCAGGTCTCGGCGAGGAATTCGGCTATCCGATCGGCACCAACGTGGAAGGCAAGATGGCGGCAGCACTCCGGAGAATCGGTTTCGACAAAGTATTCGACACCAACTTCAGTGCAGACTTGACCATCATGGAAGAAGCACACGAGTTCCTGGACCGCGTCCAGAACGGCGGTGTCCTTCCGCTGATCACCTCCTGTTCCCCGGGATGGATCAAATACTGTGAACATTATTTTCCGGACATGACAGAGAATCTGTCCAGCTGTAAATCTCCGCAGCAGATGTTTGGCGCGATCGCCAAATCCTACTACGCAGAGAAGATGGGGCTGGACCCGAAGGATATCGTATCCGTATCCATCATGCCTTGTACCGCAAAGAAATTCGAGGTACAGAGACCGGATCAAGCCGCCAACGGCGTTCCGGATGTCGATTTCTCTCTGACCACCCGTGAGCTGGCACGCATGATCCGCAAGGTTGGCCTGAAATTCCAGGCACTCCCGGATGAGGGCTTTGACGCACCTCTGGGACTTGGAACCGGCGCGGCCGTGATCTTCGGCGCAACCGGCGGTGTTATGGAAGCCGCACTTCGTACCGCAGTAGAGACTCTGACCGGCGAGGAACTGGCAAGTCTCGACTTCACCGATGTCCGCGGCATGGACGGCATCAAGGAAGCGACCTACCCGGTTGCAGGACTGGATGTCAAGGTAGCCGTAGCTTCCGGCCTCGGCAATGCGAAGAAGCTGCTTGAGAAGGTAAAAGCCGGCGAAGCCAATTACCACTTCATCGAGATCATGGGCTGTCCGGGCGGATGTATCAACGGCGGCGGCCAGCCGCAGCAGCCTGGCTACGTGCGCAACACCGTGGATATCCGCGCCCTGCGTGCAAAGGTGCTGTACGATTCCGACAAGAACAACCCGATCCGGAAGTCTCACGAGAATCCGGCAATCAAAGAGCTCTACTCCACCTACCTGGGCGAACCGGGAAGCGAGAAGGCGCATCATCTGCTGCATACGACTTATGTGAAGAGATCCATTAATGGGAACTAATTTTCACTGGCTGTTCTGGCACATATAATTTGAAAAGCAAACGCAAAAATGCTGATATCTGTCTGGATATCAGCATTTTTGCGTGGATTTAATCTTGGAACTAAGATCCGTCACTTGTGTGTGGCTCTGCTCATAAGGAGCTTCTATGCACTTTGCAAGCGAAAAGCCATATGCAATTTGTGTTCTGTAATATATCTCCTTAACGTAAAAAGGCTGAGTACATGACTCAGCCTGGTCTCCAATGCCATGTTGGCTCTGGGCAACTCTGTTATCTCTAGTATATGCGTATTCTAGAAAAACGCAAGAGATTTTTTAATTATTGCACGTTTCTACTGCTTACTCCCCAAACACCGCCTTATAATCCGCCTGGAACTTCGCGATGTCTGCGCCTGCTTTTGCGCAGTCGATCACATGGATCGGATTGCGGATGCTGGCTGCGATGATCTCGGTCTCAATGTTGTGCATCATGAAGATCTCTGTGATCTCGTTGATCAGATCCATATCCAGCATGGAGATATCGTCTTTTGCCGCATTTTTATCCGGCATTTGCTTTGGAACTTTTTTCAGTTTCCAAATTTTTTCTCTTTTCCATAATCTGCTGATCCACCTTCCGTGACCACACTCCCATACTCATGGAAAGAAGACTCTCAGTACCATCCTGAACCATACCATCCCGAAAGTCAATAAACGCCGTAGAATGCCTGAGATAATTAGATCTCACTTCTTCCAGCGGTTTGATATCCTCTGTTACCTGTACAATCCGGGATGTCACACATTGTGGCTGAGTCAGCAGTGCTCCCACCAGAGACCATCGATACAGCCTGATCTGATGTCCGACCTGGCTGATTTCTTCCTGATGTCTGCTTAAATATGCTTCTGAAAACCCCGGCCCGTCAAAGTTTACCGTCTCCATCAGTTTTTCTTTCATTGCGTCTGGTGCTGCAATAGCCGCATGAACGGCCAGATTGCCGCCGAGAGAATGTCCGGTCACTGCATAGTTCGCGTAGGAAAACTGTTTTTCAATATCCGCCATATAAGCTTCTGCCTGTTTCTGCTGTGTGGTATCCTGATCCATCAGCAGTCCGAAATCCGCGTTGATCCAGTCCTTCACAAGCTGATTGGAATCATAGGACTCTGATCCCCGAAAAGCCACGATTGCCTGATCTGCGTTCGTCTCGATCAGCACCGCATAGAACCCGTCTTCTTCATTTCTGTCATTGACATCAACCACATACCAGCTTCCGCACACAGAATCGGAAGAAACCATTTCCTCATAAAGCTCAAGATTTCTTTTTGCCATGGTTTTAGCCAGACCTTCTTCTGCATTGTTCCAGGCGCTCTGAAGATTTCGCAGCCGTCCGCCTTCCTGTAGAAGTTCCCGCACGGTGGCACGACCTCCGTGATCTGCCAGCTGTTCTCTGGAAAAATCATAGTATGCAATCTGTGTAGCCGTCATAAGCTCCCGATCCGAATAGAACATTTCCGCCGCCTGTGCACCACCGGCATTCATAACTGCTGCTGCCACTGTCATCACAAGCCACATTTTTACCTTGCTCATAAACCCTGCTTTTCCCTGCTTCATTTACTTTGTCACTATCCTAAAATTTTTTTCGATACAAACACAGTCACAACACCGGCTGCCAGCAGCACCAGACCTACAATCCCAAATACCATCTGCAGCAATGATGTCTGATCGTTTTCATTATAAAATTCCTCCACATTCTGAGGATTGATTTTCAAGTTTACCTTCTGGCCAACCTGAAAGCTGGACTTCATTCCACCTACCTTAGAGACGGCGCGTACCGTTTTGCCCGATATCGTATATTCATAAACTGGATACCAGCTGACTCGTGTCATATGATCCATGGAATTGTAGCTGGAGGATTCATTCACTGCTATCACTGTAGCCGATACGTCATATGTACACACTCCGGCTTTATGCGCGATCATCCGATTCACACCGATGCTGATCCCCAGAAAGATCAGGCCAAGGAACATCAGGCCGATCTCTACGCACATTATAATTTTACTTCCTGTCATAGTATTCTCCTACTTTTGTTTTAATACAATCTGCCCATCCTCTACTGCCAGAGTTCCTTCGTCTAACTGCGCCAGAACACTTCTTTTGAAATTAATCTCTTCCTTATCCTGAAATCCGATAAAGAACACATCTTCAATCGCATCCTGCTCAAAGAAAAACAACTGAGAAGAATCCACGATCCCTTCCGGATAATAGCATCCCACATAATCGTGGATTTCGCCCTGTTCTCCTCCTGCCACAACACGTCCGCAAACCATCAGGCGCTTCACTCCGCCCTTTAACTGAACTACAGAGCCAACCGGCAATAAATCTTTATACATATTATTTTCCTCCCGAAAAGTTTTCATATAGTCTATCTTACAACTCATCTACTTAAATTACCAGCCCCATTTAAAGCCCGTCCAGTCAACACTGATATCAAGCCCAAGTCCCAGTCCCAGTCCGAGGCCCACCGAAGCTTTTACGCCGCCCGTGGTCGCACATCCGCTGGCCGTTGCCCCTACTCCTCCGGCTTTTCCGCTGATTCCTGCATCAATTTTAATTCCCAAAATTGTAACACCACCAGACACCTTGCCTTCCGCCAGATATGCCTCGGCACCGGCTTTCGCACTCACACCATAGCCTTCGACGACCTCACTGCCATCTTCCGTCTTATATGTAATCTTTCCGAGCTGCGCCTCTGCCTCCGCCTTTGCCACTCCAAGCTTTCCTTCAGCATCTGTATGCACATTTGTGTTGTCTGTTCCCAGAGTCACATTAGCATCTCCCTCTGCTCCTACTGCTGAGGCTCCTACACCGGCCTTTAACTGTGGACTCAGCTTTCCGTTCTGATATAAGGATGCATTGACTTCACCTTTAGCAGATACTTTTCCGACTGTGGCATTTACCTCACCGCCAAGCAGACCTATGTTGCCTTTGGCACTTCCCTTAAGGAGATGCGCTTCTCCTACAATCGATGCACCGATCAGACTCAAGTCCTCAAGTTTTCTGGTAATATTCCCATTCTCGTCTTTTTCCTGCTTCCATTTGATACCGCTCGTCAATTTAGTATCATAGGATGCTCCGCCAATTTCTCCTGATGCTTCTCCATGGGTATCGATGTCTCCGATTTTCCCATCCTTTTGAACATGACCTTCAACCCAGGCAACCGATTTCTTCGGTTCTTCAGTTCCGGTTTCAGATTCTGCTCCTCCTCTTCCTCCACCGCCACCAGCTCCGCCTCCTTCACCGCCTCCGGTACTCATCGCACCACCAGCTCCGACGACAGCCGCTCCAGCTCCGGTAATTACTCCAGAATCCTTCACCGTTCCAAATTCTCTGACCTTCTGCTCTGTCTGATTATAAAGGACACTGATCACCCCAGCTTTGCCTGCATATTGGGTCATCCTTTTTTCCACCTCATCCATCGCATCGGATATCTGATTCAGCCGTTGCCCAATCTGTTCTTCCCGGACAATCTTATTTCGGAGATTGCTTCGGATTCTCCGCACAGATTCATTCATCGACTCCATCTCCCTCGCCATCTGCGAGACCTGATCTCCGGCAGTGCGAAGTTTTTTTGTTACTACCTTGAATTCTTCCATAGCTGTCTCCCACTAACTGTAGATTATTCTATTGCTTCATATATTTTTTCTCCATTTAGATCCTGACTGCATATTCTGCTAATAAAATAACCTTTTTCAATATACACGTAATACAGTTGTGAATCCGCTGCACCTATTTCAAGGATTCTGGGATTTTTCTCCTGGTGCAAACTTATATTTGTTATCCCGGAAATATCTGCTGCCTCTATTGTCTGAAGCAGACTATCTGCCGTACGATCCCCACATCCAAGACAATTCTTCAGCATTACTATGCATTCTGTTCTTTCCATCTCTGCTTTTCCCCTTTCCATATTCTGCTCTGTACTAGTATCATATTCCAGTATCCCTTGTTCCTGATCATCTCCTGAACATGCGAAGATAAAACCGCATACAAAGATGCTCATTGGTAATATAATAAACCTTTTCCATTTTTCTGACATAACTCACACCTATTGTTTTGCAAAATTTCGTGCATCCTTTTCGATTGTCTGACTCCGGTATGCCTTATATGCATCTTTATCATTCATGCCTTCTTTCATGAATCCACTCTGTTGTTTGTAATTATTTATGTTATCTTCCCAAGTCTTGAGTCTTTCATCTGAAACGACAAATTGATCTGGATTTTCTACAGCAGCATTCTGGTAAGCATGCCGCAATTCATGAGAAATTGTCTTCATCAGACTATATGAATTGTCTATATTTTCCAAAACCCAACGATTCAATGTGATTTTTTTTGTGCGCCTGCTGTATCCGCCCATAGTATAATAACCATCCTCAGATTCTTGATAATCGAATTCCAAAGGATCTATTGTAAGTCCCATAATTCCCGCAATTCGCTGAAAATACTCTTTTAAAATTTTTTCTCTTTCTGCAGCGTCTGCATTGTCCCAGGTTTTTTTTGAAAAGCGCTTTTCTTTTAAAACTTTTGCAATTTCGTCCTGCATGTAGCGATCCATCTCTTTTTCCTGAGCTTCCGTTACCTTTTCACCCTCTGCACGTTCCTGTTTTTCGGCTTTGATAATCCCCCATGAAACGAGAAGACTGCGAATTCCTGCCAGAAAATTTTCAAGTCCAGTGTTTGTATCCTCACCGTTTTGATTAGCAGTTAATTCTGCCCCTTCCTGTAATATTGATTTATCTATTCCATAATCTTTCACATTATTCTCTGCATTTCTATAGTGTGCAGCTATTCTGCTCAACGCAGAATTAAGTGACGACATCTGTACTGCTTCTGCAAGAATATCATCCTCGATTCGTTTCAATCTGACAGAAATATTTGACATGCCCTCCAGCTTATGCCTCAATCCCCTATGGATTGTCAAAACATCCTCCTGGATTCTTCTGATTTCATCTGCATGATTTTCTATATTATCTGCTTGTTGAAGCACTCTTCCTTCTGATATTTTATAGTAATCCATATCTACATCCCCGCTTTGATTGCTTTACCATGAATTGGTGCTATCCATCTGATTATTGTATTCATCCACTGCACTTGATCTGGTCTGGAAACAATCACCTTGTCTTCTTTATAATGAAACAGAATCTGCTCTGTCTTTGTTCCAATTACATCAATTCTCAAATCTTCTTTCCTGTTTTCGTAACCTGTAAATCTCCAAATTTCACTATCAGCTGCATGATTACAATATTCACTCCATAATTTTGAAGCTGTTTGTATATCGCAGCTTTCGGACAGGTCCGATATATTATTTCTAAATGAACCAACCCAATTACTTATTGCTCCTATCGCCAAAGGCAAAAAAGGGATCCACAACACTTCATATTCGTCTTCTTTACTTACACAAATAATAGCGTCATCCCTGAAATACATGACCATCCTCTTGTGACTGCCGCCAGTTTTTTCATAATCCATTACTAAAAAGCCATAGGGGGTTTTCATGACTTCAAAATCCAGTTCCATTGCCTCCGAAACTGTTATTTTTTTATCTTGATCCTCCAGTAAATATTTCTTTCTAATCAGTGACTCTTTACACTGAACTGCAATATCCTGTACGTCTAAAGGTATAATCTGATCAAATCCTTTTATTGTCTCCATATCCATGATCATCATCATCAGACTGATTTCCTGGTGAGTAAACCGAAATATTTTTGCCATAACATTTCCCCTGGTTTTAATTTCATTTCTCAGGCAAATGACAAACATCTATCCATTTGTCATTTGCCTGAGATAGCATTGCATGTAAAGCGGACATTCGGAATCCGCTTCGCTACTTCCTCATGAACGCAGACGGCTTCGCCGTTTGTCAGTGGGGGCTTTTAATGCCCCACTGACATAAGCATCCCCCCTTATACCCACCGCTTAGTGCTCTGCGCACTTGAAGCGGGGGATTGCTTATCTGCGTTCAATTACAGTACGTTTCCAGACAGTGCCTGGCTGATCTCCTGGCTCTTACTCTCTGCGTTTTTGTAGATGGTTGCCATCTCATTTAAGTCTGTTACGTGCTCATTGATCATGGTGTGAATCTTCTGGATGTCGTCCTGAAGCTCATTGAATTTGTTGTTGTATGCGGAAGCTGCCTCGCCTTCCCAAAATGAATTCATACCGTGAATCAGATCCATCATGCTGGTTGTCAGGCTCTGTACCTGAGACATACAGTTGCTGAATTCAGATGAAGTCTCCATCAGTTTCTCCGGGGTTACTAATAAACTGCCTGTCATTGCCATAATTTTAATCTCCTTTTCTTTGCCATCGTCTGTGTGATTTGTCGTTTCGTATAATAAGTTAGAAGCTTCTCTTTGTTGCGGTATCGGTATTCATGCTCTCAGCTTTGTCATACTCAGCTGCGATCTGATCCAGTGCCTCGCAGTACTTGTTGATCAGATTGTAGAACTGGGTCATATACTCTTTATCGTTGTTGAATGCTGCATGGAATGCGTCATTGGCCTGACCATCCCACATACCGTTTAAGCTCTCCTCTGAACTCTGGAGCGCCTGTACCTGAGAGTTGAAATTCTGATTGTAATCTCTCAGCTGAGTTGCTGTACTTGTTACCTGTGATGATGTCACTCTGATTAATGCCATAATGAAAATCCTCCTTGAAATAATTTTTATTTAAAATTTTATTACTAACTTAGTCACGGTCATGGGCTCTTTCCCATGCCTCCATCTCTGCCTCGTAGATCACCTCTGCAATATCCCGGATTGCCTGCGCCACATCATCCAGCGCATTGGCAGTCTTATTGATATTTCCCGCCAGCTGCTGCCCCTTGCCTATGTACTTGACCGAATTGTCTCCAGTCCAGTGAGCCGCCAGATCATTCAGCGTCCCTTCCAGCTTTTTCTCGGAAAGGTTTTTCAAGTTTCCTGCCACCGTTTCCAGCTCACCTGCCTGACGCTTTGCCTTTGAGAAATCCATACGGATTGCACTCAGACTCCTTGCCATCCTCTATTCCTCCTCTCTCTACAACACATCGCCCGGAAGCGCCTGAATAATTGTCTCTTCAATCCTCAGCTCGGTCGTCGAATAGGTCTGAGCGATCACTCTTAAATCTCCCGGATGCTCTCCCAGACGACGGAGCACGATATCGATATTTTCCATCTGATCAGTGTAGTTCTGGCGATGCTGATCTCCCGCCTCTCCTACCCAGTAGCCTTTGCTTTTTTCCACCAGCCTCTTCATGTTCTCGAATCTTGTCTTCATATTCGCAACATTCTTCTCGACTTCTGCTGCCTTCTGATTCAAGACCTCCGGCGTTACAAGCAGTTCTACACTTCCTGTAATTCCCATCTTCCTTCCTCCCTATATACGGATCGTATCAATCTCCGTCGAAACAGCCGCTTCACATCTGCGATACTCATCTCTGGCATTTTCCATGTAGTCCACCAGACTGTCCAGAATCCTGCACATCTCATTCATGGCCTGATGGTCTGCGCTGAATGCCTGATTAAATGCATCATTTGCCGGTCCGCTCCACATGGCATCCAGCTCGGTGACAGACTCAAATGTTTTTTTCATCCCATCACGAAGGGCATTGATTTCTGTTTCCATCTGGGTAATGTCATTTCCCAGCGTCCCAATGTTGATTTCAATTATATCTGCCATTTTCTCTTCTCCTATCTGATGTGGTATCCGCTCATGCTCTTTTTCACATAATCCAGATGAATCACATCCATGCTTCGGTAATAATTAACCTGCCGCACATGATCTCCATAGTCGGTGATATTTCGTTCGCACTGCATATACATCCGCTGGATCTGGTTCAGTGTCGTGAGCATATCGATCAGCTTCTGCCTCTCTGTATTCATATCTTCCATACGGCGGCGAAGGGAATGGATCACTTCATCAAAATCTGATATCCGTCTGATTGAGGAAATAAGGTGTTCCACTTCCTGAATCTGTCCATTCAGACTCCTTATGCACTGCTGCAGTTCCTGTGAGGAATCTGTAAGTGCCTGAATCACTACTGTGAACATTCTCTTCTCCTTTCTGATGATTGCAGTTTATCATATTGTTTTTTCTTTTTGACCAATTCCCGACGAATGACCAGATTGTCAGGCTGAATAACCAGTTTTCCCATTTGACTACACCAGCATGAGCTGTTCACCCTGCGTAATACCGTAATCTGCCAGCGTCAGATCCGAATTTAAGATCTTCTTTTTCCCGCGACTGACCAGCAGCAGCTCCTTCACATTTCCTGTCAGGCTGCACTGTTCCTTCTGGCAGATCATGCCGCTGACCTCTTCTAAAAGGAAGGAAATCTTCGTGTTCTCGTCCAGACTGAAATCATATGTCTGATTTACTCCCGGAACGTAAATATCGACCAGTATCATACCTCACCCCTCCACCATTTTCTTATCATTTTCATCAAATACTCTGGCTCATACCGCTTCCATTCTGTTCTGCCTGCGGTCTGAAGCAGCATTCCGTATTCCAGTGGTGAGTCCACCAGAACCATACGCTTTGACATATTTCCGTCCGCCTTATTTCTCAGCGTGACAACCACATGAACTCCTGTCTCACCCACCAGTTCTTCTGAGTCTGCCAGAAGTCCCTGATTCAGCTTTTCTGTCAGAGTATCCGGCAGATATTTCTCCCACTGTCCGGGAAAATCCAGCTCCCCCAATTCTTCCTTAAGATGCGGCACCGGCATCTGCCCCAGATCCTGCATCTGGCGGAATAATTCTTCCACACTCATAGCACTGAGAAATACTCTGCTTTTATCCACCGCGCTGTTTTCCATGCAGATACATGCTTCAGCATCGTTTTCCGGCGATCCTTCCATATAATAAATACACTGCCGCGGCTGCTGATACTGTCCCCGGTCAATTACCAGCAGGCGGTCTGCCTTAACGATTCTGTCCATATAGGAGGCGATCGGCTGCTGAATAACCAGGCTGTCCTGCTCCTGCTTCAGGATTTCGTTTTGCAGCATCCGATGTACCGCATAGCTGCCCTGCCGCCTGTCATACTCCTCAGCCGAAGGGAATCCATAGTAGGAAGTCATACCCTTTGCCGCTGCCAGAATCTCAAATTCTGCCAGTTCTAAAATATAAATCATACTATCTCCTTGAAAGCGGATTTGTAACTGCGCGACAGAGGGATCTCCATACCCTGTTCCAGTTCGATACTGTTTTTTGACAGCAGCACCCTATGAATCCTGTTTTTACAGACAATGAAACTTCGGTGGCAGCGTACAAACGTATCCGGAAGTCTTTCCAACAAATTTTCCAGTGTGTCATAAAACGTCAGTTCCTGATTTTTAAGTCTTACGTAAATCTTTTTTTCTCTGGCTTCAAAATAGTAGATTTTGGAAAACGGGACGTAGGTCTTCCCCTCTCTCGCTTCGATCACCAGTCTTTCCTCCTGCCCGGACGAATTGTTTTTTCGGCACATTTCCCAGATATCTGCCAGACAGTCATATAGCTGCGCTTCCGAGAGCGGTCTTAAGATCAGCGCCGATGCCAGTATGGTCGGCCGGATATATTCCATCGGAGACATGGTGGGCTCTGCAATCAGCAAAAGCTGTATGTCCCGGTACTGACTGCGCATCTTTTCCAGATAATCAATCCCACCTGGGGAAGCCACATCATAGCACGCAAGATCCATAAGCGGACTGTCCCGCAGAAAATCCTCAACCGATTCCTTCCTGTCGAAAAAACTCAGCTTCCACTGTTCGTCAGACAGGCGTGCCGCCATTCTGCGGATCGTTGTTCTCATCATCTCATGTTCCTGCTGACGGGCATCATATATCATCATGGAAACCATAGCTTATCACCCTTTTACCAGCGGTACAACTACCTTGCTGACAGTCTCTTCATTTGCCAGCGGCAGCATACCGATTCCTGCCTTACAGGTCTTCGCCTGCTCGGTGTAACTCATATTGCTGAAATCCATATAGCGCAGGTTGGATACATTTCCGCCGAAGTGTACACCGGTGCGGTATCCCACTATGTTTTCATAAACCCTGAGTCCCAGTACCGAAGCGATCGTATCCGGATTGATTCCGATATAGAAATACAGGTTAAGCTGCTTTCCCTTCTCCGTAAGGTTCTCTAAGAACGGACGAATATTGATGACACCTTCCTCCGGCTTATATACAGAATTGATGAAGGTCTCCATATCCGAGATGAAGATGTGATACGCCTCCTGCGCCTGCATCTTCTCGTAAATCTCCTCTTCCGCTCCTTCACTGACAAGCCGCTTTTTCAGTAGATTTCTCTCCTTGACCACCTCAAGCAGGTTCTTGAAGAATTCCCCCTGCTGAGTCTGGCTGTTGATGTACTCTGCGCCTGCCTTTGCTGCCGCAGACTGCAGTTCATCGCTCTGGTGCTCAATGACAACAAGATGTCCGCCTTTTCTGTGTGCAGAGTGAATCAGCGCTTTGATCGCATTGGTCTTTCCGGTTCTCATGCGGCCAGAAACGGTATAGCAAAAGGTTCTGCTCAAATCAATTCCATAGGCAGCCGCACTCTCCATGTCATATCCAAACGGAAGATGTCTGTCATCCTCAAACATGACCTCAACATCTGCCAAAGTCTCAAATTCAGACCAGATCGGCTTCTCCGGAATAACCGGGATCTGACGGGCGCGGTGTCCTTTCCATGCATCCTGCATCTTTCTGCACTCTGCCTCAATTTTTTCCATTCTCTGGTAATCATCCTCGGCCTCCAGCGGAAGTGCCGTCTGGAACTCAAGAATACGCTCACCGACCAAAGCCAGTCCGCGGCCTTTGATATTAGCCTCCGGAAGATTTTCCACGCGAGGTACACGCATCGCATCTGCATACTGGAATTTATCATTCATCTGCAGGCAGACCACCGTTTTAATGTTGTCTCCCACCTTCGTCTGAATCTCTGTAGAACCAAAACCACCTGCAGTGATCGCAAGGAAAATGCCATAGCCCACACCGTCATGTGCCAGATGCATCATGACTTCCTCATACCGATTGTCCGTCTTCTCGCGGAAGTTTGCGTAGTTATCGATTGCCACGATGATTGCCGGTGTCTTCACACCGTTAGCACGCACATACTGGCTGTAGTTTCCACCCTTGAACAGCTTCTTTCTGCTCTCCAGCATCTCCTCGATCATGTGGAAGAACTTGTCCATCTTTTCCGCATCATCCTCATAGATGATGCCGCCCACATGAGGCGCATATTCAAATGCAGACAACATATGGCTGCTGAAATCAATTCCATATAAATTCACATAATCTGGTGAATACTTGTGGATCATCGCGTAGAACAAAGTTTGAAGCAGCGTGCTCTTACCGCTTACGATCATACCGCAGAACGCATGGTGTCCGTCTTCGGAAAAGCTTAAGACCAGCGGCATCTGTGCCTGACTTACCGGGTCATCACACAAACCGACCGGCACTTCCAAGGTCCACTCCTCCTGTGCCTCCGGCCACTGGAGGCCATCAAAAATATGCTCCGAATAGCCAGCCAGCTTCTCGATCGGAAATGATACCGGAAGAAGCGGCATCCAAAGCTGGAATTTATGATTATAGCCGAATTCCTTCGCAGTTTTTGCCAGATATTCAACCATAGCATCCAGCTGGGTCTTTACCTTCTGTTCCGGCAGCTTCACATTGTTTTCATCCACATATTTGAGAAGCTCGCGCACCTCCTCGTCTATGGATCGCTTTTCCTCCTGCCCGACCAGCCGGGCCATGGCAATATAAAGCTGCAGCAGTTCTTCCAGACGTCTTGAGTTGTAATCACTCTCCTGATAATCAATCTCAAAAAATGCCAGCTTCTGATAGATTGCCTTTAATGCATCCGGGCTGTCTGCCAGTTGTTCCATGGTCTGTCCGCGGTCTGCCGCCGTCTGCTGCATGATCTGAATCAGGTTGCAGACCCAGGTATGGCGAAGCTCTGTCTGCTGCTTTCTCTTTAAATTGCTTCCGATCAGCGCCGCCTTACCCGTCATGGAGATCATCGATGCGATTCCTGACTGGAAGGAATCTGCGTTTTCATCATAGGCCGCGCCGCTGTATCCGGACTGGAAGAGCTCGTACAGCTCGTCATTACCGACCTGCAGATAGCAGCGTCCGGCCTGAGTGATATAGGCCGCATCCGGCTTGTGCAGCATATCATTACTGTCCTGACGGTCCTGGACACGCAGACAAAGACGGAACTTCGAGTTGCTCCAGATATTGTCATCTACCGTACCGCTCGGTTTCTGTGTCGCCAGAATCAGGTGCACGCCAAGACTTCGTCCTACCTGTGCCACGCTGATCAGTTCTTTCATGAATTCTGACTCTTCTCTCTTCAGCTCAGCAAACTCATCAATAATAATGAAGAGATGCGGCACCGGTACAGCTGCTTCACCATTCTTATACAGCTTCGTGTACAGGTTGATGTTGTTTACGTTGTGCTCATTAAATACCCGCTGTCTGCGCTTGTTTTCACTCTTGATAGAAACCATGGCTCTTCGTACCTGGTTTCCCGAAAGATTTGAAATCTGTCCGATCAGATGCGGCAGGCCGTTGAAAAGGTTTGCCATACCGCCTCCCTTGTAGTCGATGATAAAAAAGCTGATATCATCCGGACTGAAGTTCAGCGCCAGAGACAGCATATAGGTCTGAAGTGTCTCGGATTTACCGGAGCCTGTAGTACCTGCTACCAGACCGTGTGGCCCGTGATATTTCTCATGAACATCCAGGTAGCAGAGTTCTCCGCCGGCTTTCACACCAACCTCAGCCTTCATGTTCTCGTAGTTTCGGTTTTTTCTCCACCGCTCCTCCGCCTTCAGTTCACTCGGACGGTTCACATGGAACATTTCAAAGAAGGTCAGTGCGTTCGGAATATCTCCGCCCTTCTCTACCTCTTTCACTTCGATTCCTGAGATGCGTCTCGCCATGCTCTCCAGTTCAGAAGCTGTCACCTCATCAAACCGCAGCGGACACCGCTTTGCATCTGACAGCTGATAGCAGCCCTGGAAATCATCATCCTTTTCGATGACATAATCACACTGATTCGGCAGCTGGTCGCAGCTTTCCGCCATGATCAGAGTGGTAAGACCTACACACGCCTGGCCTTCACACACATATTTTGTGATCAGCTCACCGTCAAGCACCGATGCATCTGACACGAACATGATATAATATGGCTTCGGAAGCTGATTCTTCTTATTCTGCTCATCCTCAGAACGCATACGAAAAATCTTGACCAGCTCGTAAAATACGTCGCTGGCTTCTTCCTTACAGGAAGCCACATACCGTGTCTTCTTGTCCTCGGACCATACGTGAGGAAGCCATTTTGCGAAGTTCCATTCGCTGGCATTCATTTTTCCGTTATAGATGTAGACCAGTTTGACATCCGTGTAGGAGTTATTTGCCGCAATCTGCGCCGACAAAATATGCATAATGTCAATCGCCCCTGCCTTACCGGCTCCTCCTGCCAGTCCGATCATTGGAAATTCCGTCAGATCGGCGCGTACCGGCACATCGTAAAGCATCTCATATTCCTTCTGAATGATGCCCGGCTTTTTGGCAAGCGTATCATCCGACAGGGTAAACTTTTCTTTAGGAATCTGAATCGGAATCTGGAACGGCAGATTGCCCAGCCCCAGACGATGTACCAGAAAATCCTCATGTCCCCGGTTTCTGCTCCACAGAGCCGGATTATTCTGGTCATACCGGATGCAGGTCTGTGTCTCCGGGTACTGCTCCAGAAGGTTCTTTCTGCTCTGCTCGTATTTGGCTTTTATCTCTTCTACACGCTTTACCAGATAATCGCTATATGCTGCAAAACGCTTTTTCTCATCTTCGATGGTAGTCTTCTTCTCATACCGGATGTTGACCAGTGCCCAGAAAACTCCAAGGACAGCAGAGCCGACCGCTGTAATGATGCCGGTATACATGAAAGCGCCTGCCGATGCGCCGTTCGCCCTGGAACTGTAAATGGCAAGCATTGTGCCAAGCAGCATGGGGATGGCCATGGTAAACGATGGTCCAATCACCATGAACAGGGGCTTCCGGCTCATCATGCGGGGAGCCGGCGGTGCCTCAATTTCAATCGGCTCGGAGTCAAGCGGTGCTATATTTCGAGGAGCACGGTGAAAATACGGACGCCTTCGCAGATTTTTCTTCGGCTGCGGTCTCTTCTGCTCTTCCTTCTGATTCACCACATGAAGCGGCAGAATCATGCTGCTAATAGTTACCTGACGGTTGACGGCACTGACTGCCACTTTTCCGTCTAAAAAAATGATTTTAAGACCGTAAATATTAATACAGTCCCCCAGATTAAGAACTGTCGGTGCTTCAATCTTCCCCTCGTTGACAAATACACCATTGGAACTTAAATCCTGTATCATCCACGTCTCGCCGTTTTTCGTGATCCGTGCGTGCTTTCTGGACACCAGATTGGAAAACCTGTAGCTGATGTCATTGTCCATAGCAGAACCGATTGAGATCTGACTCAGTTTAGAGATATCGTATTTATTCAGCACATGAAATGTAGTATCTGTTCTGGTAACAATAATGGAAAGCTGCTCTTCCTGATACGTTGTCAGGGTCAGCACATCGTCTGCCTGAAAATACCCATAAGCCATGCCGTTTGCTCTCGCCAGTACATAATGTCTGCTCTCTTTCGGCTTCCACTTCCCGTTCACCGCCTCCAGATGCAGGATCATATCCTCTCTCAGGTGAAACATTCCCGCTGAAATGCTGATATCATAATCCTCGTTCATGGAGACTGGAAGCTGATATTCCTTATAGGCCCATTTTGTATAAATCGATAATATTGTACTCATAACCCCTCCGTCTAACCCGGTATTATATTGCCGACATAATCCATCAGCATAACCTGTATCTTACAGTTTCCCAATATAATCTGATCTCTGCTCAGAATTCGGACTCCTTTTTCTTCTATGCGGATCTGGTTTCCTTTCCGCTTCAGAATGGTCGAATAGTTCAGATTCAGGTTTCTGATATAGACTCCATGCTCATGCAAAAAAATGTCACACTGCTGTTGTGCGATATTTTTGTCCTTCAGAACAATATCGTTCATCCCTTCCGCTGAACCGACCAGTATATGTTCCTCGGGATTCACCACATAATTCTGTGTTTTTGCTCCCGTTACAGTCAATTTCAGTACGATCTGCCCCTTGCGGATCTGATCCTCATGCTTCTCATTCAGCTCATCTTCCAGCGGGGCAGCCTGAGACGACGCATTGAATGCGTTGCGCCGTCCCAGATTGTTCTTTAATGCTTCATTCAAAACCTGATCCTTCACCCGGTAAGCATACTGTTCTTCTCTTTTTTTCTTTTTCTGGACTGACCTGTTCAGAAGTATGAGACTTCCTAAAACAACAGCCGCAGCCACCACAAGATACCAGTTTCCCCTTAGTAAATGGATCATAATTACCCCCGTTATAATTTAATTACCGACACCTGTACCCGCAGCTTCATAGATCCCATCTCGATGATGTCCCCGGATTCCAGCATTACTTCCGAAATCCGGTTCGGATTTCCATTCACAAAGGTTCCATTCGTGGAATTCAGATCATGAAGACACAGCCTTCCATTCTTCAATACGATTTCACAGTGTTCACCGGACAAGGTGTTGTTCGGAATGCATATCACACACTGCTCTTTTCTGCCGATCGTAATTCTGTCATTTACGTTGGTTCGATACACCTGCCCCGGAAACTGCAGATCCTGCAGCGCCAACTGATAGCTCTTCAGCTCCATCTCCGGATAGTCAAACAGGCGCCTTGTCAGATCATCATCATCATCATCTGAATAGGGCATAGCTGACGGCTGTGGCTTTACAGCCTCCTGCTCGGGTCTTTTCGGTACATCGATCACCTCAAACGGTTTGCTCATTTTCTTTTCATGCATTCTCATCAGCAATACCACTGCCGCCGCAATGCCGATTCCCAAAAACAGCGCTGCCGCCAGCACTACAAGAATCCAAGGATAATTATGTATTAAATCCCGAATCTGTTCTGCCATCTTTTCACCCGTCCCCCATTCTTTCGTTTGCCCGGAACAGCTTGATCATTTAGTCCCATTCATTATCTTCTTCATTATCTTCTTCATTACCCCATTCACTATCCCCGTATTGACCGTATTCAACCTCCAGGATATAGGCCGTGATATCTTCAGCTGACGCGGACAGCTCTGTAAGCTGACGTCTTACCTTCTCTTCCCATTTTGCCTGACGATCAGTAAACTTTTTCGTATTGGCTGCTGACCGTACGTCTTCTTTGTATTTTTCATACAGTTCGTCCTTCTTGTCATTGATCGCATCGTTGATGGCTGTGGCTGTATCTGTCTTTACAGCCTCATTATTTTCCGTGAGATATACATAAACATCGTTGCCTGCCGCTTTGTTTCCCGTAAGAAGAGTATCATTTTTATACTTAATTCGTCCGTCTGACTCATAAATCAGGATTCTTCCGTTTCCCGGTTCCTCTGTCACATTTCGCTTTACAGCACCTGTATCATCTGTATCATACGCAAATCCACCCACATAAAATCTTGTGCCTGCCTTTACCATGCTTCCGTCTTCCTGGAAATAATACAGCTTGGCACCGATCTGCTGCCATGAGGTCTGCATCACATTTCCTATGTTCGGATTCAGGTAATACCAGTTATCTCCGACCTGCTTCCAGCCGCTCACCTGATTGCCTGCTCCCGGCTCAAAATAGTACCATTTGGAATCATACTGCTTCCAGCCATTCACCATATATGCCGACTGATCAAATCCATAGGTTACTCCGTCAATCACCATCATCTGCTCTCTCGCATAGCTTCCGCTGTCATTCTTGTACCAGCTTCCCTTCTCATCGCTTCCCCATTCACCTGCAAATGCGGTAAATGCAAATGCTGCTGTTAACGCTGCTGTCACCATTACTGCTGTTATTTTCTTCTTCATTTTCTTACCCTCTGTTTTCTTTTTATTTTACGTTACAGTTCGGAACGTAACCCTTTTACCAGTCTGTATCCGGATCCGTAGTTGGTTTTGGGGCAGTTGTGGGCGGCGGAGCCGGAGCCGTCGGAGCCGTCACAGCTGCGTTACTTTCTCCACCAGTATTTCCTCCACCAGTATTTCCTCCACCGGTATTTCCTCCACCGGTATTTCCTCCACCAGTATTTCCTCTACCGGTATTCGCTCTGGTCGTCTCGGCCGGCCTTACTCCTCTGCTCACCGTCAGTACCACTTCCGTTCCCTCGCTGACACTTCCCGGCTCAATACTCTGCGTTATGACCCGTCCTGCCTCTACCGTATCACTATAATCCTGTGTCACACTCACAGTCACTCCAAGACCTTCCAGTGCCGTCCTTGCTTCTGCTTCTGTCTGACCGACCACGCTGATCAACTGGACCTGTTTCGGACCATCACTGACAATGACTGTCACCGTATCACCCTTTGATGCCTCCGTGCCTGCCGCCGGGCTCTGGCTGATGATGTTTCCTTTTTCAACAGTCGTACTGTATTCCAGGTTTTCCTTTTTGAAGAACAGACCTGCTTCTTTCATCTGATTGTAAGCCGCCTGCTCATTCACACCGGTCAGATCCGGTATCTCCGCCTTCCCGCTTTCCGGCACACTGTTGCCGGATGCGATTTTCAGCGTAATGACCTCTTCCAATTTAATCTCTGTACCAATTTCCGGTTCTGCACCTGTCACAACACCTGCCGGTGCCCAACTCTCCGTATCTTCTGTCGTGTTTATGGCAATCAGCTCTGCATCGGTAAGTCTGGCGCGCGCTGTTGCCTCATCCATCCACAGAATATCCGGTATCTCAGTCTTTCCGTTACCGGAGCTGATCGTAACATAAACCTTTGTTCCTATAGGAATTTCATCTCCCGCTTCGATCTTCTGTCCTTCCTTGTCTGCCTGCCCCAGCACGTACCCTTTCATGATCGTATCAGAGGGTTCTGTTCCTCCGATTTCGCACTTCAGTCCCAGCTCCTCCAGACGCGCTTTTGCATCATCCTGTGACATATTTACAAGACTCGGCATCCACGCCGTTCCCTCTGTCTGGCTAAAGGACGGGAGCTCTGGAAGATCTATGACGATCACTCCTGTTGCCAGCAGTATGCCGAAGGTCATGACACCTGCTCCGGCCACTGCACAAAGCACCTTCAGCCAGCGCGGCCAGCGCCCCATATCCACCTTCTCCACTGTGGCCTCTGTGCGCTGACATTCCGGAGAATACAGTGCATTCTCAAATTCCTCCGCTGACTTTGTACGATCTTCGATCCGCACATGGAGCGCATTCATCAGTGCATTTTCGATGTTTTTATCAATCACCACCCCCAGCTTCGACGGCTCCTTCAGCGTATCCCGGATCCTTCGCTCCGGTGATTCCGGCGGACGGTTTCCCGTGATCATTTTATAAAATGTTGCTGCCAGTGCGTATACGTCCGTCCACGGTCCCTGATTCCCTCCGCTCTGATACTGCTCCACTGGCGCATATCCAAGTTTTAAGATTACCGTAAGCGACTTGCTGTGTGTGGTTGTAACCTGGCGGGATGCGCCAAAGTCCAGTAGCTTGACCTCTCCGTTTTTCAGCAGATAGATATTATCCGGAGCAATATCCCTGTGTATGATGCTCTTGGTATGTACCGCTTTCAACGCACCAATTACTGCAAGAATGATCGGCAGTGCTTCTTCCACTGTCATCTTGCCGTCCCGCTTCAGCTTATCCTTTAAGGTTTCCCCCTCCAGCAGCTCCATGACGATATAAGCTGTGTTGTTCTCCTCAAAGAAATCAAAAACCTGTGTGATTCCGGGTGTCTGCTGGAACTCCGCCAGACGCTTTGCCTCATCCAGCGATTTTTTCATTCCTGCCAGAAACTGTTCCTGCTTTTCCCCTGTGTACACGGTAACCATTGTCTGATTTGGCATTCGCGTGGCAAATTCCGTAGGCAGATACTCCTTAATCGCCACTTTCTTTTCCAGAATCATGTCATACCCTATGTAAGTAATACCGAACCCTCCGGAACCGAGGACGCGTCCCACCTTGTATCGTCCTTTCAGCATCACTCCCGGTGTAATGTGATAAGCTTCCTTTGCAGGAGTGCCCTGGACGTAACCGCAGTAAGGGCAGACATCATAGTCTCCCTCATATTCTTCCATGCAGCCAAAGCATAATATTTTCATGTTCTCCACCTTTGCCTGTTATCAATGTGTATCTTCCCAGGCAAAATCCGGACCGCACAGTGGAACAAACATCAGCCTGGTTTTTCCGATTGACAGGATATCCCTGTCATGCATTTCCACATTCATCAGTACTACCTTGTCGTTCATATAAAACAGTTCTCTGGACTCGCCTGGCTGAGCGATAAATACTCTTCCCTTCGGCTCATAAGTTACGATTGCATGGCGCTCTCTTGAGACATTGGGATCCCCTTCCAGGATTACATCCATGCTCTGACTGCGACCGATAAAGTTCTTTCCGTTTTTCAGCTCAAATGCCTTTCCGAGAGTCTCTCCCTCGATGCACACCAACCATCCGACAACCGGTTCTGTTCCCATAGAGCCGCCGTAGTAGCTGACCGTCTTATCGTTATCCGGCACCGCGGCAGGTGCAGCAGCAGCCACATTGACTGCATCCATCAGTGAAACACTCTTCACCTGCTTCTCACTCACAGGCGGAATATTCACAGGAACCTGTGCCTGTTCTCCTGCGAAAACAGAAGAATGCTCCATGGAAACTGTCTTTTCATCATCGTGATCACTCAGTGTACCGGTCCGCTCCATATTTACCGTAACATCTTCGTCTGTTCCCTGACCCTTTTTGCAATGTGGACACGAAGAATACTTATCCGCGTCATAATAGTGTCCATTGCTGCATTTTGTTAAATTCATAATGGTATACCTCCTTTTATTATCGAAGAAGATTCTTTGATCTTCTCAGATTATCCTGTTTAGCTGAATATTTTTTTCCAGATCACATGATTCTTTCTGGGCTGTTCCTCCTCGTCAAACACTCTGCCGGACGGAAGCTCAATGGTTGCTTCATCCATAAACTCGTCCACAAACCGTCTGAGAGAGGACGGCCAGACATCCGGATTCTCGCTTGTTGCATGACTCAAGGCGTCGATCACATAGTCCGGAATCGTATTCGACAGTTTCTCCAGATTGTCGTCCACCGAACGGCTCTCCCATAGCTTCACCCCGGTCAGAGCAGCTCCCACGATATGTGCCAGTTCAAAGATATCGGCATCCGGACATGGTGCTTCATAATGATCATCACCGGTATCCTGTGTGATAACACCGGTATCATTGAAATCTCCGATTTTATATTTTCCCTGGGGTACTGCATAGCAGCACTCCAGGTTCAGCTGACCGTGATAAATTTCGTTCCGGTGCGCTGCCAGAAGCGGTCTCGACAGATTCATCAGAAGCTTCTCTGCCTCATCAATCGTCATCGGAGCCCTGCTTTCAAGCACATCCCGAAGCGTCCTGTCGCCCGGATACTCAAGAATCATATAAGCCGTCTGATTCTCACTGATTACTGCAAATACCGGAAGAAGCCCCGCTGTTTCATCCAGGGAGATCAGCATCTGCCCCGACTCGATAAAGCGATTTAAACCCTCCGTCACATCCGGATCGTCTGCTTTGAACCGCTCCAGCGTTTCTCCGTGAAGCCTGTATGTCCGCGACTTCGGAAAATACTCTTCAATAAACACCTTTCTTGAGAACAGGGCGTCCCATCCGATATAAAGAATATCCGCGCAGTTCCTCCTCCTTACTGTCCCTACGATATATCGCCCCTGCAGGATGCTGCCAGGTTCCAGTGCCTCATCCTTCTTTTCTGCTTTGAACCAGCCACAAAATGGACATTCTGCCTGTTCTTCCTCATATTCTTCCATACAATTCAGACATCGTTTCATATGCTTCACTCCTGTCACTTCAACTGAAATGTGTTTTCTGTTTTTCCTATGCGAATCACACTGCCCGGCTGAAGATAAACTGGCTGCTGTACCGCCACCCTTGTGCTGTCCTGCAGGTACACACCGTTAGTCGAATAGTCGCAGATCACATATGTCTGGTTGTAGGCATCATATGTGATCTCACAGTGTTTTCTGCTGATCTCACGGTTGGGGATAACCAGATTGCTGTTCTCACCATCCCTCCCGATGATAATTTTTTCTCCTGCAGTTATCGGAATTTCTGCCCCCTGATACATCCCGCCGGTTCCGATCAGCTCGCCATTTCCTGAAAGTGCCACCGTCCTGCCTTCATCATCTCCTGATTCCATCTGCGCATTAACCGGCTGAATCAGTTCCTTTGCGTCCTGATACGGTATGCTGTGATCCGGTGTCGTATTTATCTGGATATTAATCGCTCCGTCTGACCGCTTTCCTGTCTCATCTATTCCCAGTCTTCTGAATCCGTTATTTGCAAGCCAGTTAATGTACATACCGTTGTAACAGAACAGGAGAATCAAATGCGCCAGCCCGCAGCTGCACACTTCCACGAAAAACGTGAGGAAGAATCCGCCGATATGCCCGCGAAGCAGCGGAACAAACGGCCCGAAAAACATATACGTAAAAGAGAATCCCCGTTTCACCTCAATACTCTTCCCCGTAGCCTCCTGATACATGGTAAAACGCTCACCTTTCATTAAAAAACCCAGCAAAAGCAAAAAACCAAACAGGACCACAAACCCGACCACAAGTATACTTCCATTTTCCATACTGCTGCTTCCTCCACTCTCGTCATTTTCCCGTTTCTTCTTATCTGGAATCTTCAGACAGCCTGCTCAGACTGATTATGCTGAGAACCAGATATGCTACAATCATGATTCCCAGGATTCCCCAGCAGTGCAGCACATGATCCCCGGTCGCCTCAAAAAATGCTTCTGCCTCATGCTCGATCATCGGGTAGTCAGCCTGCAGCTTAAGCGGAAGACTGTTTAAATCCGCGATTCCGCCCAGAGACTCCACCGTCCATCTGCTTACAGTCAGATACGAAATATATTCTCCGGCGCCCTTCAACTTGAATAAAATACCGGAGAACAGAAGCTGGATAATCAATAAAAAAGGTGCCGCCACCATGGCCTTGTCGCCTGATTTTGCATTTGCTGATACCAGAAGCCCCATAGCTTCAGAGGCAATCACCACAAGCCAGATTGTCAGAATGATTTCCGGCACAAAACTGTCCATGAAAACTCCTGTACGCTCCTTGCCTGTTGCCAGTATGAAAGTGCCGGAAAGCAGCACGGTCTGGATCAGACCGATCAACGCCTGCACAACAAATTTACTCATCACATATACCGGCAGTTTTAAGTTCGTCATATACTCACGCCGCAGTATATTCCGCTCTTTGCAGATTTCCTGAATGGAGTTGAACAGTCCGATCCAGATTCCCGAACAGCACAGAGCAAAAAGCATCGTCTTCGTATTTTCATAGACATCAAACACCGAATCATCTGCCACAAGATACAGCATTCCGCCGATTATGATCGGCTGCAACATCAGGATAACAAGACGCATCCTGTCATTCCTTATCAGCTCCATATAGCGCTGCATCAGGATAAACCACTGACGGAGAGCGGATGAACGCCTGACCGACGCTTTCATATCGTTTTTGATCTGCTCCGACTGCATCTCAACTTCATAGTCTTTCTTCTGGAATTTATTAAATTCTTTTTCCCATGTTGTGGAATCTGCGGTCACTGTATTGTAGGCATCTGCAAGGTTCTGAGTGTCGAAGAACATCTTCGCCTCCTCATAGGTTCCATTAAAGCAGCACCTTCCGCCCGTTCCCATCAGGATGATCCTGTCACAGAGGTCCAGATTCTGAATGGTATGAGTCACCATAATGATGGTTTTTTTCTGCGTCTTGGAAAGGCGGTTGAGTGTCCGCATCAGGTTCTGCTCGGTTCCCGGATCAAGACCGGATGTCGGCTCATCCAGAAAAAACAGCCGCGGATCTGCCAGCAGCTCCACCGCAATGCTTGCGCGCTTTTTCTGACCACCGGACAGTTTCCGGATGTATGTATTTTCCTGTGGCTTCAATTCCACCATCTCAAGCACATTCTCGATCTGACGGTTTCTTTCCTGCTTCGTCACATCGTCCGGCATTTTCAGCTTTGCAGTGTACTCCAGCATCTTGCGCAGGGTAAGATTCTGATAAATAATATCTTCCTGAGGCACATAACCGATGATTGCCTTTAAATACTTAAAATTACTCAGCAGATCCAGACCGTTGCAGTACACCTGTCCGGTGATTTTCCGGTCAAAGCCACTGATTGCATTCATCAAGGTAGTCTTGCCCGCACCGGAGCCTCCGATGATCGCCACGAATTCATTGCTCTCAATCTGAAGATTCACATCATGAAGCAGTGTCTTCCTGCCTCCTCCTACGGTTTTCCCCAGATGCTGAACCGTCAGGCTGATTCCGTCGGAATTTGTCTTGTAGAAAATGCTTCCGTTTAAATAGATCATCTGGAACGCGAGGATCTGTATGATATCACATTCCTTCAAAACTGCCTTATCCTGAATGACCCTTCCGTTCAAAAGCACCCCGTTTTTGCTGTTGTTTACCAGCTCATAACCCTGTTCGGACGGCTCTATGGAGGCATGAAGTCTGGAAATCGCCGGATGCGCCAGAACAATATCATTGTTTGAAGCACGGCCCATGGTAAGCTGTTTTCTGTTGATGCTGATTTTCTGCCAGCCCTCATTCGGAAGAAAGACCGAATACAGCATATACACTGACTCTTTCTTTCCCTCCCCGCCGATATTCATCACCATCCCATCATTCAGCTGAATCACCGCATCCGAATGGTGCAGATATTTTTTATTTCTCAGGATATCAATGTAGGTACCATTGCTGCTCTGTTTATCCTGATACATGATTTTATTTTGTTCCACGATCAGCTGACCGTGTTCATGAGATACTTTTCCACTCTCAAGTACAATATCATTTGTGCTGTCGCGCCCGATCGAAATGATCCGTTTTCCCATCTGCTGCAGATGATAATCCCTCACCTTCCCATCTGGTGTGATCACCAGCAGCATACCCTCTGCTTCCTGCTCATTCCCCTGTCTCATCGTTTCAACCTTCCATTATCTTTTATATTTTATACTTTCACCGATCCAGCGGCTGTCCTTCACATCTGCCGTCTCAGCATAATCTTTCACTTTCTCAAGATCCTTCTGATATACCTGTGCAAACAGATCACACATATTCCTGCTCAGCGGAATCCCCTCCAGACTCTTCACTCCCAACACACGCTGGGCGCTGTCCGTAAGCATATAGGAGATCAGCCATTCCGATGCCTTTTTCTGATCCTCTCCGGACACTGCGCTGACACTCCATAGATGATCCGGTCTGATGACACAATTCTCCTGCTTTGGAAACTGCACGCCAAACTCCATCGGCAGATCCTCCGTCAGCATCTGATAGTCGCTTGTATCAGACAGATAGTATTTCACCTTATTATCTTTAAACAGCTGATACCCCGACGCAAACATATCTGCACCGTTTTCCTGTGCGATCTTCTCATACTCTTCGGAGCATCCCTCTCCCAGCAGTTCATCATACAGCATCAGATCGTCTGCTTTCACAGAGTAAGAACAGGCATCCCCGTCTTTCAGCTCATCATATCCATCCAGAACAAGCTCCGACATCTCCCCCGCTGCCTCTGCAGCTCCGCGGGTATAGATCACCGGAATCTGGAAACAAAGCGGCATCTGCTTTTTCTCCGGAAACAGCGTCTGATATTGATCCAGAAAAAGATATGGGGAATTGTCCTTTAGCAGGTTCAGCGTTTCATCCAGCGGCTGCAGTTGTGTATAATGCTCCGGATTCAGCAGGGTACTGTCAAACAGGTCTGGCAGTGTTCCCTCACTGGCCGCCTGATTGATTTTTTCCTCATACTCTCTCGACGGGACAGCTGTCACCTGAATTTCCACCTGCCCGTAGTTCTCCCGAAATGCCTGGCTCATCTCCTCAAAGCGGGCTGCAGCACTTTCCACTGTATCATTTTCATCAGCGGCCAGCCAAACCTGAATGGCTGTCGGCTTTAAGGTCGTCTGATCCAGCTGGCGGCGATAATACAGATAGCATCCGCCTCCTGCTGTTGCCAGCAAAAGAAGGGCTGAGGCAGCCTGAATCACACGCAGCTTTCTCCGACGCCTGATTTCCTCTTCTACATTTCGCACCGGCCCTTTGTTCATCAGTGCGTCACGGAACTGATCCGTGTTCTGGAATCTCAGCTCTTCCTTTAATGCCATGGCACGCATGATCGTGTTGCTCAGTTCAACCGGGATCTCCGGATCAAGATCATGGGGAGCCGCCAGTTCATCCTTCTGTACACGATCTGTGGATTCCTCCGGTTTAATTCCTGTCAGCGCAAAGTATGCCGTCGCACCGACCGCGTAGATATCAGTATAAGGTCCCTGCTTTCCTCCTGTACTGTACTGCTCAGGCGGAGCATAATGCGGGGTAAGTACGGTAGACATTTCCGTGGCCTCAATACGTGCCGCACCAAAGTCAAACAGCTTTACCATCCCGTTTCGACAAATGAAAATATTGCTCGGGTTGATGTCCCGGTGAATGATTTTTATCTTATGTACTTCCTTTAAGGCATCCAGTACTGCCAGCGTCACACTGACCGCAATCTGCTGGCTGACTTTTCCGCCCTGCTCTTTGATATAGCTTTTATAAGTCATGCCGTTCATATACTCCATGACCATGTAAGCCGTATTATTGTCCTCAAAGAAGTCATATACATCCACAATGCTGGGATGTGCATTAAATCTGGCAACCTTCCTCGCTTCATTTAAGAACCTTGCTTTTCCATCTTCATATTCCTTTAACCGTTTATTCGAATAGACAAGCACCTGTGCCGTTCCTGGCGTTCTGGCTGCAATGCCACCTGGATAATACTCTTTGATGGCAATCATTTTATCCAGTGTACTGTCCCATGCCTTGTAAACGATACCAAATCCCCCTGCATTAATCGCTGCTCCAACCAGATATCGTCCGCCTGAAAGTACCGTCCCGGGCAGCAGATAATAAAGATTTTCTGCCGGTCGGTTCCGGTCATATCCGCAGTGCGGGCATATATCATATCCATCCGGATATTCTTTCATGCAATTATAGCAACGCATCATGTTCATCCTCCGTCTGTAACTTATTATATCGAAGCAGAATAGCCGTCGTATTATCCTGGCTTTTCACTGCCTGCATAAGAGCCATCTCCACCAGCCGCCTCACTGCCACGGAGACGCTGATCCGATTATCGATAAGCATTGCCTTGATCTGATGTTCATCCAGACTCTTGTAGACACCATCGCTGCACAGCAATACTTCATCGCCATCCTCCAGAAAAAAAGCCTTGGCATTCTTCTCGATTTTTCGTAATCCCCCTATACCCAGATAGCTTGTCAGCGCTTCTGCCCTGCGCGTATGTATTTCACGTTCATATTTTTCTTTTGAAATACCTCCGCATGAGAGCGCATCTTCCAGATCTCTCCGGTAATTGTGATCTCTGGTGACCGGCACCATGGTGTCGCCTCTCAGCACATAGATATGACTGTCTCCCACGGACATCCAGTAGAGTTTTCCGTCCTCCACGATCACTGCCACTACGGTACTCCCGGCTTTCAGCGGATCTCCGTCCTCACTCTTCATCTCAAAAACCAGCTGATCCATCCGACTGGCCTCTCTCACGAGAAAGCCGGAAAAATCTTCCGCAGGCTTCTCACGCTCATAGTCATCAATCAAAAGCTTTACCGCCTCCTGACTTGCGCGCTCTCCTCCATTCAATCCTCCCATCCCGTCGCAGACCACTGCAAGTGCGCGGCTGTTCGAGACCAGAAGGCCGGCGTAATCCTGCTGGTATTCTCGATGTCCTATAATACTGTGAACAGAAGCCTGGATCTCACCGGATGCTTTTTTATCTGTCTTTTTTATGATGTTTGCATCACTCATAGGATACCCCCGCTTTGATTGTACAGCCATGACCTGCCAGGGAGAATTCCACTTCTCGCTCATAGCTGTACATTTTTCCCTTCTCAAGCCTCTTCCCGTTTACAAACACTCCGTTGCTGGACACATCCTGAAGGAGATATGTCTCCATGCTTTTATCGTAAATCAGGATACAATGTTCCTTGCTGATCATCGGATTTCCTGCAATGACAATATTACTCTGGCTCCCCGACCTTCCTATGCGGACTTTCGTATTTTCCGGAAGATTCCACCGCACTCCAGCTTTGCTCCCAGAGATAATTTCAAGGAATGGCACCTGTTTCCTGTCCCTCGAAAACGCCTTCACTTCTTCTGGTTTTCTATCCGGGCAGATTCCATAGATGAATTCCTGCATAGACTGGGTTCTCTGATGATAATCCAGCACCAGCGCCCGGTCTACCGCCTCCGAGATCTCCGGCGCAATATCCGGCCGCATATAGCAGAGCGGCGTATAGGTTTTATCCGCAAGCCGGTCCATGGCATCGGGAATCATTTTCCCTGTCAGCGCATAGTAACAGGTGCTGGCCAACGCATACACGTCGGTATACGGTCCCTGATTTCCTGTTCTCGTATACTGCTCCGGCGGAGCAAACCCGTGTTTGAACTCCACAGAAAATTCCTGATTTTCATCCATTGTCTTCTGGCGCGCACTTCCGAAATCCAGCAGTTTCACCGCGCCATTCCTCAGAATACAGATGTTCTCAGGACTGATATCCCGGTGCAGGATTCCAGCCTCTTTGTGGATTCTGCCCATGGCAGATCCGACTTCTGCGATGATTCTTATGACATCTTCACCCGCAAGCTCGCCGCCTGCTGCTTTGACCGCTTTTTTCAAATTTGTGCCGTCTAAGAATTCCATTGCAAAATATGCTGTCTGATTTTCCAGAAAACATTCCTTAACCTGAACAACAGCCACAACGTCCTCCAGCTTTTTCAGGATCTGTGCTTCTTCAATAAAGCGCTGCAGACCATGTTGATAGTAAGGTGCTGCCGCACTGTTGTGCATCTGCATCACACACTCCCCCGGCATCCGGTATGCCAGACCGCTCGGCGCAAATTCCTTTACTGCACAGATCTGACGGTACAGCGTATCGTATGCCTTATATGTGATTCCAAACCCGCCGATCCCCAGCACCCTGCCGATTATAAACCTGTTTCCGAGCAGCGTATTGGCCGGGAGGGTATAGCCGCCTCTCGTCTGCGGATTTTCCATATAGCCACAGTCAAGGCACCCTTCCGGTGTGAAATGAAACTTAAAACAATTAGGGCACATCATACCGGTTGTATTATCTGACATTCCTTATCACCACCTGATCACCATTTCTACGGATCCTGCTGCTATCCTGTCATCCTGCTTCAGCTGTCTTCTCTTATTGATTTTGACACCGTTTACTGCGGTGCCGTTCGTTGTGTTCAGATCCGTAATATACATTGCGGTTCCGTCCCACTCCAGCGCGAAATGCTGTCTTGACATTCTTTTATCATCAAAAAACAGATTGCTGATTTTTGATCTCCCCACGATAAAGCTGTCAGTCATCTTAAGAGCAAGCTCCTCCGGCTGGTTTCCCTTTATGCTCACCCGCAGCCAGAACGGTATACCTTCCTGTTCCTCGATTGAGACGTGTTTGTGGATCTCCACATCCGAAGCCATCACCGGCTTACCATCAACGTAAATTACTCCCTTGCCCTTTTTCACTTTTCTGTACACACACCAGATGATCAAAATCAGAACCACAATCACAAACACAAGCACAGCCCAGTACCACTTCTGAACTGCATGAAGGATTTTCGTCTTCATGGAATACTGAGCCACGGTAAACTCAGCCGTATTGACAACCTGATTCTTCTCCATGGAAATATCCGTAATGTTCACAACGCTTACCCTATAATCCCCCGGCTGCAGATCAGAAGAAAAAGTGATCAGGACCGTATTTTCCTTATCCTGAATTGTGCTGATGCCAACCACGGAAGCCTTCTTCTCTTCCTCCTTCTCCGTATAGGAAACGGTGTAATTGGCTGTCGTCTCTGCCCCCATTACCGGCTCAGAATATTCCAGTTCCAGCTGATCATCCGCTGTCATCTCCGTCCGAAGGATCACCGGTGCCGCCTGATCCGGAATGTGACGTGACTCCAGCACATTTCGCGTATAGGTACGGTTTGCTTCTGTCTTCAGCGTAAATGCTTCCATGCTGTTGGAAATGATGTTGTTGTCGCTGACGAAACTGTACACCTTGTAATCCGCCAGCTTCTGGTGAAACGTGTCTAAGATCGTATCTGCCTGCTTGTCTCCGAATACCGTCAGACTTCCGCCTGATTTTCTTGCAAATTCGCCGAAATTATTAATATTTTCCCGCGCAGTATCTTCAATTCCGAATGCATACACCGGAATCCCTTTTTCGGTCAGATTTTCCTGCGCCTCCTGCACTCCTGTCATTCCGACCGTAAAGTCTTCACCATCCGAAATTACTGCGATAACTCTTCTCTTGCAAATATTTGCCGGTACCTGCTCCGCCTTGTCTGCTGCCTGACTGATTGCCTCAAACAAAAGTGTTCTGTCGTCGATATTATCAATTTCCGCCATCACTGCTGCTGTATTTTCCGGAGTATGATTTTCATCCAGCCGGAGTAAGACCTGCTCACCAAATGTATACAAAAACATTTTATCGTTCGGTCCGATCGTATTCTCAAAAGCCAGAATCGATGATTTAATCTTGTCAAAGTACTGCTCCGGCATAGAATTGGAAACATCCAGAAGCATATAATAGTAGATCGGCTCCCCCGTCTGAGAAAACATATTCTCCGCGGATAATGTCAACTTTTCCGAACCAAGATATGCCTCGGTAACCGGCTCCTGTATTCCTGTCTCATACACCGTCACCTCAGGAAGATTTACATAGACCTGCTCGATTGAGGCTTCATTTTCCTCTGCACTGCTCATAAACATGGCAGTGCTGGTCATCAGGGAAAAACTCAAGACAGCAGCCAGATATTTCAAATGTTTCACCATACTCTCCCCTCTCTGCAGAACGCGATAAATTCAAATTGGGTGTTTCCGGTTTTCATAACATCCCCTGTTTTTAAGGGCACTGCCCCCTCAAGTGTCGTACCGTTCAAATATGCATTTCCTGCCGGCTGCTGCACTGCGTAAAAGCTGTTTCCCTTTTCGTCATACACAACCGCAAATTCCGGTTCTCTGCTGATACCTGAGTCTTCGACCATGGCCACATCCATGTTGTAGCCTCTCCCGACTCGGTTAAAGCCCTGATGCAGGCGATAATCCCGTCCCTTTTCCGGTCCTTCTATGCATACCAGCCAGCCCACAATAAAATCCTCCCCTTTTGTCTCCGCATAGAGACTGATGGTCTTATCATCCTCATCGACTGTCGGCCGAACAAACGCCGCCGGCTGCCTTCCATCTGTCTTTCCCGCCGTAATGGCCAGAGTCTTGTTGAAATCATCACCTGACGGTTCAGCCATAGCCACAGTTTTATCATCCTCACCGTCCAAAAAGATCCCACAGTGAGGGCACTGAGAAAACTTAGAATCATCATAATAATGTCCTTTTCCGCATCTGATAATTGCCATAATCATATCCTCCCATTTTTCTGTATTGTACCTGTCATTCATTCAAACCAGACAGCGACTGCCGAATAGTTGTCCATATCGGTATTTTTACCATTCTTCAGCACGATCTGTTCCATAGAATCCAGCCATTCCTGAGGCTCTTTCGCTTTTTTCAAAGTCGCTTCCATCTTCTTTTCATCGATCAGTTCCCAGAATCCGTCTGAGCAGAGCAGAAAAGCCTGTCCCCTTTTCCTCGGAATCATCTCACCCAGCTGATGGTTCATCTCGTCCATCTCTACGCCCAACACCTTTAGCAGGCGGTTTCTGTCAGGATGGTGCCGGATATCCTTTTCCCGGATTTCTCCCACTGCGACCAGCATCTGCGGCACGCTGTGATCCAGGGTTCGTGTCTGGATTTTTCCGTTTTCAAAAAAATATAGACGTGAATCACCGATGTGCCCCCACTGTACCGAATCCTCTCCGATGTGAAGAACCACAAGCGTTGTCTTCATGTCTCTGCATGCATGATCTTTTTCCTGTTTTTCAGTGATTGCTTCCTGCGCGCAGCAAAAAGCTTTATCCAGAAATAAAGTTCTGTCTTCTTCTGTAGCAAACTGACGGATTACCGCATCCACCGCCGTACGTGAAGCCACCTCACCCTTCCCATGTCCTCCCAGGCCATCTGCAAGAATAAAACAGTACATCTCATGATCCTGATACATACCTATACTGTCCTCATTATTTTCCCTTGAACCTTTTTCGCTTAACATTGAAAATTTGATCATAATACCACCTCAGTATCCCTGTCTTTTCTCTAAATAGTTCTATAGTCCATAATACCAATACTTTAGTATTTTGTAAATACACTTTCTTGGGATAAACTACATCTAAGGAGGAATTTTATATGTTCGGTGAACAATTAAAGACGCTACGCCTTGCAAAAAATATCAGTCAAGTAGAATTTGCTAAAAAACTTGGTGTTTCCAAACAAAGTGTCAGCAACTGGGAAAATAATAATATTCTTCCTTCCATTGAAATGTTGAAAAAAATCGCCGTCTTTTTTTCATGTTCAACGGACTACCTTTTAGAATTAGAAGAGAATCGGATGTTATTAGAAACTACAGGCCTAACACTTAATCAATTATCTCACATTCAGGAACTAATTAACGATCTACGTGCTCTAAATTCACGTATACCTCCCAAAACACTTCATGACTATGATTAAAAATCTTTGCTGTAAAATAAGTCCCTAAAAAAATCGCCCAGACCGTGAAGTCTGAGCGATTTTTTGGTATAATTAATTTGATTATTGTACTATAAGACAGTTAAAATCACCATCTGCCTGTCTGCATAGATCCAACTGTTTAGTGACGATGCATCGCCACCTGATCTGCATTCAGATTCTTCAGATTGTCATGTACCAGTCTGTCGTCTGCCTGGCCGATCAAAAGATCGCGGGCTTTCTTGGCTTCCATCTCGGTCTTATGTCTGCTCGGCCCGCCTACGCAGCCACCCTCGCATACCATGCCTTCCACGAAATCCTCCGGCAGTCTGCCGACCTTCAGAAGAAGCAGTGCCTTCTTACACTCAGCCGCGCCATTGCACTTCATAACCTTCGGCTCGATGTCCTCGTTCATCTCCTTGAAGCACTCCACAACCGCTGCGGTAACACCGCCTGCATTGCCGAAGCGTTTGCCGAATACGGAACCTTCCTGATAGCTGTTCTCCTCCGGCTCAAGCTCCACATCCTTCGCGCGCATCATCGCACGAATCTCACCAAAGGTCATCGCGTAATCTGCATTATCAGTGATATTCAGATCCAGCGTCTCGCTCTTCTTTGCGATACACGGCCCGATAAATACCGTGATAGTCTCCGGATCGCGCTCTTTCAGCATTCTGGATACGGCACACATCGGAGAAACCGTGGTGGACATATTCTCCAGAAGCTGCGGGTAATGCTGTTTGATCATATTGACAAATGCCGGACAGCAGGAGGTCGTCATCTTTTTGCCCTCTTTGTAGGCCTCCGCCCACTCGGCAGCCTCTGCTGCAGCGGTCATATCTCCGCCCAGCGCCACCTCTACCATATCGGCAAAGCCGATCTTCTTCAACGCCGTCTTCCAGCTCGCCATGGTGATATCCGGGCCAAACTGTCCCTCCGTCGCCGGAGCAACCATCGCCACCACCTTCTTGCCTGCACGGATCAGATTGATCACATCCACCAGGAAGGTCTTGGAACCGATCGCGCCAAACGGGCAGGCGTGGATGCAGGCGCCGCACTGGATACATTTCTTCTCGTCGATCTCACAGATGCCGTACTCATCATAGGTAATCGCGTCAACCGGGCAAATCTTCTTGCAGGGACGCTCGAGATGTGCGATTGCATTGTAAGGACAGGCCTGTGCACATTTTCCGCACTCTTTACATTTGTTCGGATCAATGTGCGCACGAGTCTCACCCATCTCAATCGCCCCGAAGTTACAGGAGTTCTGGCAGGCCTTTCCCATGCACTTACGACAGTTGTCGGTTACCGTGTAGGAAGCGATCGGACACTCCTCGCAGGCCGCGCTGATTACATGCACCACATTCTTGGAATCCTTACCGCTCGGACACTGACCCTCTGCCAGGCGCACGCGCTGGCGGATGATCTCGCGCTCCTTATAGATACAGCAGCGGAACTGTGCCTGCGGACCCGGAATCATCTTGTAAGGGATCTCATCCTTGCGCTCATCCAATTCACCTTCCCATGCCATCTTTGCCACTTCGCACAACACCTCGTGTTTAATGCGCAATACTGTCGCGTCATTTGTTACCATGATTTCTCATCCTCCTCGAAATTTGCTTTTTCTATCTCTTCCTTACTGTGTAAAGACATAAGCCCTTAATAATATGTAACGACAACCTGTTTGCCCATATCTTCTACTACATGTTTCAGCTGCTCCACCAGATTCTGCCGGATGCCCAGATCAAAGGGCAGGCCGGGATTCTGATAGGCACTGTTAATCGCCTTTCCTACATATAAATGCAGCTCTGTGCAGTCCTCGATCAACATCTTCGCCACCATGGACGCACCGTTGGGCTTGTCCAGTTCCAGGAAGAAATCCTCCGAAACGGTCTCGTTCTTCACATAGCGCCGCAGAAGCTGGACAACACGGTTCAGCGTAAGTACACCTTCCGTTACCAGATCCATGCCCTGCATATACGCGATCGGCGGAATCTCCGGGTCCACATAATCCATGGATACATCCAGGGTTTTTCCCAGAACCCGGCTGACGATCGTCGCGCTGGTACCGCCGCACACGACACGCTTGGTGGACTCATCCCCGGACATCAAATCGCGCACCATCGCCTCGTCTCTGGCTGGGTCCTGTGCAGGCCCGGTCATCAGATGAACCGGCTTGGCACTGATGATCCGCATACAGGCCACCGTGGTGTCATCGCCCGGACGATACTGATACAGTTCGTCACAAGCCTGACAGATCGACGCCGCCAGACGCATGGCCGATATGGTCAGCGAATACTGCTTGACCGCATACTGCGCAATATCGTCCCACAGCCATCCAAAATTCAAAAGCTGTCCGACCCCCGCATGAATGGTTCCGTCGCTCATCAGAATCAGCGCGTCCCCCTTCTGCACCTTGAATCGGTATTCATTGATCTTCTTGCCTTCCACTTCCCGGATATTCTGCGGGATCGGCACCAGTTTGCCGCCGCGGACAAAAATACAGCTTGGATTGTCAAATTCCACCAGATAGGCATCTCCATTGTGGAATACCTGGAGAATGCTGAAAGTCGCATAAGCCACCTGGCGGACCTGACAGATCGGCAGCGTCTGCACGATCGTCTCCACACACTCCTCCAGCGTTGCACCATTTAAAAACATGGTTCCCAGAATCTTGGAGGTCAGCGTCGCAAGGATATTCGCCTTGACACCGCTTCCCATGCCGTCCGCCAGAATCATGATGTTGGAATCATCCGTCTGCAAAAGCTCCACTTTATCTCCGCAGAGCACCTCGGAAAATTTGTTCAGGCTTTTGTAAGCAACGTCTACGGTAACTCCCATCTACATACCTCCGTTTTCGCTGCCGTCCTCTAACAGGGTACGGCAAAGCGTCGTCAGAGTCGTCTTCGTCTCCGCTGTCGTCTCACCCAGCAGGCCCGCAATCTCCTGCGCCACCATCATCTGCTTGTGAATGACCTTCTGCGCAAGGTCGATGGTATCCAGCTTCCGCTCATAATCCAGCCGCGCCTGCTCCTCTTCCCGCGTGATGTCGATGAACGTTGCAAGGACTACATTTTCCTTCTCTATGTATACAATGTTCTGCAGGGTATCCAGCTTGTATTCCGGATAGGTCACCTTCTTGCCGTGGATATTCTGATGTGTATCAAACACCCACTGGAAATCCACCGGATCAATAAATTCGTACAGATACATCTGCAGCGCCTCCGCGCGGGTCTTGCCGAAATATTTCTCGCCCACGGCGGAATATTCCATGATCTTCATGGAGTCGTTGACGATCAGCACCACGTTCGGTGAGGTCTCCATGACCAGATTTGCAAAGGACTGGGATTTCTCATACATGAACGGAATACACATATTGAGCTCCGCCTTCTTCTGGAACACCGCGATCGCCTTCTCACGGCAGGTCGGATAGCCGCAGGCGCCGCAGTTCAGCTCATCGTCCGGACGCATCTTCCCGGTCATCGCCAGAATCTGCTGAATCTGTTCTTCGGTCGGCAGCGGGTCCTTCGGGGACTGATCAAAGAAAATCTTCTTCAGCGAAATCGCCTCCAGAAGCGGCCCGGTCTCCTCATCCGGCACCGGCTCCCGCTCGATGGTTTCCTCCATGTCCAGCTTCACCTTGAAGCGGGAAATGGACTCGTCTCCCACGGTCGGCCCCTTGATACAGCCGCCGGAGCACATATTGATCTCGATAAAGCAGCCCTTGATATCGCCGCGTATCATGCTGCGGCACAGATCCATACAATTCTTCTCGCCGTGCACGTAAAACTTGCGGTAATGATCCACCTTTTTCTCGGTCGCCAAAACGGAATTGACCACACCGTTCGTCACCGGATACAGGCGGTTTACCCCCGGATTCATCCGTGCAAACGGCAGATCCTCGCAGTCCTCGATCACGATATCTTCTTCCTGGAGCCAGCGGCTGATGTCGTTGAAATTCAGCACCGCATCGATAAAGCCGGCATGACGCACATCCTGCGCCTCCCGCTTCTTGGCAATACACGGTCCTAAAAATACCACCTTTACCCCTGTTCCCATCTGCTGTTTGATCAGCATTCCGTGTGCCACCATCGGCGATACCACCGGAGCCAGGTACGGAATCAACTGCGGATAATATTTCTCGATCAGATCGTTGGCACTCGGACAGCAGGTCGTGATGATATTCTCCATCGTCCCTGCCTCCAGCAGCTTCGCATATTCTGCCGTCACCAGCGCCGCACCCTCCGAAGTCTCCCGCACATCGGCAAATCCGAGCTGCATCAGTGCCGCCCGCACCTGACCGATCGTGTGGAACTTCAGCAGCCCCATATAGGACGGAGCGATGGACACGACGACCTTCTCGCCGTCTGCGATCATCCTGCGCACAAGGCTCAAATCGCTCACCAGTGTCTTGGCCGACTGCGGACAGATTTGCAGGCAGCGCCCGCACAAAATGCAGTGATCTGACATGATCTCCGCCCGTCCGTCCTTAATCATGATGGCTTTGACTTCGCAGTTGCGCACACACTTGTAGCAGTGACGGCACTTCGTCGCCTTAAAGTCAATAATTGCCATACCTACAGCCTCCCTAAAATTTCCTTATCAAAAAAGTCCCTGGTATCCTCCGGCTTCAGCGAATGCAACACACCGTCCACGGTTACACAGACACCGTTCACGCAGTTTCCGCTGCAAAATGCGCCATTTAAATCCACCTGATCCGAAACACCGTGCACCTTTACCAGCTCCTGCATCTGCTGGATAATTTCTCTCGACCCCTTTAAATGACATGCACTTCCAATACAAATTGTAACTCTCATGACGATCCCTCCATAATTCCTGTTATGTATTGATGATCCGTTGCTTCCATATTCCGTTTATGTAAGATTTTCTGTCCCCTTAACTGTCAAAGATATATTCATTATCTCATGTTGACATATTTTTATCAATTAAATTTTTGCAAAAAACCGCCGGAAATGTTGTTTTTTATGATATACATCCTACTTTTTCAATGTTATAATGATTTTGTTCGTGCTCATCCAAAAGAATTTGCCTCAAAGGCTCCTGACGGAGAAGACGAGAAGACGACCTGGTTCTCTTCTGAATGACTTGATACACGGACAGAAAGAGAGGATACATTATGAAAAAAAGATTATCAACCTTACTGGCTCTGGCCATGACCGCTGCTCTGACCGGCTGCTCCGGCGGCGCGGCTGCTACTGCTTCCACCGCGGCGGAAACCACACCCTCGGCGACCACTGCTGAGACTGCTGCTGAAGCCACAACCGCTGAGACTGCCGCCGCGGCCGCTGAAGCTTCGGCCGATGGTGCTGCCACTACTTCTGCTTCCGACGACGCAGTCACGGTGCGGGTTGGCTCCTTAAAAGGGCCTACCTCCATAGGACTGGTGCATCTGATGGATACGGCAGAGCAGGGACTTGCAGCAAGTGATTACGAATTTACCATGGTAGCTGCCGCAGATGAGCTGCTGGGCAAAGTCGTCAGCCAGGATCTGGATATTGCTCTGGTTCCGGCCAACGTGGCAAGTGTACTTTACAATAAAACCGAGGGCGGTATCTCCGTCATCGATATCAACACCCTGGGTGTCCTCTACGTCGTTGCTTCCGACGATTCCATCCAGTCCATCGCCGATTTGAAGGGCAAGACGCTGTATCTGACCGGCAAGGGCACCACTCCTGATTACGTGCTCCACTATCTGATGAGTCAGAACGGCCTGACCGATTCCGACCTGACACTGGAGTACAAATCCGAGGCAACGGAGGTTGCCGCTGTCTTAAAAGAGCAGCCGGATGCAGTCGGTCTGCTGCCGCAGCCATTTGTGACGGCCGCATGCGCGCAGAACGACAAGTTAAAGAGCGTGCTGGATCTGACCAAAGAATGGCAGGCGGTTCAGGGCGAAGGCGGAAGTCAGCTGGTGACCGGCGTTACCATTGTCCGCAACGCATTTCTGGAAGAACATCCGGAGGCTGTGACACAGTTTCTCAGCGATCACAAGGAATCCGCAGACTTCACGGCTGCCGAGCCGGAAGCTGCCGCCGAGCTGGTTGCCGCACAAGGCATCATCGAGAAGGCACCGGTTGCCTTGAAGGCCATGCCGTACTGCAATATCACCTGCATCACCGGCGAGGACATGAAGGCTGCTCTCAGCGGATACCTGCAGGCACTGTTTGATCAGGATCCGAAAGCGGTCGGCGGAAAACTGCCGGCGGACGGATTCTACTACACCAAATAAGAAGGAGCGACTATGAAGCGCGCGACCCCAACCCGAAGAATTCTAATCATCCTGTTCTGGGTGATCGTCTGGCAGATTGCCAGCCTGATCATCCGCAACGACATTCTCTTCGTGGGGCCGGCGCAGGTAGTCCGCTCCTTGTTTTTATTGCTGCCTGATCCTGACTTCTGGCTCTCCATCGCCGGTTCCTTCGGACGGATCACGCTTGGATTTCTGACTGCGTTTATCCTGGGGATTGCGATCGGTTCTCTGGCATTTTGCATTCCCTTTGTGAAGGAACTTCTGGCACCGCTCATCTCCCTGAGCAAATCCATTCCGGTTGCCTCCTTCGTTATCCTGGCTCTGATCTGGATCGGTTCGGCCAATCTCTCGGTGCTGATCTCCTTTCTGGTGGTCTTTCCGATGATCTACGTCAACACGATCGCAGGACTGGAAAGCACCGACCCCAAACTTCTGGAGATGGCCCATGTGTTCTCCGTGACCACCCTGCGCCGGATCCGCTATATCTATCTGCCCGCTCTGCTGCCCTACCTGGTCAGCAGCTGTCGGATCGCCCTCGGCATGAGCTGGAAATCCGGCATTGCCGCCGAGGTCATCGGCATCCCCACCCACTCCATCGGAGAACACCTCTACATGGCCAAGATCTACCTCGCCACCTCGGATGTGTTTGCCTGGACGATCGTGATTATACTGGCGAGTGCGTTGTTTGAGCATCTGTTCTTGTGGCTGATCCGCACGGCGGCCAGCATCAGCGAAGGAAAAAGCTCCCGAAAAGGAGGCGTAATGCGATGAATTTTCAGATTAAACTGGAACATTTCTCCAAATCATACAAGACTGAGCATGGTACCCTTCCCGTCTGGGACGATCTGAATCTGACTCTGGAATCCGGTCAGACCTATGGTCTCATGGGCGCGTCCGGAAGCGGCAAGACCACGCTGCTGCGGATTCTGCTGGGCCTTGAGGCGGCGGATGCCGGTTCGGCGAAGGTCGTCGTTCCTTCCGCTGGCCCGACATCACAAACCTCCCCACTTTCCTCCCTCCATTTCACCGCCGTCTTTCAGGAGAACCGGCTCTGCGAGCCGTTCACTCCCATCGACAACATCCTTCTGGTCACCGGTCCTCGGTTCAGCCGCGGTGAGATCTGCTCCGAGCTCTCCCGCCTGCTGCCGGAGGAATCCTTAAGCCGCTCGGTCAGCACCTTAAGCGGCGGCATGAAACGCCGCGTTGCCATCGCCCGGGCCCTTCTTACGTCGTCCGATGCCATCCTCATGGATGAGCCCTTTACCGGGCTGGACGAGGACACCAAGGATACGGTTATCGCCTATATCAAAGAAAAATCCGCCGGGAAGCTCCTGCTTGTCACCACCCATCAGGAGGAAGATCTCACACTGCTGGGTGCGGAACTTCTGCGGCTTGGCTAAAAGCTAAACTGCGCCATGCGGCTTCTTCTGCGCCACATAGGATACGACCAGCCCCACTGCCATCAGCAGATAGAAGCTCACCCCTCTGGACACGCAGAGCGAGGCGAGCAGCGTGTTCCCCGTGAACACTCCGGCAAACACCACCCGGTACATGGCCTCGGTAATGCCCTGCGCACCTGGCAGCGGAAGCATGTCAACCGCAATATAGATCGACATCTGCAAACAGGCAATCGCAAGTACGGAAACGCTGGAAAGTCCCAGCCCGCGATACACGATTCCGGGCAGCAAAAAGACACAGCATCTCTGGAAGGTTGTGATCAGCAGCACACGAACCAGCAGCCCCTTATGAAGGAACAGAAAATGCACCATCGACTGATATCGCATCAATGAGCGATCGATGCGTTCCCGTCTCGTTTCCGACTTCTTCAGGATGTGAATCCTGGTCAGCACCACTTCCATCTTCATGAGCGCTCCGCGCGTCAGCCCCGGTGTCAGCATAAACATCAGCAAGATCATAACCAGCCCTGTATTCAGCGCCATCCCCAGCAGAAAAAGATAATAGTATCCTTTCAGCTGCTGCTTAAGCTGCATATTCCAGAACAGAACAGCCATCAGTCCCATCATTACCAGAACCAGCTTATAGACCACTGCAACCGTCAGCAGCGCCACCGAGCTGTCTGCCAGCCGGTTCCCGTCTTTTTTCATATAATAAAGCTGCATCGGCTGACCTCCGGTCGCCGAGGGTGTGATTCCGGAAAAGAAAAATCCCACAAATGCGTATCCAATACACCGGAGCAGTCCGGTATGACCGCCCATCTCCCGCAGGAGATACCAGATGATGAACCCCTCCACCGCTGTAAATACCAGCGCCAGCAGCACTGCCGCCATCAGACTCGCACCAGACATACTTTTGACCGAAATCCAGATCTGTCCCATGTCGCGGCCATGGAACACCATATGTAAGGTCAGCAGCATAATGACTGCAAATAAAATGCTGTGAACGATAAATTCCTGTTTTCGTTTGTCGTTATTTTCTGATTCGCTCTTCAACGGTCGACACACCACCTTGTGCTAAAAGCCTGGTTTTCTTTATTCTTTATGATACGCGCTTTCTATTCAATATACAAGTAAAAAGAACCGGAATGCCGCACAATCTCTGCATTCCGGTTCCTGTTTTTTCTTGTTTGTTCACTGATGACCGTGCTTCTGTATTACTGAGCTGCACTGGTTTCCCCGGTGCCTGTTTCTCCTGTACTGCTGCCTGCACTGTCGGCTGCACTGCTCTCCGCAGTACCGCGTTCTCGCCCGTGTCCGCCCTGGCCCATGCCGCCATTCTGGCGCTGGCCGTCTGCCGGAGGTGTCATACCTTCCGGTCTCTGACCACCCTGACCTCCGTGACCTCTGGTGCCACTCTGTCCATCCGGCGCCTGGCTGCCCTGGCTGTCCTGACTAGCCTGGCCTCCTTGACCGCCCTGGCCGCCTTGGCCTCCTTGACCGCCCTGGCCTCCTTGACCGCCCTGGCCGCCTTGACCGCCGCGGCCTTCTGCGCCTCCCTGGCCGGCTGGTGCCTGCCCGCCGCGGACGCCGCCCATACCGCCGGCCGGTGCCGTTCCCGACATGGTCAGAATTCCGCTCACCGCCATGTCGATCGTATTATCACCGGTCGTCACATGATAGGTCGATCCGCTTTGGATCTCCGGACTGCTGATGATCACCGCCTGATACGCCTTCTCCGGCGCATAGCTACCCAGTTCATTTCCGTCTGCATCTGTCAGCTGAATCAGCGTGTTGGCCTTCTGCTCTTCCGTATAGTACACCACCAGATAATTCTGTGTGGAATCATTCCCAAAGGTCTGCATCATACCCGAGCTTCCCGCCGCGAATACCGTACCGCCCGAGAGCAGAGCCGAACCATTGTAATCCAGGATTCCGTCACCTCCGCCGGTCGGACCGCTTAAGTAAAGGATTCCGCCCTCCATGTAAAGGTCGCCGTTGGAATCAATCCCGTCTGCCATGGCATTGATCCAGAGTTCACCGCCTGCAATACGGGTATAGACGCCTTCCTGATCCTGCATCTTTTCCTCCTCGGTTTCCACAGAAGCTGCCGAGTTGATTCCGTCGTCAGAAGCCACCGCTTTGATGAGTCCGCCAAGCACATCCACCGTTTTTCCGGCCAGCGCCTCCTGGCTCTTCGTGATCGTGATCACACCGCCGTCAATCACAAGCGCGGTCTCTGCCTGAATTCCGTCATCCTCTGCCGCGACATTAATCTCGCCGCCGTCGATCCAGACATATCCCTTTTCTGCATCGGAATCATGGTTGGATTTGATCGCATCACCCACGGATGTGATGTTCAGCACTCCATCGTGAATCACAACAGAATCTTTTCCCTTCAGACCATCATCCTGCGCATCAATCTCCAGCTCGCCGGAAGCCACCATCAAATTGCCCTTGCTGCGGATTCCACTCTGGTAATTGCCCGTCACCTCCAGCTTTCCGGTTCCGTTGATGGTCAGATCCCCTTTCGTAAAGATCGGTGCATCCGGTTCGTCCTCGCTCTCCTGGGCATACTGATAGGCCGTTCCGTCGCTGATCACATTGGTCGTCCCGGCCTCCAGCGTCAGGATTACCTTGCATTTTTCTGCCCCATAGATCGGTGCTGTCGTTTCATTAGAAAGCTCCACGCCATTTAACACCAGCCGCACCACATCACTGTCATTTGCCTCAATCCGAATCTGTCCGCCAGACATTTTCCCACTGACCACGTAAGTACCGCCCATCTCGATCACAGCGGTCGTTCCTTCCACCCGGACACCCTCTCCTTCCACGGTAACGCCGGATTCCTCCATCACAATTCCGGTAGCCGTGCTCTCATCCCAGCTGTTGTTCAGATCCTCCGCCAGATAAGTGACGGACTTCGTCGTTCCTTCTCCAAGCTGCGCCGTCATCATCACATTGCCGTCCGCATCTATGGTGGTTGTCATATTCGCGTCCGCCTGCGCCTCCGTCTCCACGCCTGGCTCCGGGTTCGATTCCGCATCCTTCGTGTCCGAACTCGCACGTTCCGCCACAGTCACCTCCGCTGTCTCCTTCTTTGCGCCGCAGCCTGCTGCCTGCGTCACGATCAGTCCGCCCGCCAGGCAGATCGCCGCATATCGTTTCCAGTTTTTCCTCATCTCGTTTTCTTCCTCCTCTTCTTGCCCTCTATCATATTCGGAAAATGTGTTTGAGATTTGATGGAAATGTGAGAAAAATGTGAAACCAATCTGTCGGAAAAGAATTTTGCGGTTTTTCTAATTTATGCTTGACTTTTAAGATGATTAGTGATAAATTATAGAAGTTCGCTTTCGAGGCGTGGCTCAGTTTGGTAGAGCGCTGCGTTCGGGACGCAGAGGCCGCAAGTTCGAATCTTGTCGCCTCGATTGTGGCCTCATGGTCAAGCGGTTAAGACGACGCCCTCTCACGGCGTAAACCCGGGTTCGATTCCCGGTGAGGTCATTAAAAAAGAATATTGAGAAAGATCGGCATCCGAATGAAGGGTGCCGATTTTTTTCTTTGTTTTATCAAGCCAAAGGTTTTAGGTTTGTCTTTCATCCACCTACTCACTCATCCATACTTCCTTCTCCCCATTATGAAACGGCAGAACCATCCGAAAGGCATTCTCACGCACCAGCTCCTCAAAATCATGACGGCTCTGGTGATGAGGGTAGAGGGCATTTTGGGCCTGCCCGGCGGAAAGCAGCTGCTCGCAGACGCTGCCCGTTCGCACGCGCCCGGTGATGATTACCTGCGCGCCGGAAGCGGACTCCTGTAAGACAAAGTCTGCATTGGCCGGCTTTACCAGATGGGTGTCTGCAATCAGGATGATGCAGGGCATATCCAGACGTTTCCCGGCAGCACACCGCTGCTCCGTGTCCAGAATCCCGTGATACATCGGCGCCGGTTCCCGCTGATACCAGCATTCCCCCTGCATCTTCTTTTCATAAATGACAAAATCCGAATCCACATACAGTTCCGGCGTGATCCCGCCCGGAAGCAGCCCGTTCTGCTTTTCAGCCTTCGCCAGCCGGTCCATGAAAAATGCGGCCATCTCCAAACCTCTGCCGTATTTCGGAACCGGCAGAATCACCCTGCGTCCAGCCTTCAGCGCGCCGCCGACCTGCTCCCAGAGAACCTCCCGCATTGCACCCGCATCGAGTTCTGAGCGAACATGCGCCAGATCAAGGATCGCCAGATCTGCTGCCATGTCAATGATCTCATCACAGGCATACAGGTAGGGCCGCTTCTGATAATCTCCGCTATAAAAAACCGTCTGTCTGGCATCCGCAATCTGGAACCACAGACTGCCCGGACAGTGACCGGTCCGGCCATACTGAATCCGCAGCCCCGACCAGTCACTCTGTCCCCACTCGGCCTTCGGAAGTGTAATCTCAGAGATTGTGTTCACCGCAAGCTCCAGCAGCTCCACCCTCTTATAATCGATCTCCGCAAGCTCCCGTGTCATCGCCGTGGTCACCAGGATTCCCTGAAATCCCATCTCCACCAGCCACGCAAATGCTCCCGCATGATCCTTGTGACAATGACTCAGAAAGACATAATCCGTCTTTGCGATCTCCTCTTTCGTGACATGCGGGTTCGGTTGCGGATCGGTATCCATGATTCCGCAGTCCAGCATATAATAATGTCCGTCCGGCGTATATTCCACCAGAAAACAGCTTCTCCCGTGCTCTCCGTATCCACCGCAGATCTTAATTCTGTTCATATGCATATAGTTTGCTTTCCTCAACTTTCACATTTCCCATCTGTCCGTTTTTCAAAAGTTGCGGACTCAGGATGCAGAATTCTTCCTGATCCTCGGTTGCCACCTTCACGCGGTAAAGTCCGCCCTCAAAGGTACTCATAATCACCTTGACCGCGATGCTGCCCGCCAAATCGGAGGTCCGTCCGCTCGCTAAATCAACCTCATCCGGCGCATCCCCGACCCAGGTGCAGTCCTCCGGACGAAAACGCAGCTCCGCCGACTTCTTTGCAAAGGAATGCACCGGATTCGGCGCAATCCCGGCCACAGCACCCTTTCCAACCTGAAGCCGGATCTTCCTTCCGGCGGTTCCTGCTTTGGCATCCCCGGATGCCAGCTCCACCGGCAGCCCCTTTTTCAGAATATTTCCCGCGCCCAGCAGCCCCGCCACCATCGCGGTCCGCGGCGCAACATAACACACCTCCGGCGTGTCAACCTGGTCAATAATTCCATTGTTCATCACGATGATCCGGTCTGCCATGGCAAACGCCTCCGACGGGTCATGGGTCACGTGAAATACCGTCGTCTTAAGCTGATGAAACAACTGCGCCATCTCCGTTCTCATCTCCACGCGCAGCTGCACATCCAGATTGCACAGCGGCTCATCCAGAAGAATCAGCGCCGGCTTGGTGATCAGCGCCCTTGCGATCGCAACACGCTGCTGCTGGCCGCCGGAAAGCTCCGCCGGAAAATGCTCCAGAAGTCCCTCCAGATGCAGCAGCGAAACCACTTCCTTCAACGCGGCTTCCATATCCGCCGAACTCATTTTTTTGATCTTCAGACCATAGAGAATATTGTCCTTTGCGGTCATATGCGGCCACAGCGCAAAATCCTGGAACACCATATTGATGTTGCGCTTTTCGATCGGCAGATACTGGTTCGGGCCGGACACCTCCTTCCCTCCGATCACCACCACGCCCTCATCCAGCGGAAGAATCCCCGCGATGATATTTAACAGCGTGGACTTTCCGCAGCCGGACGGGCCGAGGACACTGATGATCTCGCCTTCCTTCACGGTGAGATTGATGCCTTTTAAAATGAGCTTGTTTCCAAAGCGTTTCTTTACATTTTTAATCTCTAAAATCGTTTCCATATGCTCTCCTACTATATATTCTCTGCCGGATGCGAAGTCCGCAGTCCCTGTTTTACGGCTTTCCCGGATTTTTCTGCCTTTTCTCTGATCACCTTGATGTTTAAGAGCAGCTCCAGCAAAAGCATGATTCCGATGATAAATACCGCCCCGACGATGGTTGCTGCCGCCGCAATTCCAAATTTCAAATCATTGTAGGAATCACTGATAAAGACCGGAAGCGTGCTGTAATTCGGCGGATACAGAATCGTCGTGATCGCCAGGTTGAATACGCTTCCGCCAAAAGCTGCAAGCGTCGCGGACACGGTGCTGTTGTGCAGAAGCGGCAGAAGTACGGTTCGGATTCTCTCCCAGAACCCGGCGCCCTGGATCTCCGCTGCAATCAAAAGACTCTCCGGAACCTTCGCCATGCCGCCCACCAGAACACGGTTGATCAGGGGAATCGCGGATGCCACACTGGCCAGAACCAGGATCGCAGGCTTGCCATAGAGATGCAGCCCCACGTAGCCCAGCCATTTCTGGTTCCACACAAAGATATATCCGATGCCGAGAACCACACCCGGAACTGCCATGGCAATCAGAGTCGTCATGTCGATGGCTTTCTTGAGCCTGGTCTTTGAATAGGTCAGGACGTAAGCAACACAGAATCCCACGATAATTCCGAAGAACGCGGAGATCAGCGCCAGACTCAGCGAATGGAGAATGCCCGATTTCAGGCTGCTGCCCGCAGCAAATACGGATTTGTAATTCTCAAAGGTAAACTGGAACCGCCGGATACTGATGGAGTCCGAGAAGGACATAATCAGATTGGAGCCGATCGGAATCCCCAGTGACAGCACCATGAACGCCCCCGCCACGATGGACAGAAACGCCGCCTGAACCGGCTTTACCTTCTTCTGCATGACCTTCTCCGTTCCATTGTCAAGGAAGTCATACCTGCCTTTTCCCATGGCCTTGAACTGGATGAACATGGCAAGCACGATCATGATCATCAGGTATACGGAAAGCACACCGGCCATATCAAACCGCGCCGGCGAGGAGCAGATCGCGCTGTAAATCGTGTAGGGCAGTGTCGGAAACGAGTAGACCGCCGTGATCGTGGAGGACATACCGTAGTCGCCCACGGTGTCCATGAAAATCAGCATGGCAGCGGAGCAGTAGGCCGGAATGCACAGCGGAAGCTGCACGCTTTTCCATGCCTGAAAGGAACTTGCGCCGTTCATTCTCGCCGCGGAAATCAGCCTGGCCGGATACCATTCCATGGCCGCTTTGATCGCCACATAAGCCATCGGATATTTGCACAGCACCATGACCGTCACCAGTCCCCAGTAGCTGAACACAAAGCTGCTGATGCCCTTCATACCAAGCCATGAACTGGCGATTCCGTTTCCCGAGGAAAAATACACCCAGCCCTGCGCCAGAATAAAGGACGGCACAATCATCAGAATCCAGCTTGCGATATCCAGAAGCTTTGCCCCCGCAAAATCGTAGGAGACGCGGATATGTGCCAGAAATGCAGCCAGAATCAGTCCCAGAACCGTGGTTCCCACACTCAAGAAAAGAGAGTCAAGAAATGCACGTTTCCACAGCGGTCTTACAAAGACATCTCCCAGCAGGAGCATGTTCTTCAAATTGAATTTTTTAGCCTGCAATCCCGGACAGACAATCTGAAAAAGTACCGCTGCCAGAGGCAGCAGTACCAAAATCATCAGAATCAAGAGGATTACATGATCGGCCGTATTTTTCTTGAATTTCATTTATACAAATCCTCAATTCTGTTCTTTATTGTGCGGACATATCGGCAAACCATGCCTTGATATCAGCTTCATTTTCCGCACCAAATTCTTCATCGGCAACCGCCAGCTTCGCATTGGCAGCACGCTCTGCCTTGAGGGTCACACCGTTTACGGACGGCTCGAAATATCCCTCATCTCCGGTATTGACAAGCTGCTGCTGGGTCTCCGGATCCAGTAAGAAGTTCACAAAAATCTTGGCAATATCCTCCTGCTGCGTGGATTTGCTGATGGCTGCAACTCTGGTAGATCCCGGTGCGCCCGCCTCCGGCCAGATGATGCTGATCGGCTCACCGCTGCTTACCATGTCATACGCATTGCTCTCCTGCAGGATTGCGATGGAGATCTCGCCGCTTGCCAGTGCCGCAACGACCTGCGGGTTCTTCGGGTATACCTTGAGGCCAAGATCAAACATTTTGGAGAAATATTCTTTTCCTGCATCCAGTCCAAGGTCATCCATGAAATATGCCGCCAGCGGATATGCCGGTGCTGCAACGCCCGGATCCGCCATGCCGACCTGATCTTTATACTTCTCATCTGCCAGCTCAGCGTAGGTCTTCGGTGCATCTGCCTCCGTATAAACATCATTGCGGTATACGATAACACCTGCCGCGTGAATGTCCGTCGGGGCCATGCACTTGTTGTCCGGGATCAGGGCCTTGGAAAAATCGGTTAAGTTCGCTGCGTTCGCCGGCTCCCAGCCGGTCACAAGGCAGTCATCCTTAGACAGATTGTATACATCATACATGGAATCGATCCATACCACATCCCACTGCGGATTGCTCTTCTCTGCCTCGATACGGGACATGGTCTCCGCACCGTTTCCTACAACCACTTCCACATCGTATCCGGTTGCTTTCTTGAACAGATCCGGAATCACTGCGTCAAAATCATTTAAATAAACAACCAGCGGTTTGGTCTGAACCGGAGCTTTGGTCTCTGCTGCGGCGCTTGTCGCTGCCGTGGTCGCTGCCTCTGCTATCGCTGCCGTGGTCGTCTCTGTCGCTGCTGCCGTCGTCGCGTCTGCCGAAGCTGCGGCCGGAGCTGCTGCGGTCTGGCTCTGGCTGCCACATGCGGTCATCCCCAAGGCCGCGGATGTCATCATCATTACGGGTAACACACGTTTTAATACATTCTTTTTCATAATTATCTTCTTTCCTCCAAACTAGTTTGAATGTCTTATCCGTTGCCATTATAATTGGGACCATCCCTCCGGTTCTAGCAGCCTTTTGTAATTCTTCCGTAAAATATTGGTTAAAAAAAGGCAGTCAACCAAGGTGTTTTATCGCCTGTTGACTGCTTTGACTGCTTGTTTCTACTTTTGATTATGGATCTGATTTACCTGATGTTACCTGATCTTCCTTGAGGTTCACCAGTCGTTCGCATATGCTCCTTCGCCTTCTTCACGGCCTCGTAGACATCCTGCCCGCCAGTTCCCGGTTCATTGTAGCGGCCGCGATGAAGGATTGAAGGGTTCTCCACATTGATCTTCTCCGCGCTGATCACAGCATCCGCCTTAGTGTCCTGCACAGCCATGCTTTTCTTCTCCGCAATGATGCTCACCGCAGGAATGTCCTGCCTCGTGCTCATGATGATCACAATGTACATCCGGATTGTAACCAAGGTTGCCGGCAAGATATGCCTTGACAGCCTCATCCGCACTTCCGGTCACTCCGCCAAACAGCTTGATTCCTGCATCTGCCAGGGCTGCCTGCGCTCCGCCGCCGATTCCGCCGCAGATCAGAACCTCCGCCTGCGCATGATTCAGAAAACCAGCCAGCGCGCCGTGTCCCTGTCCGTTGGTGTCCACTACCTGTTCTTTCACAATCTTGCCGTCTTCAATATCATAAACCTTAAACTGCTCTGTGTGTCCAAAATGCTGAAATACCTGTCCATCCTCATAGGTTACTGCAATTCTCATCGTTCTTTCTCCTTTCATCTGCAAAATCTCCGCTCCATCTGCGCACACGGTTCCGGTACTTCCCGGCCGCCTGCCGCCTGACTGATCGCATTCTGACTCTGCAAGCCCTGCCCTTCTGCAATTTTTCCGGCAATGACGAACATCGAAACCATCACAGAACCGGTAGTTTCCTCCTGCGATCAGCAGCGGCTTTCCATTCACAAGACTGTCAGCGATCTTTCCTCTGGCCGTCTCGTAAACCTCCGTCACCGTCGTGCGTGAAATGTCCATCTGCTGCGCGCACTGCTCATGCGTCAGCTTCTCCAGATCAATCAGCCGGATCACCTCATATTCATCCAATGTCAGAACCACCCGCTCACTCCCAGCGATCCCCTCCGGAATAAAGCTGTCGTAAGCCGGCTCTGCACAGATCCTCCGACACCTGCTCGGTCTCGCCATGAATGTACCTCCGTCTCTGTTCCTGCAATGTCAATGCCATTAGTTTCCGTCATATGTCGGAAATAAGTATACCGTAGATGCTGAAAAATGTCAACAGCAAGCATGGAGCGAACATATATGGAAAACTTCGCTGTTTTGGTAGCTGCCCCTGCAAAATACCCTCCGCTACCAAAAATAATGATATTTTTTGATAATACAACACAAATCGATCGAAATCCTACCAAAAATAGCTTATTTTACTACCAAAATCCATGCATTTAACGACTTTTTTGGTAGCCGCAAGGATATTAAGACAAGTATTACCAAATCCGCAAAAGTAGCAAAGCAAAGCATAGCGAAAAACACAGAACACAAAGCAAAAACAGCCGAAACCCTAGATCAACTCTAAGTTCTCGACTGTTCTTGATAGCTGGGCTAGCTGGATTCGAACCAGCGAATGCAGGAGTCAAAGTCCTGTGCCTTACCGCTTGGCGATAACCCAATAATCCCCACAAACAAAGGTGCGCGGTACGCACTCTCGCTGCATCAGAATGAATAAATTGTACCATAAAGTGTGAGAAACCGCAACTTATAATGCGGGCGACAGGACTTGAACCTGCACGGTTGCCCGCCAGCTCCTAAGGCTGGTGCGTCTGCCATTCCGCCACGCCCGCAAAGTACGTCTCGTTAGAACAAAGTGCCTTCGGCACTCTCAGCTCCCCCTGCCCCCTCAATCTTTGAGGGGGTTTTGGGTATTCCTCTTTGTCGATTTTTATTGTAAAATGTTCTTATGTATAAAAAGAACATCCTCCAAA
>JAQUVX010000017.1 GCA_028693165.1 Lachnospiraceae bacterium | reverse complement strand
GCAAGTCAAAACTACGATAGACACAGAAAGTTAGTACGCTTTTCATAAAAATAAATAAGTCCCAGAAACTATTGATTTTTCAACGGTTTCTGGGATTTTCATCGTAATAAAGTGTCAAAGATGGGGATTTAATGCTTATAAAATATCATCTTTCCGCCAAAATGTCAATGGTGTCATTGACGAAGCCGCCATTTCGAAGTAGAATAAGGAAAAACCAATTCAGGAGGCGTCCGCATGACCGATCACAGCGAAAAAGCACGTGCATATTTTCTGGAAGGATACAACTGCGCCCAGTCCGTATTCCTTGCCTTTCACGAGGAACTGGGCTTGGAGCAGGCGGCCGCGGCGCGCATGGCTTCCTCCTTCGGCGGCGGCATGGGCCGGCTCCGTGAGGTCTGCGGTGCCGTCAGCGGGATGTTTCTGGTGCTCGGTATGCGCTGCGGCTACAGCGATCCTGCCGATGATGCCGGAAAGAAGCTCCAGTATGAGCGGGTGCAGCTTCTGGCGCGGCGCTTTCAGGAGCAGCACGGAAGCATTCTCTGCCGCGATCTGCTGGGACTGGATCATGCGTCCGATGACCCCACCCCCTCCGCGCGCACCACGGATTATTATAAAGAACGTCCCTGCGCTGACTGCATCACCGATGCCGCAGGGATTCTGGCCGAACTGTTAGAAACCTGGACGTGATCTTACAACTGCTTTCTCACGATCACATACTCGTCGCCCAGACGGTAGTACGGACATTCATAAAACCGATTCTGGATAAACTGTGCCATCTCATCCTCATCCAGATTCATTTCGCAGGTATAGCATTCATATTCTTCATCATATTCATAGTACATACAGCTCTCACAGCTCGACTGCGTTTTTTTCTTCATGCTTTTCTTCCTTTCAGGCCCTGTCGGCCATCATGATCTCCATTTTTTTCATCACCCTGCGGTTAAAATACAGCGACAGCACGGCACCGACGATCCAGCCCACCGGCCAGGACAGCCAGACACCGGTCGGTCCCCAGAGGCCCGCCAGCACAAAGGACAGCAGCACACGCAGAATCAGATCGGAGAAGGTTGCCGTCATGAATTCCTTCATGGAGCCAGATCCCCGCAGCACACCGTCCGATACCAGCTTCATGGCAACCACCAGATAGAAGGGAGACACGATGCGCAAAAACTGCACACCCGTCTGCGTCGCCACCACACTGTCCTCTTTCATAAACAGGGACATGCAGCCATCCCCAAAGCCAAAGAACGCGATGAGAAACGGAACCGCAAGCAGGAGGCCCAGTTTGACACCGCCCTTCATCCCCTCCTTGATGCGGTTGACCTTTCCGGCGCCCAGATTCTGAGCCGTAAAGCTGGAGATTCCGTTGCCCAGTGTCGTAAAGCTGGTGAGCGTAAAGGTATTCAGCTTGACCGCCGCAGAGTAACCCGCGATCACGGAGGAGCCGAAGGAATTGATCAGACCCTGTACAAAAATATTGCCGATCGAGATAAAGCTCTGCTGCAGAATACTCGGAACCGCAATCATGCTGATATGCTTCAGCATATCCATGGAAAACAGCACCGGCGGCTGCTCGGTCTTCACAGTCCTCAAACGAAATGCCATGGTAATCAATGCCAGCACACAGGCGATGCCCTGTGCGATAAAGGTCGCCCAGGCCACACCGGCCACACCAAACCCCAGCTTCGCCACAAACCAGTAATCCAGAACCACATTTCCGATGGAGGAACCAATCAGAAAATACAGCGGAGTCTTCGAATCGCCAAGCGATGTGAAGATTCCGGTCGCAACATTATACAGATACAAAAACAAAAAACCGCCTATGTAGATCCGCAGATACAGATCCCCGGAAGCAAAGATATTCTCCGGTGTCCGGATCATCTCCAGCAGGCCGCGGCTTCCCAAAAGTCCTGCGATCGTCAGAAGAATGGACAACACCGTCGCAGAGATCAGGGTCGTATAAACAGAGGTTTTCATCTGATCATAGCGCTTCGCCCCGAAAAACTGGGAGATGACCACCGAACAGCCGATGTTGCTTCCCACCGCAATCGCCATGAAAATCATGGTGATCGGATAGGAGGCCCCCACTGCCGCCAGCGCGTCCTCGCCCGCGAATTTGCCTGCAATCACACTGTCCGCGATGTTGTACATCTGCTGGAAAATCACGCTGATAAACATGGGGATCGTAAATCTCCAGAGCAGGTTTTGCGGATTTCCTTCTGTCAAATCTTTCATCATAGCTGTGTTCCTTCTTTCTGTTCTTCTGTACAACATAGGATTTCCTGCTGCAAAGTCAGTGAGTAGATGATTTTCTCCCTGACCCGCATGCCGGTCATCTGTGTCAGTGCATGTTCGTAATAATCAAGCTGTTTTTTATAATGTTCCATCAAAATTTCCGGCTTTGACACCTTGTCGGTCTTGTAATCCATCAGCACAAGCTGACCATCCTCCTCGAAGAAGGCATCGATGATTCCCTGGATGATCACCAGTTCATCCGAGTCTGCCGCCCCCATCTGCCGGGCAGGCATCCCCATGACAAACTGCTGCTCCTTGTGAAGCCGCCCCTCCCGCTGCGCGTTTCGCATCCGCACGCCGAGAGCGGACTGCAAAAACGTCCAGATCTCCGCCGGGTCGATCAGATCATAGTTTTCCTGTGTGAACCTCTGCTTTGCCACCATGTCCGCCAGGCAGCGCTTAACATCCTCCAGCCGCTCGATCTGATCGAAGGGAAGCAGCTCCATCGCCCGGTGGTATGCGGTTCCGCGGGTCGCACCCAGATTGTCTCCCGGCACCGCCGCAAACGGAGCTGCCACCCGATCCCGGACCGGCGACACAGACTGCTTACCCTGTGCCGGGCGTCCTGACGCACCAGCATCCGCTGCCTCTGCCCCTTCCATGCGCACACTCTCCGCCTCATCCAGAAGCTGGCCCTGCTGTTTCAGCTCCGACACCGACATCTTAGTGTGCAGCCGGATATCCGCCTCGTGCGGATAGACAAATTCCAGCCGTTCCAACAGCTGCGTCCGCGCCGGGTTCTCCCCGTCAGCCTTGAAATTCAGCAGCTTTTCTTTCGAGCTGCGGTGCTGTATCTGATGCGTCAGTTCCTCCCCGATGATCTGCGTAAGCGGAATCTCCTTGACACAAATTCTTACTTTCTGGCTGCCCAGAGTCATCAAAATCCAGTCCAGATACGAACCCGCCGTAGACAGAATCGTATACGGAATCTGTCCGTTTACCAGCGGAACCTGCGCATATTTTTCAAAGGTCTTTGCCAGATAGCGGTCCGTCCCCGTCAAAATCAGCTTTTCCTTCGCGCGGGTCATCGCCACGTAGAGCACGCGCAGCTCCTCGCCCAGATTGTCAAGCTCCATCTTACGCCGCAATGCATTTTTCTTGAGCGTCGTCGTCTTCAAACGGTGCTCCAGATCCAGATAATCGGTTCCGATACCCAGCTCCGGATCGATCAGAATCCGACCGTAGACATCCTGGCGGTTGAATTTTTTTCCCATCCCTGCGAGAAATACGATCGGAAATTCCAGTCCCTTGCTCTTGTGAATGCTCATGATCCGCACCGTGTTGTCTTCCTCGCCCACGGTAGCCGCCTCGCCGAAATCGCTGTTGTATTTTTTCAGGTTTTCGATGTAGCGGATGAAATGGAACAGGCCCTTGTAGCTGGTCTGCTCATAGGAAGCCGCCTTCTCCACCAGCATGTCCAGATTCGCCTTCCGGGTCTCCCCCGCCGGCATGGCTGACACATAGCTGTAATAGCCGGTCCGCTCATAGATCTGATACAAAAGCTCATGGATCGGCAGGTAGGTGCTCTGCTGCCGAAACTCGGTCAGCATCTCGTGAAACGCCAGGAGCCTGCGGCGGCAGGCCACAAGGGCCCCGGCATCCGTCCCGATATCCGTCCCGGCTGCTCCCAATGCACCAGCACCAGCCTCAGCCTCCGTCTCCTTCTCAAGCGCCTCCACGTCCAACAGGCCGCGCATGGCTCCGTAGATTCCGCGATCCTGCCCCTTCGCGATCCGGGCGCGGTACCAGGCCATCATAAGCGCAAGCTCTGTGTCACTCATGCCCACCACCGGCGATTTCAGCACCGCCGCCAGCGGGATATCCTGCATGGGATTGTCGATGACCGACAGTATGCTTAAGATCGTCTCGACCTCAATAGTCGTAAAATATCCCATCCGGGACTCTGCATAAGCCGGGATTCCCTCATTCATCAGCACTTCCAAAAGCGTCTCAATCCAGCCCGTGGTGCTGCGCAGCAAAATAACGATATCACGGTACTGTGCCCGCCGCATCCCCCCCTGCTCCGAGTGTTTTTTGTCCACGACAGAAAGTCCCTGCTCCGGGTCGGTCAGCTGGCGGATCTTTCCCGCAATCAGCTTTGCCTCAAGCTCCTTCGCCGTATAGTCAGCCGCCTCATCCTCCATCTGGGACAATGCCGCGCTTCCTGTATCCACCACCAGAAGCTCCGCCATCCGCTCCGGTCCATCCTCGTCCGGGAAGCCCGCCCCCGGATGCAGCGCCGTCTCCTCCGTATAACGGATATTGCCGAGATTCTGCGTCATGATCTGATAAAAGACATCGTTGATCGCCTCAAGCACCTGTCCCCGGCTTCGGAAATTCTGGTGCAGCTCGATCTTTTTGTCACTGCCGTCCCCGGCCTCGTAAGGCTCATAGGTCTCGTATTTTTCCAGAAACAGCTCCGGCCTTGCCAGACGGAATTTGTAGATGCTCTGTTTCACATCGCCGACCATAAACACATTATGCTGCCCGAATCGCTCGCGGGACACCGCCAGAAGAAGTGCCTCCTGCACCAGATTGCTGTCCTGGTACTCATCGACCAGAACCTCCTCAAACTGATGACTCAGTTCATCCGCAGCCTCCGTATAGACGGTCTTTCCCTCTTCCAGACGGATCAGCACCTTCAGCGCCTCATGCTCCAGATCATTGAAATCCACCAGGTTCCGCTCCCGCTTCTTCTCCTGAAAGCGAACCGCAAACTCCTGTGCCAGATCCAGCAGCACCGCCACCGCTGCCCCGGTTCCCGCAAGATCTTCAAACATCTCCTCCGGCGGCTCAAAGCAGTAAAGCTCCTGCATCTTTCCCACGGCCTTTTTGACCCGGTCACGGCATCCGGTCACGTAAGCCTTCTTTTCCAGATCCACCTCTTTGTTTCGCACCGTCGCCAGACGATCCCAGGCCACGCTGTTCAGCCGGTCATACAGCTCCTGGAACTCCTCTGCCTGTTCCACACCCGAAAGCTGTCTTGCATCCTGCGTAAGCATCGGCGCGTAGGCATTTAAGATCTCGTCCTGTTCGCAAACCTCCAGGGCATCCGCCAGCTGCATCCGCAGCTCCTGCACCTGCTTTCTTAAATCGTCCATCAAAAACTGCATCCAGGCCGTATGCTCCCCTGCGAGAAGCTCCGCCCGGCACTGTTCGATCCACTGGTCCGGGTAAGGATTGCTCTGGGAAAAGGTGTACACCTGCAAAATATAGTCGTCGATTCCCGCATCGCTCTTTCCCTGGGCGTAGGTCTCCACAAACTGTTGAAAGCCCGCCTCATCCTTGCAGTAATGGTCCTCCAAAAGCTCCTCCATCACGTCGCCGCGCAGCAAAAGAAGCTCCCCCTCGTCTCCGATCCGAAACGACGGATCCAAATCCAGCAGATTAAAATGGTTCCGAATCACATGGAGGCAAAAGCTGTCGATCGTCGTGATCTGGGCATGGTGAACCAGAGCCGCCTGAATCTGCACATGCTCATTCTCCGGCGACTGCTGCAGCCGCTGTTCGATGGCCGCGCCAATCCGCTCCCGCATCTCGGCGGCCGCTGCATTGGTGAAGGTCATGACCAACAGCTTGTCGATGTCCAGCGGATGTTCGCCTTCCGTGACCATACGGATGATCCGCTCCACCAGCACCGCCGTCTTGCCGCTTCCCGCAGCCGCGCTGACAAGCAGATTCCTGCCGCGGCTCTCGATGACCTGCTGTTGTTCTCTCGTCCAGTTTACTGACTTTTCTGACATAATTCCTCCCAGATCTCCTCTGATTTGCGATTTTTCCATCTCCGGTAAGCATAGCCGTCAATCTTTTTATCAAAACCACAGACTGCGTGATACGGACAATAATCACAGGCTGTCCGCGCTCCGCTCTTGTAGGGTTCCGCTTCAACACACCCGTCCAGCATTTCCCGACCGGCCGTCCGCAGCTTTTCCTGCACGAAATGGCGCAGATCGGCAAGGCGTTCGCGATTCGCCACCGAGGATTTGCCCTCCTGCACATCCCCGTCCTTCAGCACAACCGGAATGATATCCGACTCCTTCTCGATGGTGTTGTCCAGATGGTGAATGACCTCCAGTTCGCTGTTGATCAGACCGTTCATTTTCAGCTGCCGCAGAATCTGCCTGTCGATCTCCTCCTGGCTTGTCTGCCCGCTCTTTGCCACCATGGGATCTGCGATATTGTAATACAGAATTCCCGCCGGCACCACCTCCTTGCCGGGATTCTGGTGCGCCGTCAGCTCCATGACCGCATCCATATAGACCACCAGCTGAAGCTGCAGCCCATAATACAACGCCAGAAGGTCAAACGTCGTGCTTCCTGATTTGTAATCGATGATCTTTACATACACATGCTGTTCATCCTCACACAGGTCCAGACGGTCGATCCGCCCGCGCAGATGCAGGGCCTCATCCTCGGAAAGCGCGATCTTCATCGCGTCTAAATTGTCCGCTGCCGAGAAGGCCAGCTCAAACCCTGCCGGCGTGAAGTCGCCCTTCTGAATCTGCTGCTGGAGCGCCCACACCGTCCGCTGCGTGATCTGCTCCACCCGTCTGGCCAGATAGGCATTGCGGGAGGTGTTGTTTAAAATCGTGTTGCCGTAGTCTGCCGTTACCTGCTCCACGCACGTTTGCACGAGGTGCGTCCGCTCCTCCTCCGACACCGTGCGCCAGTCGCGCCCCTCGTCCTTCATCTTCTGAAAACAGAGGTCGATGGAATCGTGGAACAGATTGCCGATATCCGCCGCCGCAAGCTCATACCGCTGCCGCTCCATCAGCTCCAGACCATATTTCAGGAAATGGCCGTAGGCGCAGGCCGCATACTGCTCCAGCCGCGTGACACTCCCGCTCACAATATTGCCGTACAGTGCCCGTGCAACCGCATGGCCGATGCCCTGTCCCTCATAGACGTAAAATGCGGCGTCCACCAGACGGTGCACCTCCTCCTGATAACGTTCCGATTCAGAAAACCAGCGGTACAGCTCCAAAAGCTGTGCCTCGCCCATCGGTCCTTCCCCGTGCAGCTCCTCCGCCCGGAAGCGCCGCAGCCCCGCAATGAGCTGGCCGCGCGCCTCCGCCACCGAATAGACCGGCTGCTCCGCCTCATCGTCCTCCTCCTGGCAGCGAAGCTCCGGGAACAGCTTTTTAAGCTCGCCCACCAGATAGGACGGTCTCCGGCTCTTGCCGTCCCCGCCCAGGCAGGCATAGGACACGATCAGCTTCTGCGATGCCTTCGTCATCATCAGATACAGGTAGAACCGCTGCTGAAAGCTGTCCTCCCGCGCGGTCGGCGCCAGCTCCAGCTGATGTTTCCCAAAAAACTCCCGTTCCTGGTCAGAGAGCAGGCTTCCTCCATCTTTTCGCATCGGCACGATCCCGTCGTTGACGCCCACAAAGAAAAGCACCTTTACATGTGCCAGACGCGTCCTTGTGATATCTCCCACCACGACACGATCCACCGTGGCCGGTATCACGCCCACCGAGATTTCCGCAAAGCCCGCATCCAAGATCTCGATGAACTCCTTTCGGCTGACGCGCTCCTCGCCCAAAAGATCCGAGAGACGAACCAGAAGCTCTGTCACAAGTCCATACACCTGACCGTATTCCTTCGCCAGACGGTATTCCTTCCGTCCCTCAAAATATTCGGCGAAGTCTCTCATCTTCTCCTCCACCTGACAATCCGCAAGCAGGGCAATCACGGCTAAGGTCATGTCCGCAATCGTGATCCCCTCCTGTCGGAACGCTTCCTGCATGGCAAACAGAGGCGTCATCACCTGTTCTCTACAGGCATTTAACTCCATAAGATTTACGTTGGCTCCGCCCCTGTAGGTACGCTCCCACGTCTCCCGCCAGCGTTTTCCGCCGCGGATTCCCAGCGCCAGCACATAATTTTCCATGCGGTCCAGCATGCGCTTCTCGCCGCCGGCCAGTCCCGTCCGCAGGAAGCGGAACACACTTTCATACGTGAAATCCTTCCGCACCACCTCAAGCGCCGCACGGATCAGCTCCACCATGGGATTGTCCAGCACATTTTTCTTATCATCTAAAAAGAAAGGAATCTCATTCTGCTCAAACTGGTGGGCGATCTCTTTGCCGTAACCACTCAGGTCGCCGGTAATCACTGCCATATCGCGGTAACGGAGTCCCTCCACCTGAATCAGTTCCTGCATCCGATGCACCACGCGGGAAATCTCTCCGGACGGGGTGCCCGCCTGATACAGCTCCAGACTCCCCGTCATCTCTCCCTCATAAACCTCGCGGCTGTAGCGAAACAGTCTCCGTTCCAGCCATGCGATCTCCGGACTGCATACAAAACGATGCTTCTGTGCCGTTTTCCCACAATCCATCCAGCGATCGTCCAGCTTTTTGACCTGATTTTTCTCTGCAAGCTCCGCCAGATGACACACCATCTGACGGCTCATGTAGAATAAATTCTGCATGCCCATCGTCTTGTACATGGAAAGCGCCGGGTCCGCCGTCACGGTCACGCAGACCTGCTTTGCGTGCACCATGAACAGCTCGATCAGCCGGTACTGCACCGGCGTAAAGCCCGTATAGCCATCCAGCGCGATCACGCTGTTTTTCATCATCTCCGACTGTGGAAGGACCCGGCACAGCACATCCAGCACTTCCTCCGTCGTGATATAATGTCCGGCGATGTATTCCTGAAAGCTTGCAAATACCACCGCAAAATCCTCCAGCTTCTGCCGAAGCAGCGGCGTCGATGCCTGCGGTGCGAGTTCCCGAAGCACCTCCGGCGTGATGCCGTACTGGTAAAATTCGGAAAGCATGGACTTCATCTGATTCACAAATCCGGTCTGATTCAAATGTCCCTGAAACAGGATCAGCTTTCTTTTCTGACTGGCCGCCACCTTGCGCAGAACCATGGATTTCCCCATGTCGTCCAGCACCTGCAAATTCTCCACCGCAAGCTCCTCAAACACCCGGTAGGCAAGTCTCTGAAAGCTGACAATGTCAATGTTCATCGTGCCATGCTGCGGATGCTGCGTCACGATATCCTTCTGTGTCTGCATGGTAAACTGCTCCGGTACGATCACAAAATACTGCTGCCCGCGATGTTCCATGGAGGACCGGATGATATCGTCATATAGCGTTGTGGTTTTGCCGGAGCCGGAACCACCCAAGATTAATTGTAAGGACATAAAGCTGCTCCTCTCTGCCGGAACCAAAGCCCGGATTTCCATTGTTTCTTAGTATAGCATAAAAATGAATCCCTGAGAATAGATTATATCAAACATGCACGGAGGTCTTCCATGAGTTCCAAAACAAAAATCGTCGTCCTGCGAATGAAAGAAATCATCTACACAGCCATCTTTCTCGGACTCGGCATTCTGCTGGTCCTGCTGCTGTTCATTATGTTCCGCCCGAAAAAAGACACACCTGCCGCCTCCGATCAGGTTCTCTACATACCCGGCATCTACACCTCCTCCCTGGTTCTGGGTTCCCAGGAGGTCAATCTTGAGGTCACGGTGGATCAGGATCGCATCACATCCATCTCCACGGTTCCTCTGAGCGATTCCGTGGCGACCATGTATCCGCTGGTGGAGCCTTCTCTCGCCAGCCTGTCCGCCCAGATCTTAAAGAGCCAGTCTCTGGAGTCGCTGACCTATCCCGAGGAAAGTCATTATACCTCACAGGTTTTGATTCAGGCAATCAAGAACGCGGTCGCAAAGGCAAAACCAGAGACGCGCAGCCATTAGGTGTATTAAAAAAGGCGAGTGAAAAGCTGTCTGCTTCTCACTCGTCTTTCGCTGTAATCTTCTTATTTGTTATCTGCAATAATAGCCTGTGCTGCTGTACGTCCTGACACGAAAATCTCAACGATCGCATTTCCGCCCAGACGGTTGCCGCCATGAATACCGCCGGTAACCTCGCCTGCTGCATACAGACCTGTAATGCTCTTGCTGTCTGCATCCAGTACGTGACGATCCGTATCAACCGTGACGCCGCCCATCGTATGATGCGTAGACGGAGCCATGATACGAACGCGAAGCTTTACACCGTCTAAGGTATAGGTGCCTGCATCGTAGTTATCCTTGCTGTCTTTCTCTGCATTGCCGATAATGTTGCTGGCCTGTGATTTGTGTACGTCAGCCGGCTGCTCGCCTGCCATGATCGCCTTGTCATAAGCTTCAATGTTAGAATAGATTGTAGCAGGGTCTGCTTCCATTCCATACTCGTCTAATACCTTCTGAAGCTCGTCCTGGCTGGATACAAAGTATACGCGACCGTCTACGTCTTCTTTTCCGGAAACGTTGTTGGTATAGTCATCATAAGGATAAGGACGGCCTACCATAACATCTGCATTGGAGATTTCAAGGAATACACCCTGTGTTCCGTTTACTTCGATACCGTTGTTGAACTCACCCAGTGATAAAACGTCACGCTCTGCAGATTCATTTACAAAACGGGTACCGGTTGTCGGATTCATGTAAACTGCATAGGTACCTGCGCCAAATGCCAGATTACCGTTGTCAATCCATGAAATCGGCATCATCTGTGTCCAGCCTTCGCCGGTCGTTGTACCGCCGACGGCCTCTGCCATGGTGGTACCGTCACCCTGTAAGGAAGAACGGTTTGTCGTCTTTGTCTGCTCTGTGATAAATTTCTTATCCCAGTATTTGTTTGTCTCTGCAACCTTTTCGATGTTTGCTGCATAGCCGCCTGTTGCAAGAACAACGCCCTTTGCCGCATGAACGGTCACCTGTGTGCCGTCGTACTGAGTCGCGGTAACGCCGGTTACCCTGCCGTCTTCCACAATCAGGTTCTCCGCATTGGTACGAACCATAATCTTATTCTGGGAAGCGGTCTCGGAGGTATTTAACAGAGTGTTCTTTGTTGTTTCAAAATAAGTACCCCACTGTGCCGGAACCTCTGCCTTGCCGTCGCCGTCCAGATCACCGCCGCCGAACTGGTTCTCACGATACCAGAGAGCGCCAATCAGGGTAGGCTGGCTTGCGTCATCAAATAATGCGCCCTGATCCTCTAACCATTCCTTCAGGCCCTGTCCATCCTCGATGAACTGGCTTACTAAGTCAAAGTCACCATAAATCCACTCTGTCTTATCGGAGTTTGACCGCAAACCGCCGTAATAGGTCTGGAAAATATGCAGATTTACCGTTGAGAATAACGTGATTTCATTCTCAGGGGTTCCTGCATCCAGCTTCGGCTGTGCCCAGTCAAGGTAAGCCTTGATCTCGGACTTTAATGCCTGAAGTGTCGGCAGATATTCTGCATGAACGCCGTGCTGTGACAGGTCGTCGATTTCACCTGCAACATACTCATGGGTCTTGTAGTATTCCTCATCAAAAGGCTCCTCCGACCAGTTTGCGATCGTCTTTAACACATCGATACAGCCCTGAGTTGACATTACCTTGTCATAGGTCTGATTGTTGTAGCTCCATACTGCGGCAGCCGCATCCGGGTCAGCCGGATCCCAAACCAGATAAGGCATTACAGACTGGAACGCGCCGCCGGAAACAACCGTGTTGCCGCCGATTTCTGCATTCTTCTCCAGAACTACTACCGATAAGCCGTTCTGAGCTGCTTCAGCAGCAGCGCCCATACCTGCACCGCCACCACCAACTACGACTACGTCGTAGGTTTCATCGATTGCTTCGCCTGCTTCATGGACAACCGTATTGGACTTAAATCCGTCTAAATCGGAAGCCTTTGCCTGCTCGGCTGCATCATTCAGTGCCGCTTTAACCGCGATACTGGTAAAGGTCGCACCGGATACGCTGTCAACGCCGCTGCCGTTCGCTTCCTTCGCATCTGCAAACATAATATCATATGCAGGCGTTCCCACATAATTGGTTTCTGCTGATTTGTTAACCTGAATATCGGTAATTCCATCTGGGCCAAAGGTTACGTCCAGAAGGACTTCACCGTTGTAGCCGGTGCCTTTGCCTGTGTAGGTACCGGCTGTGTAGGTAACCGGAACATTCTCTTTTTTCGTTGTGCCGGCTGCTGCCAGAGTGCTGAGATCAACACCTGCGGACTCCAGTGCATTTTTGACGGCCTCAATAATCGCGTTCGAGGTGTTTGTTGCGCCGCTGACTGCATCTACATTTACGGTCTGTGCAGAAATGATTTCCTGTGGAATGTTCTCCAGAGCCGGGTCACTAAGACCTGGTGTCTCTGCGTGCTCCTTAACTACTACATCTGTAATAGCGTCTGCTGATAATACAACCTCCACGGTAACGTCTCCGTTGTTTCCCTTGCCCGTACCGGTGTAGGTTCCAGGTGTAAATTTACCTGCCGCAGCTGCGGTTGTTTCTGCCGGTGCAGCGGTTGTCGTCCCAGCCGGTTTGGCCGTGGAACAGCCTGCCATGCCAAGCACTAAGCCCAATGCCAGCAGACTTCTGAATGATTTTTTCATGTTCTTCTCCCTTCATACCTCTCTCATGTCTTTTTAAATTTAGACATAAAATGCTTGTTATTACCTTAACAAGTGGTACAATAAGTCTAAACCCTGTATCCGATACAGAGTCAATACAAAGTTGAGGGAAATGCCATGAAAATAAACGAAATCTCTAAATTAACCCAGGTAAATGCCGAGACAATCCGAATGTATCGCGAAAAAGGCCTGCTGAAACCGCAAAGAAATCCGGAAAACGGATATTATGAGTACGGCATGCAGGACATCGTAAGCATTTTTATGATTCGCAAACTGCGGGGCAATAATTTTTCATTGAAAACCATACAGAAAATGTATACGAATGAACAGATTCCAAAGCTGATTGAGGAGTTTGAGCAGGAGGAAGCAAACGCGAGAGCGGAAATTCTGAGGCTTCAAAACAAAATCGAAATGCTGCGGATCGAAAAACAGCATCTGCTGGAATGCTTTCATGCCGATTATGAGGTTGCACAACTGCAGTCCAACGATACCAAATATGATTTCTATGACTTCGCAGAAAACCCGGACAAAAAAACAGCAAAGTGGCTGAAACACAGCAACTCCTGTACGATTTCTATCTACATTCCAAGTGAAACGCTTTCCGAAAACCTGCCGGGGCAGATTCCGGTTAAAATCGGAATCGGAAGCTATGGCACGATCATGCAACGCATGGATCTGCCCGTGATGAACCATATGATTGTCTGCCCGCCGGGCCTTTACCTGACCGTCATGCTCCGCATGACCCAACTGGATTACATAGAAAAAGAGCAACTTGAGCCGCTGCAAAATTACGCCAAGGAACATCATATGCGGTTTGTCAGCGACACGACCGCATATCTGATGAACGTTGATATACAGCAGAATCCCCCCGTGTTTATTTTCCGTGTGCGGATTCAGGTGGAGGAGGTTTCTCCGATGCCGGCAGAGTGAATCGAAAGCAGGCAGAGCACTTCCTCATGCGGAAGTGGCCTGCCTGCTCGCTTGCTTTTTATATCAATCTCGGTTTACTGCTGATTCTACTGATTCTGCTCATTAACCGGCTTGCTCTGTGGTGCTTCCGGTGCTTTCGTCTCGCCGCTCTCTAACGTCGCCTGCTCTGCGCAGGTCTCAGCCTCCAGCTTCTCTGCCGGGGTCAGTTCCTTCTCCGGCTCCGGGATTCCCTTGCAGCGGCGGAAAATCTCCATGAATTCCTTGCCGGTGATGGTCTCTTTCTCAATCAGGAACTCTGCGATCTGATCCATAACCTCACGGTTCTCTCCCAAAAGGCGCTTCGCCTCATTGTAAGTCTCCTTCAAAATCCGCATAACCTCATCATCCACTCCGGCTGCCGTAGCGTCGCCGCAGTTCATGACCATACGTCCGGTCAGATACTGATCCTCCTGCGTCGCCAGACCCATCAGACCGAATTTGTCGGACATCCCATACTGGGTTACCATAGCGCGGGCAATCCGTGTCGCCTGCTGAATATCATTGGCGGCACCGGTGGTAACCGTATCAAACACAAGCTCCTCCGCGGCGCGGCCGGCCAGACAGCCCACCAGCATCGCGTAAAGCTCTTTCTTGCTGTTTAAGTATTTTTCTTCTTCCGGTACATGCATCACGTAGCCAAGCGCTCCCATGGTACGTGGCACGATCGTAATCTTCTGCACCGGCTCCGCATCCTTCTGGAGTGCGCTTACCAGCGCATGACCAACCTCATGGTAGGATACGATGCGGCGTTCCTCCGCACTCAGCACGCGGTCCTTCTTCTCCTTGCCGACCAGCACCACCTCCACGGCCTCAAACAGATCCTTCTGGCAGACTGCATTCCGTCCGTTCTTGACTGCGAGGATCGCCGCCTCATTGATCATATTGGCAAGATCAGAACCCACAGCGCCGGATGTCGCCAGTGCAATGGCCTCAAAATCCACTGTGTCATCCATGGAAACATTCTTGCCATGCACCTTCAAAATATCCACACGGCCCTTCAAATCCGGCTTGTCGACGATAATCCGGCGGTCGAAACGGCCCGGACGAAGCAGTGCTGGGTCCAGCACCTCCGGACGGTTGGTCGCCGCCAGAATCAGAAGTCCCTTGGAAGAATCCATACCGTCCATCTCGGAGAGCATCTGATTCAGGGTCTGCTGCTGCTCGGTATCACTTCCGCCGTAACCGCCGCGGCTCCGGCCGATCGAGTCAATCTCATCGATAAAGATAATACACGGCGCGGTCTGCTGCGCCTGCTTAAACAGACTGCGGACACGGGATGCGCCCACGCCTACATACAATTCCATAAAATCCGAACCGGACAGGAAATAGAACGGAACCTGTGCCTCTCCTGCCACTGCCTTTGCAAGCAGCGTCTTACCGGTACCGGGAGGACCCACAAGCAGTGCGCCCTTTGGCAGCTTGGCACCGATATGCGTATATTTCCCCGGATGATGCAGGAAATCCACCAGCTCCACCAGAGACTCCTTCGCCTCATCCTGACCTGCCACGTCCGCGAACGTCACCCCAGTCTCCTTCTGCATGTATACCTTGGCATTGCTCTTGCCGACACCGCCCATCCGCTTCATCATGAAATTCATAAAGATCACAATAAATACAAACGGCAGCACCAACCCGAGAATCGATTCCAGCATCGCGCCGGTGTCCTGACGCTCCCGCTTGATCTCCACCCCTTTGTCCAGAAGACGGTCAGCCAGCTTATAATCCCGCTCCAGCGGAACTGTATAATACTGGAATGCCGGGTTGAACTGATCCGAATCTTCCTTATACTGAATATTGATCTGCGTGTTCTTGACCGTGACTGCCTCAATCTCGCCCGCCTCTACCTGCTGAACGAACTGATCATATCCGATCTCCTTTAAGCTCTTATCCGCCATGTAGCTCCGCATCATCCCTGCCACGAACATCGTGACAAAGGCCGCAAGCAAAATAATCAGGATTTGATTTTTCGGCATCTTATTCTTATTTTCATTATCCTGTGGCTGATTGTTGGTATTGTTATCCATAAAAGGTGAATTCTCCTCTTCCTTTTTCAATCGCTGCAAATTTGCACAGCTATTCTACATTATACTGGTTGTCCTGACAGAAAGCAAGAAAACTCCCGCTAAAAAATATTAATTTTTTTTAAAAAATCCTAGATTTCCAGACATCGTAGTTGTATAATGTATAAGTTATTTTTTTCTACAGAATATTACTTGTTAACGGTATCCCCACAGAAAAAGGAGGTTTTCGAATTCTATGCCAGTAAAGTACGTATTCGTCACAGGCGGTGTTGTGTCCGGTCTGGGCAAAGGTATCACCGCAGCATCTCTGGGTCGTCTTTTAAAGGCCCGCGGCTACAAAGTAACCATGCAGAAATTTGACCCTTATATCAACATCGATCCCGGGACCATGAATCCGGTGCAGCACGGCGAAGTGTTTGTCACCGATGACGGTGCAGAGACCGATCTCGACCTGGGCCATTATGAGCGTTTCATCGACGAAAGTCTGACCAAGAATTCCAATGTAACCACCGGAAAAGTATACTGGAGCGTCCTGCAGAAAGAGCGCCGAGGTGATTTCGGCGGAGGCACAGTCCAGGTAATCCCCCACATTACCAACGAGATCAAGAGCCGTTTTCACCGCAACTACTCCACCACAGAGACGGAAATCGCCATCATTGAGGTCGGCGGCACCGTCGGCGATATCGAGAGCCAGCCGTTTCTGGAAGCGATCCGTCAGTTCCAGCATGAGGTCGGCCATGACAATGCCATCCTGATCCATGTCACGCTGATTCCTTATCTGAAAGCCTCCGGCGAGCTGAAAACCAAACCCACCCAGGCCAGCGTAAAGGATCTGCAGGGTATGGGAATCTGGCCGGACATCATCGTATGCCGCAGCGAGCACCCGCTTGATGACGGTCTGCGCGGCAAGATCGCATTATTTTGCAATGTACCGCAGTCCCATGTTCTCCAGAACCTGGACGTGGAGGTGCTCTACGAAGCTCCGCTCGCCATGGAAGAAGAGCATCTTGCACAGGTTGCCTGCGAATGTCTGCGCCTGGAATGCCCGGAGCCGGATCTGGCCGAATGGCGTGCCATGATCGATGCCTGGAAACATCCGGAGCATGAGGTAACCGTTGCTCTGGTCGGCAAATACACGCAGCTCCACGACGCGTACATTTCCGTTGTTGAGGCATTGAAGCACGGCGGCGTTGCCAATCACGCACAGGTTCAGATCAAATGGATTGATTCCGAGACTGTTAACGCAGACAATGCTGACGAATTATTCTCAGATGTGAAAGGGATTCTGGTGCCGGGCGGCTTCGGTTCCCGCGGCATCGACGGTAAGATTCTTGCCATCCAATATGCCCGTGAACATCAGATCCCATTCCTTGGCCTCTGCCTCGGCATGCAGCTCTCCATCGTGGAATTTGCAAGAGACGTGATCGGCTATGCAGACGCCCACAGCGCCGAGTTAGATCCTGGCACCACCCATCCGGTCATTCACCTGATGCCGGATCAGGACGGCATTGAGGATATCGGCGGCACTTTACGGCTCGGTTCCTATCCCTGCGTTCTGGACAAGACCTCCAAAGCGTATGCACTGTACGGCGAGGAGACGATTCACGAGCGCCACAGACATCGCTATGAAGTCAACAACGACTTCCGCAACGTACTTCGGGACAACGGCATGATGCTCTCCGGTATTTCTCCGGACGGACGCATCGTGGAGATGATCGAGATTCCAGACCATCCGTGGTTTGTTGCAACCCAGGCTCACCCGGAGCTTAAGTCCCGCCCAAACCGCCCGCATCCATTGTTCCGCGGATTCATTGAAGCAGCATTAAAAGCATAAAATCAGAAGACCGGCACGTTTTGACGCGTGCCGGTCTTTTCTGTATTTTAAAATCATGCTTCCATGAGCTTCCGAAGATATGATGATCTCGCGAATCGATCCACGCATTTTCTGTCTTTCACAGCGCAGACTGTCAATGCATCTCCGGTGCGTGCAGTATTTTGTACAGGGCCTCTCTGTCCGCTTCCGGATGCTCCTTCTTCAAATCCACGATCTTCTGCACGCGCTCTGTCGCTTCCTCCAGATGCTCCGCAATCGTCTCCACATCCAGGTGCTTTTCTAATTTATGAAGGATCTGGCTAATCACCTTCAATTCCTCGCCCTTGCTCTCTCCTTTGCTCTCACCCTCACTCAGCTCATCCTGGAACAATTCTCTCAATGCCTCGCACACGTTTTTTTCCTCCTTAAACTTCTCCTTGTTTGCCCGGATAATGACGTTCATAACCGACTGGTATAAATTCTGATCCTTGTACTTTCCGTATTCACTGGACAGCTTTTGAATCTGGCCGGCATCCTGGATGTCATTGGACAGGCTTTTCAGCCACAAATTGTCCTCCGCCGACAGTTCTGCCAGGATGATCAACTGCATCGGAATCTGCTGCAAATCCGCCGCGGCCCCGATATAATAGATGCCTGCCTCCACCTCCGAGATCTGATATCCGCGCTCGCGCAGATGCTTCAGTAATTCGCGCGGACGATGGCTGCTCACATACGTGATCGTCAGATCCTCAATCGGAATCTCGTTGATCATCTTCGTATCCGATTTGTAAAAACACGCATAACCATATACTTTGTAAAAATCATCAATGCTCAAATAATCGGTCGGACTCTTGTATTCCACAAGATTGTGCTTTCGGAAAATACGACCGATATTCTTCTCAATCGGCTGATCCGCGTTCTTTTTTATAATCAGCACGTCAACCTCCTTCGGCTTCGTACCGAGCTGATGTTCGTTCTCAAACGTCAGCCGGTCTGTCTCCCGTTCCAGTTCAATCTGAATTCCGGCATAAAATGCCGGATGCCACTGCAGTCCTTCCCTGCTCTCTGCGGGTACACTCATGTAAACCTCCCTATGCGATTGTAGTCGCAGGAAGTCTCCCATTTCTTCCGAAAAACCCCTGCTTTGTTTGATGTGATCGTAAGCAAGAATTTTCCATTAGAAATAGATGAAGTAACCTTCAGATACCCCCAAAGCTCGACGAGCCGGATGTAAGATAAATCAGAAAATCCGCTATGCATTTATAGTAACACAAACTCACTCAAATAGCAACCATGGAATTCCACAAAGATTTTTATTGACAAACATTATCGTCAATCATATAATAGTATTAATTACTATTATTAATTCAAATGAGAAAGCGAGGCATTTTTATGTCAAAACATCTTTTTACTGATATCCGCATCCCGGTATCCGAATCGAACCCATCCATCTTCCGTCACGAGGATCTGTGCGTGAAATGCGGCCAGTGCCGCCGGGTCTGCGAGGACAGTGTCATGGTCGGAAAGCTCTATGATCTGTTTAAGACCGCTGACGAGCCAATCTGCATCCACTGTGGTCAGTGCACCAATGTCTGCCCGGTGAATTCCCTTACGGAAAAAGAGGAATATCAGCAGGTTCGCGCCGCGATTCAGGACCCGGACAAGATCGTCATCTTCTCCACCTCCCCTTCCGTCCGTGTGGGGCTGGGCGAATCCTTCGGCATGCCAAACGGCAGCTTTGTCGAAGGAAAAATGGTTGCTGCACTGCGCGCACTCGGCGCCGACTATGTGCTGGACACCAACTTCTCCGCTGACTTGACGATCATGGAGGAGGCTTCTGAACTGGTGTCCCGTGTCACAAAAGATTCCGCGCCGCTTCCCCAGTTTACCAGCTGCTGTCCTGCCTGGGTGAAATTTGTGGAAACCTATTATCCAGATCTGCTCCCTCACATCTCCTCGGCCAAGAGTCCGATCGGTATGCAGGGACCGACCATCAAGACCTACTTTGCTAAACAGATGAATCTGGACCCGAAAAAAATTGTCAATGTAGCACTCACCCCCTGTACCGCAAAGAAATTTGAGATCCGCCGCGACGAGATGAATGCCGCCGGACGCAGCCTTGGTGATCCAGCCATGCGCGACATGGATTATGTGATTACCACCCGCGAACTCGCCAAGTGGATGAAGGAAGAAAACATCCAGCTTGCCGGCCTCCCGGACAGTACCTTTGATCCGCTGATGGGCCAGGCCTCCGGCGCCGGCGTCATCTTCGGAAATACCGGCGGCGTGATGGAAGCTGCCGCCCGCACCGCCTACAACCTGATTACCGGAGAAAATCCGCCAAAAGATTTCTACACACTCATCCCGCTTCGCGGCGTGGACGGGATCCGCACTGCCGAAGTGACCCTGGCCGGCAAGACCCTGCGCATCGCCGTCATCCATGAGATCTGCAACGCGGTTCCCGTCTTAGAGCAACTGCGTGCCGGAAACTGCCCTTACGAGTTCATTGAAGTGATGACCTGCCGCGGCGGCTGTATCGGCGGTGGCGGCCAGCCTAAAACGGAAGTTCCCATGACAGACATGGTGCGTTTTTCCCGCCTTGCCTCCCTCTACAACCGGGACAGTTCCATGCCGCTTCGCTTATGTCATGAGAATCCGGAGATCCAGAAGCTGTATCAGGATTTTTATGAAAATCCGTTAAGCGAACAGGCTGAATTTATGCTGCACACCTCCTATCAGGATCGCAGCGGTGATCTGAATCGCTAAATTCAAAAACCTTCATACATAAAAACCACATCACCACCTCATACTAATCCTGAGGTGGTGATAGTATGTCAGAAAAAGAAGCTCCCAAAAAACCGGAGCCAATCAAAAATGATCCCTACGGGTGTGACGATCCGGACATCATGGATATCCGCGCCGGTTCCTGCTGTGACTGTACCGGCCTGATTCCTGCACTTCCGGCTTCCGATTCCGAACTGGAATCCTACGCAGAGATCTTCCCCTACCCGGCCGATGTATTTCATGGCTGATGGACTTCACAGCCAAAAAAAGGAATGGGCGGTGCCTTGAGCGCTCCGTCCGTTCCTTTTTCATTCTTTTCTTCTCAATCCGTCCTTATTTCGCGATCAAATCCCCCAGAATTTCCTGCTCTGCGAACAATGCGGTCGCTCCGCCGGTATGCCAGAATACCACCGTGCTTCCCAGGGGCACTTTGCCGCTTCGAATATAATCCAGCATACCCGCAAATGCCTTGCCCGTATACACCGGGTCCACAAACAGTCCTTCCGTCCGCGCCAGCAGCCGAATCGCCTCGCTGGCCGCCTCGTTGGGGATCTCATACCCCGGCAGATAATAATTCAGATCCGTATGAATATCACTCCCGGCATCCACCTTCCGCTCATCCGCTCCAATCAGCCCCAGACTGCGGTTTGCCAGATCTGCCGTCCGCGCCGGATATCCTTCATCCTTGTGGCTCACGTTGATGGAAATAATTTCAGTTTCCGCATTCATCAGCTTTCTGCCCGCCTGCAGCCCCGCCATAGTTCCGCCCGTACCGGTGCCATGAAATACATAATCCGCCTTCATACCTGCTGCCTCCAACTGCTCGCACAGTTCCACATAGCCGTCGATAAATCCCACGCTTCCCACATCGCTGGCGCCGCCCATCGGCACCTCATAGCAGCGATGTCCCGCGGCCTCCAGCTTCGCCATCTGCGCGCGCGCCAGTACCACCGAGCGATCCTCGGCCTCCGCCTCACTCTCGCCTTCCTCCGGCTCCACAATGTGAACCTCCGCACCCAGAATCCGATCCAGAAGCAGGTTCGCGCGCACATCCGATTCATCCGGCTTCACGACCGCCACCAGATACAGGATCGGCTTCAAACCACATTTCCGGCAAGCCCACGCCGTCTGCATGGCATGATTGGACTGCGTCGCGCCAAACGTGAACACATACTCGCACTGCTTTGCCACGGCATCCCCGATCAGATACTCCAGCTTGCGGATCTTGTTTCCGCCAAACAGGCTGGCACCGGTCATATCGTCACGCTTGATGTAAAGCTCCACGCCTAGCTGCGCAGAGAGCTGCTCCAGTTTATGAAACGGTGTTGGGAAAAAGCCCAGCTTTGTCTTTGGAAGTGCCTCCAATAAGGCTCTTGCTTTCATGGTCTGTTCGCTCATCTTATTTTCCTCCTGATTTTATATTAATAGTCCCCGCGCGCCAGCAACTTTCTTAAGTACGCAAAGGTCGCGTGTTCTCCCTGATCCCGCAGCATCTGCAAAATCTTTTCCAGCTCCGCCTTCGTCTCCGCATGCATCACACTCGTCAGATAAGGTTCCTCATGCTGATAATATTCCCACGCCGCACTGCTGGTATAATCCGTACCACGATAAACTCTGCAGGCCGCAATGCGGTCCATGACCATCTCCACCAGATAGCATACCGGCATCTTGGTGCCGGCCAGCCCGTGCTTCGCCCGCGAGAAATCGATCCAATATTCAAAATGATGCTTGTTCCGTCCTTTGTGATGGAGCCACGCCGAGGAATATCCCTTTTCATCACGCTCCGCCGCATTGGGGCTCCGCGTTCCCTGATAATAATGAACCCCCGTTAAGAACTCCGCCGGACTGTATTTGGACAGGTCATGCAAAAGCCCCTGCCGGTAAAGCCCCACCCGAAAACAGTTCTTCATCACCAGGCATTTATGCTCCGTGATCGTCATAAAATGATGCCACGCTTTATTTCCATCCATCTGTTTCTGCCTCCTTGCCGTCTTTCTCAGTTTAGCACAATTCAGGTGTCAAATCCACCCAATTTTCGTTTGACACAACTGTTTTTCTATGCTATTCTTAGGGCAGTTGCCAAATGGCAATAGAAACCTATTTTTTATTTATTTTTGGAGGTATCATCATGAGTAGAGGTACAGTTAAGTGGTTCAACAATCAGAAGGGCTATGGATTCATCTGTGACGAGCAGGGGAACGACGTATTCGTTCATTTCTCCGGATTGGAGATGGACGGCTACAAGAGTCTGGAAGAGGGTGCGCAGGTTCAATTCGAAGTGACAGAAGGTGCAAAGGGCCCGCAGGCTATCCATGTAACCACACTGTAATTCAGATATCAGAACAACCGAAGAACGCAAAAGAGACGCAGTCCGGATCATCACGATTCGCACTGCGTCTTTTTTCTTCGTCTCATCTATTTGATCTGATTCAGCAACGATTCTCCGATCGTTTCTTTCGGCATCGAAAAACCGAAGTTGTCCGTGACAGTGGCTCCCACCGCCCCAAAGGTATCCGTCTGCGGCAGTTCACCGCTTCCCTCCATCCCCTTCGCATACAAAAGAAGCGGAACCCGCTCCCGCGTGTGATCCGTTCCGGTGTAGGTCGGATCATTGCCGTGATCTGCTGTGATCATCAGAAGGTCATCCTCATCCAGCTTCTCCAGCAGAATCCCCAGTTTCTCATCAAAACGCTCCAGCTCTCCCGCATAGCCCTCCGGGTCTCTGCGGTGTCCCCACAGCGCATCAAAGTCCACCAGGTTCACGAAGCACAGTCCATGAAACGGTCGCGCCGCCAGCTCGATCGTCTGCTCCATACCGTGTACCGAGCTGTTGGAATGCAGCGCCTCCGTGATGCCGCAGCCCGCAAAGATGTCGCTGATCTTGCCGACCGAAATCACATCCAGCCCCTGATCCTTTAGCACATCCAGCGCCGTCGGTCCGAACGGCGGAACCGCATAATCATGACGGTTGCTGGTCCGTTTGAATTCACCGCGTTTCTTTCCCACGTAAGGGCGGGCAATGACGCGGCCCACCTTCCACTGATCCTGCATGGTCAGTTCCCGGGCGATCTCACAGCAGCGGTACAGCTCCTTCAAATCGAAGGTCTCCTCGTTTCCGCAGATCTGCAAAACCGAATCCGCCGACGTGTACACGATCATATGCCCCGTCGCAAGCTCATCCTCCGCAAGCTCATCCAGAATCTCCGTTCCGCTGGAACTCTTGTTGCCGATGACCTTATGCCCGGTCCGGCGCTCCAGCTCCTCGATCAGATCCGGCGGAAATCCGTGTTCCGTAAACGTGATAAACGGCTTCTCCGTCTTAAGCCCCATCATCTCCCAGTGCCCGGTCATGGTGTCCTTGCCGCGGCTCCGTTCATTCATCTTCGTGTAATAGGCCAGCGGGTGTTCCACCGCCGACACCTGCTTCAGCGGATGAAGATTCGCCAGCCCCAGCTTCTGTAAATTGGGGATGGAAAATGATGCAACGCTCTGAGAAATATGTCCCAGGGTATCACTTCCCACATCATGATACTCCGCTGCATCCGCCGCGGCCCCCACACCAAGCGAATCAATCACAATCACAAACACGCGCCGATATCGTTTTTCTGACATTATCTGATGCTCCTCTCATTCTGCAAAGTCCTCACTCTAAGTTTATGCCAGATTCTCCGGTCCAAATCCCACCGGCAGCAAATCCTTCAATCGATATTCCCGATACTGCTCCTCATTGACTGCCAAAATGATGCGAAATGTCTCCGGGTCGCAAAATTCCCGCATAACCTGACGGCATACACCGCAGGGTGCCGTATAATCCGTCAGCACACCGCCCTTTCCTCCGACGATGCAGATTGCCGCAAAATCCCGCCGCCCCTCGCTGACCGCCTTAAAAAATGCCGTCCGCTCCGCGCAGTTGGTCGGTGTATAGGCTGCATTTTCGATGTTGCAGCCCTGGAAAATCTCTCCGCTCTTCGTTAATAATGCCGCTCCCACCTGAAAACCGGAGTACGGCGCGTAAGCCCGGCTCATGGCATCAATCGCCGAGCGAATCAGTTCTTTCTCATCCATCCCTAGTTCTCCTGCTGACGAATCAGCTTCACGATCCGGCTGGTTCCCAGACGGCTTGCTCCAAGCTCCAAAAACTTCTCCGCATCTTCCAGCGTGCTGATGCCGCCTGCTGCCTTCATCTTCACATGATCTGCCACATGGGCCGCAAACAGCGCAATGTCTGCAAAGGTCGCTCCCGCTTTGGAAAATCCCGTGGAGGTCTTGATGTAATCGGCCCCGCTATCGCTGACCACATGACACATCTGAATCTTCTCCTCGTCCGTCAGAAGACAGGTCTCGATGATCACCTTCAAGATCTTCTCTCCGCAGACCTTCTTCAACACACGAATCTCCTGCTCCACCAGATCAAAGCGCCCTTCCTTCACCCAGCCCAGATTAATCACCATATCGATCTCGTCCGCGCCGTTTGCCAAAGCCTCCTCCGTCTCATAACGCTTCACAGCCGTCGTGTTGTAGCCGTTCGGGAATCCGATCACGGTGCACACCGCCATCTTCTCTCCCACATACTCCTTCGCCTGCTTCACAAAGAACGGCGGAATGCACACCGATGCCGTGCCGTACTCCACCGCCTCGTCACAAAGCTGCTGAATATCACTCCAGGTGGCTGTCTGCGCCAACTGGGTGTGATCCACAGAACCTGCTATCTTTTTTGTATCCATACTCTTCTCCCTGCTTTCTGGTCCCATTGTTTAGTTTGCAGCATCTTCCTGAATCAAGATCCGGATCGCTTCCACCGCCGTCCGGATTGCCGCGTCCGTGTCATGCACGATCGGATTGTCCAGGCCGACCTTTGCGCGCTCCTGATTGGCCACCACAAGCAGCACCGAACCGGCTCTTACCTTCAGCGCATCCGCCACGATAAAGAGCGCCGCCGACTCCATCTCAGAAGCCTTGCAGCCAAGCTTCACCCAGGCATCCCACTTCGCCATCAGCTCATAGCTGACCGGCTTCGTCTCCGGGGAATGCTGTCCGTAAAACGAATCCTTGCACTCCACCACACCCACATGATACGGCTGCGCCAGCTTCTTCGCCGCCTGCACCAGCGCCGTCGTCACATCAAAATCCGGCACCGCCGGGAATTCGATGGGGGCGTATTCTTTGCTGGTTCCCTCCATGCGGATCGCACCGTTGGCGACCACCAGATCCCCGCTCTTTACCTCCAGATCCATACCGCCGCTGGTTCCCACCCGGATAAACGTATCCGCTCCGCACTGAACCAGCTCTTCCACCGCAATCGATGCCGACGGGCCGCCGATTCCCGTGGAGGTCACACTGACCTTCACACCATCCAGCGTCCCCGTGTACGTCACATACTCCCGGCTGTCCGCCATCAGAACCGGATTCTCAAAATACTGCGCAATCAGCTTGCAGCGCTTTGGATCACCCGGCAGGATCACATAACGTCCCACATCGCCTTTTCCAACCTGAATATGATACAGCTTTCCTTCATGCTCCGAATAATCGATCATCTTGCAAATCCCCTTTTCTTTGTGGCCCGTCGCGCCCCGCTCTGCGTCAAATCCCTATCGCTGCGCCTTGCCGAGCAGTGTCTCAAGTTCCTCCACCGTGACCAGATAATGATGACCGCAGAAATGACAGTTGACCTCGATGGTCTTTCCATCATCGATCATGCTCTGTAATTCCTGACGTCCCACACTGATCAGCGCTCTCTCAATCCGCTCCTTTGAGCAGTTGCAGACAAACTGCGTCGGAACCTTGTCCGTAATCACCAGACCAAATTCTCCCAGGACATGCTCCAGGATCATCTCCGGTGTATTGCCCGCATCCAAAAGCGCCGTGATTGAGGTGATCTCGTTTAATTTGTTCTCCAGACCGGATATCACCTCTTCCGAAGCCCCCGGCATCATCTGCAGGATAAAGCCGCCCGCCTGCCGCACCGTGTTGTCCTTATTCATCAGCACACCCAGCGCCACGCTGGACGGAGTCTGCTCCGACGTTGCAAAATAATAAGTCAAATCCTCCGCGATCTCGCTGGTCACAAGAATGGTCTGCCCCACATACGGCTCCTTCATGCCAATATCCTTGATAACGCTCAGCACGCCGATCCCCAGCGCACCGCCCACATCCAGCTTGCCCTTCTCATTCGGCGGAAGCATGACCGCCGGATTGACCGCGTACCCTTTCACATTTCCCCTGGAATCCGCCGTCACCGTCAGTCCTCCGATTGGCCCGTCTCCCTCGATCTTGAGGGTCAGAAGATCCTTCTCCCCCTTCATCATCACGCCCATCATGGCGCCCGCCGTCAAAAGCCGCCCAAGGGCCGCCGAAGCAATCGGACTGGTATTGTGTGCACTGCGCGCGTATTCCACCAGATCTCTGGTCGTCGCGGCGAAAGCCCGGATCTGCCCCTCGGCCGCCGTTGCTCTGATTATATAGTCTGTCATCTTTTTCCTCCTGATTCATCGGCAATCCCACGATACACTCTGACCGTGAGTCCCGCCATATCCTGTTTCCAACAGTCTCTTTTTTAGCTGCCAAATCTTATCGGTCTAGCCCTGCTCGTTCCTTGCCCTGCTCCCGCGCGATAAAGTACACCCGCTCGCTGTCCTCCCGCGGCGGCTCCTTCGTAAACGCATCATAGACCACAAGCAGTTCCATGCCGGCCTCAGCCAAGGCATCCTTCACCTCGTCAAGCTCAAAGGCCGTCTGATAATGCGTCTCCTCATACTTGCGGTAACGCCCATCTTGTTCCCGAATAAAAAGCGTCAGATCATATTCATTGACCCGCTCCTCCTCATCGAAATAATTTTCCCAGATGAAGCTTCCCTCGTCCCGGTTCTCCGCAATCGTCCGCTCGCCCAGCAGTTCCCGGTATTTGTACATGGTATTTAAGTCAAAGATCAGGATTCCGCCCGGGTCCAGATAATTGTTCGCCAGCTTAAACACCTGCACCAGATCTTCACAATTCTCCAGATAATTCATGGAATCGCAGATGCTGACAATGGCCCGCACCGTCCCATACAGCTCAAACTCCCGCATGTCCTGCTGCAAATACAAAATCCCGTCCGGCTGCTCCACCTGCTTTTCTCTGGCAATCTCAAGCATCTCCTCCGACAGATCCACACCGATCATATCATAACCCCGCGCCGCCAAAAGCCGCGTCAGCGTACCGGTGCCGCAGCCCAGATCCAGCACCAGGCCGTCCTTCACGTCATGCTCCTCAAGCAGGCCAATCAGATACCGGCTCCACTCCTCATAGGGGATATTGTCCATAAACATGTCGTATACTGCCGCAAATCCTGTATATGCATCCATCTTCTGCCGATCCCTTCCTTCCACATTCAACAAGAGCAGGCGCATCCCGGCCGCGGCCAGTTTGTCCCTGCTCTTCTTTTCATCGCTGTAGCTTATGCATTCTTACCGCAGCACTTCTTATATTTCTTGCCGCTGCCGCATGGACACGGATCATTTCTTCCAATCTTTTTCTCCTTGCGGATCGTACCGGAAGCCTTCTGGGTCTTGTACAGCTCTTTGCGCTTCTCCTCGCTCAGGATTGCATCCCACTGCGGAAGCTCATACAGCCATGCAGCCTTCGCCTCAACCATGTTGTAGTACAGCTTCTCCGGATCGATCTCGATCTTAACTTCGGTATCCTCTTCCATGGTCTCGATCGGGTTCTCATACCCCTTCAGGCTCTCGTTGATGCCGTCCAGGAAGCCGGTCATGACCATCACTTCCGTGCTGTACTTCTCAGCCAGTTCTTTCACCGTTCCGCTGATCACCTCAGTCGGATTCGCCAGAATCTGCTCATAAATTCCCTTCTCGATCGTAAAATAACCGTTCCACAGATTCTCTTTCTGTTTATCATCCAAACCATTGCCATATGCAAGGTTTCTCCATGTCTCCAATAATGCCATAACACGTACCCTTCCTTTGCTTTGTTCTCCTGCGTAAATCTTCTGTTACGCATATTCCTACATAGTATATACTACTTCGGGCAAATTTGCAAATATTTTATTGCTGGTCATCTCACATAATCCATATCGTCACAAAACCATTTTCGAACCATGTTCCCAGACAGCATTTCCGAATGCAATACTTTCATTCAAATGTTACTTCTCCACTTTGAACCTGCGTCACCAGTGCCAACCCAGATTCTCCCTCCCCGCCACAAGATCCATCCAATGATCCCGCCAACCACATTCATCACAACATCATCCAACTGACAATGTCCCCGCTGCGTCAAAAACTGTGCATATTCCAGTCCTGCACTGCACACCAAAGCCAGCAATACCGTCATCGGCAGCTTCCGTGCATATTTCACGCAAACCGGTACCAGCACACCAAACGGTACAAACATCAGCACGTTCTCAATTACCCATGCGTGTGCCTGTGCCGTCGTTCCCCAGGTACCAAGCAGCTGCAGATCTATGCTGTCCCGCGACCCCGGTTCCCTTGAGAAAAATGCGATCTGCAACACCATAACAAGATAAAACACCAATAACGGCCACTTAAACATCTGCCATTTGGTACTCCGCTTCTCCACGATCCGATTATATGTCCATTCCAATAAGAACACCGCCAAGGACAGTCCCGTTGCGATCCCCGTAAATGTTACGGTATTCAAGAGGTCCTCCAAAACACATATCAACAATTCCTTCACGCTTGCCTCTTATCCTCCTTAAAACGATTCTACGATCCTATCCACCTTATCTGGAAAGGGCGCATGGTAATCATCCACGCGCCCCGTATCTCATCCTTGTATCTATCTTTATCTTACGATGGTCTGTTCTCTAACACTGTTGCCCGCTGATCGAACTGCCCTGCCATCCCGAACTACGTCATTGATCTCACTGGAAGTGAGTACATACAGAATACCATTCCGGTAATTCCTTGTCAACTCCTTTCACAATTCACTCGCCATAGTCCGTGCACGTTTTTCGCTCAAATAATTTTTCAGCAGAATCAATACAATCACACTGTTTGAAATAATCTTCAATGAAACAAGCTGGCTGCATTCACACATTGCCATTGCAAACAATACCACCCGCTCCACCTTCGTATAGCTGCTGCAAAAAAATCCTTCCACACTGCTGCTGAGTGCTATAATCGTCAGTCCGCATAACAGCAGCGCAGCCACAACACCGATCGCACTGCCCTCCAGCATCAACAGGGCTGGATTCAACACGAATAGAAATGGAATAATATAAATTGGAATCGCATATTTCGTAGTACTGATTCCAAGCTTCACCGGACTCACATCCAAAAGACTTGCGGATGCAAATACAGCGGTTGCAACCGGTGGCGTAATGCAGGAAAGGATACCAAAATAAAACACAAACAGATGCGCTGCAATCGGATAAATCCCAAATTCAACCAATGCGGGTGCCACCAGCACGCTCAACACAATGTAAACTGAGGTTGTCGTCATACCCATGCCGAGCACAAGACCTGCAAGCATAGTAAGTACCATCAGAAACAGCTTATGTCCACCTGAAATTGCAAGCAATATCGTTGAAAACTTTAGACCCAGGCCTGTAATAGACAGGATTCCGACGATAATTCCGGCAACCGCACAGGCTATACTCACAGTAATTGCTCCTCTGGCCGAATTCTCCAGTGCCTTGGCAATCATTCTGAGATTCATCCGTTTTTCCGGGTTAAGCTGTGAAACAATTACGACCAATGCAGTAGACCACATTCCCGCCTTCAACGGTGACCATCTCATTACCGTAATTGTCAAAATCAAGAAAATGAGTGGCACAAAATAAAACCAGCCTTTTTTCAGAATTTTGAAGCTGTTTTTCTTCTCTAACTTTGACCGGATGCCCAAATGGTTTAATCTGCAGTCCGTAGCAATCCACAACGCCATATAGAACAGAATACCTGGCAACAGAGCGGCTTTTATTACCTCTCCATATGACACAGACAAAGTCTCTGCCATAATAAATGCAGCAGTTCCCATAACAGGCGGCATCAGTTGGCCTCCTGTTCCTGAAATGGCAGATACAATTCCGCAGAATTCATCATCAAAGCCATCCCGTTTCATCATTGGAATCGTCATCGGCCCAACGGCCATAACATTTGCCACAGCACTGCCCGATACTGTTCCAAATAAAATACCAGCCATAATGTTAGCCTTTGCGCCGCTTCCTTTGAGTCCACCAAGCAGGGCACCGACATACTCCAAAAAGAACTGAGTTGCGCCAGAAAGCTCCAGAAAACTCCCAAAAATCATAAATACAAAAATCTGTTTGGATGCCGTTCCCAGAATCGTTCCAAAGATTCCTGATGTTTCCATGGTCAAAGTTGCTACAATTCTTTGAATTGTAAAAGAACTTGTTTTCAGATTTCCCGGAATCTGACTACCAAGTAAAGCATAAAAGATAAAAGCCATCGCAACCAGAGGCAGAGCAAGTCCAAGACGCTTATTTGCGCAGTATATGACACTGGCGATTATAAAAAATCCCATGATCAGATCCAGTCTCCCCGGCGAAACTACGCGATACGACATCGTTTCCCAGTTAAAAAACACATAGGCTGTAGCAGCAACCGAACCAATCAAAAGCATGATCCCAAACAAATCGAGTACATGATTTTTTAACTTTTCCTGAATCATCATTAAAAGGGCAATTTCCAGAATAAAGCCAAGAAAAATACTTCTCTGCTGCATTGCCGGGAAAATTCCGGATATATAACTGACTAACTGAATCACGGTCAGAGTTATGCAGCTAATACGAATGATCTTATCAATGCCATTACTATATTTTCCCATCGTACTTCTCCGATCTACTTCCGTACTTCATCATAATACCGCTTTGCACCCTCGTGAAATATCAGGAAATCATTATCCAGATACTCTTCGGTTGTCTCTCTGTTCCACTCTTTTCCGCTGGAATGAATCCCGGCAAGCTCATCCACCTTTTCATTCAAAACTTTCGTGATTTCATACACGACATCAGCATCCAGCGCTTCATTGCAGGCCAATAACGTATTCACAGTCAGACAATGCATGTCTTCTGATTGTTTCGAATATGTTTTTGCCTTAATACTTCTGCTTTTCCAAAATGGATATTCCGCCTCCAAATTAGCAATCATAGCGTTATCAAGAGACAAGAACTTTAAGTTGACTGCATAATCCAGATCCGTAACCGTTGCCTGTGGAATTCCTCCGGCCATAAATGCAACATCCACAGTTCCGTCCTTCAATGCATCCGCCTGCTCGCTGGAAGACATGGGAATGATCTTGGAATTAGCTTCATTTCCTCCATACGCATTTATAATAGCCAGTGCCATATAATATGTGGTACTACCTACAGGCGGTACCGAGATGCGTTTTCCAACCATATCCTCATACGTGGCAATCCCGGAGTCTGCAAGTGACAAACCGTAAAGATATGCGGTATGTCCTACTAAAATAGCGCGAAGTCCCGGAATCGGATGGTCGAAACCGCGCTCCTTATCTCCCTGCTGTGCATAATAAAATCCATCCACAGTCACAATACCAAGGGTTGAAGGGTTCTGCTCGACAAGTGTCATATTTTCTGTAGGTGAACCACTGGTTGACTGTGTTGTTACCTGCAGTCCGTTGATCGTATCTGAGAGAATTTTTGCCTGGCCGGCAGCGATGTAGTAATAAGTTCCTCCACTGTTGCCCGAAACGATCGAAAGATTGTCTGTGGAATATCCGCTTAGACTGACTGCCGTATTATTGGATACGGAAACGCCAATTAACGCGGTAAGCAGTATTATATAAATCCAATTTGAATCGATCCTTATCTTCATACTCACTCCTGTCCGTATAAAATAGAAAGGGCATACTGCTAACGTCCTCAAGACCGTTTAAGCATATATGCCCTTTACATCACACGTTTAATTCAATTCGTTCACCGCTTTTTCGAGTCTGTTCAAAGCCTCAACAAGCGTTGCTTTCGGGCATGCAATATTCATTCTCATGAATCCAATTCCCTCACTGCCAAAGGTCGACCCGTCATTCAGTCCCAGCTTCGCCTTCTCAAAGAAGAACTTTGTCAGCTCCGGCTGGCTCAGCTTCAGATCTCTGCAGTCTAACCATAACAAATAGGTTGCCTCCGGATCTGCCAGCTTGATTCTTGGGATGCGCTCCTTTATAAAATCAACTGTATATTGCTGATTTTCCTCCAGATACTCGATCATCTCATCTGCATAATATTCACACTCATTGTAGGCTGTGATAAAGGAAAGCATACCGAAGATGGTGCGTCCGTAGTTCTTATTATCTTCTATCATTGTCTGGATTTTATTCCGCAACTGTTCATTCGGAATAATCGCGGCGCCTGTTCTGAATCCGGCAATATTGAACGTTTTACTTGGGTTGATCAGCACCATACTATTATCTGCAAATTTCTCTGAAATAGATGCAAATGGAATATGTTTGTGACCTTTATATACCAGATCACAATGAATTTCATCTGATATAACCAGAACATGATGCTTCAAACACAAATCCCCGATTTTTGTCAGTTCCTCCAATGAATAGGATCTCATCACCGGATTATGCGGGTTGCAAAGGAAGAAGAGCTTCACTCTCGGATCTTTCAATTTGTCTTCGAGATCTTCGAAATCAATCTGATACTTGCCATCTTCATCCTGAACAAGCGGATTGGTGACAATATGGCAGCCATTGTTTCTTGTGATTGCATAAAATGGCGGGTACACAGGCGACTGAAATAACACTTTATCTCCCGGATACGCAAATGCGCGAATTGCATATACAAAGAATGGCAGCACACCATTTGAATATTTTACCCACTCTGGTTTCACGTCCCAGCCAAACCGCTTTTTTTCCCATCCTGCTGCTGATTTCTCAAATTCAAAGCTTTCCACCGGATATCCGTAACAGGGATGCTTTGCTCTTTCCGCAATCGCATTTGCAATTTCATCCGGCACTGCAAAATCAGTATCTGCAATCCACATCGGAATAACATCCTTCGGATAAGCCGGCTCATATTTTTTACATTCTGATACTCTTCTATCGATAATTTCATCAAAATTATGTTTCATCTTTTCTTCTCCTGTCTTTTAACCAATCTGGTTACATGATTACAAAAATGATATAGGTGGCAACAAGCTGTGTCACATATGCAACCAACATTGGTACAATATTACGCTTTACAACGTCGCCAATCTCCACCTCAGCCACACCACTGATCGCAATAACGCCTGCACAGAATGGCGAGCAGCATCTTGCAATACCGCCTGTCAAGTGCATTGGAATAGCGAGTGCCGCCGTGTTGATTCCAAGAACACTTGCAATATTTGGCGTCAATGGACCAAATGCCATCCATGGTGCCTGTCCACTTCCTGTCAAAATTGCAGTCGCAAGAATCAGAACACTAAGCATAACCATTGCGATCAAGGTCGCGCCCGTCATATGTGAAATCCATCCTGTGATAATATCAATCCCCTTAAGCTGTTTGATTGCTTCTGCAAATACGGCTGCTGCAACCATCAAAACCACAACATTCGTAAAGAATTTACCCATCCACTCAAAAACATTTTTCAAGTGGTCACCCAAAATCTGAACGTTCTTATTTACGATCAGCTCACAGATAAACACTATGAAAAAGCCGATTACGTTTGCTGTGATAATATCAAAATTAACCGAAGTAATATTGCCTGCAATTACAAGGATCAATGGAATCAAAGGGAAGAATCCATAGAACAACGGCACTCCATAATCCCTTGGCGAGAAGGACGATGCATCAATCGTCTGAGTCGCAGCGCTCTCTCCAAACTCCTTCTTATCCATGTACTTAAAATATACTGCATAGAAAATCGCCATAACAACTATAACCGCCACACATACATAAATTTCATAGTTCAGGAAAAACTCCATCGGGGTAACGCCTAAGACGTCGGTAGCTCCAAAGATGGCGGAACTGTCGTTTGGCCCCCAGTCCATCATACCAATCGCGATCAGAACAACGGTAGCACTTAACTTACTTACACCCAAAGAGATCAGAATCGGGAAAATAGTTGCCATAAACAAAAGTCCAAGAGACACCTGGCTCGTAATAAAAATCTTAAGAATACATCCTGCAATAAAAGCACCACCAAGAATCATATATGGTTTTCTCAGCTTCACAAGAACTTTTGCAACGGCCGCTGCCAACACCTTTGATGCCTTGATATGTGTCATCAGCGAAACATAAGAAGCAACAATCATCAGGCGGATACCGGTTCCCTTAACCTGGCTTACGAACTTTATTCGGATCACATCAATTACATCAACATAGATATTGCCGGTTGTGTCCTCACCCAGTACCGAGTTTCCAGTAATCAATGTTACTGTAAACAATGCAAGTGTACCTATGAAGAAAAAAGTAAGCTTGGAATCTGTCTTCCTCACAATCATAATCGCTGCTATTCCAATAAACAGCGCTGTCAATAAAACAAATAGTATGTCGCTCATAAAACCCTCCTTAGAATAAAATTGTAAGTAATACGCGGCCGTCGTACGTCGTCTGACGTCTGATGTATATAATGTACCATGTATCACTCAAGATGTCAATATTTATTTATAATATTTATAATTTTTCTTTTACCTCTTCTTTTTCTATACATATTGCCCAAAAAACAGTTGTATTTTTATAGCACTTCAAGTGATGCGGTAATTTTACTCACACAAAATAATACTTCTGTGCTATACTATTTCTAATAACGATCAATAAGGAGTATCTCTCATGGCAAAGGGACAAACATTGTCAACAAAAATTGTTAATGATCTGGAGACACAAATCATAGAAGGAAACTTAAAACCAGGGGATCAGATACCAAACGAACAGGATTTAATGATCCACTACGAAGTAAGCCGCTCCACAGTGCGTGAAGCCATCAAATCTCTTATTTCGAAGGGCACTCTCGAAATCCAAAGAGGAAAAGGCACTTACGTGTGCCGCCTTCCAGGTCTGACCAGCGACCCTTTAGGACTGAACTTTGCTGATATTGATGATCTCAATCATTATCTGTATGAAACCAGATTGATTTTTGAACCCGAAGTTTCCGCCATGTCTGCACTGCGTGCCAGTGACAGTGAGATCCGGACACTCGAAAAATTATCCGCGGACATTAATAAGCTTGATGAAACACTCAAGGGCGCAGACACTTCCGCCGATATCATCCAGAAGCTGCATGAGAAAGATCTTGCATTTCATATCATGCTCTGCCGAACCTGTCACAATCCGGTATTGGAACGGTTGATGCCGATTATTATTCAGTCCATATCGTTCAGCTATGACGAAGAGACGTTCAAGAAGCGTTTAACGAAAAAGCCGCGTCAATCTACACACGACAAAATCTGCCGTGCAATCGCCAGCCATGACGCCGAGAAAGCAAAGGATCTGATGCATCTGCATTTGTTAAATTCTATGGAGTAAGATCCAACCCATTCTTCTCACATGGTACTCCTGCTGCGCTGCTTTCAAGATGCACGCTGATCCTGTCTTGGACACAATTTTCTTAATCCAAATAAGTTCATATAAACCATAAGAGCTATTTGGTTTTATTGAGCATCCCTCGTGAAAGTTTTGGTGGTAAAACACCGTATGCTCTGGCCCTAGCGGCCTTCGGCGAAGACACTTTAAAAGCACTTCAGCTTAGGTGCTTTAACCCTGACGAGGTCAATTTGACACCTAAGCCGATTCGCTTCAACCGTTAACCAACCTGAAAAAATCTGCTGCCGGACTGGAAGTGAAATTTCTTACACTGCCTCCATTTCGTGTAAAAAGCTAAAACAGGTGTCCCCATCATTCAGGAACACCCATCTTCTCTATACTTATTTACGCATTCTTTCCCTGGTTCGAATACCCGCCAGGAGTCGGCCAGTGGTAGCCTCGCTGATTATACATTCCATAATCCGCCTTTTCTACATAGTCTCCACCATCAAATCCAATCAGCTTCCCATCTCTGATCCATTCCAGGTCACCGTCATGCAGACAGCTAATCATCTGTTGCACCATCTTCTTCAGAATCGCCTCATAACCGGCATCCGCCGCGAAATTATGTGTTTCCTTCGGATCTTTCTCCAGATCAAAAAGCTGCAACACGTTTCCACATGGGTAATAAATCAGCTTATAGTTCTGCCACCGAATCATGCGAGTCGCTTTTTCTCCTTCACTTATCTCCCCATAAAGATACTCGTGCGTCTGTTCCGTCATCAGAGGAATCCCCTCCACGGTCGACGGAATGGACAGCCCACAGAGATTCAGAAGTGTCGGCATCAGATCGCCCATTCCTGCCAGCTTCGTCTCTACTCTCCCCTTCCACGGCTGCATCGGTTTCCCTGAGAGAATGAACGGCACACAGGCCGCTTCTTCATAAAAGCAGCGCTTTGCAACCATTCCGTGATCAAACAGCATATCTCCGTGATCACTGGTAAAAACCAGAATCGTATCATCCAACAGACCACACTCCCGCAGCGTTCCCACAAGCAGACGAATCTGGTAATCAATATGGGTGCACTGTGCAAAGAATGCCCGTCTGGCTCTGCGCTGTTCCTTCTTCGAATAAATACTGGCCTGGGCACACATCGCCTTAAAGATATGACTGTCGTCCAGCCAGTCCTGGTCAGTCGGCGGTTTAATCTCCTCCTCGGAATACATATCCAGATAGGTCTGAAGCGGAACCAGCGGCGGATGCGGGAACTGATAAGAACAGTAATAAAAAAATGGTTTCGTCGGGTCTTTTCGCTTGATCTGCTTCATCATCTCCATGGTAACCCAGTTGGTCGGATGCGTCCGATCCGGCAGATGCCATGGCCGGGTATAATACGTGTTGTTTCCCATCGAGTGCAGGAATTCCTGCCCTATGAATCCCTGCTCACCCAGCCAGATCTGATAATCATCAACTGTTCCCAGCTCATAACGTCCCTCCTCTGCCAGAATCACATCATCAAATCCGATCCGGTCTCTCTGCGGATATACATGCAGTTTTCCGACCGCCATCGTCTGATATCCCTGCTCGTGAAATGTCTGCGCCAGTGTCGGAACCTCCGGCATCCTCATATGATCCGAGTAGACGCGATCCCCATGTGATCTGGGTGACAAGCCTGTCATCATGGTTCGTCTGGCAGGAATACAGACCGGGCACTCACTGTAAAAATTCTCAAACCACACACCATTATTTGCCAGATAATCCAGCGTCGGTGTCATAATATCCGTTCTTCCTGCACAACCAAGCAAAGATCCCGACCAATGATCTGTGCAAATCATAAGAACATTTTTCTGATTGCTCATTTTCTCTCCTTTACAATAAACCAAGTATTCCGGGCAGTGTCAGTGTGATCGCCGGAATATACGTGATCAGCATCAATACAACAAACATCACTACCAGAAACGGGAACGTATGTTTCACCAGCCGCTCCATCGGCACACCGGAAATTCCACTTCCTATGAAAAGGACACCTCCTACCGGCGGCGTGATCAGACCTATACCGCAGTTTAAGATCAGAATCGCGCCAAACTGAATCGGGTTCAAACCAATGCTCAGAAGTACCGGCATCAAAATCGGAGTTACAATAACGATAATAGAGGCCATGCCCAGAATCATTCCAAGCACCAAAATGATCAGATTGATCAAAAGCAGCAGCAGGAATTTGCTGTCTGTCAATCCCAGCAGACCATTTACGACCATACTCGGAATCTGGAGATAGGTAATGCAGAAACCAAAAGGTCCGGAGGCTGCAATCAGAATCAATACCGTAGACAAGGTCTTCAAGCTGCTTTTAATAACCTTATAAAGTTCCTTCCAGGTCAGTTCATGATAGATAAATACCGAGACAATCAGTGCATAAAGACAGGCTATTGCCGCACTCTCTGTCGGCGTAAAGATTCCCATGACCACTCCGATCACAACAATCAAGACTGTTCCAAGCCCCCAGATCGATTTGCTGAGCGCATGGGCTACATTCCCCAGTGAAAATGGTGTTCCCTTCGGATAGTTCCGTTTTACCGACAAATAATAACTGAAGATCATCAGTGCGATACCAAGCATCACACCCGGTACAATGCCTGCCATGAAGAGCGCACTGACTGAGATTCCACCTGCTGCCATCGCGTAAATGATCATGTTATGGCTTGGTGGAATCAACATGCCCTGCACGCTGCTGGTCATCGTAACCGCAGTAGAGAACTCATTGTCATAGCCCTGTTTGTGCATCATAGGAATCAGAATCGCCCCCAGAGAAGCCGTATCCGCAGTCGCAGATCCGGAGATTCCTCCAAAGAAAATCGAGGCCATAATATTTACCATGGCAAGTCCGCCGCGCATCCAACCAACCAGTGCATCCGCCAAAAGAATCAGACGGTCAGAGATTCCGCCGCGCGCCATAATATCTCCTGACAGAATGAAAAACGGAATCGCAAGAAAAGTGAATCCATCCACGCTGTCAACCAGCGTATTGATAATCTGTGTCGGTGATAACTTTAAATAAAACATAGTCAAGGAAGCCGAAGCAATCATGGCATAGGGAATATGAAACCCTAATAAAATCATAATAAAAAACGGAATCAGAAGCAAAGCAATCGCTGTCGCATTCATGGATTAAAATCCTCCTTTCACAAGGCGATAGACCGCCATGGCAATTCCATAGATACCACCGACTACAACCGAAAGATAAGTAAGACTCATCGGCCATTTCGTTGCAGACATTTTTGCCATTTTTGTCAGATTCATCAGCTGGATTCCATAGACCACCCAGATTGTATTGACACCCAGGAGCAAAACATAAGCGCAGAAATGAAGGGCCGATGCTGCCTTCTTCGGCACCAGAAAGTTGATAATTGTCATACGGATATGAAGCCCTTCTTTGATTGCATAACCTGCACACAGAAAACACAGCCATACCATACAGAGGATCGCCAGCTCCTGCGTCCACCGCGGATTCTTAACAAAAGGTATATAACGCCCAGCCACACCATAAGACACGGAAAATACCATAATGACAAAAATGACAATACAGACTGTCATCATAAACTCTGAAAAATAATTAGCAAAACGATCAAAAGCCTGAATAGCGGGCCGTTCTTTTTTCTCTCCCTGATTCATGAGAACCTCCTTAAATAATGCACACCCAGTAGCAAAAAAGGGAATGGCGAACTTTCCTGCCATTCCCTTCGCTCATTGAATTAATAAGTTGTATTCTTGATCTGATCGATGATCTCTTTATATTTATCACCGTAAGTATCATATACACTGCTGCAGACATCCTGCCACTGTGCTACATCGACATCAATCACTTCGGTTCCTGAATCCTTGATTGTCTGCAAATATTCTGCATCCTTGCTGTCTGAAAGCTTTTCAAAATACGGAACAGACTCTTCAAAGCAATCTTTCAGCAGCTGCTGATCGTCAGCACTCAGCTGATTCCAGGTCGCTTCCGAGAACAGGATCAGATTCGGACTAATCTCGTGCTGATCCAGGACATAGTATTTTGCAACCTCCTGAAAGGCATTGTTCACAAATCCGGAAAGCGGCTGTTCTGCACCATCCACAACACCGGACTGCAGAGCGCTGTATAACTCTGAAAAAGCAACCGACTGCGCTGCCGCACCCATGGCTTCCACCGCATCATAGTAGATGGAACCTTCCTGGCAGCGGATCTGCAAATTCTTCATATCCCCCGGCTTCTCCACTCTCTTCTTCGTAAAGAAATAGTTTCTTGCAGATTCCTGATAAGCGCCAAGGCATACCATCGAGCTTCCTGACGACTGCACGGTATCCAGCAAAGCCTTTCCGTCATCGCTCTTCTCGAATGCCCTTGCATGCGCAACCGAATCAAACAGATACGGGAATGTGAATACCCCCAACTGATCGCAGCCATAGTCTGCGATAACCCCACTCATCAGCATTGCCATATCGATGGTTCCAGTCTGCATTCCCTGCACAGTGCTCGCCTTGTCTCCCAGAGAACCACTGTAATAGATATCAAATTTGATCCGTCCGTCTGATTTTGCTTCCGCAAGTCTTCCAAATTCTGCTACACTCTGACACAATGGATGATTCTCACCATTCTGTAACGCCACCTTCAAAGTATAACTTTCTCCAGCATCTGCAGTTTTTTCTTCAGCAGTCCCCGCTGCCGTTGTCTCCGCTGCTTTTTCTTCCGCCGTCGTCGCTGCCGCAGGTGCCGCTGTGGTAGTGGCCTCTGTGTGTGCCGCTCCTCCTCCGCATGCTGTAAGTGAGATCATCATAGTTCCTGATAATAATAATGCTACTGCCTTTCTCATGGTAAATAACCTCCTCCTGAAACGTTTTTTAACGTTTTCTTTATACAATGATTCTACCAAGTTCCGACAGCATTTCCCATTGAACGAAACGACTCAAATTATGACAAAAACGTTTTTTTAATCTTCTCATCCCGATATTTCGCCGGTGAAATACCAGTGGCCTGTTTAAACGATTTTCCAAAATAAGCCTGATCTCCAAAACCGGTTTTCTCTGCCACCTCTCCTGCACTCATTCCGCGCATCAGAAGTTCACTGGCTTTCTCAATCCGAATCTTCCTCAAGCAGGTCATCACAGTCATCTGGCATTCTTCCCGGAACAGCCGTCCAAGATAAGACTTCTCCAGACATACTTCATCTGCAATATCCTGTAGGGTAATATTTTCTGAATAATGCTGTTCCAGATATTTCTTGATTCTTTCAATGCTGCTTTTCTTTCCATATAACTTCATACTGTCCGAATGATCCTGCAGGGCACGGTCCACAGACTCATAAAAGGTATCTGCGGAATATGGTTTTACAATGTAATCCAATGCCTGAATCCGGATGGATTCCCGAAGATATTCAAAATCTGAATAAGCTGTTACCATGATAATCTTGCTGTCCGGAAGCTGTCTGCGAATCTGTTTTGCAGCTTCCATTCCATTCAATACTGGAAGATTGATATCCATAAAAATCAGATCCGGCTGACTGGTCACAGCCATATAAACCGCTTTTTCTCCATCCTGTGCCGTCAAAATCTTCGATATTGCCGGATATTTCAGATTCAGCAGATGGATGATTGCCTGATATTCTAATTCTTCATCTTCCACGATCAATACCTTCATGCTGTCTCCCTTCTCGGAATTGTCAGTGTGACACTACTATAAACATCCAGCTCACTCTCTATCCGGAGTTCTGCCTGTCCCGCTCCATACATCAGTTCCAGGCGCTCCCGAATATTATTAAGCCCGATTCCGCTGTTCTCCGTCCTTGCGTCTGCGTCCGAAGCAAATCCCACACCATCATCACGAACACAGATCGAGATCAACTCTTCCTCTCCAGTAATAGAGATGTGAATATGCAAACGCTTCTTATTTCCAAATCCATGTTTAAAACAATTCTCAACAATCGGCTGAACCGACATCGTCGGGATCAGGATCTCCTCTTCATCCAGATCATTATGGATTTCTGATTCCACAGCTTCTTTGAACCTGCATTTTTGCAGAAAAAGATACTGCTCCACAATCTCAAGTTCTTCCTTCAGCGGAGTCAGTGCTTTCTGGTGGTACAGCGAATACCGCAGAATCTTTCCGGTCGCCTCCACCAGCTGCATCACAGTCTCCGATTTACCAACCAGGGCTGTTATGCCAATCATATTCAGCGCATTGAACAGAAAATGTGGATTAACCTGCGCCCGCAGTGCTGAAAGCTGCGCAGAGATCAACTTGTTGTGCTGCTGTTCATTGATCAGCCGCTCTTCATTCAGCTGTTTTTCAAGTTCAGACTGCCTCTGGATCTCTCGAATGAAATCCTTAATGGTCAGTTTCATGTGATTCGCTGTCTGGGAAATCAAATCAAATTCCCGGTAACGGGAAGTCTGCAAATCCGGTGCATCCCAGTCACATTTCCCAAGCTTACGGAAATACAGCACCATGTGGTGCAGAATCATTTTAATATCCAGATAAAAACGAATCATCATCGCCCCTGTCAGCACTGCACCAGCTGCCAGAACCAGCATGACGGTGAATATCCGTCTTGACAGCTGCTCGGAAGCCTTCTCATAAGCCCCTCTCGCCAGAAGCATATCCGTCTGCGCCATCTCAAGCGTCTGCTGCTGATGAAGATCCAAGCCACGGGAAATATAGAGAAAAACGCGATATCCTTCCAGTATTCCATTCTTTACCTCCAGAAGCTGCTTCTGCTGATAAAGATTAAAATTATGAAGCCTGCGGACATAATCCAGCGTCGTCTGAGAATCTGCACACAGCGTCTTGTAATACGACAGATTGGCCTCCAGCCGGTCACAGGACTCCTGATAAGATACCCCGTTTTCCGACTCCTGACCGCGCTGTACCGATTCAAAACATTCTTCCATCTCGTATAAATTAGCCAGAATTGTATCTGCCGTCGAAGTACGGTTGATGAAATTGGCCTGCAGTTTGTTTTGCGCCGACAATCCATAGGTCATCATGCCTATTGCCGCAAAAATCATAACGAGAATCACAGTTCCAAGTGACGCGAAAAATACTACGATACTTAATTGTCGTTTCATATACAATCCCCTTCCCCCAGATTATTGTAACAGATAATCGAATCCTTGTTTATAACAAAAAAGACGTCTTTTAGTAAAAAAGCCATGAAAACCGAACCGATCTACCAATCAGTCCTCGTCTCCATGACTTTTCCTTACTTACTTCTTATTAACAACGTTCTTCTTTCATCCTGTTGTACTTATCCCAACTGCTCCGCCACCCTGCTCAATTCCTCACGAATCGCAATATGCTGCGGGCAAACCTGCTCACATTTTCCGCACTGGATGCACTCGGCAGCTTTCTTCTTTCCATGGCCGCCCACCAGCCAGTTCTCCTGATGCTGCGCCGAACCCAGATCGTGATACAGGGTCATATAATTCATCGCCGTGAAGGAACCAGAAATGCCGATCGCCATCGGGCATACCTTCGCGCAGTAATTGCAGGTCGTGCACGGGATCAGCGGAATCCGGTTCAGTTCTTCTCTGGCCTCGGCCAGAACCTTGTTCTGCGCCTCTGTCAGTCCCGTGAAATCCTTCATGTAGGAAAGGTTGTTCTCCATCTGCTCTACATTGCTCATGCCGGAAAGAACGGTAATCACCCCTTCTAAATCCGCCGCGAAACGAACAGCCCAGGATGCCACCGAGGACTCCGGCTCCGCATCCTTGAAAATCTTCTGAACGGATTCAGGAGGTGTCGCCAGCATTCCACCCTTGACAGGCTCCATGATCACGACCGGCTTGCCGTACTTTCTCGCCACCTCATAGCAGCGTTTCGACTGAACCGCCGGATTCTCCCAGTCTGCATAGTTAATCTGAAGCTGAACAAATTCCACCTCCGGATGTTTCTTCAGAATTTCTTCCAATTCCTCTGGCGTCGAGTGGAATGAGAAGCCCACATGACGGATCAGCCCTTCTTTTTTCTTTTCCTGCGCCCAGCTCCACAGATCAAAGTTGTCAAAGAACTGCGTGCGTGACTCACCCAGATTGTGCAGCAGATAGAAATCGAAATAACCGGCTCCGGTCTGTTTTAAAGAGGTATCAAACTGTGCGATCGCCTCTTCTCTTGTTTTGCAGTTGATCCATGCCGCATTCTTCGTCGCCAGCTGGAAGGATTCTCTCGGATAACGCTCCACCAGTGCCTGACGGATCGCGTCCTCCGAACCCGCGTAGGCCCATGCCGTGTCGAAATAGGTAAAACCCGCCTCCATGAACAAATCCACCATTTTTTTGGTCTGTTCCACGTCAATCACGTCATCCTTCTTCGGTAGCCGCATCAGACCAAATCCTAATTTTTTAATCCCGTTTCCAAGCTCGCTCATCCTTCATCCTCCTATATAATCCGACAATACCTGTTTTATCTGCAATTTTGAAAGCTGGTCTTTCCAGTCTCCCGGCTCAAACGCGCCGTCCGACATACACCAGCAGAAGGTCATCCCATACAGCTCCGTGATCAGAAGCCACGAAAGCGCATCAACCGGAGTATCCTGTCTCAGCTCTCCCTGCTCCACTGCCTGGTCCAGCAGTTCCTTCAGTCCGCAATAATCGAAGGCCAGCTTTTCATTGACTCCGCCGTCCGGAAATGCACTGGGATCCGCCACATTTTTCATCCACTGCTGGGCGATTCGCAGCCCTTTGTACTGAACATTGTCCATAAATTCATTGAAATACTGCATCAGCTTTTCCACAATCCCGCTATCCTCTTTGAGAAGCCGCTCTATGGTCTGATCAAATGGCCGGCGGTTAATTTCATCGACGATGTCTTCTTTTTTCTTAAAGTAAGTATAAAATGTCCCTTTGCTGCATCCGCAGGCATTGGTAATGTCTTCGACACTGATATGCTCGAAACCGTGCTGCGAAATCAACTGCTCTCCTGCCTCAACCAGTTTTCGTCTTGTTTCAAGCGCCGCTTCCTGGCGTTTTGACATGGTGGGGGGTCACCTCCTTTTTTGTTTCTGTTTGTCTCTGTTATTTATGTTTTATCATATTGTTGACTTGTAGTCAATGACTTTTGGTTACTGAAATAGGAAATAAAAAAAGATAAGTTTGTGATGGGGGGAGCGCAGTGGACGAGAGGGGGATGCCGCGGACGCGGCATCCCCCTCTCGCGGGCATTCGCCCTATGAAAAAAACTCAAACAAAATTTGCTTATGTGCAAGCACAACGCAAATTCTGTTCAAGTTTTTTTCGCACTGCTCATCGCTTAACACGAAAATTGTGCCCGATATATTTCCGCATAAAACCCATTCTTTTCCAACAACCCTTCATGCGTCCCCTGCTCCACGATATGACCGTCTTTCATTACAAGGATTACATCTGCTTCTTTAATCGTTGACAGGCGGTGGGCTACGATGAAGCTGGTGCGGCCTTGCATCATAGAGGCGAAGGCTTGTTGGATCTTTAGTTCGGTTCTGGTGTCGATGGAGGAGGTGGCTTCGTCGAGGATCAGCATCGGGGGGAGGCAGAGCATGACGCGGGCGATGCAGAGAAGCTGCTTCTGGCCCTGGGATAGGTTGCCGCCGTCCTCGGTGATGACAGTGTCATAGCCCTGGGGCATACGCTTGATGAAGCTGTGGGCGTGGGCCTCTCTGGCTGCGTGAATAATTTCCTCCTCGGTCGCGTCCGGCTTGCCGTAGGCGATGTTTTCACGGATGGTTCCAGCCTTCAGCCAGGTTTCCTGGAGCACCATGCCGTAGTTCGTGCGCAGGCTCTTGCGGGTCATGTGACGGATGTCTGTGCCGGAGACCTGGATGGAACCGGCCTTCACGTCGTAGAACCGCATCAGAAGATTGATGATCGTAGTCTTGCCGCAGCCGGTGGGACCGACGATAGCGATACGCTGTCCTGGCTTTACGTCCAGATTCAGGTCCTCAATCAGCGGAACGTCCGGCAGATAGGAAAATGCAACATTCTCCAGGTTTACGCTTCCATCCACATCCTCCAGCACGACCGCATCCGCATCTTCTGCCGGAAACGGCGGCTCATCGATCAGCTCAAATACCCGCGCCGCACAGGCCAGGGCGTTTTGCAGCTCGGTTACCACGCCGGAGATCTCGTTGAACGGCTTCGTGTACTGGTTGGCATAGCTCAAAAAGATGGACAGCTGACCCACGCTTAAGATTCCACGAACCGCCGCGAATGCACCGACCACGCCGACGCTGGCGTACACCATGCTGTTGACAAAACGGGTGGACGGGTTTGTGATGGAGGAGAAGAAAATCGCGCGCAGACTGTATTTGCGCAGCCGCTCGTTGATCTCCTCGAATTTCTCCTGCGCCTTCTCCTCATAGCCAAATGCCTGCACGACCTTCTCATTGCCGATCATCTCATCCACAAGTGAGGTCAGCTCCCCCCGCGTCTGGGACTGCAGCTTGAACATGATAAAGGTTTTCTTCGCGATGAAGCTCGCCACAAATAAGGAAAGCGGAGTGACCAGCACCACCACTACTGTGATCAGCGGATTGACCACCAGCATGAAGCCCAGCGTTCCGAGGATCGTCAGGACACCGGTAAACAACTGCGTAAAGCCCATCAACAGTCCCTCGGAGAACTGGTCAATGTCCGCGATAATCCGGCTGATAATGTCACCGGACTGGTGGGAATCCAGATATTTAAGCGGCAGAATTTCCAGATGATTAAAAGCTTTCGTCCGGATATCCTTGACCACGCGATAGGTGATCTGATTGTTGATGTGATTCATCAGCCACTGTGCCAGCGCCGTGATCACAATCACGACCACAATATGTTTCAAAATATTCTTCAGGCCCACAAAATCGACATCCCCCGGGCCAAGGATTAAGTCTACCCCATTTCCTACCAGAATCGGAGCATACAGAGTGGTGGCTACCGTGACCGCCGCCAGCAAAAGAGAAAGCAGGACGAACCATTTGTAAACGCCGATGTAATCCAGGATTCGCTTTAACGTAGATTTGTGTTTTCCAAGTTCGATCTTTGCCATCTTACTGCACCTCCTCTTTCGAAAGCTGGGACAGACAGATCTCCCGGTAAAGCTCACAGGAATGTAAAAGCTCCTGATGCGTGCCGCAGCCGGCTATCATGCCGTCATCCATTACCACGATCTGATCTGCACCGCGAACCGTGGTCGCACGCTGGGATACCATGAACACGGTCATGTCCTTCGTTCCCTCTCGGATCGCCCTGCGCAGCTTCGCATCCGTCGCAAAATCCAGCGCCGATGCACTGTCATCCAGAACCAGAAACTCCGGATTCTTCACCAGTGCACGGGCGATCGTCAGACGCTGCCGCTGTCCGCCCGACAAATTCTTGCCGTTCTGCTCCACAAACATCTCAAGTCCATGACCTTTGTTCTCCACGAACTCCCGGGCCTGCGCCATATCCAGCGCACGGTAAATCTCCTCGTCCGTGGCATCCTCCTTGCCCCACTGCATATTTTCGCGCAGCGTTCCTTGAAACAGCACTGCTTTCTGCGGCACCATGCCGAATTTTTTGCGCAGTCTGGCAAGCGGATAAGTCCGCACATCCTGTCCATCGATCAGCACCGCCCCCTCACGCACATCATAAAAGCGCGGAAGCAGATTGACCAGCGTGGATTTTCCCGAACCGGTACCGCCGATGATGCCAATCGTCTGGCCCTTTTCCACCTTCAAATTGATCCCGCTTAGAGAGTCTTCCTTTGCCCTCTTGTATGCAAAATTCACATGCTCAAGCTGCACCTTGAGCGGAGTGTCCTCGGCACCTGCAAAGTCTCCGTCACGTTTGTCTGCCCCGGCACCCGCAAGGCGCCCGCTGCTCCGGTTCTCGCCCGCAGCCGCCACCGGATCTGCGATGCTGCTTTCCTCCTCCAGCACCGCGCTGATGCGGTTGGCGCAGGCCAGTGCCTTCGAGATGGACACAATCAGATTTGCCATCTTGATCAGCTCCACCAGAATCTGCGACATATAGTTGACCAGCGCCACCGTCTGACCCTGGGTAATGATTCCCTCATGAACCTGTTTGCCCGAAACCCACACGACCGCCACGATGCCCAGATTAATCAGCACGTAGGTAATCGGATTCATCAGGGCAGAAATTTTCCCGACAAACACCTGAAAACGTACCAGAGTATCATTGGAATCATCGAACTTTTGAATTTCCTCCTCCTGCCGGTTGAACGCGCGAACCACGCGGGCTCCCGTCAGATTCTCCCGCGTCGCCTGCGTCACACGGTCCAGCTGACGCTGTACCTTCTTGTAAAGCGGCATACTGAATGCCATGATGCCAAATACCACCACACTCAGCGCCGGAATCGTGACTACGAATACCATCGCCGCCTTTGCATTGACCGTAAACGCCATAATCATCGCGCCGAATACGATAAACGGCGAACGTAAAAGCAGGCGCAAGGCCAGGTTAAGGCCCGACTGCACCTGGTTCACATCACTGGTCATGCGGGTAATCAGCGTCGAAGTTCCGATCACATCCTGCTCGCTGTAGGACAGCCGGTTGATATGATGAAACAGATCATTGCGCAGCGCCGTGGAGAAGCCCACCGCCGCCTTTGCTGCAAAATACTGCGCCGTCAGCGAGCAGGTCAGCCCCACCACCGCCAGAAGGAGCAGCAGACCGCCCATCTTCAAAATGTAAGCTCCGTCGTGATTGCGGATACCCACATCGATCATATTTGCCATAACCAGAGGCACAAACAGCTCAAAGCTGGCCTCCAGCATCTTGAACAGCGGCCCCAGGACGCTCTCCCGTTTGTAATCTTTTAAGTATCTTGACAGTTTTCTCATGTTCCCTCCATACCGCGTTCATTCTCCTGCCGGAAATTATACCACTTAATCCCATATTTCACAACCCGGATACACGCTGCCTTGCTATTTTCCCGCTGCCGTGATACTATAATTGTAGTAAAATCCAAACCACTCGAGGTGCTTATGGTCGAACTGATTATCAAAGGCAAACAGATCTGGGATAAGTACGTGAAGGATGAGATGACCGTGTATGCGGCGCAGGCATCCTTTTTTATTGTGATTGCCTTTTTCCCTTTTATTATGCTTCTTCTGACCCTGATTCAATTCATTCCGGCCATCAATAAGTCCGACCTTTTGACGATTCTGGTCCGGCTTATGCCAAATCTTCTGGATTCGCTGGTCATCGGGATCGTGGATGACCTCTACGTCAAATCTCCCGCCACCATCCTGTCCATCACCGGTCTGCTGGCCCTGTGGTCCGCCGCCCGCGGCATGATGAGCATCGAGCGGGGACTCAACCGCATCTACGGCACCGTGGAGAAACGAAACTATGTGGTCCGACGCTTCATCTGTGCCGTTTACACCCTGATTTTCATGGTGGCTTGTATCGTATCACTGGTTTTGCTGGTCTTTGGCAACACCCTGCAAAATGTCCTCGACCGCCTGTTTCCGGTCATCAGCGTCTTCACACAGCATGTGATCAGCATCCGCAGCCTTCTGGCGATGGTACTGTTCCTGTTTGTATTTATCGGACTTTATACGATTCTTCCGAAGAAAAAACAAAACCCCAGGCAGCAGTTGCCCGGGGCGATCTTCACAGCCATCTGCTGGCTGATTTTTTCCTATGCATTTTCTTTGTATTTTTCACATTTCAGCAATTTCTCCTATATGTACGGGAGCCTGACCGCCATCGTGCTGCTGATGCTATGGCTGTATTTTTGCATCTGCATCATGTTCATCGGAGCGGAACTCAATTACTTTCTGGAAAAGAACAATTCAAATGATCATTTTTGAAACAGCGGCGTTGACAGATAATGATCACCGGTGTCCGGCATGAGGGCCACGATCGTCCTGCCCTTCATCTCCGGGCGGCGGGCGATCTGCTCGGCAGCCCACAGCGCGGCTCCCGCGGTAATTCCCACCAAAAGTCCTTCCCGCTCGGCCATATCACGTCCGGCACGGTAGGCATCCTCGTCTGTCACCGTCATGATCTCATCGCAAATCTCCAGATTCAGGATCTCCGGTTTGAAGCCCGCACCGATTCCCATCAGGCCATGCGCCCCGCTTCTTCCCTCTGTCAAAAATGGAGAACCTGCCGGCTCTACTCCGACGATCCGCACATCCTTTTTCTGACTCTTTAAATATTCCCCGATACCGGTAATGGTTCCGCCGGTTCCGATTCCTGCGACAAACACGTCCACATCCCCGTCCGTGTCCTGCCAGATCTCCGGTCCCGTGGTGCAAAAATGTGCCTTTGCATTGGCCGGATTGACGAACTGACCTAGCACGATCGAACCCGGAATCTCCCGCTGCAGCTCCTCGGCCCGCGCGATCGCGCCTTCCATTCCCCTGCTGCCCTCCGTCAAAATGATCTCGGCACCATAGGCACTGAGCAGCTGTCTGCGCTCCACACTCATGGTGTCCGGCATCGTCAGAATCGCGTGATACCCTTTCATGGCCGCGATGCTTGCAAGACCGATCCCCGTGTTGCCCGAGGTTGGCTCAATGATGGTTCCGCCCGGCTTTAGCGTCCCCTTCTCTTCTGCATCCCGAATCATGAAAAGCGCCGCACGATCCTTGGCACTCCCCGCCGGATTGAAGGATTCCAGCTTCGCCAGCACATGCGCCTGCAGCCCATAGGCTTTCTCATAATTGCACAGCTCCAGAAGCGGGGTATGTCCAATCAGTTCCATTGCACTTTTCTTAATCTGTTTCATAGGGTTTCCTCCTCATTTTCAACAACGCCAAGACAGATTCCAAGCATCACAAACTCATCCTCATAGATACAGGTCGGCATGCTGCCCTTTCGCACCCGGTCCAGCACTTCATCATAATCCATCCAGACGACGCTCTCCACCTCCTCCGGCTGAAGCCGAAGTTCCTCCAACACAACCGGTTCCCGGTAGACATACAGCGCGCTCAGTTCCGCATCCCGAAATGGTTTCCCGTAAAACTCGCTTTCACAGTACCCCTTATGGTATCCCACAAAGGTAAGCTGCTCCGGTTCTCCCACGATCCCCAGTTCCTCAAAAAGTTCCCGCACCGCCGTCTCTGAGAAATCATCTCCTGCCATCACATGTCCCGCCGCCGAAATATCATAACAGCCCGGGTAAGAATCCTTGCCGGCACTTCGTTTCTGCAAAAGCACCTCGAAATGACCATCTGCCCGCTCCCGCACGACCCAGATATGCGCCGTTCCGTGCAGACTTCCGTCCCGGTGAGCCACACCGCGCTCCCGCACCACACCGGTGACCGCACCGTCCTCCGTGCGCACATCGAACAGTTCCATCGGCGTTCCGTCAAGCGATGCCGACACCAGCTTATCGCCGCCGTCGTAGACCAGCTTCAGGGAAAAGAAATCCTCCTGTTCCTCCAGCAGCCGAAAGAAGATCTTATCTCCCTCCCAGATGTTCAGATTCAGTACCTGTTCCTTCTCCACCCATTCCAGCTCGCCCTCATCGCAGGCGATCGGCGTCCCGGTAAATGCGTCTGCGGTAAACAGTGACATATATTCCGTCACACCGCCGCCCGAAATAAATGTCACGATGGCGCGGTAGCGCCAGGAGGTCAGCGTGTAGCCCGTCTCCTCCCAGACCTCCCGCAGAAGACATTCTTCCGGACTCTCATCCTGCTCGAAATGCCCCCCGACACCGATCCATTTATCCTTGTTGACATCATGCTTCTTGACCGTTCGATGAAGCATGAGATACCTTCCATCCTGTTCGATATAACAGAGCGTGCTCAAGTTTCTGCTGTCCATACTGCGCTTCCTCACTGTGTCTTTTAAATTTGTTTTTCAGTATAGCACACTCTGCTTCGGTTGACCAGAGGTTCGCCCGCATTCCTCCCGCTCCTCCCGCTCCTCCGGATTGACATTTTTACCTGAATCCCGTATACTTTCCCTACATTGTCGCACAAGCACTGCTTTCTGCCTGCCCTGCGGCACAAAATCCGGAAAGAAACGAGCGCTTTTCTATGAAAAATTGGAAACGAACCTTTTACACCATCTGGGCGGGTCAGGCCATCTCCCAGCTTACCAGCTCCATCTTACAATTTGCCATCATCTGGTATCTGACCGCCGAGACCAAATCCGGCATGATGCTTTCGCTGTCCGTCATGATGGCCTTTCTCCCGCAGGGGATCCTGGGACTCTTCGCCGGCGTGTACATTGACCGGTATAACCGAAAGCAGATCATGATCTGGTCGGATCTGTTCATCGCCGCCGTCAGCCTGCTGCTGGTGTTCATCAGCGCAGACGGCCATATTCCTCCGGCGGTGATCCTGCTGGTACTGTTTTGCCGCGCCGTGGGAACCGCTTTCCACGAACCGACTCTGGGGGCCATCACCCCGCAGATCGTACCGGAAGCGGAGCTGACGCGCTGCGCCGGCTACACCCAGGCATTGGAATCCATCTCCATGGTGATCAGCCCGGCCATCGCCGCCATTTTGTTTGCCACCTGGAATTTGAATTCCATCATCATGCTGGACGTGGGCGGTGCCGTGCTGGCTGTTCTGACCGTGCTCATGGTGCAGATTCCCAAACAGAAGGTGCAGCACGAGACCGGCTCCCGCGTCCACCTCATCCGGGAATCCATAGAGGGCTTTCAGATCCTGCGGTCCGAGCGCGGTATGCTGGAAATTATTCTGGTAACCACCCTGTACTCCATGGCTCTAATGCCGGTCAGCGCGCTTTTCCCGCTGATGTGTATGGAATATTTCGGCGGAACCAGCGCCCACGCAAGCATCGTGGAAACACTGTTCTCCATCGGATATCTGGTCGGAGCACTGGTTCTGGCAAAATGGGGCGGCACAAGAAACCGCGTTTTCACCATCGCAGGCTCCTACTTTGTCATGTCGTTTGCGCTGATTGGGACCTTTTTACTTCCCTCCACCGCATTCCCGGTATTTGTAGCATTTTCCTGGCTGATGGGCTTTTCCGGCCCCTTCTACTGGGGAACCTACACCCCCATGCTGCAATCCCATTTCCGCGAGGAATACCTGGGGCGCGTTCTGTCCATCTCCGACAGCATCCGCTTCATTCTCGGCCCGATCTCCCTGATCTTCTCCGGGATCGTCGCGGATGTGTGGGGCGATGAAAAATGGTTTCTGATCGCAGGTCTCACCGTGTTTGCCTGCGCCGTCACACTTTTAGCGCGGACGAGGATTCGGACGTATGACCGCCGATGAGGGCACGCTTCATCAGTCTGGGTTCTCCTCGGCGTAGGCATTTTCCATGGTGATCCGGTCCTGCGGCTGCTCCTTCGGGAACCGCACACGGATCACCGCCTGCGGCCAGTTGACTGAAACAATACTGTGACGCTCTTTCTCGCCGGCCGCCGCCGCGAAAATCTGCAGCAGTTCTTCCAGCACCGCCCTGGTAAGGTGCCCGCCCCGCCAGTGAAACGTCAGAGTGCGATCCTTTCGGATCGCCTGCTGGCACCGCTTCTTCACATCCTCCTGCTTCGTAAAGGAAAGCTTCTTCTCCCGATAATAAAAGCGTTCCTCATCCAAACATTCCGGTGCCCGGCAGATCAGCGGCTCATGATCCCGGAAGATCGCTTTTTCCGGGAGATTGAAGTAATCATAGCGCGTTTCTTCTTTTCCCAGCGTATTGTCAAAGGTTGCATCCATGTGATACCACTTTCCCTGAACCTTCACTACATTCCAGGCATGGCGGTATTTCATCCCCTTTTCCAGATTGTTTTCCGAAACCACCACAATACAGGGAAGCTCCAGCGCATCACAAAGCACCTTCACAGCCTTGGCTATCCCCTCACACACGCCGACTCCCTGTCCCAGCGGTCCGAGGATCTCATGGGAATACTGTTTTTTCAGCTTATCATAGGTCACATTTTCACAGATAAAATCATGAATGTACAGCTCCTTCTCCCAGTCACTCTTCTCCCGGATCTCACGGGTCAGCTTCTCCACACGGGCTTTCATCGCCTTCTGGTGCTCCCGGATCTTGTTCTTGTCAAAGAGATATTCCGGCTTCATCTGGATCACATTGGAGTTCGGGAAATAGGAATATTTATAATTTGCCGCATAGAAGATCTCCGGGCAGTCCAGGCGCAGTCGAAAGAACAAGTCACTGAGCTCCGGCCCCTCGACACGTGATACTTCAAAACTGTCTGCCAGAGATTCCAGCCCCCGCCGGATCTCCTGATAAATCTTCTGCTGTTGTTTGTTTAACTGACTGTAATAATAGGGTTCCATCATATCTGTCGTATCCTGCTCCTTTTCCTGCCCGGTGATTTCCTGCCCGATATTTCCTGGCTGCTTTTTAGTATAAAGCTTTCTTTTCTATCTGGCAAATGGTAAAATGAGAAAAACAAACCCAAATACGATTGCCAGGAGAACCTTATGAACATGCGAAAACCGGATTATTATGATAACTTTCACTGCATTGCAGATCAGTGTCCCCTGACCTGCTGCCAGGAATGGAAAATCTATGTCGATGATGACACCCTGGCACGTTGGAAAACGCTTGCCATAGCAGATGCCGTAACATACCGGGAGGGGGAACGCGTCATCGGTCTGACACCGGAGCACCGCTGTCCGTTTCTGAATGATCAGAAGCTGTGTAAGCTGGTGCTGACCTATGGCGATTCGGTGCTTTCCGAAACCTGTGCAGTCTTTCCAAGGCAGATTCATGTACGGAACGGGGTTACCGAATACTCCCTCGCGGCCTGCTGCCCGGCCGTGGTGGATGAATGGAACCGCAAGACGGCTATTCGCTTTCTGGAAGAACCGGGATCAAATTCCACCGATCGCCTTCTGGCACTGCGCGGCAGTATGCTGGCCCTGATGCAAAATTCTTCCTACACCTGTTCACAGAGTCTTTCCATGATCTTCTATCTGCTGCGGGAGGTCTATGATGCGGACACGATCACCAATCAGGCCCTGGCTGATTTTACCGACGCATCCGGATTACAAAAGCTTGCAGATGCCATCGGCAGACTTCCGGCCGTCCCCGTAGATTCCCTGGCGGAATGCAATGAGCTGTTTCTGGATCTGGCAGAAAATTACCGCAAAGAGGGCCTGTACCCGTCCTACCTAACTCCGATCGCGCAAAAAGCGGAGGAGATCGCCCTTGACTATGAAGCTCCTGATCTGCTCGATCGTCTAAGACGCTTTCAGATATCCATGGCTGACTATGAACTGCTCTTTCAGAACTATCTGGCCGCCGAGATCTTTTCCAGCGTCCTTCTTCCGGAAAGCGACCTCGAAACGATGCTGGCCGCATTTCAATGGATCGGTATGGAGTACGCCGTGCTGCGCCAGGCGCTTTTCCTGCGCTGGCTGCTGGACGAGGAAGTGCTCTCTTACGAAACCATCCGCAATTATCTCTGCGTCATCGCCCGCATGACCGGATACGACGAGGCTGATTATTGTGAATATTTAGAAAACAGCTTCGAGGAGCTGATCTGGGACTGGGGGTATTTTGCGCTGATCTGCCCACACAGGTCGGTCTTTTCATAGTGCGAGCTCCAGTAGCTCCGCTGCCTTTTAGAATACATATTATCAAATACAAATGCATTTTTTCGTATTCTAACCAGAAAATCTATCGTAATTTATCCCTTTGTTGTCTTTACATATTCATCCTGTAATTCTTCAGCTAAGTATTCCTCACTCCTACAATGCATATCTGATACGCCTCCACTCATATCTTTATAAATAGTTGAATGATAAAAGAAATCTAATGCCTCTCTAAGGCTGATTCCCGTCCCTTTTGCAAAAGCATCAACAACCCGGGCATATTTTTTTTGTAATAAAATTGGATTTGCCTGCATTAGATTTCCTCACTTTCTATGAAATGACAATATTTCTCTAATAATTCCTGATTTCGAATACATATCTGTAAATTAGGTTTTTCATAACGCAGTCGCTTTATGGCTTCCTTTTTTTGGATTAAACCATCAAAAAACAATTCGATGGTATTGAACACTTTATCATTTGCTACACCGCCAATGACAACATCATAATTGATGAACCATGGTATACAATCATTTCAACACCCCACATTCTTTCATATAGTCGATAATGTCATTTACAATATATTCTTTACCCTGAGTATGAAGCATTTCATAATTAGGAATAATATATTCGTCTAGTATATCTTTGTTTTTTGTCAATAACTGATATGCCTCATCACCAGAAATTCCAAGCTTTGCAGCGACATTTTCTATACAGAATACAGAAAACTCAACTTGATTATTATCCAGTTCTATACTTCTAAACGGTTTCATCATTTATGCTCTCTCCTTACTATTCTTTTCAAAGCTCATGATATCTCCAATCAAATCTTCGATTTCCTAAAGCTCGCCTTTCCAAAGTTAAATCTCGTGATTTTTACGAGAAAATTATATTGAACTGTACAGGGAAACGAACCAACTTCACAACGGAATCGAATCCCGCACGCACAGCGCCCCATACCCCACCTCCGGATTCGGATAAACCAAAATCCCAGGCAAATGTTTCGCGCCCCGGTGCAGATACGCCTTGACCTTCTCCCCATAGAGAAACGCATCATTTCCGTCTACCATGCCCCACTGCATCATAAGAGCCACGCTGCCCGTGACCACCGGGGCCGCAAAAGAAGTTCCCGTCACGGAGCGATATCCGCCGCCGATGGCCGGGGCCATGATGCCCACGCCAGGCGCAGCCAGATCCGGTTTGATCTGGTAGGTTCTCTGCGTAAACCCGCGGCCTGAGAAATCCGCATAGGCGTTGTAGGTGCTGTCATAGGCCCCCACAGTAATGACTTTGGCAGCAGCGGAGGGAATTGTCAGGGTCGTGTCAGGCGTGGCCCGAAGAAAGCGCGTGGAGGGATTCAGGATCGCGGCGGAGGGAAGCCAGAAATCATAGCGGCCCAAAACCACCTCCTGCGGCTCGAGCAGAAAGGACCAGATGCCGCTCTCCACATAGCTTCCCGCATCCGGCACAAAATCAAAATAGATTTCCTGCGACTGGCTGTAGGGATTTGGTTTCCCATAATATACCAATACCTGCATGGTTCTATAACGAAAGCGAAGCGGGCCAAGCCGCTCGGACAGCGGGCCAAGGATCTCACCGGAAGGTGTCTGAAGGCTGATGCGCACCTGATCCGTGTAGGATTTCCAGAGCTGGACGCTGAGTCCTGTCTCATAGGGCGCCACCGACAGCTCCTCCCGCACACGGTTTCCGTCCGTCCGCCGCCCGGATTCGTCTCCTGCCATTTTTAAATACCCCGATACATGCCCCGCGGCCGCGCCTTCATTGCCGCTCCCCACCACAATCGATGTTCGTCCGAAATTGCCAATATCGTCCAAAAAGGTTTCCAACAGGCTGTTGCCCTCATGGGAGCCGTAGGTATTGCCAAAGCTGATGTTGACTGCCAGTGGACGGTTTAGCTCCACCGCCCGCTCCACCACGAAATTGACTGCCCGCATCAGCTCCGTCGTCCTTGGAAAGCCCTCCTCCCGCGCGGTTCCAAGCTTCACCACCAGAAGCTCACTCTCGTAGGCAATCCCCCGGTAGGCCGCTCCCCCCGGCGCACGGCCTCCGCCCGCCGCGATCCCGGCCACCGCGGTCCCGTGTCCGCTGATGTCCGCGGAAGGCACCAGTGCGCGGGCCTGTTCCCGACTGCCGGTTCCCAGCGCCTGATTGATTTCCTCCGCGGTGAACACCCGGTTCAGCGTCTGATCCCACAAGGCGGCAATCCGCGTCGTTGCCTCCGGGGTCCGAAAATCCTCATGAAAATAGTCGATCCCCGAATCCAGCACCGCCACCAGAACCCCGCGGCCGGTCAGATTCGGCGGTCCCTCCTGCAAAATATTAATACAAGAGGCTGCCTTCGCCCGGTCCGTGACGAAAAACAGCCTCTTTGGTTTCTCTATGTATTCAATTTGCGGAAATGCACTGACCTGCTCGATCAGCCGCTCCGGCACCGTCAAAATCGCATATTCGCTTCGCATTTCCTCAACGGTTACCCCCAGCGCACGCACCTCATCCAGACTTCCGGAATATTTTACGATCAGCTCCCAGGTCTGATCCTGAGGATCAAAACCGGTCTCCAGCTCCTGCGACCTGGCTCGCTCTGCCGGAGTCACCTCCAGCGCCAGATTCAACAGATTTTCCATTTTTTGATTGGGCATCGGCCTGTCTCACAGTTCTCTGTTCTTCCATTACTGTCAGTTTACGCCGGCCGCCCTGCTTCTATGACAGTTCCTGTTTATCCCCTGCTTCTATGACAGTTCCTGTTTATCCCCTGCTCCTACAAAATTCCGATCTGCCTGCGCGCCTCCTCCAGAATCTCACTCGCCCAGAGGCTGCGCGTAAACAGCTCCTCCTCCAGCTCCCAATCCTGATTTCGGATCATATCCTGCATCGTCTGGAACTCATAGCACAGACGGTCCTTCGCGTCCTCCAGCTGATACACAGCGGTCTCCCCGTCATTGGATATTAATTCGTAGCCGGTCATGCGGCTGAGCGGTTTCTGAATGCGAATACACCCCTTCTCCCCCTGAAAGGTGCTGGATAGCGGTGCCTTGCAGTCCTTCGCACCGATGGCCGCCACCTTGAAGGTTCCATAATCCAAAAGCAGTATGCCGCTGGTATCGATCCCGCGCTGCACATTCGCCTCATAATGAACGGACTGCGGCTTTCCAAACAGACCGACCGCCGTGTGGATGTTATACACATTCAAATCCATCAGCGCGCCGCCCGCCTGCTTCGGATCGAACACCGGAAGCGTCTCCCCGCGCAGAAATGCATCATAGCGGCTGGAATACTGGCTGTAATTCAAGCTTACGATCCGCATCGGTCCGAGCTTTTCCAGATCCTTCTTCAGATTGTGATAGGCCGGAAGAAACGGAATGCTCATCGCTTCGATCAGCATCCGCTTCTGCTCTTTCGCGGTCTGCCGCAGATCCTGCAATTCCGCAAGGGTTGCCGCCGCCGGCTTTTCCACGATCACATGTTTTCCGTGAAGCAGCGCCTTCTTTGCGTAGGATGCATGCAGGTGATTGGGCAGCGCGATGTACATCGTATCCATATCCTGCGAAAGCATCTCATCGTAATCCAGAAAATACGCATCCAGGCCAAATTCCCGGCACAGTCCCTGCACCTTCGGCTCGCTCTCCTTCCGTCCAAGAATCCCCACATAAGAAAATGTGGTTAAATCCACCGTCTGCAAAAAATCGCGCACCATCATACCTGTTCCCAAAATACCAAGTTTCATCTTATCCCCTCCTTGTGTGCTTCTACCCCTCTAACTGATACAGCTTTCCATATTTTTCTTTCAGATAATCCACATAATATTGCGGATTAAAATCCTCTCCGGTCATATCCCGGATGAGCTGGCGACTGGTCTTCAGCTTGCCGTGCTGATGAATATGCTCCCGCAGATATTCCCGGATCACATCGATCTTCCCGTCCTCCAGCAGTTTATCAAAATCCATCTCCCGCTTCATGCAGGCATAGATCTGCGCCCCGAACGCACTCCCCAGCGCATAGGACGGGAAATAGCCAAATGACCCCTGCGCCCAGTGGATGTCCTGAAGAACGCCCTCTGCCACATGATCCGGCCGGACACCGAGATATTCTTCGTATTTGTCCGCCCAAAGCTCCGGCAGCTTCTCCACATCCAAATCCTCCTCGATCAGTTGCTTTTCCAGCTCGTAGCGCACCAGCACATGAAGGCTGTAGGTCAGTTCATCCGCCTCCGTCCGAATCAAACCCGGCTCCACCTTGTTGATCGCCCGCACAAACATCTCCCGGCCGACACCGCGCAACTGATCCGGAAACAGATCCTTCAGGGTTCCATAAACCGGCACCCAGAAGGCCTCGTTCCTGCCGATGATATTTTCAAAGAAACGGGACTGCGACTCGTGCATTCCCATGGAGGCGCCCTGCCCCACCGGTGTCTGCGTCAGCTCATCCGCGATCCCCTGCTCGTAGATGCCGTGCCCCGCCTCGTGAATAACGGAAAACAGGGAACTGTCCACCCGGTCCTGATAGTGGGTCGTGATCCGCACATCGCGATTGTGCAGATTGGTGGTAAACGGATGGGCGCTCGTGGCAAGCACTCCCTTCTCAAAATCAAAGCCCACGTAGGAGGCCATATATTCCGCCAGCTTTCGCTGCTTCTCCTCCGGATAATCCCCTGTCAGAAAGGCATCATCCACCCGCACACGGCTCTCTGTAATCTGTTTGAGAAGTGGCACAAGCTCCTTTTTTAAGCACTGAAAAAATGCATCCAGCTTCTCCATATTGAAATCCTTTTCATAGTCGTCCAGCATCACATCATACAGCTTTTGTCCGTCCTTTGCCCGATATCCGGCAAATTTCTTCTGATAAGAAATGATCTTTTGAAGCGTGGGCGCAAACGCCGAAAAATCCTGCTCCTTCTTCGCCTTCACCCAGATTCTGGTCGATTCCGATACCAGCTCCTGAAAGGCACGGTATTCCTCCGGCGGAATGCAGTCCAGCTTTTCCACATCCTCCTTGGCCTCCCGGACAATATCCCGCTCCACCCGCGAAAGATCCGGCTGCTTCTCACACTGACTGATCAGCAGCTTCACTTCGCTGCTCGTCATGACCTCCTGATAGGCGGCGGAAAGTGTTCCCTGCACACGGGAGGTCAGCGCTCCGGCCTGTACCGGTGCCAGCGTCTCATTGTCCCACTCAAGCAGCGTCAGAGCCGTCTGATATGCCATCGCCCGCTCCAGGCGGTCAGACAATGCCTCAAATATCTGGTTTTTATGATTTTCCTTCTGATTCATAGCCATTCTCCCTTCCATTCTTCCTGTCAGTATCTCCGGAACTGTACGGTTTCATACGAATCCTCAGCCTCGATACCGGTTCAGGCAGGCAAACAACTCCTGCACCCGCGGTCTCGCAAGTCCACACGGCACATAGGAACTGCAAAATGGTTCCCAGCCCTTTTTGTCAAGGGTATCAAACAGAATTTGAACGACCTGTCTCAGCGTCTTTTTCCCGTCCGCAGTCTGCTCCAGCGCGTAGCGCAGCAGCATGGCAAGAGCCTGCGTCTGTTCCGCATCCGCAAGCTGCTCCACATAGCGCAGATCGACGGTCTCCCGATCCAGCGAGAAGGAGTCCCGTCCAAAGGTCTTGATCTTCACGCGCTCTCCGCGTCCGCCACGCCCGCCGTCCGCGTGTCTGCCGCGCGCACTCCACGACTCTGTATAATCCGGGACTGCAAATCCCTCTGCCTGAATCCGCGGCTTTTTGTACTCTTCGCAGAGCGCCATAACCCGCGCGGTGATATCAACTGGGCGGTACGCATCCATCTGCACGATCCGGTCCGCAATGTAGAAAAATGCTCCCGAGCTGCCGGCCACCAGGATCGTCGAAATCCCAGCCTGTTCATACAGATCCCGGGCACGCTCAAGAAATGGTGTGATCGGCTCCTTTTCTCTGCTGATGACCCGCTGCATGAAATCATCCCGCACCATGAAATTGGTCGCCGAAGTATCCTCATCGATCAGAAACAGCCGCGCTCCCGCCTGTGCGCCTTCCATCACGCCGGCCGCCTGCGATGTGCTTCCGCTGGCATCCAGCGTAGAGAAATGACGCGTATCCTTCCCGTTCGGAAGATCGTTGATAAACAGAGAGATATCCATACCGCGGATGAAGCGTCCTTCCTCCGCCCGCAGCTTCACCGCCGTGTCATCCGTAATCACGAACTCCCGGCCGTCCCCTGCGATGTGGTCATATACCCCCATCTGCAGTGCATCCAGCAGCGTGGATTTCCCGTGATATCCGCCGCCCACGATCAGCGTGATGCCCGGCTCCACCGCCATCCCCTTTACCGCACCGCGATGCGGCAGATGAAGGGTGCGCTCCATGGATTCCGGCGAGCGAAACGGCACGCTGCCCTGCATCGGCAGATCCGACACACCGCTGCGTCTCGGCAGAATCGAGCCATTGGCCACGAAGGCAAGAAGCTGTTCCTTCTTTAAGAGTTCGCGCACGGCTTCCTGATCCTCCGCGAGATACACGGCCTCCTGCACCTTTTTTGCATCCTGCCGGGAGTAGAAAAAGCTGTTTTCCACACATTTTGGCAGAAAGTCAAAGAGAATCTTGTCCAATCCGCCCGCGTCGATGGTCCGCCCAAACGCCGGAAATCCCACCGTAAACCGGGCCACGATCCCTCTCTCGGTAATCTGGCAGGCACTGCGTTCCAGCACCTCCTGCCCACATCGGGTGATGGAAAGCATGCCGCTCTTTCCCGATCCCTTTGCCTTGAAATTGTAAGCTTCCATCTGCGCCGCAAACCGCCGGGTCAGGTAATCCTGCAAGGCGATCCGCCCGCAGCTTCGCCTGTAATACTCCTCCGGAAATCCCGCCTGCCTGTGGGAAAGCTCCACATGGACACTGGACGGCGATGCAAACGGATCTCCCTGCACATGGTCGATGACCAGAACATAACTTTCAAACTGATAGGCTCCCGCCAGTGATTTGTAGGCCGGATAACTCTTATGATCCATTGCACGCAGCATGGTGCGCAGTTCACTTGATGTCTTCATTTCTTTTGCTCCTTGTCCTAGTTTAAAACAGGCACCCCAGATTACTCCGGGATGCCTGTTGTCTTTCCTGATTCGATTAGAAATATTTTTTGTTGCCCCAGAGGTTGGCCTTCTTCAAGTCCAGATATTCATTGTAAGCTTTCTCAAGGATCTGTTTCTCGTTGGAGAACTTCAAAAGATGATATGCTTCATAAAACTTATAATATCCGGAATCGACAAAATGTTCTTCACGCTGCGGTTTGCTGTAATAGCTGTCGGCCATCATCAAATACCAGTGTACATCCTTCTCCACCATATCCTGTGGCGTGTTGAACGAGTAAGAACTCTTTCCGATATACTTGATGATCGAGGCAGTAACTCCGGTCTCCTCTTTCACTTCCCGAAGAGCGGTCTCCTTATATTCCTCACCTGCTTCTACAGTTCCCTTTGGCAGAACCCAGCCCTCATACTTGTTCTTGTAATTCTTATAGAGGACTAAGATCTTCCCGCGAAATATAACCACACCTCCACAGCTCGTTGCTTCTATCATTGCAATCCCTCCTGGTCGCGCAGTGCCGGTCAGCACTACCGTGGTGTGTCTCACAGACTGTCCTAAGTATACCTCTATTTCATCGAATATGCAAGGTGAAGTTTCCCGCCTGACCGTTCTGTGACCGTTCACAGAGCATTTCAACCGCCGTTTTTCAGCGCGGCGCGTGCACGGAAAATCTTCTCTGCCGTAATCGGCAGTTCGCGGATCTGCACGCCGGCCGCATTGGCTACCGCACCGGCGATGGCCGGAGACGGCGTATTGATCACTACCTCGCCGATAGATTTGACGCCGAATGGTCCGGTCGGCTCATAGCTGCTCTCAAATTCCACCTGAATCGTTCCCACATCCATACGGGTCGGAAGCTTGTACTGCATAAAGGAATTCTCGTAGACCTGTCCTTTTTCCGAGCGGGTCACATCCTCAAACATCGCCATACCAATGCCCTGCCCGAGACCGCCCTCGGTCTGCACCCGCACAAGATTCGGGTTGATCGGAGTTCCGCAGTCCACTACCGCCACGTAATTGACCAGCTTGTAATCACAGGTTTCCTGATCCAGCTCGATCTCCGCCATACCCACCATAAATGGCGGCGGGGAAACCGGCGAAGAATGGGATTCTGTCACTTCCAGAGCCTTGCCGTTGTTGCACATGACACGATTGCCGATATCCTGCAGGCTAATGCGCCCGGAACCATCCAGACAGAACACCTCGCTGCCGTCAAAATCCACGTCTCCAATCGTTCGCTCCAGATACTCCGCTCCCTTTTCCAGAATCTTCTTCACCATGGATTCACAGGTTTTCATGGTTGCCATGCCGGTCAGATAAGCCGTGCTGGAAGCGTAAGAACCGGAATCATAAGGGGATACGTCCGTATCCACGCCGTGCACCACAATATTGTCCAGGTCACAGCACAGACAGTCCGCCGCAATCTGGGACAGGGTCGTGTCACAGCCGGTTCCCATGTCCGCCGCGCCGATCATCAGGCTGTAAAATCCATCGTCATTCAGCTTCAATGTCACAGACCCCACATCACAGTTGGAAATGGCGGAACCCTGCATGGACATGGCAACGCCGACAGCCCGCACCTTTCCATTTCCGAGGGCACGGCTGGGGTATTTGTCATCCCAGTGCATCAGCTCTTTCGCCCTTGCCATACAGCGGTCCAGTGCGCAGCTGTTTGCCGTCTCACCATAGTAGGCCGGCATCACATCGCCTTCATGCACCATGTTTTTCTCACGCAGCTGAACCGGGTCCATCTGCAATTCACGCGCCAGCTCATTAACCGCTGATTCCAGCGCAAAGATTCCCTGGGTCGCACCGTAGCCCCGGTAAGCACCGGCAGACATGGTGTTGGTGTAAACCACATCATAGCTGAAACGATACGCCTTCGGGGTCGCATACAGCGGAATCGATTTGTGCCCGGAAAGTCCTACCGTGGTCGGGCCATGTTCCCCAAACGCGCCGGTATTCGACAAGGTATACAGATCGATCGCCTGAAACACGCCGTCCTCGTCTGCGCCCAGACGTACCGTGACTTCCATCTCATGACGAGGGGAAGACGCAATCTGGGATTCATAACGCGTGAAGATCATCTTCGCCGGCTTCCCGGTCTTCCAGGTCACCAGTGCCGGATAGACCTCAGAAACCACCGTCTGCTTGGCTCCGAAGCCGCCGCCGATACGCGGTTTGATGACACGCACCTTTGATTTCGGAATATCCAGTGCGTTTGCCACAATGCGGCGCACATGGAACGGAATCTGGGTGGAGGAGGTCACATTCAGCCTCCCGTAAGCATCCAGCGTCGTAAAGGTGCGGAAGGTCTCCATCATGGCCTGCTGGTTCGCCTTTACGTGATAAGTATGTTCGATCACATGTGCACACTGGCTCAGAACCGTGTCGACATCGCCGGTTCCATCCGTCATGGAAGCACATAGATTCCGCCTGCTGTCCGCTCCAACCGGGCACAGACTTTTCCAGCTGTCCTCCGGATGGACCAAAACCGCATGATCCTTCGCCGTGTGAAAGTCCAGCACCGGCTCCAGAACCTGATACTTTACCTTGATCAGACGCAGGGCGCGGTCCACCGCACGCTCGTCGCTTCCCGCCACGATCGCCGCCGCATCTCCCACGAACCGCATACGCTGATCCAGGATCAGACGGTCATACGGACTTGGCTCCGGATAGGTCTGCCCCGCCATGGTAAACCGCTTCTGCGGGGAATCCTTCCAGGTCAGAATCGTCTCAATTCCCGGCACGGCAAGCGCCCTCGCCGTATCGATCTCCTCGATCAGCGCGTGGGCATGAGGACTGCGCAGCACCTTGACGATCAGACAGTCCGCCGGAGCGATGTCGTCGGTATAGACCGGTTTTCCGGCAAGCAGCGCCTTCGCATCCTTCTTGATGACCGGACTTCCTACATAATGCTTCGTTCTCTCCATCGCGTCTACACCTCCCTCTCATGTTTGCTGCGGGATTTCAAATAGTTCCGGATCGCACGCAGCTGTCCCATATAACCGGTGCAGCGGCACAGATTTCCGGACAGAAATTCCAGAATCTGCTCCTCATCCGGATCGGTAAGCTCCCGCTCCATCGCAAGCACATTCAGGATCAGTCCAGGACTGCAAAATCCGCACTGGTCTGCCCCTTCCTTTGCCAGATAATCGCTAAAAGCCTCCGCCTCTTTCGGGACACCCTCCAGCGTGATGATCGCATGACCGTCTGCTCTGGCCGCCAGCACAGAACAGGACAGCACCGGAAGCTGATCCAGCCACACGGTACAGAGTCCGCAGTTGGAAGTCTCACAGCCGCGCTTTACGCTGTAGCAGCCCTGCTCGCGCAAAAGATCCAAAAGCAGTGTATCTGCCTGAATTTCCGCCGTCACCGGCTTTCCGTTTAACGTAATCTTTATCTGCATTCCAGATCCTCCTCTCCAAGCTGCTCCATCAGCCGTCTCATGTAAATTCCCGCCAGATGTCTGCGGTAATCACCGCTTCCCCGCAGATTGTCACGGAAACAGAACCGGTCGGCCAGCTCTTTGGCCTGAACCTCAAACGGCTCCTCCGTCACCGGTGCCGTCACAAGGACAGCCTTCTCCGGTCTCGCCCCGATCGCCGCATACCAGATGCCTTCTTTCCGTGCCAGCCCGCAGGCAATCAGCGGAAAATCCGTTTTGGAACGCCGCTGGCTTGTGTAGGCCGCTCTCCGTCCGTCCTTCCGGATGATTACGCGCACCAGAATATCCCGGTCGTATTTCATCCCGGCAAAGGCCGCGATCGGAATGATTCCGCCCTGGTACAGCTCCACCTGCGCATCGAGCACCATCAGACAGGTCAGAATATCCGAAAATCCATAGCGCCCGAAGACACTTCCGCCCACCGTCGCCGTGTTGCGGAACTGCGTTCCCACGATAAAACGTGTGCATTCTTTCCATACCCCGCCAAAATAACGATTCAGTCCCTCATGCTGTTCCAGCCTGCGCAGACTGCACATACAGCCGATGCGAAATTCGGTCTCATCCTCCTCGATTCCATCCAGTCCAAGTTCCGACAGATCGATCGCCGTTCCTTTATCATTGCGGCCCATCTTCAGCCACATCATGCCGCCCAGCAGTACACTGCTGCGTTTCTGGTTTAAGTCATACGCTTCCTGCAGACTTTTTGCCCGCACATATTCTTTTGCTCGAAACACGATAGTTCCTCCTTTGTGTGTTTTTTATTTCTTAACGTGAAAACCAGGTATCAAAGATGCTCCGCGCAATCGGGGCCGCCGCCTGTCCGCCGGAGCCGCCCTCCTCCACGAGCACGGTCACCGCAAGCTGCGGATTCTCCGCCGGAGCAAATCCGGTAAACCAGGCATGAGTTTCCTTTCCTGTCTCAAATTCCGCAGAGCCGGTTTTTCCCGCCACCGTATAGGCATCTGTCCGTACGGCAGAACCGGTTCCGTCCGTGACCACCAGGCGCATCAGCTCCGAGAGCTGGCTGGCCTCCGTCGCATTCATCAGCGGCCCGTAGGACTCCGGCAAAAACTTCTTGATCTCCTCGCCTGCCACGGTCTCCACATGATCGATCAGATAGGGCTTCATCAGCACTCCGCCGTTGGCGATGGCAGAAGCCACAAGACAGCTGTGCAGCGGAGTCATCTGGGTACTTCCCTGACCGATGGAGGTCTGCAAAATCTCCCAGGCACTGGCGTCGCTTCCCATCACAAAGGAGCTCTTGCTATAAGCCAGTGCCGTCGGAAGCTGGGCATTGAACAGAAGCTGGTTCGTCAGCGTGCGCATACTCCCCAGATTCAGTTCCAGACCAAGACTGGAAAATGCACCGTTGCAGGAATTGGCAAATGCCTGCTCCAGTGTCTGATGTCCATGGGCATTGCCATGGTAACAGGAAATCGTGTAGTCCTCATATTCATACTGGCCGTCGCAGTCGAACGTAAAGTCGCGCCAGGTGTCCGGATGCTCCCGCATGTATTCCAGAATCGTCACGATCTTAAAGGTTGATCCCGGCGGGTACAGTCCCTGCGTCGCCCGGTTCAAAAGCTGTGCCTGCGTGTTGTCCCCGGAAATCAGACTGTCCCAGTCCGCACCCAGGGTGTTGGGATTGTATCCCGGCTTGGATACCATCGCAAGAATCTTTCCCGTATCCGGTTCCATGACCACCACCGCGCCCTTCCGGTCGCCGAGCGCATCCGATGCCACCTGCTGCAGCCCCACATCCAGCGTGGTGATCACATTGTCGCCCAGATTCTTCTCATCCGACAACTCATTGACCGTCTTCTCGACCAGATTTACATGGGAGGACAAAAGATAGAAATTTGCCAGAGATTCCAGCCCTACCTTGCCGTGGTCGGAGTACCCGACCACATGCGCAAACAGCGCATCATACGGGTAGCGGCGCACCTCCGTGCCGTCCTCCGCCACCTCCGTGCGCGCCAGCACCTGCCCGTCCCGGCTGAGCAGTTCGCCCCGCACGATCCGGTCCGAAAAACTGTCCAGCCTTGCATTATAAGAATTGTTGATGATATTCTCACTCTGTACCTGCAAAAAATATCCAAAATATCCCAGCATGCACACAAACAGCCCCACCAGCGCATAGGTGATGACGAGAATGTTCTTGTTCGACTTGGGATTAGGCTTTTGTTTCTTCATAATCTTCCTCATCATTTCTTTTCAGAATATACAGGCCCTGAATGACGCCAAACAGAATGAACGTACTCAGGATCGAACTTCCGCCATAGCTGACAAGCGGCAGGGTCAGGCCGGTGGACGGAATGAATTTTGTCACACCGCCAACCGTCAGAAATACCTGCGTCACGTAAACAATGCCAAGTCCGAACGCAATCAGTTTATAAAACACCGACTGCATCTTCGCCGCAATCATCATAAACTGCAAAAAGCAGCCCAGGCAGATCAGAAGCACACAGACCGCAAAGATTCCGCCCAGTTCCTCCGAGATCGCCGCAAATACAAAATCCTTTTCCACCACCGGAATCTTGTAGGGCATCCCCTGATACAGTCCCATTCCAAACCATCCGCCGGTGCCCATGGCAAACAGCGACTGCGTGATCTGATAGCCCCGGTTGTCGATATCCTGCCAGGGATTGCTCCAGGCCGCCACCCGCGTCCGCACATGCGAAAACAGGGCATAGGCAACGACCGATGCCCCGCAGCCTCCCATCATGCCTGTGATCAGATAGCCCCAGCTTCCGGTCGCCACAAACAGCATCGTCAGGTACGTCACAAAAAAGATCAGTGCGCTGCCCAGATCCTTGGACAACACCAGCACCAGCACATGTGCCGCCGCCATGGCCGTCGTGACCACGATCGTCATGAAATCCGTAGACCTGTAAAACATCGTCGCCACAAAGAACACGAAGCTGAGCTTTACAAACTCCGAAGGCTGGAATGCAATCCCCGCAATCTGAATCGAAAGCTGCGCTCCGAAGCTGTTGTTTCCCACGATCCAGACCACAATCAAAAGCACCAGGCCCAGGATGCCGTACACCCAGGGAATCCGGGAGAGCTGCCACACCCGGTCCATAATAAACGGAATAATCCAGGTAACCAGCGCCGACACCGCCACAATCAGGAACTGCCTCATGGCCTTTTCAAAGGAGAGCCGCGTCAAAATGATGAAGCCCACACAGAGCAGCATGCACATGTTGTTCACCAGAATCCGTGACATCTTGCGGTAAAAGAGCCGGTACAGGCCGATGTAAGCCTCCAGAAAAATGACCTGTGCCAGATAAAACAGCACCACGCGCTCATCCTCCGACTTCAAAAACAAAATCGCATATGCCACAAAATGGATCAGAAACATCGCCACATTCTGTCGTCTGCAGGTGCGGTTCTGCTCCCCTTCTTCATGAAAGCGAAAATAGCTGAAATTCAAATACGTGTAAATGGCCATCAACAGTATCAGCAGATACTTCGAGACCTCGATGATCACATTAACCATAATTCCCCTGTTCCCGCCGTGTCTATTCCACTCCGCGCTTCAAATGCCCGCGCGTGAAGTCTGTAAACGGAACCGGCGTATCCTTCCCATATCGGAAATGATCCACATAAGCCGCAATAACCGCCTGAATCTGCTGCGGTGTCTCAATGGTAAACGCAAGGCGCAGAACCGACGGAGCGATGCGCTCCACAATGCGCTCCTGCCCCAGCAGCGACAGCGGGCTCGGATTGTAGATGGTATTGTAGCAGAACCGGCAGTGACTGCGAACCGGCAGCTGTTTTCCTGTTCGGTCCTTCATCCACACAAGCTCCGGCTTCCCGGTGCATCCCCGCATCGTGCGCACGACGCAGTTGGCCGATACCATGGCCGGGAGATAACCGTAGGCCACCATCTCCCACTCCACCTGATCCGCCCCTGCTTTCTGGACTCCCCGCTTTAGCTCTTCCAGTTCATGACTGTTTAGCTCCAGCGGAAGCGTAAGCCCCGACGCGCCCATCTGCATCATCTGCTCCGCCGCCCTGTGATTCATCGTGTAGAGGTTCGCATCAAAAATCAACGGAATGTCGCCCATGCCAAGCTCCCGCAGAAAAGCCACTTCCTCCATGGAGCGCAGAACCAGAGCCGAAAAGCCTGCCTGCTTCAGTTCGTCCTGATGCTTTGTCAGATAGCGTTCCGCCTCCGATCGAAAAATATGCGGCAGGATCAGTGCACAGGCTTTCTCTGCTTTCCGGCATTTCGCCGCGCAGTCTGCCCAGGTTTCCGCCCCAAAGCCCACACTGTCCAGATAGATCGCGTCCACGTCCTGATTGGATAAGGCCGCAGAAAATCCACGCATGTCCTCGAGAGAGACGCAAATCTTCATCGCATCCGCTCTGTCCGCAGCGTTGTCTGCCTGCTTCGCCGCTGCCGTTGTCACAGCCGCTTCCGATTTCCTGTCACACGGTTCTTCTGCCTCAGCCACTCTATGGTATCGGCTCAAAACCGCCTCCTCCAACTGCTCCATCCCCTGACGGCGCAGTTCGTTTAACGCCTGCACCGGGAGGAAACAGGCGCCGGACAGCTCTGCCGTCAGTCTGTCAAATACAAACGGTGTATTGCCGGTCTTGTTCATCTGCTTTAGCAGCTTCTCCTCCGTAAAGGGCTGATTCTGTGCCGTCTGAACCTCAGCTCCCGACACCACAATCGGTGATAATTCCGGCATAGAATCCAGTCTCAGCTCCAGCCGGATCGGCTCCTGTTCCCGCATGACCACATGGCCGGTAATCGGCTCCTGCCTCTTCTTTTCCACAAAATCACGATCCAGCCGCTCAAACAGCGCCTGATTCCCCTCACGAAACGCCGGCTTTTCCTTCAGCGCAATCATCTCCCGCCCGTTGTGCTGACGGTAATACCCTTCCGTGAAGCCTCCGCGGTCAAACAACTCCAACAGCATGGCCCGGTCCTCCGGCTTCACCCGGTAGCCTTCCCTGCCATGCTTCAAATACAAATCTGTATATTTGCGGTAGATGCTGACCACCCCCGCCGTGTAGCGCGGACTCTTCATCCGCCCTTCGATCTTCAGCGAATACACCCCGGCTTCGATCACCTCCGGCAGGATATCCAGCGTGCACAGATCCTTCAGACTCAGCACATAACGCTCGTCGCCCTTGCCCTTCTGACCGCCTGCTGCCTGTCCCTGCACCTCATACGGCAGTCTGCACGGCTGTGCACAGCGTCCACGATTTCCGCTCCGCCCCCCGATCAGGCTGCTGAGCAGGCACTGCCCCGAATAACAGTAGCACAGAGCGCCATGCACAAAGCTCTCGATCTCGATATCCACCTCATCGCGGATGCGGGCAATCTCCTCCAGAGAAAGCTCCCGTGCCGTCACCACGCGGGTAGCTCCCAATTCTTTTAAGTAAGCCGCACTTCGGCAGCCGGTCACCGTCATCTGCGTGCTGGCATGAATCGGAAGATCCGGAAATGCCTTACGAATCACTGCAAAGACGCCCATGTCCTGCACGATCACCGCATCCAGTCCCCGCTCATAATAGGGCTTCAAAAACTCATAGACCTGATCCAGCTCCGTCTCTTTGACCAGCGTGTTGACCGTCATGTACAGCCTGCATCCATGCAGGTGTGCATAATTGATCGCATCCAGAAAACGATCCTCCTCAGGGTTGTCCGCATAGGCCCGTGCACCAAAACGGCTGCCGCCCATATAGACCGCATCTGCCCCGGCATTGATTGCCGCTATCATACTTTCCATCGACCCGGCCGGCGCCAGGATTTCCACACGTGGTTCCAAATTCATCCTCCTGCTGTCCTTTTCTATCCTGTAAGAGTCCAAAACAGTTATGCAAAGTGAAAGAAAGGATGTCTCCTTCTTCAAAATGAGACATCCTCTGTATCAATCGTTTCCGTGAGCCCCTCTCAACGCTGTGGCTGCGGCTTTGGCTGCGGCGTCTGTGCCTGCTGCTTCACAGTCTCCAGCGCTTTCTTTAGCTGCTCCAGCTCCTTCTCCAACTGCTCCTGCTTCATCTGGGTCGTAATCAGTTCATGCTTCAGGCTGTAGGCTTCCTTCTCAAGCGCCGCCTTCTGCTCCGCCAGAAGATCCGCCCGCTCCTGCTCCTTGAAATAATCATCTGCAATGTTCAACTGAAACATCAGCATCTGATAATCGGAATTCTGTCTGGAAAACCCGTCCAGTCTCCGAATCGTCCCAATCTTCTCATTCAGGTAAGACGCTACTTTGCGGATGTAGGATTCATCCTCTGTTCCGCCCAGCGTATATATCGTTCCATCTATCAAAACTTCTGTATAATTTTTCTGTTCCATCTTATCGGCTCCCGCTTCTCATTCTCTGCCTGCTTCTTCCTATGACACTAAAAAATGTCATACTCAATTATCTTACCACATTTGCCGACAATCAACAAGCCGTAATCGTCACAGTCCAACTCACTTTTGCTCCAGATAGGGAATGCCCAGGTGCCGATATGCCTCCTCGGTTGCCACACGTCCCCGCGGCGTGCGGTTCAAATAGCCATTCATCAGCAGATAAGGCTCGTATACGTCCTCCAACGTTCCCGCATCTTCCCCCAATGCGGCCGCCATCGTCTCCAGGCCAACCGGTCCGCCGCCAAACTTCTCGATCATGAGCAGCAGAATGTTCCGGTCGTTATTGTCCAGCCCCTGCTTGTCCACATCCAGGATATCCAGCGCAAAATCCGCCACCTCGCGGGTGATCACACCGTCATACTTCACCTGTGCGAAATCCCGCACACGCTTTAACAGGCGGTTAGCCAGACGCGGCGTCCCTCTCGAACGGCGCGCGATCTCGACCGCTCCGCTCTCCTCGATCTCCACGCCCAGAACCTGAGCGGAGCGCTGCACGATCACCTTAAGTTCTGATGGCGTGTAGAACTCCAGCTTCTGCACCACGCCAAACCGGTCGCGCAGCGGTGCCGTCAAAAGTCCTGCCCGGGTCGTCGCACCCACCAGCGTAAAATGCGGCAGATCCAGACGAATCGACCGCGCCGAGGATTCCTTCCCCAGCATGATATCGATCGCGAAATCTTCCATGGCCGGGTACAAGACCTCTTCCACCTGCCGGTTCAGACGGTGAATCTCATCCACAAAAAGGACATCGCCCTCCTGTAAATTGTTCAGAATCGCCGCCATCTCCCCCGGCTTCTCGATCGCCGGACCGGAGGTGACCTTCATGTGAACCCCCAGTTCATTGGCAATGATGCCGGAAAGCGTGGTCTTTCCCAGTCCCGGCGGTCCATAGAACAGCACATGATCCAGAGACTCTCCCCTGGCCTTGGCCGCATCAATATAGACCTTCAGGTTATGTTTGATCTTCTCCTGGCCAATGTACTCCGCCAGAAGCTGAGGCCGCAGATTCGGCTCTATCGTCTTGTCTTCCTCGGTAATTTCCGTGGTTATGATTCGTCGCTCCATATCCCTACTCCGTCATCTCGCTTATCGTCATTTTAAAATGCCAGATACTTAAGCGATGCCTTCAGCACCGCCTCCGAATCCATCGTCTCAGTCATCTCCACCTGTCTGACCGCCTTCGTCGCCTCGCTCATGGAATACCCCAGTGCCACCAGAGCCTCGATCGCCTCCTTGCCGGCGTCCGCCATGCCGGAAACCGCGGCTGCACTGACATCGGCCAGGGTCACACCCATGCCGGCCGGAAGGATATCCTCCATCTTGATCCGATCCTTCAGATCCAGAATCACGCGCTTCGCCGTCTTCGGACCAATACCCGGTGCTCTGGAAATCGCCTTCTCATCCTCCGAGATAATCGCCATCCGCAGGTCATCCGGCTGCAGCGTCGAGAGAATCCCCAGCGCCGCCTTCGGGCCGATCCCGTTGACCCCCAAAAGCTGCTCAAACATCTTCAAATCCTGTCTGGTCAGAAACCCAAACAGCGTCATGGCGTCCTCTCTGACCTGAAAGGACGTATAAATCCGCACTTCCTCGCCCTGCCTCGGCAGGCGGTCCAGCACGGAAAGCGGTATATGTATATTCCAGCCGATGTTGCCGGCCTCCACTACGATCACGTCCTCGCAGACTTCTGCCAAAGGACCTCTTATATAGGAAAACAATCTGTCATTTCCTCCTCATGCATTGGTCATCAGTTATATCGTCATCATAACATATCACCCGTCCCTTTGCAATCCGAAAATCGAACAAATATTCTGGTTTTGGCGTTGACTTTCCCCGACCCCGCCGCTATAATCGTTACATAATGACAATACACCCCACAGGAGAACCCTATGATTACCATCGAAAAACAGCTTCAGCTTCCCAATACCTACCCGCTGGAACGCATCGGCCGACTGTCGGAGCTGCTCTTTTTTGATATTGAGACCACCGGATTTTCCGGCGATTATTCCAACCTTTATCTGATCGGCTGCACCTACTGCCGCGAGGGGGCCTGGCACCTCATCCAGTGGTTTGCCGACACCGCAGATTCCGAGGCGGATATTTTGCATGAATTTTTCCATTTTCTGGAACAGTATCAGATTCTGATACATTTTAACGGAGACGGTTTCGATATTCCCTATCTTATGAAGCGATGCCGTAAGCTCGGACTGCCCTACGATTTTTCAAAGGTGACGAGCATCGACATCTACAGGCGGATCAAGCCTTACCGCAGCTTTCTCGGACTGGAAAGCATGAAACAGAAAGCCATCGAGCAGTTTCTCGGCGTTTCCCGGACTGACTGCTATTCCGGCGGTCAGCTGATCGAGGTCTATCACGACTATCTGATGACCCATGAACCATTCCTCTACGACCTTCTGATTCTACATAATGAAGATGATTTAAAGGGGATGCCCGCGATCCTTCCGATCCTGAATTATCCGGATTTTCTGGAACACCCCTTTCGCCTGGCCGGCCAGACGATAACGGAGGAGGTTGATCTGTTCGGCGACCACCACCCCCAGCTTTCCCTTGTCTGCGAGAGCGATTACGAGGTCCCGGTCTCCTTTGACAGCAACCATGCCCCGGTGTCCTGCACCGTGGAGGGGAACCAGATGACGCTGACCATCGACTTATATGAGGGGACGCTCAAGCATTTCTATCCAAACTATAAGGATTACTATTATCTGATTTACGAGGATACCGCCGTGCACAAGAGCATCGGCGAATATGTAGGCAAGGATGCCCGCACCCGCGCCACTGCCAAAACCTGCTACACCAAGAAGGACGGCTGCTTTCTTCCACAGTTTTCTCCTCTCTGGGAGCCCGTCTTAAAACAGGAGCCGAAGGACCGGATTTCCTACGTGGATTTAAAGGATGCCTGCCTGCAGGACCCGGCGTGCTTCCGGGCCTATCTCACACAGCTCCTTCAGCATCTCGGAGTGAAGCAGCCTGTCTTATAGCATCGGTACAGAATCGTTACAAAATCTGGGGATTTTTCCGGTACAGGCGCGGAGAAATCCCCTTTTCCCGCTTAAACAGATCCCCAAAATAATTTCCGTCCGAAAACCCGCAGCGCCGGGCGATCTCATCGACAGAAAGCTCCGTCTCCAAAAGAAGCCGCTGCGCTTCCTTCAGGCGAAGGTAGCTGAGATATTCCTTATAACCGAAGCCGGTCAGCTTCTTGAACTTCCGCGAGAAATACGTCGGGGTCATATGCACACGCCCCGCAACCAATTCCAGCGTGATCGGTTCCTGAAAATGATGATAAATGTATCCCGCGGCGTCCTGGATGGCCTCCTCCTGTCCTGCCAGCTCCGCCACATTCGCCAGCTGCTGCCGGTTTCCGCGCGCACACCGCCCCAGAAAGGCCAGCAGCTCCAGCACATACTGTTCTCCCAGCATCTCTGAAAACTCATCATGCCCCGACTGCTCCACCATGATCTTCTCAAATAAATGCTCCACATAATTTCTCCGCCCCGGTTCGACCGCGAAGCATGGATTTGCTCCCAGCCGCTCCTTCCAGCCACGTCCGCACCGCTCCTCCAGCCGCTCCATGCACCGTTCGGAAAATGACAGCGCGATTCGCTCACTTTCCTGGGCCATCCCGTAACTGCTGTGATGGAGTGCCAGCGGCTCGATCAGCACCAGATCCCCCGGCTGCACATGATAAATCGTGTGGTTCAAAAATACCCGGCACCGTCCCGACACCAGATAAAACAATTCATAAACCTTGTGGTAATGATCCTGCGGCATATAAAAATTCGCCGAACGTCGCTTCCGGTCAATCTCCAGCTCGATTCCCTGTCTCTGAACATCTGCTCCCATATCGTTCCCGCTCCCATCTTCGATTGTTTTCAGAATAGCACAGTTCTCCGAAAAGTGCAATTAATCTGTAGTTTTTACAAAACAAAGCGTATTTTCCGCTGTTTTTCTCTCATTTTTGTTTTACAATGGATTACAGCAAATGATACGTTCATTTTACTGCAAGAAAGGAATTTCCCAACATGTCCAACCAGGCCGAGCTTTCCAAACAAGATGCACAATTTCGGGATTTTGCCCTCAACAGCGATATCTGGCGCGTGGTACTTTACGTCTGCACCCCGCTGGCGCTCTATCAGAGTCTCACGCAGGTGTTCAAGATCTTTGACTCCATGATGGCTGCTCACATCAGCGCACTTCCGTCTCAGCGGTCTCCTACCTCTCCCAGATCAACCTGATGCTCTCCGCATTGGGCGGAGGTCTGGCGGTCGGCGCCAGCATCAAGATCAGTGAAGCCTACGGTGCCGGTGATTTCCTTCTGGTCAAGCGGCGGGTCAGCACCCTCTTCGCCATGTGCGGGATCCTGGGCGTCAGCCTTCTGGTGGTGCTGGTTCCTTTCACGCCACAGTTTCTCCGCTTCGCCAAGACCCCCGAAGCCTTCATCGCGGAAGGCAGCCAGTATTTTATCCTGGAGCTGTTCGGCATGGTCATCAGCTTTTTTAACAATGTGTACATCGCCATCGAGCGGGCGCGCGGCAACTCCAAACGAATTCTGTATCTGAATATGATCGTCATCGTGATCAAACTGTCGCTGACTGCCTATTTCGTCTACATTCTGCACAGCAGCATCAATATGATCGCCGTGGCAACCATCATCTCGCAGGCTTCCCTTCTGCTGGCGGCCCTGATCAACTTAAATCAAAAGGGCAACGCGTTTGGCTTTTCCCTCTCCGGCATTTCCATGCGCAGGCACGTCGCCGGGCCGATGATTTCACTCTCCATTCCGGTCATCATCGAGAAGGTTGCCTTCGCATTCGGAAAGGTCATCATCAACTCTATGAGCACGGTATACAGCGCGTTAACCGTCGGTGCCCTTGGCATCTCCAACAACATCGGCGGCTTTTCCACCAGCCCTCAGAATGGATTTCAGGAGGGAGGCTCCGCCATCATCAGCCAGAGTCTGGGAGCCGGGCAGCCCAAGCGTGCACTGGAAGCATTCAAATGTGTGATGATCATCTGCATCACCATCGGAGCCGTATTTATGACGCTGTCGCTGATGTTTCTGGAGCAGATCAGCGGCCTTTTCGCCGGCTCCGACCAGGAATTCGGCCAGATGATCGCCTCCATCTATCGCTGCGAGGCACTGGCCGCAATCCCACTCGGCATGAATGCCGCCGTCATGGCACTGCTCTACGGCTTTGGAAAGACCCGCGTCACCCTGTTCATCAACTTCAGCCGGGTGTTCATCTTCCGCGTCCCCGTCCTGTGGTTTTTGCAGCATTTCACAAACCTCGGAAGCATCAGCGTCGGGATCGTCATGGGAATCAGCAATATTTCCACCGGCCTGATCGCCCTGATCATTGCTGTCTGGGAGATTCGCAAAATCTGCCGGGAATACGATATCTCTTTCTGGTAATCCACTGAAAAAGGCGAACCGCTCTGCGCGATCCGCCCTTTTTTTCTTCCTGTTTGATTCCCTTATCGTACAATCATCGCTTCACGATCTGCACCGACACCGATGAATTTTACCGGAATTCCGATATAGCTCTCGATGAAACGAATATAGTCCTGTGCGTTCTTCGGCAGTTCCTCGAAGGTTCTGCAGCCGGAGATATCACCGAAATTGCCGTCAAACTCCTGATAGATCGGCTTGGAAGCAGCTAAAAACTCCAGGTTGGTGGAAAAATCTTCCGTGCGTTTGCCATCCTGGTCATATGCCACGCAAACCTCGATCTTGTCGAACTTTCCGATGGTATCCAGATGATTGACCGAAAGCGCTGTCAGTCCATTGATCCGCTTCGAATATTTCAGCGTTACCAGATCCAGCCAGCCGCAGCGTCTCGGTCTTCCGGTGGTGGTTCCGTACTCATGTCCCAACTCGCGAATCCGGTCGCCGGTCGCATCTAAAAGCTCGGTCACGTAAGGGCCCGCGCCCACACGGCTCGAATATGCCTTGATGACACCGTATACATTGCCGATATCCATCGCGCTGAGACCCGTACCGGTAATGATGCCGCCGATGGTCGGGTTGGAGGAGGTGACGAACGGATAGGAACCGAAGTCGATATCCAGAAGGCTTGCCTGAGCACCCTCCACGATCACGTTCTTTCCTTCTTCCAGCGCTTTGTGCAGATAGGTAACCGCATCACACACATACGGTTTCAGCAGTCTTGCATATTCCGAGTAAGCTTCATATACTTTATCAAAATCCAGGATCTGATCAATCGTCTCATCGGTTGGATCGTAGAATTTCAGCAGTGCCTTTCTGGATTCCACCAGACCCTGCAGCTTTTCCTTGAAGCTCTGCGCGTACATATCCTCCACACGCAGGCCGCTGCGCTCATATTTATCACAGTAAGCCGGTCCGATTCCCTTGCCGGTCGTTCCAATTCTGGAGGCTCTTGTCTTCTCCAGTGCCACGTCCAGCATGCTGTGATACGGCAGAATCACATGTGCCTTATCACTGATCTTCAAGAAATGCTCCACGTCATATCCGTGTGCCACCAGATTCTCGATCTCCTGCATCAGCACTTCCGGGTTCAGAACAACACCGTTTCCAATTACGCCAATGGTGTGACCAGATAAGATACCGGACGGAATCAGGTGCATCGCATACTTTACACCGTCTACCTTAATGGTATGGCCAGCATTATCTCCGCCCGTCGCACGAACCGCAATATCCGCTGCGGAAGCAAGATAATCAATAACCTTTCCTTTTCCCTCGTCACCATAGAAACAACCTAAAACAACATCTGCCTTTGACATAATCAGTCTCCTTCACTATTTTTGAGAACACGCTCATTATGTATAATCTTCGTTTTTGCAACATCTTACAGTATATAGGATAAGCCAGGCAAAATCAATACCAAACAAAAAAGGCGGACAAATTTTTTCTAATCTGTCCGCCTTTTATATAAGCTCTGCTTATCAATATTAATCTTATACGTTAATCTCTGCCGTCATACCAAGGATTTCGTGATTCTCATCCAGGATTGGCTGAACCACTTCTGTCAGGAATTCTTCTACCTGCTGCGGTGCACGGCCCACATAGCGGGATGGTTCCATACATGCCTGCAGTTCTTCCAGACTCAGGCCGAAAGCCGGATCTGCGGCGATCAGCTCAAGCAGGTTGTTGTCGAGGCCATGCTCCTTGACATTCTTTCCGGCCTCCATGGACAGCTGACGAATCCGCTCGTGCAGCTCCTGACGGTCGCCGCCGGCCTTTACCGCATCCATCATGATATTCTCGGTCGCCATGAACGGCAGCTCAGCCATGAAGTGCTTCTCGATCACCTTCGGATATACTACCAGACCATCTACCACATTCAGGTACAGATCCAGAATTCCATCGATGGCCAAAAATCCCTCCGGAATACTCAGACGCTTGTTGGCCGAGTCATCCAATGTACGCTCAAACCACTGGGTCGATGCCACCAGCATCGGATTCATCACATCACTCATCACATAATTGGACAGGGATGCGATCCGCTCGCTGCGCATCGGGTTGCGCTTATATGCCATCGCGGAGGAACCGATCTGGTTCTTCTCAAAGGGTTCTTCCACTTCCTTCAGATGCTGAAGAAGACGGATATCGTTGGAAAACTTATGTGCGCTCTGTGCGATGCCTGCGAGAATGTTCACCACGCGGGTATCTATTTTTCTGGAATAAGTCTGACCGGATACCGGATAGCAGCTTGCAAAGCCCATCTTCTCTGCGATCATCTGATCCGCCCTGCGGCATTTCTCATGATCCCCTTCAAACAGCTCCAGAAAGCTTGCCTGTGTGCCGGTGGTTCCCTTGGAGCCCAGCAGCTTCATGCAGCTCAGTACATGATCCAGATCCTCCAGATCCAGGCACAGTTCGTTCAGCCACAGGGTCGCACGTTTGCCAACCGTCGTCGGCTGTGCCGGCTGAAAATGGGTGAACGCCAGAGTCGGCTGGTTCTTATATTTATCAGCAAATTTTGCAAGCTCCGCCATCACATTGATCAGCTTCTGACGAACCAGCTTCAGGCCCTCGGTCATGATGATCACATCGGTATTGTCACCCACGTAACAGGACGTTGCGCCCAGATGAATGATGCCTTTTGCCTTCGGGCACTGCTGGCCGTATGCATAGACATGCGACATTACATCGTGACGAACCAGCTTCTCGCGCTCTTTTGCAACATCGTAGTTGATGTCCTCCGCGTTCGCTTTCAGCTCGTCGATCTGCTCCTGCGTAATCGGCAGTCCAAGTTCTTTCTCCGTCTCTGCAAGTGCAATCCAGAGCTTTCTCCAGGTGCGGAATTTCTTATCCGGGGAGAAAATGTACTGCATCTCGCGGCTGGCATAGCGCTCGGAAAGCGGGCTTTGATATCTGTCGTTCATAAGAACCTCCATTTTGTTTATTTTATCGTACGAAGTCACCACGTATATCCTCGGTTGGCGGGGCAATCGGGTAATCTCCGCTGAAGCATGCCGTACAGATCGGCAGTCCCTCAGACAGCTCGCTCAAGCGCTCCATCTTTAAGTAGGACAGGGAATCGGCGCCGATGATGGTGCGGATCTCATCCACGGTGCGTCCGCTGGCAATCAGCTGATCCTCCGATGGAATATCGGTTCCAAAATAACACGGGTGTAAGAATGGCGGCGCACTGACCTTCACATGCACCTCCTTCGCTCCGGCATCCCGCAGCATCTTCACAATCAGATGGCTGGTTGTGCCACGGACGATGGAGTCATCGATCATGATGACGCGCTTGCCTGCCACCGCTTCCCGCAAAACATTCAGTTTTACCTTGACCGAAGAGACACGGCTGCTCTGCTTCGGCTTGATGAAGGTGCGTCCCACATAGGAATTCTTTACAAATGCCGTGCCGTACGGGATTCCGGATTCCATGGAATAGCCCAGGGCGGCGGCATTGCCCGACTCCGGAACACCGACCACAAGATCGGCCTCCACCGGTGAATCCTTTGCGAGACAGCGGCCTGCGTAAATGCGGGAATGGTACACACTCACCCCATCAAACACGCTGTCCGGTCTTGCAAAATAAATATATTCGAAGATACATCTCGCCTGCTTCTTCGCATCCTCCAGGCAGCAGCTTTTATCGGAGGAAATGCCCTCCTTCGTGATCGTCACGATCTCGCCCGGCTCCACGTCGCGCACAAACTCCGCGTCCAGGGTCGCCAGCGCGCAGCTCTCGGAAACCAGAATATAGGCATTGTCCTTCTTACCGATGCACAGCGGTTTGAAGCCATACGGATCTCGCGCGCCGATCAGCTTGCGCGGACTCATGATCACGAGTGCGTAGGCGCCGACAATCTTCTTCATCGCGTTGGCTACTGCGCTCTCTACGGCTGTGGTATGCACACGTTCCCGTGCGATATGATATGCGATAACCTCGGAGTCAATCGTGGTCTGGAAAATAGCGCCGGTGTACTCCAGCTCACGCCGAAGCTCCGGTGCATTGACCAGATTTCCGTTGTGAGCCAGTGCCAGCGTGCCTTTTACATAATTCAAAACCAGCGGCTGCGCATTCTCTCTTGTGCTGCTTCCGGCGGTAGAGTAACGCACATGGCCGACACCGATGTTGCCGTGCAGCCCCTCCAAAATCTCAGGCGTGAACACCTCGTTGCAAAGCCCCATCCCCTTGTAGGCATTGACCTTCCCCTTCGGGCCTTCCGTGTCGCTGACTGCGATACCGCAGCTTTCCTGGCCGCGGTGCTGCAGTGCAAACAGTCCATAATAAATTTCAGAAGCCACTTCATTGCCATCAAAATCATACATTCCAAAGACGCCGCACTCTTCGTGCAGTTCATCCGGATTTACAAGTTGTCTCGCTTCGTTCATCGACTGTCTCAATCCCTCTCTCATCCAATCCGCTTTAATTAGTGAATGCCCAGGCGACGGAACACTTCCTGATATGCGTCCTCAACATTGCCCATATCTCTGCGGAAACGATCCTTGTCCAGCTTCTCGTGCGTCTCTTTGTCCCACAGACGGCAGGTATCCGGCGACACTTCATCTGCCAGAATGATGGTTCCGTCAGCCAGACGGCCAAACTCGATCTTGAAATCAATCAGGTCGATACCGAGGCTTGCAAAATACTCCTGCATTACTTCATTTACCGTAAATGCATATTTGCTGATGGTATCAATCTCTTCCTGGGTAGCCAGGTTCAGTGCCAGTGCATAGTAGCTATTGATAAATGGATCATGCAGATCGTCGTTCTTATAGCTGAATTCCAGAGTCGGGCAAGCCAGCTTGATGCCCTCTTCCATACCCAGCTTCTTGGCAAAGCTTCCAGCGGAATAGTTGCGGATGATCACCTCAAGCGGAACGATGGAAACACGCTTAACCGCAGTCTCTCTGTCGTTGAGTTCCTCTACCAGATGGGTCGGAACGCCCTTTTTCTCCAGCAGCTTGAAGATGTGGTTGGTCATGCGATTGTTGATCGCGCCCTTGCCGACAATGGTTCCTTTTTTCAGGCCATCCAATGCAGTTGCATCATCTTTGTAAGATACGATTAACACTTCCGGATCTTCGGTCTTGAACACTTTCTTTGCTTTGCCTTCGTATAATAACTCTTTTTTCTCCATGGTATCCACCTGTCCTTTTTTGATTAATTTATAAGTTGAAGATATAAAAGAATACTGATCCAGTAGAAATTATAATACAGCATATAGGTAAATGCAATAACTTCTTTTATTAGATTAATTAATTAACATCTTCTGAATCCGGTGATAGAACTGCACCTCCCACGTCTTTGGCTGGAAGCGCATTCCGTACCGATTTTCCACCACACCGGCCGTATCCGTATCCGGCACAATCCACTCTACCTGGCAGGTTTCCTCCTCCCGCACCACGTCCAGACAGACGCCCCGGCGCTCCAGCTCCTGTCCGGCTCCCACTGCTGCCTCCAGCGCCAGCGCCCCCAAAAGCGCAGTCCGCACCATGCCGCCTCCATGGATGCCGCCCGCCCCGTACCTCCGGGCCGCCGCGCGCACACCCCTGCGCCGCCACAGCCGGTCCTTCTTCCTCCAGCGATACCGCATGCTATCCCCCCCTTGCTCACGTCTCTTCGATGGTATCAGCATAACATAATTTGGGGGAAAATAGAAATTACATTTTTCTTAGGGAAAGAGCCGGCATATGAGATGCCGGCCCCTGTTTGGGATAAAACAATTATGAGTGATTCTTTTTATGTTTTACTTCCATCCAGCAAAGCAGAAGGAAGGCGGCAACTGCAGCCGCGATGCCGATATAAGGTATTTTCATCAGCCCCATGATCACCATGACATCGACACAGTCATGTCCGACACCGGCTGCCCCATAAGCGGCATAATCAAAGATCGTAAACAGCAGCCCGGAACCAAAGATCAGGATAAATCCGTACACGAAGCCGGAAATAACGGCGCCGCGGCGGCCTCCGGTCGCATTTCCATAAATCCCTGCCACACCACCTGTGAAAAATGCACCGATGATTGACACAAGCGGTACTACCTTCAATACAACCGACGACGCAAACATTCCGACAATCATACCGACCACAGCGGTAATGAAGCCAATCATCAGGCTGTTCGGGGCAAACGCAAACAGTGCCGGAACATCCAGAGCCGGAACTGCACCCGGAACCAGTTTGTCCGAAATTCCCTTGAATGCCGGAACCAACTCCCCGAGGAACATGCGGACGCCCTGCAGCAGAACCAGAATTCCTGCCGTGAAGCCAAGTGCTTTCAAAATTCCATATACAATATAGTTCGTTTCCCCGGCATATTGCGCAACGACGGCCGGACCTGCCATAATCACCACGATCAGATAAAACAGCCCCATTACAATGGAAATCGACATCGAGGTATCCTTGAAAAATTCCAGGGATTCCGGAAGCTTGATATCCTCTGCGCTCTTGCTTTTGTCGCCCAGCAGTCCGCCGACCCACGCGGCCGGCACCGTCCCAAGCGTCGTCAGGTGTGCAATGGCAAAGGTATTGCTTCCCGTCAGTTTCCGTACCATAGGCTGACCGATAGCCGGTAAGACCACCATCAAAATTCCCTGAAGAATCGAACCCGCCACCATAATTATCGTCTCATTAAAGCCTGCGCTGTACAAACTTCCCGCGATCGCAACGGACAAAATCCACATCATATGTCCCGTGAGGAAGATGTATTTCAGCGGGCTGAAACGGGCCAGCAGCACGTTGATCAGAAATCCCGCCGCCATAACGATCGCACTGGTCGAAGCGATGGTCGGCACCGCTGACGACATGGCTCCTACTACGGCCTCCGACGAGGTCGCAAATCCCTGAAGATGGAACACCGTAGAAAACAGATCGACAAACGGAAGAATTTCCGAAACAATCAAACCAGATCCGGCACTTAAAACCAGCATCCCCAATGCTGTTTTGACCGTACCCGAGAAAACCTGTCCCGCTGATTTCTTCTGAAGCACCAGACCAATCAGTGCCACAATCCCCAAAATAATTGCAGGTGTTCTGATAATGTTCAACAAAAAATCTAACATAGCATTTCCCCCTTTTTATAAAGTCCCCTTCTCTTTCAAATACTTCTCCAGTTTTTCTTTCGTTTCGTTCACATCTACGATATTATTGACGAAGACCACGTTCTCTTGCCCTGCAAAGCTCTTGCGAAACCCTTCGGTCGTGACAATCAGATCACATTCTTTTCCTTTGATGGTTCCCATATCCCAATGCTCGATCGCACATCGGATACCCAACTGCTGCATGGCACTGTCCACCGTCATTTTGAGGATCAGACTGGAACCGACACCGAGACCACATACCGTAACAATTTTCATCATTGTTCTTCCCGCCTTTCTCTATAAGCAGTCAATCAGATCCCTGTATCGTGTGATGTATTCCGCATTGATCTTGTCTCCCTTATCCAGATTGGAGCTCACATAAACCGGCGGAAGCACACCGGACTCCACACAAAGCTCCACGGTCCTCGCCATCATGCTGTCCATGACCAGCATCCCCAGTATGGTGCTCGTACCGGTAAATTTTTCCTCCATCTGCGGAAGACTCATGCAGGCATCCCCCTCCACACACTTAATGTCAATCACGATGTCCGCCACGTCCTTTAAATTCTTACCGGAAGAATGCCGCGATGCCACACTCCCCGAAAATTTTTCAGACGTAAGCGCAATGACCTTCATCCCAATCTCCTTTGCGGCAAGCGCCATATCAACCACTCCGGCATTCCGCCCCGAAATGGAGGCAATGATCATGGTATCCTCGCCGCTGACGTTCCCCAGCTTCAAGTATTCCCCCGAAAAACCTTCCACCCGCTCCTGCATCGTGCTGAGCTTCGCTTTTGGAAACAGCGACAGATGCGGAATCAAAAGTGCATTGACCGGAACCAGTCCCCCTGCCCGGTAAAACACCTCCATCGCAAACATCTGGGAATGTCCGCAGCCAAATACGTGAATCAGACGATCCTTTTTCACCGATTCCGCACAGGCCCTTGCTGCCTCCTCGATACGGTCTTCCTCATCATAAAACTGGTGCTGCATCTGCTCCACAACCGTATTATAAAATTCCACATGTTTCATATGTACTGCACCCCCTAATAATTCTTGATTTTTTGCATAATGGCTTCTTTTGATCCGTTCCCCGTAATCAGTTCAACAAACTCCGCGTCCTGCAAAAGTTTTGCCACATGTGTCAGCATGTCCACATGGCTGTCCGCATCGACGGCTCCAAACCCGAACGCACAGCGAATCTCCTGATGATCAAACTCTGTAAAATAAATGCTTTCCTTTAATGTGATCAGCGAAAGACACGCCTCGTGAACTGTCTCCGACGGTCTGCCATGAAAGAATGCAACCTTTGGCATGAGGATCATGTAAGGACCAAGCTCTTCTACCGTCCGGATCATGGAATCGATAAACGATGGCTCAACCTTTCCCGCATCAGCCAGAAGACCTCCGCATATTCTGACACAATCCCGCCAAGTATCGCAGGCTACATCGGTTCGCACCATAGCCTCCGTCAATACTTCATTCAGCATTCCGTTCCCCCTTCCCCTTGTCTGGTTATGTCGTTATAACCAGTTTGTGCTAAATTTCAGGATATTATTTCTAATATCCTCGAAATTTATGATTCCAGTTTCACTGTGAATTCGAACATGTCCCCTTTCGATACAATAGATGAATAGCAGATAATTTTCTCATCACTGTAAGAGGTTCGCTTGACCAACAGGCCATACTGCTTGGGCTGACACTTTAAAAGTTTGCATTCATAACTGTTTAACTCACACGCCTTAAACGTCTCAACCGCCTTGTTGATCGTGATCCCATAGGTTTCTTCCAACGTTTTGTAGAGTGGCTGGCAGTTCAAGTCAATCTCCCAGACGTATCCGCATCGCTCCTTCGGAAAATAGCTCTTTTCCAGCATAATCGGAACATGCTCTGCGCAGCGTAGACGCTCCACGTAGATCACTTCATCCTGCTCCCCGATTCCGAGTGCATTGGCCAGCTTCGCATCTGCCCGGGTAATCTCCCGGCAAACCAGCTTCGTGGAGGAAATCTTTCCCTGCTTCTCCATCTCCCCTGAAAAGCTATACACGTTTCCAAGATTCTGAATGATACTTTTTCCCTGTACGAACGTTCCCTTACCCTGAACCTTCTCCAGTTTTCCCTGGCGGACAAGACCGTCAATCGCATTGCGGACTGTGATGCGCGACATATCATACTGCCTGCACAGCTCCCGCTCGGATGGTATCATCATACCCTTCTTCCATGCGCCGGAATCAATCTTTTCTTCGATGATGTCAGCCAGTTTACAATACAAAGGCAGCCGATCGTAATGTGTCATAGTTTCCTCTCCTCTATGGTTTTATATTAACTGGTCATAACCAGTTTGTCAAGACATTTTTGTGAAACTTTCACAGGCACTTTCACAGGATGCAATTTCCTGTGATTAAAAAAAGGACCAGGCTTCTCCTGCCTGATCCTTCCTGCTTCATCCATTCTACCGACTCTCGTCTGCTGGGGCTAAGCTGCGGTTTCCAGTCAAATCCTCTGCCCCTTTTTCCACGTCATTCATCAAACCGTCAATCACGCCGGTGCTGCTTTCTTCCCGAGCAGATCCGCCTGCGCCGGTGCTGCCTGATTCTCCAGTACCATTTCCGCTGCCACTCTCACCGACATTACCTCTGCTGCCGCCGGTGGTCGTTTCGGTTCCGCCGCCCGAGCTGCTGCTCTGCCCGCTGGAGGATTCCGTCTGGGTCGTGCCCCGGCTTTCTCCGGACTTATTGGTACTGCCGCAGCCCACCAGACTGATCATGGTCAGCATGAGAAGCAGGGTACAAAATGATATTCTGATTTTTTTCATAATCATGTTCTCCTTTCATTTGTTGGTCTTAGTATGTGGAGAACCAAATGCTTTTATGAAAATTGTCAGTGGTATAACTGGAAAAATTATACAGCATCGATCACATCCGCCATATTGTAAAGTCCCGGCTCTTTTCCTGCTAAAAACAGAGCTGCCTCCAGCGCACCTTTTGCAAAAATTGCTTTTGAATAAGCCGTGTGGGTGAACGTCACCACCTCGTCCTTGCCCGCGAAAATGACTTCATGCTCACCGACGATGGAACCGCCGCGCACGGCACTGATGCCGATCTCCTTCTGGTCACGCTTCGCGCGCTCCGTACTGCGGTCGTATTTGTAATGGTACTGATTGCCCATGGCCCCATTGATGGAATCCGCCAGAGCCAACGCGGTTCCGCTCGGCGCATCCAGCTTCTGATTGTGATGCTTTTCCACAATCTCCACATCAAATCCGGCTCCTGCCAGCACCTTCGCCGCATCCTGGAGAAGCTTCATCAGCGTATTCACCCCCAGCGACATGTTCGCTGACCGAAGAACCGCGGTCTTTTTGCTGACCTCCGACACCTTCTGAAGCTGTATTTCAGACAATCCGGTCGTGCAGAGCACCAGCGGCATCCGATGGTCTGCGCAGTAATCCAGCAGATGATCCACCGCCTTCGCCGATGCAAAGTCCACGATCACATCCGCCTCCACATCACAGGCCTCCAGAGAGGCAAACACCGGATAATTCACCTGACTTCCCTGCCCCGGATCAATCCCTGCCACAATCACAATGCCATCCATATCGTTCACAAGCTCTGTAATCGTACGTCCCATAGCGCCGTTACAGCCATGCATGATCATCTTTACCATATATGTATCCTCCACGCTCTCTGCCTACAGAATCCCGTATGCCTTCAGTTCCTTCGCCAGACGCTCCTGATTCTGCGGCTCCATCTCCGTCAGCGGCAGACGCAGCGGTCCAACCTCTTTGCCCATCAGATTCATGGCCGCTTTCACCGGAATCGGATTTACCTCGCAGAACAATGCGTTGATCAGCGGAATGGCCTTAAGCTGCATCGCACAGCTTTTCTTCACATCGCCCTCAAAAAATGACTGGCAAATATCATGTGTCTGCTGCGGTGCCACATTGGACAGAACCGAAATCACGCCCTTACCGCCCATCGCCAGCAGCGGAACGATCTGATCATCATTGCCGGAATACAAATCCACGCAGCCGTCCGCCAGGCTCATGATCTCCGCGATTCCCGAGAAATTACCGCTGGCTTCCTTCACACCCACGATATTTTTCACCTCTTTGCAGAGCTTCACGATCGTCTCCGCCTTCATGGTCACGCCGGTACGGCTCGGAATATGATACAGAAGGATCGGAATCTTCACCGAATCCGCGATCGCTGTATAATGTGCGATCAGACCTCCCTGCGTCGCCTTATTATAATAGGGAGTAACCAAAAGAAGTCCGTCAGCCCCCGCCGCCTCAGCGCCCTGGGACAGATGAACCGCCTCTTTGGTAGAGTTGGAACCTGCACCGGCGATCACCGGAATGCGCTTGTTCACCACTTCGCACACGTGACGGACAACGGAAAGATGCTCCTCATGACTCATGGTGGAGGACTCGCCGGTTGTTCCACATGCGATGATCGCATCGGTGCCGCCTGCAATCTGCTCTTCCACAATCTCGGTGAGTTTCGGGTAATTCACCTCTCCTGCCTCTGTAAATGGGGTAATCAATGCAACACCTGCACCTTCAAAAATAGCCATATTCATTTCCTCCTTCATCCTCTTCTGTCATAACGTGAAAAATAAGAGCTGACGCAGTTAGGGTCAGCTCTTAAAGTCCGAAATCAAGCACTTCTTCTTTTAAGTAGCTCTCCATCCACAGGGGGATGACAGTCATACGGTTCTTCACCCTATGACCAGAAGAATGATGTCCAGCCCATCTCCTCCTTCGGCGCCCGCCCTTTCGGTTTCCTTCATCTGCATCTGGTGCATCCGGTAACCTACTCCTGCTTCGCGCAACCTCTACTTGCTTATAATTATGTAGTAATAGTATCATCAACACCGATACTTGTCAACTTATCTTTGCTGCTCGGATGTTTGACACCCTAAAGTCTCAAAAGCCTTGCCAGGCTTATTTTTTTATGTCAAATATATTTTTATATCTTGCGTACTGTCGTACTATGTGATATACTTTAGATAGTTAGATACTATATA
>JAQUVX010000016.1 GCA_028693165.1 Lachnospiraceae bacterium | reverse complement strand
GGCGATGACTGGATGGATTAACAAGGCGAAGGATCAACAGAATGATATGACGGGCAGAGCAGCAATGCTGGCGGTACAATCAGCAGGGGCAGAGAAGCTTAAAACGAAGAATGCAATCCCGGAATTTAAGGACGCTGATGGAGTGACTGATAAACAAATGCAGGAATATTTAAAGGATGATAATGTTGTATTAACAGGTTATGAGGTTACTGAAGGCGTTAGAATTACTAAAGTCAATATTACAATTGATGGTACCGCATTTACTTATCCAAGGTCAGAGACTGAGAGTGGATCTGGAGCTGAATAGAACATGAAGGTAGCGGAACATATATGATTGATAAGATGGTAAGTCATACGATGATGATTTTAAAAAAATCGAAAATGATTGTTTTGATTTTTTTATGTATATTTTTTTGTGTTATGACTTTTATATGTTACCAGCCAAAGATTAGAACTCAACATGCACTTACAGAGTCCAAAAACATCGAACTCTCATTACGTCTCCTGGCCATAGACTACTATGCCCAGGACAAGCGCATCTATGATCCGCTTCGCCCCGATGGCCTGATCGAGGGCGCGGCGGAGCAGGTGCGGGATTTAAGCGGAGCGGAGGGGGAGTTGATTCTTACCTCCTGGGACGCAAATCGGCAGGCTGCCCGCAGCTTTACCTATAGAACGGGGAAGCTGATTGTGTTTTACAATTATGACGAGCAGCATGAAGAACACTGGAGCCTTTATTATCGGTTCCGGGATTTGGTAAAGACAGACTGATCATGCAGGGCGAAGCCCTGCGGGATCGGCTGTATTTGCGCAGAACAGCAGCGCAGCAATATACGATAGAGCAGCATATAAACGAAAAAGGCAGGCAAAACCTATGGAGATCCGACTGATAGAAACAATTCTGATGGCATTCATATGGCTGCTTGGCGCCTGTATTTTCTCCTTTTTGAATGTGGTTATTTACCGGGTGCCGAGAAAGATTTCATTTGTGAGGGGCTTTTCCCACTGCCCGGACTGCGGGCATCAATTATCGGGACTGGATATGATTCCGGTCTTTAGCTGGCTTGCCCTGCGTGGGCATTGCCGTTATTGCAAATGCAGTGTTTCGCCACGCTATACATGGGTAGAATTGTTCGGGGGCTGTATGGCCCTTTTGTGCGTTTTTAAAATAGGCTATAATCTGGCGGCTTTGACCGTGTTTGCGTTTCTTGGGATGCTTACGGTGGTCGCTTTTGTAGATATAGACACGATGGAAATTCCTGACGGATTCGTACTTGCGATTCTGATTATCGGGGTGGTATCCATTGTGACCATGCCGGGGATTTCCCTGGCGGAACGGCTGATCGGCGTGTTTGCTGTCAGCCTGCCTCTCCTTCTGATCACGCTGGCGGTGCCGGGGGCATTTGGCGGAGGCGATATCAAATTGATGGGTGCCTGCGGTTTGCTGCTGGGATGGAAACTGAGTCTGGTTTCCTTGTTTCTGGCGGTATTGACCGGAGGCTTATATGGCATTTACCTGTTGGCAGCGAAAAAGAAGGGGCGGAAGGAACATTTCGCATTCGGACCCTTTCTCTGCGCGGGAATGTGTCTGGCATTGTTTTGGGGAACATCCCTGACGAGGTGGTATCTGGGATTGTGTGGACTAAAATGAGACAAAAAGGGGGAGTGACCCGTGCCGAATTATAAATACCGGGCAACGGACGCCAGAGGAAAGAACGTCAAGGGGAGTATGACGGCGGCCGAAGAGAGCGAATTGTATGAAAAACTGAAAGCGCAGGAGTTGTATCTGATCACGGCAGAGGAAGTTGTGAATAAGCGTCGTGTGCGTCCGCTGAAGCCACAGGCGATCGCGGATTTCTGTCGGGAGCTGGGGACGCTTCTGGGGGCAGGGGTATCGCTGGTGCGCGCGCTTGGCATGATTGCGCAGAACGACAGCATCAAACCGCGGGAGCAGGCTGTTTATGCGGAGCTGCTGCGCGTGATCCGGCAGGGTACGGCCTTATCGGAGGCGATGGAGGTATCGGGAGCATTTCCGACCATGATGATTCACATGTTCCGTGCGGCGGAGGCGGCCGGAAATATGGATCAGACGGCGGTGCGGATGGCGGAGCATTACACGAAGGAGCATCGGTTAAACAGCAAGATCAAGAGCTCGACCCTGTATCCGAAATTCCTGTGTTTCATGATCGTGGTGGTCGTGGCGATTCTGATTGGCTACGTGCTTCCGCAGTTTGAGAGCATGTTTGCGATGATGGAGGAACTGCCGCTGCCGACGCGGATCCTGTATGCGATTACCGGGTTCGTCACAACCTACTGGTACGGTGTGATTGCCGGAATCGTGTGCGGGGTGCTGGCCATTCGGGCGATTTGCAGCATCGGCGCGGTGCGGCTGCGGATCGACAAGATGAAGATCCATCTGCCGGTATTTGGAAAGCTTTTGAAAATCATCTACACGGCACGATTTTCGCGGACACTCAGTTCCCTGTATACGGCGGGAATTCCGCTGGTGACGGCATTGCAGATTTCAAGAAATTCTATTGGCAACACCTATATTGACAAGCAGTTTGACACGGCGGTGCCGGTGGTGCGGGGTGGCGGAAATCTAAGCGAGGCCATTGACCCGATCGACGGTTTCGTGAAGAAATTGTCGTTCTCGATCAAGGTCGGCGAGGAGACGGGAAGTCTGGATGTCATGCTGAATTCTGTGGCGGATGCGCTGGAGTTTGAGTCGGATGGCGCGATCAGCAGGATGGTGGCATTTTTGGAACCGGCGCTGATCATTGTCATGGCATTGATCGTTGGATTTATCATGATTGCAGTTATGATGCCGATTTACGCATCGTACAATGCAATCGGAGCATCGGCCTATAACTAGAGCAGGGGGACACAAACATGAGTACAGTTATCTATCTGTCCAACCAGGACGTGAAAGCTGTGGTTGGCACGGGGAAGGCCAATCAGGCGACAGTGACCCGTGTCTGCCGTGCGCAGGCGCCGGAGGGCAGTATTATCAACGGCCTTGTGACCAATGAGGAGACCTTCGTTCCGTTTTTGAAGAATTTCTGGGAGGAAAATCAGCTTCCGAAAAAAGACGTGACGCTGGTGCTGGGCAGTGCCCGGACCGTGACGAGACCGATTCAGGTGCCGAAGATGCCCCACAAGAAGATGATGGAATATCTTCCGCGGGAATTCGCGGCGATGGAGCATACGGACGACCCGGTCTACAGCTATGTGGTGCTGTGGCAGGAGGGCACGATGCGCCAGGTGATCGCGACCATGCTGGACCGCAGGTTTTTGCAGCCGCACGTGGAACGTTTTCAGGCGCTGGGCGTGAAGCTTTCTTCCGTGGTCATGGCGGCGGCGGCAGAGATCCAGGCACTGGATCAGCTTGACTATATCAGGGACAAGACCTGTATCGTTCAGATGCTGGACGGCATGACCCTGTTGAATATCGTTTATGTGAATGGTCACTATTATCAGTTGAGCCGCGGGCGAATTTTTGGTGAGCGGGGAACGCCGGCTTTCGGCGTGGAATGTGCCCGGTCGATCAGCAATCAGCAGCAGTTTTTGAAGACGCAGCAGATCGAGGAGTCGATTACCCACATCTATCTGGGCGGTGAATTTCAGGCGGAGGATATCGAGGTCTGCAAAGAGAGCGTGATGCAGATGGATGCGAGCCTGGAGGTGCAGGTACTCTATGAGGAGCCAAACGGGGCGATCCATTTCCAGGAAGAGCAGGACAACGAGCAGTTTGAACATTTTGTGACGAGTGCAGGCGGTCTGATGACGCCGAGGGATCACGGCAATCTGCTGTATCAGTACCGGCAGGATCCGGAAGCCATCCGGCGCCGACGCGCATTGCTCCGCAGTCTGGCACCGACGATGGGGGCTGTGCTTCTGCTTGCCTTATTTGCCTTGACACAGATGCTGACCTTTTTCAGCCGGATGGACAAGGTCAATGAGCAGATGAATTATCTGGACAATACGGCGGTTATGGAAAAGATCGCGGAGTACGATCAGCTGAACGCGGAGAACACCATGCTGGAGGAGCGGATCGGCGTGATCAGCAGGACGAAACGGAATCTGGACAGCTATCCGGTCTACACAAGCGCGGTGAAGCAGGTGATCATGGAGTGCGCGGCGGGATTGTCCACGGCGCAGATCACAGATTATGCGCAGGAGACGGGCGGTGTGACGGTGGAGGCATCTTCACAGAATGCGGAGAATGTGCACCAGTTCGTGAGCCGTCTGGAGGCGCGGACGGATCTGTTTGAAGGCGTGTATTACGATGGCTTTGATTATGATGAGCGAAGCGGGGCCTGGCATACGACGGTAGTGTGCTATCTGGCGGGACAGACAGGGGAGGTGACACCATGACGACGAAAATGACAGAGCGGGACAAGAAGCTTCTTGCAGGGCTTGGGTTTGTCTGCGTGGTGGGACTTCTGGTGTTTTTGGTGATTCTGCCGCTGCTTCGGTCCAATGCGGACATGCAGGCGCAGCTTGATACCTTCCGGGAGCAGGTTGCGGTCATGAAGGAGAAGGAAGCGCAGCTTCCGGCGGTTAAAAGCACCAACGAGAAGCAGAAGGCGGAGCTTGCAACCTATCAGGATGAGCTGTACCCGATGATGAAGAGCCAGGAGATCGACCGGCTTTTGACGGATCAGGTGGCGGCTTATGGACTGACGGCCCGCAGATTGCAGATCACGATGCCGGAGGAGGCCGCCAATGTGACGGGCTACGGCAGAACGCAGGACGACGGAAGCAATCCGGACGGCAGAGACGGGATCTGGCTGGCGGAGGTCAGCCTGGATGTGTCCGGCAGTCTGACGAATATGGACGGATTCATCGATGCACTCTCCCGCGATATGCCGGGAATTCGGGTGGTGAACATCAGCTGGAGTTCGGAGCGGCGTACGGTGGATGCGGCGACGGGACTCAGCGATACCGTGGATACGATGAACATGAGACTCCAGGTGGAGATGAGCAGAGAAGGATAAAGAGACAGAGGGACAGACGATGGACAGTGTGAACAGTTTCCGAAATGTACGAATCGGTGATGTATTAAAAGAATATGGCTATGTTACGGACGAGCAGATCGGCAAGGCGCTGGACTATCAGAAGGAACATAAAGGGATGCGGCTTGGCGGTGCGCTGATCGAGCTGGGATTTATCACGGAGCGTCAGATGCTTGAGGCCCTTGCGGCCCGCCTGGATCTGAAGATCGGCGACGTGTCTCAGATGCACATCGACATGGAGGCGGTGCGGCTGATTCCCGCCGAGATGTCACAGCGTTACCGGATGCTGGGCGTGGCGGTGACCGGCGATACCCTGACGGTTCTGACCAATGATCCGCTGAATTTCTACGGGCTTGAGGATGTGCGTCAGACCACGGGCCTGAATCTGGAAATCCTTCTGTGTGAGGGGCGGCCCCTGGACAATGCGATCCGCTATTATTACGCGGAAGTGAAGGCGCGGCGGGCGGCTTCGGTGGCGAACGACAGCCAGAGGCAGGAGGCCGAGACGCTTGCGGTGGAGGAGAGCGATGACGACACGCCGGTAATCAACCTGCTCAACAGTCTGGTGCAGCGCGCCTACCACAGCAATGCCAGTGATATCCATATCGAACCGTTTGAGGACAAGACGACGGTTCGGATGCGGATCGACGGCGTGATCATTGACTTCGTGACCTTGCAGAAAAGCCTGCACGCGTCCCTGATCGCCCGCGTGAAGATTCTGGGCGATATGGATATTGCGGAGCGGCGGCTTCCGCAGGACGGCCATTTTCGGATGAAGGTGGACGATACGATGGTCAATATGCGTATCTCTGTGCTGCCGACGGTGTTTGGCGAGAAGGCTGTCATCCGTCTGCTGGCGAGCAATTCCCAGATCGATCATTCCGGGACTTACGGAATGCAGCAGGAGGACTTTGATAAATTAAACCGGATGCTCCGTTCGCCGAACGGCCTGATCTACATGACCGGACCGACCGGCTCAGGAAAGACGACGACGCTGTACATGATTCTCAACGAGCTGGCGAAACGTCAGGTGAACATATCGACGATTGAGGATCCGGTGGAGAAAAACCTTGCCCGGATCAATCAGAGCCAGGTAAACAATCTGGCCGGAATGACCTTTGAAAATGGTCTGCGCGCCCTGCTCCGTCAGGACCCGGACATCATCATGGTCGGCGAGACACGAGACAGCGAGACCGCATCGATCTCCGTCCGCGCCGCCATTACCGGACATCTGGTTCTCAGCACGCTGCATACCAACGATGCTGTGTCGGCTATCGTGCGCCTACAGGATATGGGCGTGGAGAAATATATGGTCGCCAACTCCCTTGTGGGAGTCGTGGCACAGCGGCTGATGCGAAAGCTCTGCCCGGACTGCGCGCAGGAGGTGGAAACCGACGAGGAGACGCGGGTGTATCTGGGGGCCGATGTGACGAAAATCAAGGTGCCGAAGGGCTGCTCCCGCTGCAACAATACCGGCTATCGCGGCCGTGTGGCGATCCATGAGGTGCTGTTTATTGACAAGGAACTGCGCGAGATGATTGCGAAGGGGGCAGACATGGAGGAGATCAAGACCTACGCCCATGAGCGGCAGAATATGGTATCGCTGAAGGACGGCGGCGCACGGCTGGTGGCAGAGGGCGTGACATCGCTGGAGGAGCTGTTTAAGGTGGCATACTATGAGTAGATGATGGTACAGAAAGGCAGGACAGCATATGGCTGATATGACACAGATAATCGAGATGGGGCGGCAGATGAATGCGTCGGATATCCATATTTCCGCGGGACTCCCGCTGATGATCCGCGTGGATGGAACCCTGATGGAGGCACCGATTCAACTTCCGCAGGAGGAGACCTCGCAGCTCATCCTTTCTATGCTGAATGGAAAGCAGCTTGAGCTTTTAAAAGAAGGGCATGATCTGGACTTCCCGATCTCTCTGGCGAGCGGCGAGCGGCAGCGCGTCAATGTGTTCCGGCAGCAGGAAAAGCTGGCGACCACGATCCGTCTGCTGAACAATCATATTCCGTCGTTACAGGAACTGAATCTTCCGCCGGTGCTTCGCAGTCTGGCAGAGGAACCGCGGGGGCTGATTCTGGTAACCGGCCCGACGGGAAGCGGTAAATCCACCACGCTGGCGGCGATGATCGATTACATCAACACCAACCGCGCCGAGCACATCATCACGGTGGAGGACCCGATCGAGTATGTCTACGAGCAGAAAAACTGCCTGATTCACCAGCGGGAGACCGGACGTGACGTGACATCCTTCGCGGCGGCCCTTCGGTCTGCGCTGCGTGAGGACCCGGACATCATTTTGGTCGGCGAGATGCGTGATTACGAGACGATCTCAGCGGCTCTGACGGCAGCCGAGACCGGACATCTGGTTCTCAGCACCCTTCATACGACCGGTGCGGCCCAGACCATTGACCGAATCATCGACGCCTGCCCGGCTGCCAGCCAGAATCAGATCCGAACCCAGTTATCCGGTGTCTTAAAGGGCGTCATCACGCAGTGCCTGATTCCCAAAATCGGCGGGGGCCGTATCGCAGCCACGGAGGTTCTTCTGGGAACCGATGCGGCGATGAATCTGGTGCGCGAGAACAAGTGCCATCAGCTCGGCAGCGTCATGCAGTCCGGCCGTGCGCTGGGGATGCATTCTTTAAACAGTGACCTGGCAAGACTGGTGGAGAGCAATATAATCGAAAAAGAACTGGCCTATCAGTATTCCAATGACCGCAAGGATATGGATCAGTTTTTGGTATAAGTTAAGACTGGAATGAGACCGCAGAACGTACAGACAGGAGCATAAAAACCATGAAATCCGCATTCAGACGATGCGCCGCAGACATGTGGCGGCGCCGTCAGGAACAACAACAGACGAATAACCGCAGAAACCACCAGGGTACCGGCGGCTTTACTTTAGTAGAGCTGATCGTGACCCTGGTTGTGCTGGGTATTTTGCTGACGGTTGGGGTGATGAGCCTGAGGGGATGGCAGGATTATGCGGAGTTTAAGAAGAATGATGAATTCGCGCAGAGTATCTTTGTGGCGGCGCAGACGCAGCTTACGCAGTATGCGGAAAGGGGGCAGCTGACAAATTTGGCGGATGCGGCTTCCGCCGATGGGAAAGCGGGTGCCGAAGAATATCTGCTGAGCAAACAGGAGGGAACGCTCTACGGCACCGACGGTGCAGCGATTGATTTGAATGATACGCCATGGGAAAAGGATGCGAAGGATAAAGCGAATACCAGTGAAATCTATTTTCTGAAAGCAGCAAAGGGAGATTATGCCAATATTTATTTGAAATATGATCTCGGCAACAAGACGACTGTGGAGCTTAAGAAGGAGTTCACTGGCAAAGATCTTAAGGATTATCGCCGAATCAAAGCTCTATTTGACATGCTTGATCCATATATTGCGGATAAGGATATGCTGAACGGAGCAATCTGTGTGGAATTTGATCCGAATCCGAAGGTGGCGCTGATCTATTCTGTTTTTTATGATGACAAAGTAAAAGAATTCACCTATCTGGAAGAGGGCGCAGAGGGCTTCAAAAATTATATGGCCTCGATTCGGCATCGTGCCAGAGAAAAACGCAAAGATAAAAAAGTTGGATATTATGGAGCGGAAGTGCTGTCACGAGGTACGAATACCAAGATCGTACAGCCGATTATCGGCAATCTGACGCTTCGCGATGAAGATACGCTGAATCTGTATTGGACGATCAAAGGCCAGGCAGCACAGGAAAGCAAGGAAGCCCTGACCGGACTGATCTACCGGATCAATCTGTTTGCGGCGCCGGATTCCGTGGGCGGCGTAGGGACGCGTGTCGGAACGATCACACTTGGAACTGCGGATGATCCAAAGCTGGTGCTGAAAGGAACACGTTCAGCTGATGGTATTCAGCGCATTGCTGCAAACTATGCCTATCCGATCGCCGAAGGTAACGAGTGGGGCAATAAAACCCTTGAATTTCCGATTAAAATCAACGAAGGGGATAATTCGATCTGCCTGTATCTGGATGCGCTGGATCTAAGTGTCAACGAGGGAGTTGAGAACACTTCGGACACCGCCTCAAGCAGCGCCTCGATTTATCGTCTGGGACTTGATCAGACAGATAATCTGTATGCGGTGGTTGTGGGAAGCCGTGAGGGAACCTATCGGCAGACCATAGAAAAGACGAGTAACACAGAAAATCAGTTCTTCGGCAAGCTCTCCGTCCGTCCACTGACGGGTGGGTCAGAGAGCCGTACCTATACGATTGAAAATGCACGGCATTTGAATAATATTCGCTACTATGAACGATACCACAAAAACGAGACAAAAAAGATTACATATCGCCTGACGGCGGATATTAATTGGGAGGCAGCGCTGAACAACGGAAGTGTCTATCAGAAGATGGTTCCGGTGCTGGATGCGATTACCTCCGGTGACAAAACACCGGCAGATTATAAATTCCGTTCAATCATCAGCCTTGGAGCGAATTCCTCTTTGATTACAGAGGAGACAGAGGATGCCCACGTTCTGAAGAAGTTTGCGATGAGTGCGAATTTGACGGCAGATCCGGCCGCGATGCCGGATGTAGCAGGATACAATCTGTTAACCGCCGACTCAGTACCGACGGATACCATCGGTTTGATCATCCGCAATCAGGGCACGATCAGCAACATTGCGATGGAGGATGCCGCTGTAACCGGAAGTGCAGAAGAAAAAACCGGTAGTTCCACGGGGGCATTTTGTGGAAAAAATGAAGGAAATCTGGCGAAGCTGACACTTCGGAGCGGTACGGTTACCGGAAATATCAACGTGGGAGGTATTACCGGAGCTATCAGTGGGGCAGGTAGTTATGAAGAGCTGACAAATCGTGCGGAAGTGAGCGGACGGCGCTATGTCGGCGGAATTGCGGGAAGGATGGAGGCAGACAGCGGTAATCTGACTGTGAATGCCTGCAAAAACTACGGGAAAGTCCATGGAATCAAGATAGAAGAGGGTTCCGACGCTTATTTTATCGGCGGGATTACCGGATATAGCCGAAAAGGGGATTCTGCGGAGGTAGTCATTTCCAAATGCAGCAGTTCGCCGGCTTATACAGAAGAAGAAATTACAGATTTAGTCAACAGTATTAAAGAAAAGATTGAAAGTGCCAATGAAAATGCAGGAAACGTTGACCCGTCAGATGTGGATCTGACCGGAACGTTTGTGGGCGGAATCGTGGGCTTTAATCAGGATGCCTCTATTACCGACTGCAATACCCTGCGGGAGCGGATCACAGAGCCTGGGTATGTCATCGGAAAAAACTATGTCGGAGGAATTGTCGGGCTGAATGCAGGCACGGCAGGCGGAAGACTGCACGGAGGTTCTGCAAACAGCCGAAATCAGGCCAGTATCATCGGTGAAACCTATGTGGGCGGAATCACGGGATGCAATGCAAAGGTCACACTGTCGGATACTTATCCTTATCAGGTAACCATAGATCCGGATCATGAGAAGAATAAAGACGCGGTCATCTCAAACTGGGTTAATGAGGGCGCGATTCTGGCGATTTCGACCTATGGGGGCGGAATCACAGGAGCCAATTATGGCACGATTTCAGACTGCAACAGTGATGTGGATTACAACAGTGTCGTTCAGAACATGACTGGGCTTACAATGAATTCCCGTTATGCCGGCGGAATTGCAGGCTACAATCAGGGCAGCATCGCAGCGACAAGCGGTGTGATTTCCGCGGTCAGTGTGATTTCCGGCCGGGATTATGTTGGCGGTCTGGTGGGCTACAATGATATCGGCGGCACGATCAAGGATTACAAGCTGAGCGGCGGCTATGTGACCGGTAAGCACTTTGTCGGTGGATTTATCGGATTGAATGCAGATAAATCTGTGTTTGACAGCAATATTATCAGCAATGTCAATGAAGTAAGCGGAGACTATTTTGTCGGCGGAATTATTGGTGCAAACCTGCTTCCAACCGATGAGGCCATCAATGCGGTATTCCAGACCGACAATTTTCTGGGAAACCTGAATGCAGAGCAAGGTGCTTTTGCCGGCGGATTTATCGGATTCAATGATTTGCTGACGGCAGGAACCGGCAGGGTGGAGATTCAGGAAGCAGTAGATGCCTTGTGCAATTCAAAGGAGTTTAAGGCTATAACGGAGACAGACGGAAACGCAATTTCCGATCGTCTTGAGGCTGCGGAAGCACTGATTGGAAGCGATACGTTCTTGAGCAGCAATCAAAATGAAACAGATCAGATGACCATCACAGGCTCAGAAAACGTATCAGCACAGACAAAGCTCGGAGAGATTACGGCGCTGGTCTATGTAGGGGGCGTTGTTGGCTACAATCAGGACAAAACGATCCTCGCCATTCACGATGTTGAAAATATCACACCGATTAATGCGACCGCATATATTCAGAGAACCGAAACGGGCGTCTCGGATCTTCCAGATGGAACACAGAAAAAATATTCCTATGTCGGCGGAATCATCGGAAAGGTTGCGGAAAATGTCACGCTGGTCAACTGCAAAAACCGCGATGTGGGCGAGGTGCGCACACAGGGTACCTATACCGGCGGACTTGCGGAGCTGAACTATGGCCTGATTCAAAACTGCACGGCCGGAAGTCTGGGTTCCGGAACCAGTGACGATACCGATGATTATATCGGTGGTCTGGTCGGGGCAAATGTAGCAGCGGAAAGCAACAGAGGAATCGTGAACTGCGGCGTAACCGGTACCATTATGGGAAGAAACTATGTCGGCGGACTTGCGGCGGAAAACTATGGGCGGATTGCTGATCCAGTGATTCAGGATTGCAGTATCATGGCAGCCGGTGCAAATGTCGGCGGTATTGCGGGCTATGGATATTCAGGAAGTGCGATTACCTTTTCCAAAGAACAGACGTTAGACGTGGAAATCGATGGCTCCGCTTATTATGTGGGCGGCGTGGTTGGTTCTAATGAAGGAACCCTGAAGGGGTTATCTGGTTCACGGGTATCGACCAGTGCAGGTAAGACGATTGTGGGCCTGTATCATGTGGGCGGATTTATCGGGCGTCAGCTTGGTAAGGCCGAGATCAGCAACTTAAACAATCAGTCTGACGTTCAGGCGGATCAGGGCTATGCCGGCGGAATCGTGGCGTCCATGTCAAAGGATCAGGAGGAAACAACGATTCAAGATTGTCAGAATTCGGGAGAGGTTTCTGTTCTGTCCGAGACGGATGAGATTGAGGACGAAGAGGTGGAAGATTCTGCTGCGGGCGGCATCACGGCGGTAAATTACGGGACGATCTCACGCTGCGTGGATTACGGAGAGGTGTATGCCACCAGCGGCTACAGTGGTGGCATCACTGCGCTGAATTACAGCACGATCAAAAAATGCCGCGTCAACGACGGAAGGACAACGCTGGAAATGAGCGGTGACAGGTATGTAGGAGGCATTACGGCGATCAATGGGGAGAAGGCGGTTATCGTTGATTGCTCGGTTCAGAATCTGATCCTTCAAAATCAGACAAGCACAGAAGCGGGATATATGGGCGGCGTTGCGGCTTACAATTACGGAACGATCGAAAACACAAGTGTCGGAGTTGACTGGGCGGCCGAGACTTCAACGAAGGATGACGATGATTATGATTATGATGCTGCCCAGGAAGAGGCGGTTCGCTATGTCTTAAAGGCTGTCGAGAAGGCAAAGAACAGCTCTAATGACAGTGCCTATACCTTCAGTGGACTGACGTCAAGCACCGGGGTCAATGAAGTCAATGCAGTTACCATCACTTCGTATGCAGCGGGTGTCTGCGCCGGTGGTGTGACAGGATGGAATGAAGGAACCATTAAAGGCGATTCGGGTACAGGAAATTATTCCGTGGCGGTGGCCGAAATCGGCTTCATCCAGAGGAGCATGAGCTATTATGGCTACATGGGTGGAATCGCGGGCGTCAACCGTGGAGAAATCTCAAAATATGAGTTTGACGGACTGATTCATGCAACCGCCAATGATCCAAACAATACACCGGAGTTTAATCCGAACTATGATTACGAGCAGAACAAAGCACCGATATATGGCTATGGCGGCATTGCCGGCATGAACGGAAACGATCAGGGCCAGAACGATGCGTCTGTGAAAAACTGTAAGATCAGTGCGGCACGTATCCAGGGAACCGGCGACGCGAACAACCGATCGAATATCGGCGGTATTGCGGGGATGAACGGAGAAAATTCCGTGATTGAAGGGATTTATTTTGGCTCTGGCACTTCGCAGGATTTTACGGAGTTGGGGACGCTGTTCTCCTACACGGGAAATGCTCAAAGTGGAAATGTAACAAAAAACGGAAGTATCTGGCTGGGAACCGACAGCTATGGCCATGTGGGCGGCGTGACAGGCTACAACCTTGGTACGATTACAGAGATAAATGACAAAGACGAAGAATATAAGAATAACGGAGTTCTTATCATCGACAATTCCGGTCACGCAGGGGGAATTGCGGGCTTTAACCGACGCACCGGTACGATCTCGCAGGCGGTAACCGGCGAGAATTGGATGGTAGTGGCAAAGGCGCATGGACAGGATAACGGTACCGGTGGAATCATCGGCTACAATATTTCCGAGTCAGATCTGACCAACTGTGATAATTATGCGACAGTCATCAAGATGGCCGGAGATTCAGTCGGCGGTATGATCGGACGTAATGAGAATGCGACGACCAGCTCCTGGAGACTGTATAACTGCCGTAATTATGGTCCGATCTATGCAAGAGCCCGTGCCGGTGGTATGATCGGGCATTGGAAATACAAAGGCGGCACGCTGGAGAAATGCATCAATGAGGGCAATGTAATCGCGACTGTAGAGGGCGCTGGCGGCATGGTCGGAATGCTCTACAGTCTGGATAGCGGAGAATCTGCTAATATGGTGCAGTGCGAGAATCACGGGACGGTCGGAGACAATAACGCAGTTCCGACTGGCGGTATGCTTGGTATGGTTTACAATCCAACGTCCAGCGGAAGAAATATCCGTCTGTACCAATGTGTGAATACGGGACTGATTGGCGGAACGGATTTAAGTGCGGGAATGATTGCCAATGCAAGTAATGCAACCATCTATCTTAGCTACTGCCGCAATTACGGCTATAGTCTGAATAACTATAGCACAAACTTCAATGGAATGAGTGCCTCCAAGGTGGAAAATCTGACAGACTGTATCGCGGTCACGGATAAAGACATTGCAAATCCGATTTCTGCACAGGTAAAGACAACGACGACAGGGGGATATTACTTTAATCAAGCTTCAGCCGAGACAAGAAACAGTTTTTTCTATGTGAAACAGATTGAGGCAAACAACAAGAAGCTGGTCAATGGCAACTTGCTTTCGGTAATGACCAATGGCGCCAATACAGAGAGTCCGAATCCATATTATACAGGACTGACTACATCCGATGATGCGTGGCTCGAAATGACCTTTAATGCCCCGGTGTATCTGGATGCTGAAGACTCGCTCCTGCTTGTATGGAACAGAGCGGTAACTTCAGCAGGCAGTAACGATTACCGGTACTATTCGTATACACTGGAACTGTTTGACAAAAACAACAAAGTAATAGAGAGCCTGGAGGTTAATGAAAAAGAGGGTGGAGACACACGTGCGGAATATTTCAATGGTCATACACATGATATCGAGTGTAGTGAGCCGGTTTACAAAGTCCGAATAAGCAACATCTTTGCCAGAACATGGGGATCGAACACCATGGTCAATGTGGCACTGAGCGAGTTTACCGCAAAGGGAGTCCGGGCAGGCGATTTTGGTGTAGACAATATTACGTCAGCAGTAAACTACAAATCAACGAGCTACGAGAACACAACGACGCAGTACAACAGTGATAAGACGATGGTCTCTTGCGTATGGGATCTGAGCAGTTTAGAGGCAGCGGACAATTCTGGAAAAGGGGTCAGTCTGTCTGTCGCTGATAATGTGGCGATAAGTATCGCTACAGGGAGAAAAATAGCGAGCCTGAATGGGAAAACGATCGCTGATATCTACAGAAGCGAAGAGAAAAATGATCGCTATACAAGCTCGGCAGGAGCATATCAGCTGTTTCAGGATCTGGATGCCTATTTGTTCTTTGAACGCGATGATTCGAGCCTGGCAGTGCCGGAGATTACGAGTACCTCCGCCGAGGGCGGATATTATCAGGTAAACTGGGGGCAGGTGGATCAGGCCCAATATTATCAGGTTAAGTATACGTATTATCAGAAGGACGCGGATGGTAAGCTAACCCAAAAAATCGGTGAAGAGAAAAGTGCGACCGTCTATATCCCGCAGATTCAAATTGCTTCCGATTACACGGATGCAGGGAAGAAGGCGGATGGAATCATCGTTCAGGTGCAGGCCTGCTGCCCGATTTTAAACGACGGGGGAACCGCTGTGGCGGAATCTGAATGGAGTGCCAAAAGGGAAGTCACGTTCGGAATCCAGCTTCCGACGCCACAGGTGCATTACGAACTGGTCAAAATCGATGCGAAGGAGTGCTATCGTGTCGTATTGGACAACCAAAGCGAGTACAAGATCTTCGTGGAGCAGCAGAGGCTGGCAGGATCCACGATTGAGATGAAAGATATCAAGATCGTTTCGACTTTGAACAAACGGACGGCAATTACATTCAGTGCGGAATCCGGCGCGTACTATGACCAAAATTCCGACTACCAGCTCGTAGAAGGCCATAAGGCTACGCAGGAGAATATATTACTGACCAGCCATGCCGAGATCATGCCGGACAGTACGGTGTCAGGCTATGATGTGTCTGCAAATGTTATCCGGGAAGCAACACTTCCAACCAATACGGTTTATCAGGACAGTAAGGCATCCTCACAGTTTCTGGGCATTCCTGTGCTGGAACGGACGACACAGGCCACGTCGGTCGGCTTTTTCGGAACGACAATTCAGAGCTTGTCCTATCAGACGATGTTAAAACCGTCAGGAAGCTGGGTAGTAAACTATCGGACGGAGCTGACCGCGTCAGACCCCGACTTTGACGGTTTACCGGTTGCGCTGGCGGTATCACCGCAGACGCGTACGTCTCCGTCATCGGGCAGTACCGCAGTTATCACACTGAACAACTTCCCATCCGATTTTCTGGATAAGAATGAAGATGGAACCTATCGTTATCAGGATGTCATGGTTCGCAGCTATCCGACGAAGATGAGTAATGATATTTTTTACCAGGGCTGGCAGGTAACGGTGCCAGGCAAGGAGGACAGCAGTGCACTGAGCCAGGACGATCTGAAGCAATTGAAGGTAAACGACAACGGTCAGGTGGATGATGATGGAATGCCGCTGATTTCAGGCGGATTGGTTTCTGGAAAAAAGGTAAAAGAGGGTTATGTCATTGAAGCACAGGGAGATGGAACGTATTCCCTGTATTACAATACGCTTCTGCGCGACCTTGAGAAGATCGGATACAAGGATGACGACGAATGGAGCTACACGCAAAACGGACAGGCTAAAACCTATCAGAAATATCAGGTGGTCTATCACAAGATTGATCTTAAGGAGGAGCTTACCAGCGTACAGTCAAAACCGGCAATTCATATCAACCCGGTCAAGACAGACGATGGAACAGACTGGTTGGATGGCGATTATGAGACAGCAGATAAGTTTGCCATCATGTGGGATCAGGAGGCCAAGGGGGCTGATCCGGCCTACAAGAATTCGGATGGAGTGGCACCGTTTAACAAGAATGCAGAATATTTCCTGACTGTGACCGGAACGCTTCCGGACGACAAGACGACAACGCTCATCAACAACCGGGCAATCAAAACTGCGGACGGATATACGGCTGGAATCTACAATCAACTGGAGCAGGATTCCTCAAAATGGTCCTACAAAAAGGTTCATATTACTCTTACAAGAGCTGGTACAACCGATTCCAAGGGACATGTAACATCATTCCCAATCACGGTGGATGCAGAGTATTCATTCCGGCTGCGTCTATCTCAAATCGGTAAGCCTGTTATCACGCTGAAGCGGGATGAACAGGGGGTTGTCATGAAGGATGGACTGAACTATGTGATCAGTTGGTCCGGCCTGACAAACGAGGAGGAGCGTAAGGCTCTGGCCTATTATGAGATCACGGTTACGGGCAAGGAAAGCAAGACGGAACAGACGTTTACAACGGAAGAAATATCTGCGGAAAGCGGAGTGACGGATCCAAAACAGACGAAGCGGAATGTGAATCTGGAGGCCTTTACGCGAGGAGAGCAGCTGCAGGTTAAGATTCGTGCGATTGCCGATAAGACAAGTATCACATACCGCAGCGGTATCGACGGTACCATTGGTGAGATGACGCTTCCGGAGCGGCTGTTTGCGCCGGATATGGGCGAAGAGCAGGATCCGGATGCCAACCTGACTGCAGCCCCCATTTCTGTGACGAGTGTATCTGATTTCCTGGCAGGCTGTCTGAGTCTGACTATGAAACCGGAAAATTATGATGCCGGATCGGATCAGACAACACCGATGGCGGGAACGCAGTATCAGATTGCGATTCAGCTGTTTGCAACACGGGAAGAGGCTGATCAGGCCGACCCGACAGACGCGATTACAACGATTACCGGACTTCCGGAAAAGAGTGATACAAACCGCACCAATATGACAAAGGGGCTGACAGATTACAGCTATGTATTGAAGGATATTCCTGCGAAGTATGCCGGAACCTGGGCGCGCGTGATTCTGCGTGCTGTATCATCGGGAAATATCAGCTCCGTCTGGACGGAGGATGATAAGGTGAACACGGTGGAAGATTACACAGCTGTAGTGCCATATCGTATTTTTGAGCTTCCGAAGGTTCAGATCGATCCGATTGAGTTGGATGAGGTCGCCGGAAGTGAGACGATCGAATATCCTGTTTTGGACGCGCAGGGAAAGCAGTTTGAAAGTCTTACCGTTGAGCTGGTGCAGGATACCGTTTCCTTTACCGAGGCGGATTATGCGCAGAATTACAATCTGAAGCTGATCGGCACGCCGCAGAATGCGGGTACCATGGCGACGCCGAGCGACGCGGTTGTGGTATCGGATGTCAGCGAGCTGTCGCTGAAGCGGACGGATGAGGATACTTTTGCGGTGGAATACGAGGCGACGGATCTCAATTACAAGAACACAGGCACAGGAGCGCCAATCACACTGACGATTGGGGCAGAAAAACCGACGGCACTTCCTTATGGGAAGGAGCTTCAGCTTTTGGGAACCGCATACCACATCGAACCGACGGCTTATTTACAGGCGGAACGTGAGACAGATACAGACGGACAGGAACGAATCCGATTTATCTTGACGCTGCCGGACTTCTCACAGCTATTGGATGAGGGGCAGATATCTGCAGACATTGCAGGAATAAATTATACGGAACAAATTTTAATTCAGTCGGTTCCAAAGGAGGATGAGACACAGTATCAGAGCTCTCTGTGGGCCGTAATGGCAAGAGAGGATGCAGATTCCCCGCTGGATAAGGTGGAGGCGATTGCGATGGATCTGGCAGCCATTGATCCGGAGCCAATCGATGCACAGGCAAAGGCATCGGAGCGAAGCGGTGCCGCCTATGAAATTGAAGGAACCGGTCTGACATCTGCGACCCGGTATCTGGTTGAGGTATCGCAGGGAGACAAGAAGCTGGGCATGTTTGCAGTTCCGCGAAATCAGGATGCGGCAGGTGTTTTGAATTACAAGTCCTTTGTATGGCTGCCGGAGTGGATGGCTCAGTATCAGGATTCCGACATTACCCTGACCTTCCGGAATATCTTTGATGTGGGAAGTGCCCAGGGAGGCGGCCTGAGCGCGTGGTCCGAGACGGCCCGCACAGTAACACTTGGAGCGCTGACGACGGTACAGGAGGTGTCGCTTGTGCAGCTGTTGTCCGGAGGGGAGAATCATCCGATCAGTACCTATTCGCGCGTTCGGAGCAACCAGACCGGACAGAGTCTGAACGCGAAACAGTCTCAGATCACCTGGGTTTACGATCCGCTTGAGGATGCCAAGATTACAGGTTACAATCTGAACATTGAAGGGACGGACGGCCAGACGGACTGCCATCTTAAACTGGATCTGAGCAGAAATGCATTCGGGCAGTATCCGGGGCTGGCGGATTATCTGACAGCAGAAGGGAAACTTTTGTATTCGATTGGTTATGACCTGGAGGGTGACCGTATATTATATCCGGGGCAGGAAGTACCGCTCGCCAGTGATTCAGATGCGGCGTTTGTGACGGCTTCCGACAGCAATACGATATGGCCGACGGCCTCAGACAGTGATGCACAGGAAGTGTTACCGATAGGTACTGTTCTGCTGAAAGCAACGCTGAAGGCGGAGTGGGAGGCCATAGACGATGAAGTAACCGGAATTCGGTTCACACTCACGCTGCCGGATGCACCGGCGGATCAGTGGAAGGGCAGTTCGGCTGAAACCTATCTGAAAGCGTTTGAGGGTGAGGGAATGTATCATACCGAGCGCCTCAAGGTGGAACCGATCCTGGTCAACAAGTATTATACAATGCCGGAAACGGAATGGTTCTATCTGCAGAAGACAATTATGGAGTATCTTGAAGACGGAGAACTGCCGGAAGAAAATTCCGGGGACGGTGCATTGGTAAATGATTTAACATAATGGAAGGAGGTAAGCAGATGAAACGAAACAGAGACGGATCGGCAATGATTGTTGTAATGTGTGTCATGCTCATGACGATGGCACTTTCCCTGGCATTGCTGCTTACTTCCTCCGTCATGATCAGTAATGCAAATCGTGCAAATGCCAAAGAGCAGTGCCGGATCAATGCAGTTTCTGTAGCGAATGTGCTGACGAAGACGATACCGACGTATTCCTATGACGGAGTGACAGAGGAGTATCCGACCGGCCGTGACAGCAGCCTGAAAGGAAAACTGAAATCGGTGCTTACGACAGAATGGTATCCCTATGATCGAAACGCATCTTCCCTTCAGCAGATTCTGAGAGCGGGAAAGGATTATTATTCGTACAAGCTGGGAACAGATTCCGGACTTCCGGGAGAAACGGTTGTCGATCTCTACTTCGGGAATGAACAGGAGGAGGAAGAGCCGGATAAGAAAACAAATCAGGATGAGTGGGCGGAGTATTTTATGGGGATTATCTTGTACGTTAAGGTAACCAGTACCGTGGGAAATGAGTCCAGTACCGTCATCAGTAAGTTCCAGCCGGATATACCGGACCGCACGACGCTGGCGGGCTGGAAATGGCAATATCAGGGACGCTATTGGGAAGGAGGCATATCCGAATGAGAAAGGATACGGAGTCAGGCAGCACGATGATTGAAGTGATTGTGGCGTTTACGGTATTGGTTCTGATCATGGGGATATTTTCTCAGGCGATGGCTTTGACGGGGCGTATGCTTGGAAAATCCGGGGATACGCTGGCGGGGTATCGTGACCTGGCGGGTGATTATTATCTGTCATCGGGAACGGGAAAGGATGAGACACTGCATTTTGAACTGGTAACCGGAGGCTCATCTTCGGCAGGATTTTCTGTGGATGCCAGATTCAGAGAATTTAAGAATTCGAATGGAACGATTTATGATGTAATACCGGCGGAGTCGGCGGAGGAATCAGAGTAAAACAAAGCATCAGAAAAGAAACCCGGAAGGAGGTGGCAGTATGAATAAAAAGCGGAACCGGATCTCCCCGAAGATGAAGGATCGTTCCGGTATGACGCTGGTGGAACTGATTGTTACATTTTCGCTGATCGGTATTTTTATGGTTGCTGCCACATTGATGCTGACAGCCGCCATGCGGATGTTTTACCGTATGCAGTCGACGGCCAATGCAGTTACGGTCAGCGATATGCTTCTGGACAAGATATCCGGCGAAATTGCGGCGGCAACAATCCCGGTCAGCAAGACGGAGGGAGAGGGGCAGTATTATTTCTGGCTTGCAGACAACACGGATTCAAAATGGGTAGCATTTTGTGATAAGACAGGCAGCCCGGTCAGTATCTTCGCGGATGATGACGGGAATCTGCTCAACACGGATGACACGTCGAAAATAAAGCAGCTGTATATCAAATATTATAAGATGAACAGCGACAGCGGAGTGAAACTGAATGAAATGAACTGGCACTTTGACCAGCGTGTCTATATGGGCTACACGATCGAGAATCTGTCCTTTTCCAGACCAGAGCCTGATGCACATCCAGAGGTCGTCAAAATTGATTTGACACTGCGCAATACCAGAACAGATTTTACATACAAAACTTATCGGTATGCGGAAAACTATAATTTTGACCCGGAAAACAGTCATGATCCAGACTACATCTGCGTGCGTGGGGATGTGGAGGAGGGGAATACTGCGATTCCGAGTGAGGCATCGGAATTTACGATTGCGGCGGGTGGCAGCGGCGGGACGGAACCGACGGAACCGACAGAACCGACAGAACCAACGGAACCGATATACTGGTATGCATTTGATACAAAAATTCTTGAAGATTATGCAAAGGATAAAGTGGCCTGCAATGAAGATGAAGGTTATTATGTAAAAATAAGAGGTCGAAATAATCAACTGGAATACTTTGTGCTGAGCGCTCCGTGGGGTAGGAATGGAAAAACAACAGAGACGCCTGTTATAAAGGGTTATACCCCACAGAATCTGACCTATACGGTTGATATCAGTCAAAAGAAGGAGAATAAAAATGAACCTCAGTATTTGACACCAATGTATTACAAACCTAATGATGTAACATTGAAAATTTATGCTGTGTGTGACAATATGATTTTGGATGGGCCCAAGGAAGTTACGGTCAGATATGACACAACCCTGGATGTGAGCTGTAAGAAGACATTTCCTAATTATAAACAGCAGGAACATAATAAAGAGGTTAGTGTGGATCAGGAAGGAACCGTGTCCGTTACATTTAAATATACATATAATTCTCAGGCAAATAATGGGACTTATAATCCAGCAGGACCAACAATTACCGTGAGCACTAAGGATGAAGAAGATCAGGTTGCTAAATTTGACCAAACGTTTGCTCAAGTGATTTTCGATTTTTTTAATACAGCCTGGATTCCTGTTGATACTAAATTAGAGGATGGTACTTCGGCACATGGGGCATATAAAACACTTCCCGGAACGGATCTGATCATAGGAGGCTGGACAGATGCAGAAAAGAATCCTAATGATGTGAAGTTCTGTAGTGCGATTAATGCAGATAAAGAGAAATTTATTTACATCAAAGATTCTGGAGACGGGATTAAAATTTCCAATTCAAAGGATCGGGAAAAACTTTTAAATTATTTGTTGGAACAGGTGGAGAACAGAGACAGTATTGACAAAAACAATATGGCTATTGTATTTGACGCTAACTATCATTTGTCACATGTGGGCTATAAAAATACAACAACAGGGGCGGATATAATCATTACATTTAATTAGCTGATTAAAAGGATGTTTTCGAGAGGAGGAAATAATTTATGTCAAACGTATTACTAATCAACGGCAGCGGCAACGCCGCCGGCTGTACCTACACGGCACTTACCGAGGTGGCGGGGGCATTGGAACAGGAGGGGATCGGGACGGAGATCATTCAGCTTGGAAAGAATCCGATCCGTGACTGCATTGGCTGTGGGGCGTGCAGAAATCTTGGGAAATGCGTGTTTGATGACGATGAGATCAATGGGATCGTGGAAAAGGCGAAGCACGCGGATGGATTTGTGTTCGGCACTCCGGTTTATTACGCACATCCCAGCGGGCGGATTTTGTCGGCGCTGGATCGGATGTTTTATTCCGGCGGCAGGGCATTTACCTACAAGCCGGGCGCGGCGGTGGCCTCGGCGAGAAGAGCGGGTACGACGGCATCGCTGGATGTGCTGAACAAGTATTTTACCATTGCCAAAATGCCGGTGGTTTCTTCCAGCTACTGGAATATGGTGCACGGCAATACGCCGGAGGAAGTGCGGCAGGATTTGGAGGGCCTTCAGGTCATGCGCGGCATCGGTCGGAATATGGCGTGGCTGCTTAAGTGCATCGAGGCGGGCCGGGCAGCAGGCATTGAGCGGCCGCAGGGAGAGCCAACGGTTCGGACAAATTTTATTCGATAAGGGAGAATGATCATGCAGATTCGCAAATCAACCAGCGCTGACTTAGAACAGATTCTTGTGCTTTACGCCCAGGCGCGCCAATTCATGCAGGAGAACGGCAATCCGACCCAGTGGGGGAGCAAGTATCCGCCACAGGAGCAGGTGGAGCAGGATATTGCAACCGGCAGAAGCTATGTCTGCGAGGAGGACGGGGAACTGCTTTGTGTATTTTATTTTGCGGTGGAGGAAGACCCGGATTATCAGAAGATCTACGAAGGGAGCTGGCTGACGGATGGCCCTTACGGGGTGATGCACCGCGTGGCGGCACCGGGGAAACGGCGCGGCGTGGCGAGCTTTTGCGTGGCATGGTGTTTTGAGACGAGCGGGGGTGATCTGCGGATCGACACGCATCACGATAATATCCCGATGCAGAGAATGCTGGAAAAGAATGGATTTGTGCAGTGCGGAACCATATATACGGCGAATCACAGCCCCCGGATTGCCTATGAGAAGATACGCGAGACGGCTGCGCGTGAGTAAAGGCATAAAATCTGTGGAAAATGTCGAAAATTTTTATGTCTTTTGTGGAAATCTGATCTCAAACATGGTAAGATGGTAAATACACCGAAGATGAGGCACTGCCTCATAGGGCGAGAGGAGGCATACGATTATGAGCAAAGTGATTACGATTAGTCGTGAATTTGGAAGTGGCGGACGCGAAGTAGGTTTCCGTCTGTCAGAGAAATTGGGGATTCCGTTCTATGATAAGGAGATTATCTCTATGGCAGCCGAGAGCAGCAACATTGCTGAGGATGTGTTTCGGGCCAATGACGAAGTGATTGGACGCAAGGAGCGGATTGACCATGAATATGTGTCGGTGAATCCATTTTCTACCTTGTATGAGGTGCCGGTATCGGATCAGGTATTTATGGCGCAGTCCCAGATTATCCGAAAGCTGGAGCAGGAAGGGCCATGCGTGATTATCGGCCGTTGTTCCGACATCGTCGTGGAGGATGGTTTTCATGTGTTTATCTGCGCGAACATGAAGAAACGCATCGAGCGCATGCAGAGACTGGAACCGGATGAGACTGCGAAGAAGCTGGAAGCGCGTATGCGTGAGATTGACCGCAAGCGCCGCGACTATTATCAGTATTACAGCGGAAACGAGTGGGGCAACCCGCGCAACTACCACCTGAGCCTGAACAGCGGGAAGCTGGGGATGGAAGGCTGTGTAGAGATGATTTTGGCCGGCATTAAATTAGATTGATTCAGGGAGACTGGAGAGCGATGACGCGTGTTGCCGATCTTCAGTCTCTTTAAAATGATATTTTATAAAATTTTTTTCGAAGCATGATAAACGGAGGGGATATGCAGCAGAAAATAAAGCACTCAAATATGAAAAGAAAAAACGCTGGATTTACCCTGGTGGAATTGATCGTTGTTCTTGTTATTTTGGGTATTCTTTGTGCTATTATGGTGCCAAGTCTGGTTGGATGGATTGAAAAATCGAAAAAACATGGCGTTATATTGGAAACAAGATACGCAGTTACAGCCGCGCAAAGTTTGCAGATTGAGACTGTTGTGTCAGGGGAAAAGGTCACCTACGAAGCGATACAAGAACTGGCGGGAGTAAAGGGGACGGTTACCAATACAGAAGTGGCAGATGACCTTGTGGTGCATCTCACATATGTGCGAAAACCGTATACGGTTACTTATTGCAGAAATTATGATACGTGTGGACATCATACAGAGATGTATACATTTTCTGATAACAATGAATCAGGAGAGGATGGTGAAGGGACTTTGCCGAAACCGTCTGAGCCTACGCAGCCGCTTTATCCGGGAACGGACATACCTCTTCAGGACAACCCATGGCCAGACAAAGGCAGTGTTTCAGGATCAGTGACGATTCCGGCCAGTGGTATTTTTGAGTATGAGGGTTCTTACTATGTGTTTCCAGCACCGGTAACCTTGGATGGTGAGAGTGTTCAAAAATGGAATCCAGAACATATCAACAACTGGGGAACTGGAAACGGAACGGTAAAACTTTCAGGAAAAGATCTTATCGAATGGGATGGAACGGCATCGTTGGTGGGAACAGATTTTGGTGATCTTTTGAAGTGGAATAATGATTATTATGTTTATACAAATCATAGTAATGGCGCTGGCAGTACGCCTCAAGGTGACAAGGCTTGGTATAAGCTTCCATAAAATGATTTATGCAGCCGACTGCTCGTTGAGCAGGGGCTGCATTTTCGCGAAAAACACCTCATATTTTTATGACTGTATTATCTATAATTCTCCCGCATCAAGGCAATCTCTGCCGCATATCCATCCAGTTCATTCGGCGTTTCCAGATAAAAGGGCAGCTCCCGCAGGGCCGGGTGATTGACGACGCGGATCAGTGCCTCTTTTCCGATGTGGCCCTCGCCGATCTTTGCGTGGCGGTCCTTGCGGGCACCGAGGGGATTTAAGCTGTCGTTGAGGTGAATCGCTTTTAGGCGGGAGAGACCGATGACACGGTCAAATTCCGCTACGACCTCATCGAGCTGCCGGACGATATCGTAGCCGCCGTCCCAGACGTGGCAGGTATCCAGACAGACGCCCATGTGATCGGTCAGAGTGACCCGGTCCAGGATTTCCCGCAGCTCCTCGAAGCGGGAGCCGACCTCGCTGCCCTTTCCGACCATGGTCTCAAGGAGAACTGTGGTTCGCTGTTCGGGCCTTAAGATCTCGTTCAGCATTCCGGAAATGTATGCGATGCCGGCTTCCAGTCCCTGTCCCACGTGGCTTCCGGGATGGAAGTTGTAGCAGTTGCCCGGCGTGTATTCCATGCGCTGCAAGTCGTCCGCCATGGTGCGGCAGGCGAAATCCCGCAGCTTTTCGTCGGCGGAGCAGGCGTTTAGGGTGTAGGGGGCGTGCGCCAGAATCCGGTCGATTCCGTGTTCAGCGGCGAAGGCGAGGTATTGTTCCACGTCGGAGGGAACGATCGCCTTGGCATTGCCGCCCCGCGGGTTGCGGGTAAAGAACTGAAACGTGTTGGCATTTATTTGAGCGGCTGCTTTCCCCATGGCGAGGTAGCCTTTGGAGGAAGATAAGTGACATCCGATGGTAAGCATAAAGAATTCCTTTCTGATTTTAATTGCTGTTTGCAATGGTTTCACTATACCCCAGGAAAATGGAAAAGTAAAGGGAGACTTTTCTTTACAGATGTGCTAAAATGATTCGTAAATGCGCGGCCTGCCAAACCATTGCGGCGGGCCGCAGCTTGTACTTTAGGAGAAATGCATGATGGATAAGAATCGGATGTTACGTGGAACCATCCTGACTTTGGTGGGTGGGACGCTCTGGGGATTTTCGGGAACCTGCGGACAGTTTTTGCTTCAGACAAAGGGACTATCCTCCAACTGGCTGGTGCCGATTCGGCTGTTTTCGGCGGGCTTTCTGCTTCTGCTGATCTGCTACTGGCAGAACCGGGATAAGATTTTTCGCATCTGGAAACGGGATGCGGCCGGTATTCTGATCTTTGGGATTTTTGGCATGAGCATGTGCCAGTACACCTATTTTACGGCGATCGGCGCGTCCAATGCGGGAACAGCCACGGTCTTGCAGTACATTGGGCCGGTACTGATCCTGGTGTATCTTTCTCTTAAGAATAAACGGCTTCCGCGGCCGACGGAGCTGCTTGCCATCAGCCTGGCGGTGTTTGGAACCTTTCTTTTGGCGACTCACGGAAATCTGAGAAGCATGGTGCTTTCCAGGGAAGCGCTGCTTTGGGGGCTGTCCTCCGCGGTTGCACTGGCGATCTACACGGTGCAGCCGGGACGGCTTTTGGAGGAATATGGTTCGGCGGTCGTCACCGGATGGGGAATGCTGATCGGCGGCGTGATGCTGGGGATGATGTTCCGCCCGTGGACGATGGAGGTAGCGGTGGACGGTCAGGTTATGGCAGGGATGGCGGCGGTCGTGATCATTGGAACCATCATCGCATTTTCCTGCTATATGGAAGGGATCCGCTGTGTCGGCTCGAAGAAGGGAAGTCTGTTTGCGTCCATCGAGCCGGTGTCGGCGACGGTGTTTTCGGTGGTGTGGATGCACGTGAGCTTTGGGATGATGGACTTGCTTGGTTTTGCCTGTATTATCTCCACGATATTTTTGCTTGCTCTGGACAAGAAGCAATAGTATAATGAAATAATATTACATGAAATCGGAGCGTGAGGAAATGGAAAAAAATCAAAGTGTAGTCGGAGCAATCTGTTCTTTATATGATTCTTATTTTGATGCGGAGAAAAAGATCGCGGACTGCATCATTGCGCGGAAGGAAGATGTGGTGGACATGACCGTGGCAGAGCTTGCGAAGGCGAGCGGCACCAGCGACGCCACCGTGTCCCGCTTTTGCAGACGATGTGGCTTCAAAGGGTTTCATCAGCTTAAGATGTCACTGGCGCGGGAGGTCGTGGAGGAGAAGAACCAGGCAGTCTCGGTGTCCAATGACATTTCGCGCAAGGAGATCGGCCAGTCGCTGCAAAATATTCTGGCAAACAAAGTGGCGGAGCTGACGGAGACGCTGTCCTCCATCAGCCCCAAAGAACTGGAGCAGATCCTCGAACTTCTGGATCATGCAGGCTGCGTGCAGGTGGCGGCGGTGGGCAACACGACTCCGGTGGCGCTGGATTTTGCATTTAAGCTGAATCAGCTTGGAATTCCGGCGGTGGCCGGAACCATCTGGGAGGGGCAGGTGGCGTACACGTTTAACATGAAACGGGGCGATGTGCTGGTGGTGATCTCCAATTCCGGCACATCGAGACGCCTGCTTCACATGATTGCGGGGGCAAAGGAGAATGGCTGCAAGGTCATTGCCATTGCCAATCAGGCAGAATCCCCGGTGGCGCGCGTGGCGGATTATCATATTGCGACAGCGACCCGGGAAAAACTGCTGCTGGGCGAATTCTGCTTTTCACGGGTGTCGGCGACTGTTGTGGTGGAGACGCTGTATCTGTTTCTGGCAGTGAGCCGAAAGGGCGCATACGACAGTGTGCGGCGGCATGAAGCCTCCATTGCAGAAGATAAAGACGTATAGAGCACGTATAGAACGATTGGAGGATCGATTTTGAAGGAAAATTATAAGATTACGATACAGTATGAGGGAACACGCTACGACGGATGGCAGAAACAGGGCAACACAGACAATACCATTCAGGGAAAACTGGAACAGATTTTGGAGAAAATGACGGGGGAGCTGGTGGAGATCCATGGATCGGGCCGGACCGATGCGGGCGTGCATGCCATGGGGCAGGTGGCGAACTTTCATCTGCCGGAGGGGCAGGAAGCACCGGCCGTCATGCAGTATCTCAATCGCTATCTTCCGGATGACATTGCCGTGACAGCGATCGAGCGCGTGCCGGAGCGATTTCACAGCAGACTGAATGCGGTGAAGAAGACGTATCTGTATCAGATCGAGACCGGGCCGAAGCGGGATGTGTTTGTCCGCCGGATGCAGTATGGTCTGGGACAGCCGTTGGACGTGGAAGCGATGCGGCTGGCGGCGAAGCTGCTTGTGGGCACGCAGGATTACAAAAGCTTCTGCGGCAACCGGAAGATGAAGAAATCTTCGGTGCGCACCGTCGAATCGATCACGGTACATTGTGATCCGGGCAGCAGTGTGATCGCAATCTCATTTGTGGGAAATGGATTTTTGCAGAATATGGTGCGGATCATGACCGGAACGCTGATCGAGGTTGGTCTTAAGAAACGATCCTGGAAAGAGATGCCGGCGATTCTTGCGGCAAAGGACCGGCAGGAAGCCGGATTTACGGCCCCGGCAGAGGGATTGTGCCTGGCCGGAGTGATCTATGGAGATGAGTAGCTATGACAGATTTTCTGGTAAAGACGTTTGTTAAGGATTATGAAAATATCGAAAGCACGCAGGTGCGGACGCGCTATGGGCTGGTGTCCGGTGTCGTGGGAATCTGCTGCAATCTGGTTTTGTTTACGGCAAAGCTGCTGATTGGGATTCTGATCAACAGTATCTCGGTTATGGCGGATGCATTTAACAACCTGTCGGATGCGGCGTCCTCGATCATCGGCTTCGTGGGTGTGAAGATGGCGGAGAAACCGGCGGATGAGGATCACCCCTTTGGACACGGGAGAATCGAATATATCGCGGCGTTCATCGTGGCGTTTCTGGTCATTCAGGTGGGATTTTCGCTGTTCAAGACGGCGATCGGTAAAATCTTCCACCCGGAGGAGCTGTCGTTTAACCTGCTGTCGGTGGGGATTTTGCTGCTTTCCGTGTGTGTGAAGCTGTGGATGGCATTATTTAACAAAAAGCTGGGAAAACGGATCAATTCCACAGTTATGCTTGCGACCTCGGCAGATTCGCTGGGCGACGTGTGCGCGACTTCGGCGACGATTCTGTCGATTCTTGTGTTTGGGATTTTTCACGTAAACATCGATGGTCTGGTCGGTCTGGTGGTGTCTGTTCTGGTCATGATTGCGGGCGTGAATATCGCGAAGGATACGCTGACCCCGCTGATTGGCGAGGCCATTGACCCGAAGATTTACCGCAAGATTTCGGACTTTGTGGAACAGTATGACGGGATCATCGGCAGTCACGACCTGATCGTGCACGATTATGGCCCGAACCGCAGCATGGCTTCGATTCACGCGGAGGTTCCGAGCGATGTGGATATCGAGGTGTCCCATGAGATCGTGGACCGGGTTGAGCGGGACGCCAAGCGTGAGCTGGGGATTTTTCTGGTCATCCATATGGACCCGGTGGAGACGGGCAATGAGCAGGTGATGACGCTGCGGGAGATGGCGTTTGACGTGGTCAAGGGACTGGATGACCGCTTGAGTCTGCATGATTTTCGGATTGTGGAGGGAACGAAGCGCATCAATTTGATTTTTGATCTGGTGGTGCCGCGGGACTACACGAAACAGATGCAGGATGCATTAAAACAGCAGGTAAGTCAGAGAATAAGGGAACGTGATGAGCGCTGCTACTGCGTAATCACCACAGAATGCACCTTTCAGGTAGAAAAGTAGCAAACATGTAAAAAAACACCAGGATGGTGCAATAAGATTCCATTTTGTTGCATTAAACTATCAGAAAGGGAATTCGATTGAGCGACGAAGAACTTTTACGACGAGTTGGCCTCGGCGATCAGGAGGCATTTCATCAACTGTATCAGAGCACGGATAGAACTCTGTACAGTTTCATATTGTCAATTCTGAAGAATCCCCAGGATGCAGAAGAAGTGATGCAGGAAACCTATTTAAAGATATGGACTTCTGCTTCCGGATATCAGGCGCAGGGCAAGCCGCTGGCGTGGATGTTTACGATTGCACGCAATCTCTGCTATATGAAGTTCCGGGATCAGAAGCGCATGGCGGATATCGGGCTGGATGATCTGGCCGGAGAAGAGATAGGGGAAGTCTGCCTTCCGCTGGAGAATCTGGCGGATGCGATGGTGCTGCGGGCAGCGCTGGACATTTTAAAGGAGGACGAGCGGCAGATTGTGCTGCTGCATGCGTCGGCTGGATTAAAGCACAGGGAGATTGCGTCCGGTCTTCAGATGCCGCTGGCTACCGTTCTGTCCAAATATAACCGTGCGATCAAGAAATTAAAAGAACATTTAAGAGAGGGGTGAGGGTGTGAAGCAGGATTCTGATGTGCAGCAGGATGCACAGCAATGGAATACGGATCAGATTGAACAGCATTTGAAATCGGCTGTGGACACCCTTACCCCGCATATATGGGATAAGCTGGACTTAAGCGTGGCGCAGGATGTGCCGGGAGCGGTTTTGCCCACGGGGCAGGATCGTATCCTGAATTTACAGAGGCGGATGCGTGGGCTGGTTCTGGCAGCGGCGGCCTGTCTGTGCCTGGTGATCGGCGGAGGCGGAGCCTGGCATTATCAGTATCAGAACCGGCAGATTGATTCCATCATCGGCATCGATGTGAATCCGAGCGTGGAGCTTTCCATCAACCGGAAGAACCGGGTGTTACAGGCGCAGGCGCTGAATGCAGATGCCGAGCAGATTCTCTCCGACATGGACTTAAAGGGGACGGAGCTGAACGTGGCGGTGAATGCGGTCATCGGAGCGATGGTCACGCAGGGATATCTGGATGATCTGGACAATGCGATTCTGGTGACAGTCAGCAACGACAGCATTCGAAAGGCTTCTGAGCTGCGCACCAGCGTGGTCGGTGATATCGAGAAGACACTTGAGGAGAACCAGGTTCAGGCAGTCGTGTATGACCAGCAGGTCATTGAGAAGGATGAACTGAAAGCGCTGGCGGAGCAATATGGGATTTCTTATGGCAAGGCGTATTTTTTGCAGGAGCTGATCGAGCAGAACCAGGAGCTGACCATGGACGATATGGAGGAGCTGTCTTCCATGACGATGGAGCAGATTGCGGGCAGGATAGCGGATCATGCTCTGGCGCTCGGAGAGTTTGCGGATAAGGCGGAGGAGACGAAGGTGGACACGACTGCGGCGGAGACGACGCCTGTGGAGACCACTGCGGAGGAGACGACAGAACCGAGTACGGAAGAGACCTCTTCGCAGGCGGAAAGTACCACCGTGCCGGAAACACCGGAGACGACAAAGCAGGCGGAAACCACGACCGAGGAAGCGCAGGAACCGGTTCAGGCTGACCGGGTCAAGATCGATTATGTGGACTATGAAGACGGTCAGATCTATGTGTGTTTTGTCACGAATGTCAAGTGGAAGAACCCGACGGTATCGGTTCAGGATGATGAGGGCAACGCCTATGCGGCCTATGTGGATGAGATGGACCGGGATGAATGTACGATCTCCGTATCCGGGCTTGAGCGGGGCAGAAGCTACACCTTTGTCCTGGGCGGTCTGACTCCGCGGGAGGGCGGAAGTGCCACCACGGTCAAGGGGTATTTTGACGTGCCGGAGATCGCCGGAGAACTGACCGGTGAGGACGACGAAGAAGAGCCTACGACCCAGGCGAACAGGGACGAAACGGAATCAAGCGGTTCCGAGACGACAGCCGGGGACGGGAAGCCGGAGATCGGGACATCGGGAAGCCCGGAGCAGGGAGCGGAGGTGCCGACAGGCGGGGAAACCCCGGCGGAAAAGGATACGACCGGAGCAGCGGAGACGGCAAAAACGACAAAGGCGGGGGCTTCATCGGCAGCAGAGCCTGAGATTACACATGTTTCGGACACGTCCGCCGATGCCGACGGCGGTGCATAAACAAAGCAGCGTATCACAAGAATAATTCTCCATGGGAATTTACCGAAAACAACAAATCGGGTATTTTCGGTAAATTTCCTGCAAAAAGTGCTTGACCCAAATCGGTCTATCATGTATAATGATTTTCGTTGTAGTAATGGGCTATCGCCAAATGGTAAGGCAACGGACTCTGACTCCGTCATTTCAAGGTTCGAATCCTTGTAGCCCAGTTTTGAGCTTCAGAGAGCTCAAAAAGATATGATACAATGTAAAAACAAGCCTTCCGGCAGTGCTTTAACTGCAGGACAATGATGGGCTATCGCCAAATGGTAAGGCAACGGACTCTGACTCCGTCATTTCAAGGTTCGAATCCTTGTAGCCCAGTTATGAAATGAGAGATGCAGCACTGAGAAATCGGTGGTGCATTTTTTTGTTAGATTCGTCTATTGCATATTATAGGAAATGACTTATAATGATAATAGGCAAATTTTCGTTGCCATATCAGAAAAAGAATGTATGGAGGACAAAAAGATGGAGATTCGTTATTCTGCAAATCAGAGAGATTTTAAACGCTATACGACCGAAGAGACCCGAAAGGAGTTCCTGATCGAGAACCTGTATGAGGCGAACGGGGTTGTTGCGGTATATTCTCACGTTGACCGTATGGTGACATTGGGCTGTATGCCGACGACGGAGACGGTTTCGATTGATAAAGGCATTGATGTATGGAAGAATTTTGGAACCCAGTATTTCCTGGAGAGAAGAGAGATCGGCATCTTCAACATCGGCGGTGCAGGCACCATCACGGCTGACGGAGAAGTGTTTAAGATGGGCTACAAGGATTGTCTGTATGTGACCAAGGGAACCAAAGAGGTTCTGTTTACGAGTGACGATGCACAGAATCCGGCGAAGTTCTATATGGTAAGTGCACCGGCTCACAAGGCGTGCAAGACGACCTTTATTCCGATCGAGAAGGCAGCGAAGAAGCCACTCGGTGCGATGGAGACTTCCAACAAGCGCGTGATCAACCAGTTCATCCATCCGGACGTGCTGGAGACCTGCCAGTTGTCCATGGGTATGACCGTACTGGATCCGGGCAGCGTATGGAACACCATGCCGGCGCACACCCACGAGAGACGTATGGAAGTGTATATGTACTTCGAGATCCCGAAGGACAATGTGGTATTCCATATGATGGGCGAGGGCAATGAGACCAGACATATCGTGATGCAGAACGAGCAGGCCGTGATCAGCCCGTCCTGGAGCATCCATGCAGGTGCAGGCACCAGCAACTATACGTTCATCTGGGCGATGGGCGGCGAGAACCAGGCATTTGATGATATGGACACGATCCCGACCACAGAGCTGAGATAAGCAGAGGCGGTTGGAAATGCAAACAATATAATCTTTCAGGAGGACAAGCATATGATTTTTGATCAGGCAAAGAATCTGGATTTTTATCGTAATCTGGGCATCGAAGGACGTTATGCGAAGGCGATCGATTTTTTGCAGTCGCATGACCTGGCAACGCTGGAGAACGGCAAGTATGAGATCGACGGCAAGAACGTGTATGCCAATGTGATGAGCTATACGACTCTGCCCTGGGAGGATGCCAAGTTTGAGGCACATGAGAACTATACCGACATCCAGTATGTGATCTCCGGAAAAGAGACGCTGACCTATGCTCCGGTCGCGGCTCTCAACGAGAAGGTTCCGTACAATCCGGAAAAGGATGTGATCTTCTATGACAACAGCAATCCGGGATTGCAGGTTGTAGCAAATGCAGGAGAGTTCCTGATCTTTGCACCGTGGGACGGACATAAGCCGAAGGCGATGGCCGGTGAGCCGTGTGAAGTCAAGAAAGTGGTTGTAAAGATCTGCGAGAAATAACAGCGGCGGGAAATAAGAACTGACATACGAACCGACAAAAAGGGGTCTGCGTGCGATATCGCAGACTCCTTTTTCAAAAAACAGTTGAGATTCGTCTTATTCTATGCGATAATGGAGAATATTTAGACTCTGGTGCTTTGAGCGTCTAATAAAGAAAGAGGAAAACAACATGTATTCGTTTGAGAGTCGGGTGCGCTACAGTGAGGTGGAGCAGAATCAGGAGCTTTCGGTAACAGGCGTTATCAATTACCTGCAGGACTGTTCGACCTTCCAGTCGGAGGATTTGAAGCTTGGCATCAGTTACCTGGAGGAGCATCACCGCGCATGGTGGCTGTCCTCGTGGCAGATCGTGATGGAGCGGTATCCGCGTTTGGGAGAGCACATTGTGGTCAGCACATGGCCGTATGATTTCAAGGGCATGTACGGATATCGTAATTTTTTGATCCGGGATGAGGCAGGACATGATCTTGTCAAAGCCAATTCCATCTGGTTTTTCTTCGATACCGAGGCCGGACGTCCGGTCAAGGTGGGACTGGAGGACATCCGTGGATACGGTGCAGGTGAGAACCCCAAACTGGAGATGGACTACGCACCGCGGCGGATCGTACTGCCGAAGGACTACCGGGAAGCACCGGCTGCGCTGGTGGGACGGCATCACATCGATACCAACCATCATGTGAATAATGCACAATATGTGGAGATTGCCAGAGAAGTGCTGCCGGCGGGGATTCGGATTCGGGAACTGCGGGTAGAATATAAGAAAGCAGCGGTGCTGGGAGACCAGATGATTCCGCGGGTCAGCCGGATAGAGGACACGTATACCGTGGCTTTGTGTGATGAGGCTGGCGAGGCATATGCGGTCGTGTGGGTGCGACCAGAAAGAGAGAATTAGATGATTGAATTAGGAAAGAGACAGACACTGCGCGTGCTGCGGGAGAAAGAATTCGGTATTTACCTGGGGGAGTCAGAACAGGATAAGCTGGCGGTGCTGCTTCCCAAGAAGCAGATCCCGGAGGGCACAAAGGTGGGCGATGAGCTGGAGATCTTTGTGTACAAGGATTCCGAGGACCGCCTGATCGCCACCACAGGCAGGCCGAAGCTGGAAGTGGGAGAGGTTGGAGTGCTGACGGTCAAGGAGGTTGCGAAGATCGGCGCATTTCTGGATATGGGACTGGAGAAGGATTTGCTGCTTCCGTTTAAGGAGCAGAATCACAAGGTCCGCCCGGGTGAAGCATGTCTGGTCGCTTTGTATATTGATAAGAGTCAGCGGCTTGCTGCCACGATGAATGTGTATCCCTATATGTCGGCGGAATCTCCTTATCAGAAGGACGAGCAGGTCAGCGGAACGATCTATGAGATCAATGAGGAGATCGGTGCGTTTGTGGCGGTGGATAACCGCTATTTCGGCCTGATTCCGCAGAAGGAGCTGTACGGAGATTTTCATCTGGGGGATGTGGTGGAGACCCGTGTTATCCGCGTGCGCGAGGACGGCAAGCTGGATTTAAGCCCGCGTCAGAAGGCGCATGTGCAGATGGATGAGGATGCAAAGCTGGTTATGAAGGTGCTCGACGAATTTGAGGGAGTGCTGCCATTTACAGACAAGGCAAGTCCGGAGATCATTATGCGGGAATTCCGCTTGAGCAAAAATGCATTCAAGCGGGCAGTCGGCCATCTGCTCAAAGAAGGCAAAGTCAAGATTACAGAAAAGACCATAGAGAGAATATAGGAGGACGGTTTTGGACACGTTAGAATACTACGATAAGTATGCATCGAAAATTTTTGAAGATACGGTGGATCTGGATGTGGAGGAGCTTCGTGCGGAGTTTCTGAAGGATTTGGAGGAGGGAGATACGATTCTGGATCTGGGCTGCGGCTCGGGACGGGACAGTCTGGCGTTCTACGAGCTGGGTTATGACGTGACTCCACTGGACGCATCGGAGGAGATGTGCAAGCTGGCAGAGATACATACCGGCCTGGAAGTGCTGCAGATGTCATACGAAGAGATGGAGTTTGACGAAGTGTTCGACGGAATCTGGGGCCATGAGGCTCTGATTCATGTCCCGGAATCGGAGATGAACACCGTTCTTGAGAAGATTCTGAATGCACTCTGTGTGGACGGGATTTTGTTCCTCTCCTTTTTGGAGGGGGATTTTGAGGGTTCCCGTGGGGAGCGTTTTATCAGTGAGTACACCAAAGAACGTCTGGAACGACTGCTCAATGAGACGGGACGATTGCAGATTATGAAGCTGTGGGAGCAGCCGGAGGGGCATCGCGAGAGCGAGAATCAGCTGTACGTGCTGGCGAAGAAGATTTCCTGATCCGTCAGAGAGAAAGAGGCGCTGTTATGAATCAGAAGCAGAAATTGCTGGTCCGAGATTATGCGTTGATCATACTCGGTTCCTTTATCATGGGATTTGCAATTAAGAATATTTACGATCCGGTGGGACTGGTCACCGGCGGGGTGTCGGGTCTTGCCATCATCGCGAAGAATCAGTGGGAGGTTCCGCTTTGGATCACGAATACGGTGCTGAACATCCCGCTGTTTTTAGCGTCGGTCAAGCTGAAGGGCTGGAGCTTTATCAAGCGGACACTCGTTGCCACGGTGTCGCTGTCTCTGTCGCTGTATGTGCTTCCGGAGATCCCGTTTTTGATGGACGATCTGTTCCTGACGGCGCTGTTTGGCGGCATCATTAGTGGTATCGGTGTCGGACTGGTATTTGTGTGTCAGGCGACGACCGGCGGGACGGATATGCTGGCGGCACTGATTCAGAGAAAGTTCCGTCATTACAGCATTGCGCAGATCATGCAGGTGCTGGATGCCGTGATCGTGCTGGTGGGCGCCCAGATTTTCGGAATCACGTATGCATTGTATGCACTGATTGCCATCTTTGCCGTGTCAAAGATTTCGGACGGCATCATCGAAGGTATGAAATTTTCCAAGGCTGCCTTTATCATCTCGGAAAAGAGCGAGGAGATCTCGGAAGCTATCATGGAAAAGCTGGATCGCGGCGTGACCGGGCTGGATGCGCGCGGGATGTACTCCGGTCAAAAGAAAAATGTGCTGTTTTGTGTGGTGTCAAAGAAAGAAATTGTACAATTAAAAGAGCTCGTTGTTGGGCATGATTCACAAGCTTTCGTGATCGTCAGTGACGTAAGGGAGGTTTTGGGAGAGGGTTTTATCGAATATAGACAGTAAAAGCAGACGCATTTGCATCTGCTTTTGTGATTTTTAGCATTTTTTTTAATTGTTAAGCAAATTCGCCAAAATGCAGGAAAACAATTTGGTCAAATGCCATATGGAAGAAAAATTCTGCCTATTGTATGATAACTACAGAAACACAAATTCATATCATCGATGCACACAGATGCAGGAGGAAAAGAACATATGGCTAGTTTATCACTTAAGAATGTAACGAAAGCATATCCGAACGGATTTGTAGCAGTAAAAGATTTCAATCTGGAGATTGCAGATAAAGAATTCATCATTTTCGTAGGTCCGTCCGGCTGTGGTAAGTCCACGACCCTTCGTATGATTGCAGGACTGGAAGATATTTCATCAGGCGAGCTGTATATCGACGGCAAGCTGGTAAATGACGTAGAACCGAAAGACAGAGATATCGCGATGGTATTCCAGAACTATGCTCTGTATCCGCATATGTCCGTGTATGACAATATGGCATTTGGTCTGAAGCTGAGAAAGACCCCGAAGGAAGAGATCGACAAGCTGGTTCAGGAAGCAGCAAGAATTCTGGATCTGTCTCATCTGTTAGACCGTAAGCCGAAGGCTCTGTCCGGTGGTCAGAGACAGCGTGTGGCGATGGGACGTGCTATCGTGCGTAACCCGAAGGTATTCCTGATGGATGAGCCGCTGTCCAACCTGGATGCAAAGCTGAGAGGTCAGATGCGTATCGAGATTTCCAAACTGCATCAGAGACTGCAGGCGACCATCATCTATGTAACCCATGACCAGACCGAGGCGATGACCCTGGGTACCAGAATCGTCGTTATGAAGGACGGCCTGATTCAGCAGGTTGACTCTCCGCAGAATCTGTATGACAGACCGCAGAACAAGTTCGTTGCAGGCTTTATCGGAGCTCCGCAGATGAACCTGATCGATGCGACGGTTGGCAAGAGCGGCGAAGATATTACGCTGACCTTTGACAAACACACCATTGCACTGCCGGAAGAAAAGGGCAAGGTTTTGGAGGAGAAGGGCTATATCGGCAAATCAGTTACCATGGGTATCCGTCCGGAGGATCTGCATGACGAAGAGGATTTCCTGGCGAAGTCCCCGAAGAGCGTATTCGAAGCAACCATCCGCGTATATGAGCTGTTGGGAGCAGAGGTATATCTGTACTTCGATATCAGCGATGTGAACTGTACCGCCCGCGTAAATCCGCGTACCACAGCAAGACCTGGCGATACCGTGAAGCTGGCTATGGATTTGAACAAGATCCATGTATTTGACAAAGAGACCGAGCAGGTTGTTACCAACTAAAAACGTCTGATTTTGTCATTTGGATTGTCTGTCAGAAAAACAGGATAACAGTATAAAAGAAACCCAGCGTACCTCCGACCATCAAGGATGTGGAGTACGTTGGGTTTTTGCTTGCTTTTTTTGGCAAATTGCTTTAAGATATAAGACAAGGATTCTTTTAAGAATAATGATTTTTTGTTTATAATACACAAGTGAAAAACAGAATAAGGAGCGTGCACTATGATATCGAATCAGATTCTTCAGACGACGATTGACGGATTAAAGGGTATTACGAGAGTGGATCTGTGCATCTGTGATACGGAAGGCAAGGTATTGGCATCTACATTTCCGGAGGCAGAGGCTTATGAGGATTCCATTTTATCCTTCGTAGATTCTCCGGCAGACAGTCAGGTTATTCAGGGATATCAGTTTTTTAAAGTATTTGACGAGCATCAGCTGGAGTATATTCTGCTGGCCCGTGGCGGAAGCGACGACGTCTACATGGTAGGCAAGCTGGCAGCGTTTCAGGTTCAGAACCTGCTGGTGGCATATAAAGAGCGTTTTGACAAAGACAATTTCATCAAGAACCTGCTTTTGGACAACCTTCTGCTGGTGGACATCTACAACCGCGCCAAGAAGCTGCATATTGAGACCAATGTGAAGCGCGTGGTTTATCTGATCGAGACCAAGCACGAGAAGGATGTCAACGCGCTTGAGACCGTGCGCAGCCTGTTTGCGACGAAGACCAAGGATTTTATCACGGCTGTGGATGAGAAGAACATCATTCTCGTCAAGGAAGTGAAGCCGAACGAGTCCTACGATGATCTGGAAAAGACTGCCAACATGGTGCTGGATATGCTGAATACCGAGGCGATGACCAAGGTGCATGTTTCTTACGGTACCGTGGTGGGCGACATCAAGGAAGTATCCCGCTCCTACAAAGAGGCGAAGATGGCACTGGATGTGGGCAAGATCTTCTACAGCGGCAAGAACGTGGTGGCATATGGCAACCTGGGAATCGGCCGCCTGATCTATCAGCTTCCGCTTCCGCTGTGCCGGATGTTTATCCGTGAGGTATTCGAGGGCAAGTCTCCGGATGACTTTGACGAGGAGACTCTGACCACCATCAACAAATTCTTCGAGAACAGCTTAAACGTGTCTGAGACGTCCAGACAGCTTTACATCCACCGCAACACGCTGGTATATCGTCTGGACAAATTGCAGAAGAGCACCGGGCTGGATCTGCGGGTGTTTGAGGATGCGATTACCTTCAAGATTGCCCTGATGGTTGTTAAATATATGAAATACATGGAGAGCCTGGATTATTAATTATGATAGAAATCCGAAATATCAATAAGACGTATGAGACCGGAAACAAAGCGTTAAAGGACATCAACATCGAGATCGGGGACGGGGAGTTTGTGTTTATCATGGGGCGCAGCGGCTCCGGCAAGACAACCCTGTTTAAGCTCCTCCTCAAGGAGGCGGAGCCGACCTCCGGTCAGATCCTTGTGAACGATATGAATTTGCAGAAGATGCCGCGGCGCTATGTGCCGAAATACCGCAGAAAGCTGGGAGTCGTGTTTCAGGACTTCCGGCTTTTGCGGGATCGGAGCGTATTTGAGAATGTAGCCTTCGCGCAGCGTGTCATCGGAGTCCCCTCCCGCAGCATCCGGGAATCGGTCCCGAAGATTTTAAAGCTGGTAGGGCTTTCTGCAAAGTATAAGTCTCTGCCGCAGCAGTTATCCGGCGGAGAACAGCAGCGTGTGGCGATTGCGCGTGCGCTGATCAATCGGCCGGAGGTATTGCTTGCCGACGAGCCGACCGGCAATCTGGATCATGATAATGCCATAGAAATCATGAAGCTGCTGGAGGAGATCAACCAGCGGGGCACGACCGTAGTTGTGATTACGCACAGTCAGGAGATTGTAGAGCAGATGGGCAAGCGTGTGATTACTCTGGATCGCGGACGGCTTATCAGCGATGAGATGAAGGGTGGACACACAGATGAGACTTAGTACAGTTTGCTATTGCCTGAAACAGGGTGTGAAAAATATATGCAGAAATATCTGGTTTTCGCTGGCCTCCGCGGCCACGATTTCTGCGTGTATTTTTTTATTTTGCTTATTTTTCTCCATTGTCTCCAACATCCAGTTTATGGTGAAAAACGTGGAGACCACGGTGGGGATTACCGTATTGTTTAACGAGGACTTGAGCGAGGATCAGATCCTGGCGCTGGGCGATCAGATCGGACAGCGCAGTGAGATCAAGGAGATGGTCTATGTGTCGGCTGAGGAGGCATGGGACAGCTTCAAATCCGAGTATTTTGAAGATCAGGAGGATCTGGCGGAGGGGTTTGCGGACGACAATCCGCTGGCAGGCTCTGCCTCTTACGAGATCTACTTACATAATATCGCGGATCAGAATCAGATCGTGAGCTACCTGCAGGGGTTAGACGGCGTGCGCCGGGTCAATTATTCCAACGCGGCGGTGGCGGGATTTTCCAGCTTCAACAAGATGATCGGACTGTTGTCGGTGCTGATCATCGGCGTGCTTTTGGCAGTTGCGGTGTTCCTGATCAACAATACGATATCGGTGGCGGCGGCATTCCGCAAGCAGGAGAGTCAGATCATGCGCCTGATCGGTGCGACGAATTTCATGATTCGTGCGCCGTTTATCGTAGAAGGCGTTCTGATCGGCCTGATCGGCGCGGCGATCCCACTGGCAGGTATGTATGTCCTGTACAATCGTTCGGTGGTGTATCTGGCAGAGCGGTTCCAGATTCTGTCGAACCTGTTTTATTTCATTCCGATTGGGGAAATCTATCCGAAGATGATACTGGTTGCGCTGGTTCTGGGCGTGGGAATCGGATTCTTCGGAAGCTTCTTTACCATCCGGAAATACCTGAAAGTGTAGGTGGCTGAGATGAGACATAAGAGAACGGCAGCGGTGCTTCGCAGCAGGCTGCTGGCGGCCGGACTGGTGCTGGCGCTGGCAGGTGCCTCGGCAAGTCCGGTCTATGCGACCAAGCAGGACGTGGAGGCAGCGAAGAAGAAGGCCAGCAGCCTGGAGGAAGAGAAACAGAAGGTCGAGGCATCGTTAAAGAGCCTCGAAGGACTGAAGCAGGATGCGGCGGCATATGTGAAGAAGCTGGACGGCAACTTAGAGACGCTAAACGGCGAGCTGGAGCAGCTTGCGGGGCAGATCACCACCAAGGAAAGTGACATTACGGTGACCCAGCAGGAGCTGGATGCAGCGAAGGTGGTGGAAGCGGATCAGTATGCGGACATGAAGCTGCGCATCAAATACATGTATGAGCGGGGCGATACCAGCTTTATCGATATGCTGTTGCAGTCCAGTGATATGATGCAGCTGATGAACCGTGCGGAATATATTCAGAAGATTTCGGAATATGATAAACGGAAGATGAATGAGTATGTAGAGACCAAGGAAGCCATCGCACAGCATGAGGCGGTGCTTCAGGAAGAACATACCCAGCTTCTCGGCTTGCAGGAGCAGACGCAGGCGAAGCAGCAGTCGGTGGAGACGCTGCTTTCCCAAAAGAGCAAGGAGCTGAAGAATTTTGAGAATCAGATCGACGCGGCGCAGGGACAGATCAGCGAATATGAGCGGGACATCCAGGCGCAGGAGAATCGGGTAAAGCAGCTTGAGGCGGAGATCAAACGCAAGGAAGAAGAGGCGAGAAAAGCCGCTGAGGCAGCCGGAAAATCGTATAAAACCGTCAGTCTTGGGAATATTAAATTTGTGTGGCCGTGTCCTGCAAGCGGACGGATCACATCGGGCTTTGGCGGACGCAGTTCACCTACCGAGGGTGCTTCGAGTAACCATCAGGGCATCGATATCGGTGCGAGCAGCGGAGCTTCGATCGTGGCGGCGGCTTCCGGCACGGTAGTGGTATCTACATACAGCTATTCGGCTGGTAACTATATCATGGTCAGCCATGGCGGCGGTGTCTATACCGTGTATATGCACTGCTCACAGCTCCTGGTATCGGAAGGGGCACAGGTCAGCCAGGGACAGACGATTGCGAAGGTGGGTTCCACGGGATATTCCACGGGACCGCATCTGCATTTTGGAATCCGTGCGGGGGGACGCTATATCAATCCACAAAGTTATGTGAGCCCGTAAGCATCGGCTGCAGAGGCAGACAGAAAGACAGGTGACAGCATTGGAAAACGAAAACAGGAATGAGACAAAAAATAAAAATAAATTCTGGAAGGGCGTCTTAGTTGGCGCTCTGGTAACAGCGTTTGCGGGATTGATGATCGTCGGTGTGGCGGCAGGGATCTCGGTAATCGGACGTTCGGTGATCGACAGTCAGGTGCAGCAGCAGGGCACGGTTGCGGAAAGCACCGGGGCAGCGGCGGAAAACCAGAAGCTGGATCTTCTGAGCCTGAACAAAAAACTGAGCACACTTCAGGATATCATCAATCGCGATTTTTTGTTTGATGAGGATATGAGCAAGGTGGAAGACGGGATCTACAAGGGGCTGATGTATGGTCTGGACGATCCCTATTCGGTGTATTATACTGCGGAAGAGTATGCACAGATGAGTGAGGAGACCAGCGGTGTCTACTGCGGCATCGGAGCCATGATCAGCCAGAATATCGAGACGGGTATTATGACTGCGATCCGCGTATTCCCGGGCTCTCCGGCGGAGGAAGCCGGCATGAAGAAGGGGGATATCTTCTACAAAGTGGACGGTCAGGACGTATCCCAGTTTGACCTGGATGTACTGGTTCAGCAGCATGTCCGCGGCGAGGAAGGGACCTATGTGGATTTGACGGTTCTGCGCGACGGGGAAGAAGTTTCGCTGCACGTACAGCGCCGTATGGTGGAGAATCCTACCGTAGAGCATCAGATGATGGAAGACAAGACCGGATATGTTCTGGTGACACAGTTTGATGTGATCACCGGCGATCAGTTCCAGACGGCGGTGGAAGATCTGGAAAAGCAGGGGATGGAGCGTCTTGTCATCGACCTGCGGGATAATCCGGGCGGTGTCGTGGATTCCTGCGTGCAGATGGCGGCTTACCTGCTGCCGGAAGATCCGTTTGACGGAATGCTGCTCTCGACGGCGAGTAAACATGGTCAGGAAGATAAGTATTACTGTGAGGATGGAGAACTGCGCCATGAGACGGCGGAGGGCAAGCGCCTGGAAAAACGATATCCGAAAACAGATGACCATGAACTGGATATGCCGATTGCGGTGCTGTTGAACGGACAGTCCGCCAGCGCGTCAGAGGTATTTGCGGGAGCATTGCAGGACTACAAAAAGGCAGTCCTGGTCGGAACGACTTCCTTTGGAAAGGGCATTGTGCAGAATCTGATTCCCCTGACGGACGGCTCCGCTGTGAAGCTGACGGTTGCACATTACTACACACCGGCAGGAAACGATCTGCACAAGAAGGGCTTGACCCCGGACGTGGAAGTGGAGTATGAGGTGCCGGAGAATCCGGGTCAGGATATGGCGGAGATTTTAAAGCAGGACAATCAGGTGCAGGCGGCGATTGAGGCCATTAAATAATACGGAAAACAAAATCAATAGAAAAAGAGCTCGAAATCCGGAATGTGAATTGGCAATCCGGTTTCGAGCTCTCTTTTATTTCCTTCCGCGGTTGATGTAGCGGTAGATGGTCGGCTCAGACACGTCGAACTGTCTGGCGATCTCGGCGATGGAGCCCCTCATGTTGAGGACACCCTGTTCGGAAAGCTTATGGACGATCGCGACCTTCTCATGGATGGTCAGGCGTTCCCTTGGAACCCCGACCTCGTCGATGGCGGCGCTGACTAAGTTCTCCAGAATGACGGGAACCGGTGCCTCCAGAGTCTCGTGAATCTCCGGCATGGCGACATCGAATAAGTTGTACTGCTGCCTCAGAGATTCGAGCGCGCGGTCGAGCTCGTGCATGGGGCCGGTATCACGGTTGATGCAGAGCAGCCCGATCAGACGGTCTTCGTTCGTAATGAAATAGGTGTTGGACAGAAATGGCCGCCCCTTGCTGCTGCCGGAATAGTTGGACAGATAGTGCTGCGTCTTGTATTCGCCAGTCTCCATGACCCTGTAGGCCAGATCTGTCAGCGGACTGCCAAGAGAACGCCCGGAGAGAGCACCATTTTCGATTGCAATAACGGAATTCTTCGGATTGGAAACATCATGCAGCAGTACCTCGCAGGATGGTCCGCACAATTTGGACAGGAATCCCACCAAGGGATCATACATTGCCAATACTTCCTGGTCGGTCATAGGGAAGCCTCCTTTAAATAATAAACTTATATTGCTACAGTTTATCATAAAATGAGATTTTTTACCAGTGGGGGAGGGAGATATCCCAAATATCAAAAACAGACAAAATTTAAAAGATATAGAAAATATTGCATATCTGTCAAAAGAGTGATAAAATTGCTATCATAAATAATAAATGAACAATCATTATGGCGGGAGGGGATCATCATGTCAAAAAGGAACAGGGCAATGCTTGCGGTCCTGGTTGGAAATGGGATTTTCGGATTTAGTTTTTTGGCTTCTAAGATTGCACTTCGCTCGATTGATCCGATTGCTCTGCTGGCTTTTCGCTTTACGCTGGCGTTTGCGGTATTGAATGTGTTTTTAATGCTGCGTGTGATCAAAGTCAGGTTTCGGGGAAAAAAGTTTGGGGTTTTGCTCCCGATGAGTATTTGTCAGCCCGTTATTTATTTTCTGTGTGAATGCTATGGCATTCAGTATAGTACATCCTCTTTTTCCGGTCTGATGATTGCACTGATTCCGGTTGTGACCTTTATTCTGGCAACGGTGGTTTTGCGAGAAGCATTCCACTGGGAAAAATTTGCCTGGGCGATCTGCTCCGTGCTGGGTGTCTGCATCATCTCGGTAACAGGAGCCGGCGATGGCAGCGTGACGGGAAGAGGAGTTCTGCTTCTGACAGGCGCAGTCATATCAGGTTCACTCTATGCCGTCCTCAGCAGAAAGTGTTCGGTTGAATTTACCGCGCTGGAACGTACCTATGCGATGTTTGCAGCGGGCTGTGTCAGTTTCCTGACCTTTAGCCTGATTCAGAGTAAGGGTACCATGATCTCAGCATGGGTCAGGGCGTGTTCGGAACCGACCTTTGTTGCTGCTCTTATTTATCTGGCTGTAATTTCTTCCGTACTGGCATTTTTCTGCATGAATTATGCAGCGACCTATCTTCCGGTGACACAGACGAGTTCGTTTGCCAACATTACGACACTGGTGTCGATTGTTGCCGGTGTGGTTTTCCTGCAGGAGACATTTGGAATTCGGGAGCTGGTGGGTGCGGTGTTTATTCTGTGCGGAGTGTATATGCTGAATCGGACAGCCGCTGTGCGATCAACGGATAAGAAGCAATGAAGTTAAATAATAAGGAGGTCCCTATATGGATGCTATGGTCATGGATGTATTAAAATTGTTGGTGGTTTTTGCAATCATTATTCTTGTCATGTGGTACAGACAACCGCTTCGCATTGCGATTGTGGCTGCGATGGTTGGTGCGGTGGTGCTGTATCGTCTGCCGCTTACAACAGCCGGTCGGGCTTTGTGGCTGGGAGCCATTGGCAAGGATACGATTCAGTCGTTGCTTGTGTTTTATACCATTACGTTTTTGCAGCGCATGATGGAAAAACGCAGGAATTTGAGCAATTCCCAGGTAGCACTCAATGGCATTTTCAATAATCGGAGGATCAATGCGTCTCTGGCGCCGTTTATGCTCGGCTGCCTTCCCGCGGCCAGCACAGTTCTGATCTGCGGACCGATCGTTCGTGAAAGTGTGGGAGATTATTTGAATACGGAAGAAAAGGCAGCCATTACCTCCTACTTCCGACATATTTCGGAAAGCTTTCTACCCACGTATACGACTATTTTCATCGCAATCAGTCTGACCAATGGAAGGGTGACCGTAAGTCAGTTCCTGATCGCCATGCTTCCGATGGTTGTGGCGCTGTTTCTTGTCGGGTATGTGGTGTACCTGAGAAGAATCCCCAAGGATACCGGGATGATTCCAGATCAGTTAAAACGATACTACTGGATTCTTCTGGCAAAAAGTATCTGGGCGATCGCACTGGCGATTGCGCTGATTCTTGTTTTCAATCTCCCGGTGTACATAGCAGTATTGATTTGCATTGTGCTCAACGTGTTTGTCAATCAGTTTTCGATCAAGGAGATCCTGCCCTTTTTCCGGACGGCATTTGAAGGGAAACTGTTGTTGAGTACGGCGCTTGTTATGATGTTTAAGGAGATTCTTGGCGCGACGGGCGTGATCACAGAACTCCCGGAATTCTTTTCTAAGATGCCGCTCCCGGAATTCCTTATTTTTGCGTTGATTTTCTTTATCGGAAGTACCGTGGCCGGAAGCCAGGCGATTATTGTGTTATGCATGCCGATGGCGATGGCTTCCCTGGGAAATGCGAATGCGCTGCCGCTTTTTATTTTGCTCATGTGCATGAACTATGTGGCGATGCAGATTTCTCCGGTTCATATCTGTCTGACACTCTGCGCGGAGGATTACCGGATTCCGCTTGGGAGGATGGTTAGAAAGACGATGCCTATGGTGGTGATATTTTCGGTAGTGGCATTTGGTTATTACTTTGTGTTAAATGGGTTGGTGGTTTAAACAATTCTTTTGATTCTTCATTTGCGACAATGAAAAAAGAAAGGGGAAGTAATAAAAACAGCTGAAAATTGTGACATATACCTAATTAATTAAAAAAATATAAAATCTGTATTGCAAAATGCACAACAATATGATAAAGTGATTATTAAGTGAGATAGAAAACATATCAAAATGACCATGAAAAATCTGAGGAAGGCAGATTTATATTTTTCCCAAACGGTTAAGCAACTTAATGGTTAAGCACCTTGAAGCTATGCGTGAGTTTGATGAAACACCGCTGACATAGGAAAGCATAAAGCGGAGGCAAAGGGAAGGGAGAATAGGCAATGATTAAAAATGAGAGAATTAAGGAACTGGCAGCTAAATTGAACGATTATACTGTGGAGTCGAGAAGAAAAATTCATCGTTTTGCAGAAATCAGCGGTACGGAAATGAAGACAAGTGCTTTTATTCGTGAAGAGATCGAAAAACTTGGACTTCCGTATGAGAAACTGGAAAAGACGGGTCTGGTAGCTACACTGGATACAGGAAGAGAAGGGAAGCGAATTGCTCTCCGCGCGGATATTGATGCGCTTCCATTACCTGAGAATCCAAACAATCTGGCAGGGCCCAGAGTTTGCGTCTCAGAAAATCCTGCAACATGCCATGCCTGTGGACACGATGCACACAGCGCGATGCTCTTAAGCGCCATGAAGGTTCTGTGTGAACTCAAAGATGACTTGTCTGGAATCATTGATTTTTGCTTTGAAGAAGGGGAAGAAAATGGCGGAGGCTCCTTTCAGATGGTAGAAGCTCTAAAGAGTCGTAAGATGGATGGTGTGTGGGCGATTCATGTGTACGCCGCCCTGGACTCCGGGAAAATTTGTGTAGAACCAGGGCCGCGCATGGCTGGAGCTGTATCGGTTGACTTTACGGTTCATGGAAAGGGGGGCCATGGTTCCAGACCGGACCTTTCGATCAACCCGGTTTATACTGCAGCGCAGATCCTTCCGAATCTGGCCTGTGCTTTTGAAAACCAGCTGAATGTGGAAGAAACGGTTACACTTGGAATTACAAGTATCCAGGGAGGAACAACGGGAAACGTGATTCCGGAGACCGCTCGTGTGCTTGGATCGTTTCGATTCTTTAATATAGAAGAGGGCAAGAAGTCGGTAGAAATTCTAAAGAAGGTATGTGAACATACAGCGGCTATGAATAACTGCACGGTAACTTATGCACCGAAAACCGGAATTGCAGTGGTTCCTGTTATGACCGATGCAACATGTTCCGAGCTGGCTACAGAAGCCCTCAATGAGATTCTTCCGGAAGGAACAGTTGCTCATTGTGACAAATGGTATGCGTCAGAATCATTCAGCAGAATTGCCGCGATCTTCCCATCGGTATTTGCGTTCCTGGGGATACGCAATCCGGAGTATGGAAGCGGTGCAACCCATCACAACGAGTATTTTGATGTAGATGAAAATGTTCTGCCAATTGGGCTTTTGTCAACAGTTAAATATGTGGTGCGTTTTTTAGGGGAACAGTAAACGGGAGACAGAGAGGAGAATGAGTCATGGCGAAAGAAAAAAATCAAAAGAAAGAAAAGAAGGCTTTTAAAATGCCACACTTATTATGGATCATGCTTGGACTGATTATGATTGCAAGTATCGGCACCTACTTTATCCCGGCTGGTCAGTTTGCCGTGGACGAGAGCGGAAAAGTACTGGGTGATCAATTTGCCTATCTTGGTTACCAGACTCCGGTCAGTCCGGCGGGGGCGATGATGCTGATCAAGGACGGGCTGGTTGGCTCTGCACTGATTATCTTTACTGTTATGATTGCAGGAGCAAATATTTCAACAATTCTTGCAACAGGTGCAGTGGATGACTTTATCAACTGGGCAGTATATAAAATGAAAGATAAGAGCCAGAATATTCTTATCTCCATTATGTTTTGTATGATGGTTTATCTTGGTGCTTTTGGAGGAAATGATTCCTTTATAGCGATTGTACCGATCGGTGTTATTTTTGCAACAAAACTCGGACTGGATCCTATTGTAGCAATCGGTGTCAGCACCTATGCTACTCTGATTGGATTTGGTACGGGTCCTACGAAATGCATGATTACACAGATGATGATGGAAGTTCCTGCATATTCTGGATTTGGTATGCGTTTCCTGATCATGAACTTCTTTATGGTAGTAGGTCTTGTGTTTTTACTCCGTTACTGTAAGAAGTTAAAGAAAAATCCGGAAAGCTCTCCTATGTGGAGCGAAGGCTGGCGGCCGGGGGCAGGTGCAGAAACGGGGAGCATTAAAGAGGCAACGCTCAGCTTGAGAACCGTTATAATCATGGCAATGTTTATAGGACAGTATCTTCTGTTTGTGCTTTGGCCGTTCCTGTGGGGTGATTCCACATCCCTGTATCCGTTTATGATGGCGGTTAATATTACGGTAGCAGTTGTGGCAGGTGCGATCTCTGGCATGAATGGCGATGAGATCGGTAATAACATTTCAAAAGGCCTTGCAAGCATGGCTTTTGTTGGTGTCGTGATCGGACTTGCACGCGTGATGTCTCTGGTAATGACAAACGGAAATATTCTTCATACGATTGTATACATACTTACATTACCGCTGCTTGACCTGCCAAGATCTGTTTCAAGTGTTGGCATGACAGCGATCATCGCGGTATTGAACCCTATTATTCCGTCAGCGACCTCAAAGGCAGCAATTTTGGTTCCGATCATCAAACCAATCTGCGAAGTACTTGGGCTAAGCCCACAGCTGGCTGTTCAGGCGTTTCAGTTTGGCGATGGATTCACGAATCTTCTTTCGCCTGTATTGGGCTGGATGATTGGGTCTTGTGTAACAGCAAAAGTTCCGTTTGATAAATGGCTGAAATGGATATGGCCAAAAGTTCTCACGTTCACGGTGTTGTCCTTTGTATGGATATTCGTACTGACTGCGATGAATTGGGCATAGAAAAATGCATTGCAAGATGTGAGTTAGTATGATAGTCTGAATTAAGATGGTTAAATAGCTTAACAGTAGAAGAGGAGTGTAAAGAGATGAAATATGATTTTACCAGTATTATGGATCGTCATGGAAAAGATGCCATTGCAGTAGACGGACTTGGAACCAATCCCGGTTTTGCACCGGATGAGCCGAAGGAAGGATTTGACGCCATCCCGATGTGGGTTGCGGATATGAATTTTCCGACCTGTCCGACCATTCCGGAGGCGATTATTGAGCGTGCAAAGCATCCGGCCTATGGCTACTTTGCAGCGCCGGATGCGTATTTTAATGAGATCATCAAATGGCATGAGACCCGCAATGATGTAAAGGGACTGACCAAAGAGGCGATCGGTTATGAGAATGGCGTTTTGGGCGGTGTTGTAAGCGCACTGAATGTATTTTGTTCCAAGGGGGACAATGTTCTGCTGAATTCCCCGACTTACATCGGTTTTACCAAGTGTGTGGAAAACAATGGCTACAACATCGTACATAGTCCGCTTCAGAAGGATGAGAATGGAACCTGGCGGATGGATTTTGATGATATGGAGAAAAAGATCGTAGACAAGAAGATTCATGCAGCAATCTTCTGCTCTCCGCACAATCCATGTGGACGTGTCTGGGAGAAATGGGAGATCGAGAAGGCCATGGAGATCTTCAAAAAACATGATGTCTTTGTTGTATCGGATGAGATCTGGTCCGACATTATTCTGGAAGGGCACAAGCATATCCCAACCCAGAGTGTCAGCGAAGATGCAAAACAGCGCACTGTTGCAGTCTATGCACCGTCCAAGACCTTCAACCTGGCCGGTCTGGTAGGAAGCTACCATATCATTTACAACAAATGGATTCGTGAGAGAGTTTTAAAAGAGTCTTCTTTGCCTCATTACAATGACATGAATGTTCTTTCCATGCATGCACTGATGGGTGCGTATAAGCCGGAGGGCTATGAGTGGGCAGACGAGCTGTGCCAGGTAATCACGGAAAATGTGAATTACGCGGCTGATTATATCAAAGAGCATTTTGACGGGGTAACGCTTTCCAAACCAGAGGGAACCTATATGCTGTTTATTGACTGTACCGAGTGGTGCAGGAAGCATGGCAAGACCATCGAAGAGGTGGAGAAAGCAGGTTGGGATTGCGGTGTTTCATGGCAGGATGGCCGGATGTTCCATGGCCCGTGCCACATTCGTCTGAACCTGGCGCTGCCGCTGAGCCGTGTGAAAGAAGCATTTGACCGCATGGACAAATATGTATTTAACAAATAGTACGATTTGATCATCGGATGTCGATAAGGAGGACAGGGCAATGGCAAAATTAATTGCGGATTCCAAGCTCCCGGAGTTCACGTATGAAACCCCATTTGAGAAGGGAATCTCGATTGCAAATACAGTGAAGCGTGTCGATGGAAATACAGCGATTGTGTTCTTGCGATATTATGGATGTACACTGTGTCAGTATGATATTCACCAGTATGCAGCAGAGTATCAGAAGATTCGGGATACGGATGGACAGCTTCTGGTTGTGCTTCAGTCAGATCCGGTAAAGCTTGCAAACCAGATGTCCAGGAGTGACCTTCCCTTTGATATCATCTGTGATCCAGACCAGAAGCTTTATAAACAATTTGATATCAAACCGGCAGAATCGAAGAAGGACATGATTGACGCTGCGGGCATGCTGCTGCTTGCCAAGATCAAAGCTACAACAAAGCTGACGCATGGTGAGTATGAGGGAGATGAACTCCAGCTTCCGGCCGTGTTGATTGTAACTCCGGATATGACACTTACTTATGTGGATTACTGCAAGACGGCAACGGCAGTGCCAGACGCGGAGAGACTGGCAAATCTGATGAAATAAAAAAGAGCCTTATAAGCAAATCAAGGAGAGGGGAGTTGGTTGCACACGCCCGCCTTCTTGATTTGTTTTCCCTTGTGTCCAAGAAGAAACTCTGGTACAATATAAAGTATTTGTGAGGAATTTCACAGTTACCGGGGGACAAGAGGATGCAGGAGAACAAAGAACGTTATCAGTTGTATTGTGATATGATTAATGAATTGGATGAGGGGTGCCGTCTGATCACAGAGTATGATGCTCTGCCGCACGACTATGGTTCGGATACGATGTATCAGGCAGAATCGCAGTTGATTCATATTGTGGGAAAGAATCCGGGGATTACGGCGAGTGAGATTGCGGAGCTTTTGAAGAAGACACCGAGTGCATGCAGCCAGTTGATCCGCAAACTCCGCAAGAAAGAGTGGATGGAGCAGATCTTAAATAAGGATAACAACCGCCAGTATCAGCTTTATCTGACAGATGCCGGATGGAAAATCTACAAGGTGCATGATGCTTTTGAGCAGTGCTGTTATCAGAGAAGCTTTCGGAATCTGGATGGATTTTCGGATGCGGATTTTGCTGTCTATATTGCGATCCAGAAAAAGCTGAATGAGACCTTTGCGCTGGATGTGGCGGAGAGCCGGAAGATCTGAGAGCGTGCAGCAGATAAAACGAAGGAAAGTGAGGAACGAAAGATGAAATTAAGCGTAATTTACCATTCTGAAAGTGGAAACACACAGAAGATGGCGGAGGCCGTTGTCGAGGGCATGAACAAGGTGGAAGGAGCGGAGGCGAAGTGCTTTTCCATCGATGAGGCGGATGAGGACTGGATCAAGGAAAGCAGTTGTATCGTGGTTGGAACTCCGGTTTACTATGCGGAGATGAGCGGAAAGGTAAAACTGTTCCTTGAGAAATGTGGAAAGTACGGGCTGGCAGGCAAGCTGGGCGGCGCGTTTGCGACGGCGAACTTCGTCCATGGCGGCGGCGAGATCGCGATCCAGGCGATTCAGACGCACATGCTGGTCTATGGTATGATGGTATACTCCGGCGGCGGTTCCTTTGGTCAGCCGGTGATCCATCTCGGACCGGTGGGGGTTCGCGGACAGTTCGAGGAACTGGCGGAGAACTTCCGGATTTATGGCGAGCGAATGGCGAAGAAGACGAAAGAACTGGGGATCTGAAGGTTCTGATCAAAAAGTCATGCAGTGAGGCGCGTGGGGCGCCGGGCTGTATGGCTTTTTTGGTTGCATGAGGGATGAAACGCCAAATGACCGAACGGAAAAGCGCCAAATGACCGAACGAAAAGATGCCAAATAACCGAACAAAAAAGCGCCAAACAACCGAAAACGATTGCTAAAATTGAGAAAACGGGTTAAAATAAGAGTGAAGCTGAAAATATCATTGATTTGGAGAAAGCGATGAAAACATATAAAAAGAGAATTGCAGATGAAATGATCAGCAAGAAGCTGCGGGGAAAGGGTGCTGTTCTGGTTGAAGGTCCCAAGTGGTGTGGGAAAACAACTACCGCGGAGATGTTGTCAAATAGTGTTCTATATATGGCGGAGCCGGACAATGTGAATCAGAATTTGATGCTTGCCGATATAAGCCCATCATTGCTCTTGCAGGGAGAGGCTCCGAGATTAATTGATGAGTGGCAGATTGCCCCGAAGCTTTGGGATGCGGTCAGGTTTGAGGTGGATCATAGAAATGAGGAGGGGCAGTTTATTTTGACTGGCTCGGCTGTGCCTGCTGACAGTAAACTGATGAAGCACACCGGGGCCGGAAGATTTGCGTGGATTCTGATGCGGCCGATGAGCCTCTTCGAATCGGGAGAATCCAATGGAACAATCAGGATGTCAGATTTATTTACGGCACCAGATAAGATTATGGCAATCAATGAATTAAAGATTCAGGATATTGCTTTTTTGGTGTGCAGAGGCGGGTGGCCAAGGGCAACCTTCCTGGATGATGAAATCGCACTGGAACAGGCATTTGATTATTATGATGCGATTGTGAAAACGGACATATCCAGAGTGGACGGAGTTGTTAGAATCCCGGAACGCGTGAGATTATTGATGCGTTCCTATGCAAGAAATCAGGGGGCGCAGATTTCGAATGCTGCACTAAAAGCCGATATGCAGGCCAACGATACGGATAGATTGGATGAAGATACGGTTATTTCCTATATCAACGTATTAAAGAAGATCTTTGTTGTTGAGGATATGGCGGCATGGAATCCGAATCTGAGATCAAAAACTGCGATTAGAACTACGGATACAAGATATTATATTGATCCGTCAATCGCCGTTGCTGCGTTAGGACTGGGCCCGAATGATCTGATCAACGATCTGGAGACATTTGGACTTCTGTTTGAGACGATGTGTGTGCGGGATTTACGGGTATTTGCAGATGCTTTGGGTGGTCAGGTGTATCATTATCGTGATAAATCGGGATTGGAATGTGATGCGGTGATTCATCTTAGAAATGGAAACTATGGATTGATCGAGATCAAGCTCGGAGGCGATACGGCGATTGAGCATGGTGCTGAGACGTTGAAAATGCTGGCAGGTAAGATTGATACAGACAAAATGAAAGCACCATCATTTGAGATGGTCTTGACAGGTACAGGCAGATACGCCTATCGAAGGCCGGATGGTATCTATGTAGTTCCAATCGGATGCTTGCGTGATTAGTGTATTTGCAAAATTGTACTAAAAAAAGATCTTGCATATTCCCAGATGCCGTGATAACATTATTATCACAAACAATAAAAAATAAATCATTCAAGGAAAGAAGGTATTATTATGAAAGAGATTATCAGCACCAATCAGGCACCGGCAGCAATCGGACCGTATTCTCAGGGAGTTGCAGTACAGGGACGCACCGTGTATGTATCCGGTCAGCTTCCGATCGACCCGGCAACCGGCAACTTCGCAGGAGATACGATCGAGGCACAGACCGAGCAGTCTTTGAAGAATGTTCAGGCAATCCTGAAGCAGAGCGGTATGGAGATGTCCGACGTTGCGAAGACGACGGTACTGCTGAAAGATATCGCAGATTTCGCAGCAATGAATGCAGTTTATGCAAAGTTCTTCACCGAGAACTGCCCGGCTCGCGCAGCATTCCAGGTAGCAGCACTGCCAAAAGATGCATTGGTAGAGATCGAGGCTATTGCAGCAAAATAAGACAGAACAGATACCAGATAGTTGTTTGAATCATGCAAAAAGGTCATGCAATGCAACGTGAGAACGTTATGATTGCATGACCTTTTTTATGCCCGATTCGATGTAAATAAATCAGAAATCAAAGATTCAATTTCAAATCTCCGATCTGAATCCATCCGATTTTTCTCAGCACTTCTCCAAAAATAAACGTGAGTATTGCCGGGAGCAGGAAGCAGACCAGCAGAATTCCCAGCCACATATTGGAGCCTCCGCCCATGGCGGTGTAGACGCCGATGGGGCCGACCAGACCGCAGGTGCCCATGCCGGAGCCGGCAGCGATATTTTCCATATGGAAGATGCAGGTGGCAACGGGGCCGGTCACCATGGAGGCGAGGGTCGGGGCAATCCAGATACGCGGATTGCGTACAATGTTGCCCATTTGCAGCATGGAGGTGCCGAGGCCCTGGGCGAGCAGTCCGCCTACACCGTTCTCGCGATAGCTTAAGACAGCGAACCCGATCATCTGGGCGCAGCAGCCTGCGGTGGCGGCACCGCCTGCCAGTCCGTCGAGACTGAGCATGATGCAGATCGCCGCACTGCTGATCGGAAGCGTCAGTGCGACACCGATCAGTGCGGACACCAGCATTCCCATAAAGAAAGGCTGCATCTCGGTGGTAGTCTTGACCAGATTGCCGAAGGCAGTCATGAAGGCAGAGACACCGGGGCCGACGAACTGGGCGATGAGGACGCCGGCGATGATGGTCACGCCTGGGGTGACCAGGATGTCAACGCGGGTCTCTTTGGACACCAGCTTACCAAGCTCGGTGGCAACGATGGTGGCGACCAGTGCGCCGACCGGTCCGCCGAGGGCATTGCCTGCGATACCGACGGTGGCAGCAGAAAACAGCACCAACTGCGGGGCATTCAGTGCATGGGCGATGGACACACCCAGTGCGGCTCCGGTGGCGGTCTTACAGTAGTCGGCTATGGTTGTGAAAAGGGCTACGTGGGTTTTGTCTCCGAGTGTTCCGAAGATGGTGCCGATTAAGAGGGATGCGAACAGGCCGAAGGCCATAGCTCCCAGGGCATCGATGAGATACGTTTTGACAGTGATGTTGATATTTTTGCGTTTGAGAAATGCTTTTACGCCTGTCTGTTCCATAATAAAATCTCCTTGTGATTTATGGTATTGTGGGACATATAGGCACACATTTGACTTCCCGGGTCAAAGCAGTTGTGAAATATCTTACCATAATTTTCCGAAAAAGCAAGGAAAAGCATAAAATTAATTTTGCAATGTTAAAAAAATAACGAATCGGAACGTGGAAAATGAAATGCAAGTATGGTACAATGTACCTATTGAACAATTGACAAAATAGAAGGAAATAAAGGGGGTACCTGTATGATACGAAGAATCTGTCCCACCTGTGACCAGGTCATGAACTCGGCACATTACTGCAAGACCTGTAAACAATGGGTCAAGCACCCGTATGTCAGGGACGTTACATATTATCTGAATGAACAGCATGCAGCGGCGGAGAAAGACTGCAGCTATCACAATTCTCAGCAGAATCAGGATAATGATGCGGCATGGAAACGCCGGGCGATGCAGGGACAAAATCCGGCACAGCCGGCGGGAAGCGGAAGCTCACGGACGCAGCAGACGCAGACGGCCTGGGTGCCGCGAAATGACTATAGAGGCAGCAAGGCAGCCGGTTCCGCGGCGGCGGCGGAGCATGACCGCGCGCAGGCTGCAACGTCTGCCGCAGCGACGGAGGCGAGGAATGCAGCAAAGCCGGTGGCCAACTGGACTCTGGGAAGGCTGCCCCGCGAGAGATCCGGGAAGAATAAGGTCGGATTGATCATTCTGGTCATTTTTGTGACCGTGAAGCTGCTTGATGCCTGCTCTGCCTATGTGACGAATGCCGCATATAAACTAATGTCTGAGATTCCGGAAAATGAGTACGATATTGATCTGGGCAATTTTTCCGCAGAAGAGGAGTATGGCGAAAACGGGTTCACAGAACTCACGGATGCGGAGGCGAAAGAAGGCGGAATCGCCTGCACGGACTGTGCGCACTTTCCGCTGAACGGCAGAGAGCTGGAGGAACCGATGAAAGAAGTGCTTCTGGCGCATGGCCTGGAGGTCAAGGCATCAGAACGTTATTCGATGAATGAAACGTATGGGGATGGAACCTCCTGGTTTGCGACCTGGATTAACTATGATCTGGCGAATGGACCGAAGAATGGCTATCAGTACGCGGAGCTGGATTATGATACGGCGACGGAGGAAGTGCACTCCATCTCCATTACGGTGGAAGATCCTGCGACGCTGGCGGAGGTAACCGGGGCGGTGCTGGAACTGATGGAGGAGAAAGGCGGGCTGAGTGCCGGGGAGTCGTGCGCCGATCAGGTGCGTCAGGAGCTGTCCAGGGCCGTCGAACAGGAAAATGGTTATCAGCTTAAGAAAGGCTTGATGATGGTGGAGGGTGTGTGTTATGATAACAGCTATTCGATCACCATTTCTCCGGTGTATCAGGAGGAATAAGACGGAACAGAATGACAAAAGAGGAGCAAGACGATGAAGATCAAAGACATTTTAGCAAAGGGAGAACCGACACTTTCGTTTGAAGTGTTTCCCCCAAAGACAGAAGATAAATTCGAATCTGTGGAGGCGGCGGCGCTGGAGATCGCGAGATTAAAACCGTCCTTTATGAGTGTGACCTACGGTGCGGGCGGCGGTACCAGCCAGTATACGGTCGACATTGCCCATTCGGTCAAGGAACAGGGTGTGACACCGCTGGCCCATCTGACCTGCGTCTCCTCGACACGCGCGAAGGTTCATTCCGTTTTGCAGGAATTAAAGGCGCACAATATTGAAAATGTGCTGGCGCTGCGCGGCGATATCCCGAAGGACGGCAAGGTGGAGAAGGATTACCGCTATGCGTCGGAGCTGATCGCGGAGATCAAATCAGCCGGGGATTTCTGCATTGGAGCGGCCTGCTATCCGGAGGGACATGTGGAGTCCGCGAATAAGACGGTGGACATCCAGCATCTGAAGGAGAAGGTGGAAGCCGGATGTGATTTTGTGACCACACAGATGTTTTTTGACAATAATATTTTATATAATTACCTGTACCGCGTGCGGGAGCAGGGGATCACGGTTCCGGTCATTGCCGGAATCATGCCCGTGACCAGCGCCAGTCAGATCAGCCGGATCTGTTCCATGTCCGGGACGTATCTGCCGATTCGCTTCAAGGCCATTGTGGATCGTTTTGGAGACAATCCGGCAGCCATGAAGCAGGCGGGAATCGCCTATGCGACGGAGCAGATCATCGATCTGATTGCCAACCGGGTCAATGGAATCCATGTGTATTCCATGAACAAGCCGGATGTGGCGGCACAGATTCAGGCAAATCTGTCCGAGATTTTGAAGTAGAAGGAGAGCAGGGTGGATACCGGAGCGTTTAAATGGAATGAGCGGGAAATCCTCCGCTATCTGGGGCATCGCGGGCAGGAAGTGCCGGAGAATGTAGAGGCACTGATCGCGGAGACGGAGCGGGAACTGGAACGGGCGGCTGTCCCGAAAGCATACTGGCGGGAATATCCGCTGACCGTGCAGGACGGTGTGCTGGATATGGACTGCCTGAAGACGACAAGCCGCAGTCTGGAACGGAATCTGAAGGACTGCGAGAAGGTCATCCTGTTTGGGGCGACCCTGGGCAGTCAGGTGGATGTATTGCTGCACCGCTACAGCGTGCTTCAGATGAGCAAGGCCGTGGTCATGCAGGCGGCATCGGTGGCGATGCTGGAGACTTTCTGTGATGAGAAGAATGAAGCACTGAAGGCATTTTATAAGGAGCTTGGCTGGTATCTGCGCCCGCGGTTCAGTCCCGGATACGGAGATTTTCCGCTGGAGTGTCAGAGACAGCTGGTGCCGGCATTGGAGCTGGGGAAACGGATCGGTGTGACCTTGACGGACAGTCTTTTGATGATGCCGTCCAAATCCGTGACGGCGGTGATCGGAGCGAGTCGGCTGCCGCGCAACTGCAGCGTACAGGGCTGTGAGGTCTGCGGCAAAAAAGATTGTCTGTATCGGCGTTAAAGAAAACTGGAATCGTACTAGGAGATCTTATGAATATATTGCAGGAAATACAAAATCGCATCGTGTTTTTTGACGGCGGCATGGGAAGCCTTCTTCAGGAGCAGGGGCTGAAGCCGGGAGAGTTTCCGGGCAACTGGAATGTGAGTCATCCGGAGGTGGTGGTTCAGATTCACCGGAATTATCTGGAAGCCGGAGCGGACATTGTCAAGACCAATACCTTTGGTGTGGATGCGCTGAAATATAATGAACACACGGAATATCAGCTGGAGCAGGTCGTTTCTGCGGCGGTTCGGAATGCAAAAGAGGCGGTTCGGCTGAGCGGAAAGCAGGCGTTTGTGGCGCTGGATATCGGACCGACCGGAAAGCTTTTAAAGCCGATGGGAGATCTGGCGTTTGAGGATGCCTGTGAGCTGTTTGGACAGGTGGTGGAGATCGGTACCCGGGAGGGTGCGGATCTGATTTTGATTGAGACGATGAGCGACAGCTATGAGACGAAGGCGGCGGTGCTTGCGGCCAAGGAACACAGCGGGCTGCCGGTGTTTGTGACGGTGACCTTTGACGAGCGGGGCAAGCTGCTGACGGGAGGCAATCCGGCGTCCATCGTTGCGATGCTGGAAGGTCTGCGTGTGGATGCGCTTGGCATGAACTGTGGGCTGGGACCGGTTCAGATGAAGGGGATTCTCAAGGAGGTTCTGCGGGTGTCCTCCGTTCCCGTGATCGTCAACCCCAATGCGGGACTGCCGCGCAGTGAACAGGGCAGGACGGTGTACGATATTGATGCGGATACGTTTGCGCAGGTCATGGCGGAGATTACGGCCATGGGCGCGCGGGTTGTGGGCGGATGCTGCGGAACGACACCGGAGCATATTAAAAAGACGGTGGAACTTTGCCGGGATATGACACCTGTGCCGATCGAACCCAAACATCGCGCAGTGGTTTCGTCGTTTGCGCAGGCGGTGGAGATCGGTGTTTCACCGGTCCTTATCGGAGAGCGGATCAACCCGACCGGAAAATCGAAGTTCAAGCAGGCGCTGCGGGATCATAATCTGGAATATATCCTGCGGGAAGGCGTGAATCAGCAGGATCACGGCGCACATATTCTTGATGTGAATGTGGGGCTGCCGGAGATCGATGAGCCGGCCATGATGGTTGAAGTGGTGCAGGAATTGCAGAGCATCATCGATCTGCCGCTGCAGCTTGACACCTCCGACGCGAAGGCGATGGAGGCTGCAATGCGTATCTACAACGGCAAGCCATTGATCAATTCGGTAAACGGCAAGGCGGAGTCCATGCACCAGATCTTTCCGCTGGTAAAGAAATACGGCGGTGTGGTGGTGGCGCTGGCGCTGGATGAAAGCGGAATTCCGGAGACGGCTGAGGGCAGAATCGAGGTTGCAAAGAAGCTTTATCGGACCGCGGCGGAGTACGGAATCGCACCGGAGGATCTTCTGATTGATGCGCTGTGCCTGACGGTCAGTTCGGACAGCCAGGGGGCGATCACGACACTGGAGACGCTGCGGCGTGTGCGGGATGAACTGCATGGCAAGACGATTCTCGGCGTGTCCAACATCTCGTTTGGACTGCCGCTTCGTGAGAATATCAATGCGGCATTTTTCACCATGGCGATGCAGAGCGGGCTGAGTGCGGCGATCATCAATCCGAATTCGGAGGCGATGATGCGCTCCTACTACAGCTTCCGGGCGCTGATGAATCTGGATCCGCAGTGCGGGGATTATATTCAGGTGTATGGCGGACAGACTTCGGCTGGAAGCGGGCAGTCGGCGGTGGTGAGAGGTGTCGGTGCCGGTGTTGGTTTAGGTGCCGGTGCCGGTTCAGGTGCGGGGAGTGCCGGGGATGCGGGGAGTGCTGGAATGACGGGTGTGAACTCGGTTCTGGGAAACAGTATCGTGAAGGGACTGAAGGAACAGGCGGCAGCGTCGGTGCGGGAACTTTTGGAGACGAAGGATGCGCTTGCTATCATCAATGAAGAGATGATTCCGGCGCTGGATTATGTGGGGCAGGGATTTGAAAAGGGAACGTTATTCCTGCCGCAGCTTTTGATGAGTGCGGAGGCGGCTAAGGCAGCATTTGAGATCATCAAGGACAAGATGGCGGCGAGCGGGCAGAAGCAGGAGAAGAAGGGCACAATCATTCTGGCTACGGTGAAGGGGGATATTCACGATATTGGGAAGAATATTGTGAAGGTTTTGCTGGAGAATTACAGTTATGATGTGATTGATCTTGGCAGGGATGTGCCGCCGGAGAGGATCGTGGAAGTGGCGGTGGAACGCCAGGTGAAGCTGGTGGGATTGAGTGCGCTGATGACGACGACGGTGCCTAGCATGGAGGAGACGATTAAGGGGCTTCGGGAGAGGGCTCCATGGGCGAAGGTGATGGTCGGGGGAGCGGTGCTGACGCAGGAGTATGCGGATACGATGGGGGCGGATCGGTATTGTCGGGATGCGATGAGTTCGGTGGGGTATGCGGAGATTGTGTTTGGGTGATGTAAGGTTATGGCGAGTGCACGCCCTGTCCGCCGCTGTCTCACATACAGGGACCGCTTGCGCTTGGGTTTCGGCGCAGCGGTACGTAAGGCGATAAAGGACATCGCCTAAGTACCGGCGGCGAAAACGTCCCTTACTGTGAGACAGCGGCGGACAGGGCTGGGGAACTGGCATAATCTTGGTAGAATGGAAGAGAAAGAGAAAGAGAAAGAGCGGGGCGGCGGGAAATTGACTGGTGAGGAGTGAGATGGAATGAGGATAAGAGGATTTGGGCGGCGGATTGTGATGGTGTTGGTGGCGGGGATGCTGCTGACTTGTGCTTCGGGGATTGTGGTGCAGGCGAAGTTGGCGGAGGAGTTGAGGGTGCAGGACGGGCAGTTTGTTCGGGCGAATGGGACGGCGATTGAGGGGGCTCTGGCGAAGGGGGTGACGGTGTCGAAGTACCAGAACCGGGCAGGCGCGATTGACTGGGGACAGGCGGCTTCGGACGGGGTGACGTTTGCCATGGTACGGCTGGGGTATCTGAATGATCTGGACCCATACTTTGCGGAGAATATGAACGGTGCGGCGGCAAGTGGAATCCGCACGGGGGTATTTTTCTACACGCAGGCGGTGGATGAGGAGATGGCGCGGGCGGAGGCTCGTTTCGTGCTGGATCAGATTAAGGACTATCCGGTTTCGTATCCGGTGGCGTATGATGTGGAGTCGCAGCATCTGCTGGACATCGGGAGGACGCGGCAGGACATTACAAATCAGGTGAATGCGTTTTGTCAGGTCATCGCGGATGCGGGATATCGGCCGATCGTCTATGCGAACCATGAATGGCTGACGCGGCATATGGATACGGCGCAGATTCCTTATGATATCTGGTATTCGCGGTATGAGACTTCGGTGAATGCTTATCAGAACCGGACGATCTGGCAGTATACGGATGCGGGAACGGTGGCGGGTATTCCGGGCGAGGTATGCATCGAGATCGCGTTTGTGGATTACAGCGGCTTGTTTCCGGGAACGGGGTGGAGAAGGATCAATGACCAGTCCTATTATTATGTGAATTATCAGAAACAGACGGGGTGGCTGCAGCAGGAGGATGTGTGGTACTATCTGAAGGCGGATGGCGTGATGGCGGCGGCTGAGACCTGCGTGGTGGATGGTGTTTCGTATGAGTTTGATGAGATGGGGAGATGGGTGCAGTAGGGCGGTTAAGAGGTTAGTAAATGCGGATATGAAAAGAGACAGCAGACACGAAAATCGGTTGTCTCTTTTTAGATCCGCATTTATTTTTTGACAAAGAAATACAAAAATACTCAGCCGGCTATAAGAGAAGAATCCAAACCACTATTGCAGAGTAAAAATCAGTGCCTTGAGACGTTTTTTTTCAAAAATTCACGTGGCGAAATACCGTATTCTTTTTTGAAGGCACGGTAAAAAAGGGAGTAGTCACCGAAACCGTAAAGCTCCCATACCTTCTGTATAGGGGTGCCGGACAGCATACTGTTTTTAGCGCCGATAAGGCGGCGCTGGGTTACGCAGTGATAGAAGGAGACCCCCATTTTTTCCTGAAACAGATGTGAAATAGTGGATTTGCTCACTAAAAAATGTGCGGAAATCAAGTCCAGACTGAGCTTTTCGGTAAAGTGTGTGTTGATATATTCAAAAACAGACGAGAATAGGTCGTCATTTCCGCTGATAGGCTGAGCGGCATTTAAAAAATAATAAGTACGGCAGATATGAGCCATAAGGGTGAGGGTTCCCGTCGACATACAAAGCTCCCAGTTCAGTTTCTTTTCATGGAATTCCCGCAAAACAGCTTTGAAAGCAGTATAAAGTCCCGACCATGTGGCGCTGGGAGTGCGCAGAAGATAGCGGTTTAAGCGGCGGCATTCTCCAAAGGCAAATTCCATGTCGGGATATTTTGAAACAACAAGCTCCCAGAAATCCGCGTTGATCCAGACAGCAATACGTCTGTAAGGCTCAGTCAGTTCTTCGGAAAAAACAGGACGGTGAGCGAGTCCGGGGGGAATGAGGATCATATCGCCTTTTTGAAGCTGATAGCATTGACCGTCCAGCAGATACTGGACATTTCCGCTGCACACAAATAAAAGCTCATAAAAAATATGACTGTGAAGGGGCACGAGATCGGCCTGATAGCTTATATCCTCGTGTACATCTATGGTACCATTGCCCTCGATTTGTATTTCCTGATAAAGATTTCCCATAAGGTCTCCTTGAAAATGTACCATACAATTTGTACAAAATACCATCATTATTTTTATGCTAAATATAATAAGTGCTTATAGAGAATGCGAGATATGCAATGTAATGTGCGATATATACAATTAACTATGCATATCATGTGTGATATTATGAGTATATAGAAATGAAAGCGAAAATGCAACTAAAACTTTAGCACAAAGGAGAAAGGGATATGAAAGAAGAAAGAAAATTTGGGATAAGGGATGAGATAGGCTATGTCTGCGGAGATATGGCGGGAAGCTTTGTAAACCTGTTTGTAGACGCTTACTTTCTGACGTTTTGTACCTATGTATTGGGAATCAGCGCAGCATGGATGGGCTCACTGTTTCTTGTAGCCCGTTTATGGGATGCATTTAATGACCCGCTGATAGGCTCACTGCCGGATCGGCGGATGTTGGGAAAAAGCGGAAATAAGTTTAAGCCATATATAAAAATCGCCATGATTCCGCTGGCTTTGTCAGGAATACTCTGCTTTACAAATGCAGGGGCATGGAATTTAAGCAGCTTTGCCATGCATGCGTGGGTAGCTTTTGTGTATATATTATATGGAATGAGCTATACCGGAACCTCAATGCCTTACGGTGCCATGGCTTCTGTCATCACAAATGACCCGATAGAGCGTTCAAAATTATCCCGCGCCCGTTCAGTAGGCGGAACGATTGTAGGCGTAGGAGCATTATCACTGGTACCGATTCTGTGCTTTGACAGCAACAGTAATCCGATGCCAGAGCGTTTTACCATGCTGGCAGTAGTTTTCGGAATCTGCAGTTTAATATGCTATATCGGGCTGCTGACTCTGTGCAAGGAGCGTATTAAGGAACAGCCTAAGCCGGGAGTAAAGTTCAACTATGGACATGTAATAAAATCAGTTTTCAAGAATCGTCCTATGATAGGAGTTATGGTGGCTACCATTGGAAGCCTGCTGTTTATTACAGGCAACAGCCAGCTGCGTACCTATATTTTCAAAGAGTATTATCAGAACACCTCAATGATGTCAGTTTTAAGTATGTCAACGATTGTTATCATGCTGATTTGCTTCCCGCTGGTGCCAAGGCTTACAAAGCTGTTGGGAAAACGTAAGCTGATATTGATTTCATCTATATACAGTCTGGTACTGTATGGAATTATGCTGATCATACCGATTAAGAGCGTCGTTGTATATACTGTACTTACAATTTTGGCAACAGCAGGACAGACCGTATTTACAATGCTTATCTGGGCGTTGGTAACAGACTGCCTTGATTACGGCGAATGGATTACCGGCGAAAGAAATGACGGATCCATGTATTCGATCTACACCTTCAGCCGCAAGCTGGGCTCAACGCTGGCCTCAACGATCGCTTCATTCTCATTGGCAGCCATAGGTTATGTATCAGGTGCCGGAGTTGTACAGACTCCTGAGGTGGTTTCAAGCATTCGTGTACTTGTGTGTGCGATTCCGGTAATTACAGCAGTTCTTGAAATTGTCGGTATTGGCTTCATATTTGATTTGGATAAGGGAAAAACCGAAAAAATGTATGCAGAACTGAAGGAAAGACGCGGCTAATGATAAAAATATAAGGAGAGAACATGGATCTTAGAACGAGATTTCTTCCGAAGCTGTTAAACAGCGAAGTAGAGACATACTTAGAAAAAAATGATATTATTATTGTACCGGTGGGTACGGTGGAAATGCATGGTGGCCTGCCGCTTGACAGTGAAACCGTAATCAGTGAGGCCTTTGCCATGAAAATGGCAGAGGCGGCAGACGGCCTTGCGCTGAGCGGCCTGCCATATTTTTATGCAGGAGCCACCGCCAGCGGAAGGGGTACGGTACAGGTAAGTGTAAGACAGGGGATCGATTATCTGGGGGCCATAGCCGGAAGTCTCCTGCGGCAGGGCTTTAAACGCCAGATTTATATCAGCTTTCATGGTCCGGCCCATATGACCTGCAGCCCGATGGTACGCGACTTCTTCGATGAAACAGGAGTACCGATTTTATATATTGATTTGACCATGCAGATGATGCGCGACGCAAAAGATTTATTTAAAACCATGGACAGCTTTCATGCCATTACGCTAGGAGCCTACGATATGTTAAACCGGCTGGAGGATGTGCCTTTGACTACGGAGTATTACCATAATGAGCCGCAGTCTGTGGCGTGCTTTCAGAATCTGTTTGACAAAGCATATCAGAGCGGCAGCACCGGCTATTGCTTCGGGAAACCGGAGGATCATATGAGTACACCGCAGATACCGACGGCTGCGCGCAGACAGGAGCTGGCGGATGAGGGCAGAATGCTCATAAGTGAAATCGTGAAGCGTATGGACATGCCTAAAATCGCAGCCGATTTAAGGGAACTGGAGCATTTTGAAGAAGAGGTCATGGAACGATATCCATGGGTCCCTGCCGCTTATAATCGGAGCAGAGGAGGCAGATAAATGTCAGAAAACAGTAACTATTATGTTGAAACACCATGCGGACCCGTACGGGGTATTCCGGGCAAAGAAAATGGTACGGCAGTATACCGGGGCATCCGCTATGCTGTGGCAGACCGATTTGAATACCCAAAACAGGTGACCCATTGGGGCGGAACTTATCAGGCGGATAGCTGGGGCAACTGCTCATACCAGCCCCGGTCATTCTATAACGAAGCGGATATGCCGGAAAAGGCATTCTATTACAATGAGTTTAGAAAAGGGGAAGCCTATACCTACAGTGAGGACTGTCTGTTTTTAAATATCTGGACACCGAAAGAACCGGTTAATGCACCGGTGCTGTTCTATATTCACGGAGGCGGTTTTAAGGGCGGCTGCGGGCATGAAAAGCATTTTGACGGCACGGCCTATAACAGACAGGGAATTATAGTAGTAACCATTAATTACCGTCTAGGACCGCTGGGCTTTTGCAGCCTGCCTGAAATAAAGGAAAAGTACGGACACAGTGGAAACTTTGCTCTTTATGACCAGCTGACAGCTCTTAAGTGGGTACGGGATAATATAAGAGCCTTCGGGGGAGACCCGGATAAAATCACCATTATGGGTCAGTCGGCAGGAGCCATAAGTGTACAGCAGCTGTGCCTGTCGCCTTTGACAGCGGGTATGTTTTCAGGAGCTGTTATGTGCAGCGGCGGAGGCGTTGGCAGGGAGTTCGGGGAAACAGTGAAGGCAGAGGAGACATATGATTTCTGGCAGCAGCTTAGGAAGCGTACCGGAGTAAAAAATCTAAAGGAATTTTCAGCGGTGAGCCCGGAGAAGCTTCTCACGGAGTTTCAGCAGCTTACAAAAGAGTATAAAAACAGTATGCGCTGCTGCGGACCGGTAAGAGATGGTGTCCTTTTGAAGGAAAGCGGGGTGCAGCTGGCAAAAGCAGGAAAGCAGCAGCCGGTTTATTACCTGACAGGCTCCACCAGCGAGGACATAATACCGCCTATCGTACATAAAATGGCAAAAAGCTGGAGCAGACTGCAAAGCGATAAAGGCAAAAAAACATCATATACGTTTTTCTTTGACAGACAGCTTCCCGGAGACGACTGCGGTGCATGGCATTCATCTGACCTGTGGTATGAGTTTGGTACACTTTCAAATGGCTGGCGCCCGTTTACGAAATGGGATTATGAACTGTCTGACCGCATGGTAAGATATTTCTCAAATTTTATAAAAACAGGAAACCCCAATGGAGAAGGTCTTACGGAATGGCTTCCCATGGAAAAAGGTCAGAATAAGGTAATGCGGTTTGGAAACAAGGATAATCATATGGGTGGTGTGTCTGTGGCAAAGCTGAAGCACACCATGATGACAAAAACGGCGGTAGGGGAATAACCCCTGCCGCCGTCTTTATGAGGCTGGAATAAAAAGTATGCATCCCCCGGAGGGTTTTTGCATGAATTTTGGTGGCTGCGTTACTGTATAGCCATATGTTTGATCTGCTCCAGTGCCTTTTTCACCGGCGGCAGGGAGATGACGATCAGGGTCAGGGCACCTTCGGCGAGGATGTAGGAATAGTTGTAGACGATCGGATAGATCTGGGTCAATGCGCGCGGGAATTCTTCGGGCATGTATTCCATCCAGTAGAGGTAGCCGCCCAGGGCGTGGAATGCACCGCGGACCAGGATGCCGAGGAGATAGCCCTTCACGAGACCATGCTTTGAATTGGCAAAGGCTCCGGCCAGACCAAGTCCGGCGAAGGCAAGCACATAATCGCAGCAGACCTGGAAGAAGGAGAGCACGAACGGCTCCTGTAGAAACTGCAGAATGCCGTAGGCCAGTCCGGTCAGGATGCCGGCTCCGATGCCGTACCAGTAGCCAATCAGGCAGATGAACAGCATACTGAACAGCGTCACAGACCCGCCGTAAGGCATATGAAACAGCTTGATGTAGGATGTGACAAAGGCGAGGGCCATGGCGGTGCCGCAGAAGACCAGCTGCTTGGTGGAAATATGATGCTTGTTGTTTTTGCTGATCATTCCGGCAACCAGGAATAAAAGCAGGGCAGCCAGTGCGCAGAGCGCGTAGCCGAGGGTGGTCAGTCCACCTTCCGAAGTGATAATAGACATAAAAAAATCCTCCTTTTCATGATGCACAGGAGGGGACTACAATGAGTAAGAATGCTTCCTTACGCCGGCATGAACCGGATCAAGTAGTGAGGGTCAGACGGAATCCGCCTATCTCAGCCAAAGGCTCCCCTAGCGTGTATGTAATTGTTTCTTACGAAGTATACTCTATCCTGTAAACGCTGTCAAGTGACAGAGAATCTTAAAGAAATACCGCTTGTATTTGCAACGGTCTTTCGGTAGAATAGAGGTAGGCTGAAATTGGGATTCTCTCGGAACAGGAGAGAAGAACATGAAACAAACGGTATCAGGTATTTGGAAGTGGGGATTGCTGGCGGTATTTTTGCTGCTGGCGGGAAGCTGCTACAGCTGCGGGAGCGGAGCCGGGGGCGTGTCGCTGAACGCAGCCGGGGAGGAAGTTTTGGCGGCTGCGGAATCAGAGGCGGGACAGGCGGCGGAATCCGGTGAGAAATCTGGTGCGAATACTGGTGCGGATGCAAATCCAGACGCAAATCCAGGTGCAGATGCAGATCCAAATCCAGTTCCACCTGAGGAACTTCCTGCACAAACCCGCGGTATCTGCTATGTGCACGTGTGCGGAGAGGTGATAAACCCCGGTGTATATCAGCTTTTGGAGGGACAGAGGATCTACGAGGCGATTGCCATGGCCGGCGGATTTACAGAGGCGGCCTGTGAGGAGTCTCTGAATCAGGCGGAGCCGATCTGTGATGGGATGAAGATTTTTGTGCCGGATCAGGAGGAAGCCAGGACGCAGCAGGCGACATCGGCGGCAGCACAGGTTATGCAGCCGGGCGTACCGTCTGGTCAGGCGAAGGTGAACTTAAACACGGCGACCGTGGAACAGCTTATGACCCTGCGCGGCATCGGTCAGGCGCGGGCGGAGGATATTATCCGCTATCGGCAGGAACGGGGCGGTTTTTCCAAAATTGAAGAGATTATGGAAATTTCGGGTATTAAAGAAGCAGCATTTGAGAAGATAAAAGATAATATTACGGTGCAATAGATACCGTTGGAGCTTAGATAGAGGGAGAAAGTATGGCAAAGATTTTGGTAGTAGACGATGAAAAACTGATTGTGAAAGGGATCCGCTTCAGTCTGGAACAGGACGGGATGGAAGTGGACTGCGCATATGACGGCGAGGAGGCGCTTAACCTGGCGAAGCAGAAGGAGTATGATGTGGTGCTTCTGGATGTGATGCTTCCGAAGCTGGATGGGTTCGAGGTGTGTCAGGCGATCCGGGATTTTTCTGAGATGCCGATCATCATGCTGACGGCCAAGGGCGGTGACATGGATAAGATCCTGGGCCTGGAATACGGCGCGGACGACTATATTACGAAGCCATTTAACATTCTGGAGGTCAAGGCACGGATTAAGGCGATCATGCGCCGCAATTCCAAGAATGCAAAGCGGGGTGGGCAGCCGGAGAACAAGATGATCGAGGCGGGCAGCCTGAAGCTGGACCGGGAGGGAAGAAGAGTCTTTATCAGCGAGAAGGAGATCAATCTGACGGCCAAGGAGTTCGATCTTTTAGAGCTTCTGGTGTGCAATCCCAACAAAGTATACAGCAGGGAAAGCCTGCTGACGTTCGTGTGGGGCAACAAGGCTTCTGAGTCCGGGGATGTCCGGACGGTAGATGTGCATGTGCGCCGTCTGCGCGAGAAGATTGAGCCGAGTCCGAGCGACCCCAAATACGTGCACACCAAGTGGGGCGTAGGTTATTATTTTCGGGCACAGTAGGAGGAGTTTTAAGATGAACATTGTGATCAGACAGGCCGCAGAAGGGGATCTGGACGCGCTGACGCAGGTGGAGGCAACCTGTTTTCCGGAAGCGGAAGCGGCGACCAGGGATTCTCTTTCACAGAGGGTCAGGGCATTTCCAGAGAGCTTTTTTGTGGCGGAGGATGATGGAAGGATTATTGGATTTATCAACGGATGTGTCACGGATGACCGGACGATTTGCGATGAGATGTTTGAGAGTACCACGTACCACAATCCTGCGGGAGCTTATCAGAGTATCTTCGGTTTGGATGTGGTGCCGGATTACCAGCACCGGGGGATTGCAGGACAGCTGATGCGCCGCTTGATTGAGGATGCTAGGCAGCGCGGGCGCAAGGGACTGATTCTGACCTGCAAGGACCGCCTGATTGGATTTTATGAGCAGTTTGGCTACCGCAGTCTGGGGGTATCGGCCTCCGTCCATGGCGGAGCCGTGTGGTATGATATGCTGTTGGAATTTTGACAGGAAACAGGGATCATATGATTCCAGAGACGAGGACTTGAGATGGAAGAGGACAAAATAAAGCTGCCGTGGAGGAGACTGGACAACACGGCAAATATTTTCCCGGTCATTGCAAATGAAAACATGAGTCAGGTATTTCGGATTTCCGTGACGCTCAAAGAACCGGTGCAGCCGGAGTTTTTGCAGCAGGCGCTGGAGGACATTCTGCCTCATATTCAAAACTTTCGCGTCAAGCTGCGGAGAGGTCTGTTCTGGTATTATCTGGAGGAGAACACGAAGATTCCGCAGATTCAGCATGAGAACACGTATCCATGCAAATATATTGATCCACATGCCAACCGGAAGTTTCTGTTCCGCGTGACGTATTATGAACGCCGGATCAATCTGGAGGTATTTCATGCATTGACGGATGGACTTGGCGCTGTGAATTTCTTAAGGAGCCTGACGGAGCAGTATCTTCATCTGAGTAAGGGAAAGACGCAGCCGTGGGAGCCGGAGGATGAGAAGCCATCGGTTCAGCAGTTCTCGGTGGAGGACAGCTACCTGAAGAATTACCGGGAGATGCACCACCGCAGCTACAGCTCCAATCCGGCCTACCGCCTCTATGGAGATTATCTTCCGCTGGGAAGCGGCCAGGTGCTGCACGGCTATGTCAGGGTTTCGGAACTGAAGCCTATTTGTCATAAGAAGGATGTCAGCATTACCAAGTATCTTGTGACGGCGCTGATCTGGTCGATCTGGCAGGAATATCTGGAAGGAAAGAGCTGCGGACGGGCGGTGGTTTTGAATCTGCCGATCAACCTGCGGGCCTTCTTCGGTTCGGAGACCATGTCGAACTTTTTCGCAGTTACCATGATCGGATATCTGTTTCATGATCCCAAGATGGATTTTGATACGCTGCTGCGCAAGGTCAGCCGGCAGATGGACCGGAAGATTGACAAGGACCGCCTGGAAGAAAATATTTCTTATAATGTATCAAACGAAAAGAAGTGGTATCTGCGTATTATCCCGCTGGTGATCAAACGGATCGGTCTTGGGCTGGTTTTCCGCTTAAAGGATCGCGCGTATACGATGACGCTCTCCAATATCGGACCGATTAAGATGGAGCCGGAATACGCGGATGATATCGAGCGGTTTCATTTGATGATCGGAGTTTCCAGACGCCAGCCGATGAAATGTGCGGTCTGTGCTTACGGCGATGAGATGGTGATTACGTTTACGTCGGTTTTTGCGGACAGTCGTCTTCAGAAACGTTTTTTCCGGAAACTGAAGGAGGATGGCGTTTCGGTTCGCCTGGAGGGCAATGAGCTTTGCGCGGCCAGAAAGCGGGATATGTATCCGCGCGTGCGCAAGATTCTGATCCTTCGCAAAGGGGGAGAAGCGAAGGCACGGCGGGTTGTAAAGCAGGTCGGCAATACTTCCGGGCAGGCAGCGCGTGGCGTTGTGGATTGTCTGGCGGGGCGGCGGAGCTGGAAAGAGGAATTGAATCGGAGATTTCACGTCTAAGCATAATCAGGAGGTTTGAATGAGAAAAGAGAGCGTGAGTCTGCGCGGGAAAATGGTCCGAGACATGATGAAGAACATGATGGACTCGGCCATGGGACATAAGTTTCAGACAGGAGAATTTCGCATGAATCCTGTAGAACCCGCATGGATTTGCCCGGCAGAATATGAATACGAGATTATTGAGATGCCGTTGTTTAAGATGGAGTATCTGCGGCCGGCGGGAGTGTGTACCGGGCGCGTGATCCTGCAAATTCATGGGGGCGGTTACATCGGCCCTATGAAGAACACTTATCGGGATTTTGCAGTTCAGTATTCCAAGCGGAGCATGGGCGGTGATGTACTGACCATTGATTACCGGGTGGCTCCGGAGTGCCCTTATCCGGCGGCGCTGGAGGATGCGGTGGCCGCTTATGAGTGGCTGCTGAAGGAACGGCATTATGCGCCGGAGAAGATCGTGATCGCCGGAGATTCGGCGGGCGGCGGTCTGACACTGGCTCTGACCTTGTATCTGCGGGATCATGGGATGCCGCTTCCGGCGGGGATCGTGGTCATGTCGCCCTGGACGGATCTGACCAACAGCGGAGAGTCCCATGTGACCAATTTCAACAACGATCCGCAGTTTGGCGGGACGACGGACAATATGCTTTACCATTCGACTTACATTGGGGATGCAGATCCGACAGATCCTTATCTTTCTCCGATGTTTGGAGAATTTGATCAGTTTCCTCCCATTTTGATGCAGGTGGGAAGCGAGGAGGTGCTCTTAAGCGATACACTCACGGTGGCGGACAAGATCCGCAAGGTTCACGGGAGACTGAGAGTATCGGTGTATGATGGAATGTTTCATGTGTTTCAGATGGCGCTTCGTTTGATTCCGGAGAGCCGGGAAGCATGGCAGGAGGTGGGACATTTCCTGGAACTGACCTATGGCATTCATCGACGGGAGACCGGAAGGAAGGTGAAGCTGGTCAGATCCGGACGGGACATCCGGCAGGAGGCATTGCAGAAGAAACACGGGAGAACGACCTGACATGAAGATTACATTGATTACCGTTGGCAAGATCAAAGAAAAGTTCTATGTGGATGCCATCGCGGAGTACAGCAAGCGATTGAGCCGCTACTGCAAACTGGAGATCCTTCAGGTGGCGGATGAAAAGACACCGGATAAGGCCAGCGAACTTCAGGAGCAGCAGATCCGGGACCGGGAGGGGGAACGGATTCTGGCGCAGGTCAGGGATGGAGCCTATGTGATTGCACTTGCCATTCAGGGCGATCAGCTCTCATCGGAACAGCTGGCTGCGAAGATCGATAAACTGGGGATCGGGGGACAGAGCCAGATTGTGTGGATCATCGGCGGGTCCCTGGGGCTTTCGGAGGCGGTGCTTGCGCGGGCGGATTATCAGCTGAGTTTTTCACGCATGACATTTCCACATCAGTTGATGCGGGTGATTTTGCTGGAACAGATTTACCGAGGCTACCGCATTTTGGCGGGAGAGCCCTATCACAAATAAAACAAACAGGGGTGCAGACAGGAAAGGAGCAATTACTATGAAACAGAATCGAACAGGAAGACGTGCGGCGATGTGCGTGACGGCGGTGCTGCTGTCACTGATTTGTGCGACCACCATCTGGGCTAAGACGAAGGAGCGGCTTGAGACCGTATCCGATGTCTACTGGGATGAGGACAATACGACGGTTGCAAGATGGGAAGAGGTAGAAGATGCATTCCGGTATGAGATTTATCTGTATCGGGATGACAGCAGGGTCGATACGATAAAGACGCAGAAGACACGCTTCAATCTGGAGAAATTTTTGAAACATGAAGGGGAATATACGTTCAAGGTGCGTGCTCTCGCGAAGGATAAATCTAAGGAGTTCAGCGATGGTTACTGGTCTGATCTCTCGGACAGCATCTATATTGATGAGGGCTTTGCGGAGCTGATTCGAAGCGGCGGTACATTGGATACTTCCAACTCAGGCCCTGGTGCGCTTGGAGAGACGAAGGTTTCGAAGGAGATCAGCGCGATCTATACCCCGGAGTGGCAGCAGGATGCGGCAGGCTGGCGCTATCGTCTCTCGGACGGAACGTTCCAGGCCAACGGCTGGTGGCAGGATACGGCAAAAGGAATCTGGTATTATTTTAATGACCAGGGATACATGGTAACGGGCTGGATCGACTGGAACGGCGGACGTTATTACTGCCTGCCATCCGGCGCGATGGTAACGGGCGACACCAATGTGGATGGTGTGACCTATCACTTTGACGCGTCCGGGTTATTACAGAATTCATAGATTTCATCATAAATCACCCTTTCCCTCATATATTACTATGGGGGAGGGGTGATTTTTGGATAAACGGGAAGAACTGATCAAGATTTTTTCAAAAGATATCAGAACCATTCTTAAGCAGCTTTCAGCGGATTTTGAACAGGTACAAGAGATACGTCTGAGAATTCATGCACCACTTCTTATGATCTACAATAATCATGAATATTACATTACTCCGGAAGGCAATTTGAGCAAACGGGCGGAGGAAGCCTATATGGTTTCCAGACAGGAATTGAAGGAAACGCTGGAATATATGAGCAATTATTCGCTGTATGCGTTTGAGGAAGAAATCAAGCAGGGATTCATTACCATACAGGGCGGACATCGCATCGGCATCGCCGGCAAGACGATCGCGGACGAGCATGGAATCCGCAGCATGAAGTTCATATCGTTTATCAACGTGCGTCTTTCACATCAGGTCAGGGGTTGCGCGTCGATGGTGCTTCCCTACCTTTATTCCGGTGGGGAAATTCAGCATACGCTCATCATCTCCCCGCCCCGCTGCGGCAAGACGACGCTGCTGCGGGATATTATCCGGCAGGTCTCCAATGGGACAGGGCCGGAGCCGGGGCTGACGGTCGGCGTCATCGATGAGCGCTCGGAGATCGGCGCGTGCTATCAGGGAATTCCGCAGAATGAGCTTGGGATTCGCACGGATATTCTGGACTGCTGCCCGAAGGTGCAGGGGATGATGATGCTGATTCGGACCATGTCCCCGCGGGTCATCGCCGTGGATGAGATTGGGAGCCGGGAGGATTTGGAGGCCATCGAGTATGTGATGAACTGTGGCTGCAAGCTGATCGCCACGGTGCATGGGAGCTCAATCGAGGACATCAAACAGAAACCGGTGCTTCGGAAAATGGTCATGGAACGGTGGTTTGAGCGCTACATCATACTGAACAACCGCGGCAAGGTCGGAAACGTGGACCAGATCTATGATTCTCGTGGGACAAAGCTGTATCCGGTTGGAGTGGAGTGTATATGAATTTGCAGTTTGTATTGAAATTCACAGGTGCAATCCTGATCATTGCGGGCAGTGCGGGCTATGGATACAGCCTGGCTGCCCGGTATGGACAGCGGCTGCGGGAGTTAGAGCAGCTAAGGCAGATGATTTTTCTGCTGAAAGGCCAGATTACCTACGCAAGCGCTCCGCTTCAGGAAGCGTTTGAGGTCGTGGGAGACCGCACGGAGGGGGCATTGTCACGTCTGTTTGGCCGGGTGGCCGGGCGGATTGAGGCGCAGCAGGGGGAGGCGTTTTACCGAATCTGGCAGGAGGAAGTGGCGGGGAGCGAGCAGGACGGTCTTGCAATGGAACAATCGGACAGGCAGGTGCTGGGGGAACTGGGAGAGCATCTTGGATTTCTGGACAAGGAGATGCAGGAGCGAAACCTGTTGCTGTATCTGGAACAGCTGGATCTGCGCATCGGGGATCTGCGGGCACATAAGACGGAGCGCTGCCGGATCTACAGCAGTCTGGGGATTATGGGAGGTTTGTTTTTGACGATCCTTCTGGTCTGATGTATTGGGAAAGGGGATGAAAACGATGGGGGTTAATCTGATCTTTAAGATCGCGGCGGTGGGGATTTTGGTGTCGGTGATCTGTCAGGTGTTAAAGCACAGCGGACGGGAGGAGCAGGCATTTTTGACGAGTCTGGCGGGGCTGATCCTCGTCCTTTTCTGGATGGTCCCTTATATTTATGAATTGTTTGAAACTATTAAAAATCTGTTTGCATTGTAGGTGATACGATGACGGTGATCACGATCGGGATTGTGGGAATTACGGCGGTGCTTTTGTCGGTGCAGATGAAGGGGCTTAAGGGGGAATACGGGACGTATCTGGTGCTGGCGGCCGGATGTTTTATTTTCTTTTACGGCGTGGCGAAGATGGAGACAATCTTTCGTGCGATGGAGCAGGTACAGGAATTTATCCGGCTGAACCGGGTCTATCTGACGACGCTGATGAAAATGACCGGCATTACCTACATCGCAGAATTTGCGTCAGGGATCTGCAAGGATGCGGGCTATGGAGCGCTGGGAAGTCAGATCGAGATCTTTGGAAAGCTGTCGATCCTGGCGGTCAGTATGCCGATTGTCCTGGCACTTTTGGAGACGCTGCAGGGCTTTCTGGTATGAGCGGGGGACGGCCTGGACGGCTTAGAGCACTTAGAAGGTTTGGCAGACTTGTGCTGGCGGTGCGGGTGCTGATCTGGATTTCCTGCATGGGTGCGTGCGCCTGCGTGGCTGGGTGGGGGAGCAGCGGAATCAGCGGACGCATGGTGGCTTATGGAGCGCAGGAGTCGGAACTCTCTCTGGACCCGGAGGTGCAGGCGGGCTGGGAGGACATCGACCGGTTTTTGCGGGAGGAGACGGACGGGATTGGGCCGGAGCTGTCGTTCTCGGCTCTGGTCAAGGCGCTGATGGCGCAGGATGCCGATGCGGCGACAAAGATTCTCTTAAAGGCAGCGGAGGAAACGCTGTTCGGAGAAATCCGGCGCAGCGGACATCTGGCCGGACAGCTTTTGGCGCTTGGGGTAATCGGTGCGATCTTTTCCGGCTTTTCCGAGATCTTTTCGGAGAACCAGATTTCGGAAACGGGCTTTTTCATGACCTATCTGCTGGCGTTTACGGTGCTGGCGGCTTCCTTTTACGACAGTACGCGGATCGCGGCGCAGGTGCTCGAACGCCAGGCCATGTTCATGAAGGTGCTGCTCCCGTCGTATTTTCTGGCGGTGGCGTGGGCGGGGAGCAGCGTGACCTCGGCGGCCTGGTATGAGTTTGTGCTGTTTCTCATCGCCGCCGTGCAGTGGCTGTATCTGAATCTGCTGACGCCGCTTGTGCGGGTGTATATTCTGCTGGTGCTGGCCGGCAACATGGCGAAGGAGGAGATGCTGTCCCACATGACCTCACTTTTGAAAACAGCGGTTTGTTATGGAACGCGTTCCCTGCTGGGTGTGGTCATGGGCTTCCAGCTGATTCAGGGCATGGTACTTCCCTACGCGGACGCGGTGCGGTCGGTGGGCGTGCAGAAACTGTTGCAGGTCATTCCGGGCATCGGACAGGGGGCCGGTGCGGTGACCAAGCTGATCCTGGGCTCCGGGGTACTGATCAAAAATACGATGGGAGCGGCGGCGGTCTTTTTCCTGCTGCTGATCAGCCTGCTTCCGATTTTGAAGCTGGCGGTGATTCTCATGCTGTACCGGGGGATCGCGGCGGTGCTGGAGCCGATTGCAGACAAGCGTCTGGTCGGCTGCATCCTGGGGGTGGCTGAGGGGCAGAAAATGCTTCTGGGTCTGGCCGCGTCGGGGCTTCTGCTGTTTGTGCTTACCATAGCGCTGATCTGCACCGGGACGAATGTATCGTATCTTGCGTAGACGGTGCGGCGGATTGTGATCAGAGAGGAGCGGGGGATGGAAGCGTTTTACGGATGGATTCGCAATCTGACGGGATATTTTTTGTTCCTGTCGATTCTCGGAAATCTTCTGCCGGGAAAAAAGTATGCAAAATATATTCGGCTGTTCTCCGGAATGATATTGATTTTGCTGGTGTTACAGCCTCTTGTGGGCGGACTGAAGCTGGAGGATACGATCGCGCGCTACTATAAATCCTTTGTATTTCAGGATCAGGCGGCGGATCTCAAACAGGATATTCTTGGAATCGAGGCGCAGCGGTTGGAGCAGGTGATTGCGCAGTATGAACAGGCGGTGGCAGTCGATGTGACGCAGATGGCGCGGGACATGGACTGGACGGTGAAAGACTGTAAGGTGACCATCAATGCGCAGGAGGGTACCGAGGCGTTTGGAATGGTGGAGGCGGTTTATCTGACGGTGGTGAAAGGGGCAGAGAGCGGTGCTGTGGGGCTGGAGCCGAAAGACGGAATCCGCCCGGTGGAGCCGGTGCAGATTGATGCACAGATCGAAGTACAGCGCGATTCGCAGATCGATGCACAGATCGATCCACCGCGTGAAGCACCGGTTGATTCGGAGGAGGCGGCAGGGCTGCGGCGCAAAATCGCAGCCTATTATGATCTGGAGGAGAGCCATGTTGAAATTCGGGTCCTGGAAGAAAAAAGATAAGTGGCTGTTTTTACTGACACTGGGTGTGATCATCTGCATCCTGGCGCTTCCGATGGGCGGGAAAGAATCGGGATGGGGTGCGGCTGCGGCCAGCATGAAAAAAGCAGGTGCGGGCGGAAGTGAAGTGACGGAAAGCAGTGCAGGGCAGACACTTCCGGATCAGCCGCTTCCGGCCGCTGCCAGAGTGACGGACAGCTATGAGCAGGAGCTGGAGGCACGCGTGCGTGAGATTTTGCAGCATGTGGAGGGCGTGGGCGCAGTGGATGTGATGATCGTGCTGAAAACCTCCGGTGAAAAGATCATTCACGTGGATGGAAGCACTTCGCGCTCCGTCACCGAGGAGCAGGACACAGGCGGCGGCACCCGGAAGATCGAGAGTGACGAACAGACCCAGAGCACTGTCCTGACTTCGGCGAATGGTGCGGACAGCCCCATTGTCGAAAAGGAGCTGCGTCCCGAAATTTCCGGTATCATTGTCAGTGCAGAGGGCGGCGGGCGTCCGGCGGTGTGTGCGGAAATTTCTGCGGCCATGGAAGCATTATTTGACCTTCCGCCTCATAAGATAAAAGTATTAAAGCGGGTGGAATAAGCTCCACCCGCCCTTATTTTAAGCCATTTTGTAGTGTCTGCAATTGTGTGATTTTGGCATAGAAATATACAAGTAATATACAAAAGATACACAAACTAAATTCTTACCTTATTTATCTCAAGCACGAGTCTTGCAATTTCAACGTGGGTATAGACCCGGTCTGTCAAGTCACTGATGTGATGTCCCATAATAAGTTTTCTATACAGGTTATCACAATCGTACTCCTTCATCAAAGATGCGCAGGTATGCCTGGTATCGTGTAAGGTGTGTTTCATATTGAGCCGCTCCATGAGTGGAATCATATGGTAGTCCTTGAAATGCATATAAGTGATGGGGCTACCATTCTCTTCGAAAAGGTATGTGTCAGAACTCTTGTAAAATTCTTTAACCAGAGGCAGTATTTTTTTGTGAATTGGGACAACTCTGTCCTTGCCGGCATCTGTTTTCTTGCCTCCGACCATATATGCCTCTTTCAAGTGCACGTTTTCTTTTTTTATTTCTAAAAGTTCCGTAGCACGGAATCCGGTATAGATAAATATTAATATTCTTTTGGCATCTTCGGATTTATCTTTCCACAGTTTTATGATTTCGCTATGCGAAAACGCTTTGTGCATTTGTTGTTTTTCTCTGGCGGATACACGGATGATAAACTGAGAGTAGTCTTTATCTACATACTCTTTTTTTAAGGCATATTTGTACATGAAGTGGAGGAGTGTAATAGGTTTTTGAATCGTTGATTCGGACATGTTCTCCAGTTTGTCAATTTGAGCCTGCAAGTCGTCAACACGCAGCATACAGAATATCTTGTCGTGCAGTTCCTTAAGTTGAGTAAATGCAAGCGTATAGGAAGCGTGGGCCTGTTTGCCGACGTCTTTGTACCGTTCGTGTTCCGTGATCCATTCATCAAATACTTGGCGAAACAGAATGCTGTTTTTGAGGCGGTTATCAGGCGTTACAAGACCTTCATTGTATTTTGCAAGAAATGTATAGGCATCCGCTGACTTTTCGAAATAGCCAAGATATTTGTATGTGGGAGTACCGTTGTCGTGCTCTCCAGTCTTTGTCCGAACTGCATATGGGCGGCGGCGCTTCCCAGCCATCTTGTAAACACAGCCATAATTGTTTGGTAGTTTCATAAGATCATCCCTTTCGTTTTTCGTTGTTGCGACATCGCAACAGATTTTTAGGTATAAAAAATACGCCCCTTGCCAGAGCGCCCCAAGGATGATATAATTTATTTGCGAGATAAATATATCTTCCGGAGCAGTCCGGCAAGAGAAAATCTATGTTAAAGCCGCTTTAGTGTTTGCTGCACTGAGGCGGCTTTTACATGCTATTTGTTATGTGCAATTACGTCCAGAGCAGAGAACATCTGACGTGCCGAATTAAAAGCTGTCTGATACTCCGTACCTTTCGTTCTTAATTGAATTAATTCCTTTTCATATCCAAGAATCCTTGACAATTGTTCTATGGTACAACTCGAATGTTCCAGTAATACATTATCTTCAACCAGTAAGTGCATTGCAAAAGAATCTGCCTCTTGTTCATATCGAGAGCCATTCAGAAAAGTTCTTGAATCCATGAATATTGCATTTGCTTTTTTATGTAGAATCATATGCCCCATTTCATGGGCACACACGAATAGCTGCTCATGATATGGTAAATTCTCATCTATATAGATGATATTGTTCCGTTGAAAGTGCTGATAAAATCCTCTTACTCCAACCAATGGCATAAAAATCAATACCACATTCAACCCCTTAACAATCTCTACGGGATTGCGGCTTTGGTGTTTTCGCACAAGCCAGTCAGCTTTTTTCTTTATATCCATGCAAGTCAGTCCTTTTTATATTTCTTGGGTGTGTATTTCTCCTTGTTCTTCTTCTTTGCCATTTCCATTCCTACTTGCATCGCTGCGATAATCGAATCTATAGCTTCTGGGGTGGCAGGGTCACCGTCAAACATTAACCCTTCCTGAGCGAGAAGATGCTCTCTGGTTTGATCGATTATTTTTTCAATATCACGTTCGTCCTTCGAAGTGAGCAAAATTTCCTTTTTGACAGATTCCTTTTTTCCAGTCATGAGATAGTCAACAGTCACGCCAAAGAAATCTGCGATTTTCTGGAGTTTATCCTGCTTAGGCTTACTTCTTCCATTTTTCCAATCAGAGAACGTTGATTTTGTGATTCCGGTTTCGCGTACAACATCGGCATCTTTAGCACCGTGCTCATCACGCAACTTGCAATAAATTTCGTACATAAATTTACCTCTCAAGAAAAGTTTTAAAATCCGTACAAAAACTATTGACAAGTTCTGAAATCCGTTTTATAATAACTACAGAGTTCGGAAATCAAAACAAGCCACACTGTGTACAATATATCTGGTAAATACATTGTAACTGATTTCCGAACTAAAATCAATAGCAAAGTTCGGAAAGGAGGAAAAATAATGTATGAAAAATACATCACATTACGAGACAAAAAGGGTGTCACGGATTATCGGGTAGCAGAAGAGACAGGAATTACAAAATCCACCTTTACAGATTGGAAAAATGGCCGAAGCAAACCCAAGTTCGATAAACTTCTTCTACTTGCAAAGTATTTTAAAGTTCCAGTTGAATATTTTGCGAGCGAGAGCGATTCTGAGTGAGAAAAATGAGGATGGAGAGCGCATGAGAAAATCAAAGATTGGAGTTTCCGTCAAGGAAGCAAGTCAGCAATTAGGCTATCCGGAACAGGCGGTCAGGGTATTGATGAGACGTGGAAAGCTGCCGATAGGTATCGCTGAAAGGATTAGCGGTGGTGAAAGGTATACTTATTATATCTCGCAGGAGCTTATCGATGCATATTTGATGCGGAGCAGATCAGAGCAGACCGGAGCAGAATTAGAAATAATTATTTAGCAGGGAAGGGAGGACAAGCTGATGGATCTTGAGTATGTGCCACAGCGCCGCCGGTATCACGCCGATGACCCGCCGCAATGTCGCCGGAACCGCGCCGATGATCCGCATGAGATTGCGGTGAAGCGCCCGCGCCCGGATTGGGTGGATGAGCTGTTGGAGGAGATGGATCGGTATGATACGCACCAGATGTGGCGGACGCTGGCACTGATGGGCGTGGTGGTGGCAGCGTGGTTTTTTAGATAGGAGGGAGGACAAGTTGATGATAACGATCAAGGAGGAGCCGGTGATTGAGTGCATTGAGGTGGTGTCTAATCCTGATCTGGCGTATGCGCAGTTGTTTAATGATGTAGTGAGATATTTTTGGATTGTAGTTGCGGGTGTGGTTTTTGGTATGGCGATGGCCATAATGGTGGCATTGTAGAGGGAGGTGAGGTCGAACGGACAGAGAATGTTACAAAAAAGCAGAAACCCCAGCGGGTGGAGCCGCCGAGGAGTCATAGGTAACTTATAAATCATTTACACCTTCATTATACGTGAAGAGATTGGAGAATGCAAGTATGGAATCACGGTTTAAAGATTTACCCGAAGCTGTGCAAGAGCGGATCAAGATGCGTAGTAATGTGTCAGATGAGCTTGGTTTACCGCAAGATGCCTTAAAAAAGGCACATTATCTCGCAGTGCATATTAAAGAAGAGTGGACAGATAACCAGGAAAATACAGATGTTATGAAGAAGTGGGATTGGGAACGGTCAAGAGTAGCAACTTGTGTTGACATGATCGAAGATTATGTATATGCGGCGCTTCAAGCTGTGCTTAAGCTTGATAAAACCTTATCCGAAGCAACAGAAAAAGATCGGGGGGGGGTATAAGCAATGGCAGATGTCAAGTGTGAGATTCTGGATACGCTGCTTGAGTTTCCGGATGATGGAAGCAAGTATCACAAGGAACTGAATCTGATCCAGTGGGGCAGGAACCCACCAAAATACGACCTGCGGGGCTGGTCGAAAGACCGGGAAGAGATGACCAAGGGTATCACATTAACCAAAGAGGAGCTGCTGTTCCTTCGGGATCAGCTCCCGACAATCAAATTATAGGAGGACATTACTATGCAGATTACAGTAACATTCAACAGTGTCGAAGAAATGAAAGATTTTACGGAACTCGTTATGGTTGGAGCTAAGACGGAATCGTCTGCTCCTGTAAAGAAGCAGACAACCCCGCAGCCGGCACCAGCTCAGTCTCAGCAGGTGGTGTCAGCACCTGTGGCGCCAGTTCCGGTCTCAGCACCTGTACCACAGCCGGCTCCAGCTCAAGCACCGGCACAGACGCCTCAAGCGACACCTGTCCAGCAGCCGGTACCGATGCCAACATCTCAGCCAGTACCGACCACTGCAGCTACATATACCCTGGATGATCTGGGACGCGCGGGTATGACTCTTATGGACTCCGGCCGCCAGGGGGATCTTTTAAATCTGCTTGCGCAGTTTGGCGTAGCGACGTTGCCGGAGATTCCGCCGGCACAGTACGGCGCGTTTGCAACAGCACTTCGCGGGCTGGGAGCGCAGATCTGATGGCGGGGCATGCAGAACGGGCGCATTCCCTCTTGAGCGCGTCCGGGGCTCATATCTGGATGAACTGCACTCCCAGCGCACGGCTGGGGGAACAGTTTCCGGATACGACCTCCGAGGCGGCGGCTGAGGGAACGCTGGCGCATGAACTGGCGGAAATGAAGCTGCGAAACTATTTCTATACCATGGACTTCGGGAAGCGGAAGTTCACAACAGCGGTGAACAAACTGAAAAAAGAATCCCTGTGGAATGATGAAATGATGGGGTATACGGATGAATATCTGGATTATATCAAAAACCTCGCTCTGGGATTTCCGAGCAGCCCTTATGTCGCGATCGAGAAACAGATTGATCTGAGTGCCTATGTGCCGGAAGGATTTGGAACCTGCGACTGCGTTCTGATCAGTGGTGGGACGATCCATGTGATTGACTTTAAATATGGCAAGGGCGTGCCCGTGTCCGCCGAAGGAAACCCACAGCTTGCCTTGTATGCACTGGGAGCCTATGAAGCTTATAAGATCCTGTATCAGATCGAACGCGTCGAGCTTCACATCATCCAGCCGCGCATTGACAACTTCTCAAACTGGGGCTGCCCGCTTTCAGAGCTTCTGACATTTGGCAAGATCGTCAGGGAGAAAGCAGAGCTGGCCTACAAGGGTGAAGGGGAGTTCCGGCCAAGTACGGACACCTGCCGGTTCTGCCGGGCGAAGGGACACTGCCGGGCGCGGGCAGACGAGAACGTTAAACTGGCTTTTGCCATTGGTAAGAAGCCCCCATTGATCACGAATGAGGAAATGGGAGAATACTTAAGAATCGGGAAAGACGTGGCCAAGTGGCTGGGTGATTTGCAGGATGTGGCACTCGCGGACTGTCTGGCCGGTAAAGACGTCCCCGGATGGAAAGCTGTTGAGGGCCGAGGAAGTCGTGACTGGACCGATATGGACGCGGCGTTTGCGAAGCTGCAGACCGAGGGGATCAATGAGGCGGTGCTGTGGGAGAGGAAACCCCTTACACTGGCACAGGTTGAGAAGGTAGTAGGAAAGTCAGACTTTGCAACGATCGTTGGAGATCTTGTAGTAAAGAACCCGGGAAAGCCGGCACTGGTGGAAGCATCGGATAAGCGGGAAGCGATCACGAATAAAGTAAGCGCCGCAGAGGCATTCGGAGGAGATAACGAGAATGGAAAAAAATAATGTGCCACATAGCCGAGCCTTGGGTGATCTGAGAAGATTTGAGTTAAAGACCGATGACCCGGAAGAGATTGAAGAACTGGACCGGGTCATCGAAGAAAGACAGCTTACCAGAAAGGATCTCGGAATTATACTTCTATATCTTGGCGTTCGACCTGGAATTGATCGGTTAGCTTTTGGTATACACAAGCATAGTAACCCAGAACATCCTTAAGGTTAGCCAGAGGGATATTTTGGTAAATAGATATGATTTTTCTGGGAACAACGGACCATACGTATAAAGTGCACGTTCTTGAGTTGCCATAAATACCGGATACTTCAAATTCAAAACCTGTTTCGAGCTTACGGTAGATAACTTCTTCCAGATCAATGCTTTTTATTTCATACGGAGTCCCGAGTTCCTGAAGCGTTTTATGTAATCGATCCATAAAAATTCCTCCTATATAGTTTTCTTTATTATAGAGCGGGAATCAACCAAAAATCAACTTAAAGAGAGAGGAAAAAGATCATGAATAATAATGTAACGAACGTAACAACCGGAGAAGTGAGATTATCTTATGTGCATCTGTTCAAGCCGTATGCGGCTATGCAGGGGAAGGAGGAAAAATACAGCTGTACTATTCTGGTGCCGAAGACAGACGTGGAGACCATGGGAAGGATCAATGCAGCGATCGAAGCAGCCAAGCAGCGCGGTATTTCTGAGATGTGGAACGGGCAGTGCCCGCCGCTGGTACCGACCCCGGTATATGACGGTGACGGTGTGCGCCCTTCAGATGGCATGGCGTTTGGTCCGGAGTGCAAAAATCACTGGGTATTTACCGCCAGCGCGAAGGTGGATTATCCGCCGGAGATCGTGGATGCACAGGGCAACCCGATCATCAACCAGTCTGAGGTCTACAGCGGGATGTATGCCTTTGTAAATGTGACCTTTTTCCCGTATTCCTTCGGTGGAAAGAAAGGTATCGGCTGTGGACTGGGACCGGTCATGAAACGCAGGGACGGAGAAGCACTCGGCGGTAGTGCACCGAGCGCAGCGCAGGCATTTGGTACGTCCCCTGCTCCGGCAGTCACAGCTGCTCCGCAGTATGGAGCTGCAATGCCGGCAGCTCCGGGTGCAGCAGGATACGCACCGGCGCAGAACTATATGCAGCCATCACCGGTTAATCCGATCACAGGACTGCCGTGGTAACCAAGAGGGGCATAAGCCCCTCTGATTAACAGAAGGAAGGAGAAGATCATGAAAAAGCAGCATCTGTCGGTTGATATTGAGACCAGAAGCAGTGTGGACATTGGAAAAGCCGGATTATACCGGTACACACAATCTCCGGATTTTGAGATCCTTCTGTTTGCCTATAAATGGAACGATGACCCGGTTCAGATCAGAGATCTTGCAAATGGGGAACACGTACCTGAAAAGATCATACGCGCTCTACTTGATCCGAATGTAATCAAGCACGCATATAATGCAGCCTTCGAGTGGTACTGCCTGAATACAGCCGGGGTTGAGACTCCGCTGGAACAGTGGCAGTGCACTATGGCGCATGGTCTGTACTGCGGATACACCGCGGGTCTGGACGCCACGGGCAAAGCCATTGGTCTTCCGCAGGACAAGCAGAAGCTGGCAACCGGCAAGGCACTGATCCGGTATTTCTGTGTTCCATGCAAGCCGACAAAAAGCAATGGCGGGCGCACGTGGAACCTGCCGAAGCATGATCCGGATAAATGGGAACTGTTTAAGGACTACTGCAAGCAGGATGTTGTGACAGAGCATGAGATCCTAAAGCGTCTGAACCTGTTCCCTGTGCCGGAGTATGAGCAGCAGCAGTGGCAGATGGACATCCGGATGAATACCTATGGCGTCCGGGTCGATACGGATCTGATCGATGGCGCATTACACATCGATGCAGTCAGCACGCAGAAGCTGACGGACGAAGCGATTGCGATTACAAAGCTGGACAACCCGAACAGCACCGGGCAGCTGCTTAGGTGGCTGCAGGATAATGACGTGGAAGCGGAGAACCTTCAGAAAGCCACGGTATCTGATCTGCTGGGAAAAGAAAACCCGGATCATGTGCAGCGTATGCTGGAGATCCGGCAGCAGCTTGGCAAAACCTCTATCAAAAAGTATGTGGCTATGCAGACGGCGAAATGCGAGGACGAGCGTGTCCGGGGACTTACCCAGTATTACGGAGCGAACCGCACCGGTAGATGGGCGGGGCGCTTGGTGCAGATGCAGAACCTTCCACGAAACTATATCAAGACACTGGATTACGCGAGAAAGCTGGTCAAACAGAAGAATTATGAGGGGATTCATATCCTGTACGGAAATGTGCCGGATACGCTTTCCCAGCTCATCCGGACGGCATTCATCCCCTCAGAGGGGCACAAATTTGTGGTGGCTGATTTCTCCGCCATCGAGGCCCGCGTGATCGCGTGGCTGGCCGGGGAGCAGTGGGTCAATGAAGTATTTGCCACACACGGGAAAATTTATGAGGCGACAGCATCCCAGATGTTCCATGTTCCGATCGAGAAAATCGCCAAGGGAAACGCGGAGTATGCCCTGCGGCAGAAAGGCAAGGTCGCAACGCTTGCCCTTGGATACCAGGGCGGCGTCAATTCTCTGGTTGCAATGGGCGCGCTCCGCAGCGGGCTGACCGAAGAGGAGCTGCCGGATATCGTGCACCGGTGGAGAGCGGCGAACCGGAGGATCTGTGATCTGTGGTACGCCATTGAGCAGGCGATCCTGACGGTTATGCAGACAGCGCAGCCGCAGGCGATCCGGGGTCTGATCTTTGCTCTGGAGGGCGATGTGATCTATGGCCAGATCTTTCTTACCGTGCAGCTGCCAAGTGGCCGCAAACTATTTTACCCAAAGCCATTTTTAAAAGAAAATCAGTTTGGGAAGCTGGCGGTGCATTATTACTCTATCGGACAGCAGACGCGGAAATGGGGTGTTGAATCCACCTACGGCGGAAAGATGACCGAGAACATCGTGCAGGCGATCGCACGGGACTGTCTGGCAGTTACACTGGAACGGGTTGTGGCAAAAGGCCTGCAAGTTGTATTCCATGTGCACGATGAGGTGATCATCGACGCACCGATGACAACAACCGTGGAAGAGATCTGTGATCTGATGGCCGAGCCGATTCCCTGGGCGCCGGGGTTGATTCTGAAAGGTGCCGGATTTGAAAGTAATTATTATATGAAGGATTAGGAGGGGAAGACAATGCAGAATAACCGGAAGCTGCAGATCAGTACCGGCGGAAGCCGAAAGGCCATGCAATGGCCAAAAAGCGGCATCCTGTGGTCTGAATTTGTAGAAAAGCTGAGAATACCGGTAAGAGGGACAGAGTCCCTGCAGGAATACCTAAACCTTCCGAAGTCCCAGCAGGACGAGTTAAAGGATGTCGGTGGCTTTGTCGGTGGTACGTTTACCGATGATCGCCGGAAGGCGGCGTTTGTTGAGGGCCGGGATCTGATCACGTTGGATCTGGATAACATTCCCTCCGGGCAGACGGAGGATATCCTGCGCCGGATCGATGGTTTGGGATGTGCGGCAGCCGTTTACAGTACCCGGAAGCACTCCGGGTATGCACCGAGGCTGCGCATCATCATTCCTGCCGACCGGACAGCCTCCGCGGACGAGTATGAGCCTGCGGCACGCAAGCTGGCGTCGCTGATCGGGATCGAGTTCTGTGATCCTACTACATTTGAGGCATCGAGGCTGATGTACTGGCCAAGCTGCAGCAGTGACAGTGTCTATGTCTGCGAGGTGTATGATAAGCCCTTCTGTAGTCTGGACGGGATTCTGGGGATGTACGGAGACTGGCACGACGTGGCACAGTGGCCGCAGGTACCCGGCACGGATGCGATCGAGCGCAGACGACTGGCAAAGCAGGAGGATCCGACACGGAAGCGTGGTATCATCGGCGCATTCTGCCGGACATACAGTATTACACAGGCAATGGATCGTTTTATTCCGGGGATGTATGAGGAAACGGATATGCAGGGGCGCTATACCTATACTGGCGGCTCTACCGTCGGCGGTGCGATCGTATATGATGGGGATCTGTTCCTTTATTCCCATCATGCCACCGATCCATGCTCCGGGCAGCTGGTCAATGCTTTTGATCTGGTCCGGCTGCACCTGTACGGAGATAAGGATGATGAGGCAAAAGACGGAACCCCGGTCAACAAGCTGCCGTCGTTTGTGGCCATGAGCCGGATGGCACTGGATGATAAGCCGGTAGCGGATCTGATCGCAAAAGAGAAGCATGAGGAGGCGCGTGCGGCATTTGCACTTCCGGAGGTCGCTGCGGGAACCCCCGCTGCGGATGATCTTACATGGATCAGCAGCCTGTCTGTGGATGGTGTGGGTAACTATCAGAAAACCATTAACAATTTAGTTCTTATCCTTCAGAATGACCCACTTTTAAAAGGGAGGATTGTTACAGATGAGTTTGCGGGGTGCGGACTGGTGTTAGGGGCATTGCCGTGGAACAAAGGGGAAGAAAAAAGACGCTGGGTCGACAGGGACGATGATGGCGCCTTATGGTACATGGAAACATACTATCATATTCCATCAAAGGATAAGCTTTCAGCAGCCTTATCAATAGTTGGCGGACAAAATACTATTAACGAGGTAAGGGACTACTTAAAGAATCTCAGATGGGATGGGACTTGCCGTGTGGACACCTTGCTTTCACAGTATTTGGGGGCAGATGATAATAAGTATACGAGGGCAGTAATTCGCAAAGCACTTTGTGCTGCGGTAGCTCGTGCTATGCAGGCGGGAGTTAAATATGACTATATGCCTATTTTCACGGGACCACAGGGAATTGGCAAGAGCACATTTCTCAATGTTTTGGGAAAAAGCTGGTTTTCTGACTCCCTTACATCATTTGAAGGTAAAGAAGCCGCAGAGCTTATACAGGGCACATGGATTAATGAAATAGGTGAGCTTACGGCTATGACGCGGCAAGAGACCTCCGCGGTCAAGCAATTTTTAAGCAAAAAATCAGATATTTATCGGGCGGCTTATGGCAGAAGGACAGAGGAGCATCCTAGAAGATGTGTTTTCTTTGGAACCAGCAATGATTCAGAGTTTTTAAAGGATAGGACAGGAAATCGGCGCTTCTGGCCGGTGGATGTTGGAGTTCATCCGCCTGCACGGTCTGTGTGGCAGGAGCTTCCAGGAGAAGTGGATCAAATATGGGCGGAGGCGTATCTGTATTGGAGTCTGGGAGAACCACTGTATATGTCGGGAGAGTTGGCAAATTTGTCAGCAGTTGCACAAGAGGAGCACCGTGAAAGCAATGATAAAGAGGGATTAATTCAGGATTTTTTGGAAAGACCGATTCCTTCTAATTGGGATCAGATAGATCTCGGGCAAAGAAGGGCATTTTGGAGTAGACAGATGCCAATGAGCGAAGAAGTCAGCTTAGTGAGGAGAGAAAGAGTCTGCGCGATTGAAATATGGGTGGAGTGCTTTGGAGCAGATAAACATCGGATGAGAAGGATAGATAGCATAGAAATAAACGGAATTATGGAACATATGGCCGGCTGGGAAAGGATAAAAACTGCAAGGCTTATGAAACCATATGGAAATCAGAAAGGGTTCAGAAGGATTTAAAAGTATCAGCTACCATCTAAAAGATCAAAAGTAGTTTACTACTTTGCAAGGTAGGCATAGTTGGTAGTAAGTAGCATAGAAAGTAGCATGGAAAGTAGCTGGAAAAAAGCTATATAAAATAAGGGTTTATTAACAATCAACTACTATAACTACTTTTAGTATATAGGAATATAAAAATAAATAGAATAGGCGTACACGTATTATGCCTGACGCACCTATGTATACACATCATACGCGCGTAGTAGTGTACGTAGTGAGGGAAAAATGAAGTTTAAAGAATGGATATTTACGAGGCGAGTTACAAATAGTGCAAGGGGTGACTTTATCAGGGACGCTCGGCAAGATAAAAACTTTCCGGATCTTGATTCCGCAAAAGAATATGTGGGGTATTTACATTCGAAACGGGCTTGCAGAGAAGCGGTCTCTGAGTTTAAAAAACTTTGGGCTGCGTATGAGAAGGAGATGAACGCATGATCGAGAAAGAGATCGAGAAGATCCTGGTAAGCGAAGTTAAGAAGCTGGGCGGCAGAGCCCACAAGTGGGTAAGCCCCGGGAACGACGGGGTGCCTGATCGTATTGTGATTTTCTCCGGGCGCCCAGCAATCTTTGTGGAGCTGAAGTCGGACACAGGGAAGCTGTCAGCGCTGCAGCAGATACAGATCCAGCGGTTGCAGGATCTGGGGCAGGCTGTGTTTGTGGTCAAAGGGATCACAGGTTTAAGTCAGTTCTTCCATGGCCTTGGATACAGCGATACGAGTCGGGCATTGGATAAAAAATACGGGTTATAGCCAATATGGCTGGAAAGAGAGGTGATGCCAAATGATATTTAAGCCACATGCCTATCAGCAGCATTGTATCAACCAGATCATTGAGATTAAAAAATTAGGCCTGTTCTTAGATATGGGTTAAGGCCTTGGGAAAACGGTTACCACGCTGACGGCCATCCGGGAGCTGAAATACAACCGGTTCCTTGTCCGAAAGGTTCTCGTGATTGCACCGAAGAAAGTGGCAGAGGGTACCTGGACCAGAGAGAAGGACAAATGGGATCACACGAAGCTGCTGCGGGTATCGCCGGTGCTTGGCAGTCAGGCGAAGCGGATACGGGCGCTGAACACACCGGCGGACATCTACATCACCAACCGCGAGAACGTGGTATGGCTGGTAGATTATTACCGGAACGCATGGCCGTTTGACATGGTGGTTGTGGACGAGTCCAGCAGCTTCAAGAGCCATAGCGCGAAACGGTTTAAAGCCCTTGCGGGGGTAAGCAGTCACATCGATCGTCTGGTGGAGCTGACCGGGACACCGTCCCCCAATGGACTGGCTGACCTGTGGGCGCAGGTGTTTTTACTGGACGGTGGGGATCGACTGGGAAAGCGATATAGCCAGTTCCGGGAACGGTACTTTCAGCCGGACAAGCGTGGAGCTGATGGCATGGTGTACAGCTACGAGGCAAAACCGGGGACAGAGCCGGCGATCCTGCAGAAGATTTCTGACATCTGCATCAGCATGAAGTCCGAGGATTATTTGCAGCTTCCGGATATCACCTACCACGAGATCCCGGTGGAGCTGGATGCCAAATCATTGAAGGCTTATTACGAGCTTGAGCGAAAAATGGTGCTGGAGCTTCCGGAGGATGAAACGGACATCAGCGTGACCAGTGCTGCGGCACTGAGCAACAAACTTCTGCAGCTAGCCAACGGTGCCCTGTATGATGAGGATCGTCAGGTGCATGAGATCCATGGCTGCAAAATCGAAGCATTCCTGGAGCTGGTCGAATCCCTGCAGGGGAAACCGGCGTTGGTGTTTTATAATTACCAGCACGATCGAACGAGGATCCTGAAGGCCCTGGAGAAATCCGGACTGCGAATCCGGGAACTGAAGACGCCGCAGGATGAGGATGACTGGAATGCACGCAGGATCGATGTACTGCTTGCCCATCCGGCCAGCGCGGCCTACGGGCTGAACCTGCAGCAAGGTGGAAATCACGTGATCTGGTTCGGGCTTACATGGAACTATGAACTGTACACCCAGGCAAATAAACGGCTGCACCGGCAGGGCCAGCAGGACAAGGTGATCGTCCACCACCTGGTATGCACCGGCACCCGAGATGAGGACGTGATGCAGGCGCTGCAGCGGAAGGACGATGTACAGAACTGGGTAATGGAGTCCTTGAAAGCAAGGATACGGAAAATCAAAGAGGAGACAAGATGAAGGAAAATTATAATACGACAGTAATGTTGTTACATTTGAAAAAAGCGATACTGATGAGTGGAGAGATGCCGGAACTGGAAGACATCAAGTACCTGAATGATGACACAGTACAGATCCGGTATATCAATGGCGGCACAAGAGATGTCAATGTACATATGGACAGCAATCTGGCGGTTATGCGGGATGTGCTGCGGGAGGTGTAATTGACCGTATCAGATTACCTACGCCGCCTGGCAGAGCGCAGCCGGACACCGCAGCATGAGCTGGTATTGGAGTGCCTGGAGCATTTTGGGCTGTGCGGCACCCAGGAGTTGACATTGGAGCAGGCGGCGGAGTGGTGGGAGATTGTGAGGAGACGTTAGAGAGGGCTTTTATTAAGGCATTAAAAGGAGTGAATCTATGAGTAAAAAAGTTAAATGCTGTAAATGCAAAAATTCTATGCACTGGGCGATTCCTGTGAGAGTAGGAGAAAAAAACATTGAATACGCAAAGTACGTACTCGAATTAGCGAGAAAAAGTATTGTATGTGGAGACATGATCCCATCACGAAGCAGAAACATTGACCATGAACAGTATTGCAAGAAATTTAAAAAAATGGATGATAGCTTGCGTGAGAATGTGGAAAAATGTTTTGAAAATGAACTTTTAGAATTGGAAGAGAAGATACGTGAATATGAAGCAAATTAAATTTCTGGAGGTGAAACAATGAAATATAGTCACGTTATTTGCAACAAACCAGTGCAAGATATGGACACGATTGAACTTGCCACAAATTCTTGCTATGCAAAAGACGGAGAAGCGTGGTATCGAAATTACGATGAAGATGTAACAGCGAGAGATTATGCAAGAAGGATAGTGAAGGAATTTGACAGAGGAAAATACAAAGATTCCGTAGATGAAAGTTTCTTTACTGACGACGAAGAATTTGATGAAACAATGTTCGATTGGTGTAGCTACGATGTTGATTGCTTCCAAGGATTTGTAGCATTATTTTATAGAAATCTATGGGCGATGGCTGAAGTATATGAAGAATTAAAAGATGCTTTAAATAAAGATTTGAAGGAGGGAGAAGCAAAAATGGATAAACCTTGCAAACATTGTGGGAAGGCTGTGAATGCCTTACGGGGCGAAGCGTTTGAGCAGGAATGTTTTGGAACGTGTGATGCATATGATCGGTGGGCAGACGCTACGCATAAAGCGTTAAACGAGCTGTTGAAACATGGAGTCGAGATTCTGGAGCGGCATGGAGAGTCGTAGGAAAATTAAGTTTTTGGAGAAAAAGACAATGAGAATTTTAGTAGCCTGCGAGGAAAGCCAAGCAGTGACCGTTGAATTGCGTAATTTAGGGCACGAGGCTTACAGCTGCGATGTAGAGGCGTGTTCAGGTGGGCACCCGGAGTGGCATTTGCAAGTTGACGTACTGGAACTGCTCAAGATGCACTGGGATATGATAATTGCGTTTCCACCATGCACATATCTAACGGCAGCTGGAGCGGTCAGGTTATTCAACCATGATGGGAGCATAAAGGATCATGAGCGGTGGGAAAAAGGAAAGAAAGCTGCAGAGTTTTTCAAAGCGTTTTTGTTTACAGACTGTGAAAGAGTTGCTATTGAAAATCCAACGATGTTAAAGATCTTCGGGTTGCCTAAATATACGCAGGCAGTAGAACCATATATGTTCGGCGATCCATGGAAGAAAAGAACGTGTCTGTGGTTAAAGGGCTTGCCTCCGCTGCTTCCTACATATTGGGTTGAACCTAAAGAATTGTGGGTAGGGAGTACATCTGCCAACAGAGATCCGCAAATTTACACAAAATACAAACTAAAATCAAGCCGGGATCCGAAAGTAAGAGCAAAAACATTTCCGGGAATTGCAAAAGCTATGGCAGAGCAATGGGCGGGAAATGGACAGTAAATTAAATTTTTAGAGGAGAAAACATGGGATACATAGCAATGGGGTTATTGCTTTGCGCTTGGTATGTTAGTGGTGGAGCAGCTGATAATTTATTGATTCCGGCAGCATTATTTGCAATAGCTGGAGCAATTAGCTTTCACAAATAAAATTAAGTTTTAAGGAAGGTGAATTATGATTCAAAAGGAACCAACAATAGAAAATTATGTTGCAAGGCTAAAAATCAATACGGAACTGTTAGAATTGCATCCAGAACATCGTGATATGTTAGAAC
>JAQUVX010000015.1 GCA_028693165.1 Lachnospiraceae bacterium | reverse complement strand
GCAAGTCAAAACTACGATAGACACAGAAAGTTAGTACGCTTTTCATAAAAATAAATAAGTCCCAGAAACTATTGATTTTTCAACGGTTTCTGGGATTTTCATCGTAATAAAGTGTCAAAGATGGGGAGAAACCGACTTCTTTTAACAGCATAATATTGAGAAAATCCGTGGAGCACTGCTGGTCAAACTGATAGTGATATCCATCCTTAATTGGAACCAGCAGTCCTTCATTCACATAAAAACGCACCGTGTCAATACTGACATGATGCAGTCTGGAAAATTCGCCAATCTTCATAAAAATCTCCATTCATCCGTTGTGAAATGGTATCAAATGTATTATGGCATACCGCCCAATAAAAGTAAATATTAAAAAAATGGTTTCTTTCTTGACATGGAGTCCACTCCACTTTGTACAATACAGACAAATAAATGTGGAAGGAGATTATGTTATTGAAAGCAAACATCAAAGAGCTGGCCGGACGTTCCGGGGAATATGTGGTCGGCCTGCGCCGCTATTTTCACGAAAACCCGGAAGCAAGCTTAAAAGAATACGGCACCAGCAGGAGGATCAAGCAGGAGCTTGAGGCCATGGACATCCCGTTTGTGTCTGTGGGAGAATGTGGAATCATTGCCACGCTGGATTCCGGGAAGCCGGGAAAGACCTTATTGATCCGGTCGGATATGGATGCGCTGCCTATCGTGGAGGACCCGGAAAATCTGGCAGGAAAACGAAGCTGTATTTCAGGGACAAAAGGGACCGCCCACTTATGTGGTCACGATGGTCACATGGCGATTGCCTTAGGCGCGGCAAAGGTGCTTAAGGAGGTCATCGGGAAGATGTCGGGACGCATTCTGTTTTGTTTTGAACAGGCAGAAGAAAATGGAGAAGGCATCGAGACGATGTTGAAGGCGCTGGAGGACTATCAGATTGATTACTGCTGGGCCATCCACCTTTATGCGGGGCTGGAAAGCGGCAAGGTCTCTTTGCAGGCCGGGCCAAGGATGGCATCGGTGGCGGGCTACACCATCAAGCTGGTTGGAAAGGGCGGGCATGGCAGCCGGCCTGACCTGTGCATTAACCCGGCGGGCTGTATCGTGGATATCATTTCCCTGATTCCGGGGATGATGAAGGCGCGCCTGAACCCGGCGAACCCGGTCGTCTTCTCGGTAGGACAGATTCAGGTTGGCAGCAAGGGCAATATCATTGCGTCGGATGGATTCTTTTCTGGAACGCTTCGCTACTTCGACTATGATGCAGGAGTCAAAGCCATGGAAATCATGTGCAGTGTTACGGAAGAAGTCGCAAAGATTCATGGCTGTGAAGTGGTGTATGAGAGAAAAATAGTCACCAATTCCGCCGTCATCAACGATCCGGAGGTTTCCCGGATTGCGGAAAACTGTGTGAAGGAAACGATGGGCGAGGAATATATCGTGACCAGCGAACCGTGGTACGCCACCGAGTCCTTTGGGCGCTATCAGCAGCGATATCCGGGTGTCCTTGCACTGGTGGGGATTAAAAATCCGAAGGTCGGTTCCGGGGAAGAGCATCATAATTCCAAATTTGATATTGATGAAGCGGTACTGGCGCCATCGGTTGAGATGACGGCACAGGTTGCTTTGGACATTTTACAATAAGGGGATAAAGAAAAGGGGAAAAAACTATGAAATGGACGTTAGTTACAGCACTTGCAGTTGTGTTCGTGGCAATGTATGTTGCGGAAGTGATTACGAAAAAAACAAAAGCCAGGATTCCGTCTCTGCTGATTGTATCGATTATCTTTCTGGCGGGCTACTGGAGCTCCGTATTTCCGAAAGACATCCTTGATATATCTTATGTAAACCAGATTCGTCAGATTACGCTTTTGTTTATTCTGCTTCATGTCGGAACCATGTTTGACATCAACCAGATTAAACAGGACTGGAAAACGGTTGTGATCACGCTTACCGCAGTTGCCGGAATTGTGGTCATTGTAGGCGGGCTGGGTTTTGTAATCTTTGGAAAAGAAATGACGGTGGCGGCAATTCCTCCGCTGACCGGCGGCGGTATGGCTTCTCTGCTGATGAGTGACGCGGCACTGGAACGTGGACTGGATCAGATTGCAATGCTGGCAACGCTGGTGTTTGTATTCCAGGGATTTTTCGGATTCCCGCTGACCAGCTTTTTCCTGCGCAAAGAATGTAAGTCTATGATAACCGATTTCAGGGCAGGCACCTCCATCTGGAAAACGGCGGCGGCAAAATCCGAGGGAAAGGAAAGCACCAAAAGCACAACCGGAAGAAAGACATTAAATGATCTGGTTCCTGCAAAATACAAAACCTATACCTATTACCTCGCGAAGCTGAGTGTGATTTCCCTGATTGTATACACCATCAACCTTTATACCAGCAAATATTTCAGTGATACGATTCTGTACATTACCTTTGGTATTCTGGGCGTTGTATTTGGCTTCCTGGAAAAAGAACCGCTGAAGAAAGCGGAGTCCTATGGTATTTTGCAGGTTTGCTTAACCGCTTCCTTTATGAGAAACTTTGCCGGCTCCACGCCGCAGCAGCTTCTGGAACTGATTATTCCAATCCTTGGATTTTTGGCACTGGCAACCGTTGCCATCACCGTTTCCTCTGTGACGGTCGGAAAGTTTATGAAATACTCCCCGACCCTGTCGATCGCGATTGGATTAAACTGCTTTTTGGGCTTCCCATTCAACTATATCATTACGGATGAAGCCATTGCAGCGGTTGCGGAGACAGAGGAGGAGCGCCTGTTCTTAAATGGTGTTCTGATGCCGAAAATGATCATTGCCGGAATTGTGGCAGTATCCATCGTTTCCACCATTGTTGCGGGAGCATTCTTAAACTTGATGTAAAACACAGGAGGAAGAAACATGAGCTACGATTTTAATAAGTCTTTCAATAGAAAGGGGACGGGCTGCATCAAGTGGGATTGCTGCCCGCCCAGTACCTGCCCGCAGGTGCTGCCGATGTGGATTGCCGATATGGATTTTGAAACACCGGATTTTGTGATTCAGGGGATTGAGGAGCGGTTAAAGCATCCGGTATTCGGATATTTCCGGCCGGAACAGCGCTTTTATGACGCGATTATCCAGTGGCATAGAGACCGTTTCGGAGTTGACACCCTCAAGCCGGAGCACATCCTTTATCAGCATTCCGTGCTTGGCTCTATCGCCACGGCGCTTGAGGTGCTGACCGATAAGGGGGATGGGGTTCTGGTGCAGACTCCGGGCTACGCAAAGTTCAAAGAAATCATCACGCAGCATGAGCGGCTTTTGGTCGCCAATCCTCTGCATTTCGATGGAAACCGCTATGAGATTGATTTTGAGGACATGGAAGAAAAGCTGCGGAAGCACCCTGTCAAGGTGGCACTGTTCTGTTCGCCCAGCAACCCGGTGGGGCGGGTATGGGAAACGGATGAAATCATCCGCTACGTGAAGCTCTGTGAGAAATATAACGTTACCATCGTTGCGGATGAGATCTGGGCGGATTTTGCCTATGGCCGGAAACACACGCCGCTTCATACGGTGGCGGGAAGCTGGAGAAACCGGGTGATCTCGCTTTATGCGCCGACGAAAACATTTAATCTGGCAGGACTTGTGATTTCCTACGCGGTGATCTTTGACGAAGGGCTTGCGAAACAATTTCAGGATTATGGGGATGCAACCCATTACAATAATTGCAATGCACTTTCGATGGAAGCCCTGATTTCGGCTTACCAGGAGGGCGGCCCGTGGGTCGATCTCCTCAACGGATATCTCGCGGACAATGCGGCATTTACAGAAGCCTTTCTCAAAGAACATCTGCCACAGGTTCGGATGGCGCGCCCGGAGGGAACGTATCTGATCTGGTTGGATTTTCGGGATACCGGATACAGCATGGACGAAATCGTCGACCGCTGCGTGAACCGGGCGGGCGTGATCTTAAACAATGGCAGAACCTGCATTGACAGCGGTGATCTCTGCATGCGGATGAACATTGCAGCGCCAAGGCATCTGGTCGAGGAAGGCTTGAACCGCCTGAAACAGGCGTTTACGGAATAAAATAATAAGGGAGGAGCCGTTTGTGGATTTGATTAAGCTTTGTCTTGTATTTTTGGTTATCATTGTCATCTTATGGTTTAAAAAGCCGCTGGCGGCTGCGATTCTCAGCGGTATCGTGGCTGCGGTCCTTATTTATGGGATTTCTATGCGTGACGCCGCACTGCTGACGGTGAAATCTGTTACCCACTGGAGTACGCTTTCCGTAGCTCTGAGTTTTTATGTGGTCACCTTTCTTCAGCGGATGCTGGAAAAGAGGAAGCGCCTGCAGGGTGCGCGGGAATCGCTGGACGGGATTTTCAACAACCGGCGCATCAACGCTTCCCTGACCCCTGCGGTCATCGGGCTTTTGCCGTCTGCCGGTGCCATGAATATCTGCGCCGCCATGGTAGACAGCGCCTGTGGGAATTATTTAAGCGCCGAGGATAAGGCATTTGTCACCAGCTTTTTCCGCCATATACCGGAAAGCTTTGTGCCGACCTTCAGTGCTATTTTGATTGGAATCACCTTGAGCGGCGTGAGCATCTCTTCGTTTGTCCTCGCCATGCTGCCGATGGTAGCGGCGCTGTTTTTACTGGGCTATGTGTTTTATCTGCGGAAAATCCCGAAGGAGACAGAGCAGGGCGCGCAGCTTTCCAAACATGGCCGACGAGCCGAAATCAAGAAGTTTTTCAGAAGCCTGTGGTCCATTACCATGGTCGTGGCATTGATCATCGTTCTGGATATGCCGGTTTACATCGTCACACCCATTGTGATTGTGGTGAATTTCATTGTGGATCGATTTTCCTTCAAAGAAATTCTTCCCATGTTTCATACGGCTTTTGAACCTGCCATTATTTATAATACATTTTTGATTATGATCTTCAAGGATATTGTCACCTCCACGGGGGTGATTCACAGTCTGCCGGAGGTGTTCTCAACCCTGCCGATTCCTGCATTCTTCGTGTTCATCCTGATCTTCTTTGTGGGGACGGTCATCAGCGGTTCCAATGCCATCATCGCACTGTGTATGCCGATGGCGATGGCGGCAGTTCCCGGCGCGGGTCTCCCGCTGGTCATTGCTCTGATGTGTACGGCGTATGCGGCCATGCAGGTCTCCCCGACCCATATCTGTCTGTTTGTTGCGACCGAATATTTTAAGGTGTCTATCGGTACACTGATCCGGCGAACCATACCGGTGATTGCCTGCTTTATGGTGATTGTGGTTGGGTATGCTATAGGGTTGAATGGGTTGGCTTGGTTGATGTGAAAATAATAAAAATCGCACACAAAGCGAAAGAATTGTGTGCGATTTTTATTATAATTTTTTCTGAGCCGGAACCAGCCATCACGCCCCCTCACCAAAACATTTATCAAGCGTACTATACAAAACCGCCGTATCAATCGGTTTCGCAATATGCCCGCTCATCCCGGCGGAGAAGGCCGCCGACACGTCCTCCGAAAAAGCATTGGCTGTCATAGCATAGATGGAAATGGATTTGGCCTGGGGGTGCCCCGACTTGCGGATTTCCCTGGTTGCTTCATATCCATCCATGATCGGCATCTGTACATCCATCAGAATTGCATCGTAGGTACCTGCGGCGGAAGCGTTGAACATATCGAGCGCTTCTTTGCCGTTTTCCGCGCAGTCCACCTTCAGATTTACCATTTCAAGCAGATCCGTTGCGATTTCGCGGTTTAATTCGTTGTCTTCTGCAAGCAGAATCCGTTTTCCCGTAAAGTCATACGCGGACTGGTCTGCTGTGAGCTTCGTATATTTTCCGCCGCTCAGTGTCATCAGCACATTGTAAACGGCAGACTGGAACAGCGGCTTGGAAATAAACATATTCGCGCCGGCCGCCTTCGCTTCCTCTTCTACCTCTGATAAATCGTAAGCGGATACGATGATGATAATGGTGTCCTGGTCATACAGCTCACGGATTTTTCTGGTTACCTCAACGCCATTCTTGCCTGGCATCTTCCAGTCCACAAAGCAGATATCATAACCGCTGCCTCGCCTGTGCTGATCACTCAGCAACTGAATCGCGCTCTCTCCGTCCGTAGCGGTTTCATATTGTACACCGATCCGGTCAAGTACAATGGAGGTGTATTCCAGCGTGTTGCTGTCATCGTCAACAACCAGCGCCCGAATGTCCTTCAGTTTTGCGCCATCCTGCTGCGCTGCGGCGGTATCCACGTCAAACGGAAGCTCCACGGTAAACGTCGTGCCAACATCCTTTTTGCTTTCCACCTTGATCGCGCCCTGCATCATCTGCACCAGGTTTTTCGTGATCGACAGTCCCAGCCCGCTTCCGCCGTGCGAGAGCGCCGTCGTCGCACTTTCCTGCTCAAACGGGTTGAAAATCCGCGTCTGCATCTCCTCGGAAATACCGCAGCCATTATCGCTGACCGAAAAACGGAAATACACCTTTTTCCCGGCGCGCTTTTCCTGCAATACCATGACCGTGATCGTTCCGCCCTCCGGTGTGAACTTGTACGCATTGGAGAGCAGGTTAAGCAGAATCTGGTTTACCCGGAGTGCGTCGCCGATCAGCCGCTCTTCCGTCACGTCCGTCAGCTTCACTTCAAATGTGATGTTTTTGTTTTTGCACTGGGTGTAGTACAGGGTGGAGATCGCGGAAATCAGTGCCTTCAAGTCGAACGGATTGTGTGCAATTTTCAGCTTTTCGCTCTCGATCGCGGACATATCCAGCACATCATTGATAATCCCAAGCAATATTTTTGCGGAGGAATCGATCTTTGAGAGACAATCCTCCATCTTTTCTTTTTCACCCGAATGATGTCTGGCGATTTCGGTCAGTCCAACGATGGCATTCATGGGCGTGCGGATTTCGTGGCTCATGCGGGCAAGAAATTCCGATTTTGCTTTGTTTGCGTGATCCGCCCGAAGCGCCGCCTCGGAAAGAAGCTGGTTTTTAAGCTCCATCTTTTTCATGTTTCTCTGCCGGATCATCAGAATGAGAATGAACATGCCAATACAGACAAGCATCAGAAATGCAATCACGGCAAACGGAACGCGGTATTTATACAGGGTGTCCTGCAAGGTGAGGCGGTACGGTTTTCCGGTTGTAAATTTGGCAACGATCTGCGATGCCTCATCGCCGCTGATCTGAGCAATGCTCTTATTGAGAATGGAGATCAGGCATGGATCGGCAAGAAAGCCCTCCGGCTGCCCCTCGACATCAATAAGCGAAAGCGCACTCAGGCACAGCTGGTCACTCAGTCCCTCCACCGGGTAAGCGGACAAGGTATCATACTGCGGCTTTGAGAGAAGGTTCGTCACCACATACTGATTCTGCATCAGAAGATCCGCTTCCCCCTTCACCACCGCACGGAAGCTGTCCTCGATGGTGTCGTAAACAAGGATTCGGAAATTGGGATATTTCGTCTGCAAAAAGGCTTCTATATTCTCCGATCCGGTCGCCATCGCAACCACATGCGATGCGTTTTTGTCAAACGTAAAATTGCTTCGGCCCACAAAAACCTTTTGAGCGCTGAGATACGGGTCGGACAACTGCAGGCCTTTTGCTTTACGGTTGATGCTGGTATACTCCACGCTGGAAACCAGCCCGATTTGATGCTGTCTTAAATAGTCATAATTGATCTTTCCGGCAGGAAGTGGGATATAGTGAAACTGAAGTCCGCTGATCTCAGAAATTCTGTCCATGATTTGACGGGTCATTCCGGCAAATTCTCCGGTATCGGCATCCGTGTAGGATACCGGGTCCTGGTTCGAGACATACCCCAGATTGATCGCTTTCAGCGACGCAATATAGGCCTGCTCCGCCTTGCTGAACACCTGGGAATCCTGAATATCGCTGAAATATTTCTCATCCAGCGCCATTTCATAATAGCGGTTGTTTGCATGGATATATGTTTGAGCCGCATCGATGCCGGCCTTGATCTCCGGATCGTTGGGATTGCAGGCAAAATACATCTGCGTCGGGGTCAGGCGGGCAATCACCTTGTAATCGTTTGTATACCGGATTGTCCCCATGATCAGCGCATCCACCTGCCCGGCATCGAGTGCCGCCCGCGCTTCCTCATTGGTTTTAAATTCCGTCATCGTGCCGTCGATCTTCTGCTCCGCCATATAGCTTTCGCACAGCTCAACGTAGGCAGAGCCTGTGATTCCTCCGACACGCAGACCTTCAAAGCTGGCGAAATCCTGATACGCATACCGCGTATCATCTGCGAGCACGCAGAGAAGTGCGCCGTTCTCGCCCATAGAGCTTTCGGAAAAATCGTACAGCTCTTCCCGCCCCGGCGCCTTCTGCGTCGCCGCGACGATGTCCACCTGACCGGCATGCAGCTTTTCAAGTGCTTCGCCAAACGGCATATCCACATATTCATAGCTCCAGCCGGTGTAATCTGCAATGTCACCTAAATATTCGGCTGCGTAACCGCTGACCGTTCCGTCTTCCTCACGCTCGATAAAATTGGGGTAGTTCATCACGGCCACCCGGACGGTTTTTGATTCCTCCGCTGCCAGGGCGGGAATGGCCGCCGAGGCGAGCAGGGTAAAGGCCAGTACCGATCCGGTGATTCTCTTCCAAATATTCATGTTTTGCTTCCTCCACATTGCATTGCTTTAGTTTTCGGTATCTGCGTCCACTGTGCCAATCAAATCGCAGATGGTCTGAAACAGCCCGGCTGGTTCGATGGGCTTTGCCAGATGCGCATTCATGCCGGCATCCAGACTTTTCTTCACATCCTCGTCAAAGGCATTTGCAGTCATTGCAATAATCGGTATGCTTTTTGCATCCGTGCGGTCAAGGGCCCGAATCGTTTTTGCCGCCGTGATTCCATCCATAACCGGCATCCGAATATCCATCAGGATAACATCGTAATAGCCGGGTTCTGCCTGTCCAAACAGCTCTACTGCGCTCTGACCGTTTTCCGCATGTTCCACCAGCATCCCCTTCTTTTGCAGCAGTCTGGTTGCAATCTGCGTGTTGAGCGGATGATCTTCACAGAGAAGCACACGTTTCCCGGTTAAGCTGATCTCGAATCTTTCTGCCTTCATCTCAGGCTCCGGCTGTTCTCCAGCCACATCAAACACAAGCTCCACCGTAAATTCGGAACCGACTCCTTTTTCACTCACAACCGAAATGGTTCCGCCCATCATCTCGACAAGATTTTTCACGATGGCAAGTCCCAGACCGGTTCCTGCGTAGTTGGTGGTTGTCGAGTTGTTTTCCTGCTCAAACGGTTCAAAAATTCTTGGCAGGAAATCCGCATCGATACCGATGCCGTTATCCTTGACAACCAGCTTTGTTTTGACCTGCGTTTCGCCAAGACACGTGCATTCGTTCCGGGCTTCCACGGTGCCGTTTTCGGGCGTAAATTTAATGGCGTTGGAAACGAGATTGAAAAAGATCTGCTGTACGCGCACTTTGTCTAAGTACACCATGGGAAGTGCCGGTGTCTTTGAGACAGCAATCAGGTTTACCTTCTTCTGCTCGGCACTCACCTGGACAACCCCGATCATCTGATTGAAAAAGGTGTCAATGTTGGTGGCTTCGCGGTTCAGCACAATTTTGTTGCTTTCGATTTTGTTCATGTCCAGCGTGTCGTTGATCAGGCTGAGCAGGTAGTGTGCCGACTCGTCAATCTTGGTTAAATTGTCTTCAACCTCCGGCAGTAAACCCTTCAGATCTAAGGTCAGCTCGGTTAAGCCGATGATTCCGTTCATCGGAGTACGCATGTCATGGCTCATTCTGGAGAGGAAATCGCTCTTTGCGGTGTAGGCCAACTGCAATTTCTGGTTCCTCTTTTTGTTGGTGTTGCTGTAAATCGCCAGCATAATCGTCAGCATGATCAGCGAGAAGAAAATAACTCCCACAATAATTACGAGCAGCGGGTTGTTGTTCATGATTTCCTTCAGCCCGCCATAATCCTTGTGATCCAGTGCCAGGGACAAATGGCCGTGGATATCCTTCTGCGATGTACTTCGCACATACTTATTGATGATAGACAACAGCTCACTGGATTCCGTATTCGGCACATAAAAGCCCACCTCACGGTTGTATCCGGATAAGTTTAAATAGAGAAGATTTCTGTGACTGTTGCCCGAGGTATAGAAGTCCAGGCTATATCTGCTGGTGTATCCATAGTCCGCTTCACCCCGATTCACTGCATCCAGACATTCTTCGGTCGTATTATAATAGCGGACTTCTTTGTATTCCTCGCCAACCGGATCTGGCACGTCGTTTACCAGTCCCAAAACCCATTCGGATTTTGGCTTTCTTTCCGCAGACTTGTTGAGAAACATCGTTAAATTCGCCTCAAGGTAGGGCTGCGATAAAACAAGACCGCTGTCCTCCACCAAGGTATTGCTGTGCGGAGGCCCAAGTATGATGTCGTATTTTCCGCAAGCCGTCTGTTCACTGATCGTTTTATTTTCTTCTGCCACATGATATTCAAACGCAAGGCCGGCCTTTCCGCCGATCTCGTTTAAGATAGAAACGGACATTCCGCATAACTCGCCCTTTTTGTCCACGAGTGAAAACGGCGCATATTGAGGGAATAGCAATACCTGAAGCGTGGGGTTTTCGGCTACATATGCACGCTCTGTCTCTGATAAGGAAAAATCTCCAATGGTGTTGATAAAATACTTGGAACGCAGTCTGCTTTCAAAGTATGGGTCCGTAATATGAATTTTTCGGATCGCCTCATCCAGCTCCGCGATCACAGCTTCGTTTCCCTTGCCTGCGGCAAAATAAAAGGGCCGGGGTGCAAACTGTGCAATCTGCTTCAGATCGGGAAGAAACGTCAGCGACACCTTGAGCAGGGCATCCGCACTGCCGTTTTTCAGGGCTTCAATCTGTTCCTCTGTCGTGTCGCAAACGACATATTCACAGTTCAGTTTTGTTTCCTTTACATATTCATCCAGCTCTGCATTGCGGGTTTTTGCTGTTTCAATAATCGCAACTTTTAACGGGCTCACCTGCATGAAGTTCGTTTCCGTTATCTCAAGATTGGTATCCAAAACCTCCAGCGTGGTATAGACCATTCCATAATTATACTGCGGATAAAGGAACATCTCTTCCAGCGCTTCACTTCGCAGCACAGTGCCAAGCAAATCTGCTTCGCCTGTTTCGATTGCCTTCAAACCGCTCGTAATCTGGTCGTTCAGGCTCATACCGGGGTATGTTATGTACTCAAGTTTCCAATTTGCAAATTCTGCGACCTTGTTTAAGTAGTCGAACGAATAGCCATAGTAGCTTCCGTTTTCATCGATTTCCGTCAGGTACTTTTGTTCCGGATAGGCTACCTTCACGACACGCTGGTCACTCCTTGTTTCCGCCTCTGCTGCAAACGCAGGGGCAGCAAACAAAGAGAAGCTCAACATTATGGACAGGAAACAGGTGGTGATTCGTTTAATTCGAGTCATCGCTTTCATCCCTTCTTCCGTAAAGAAAATCATAGAGGGTTTGAAACAGCTGCTTCGGTTCAATGGGCTTTGCAAGGTGGGCATCCATGCCTGCTGCTTTCGATTTTTGCACATCGTCATCAAACGCATTTGCAGTCATTGCGATAATCGGAATCGTTTTTGCGGTTCCTTTGCTCATGTGGCGGATTGTGGTTGTCGCCTGCAAGCCATCCATCTGGGGCATCCGAATGTCCATTAAGATGGCATCGTAGTACCTTTCGGGTGTTTTGGCATACATTTCCACAGCCTGCACTCCATTTTCTGCGTGCTCAACCAAAAAGCCCTTGCGCTCCAACAGCTTTTTGGCAACCTCCACGTTCAGAGGATGATCCTCCACCAAAAGCACTCTTTTCCCCTCAAAATTAAAATCCTGCTTGATTTCCGTTTCATCCTGCTTTTCGCAGAACGCTTTTTCAAAGGCGGAGATGAGAGAGGATTTAAACATCGGCTTGCTCATCAGCAGGTTGACGCCCGCCAGCTTTGCTTCATGCTCGATTGCCGCCCAGTCATAGGCCGTCATAATAATGATGGTAACCTCCGGGCCGACGATTTTACGAATTTGTTTTGCGGTTTCGATTCCGTCCATTTCGGGCATTTTCCAATCGATCAGAACCAGGTCAAAGTATTCTTTGTTGGCCCACTTTTCTTTCACGCGTGCCACGGCCTTGTGTCCGCTGTCTACCCATTCCGATTTTACACCGATTTCCTTTAAGGTGATGACCGCCTGCTCGCAAACCACAACATCGTCATCCACCACCAGTGCTTTCAGCTCCGCAAAATTATAGTGCTGTTTCCTGGCATATCTTGTTTTTGTCTCTTCCGTAATGCCGAGCTTCACATCTATGGTGAATTCACTGCCCACGCCCTTGATGCTGCGTACCGCAATCGTACCGTCCATCATCGCAACGAGGTTTTTACAGATTGCAAGGCCAAGTCCTGTGCCTCCATACATCGCAGTCGTGCCGGAATCCTCCTGTGAAAACGGTTCAAACAAATGTGGAAGATACTCCTCCGTGATCCCGCAGCCTGTGTCGTTGATTACAAAACGCAGCACCGCATCGTTCTTTTGCTTTTTCATCTGGCGGACACTGATGGATACTTTCCCGTGTTCGGGAGTGAATTTGATGGCATTGGAAAGGATGTTGATGATCACCTGCTGAAGCTTCATCGCATCCCCCATGTAGTAATCCTCCACGCTGGCATCCACAATGTTTTCATAGTCGATATTTTTTGCAGCGGCCTGGTTGTAGCAAATGGAGTTGATTCCATTCAAAAATTCTTCAAACGGAATCTTTTCATTTTTAAGCAGCACCTTGCCGCTTTCAATTCTGCTCATGTCTAAGATATCGTTGATGAGCGAGAGCAAAAAGCGTGAGGAAATTCCAATTTTACTGATGCAGTCCGCCACCTGGGCATCATCCCCGATGGACTGTGCCGCGATGGTGGACATTCCGATAATCGCGTTCATCGGTGTGCGAATTTCATGGCTCATGCGCGAGAGGAAATCGCTTTTTGCGCTGTTCGCCTGCTCTGCGGCAAGGAGGGCGGTCTGCAGCATATCGTGCTGCTGCCTTTGCTGGTTGAACAGCTCTGTGACATCGCTCCGCGTAATCACAACCTGCTCACTCAGCCGATCCAGATAGGCGTATTGTATTCTTTTTTGGCGGACACCTCCATCGGTGTGACGGATTCCACAAACGGTGGAATACACGCGTTTCTTTTCCAGATTTTTTTTGATCGTCTCCGGCATCATATCGTGGTTGATGCGCTCCGCATCCTCAGCAATCACGATTTCGCGGTTGGTCTGTGTCATCGTTGTCATATAGTCATCGCTGGATTTCTCCGGCAGCGGACCATTTTCTTTATTTCCAAGATACATCAGGTATCGGTTGTTTTTTAAGTCCACAAAGGCAACAAAATCGTGCTCAATTTCGGAAACAGCCTGAATAATCCCATCCTTGATTTTTTCCTCATTGATATCATAGGTGTACATAAAGGACATAATATCTTTGGTCTGCTGATTTTGGTAGGACTTCACGGTGGTATTCACCCAAATGATGGTTCCATCCTGGGTCTTTCGCTGATAATCAAAGGAATACTGCGTGTCACCCTGATCAAATGCCTTCAGTACCCGGTCACGGCTGAGCATCTGCCGAACCTGCTCCTGCTGCTCTTCGGTAAAGGCTGTTTGTGCCAGGTCTTCCATGCCAACAGAATATGAAACACCCTCCGTCATCACGCTCACATAGTCTTTCGCGATGTAGGATTCCACAATATTTTGTGTCATATTCGAACGGGCCTTCGCCAGCAGCCGTCTGTGCTGAATTGCTTTTGAATATGCCAGTTCTTCATTGTACCGCTGTTCCGCCAGCTTGACCGATGTTACATCCTTACCCACTGCATAGGCGCAGACAGGCCGTCCGTTTTTGTCAAACACGTTGGCATAATCAATGTGCTCGCACCACCACCCCTTTTTGTCAGGGGTACGGAACCAAATATCGGCAGAGCACGTTTTGGCACCCTGCTGCAGATGCTCGTACAATTCTGTAAACGCCTTCACCGAATCCTGGCGGACAAAACCCGATTGAATGACCGAATCTGGAACGTCTGTCACGATTTCCTCGTATCCATGGCGCATTTGGGAAGCTGGGGTCTGAATGATTTCTTTGGTCAGAAGGTTGTAGGACCAAAAAGACACGTCCGAGTTCTCGGTGGCAATGCGGAATTTCTCCTCACTGAGCCGCAGCGCCTCCTCCGTCTCCTTCTGCCTGGTGATATCCATAACCACGCCTTCCATGATCGTCCTGCCATCATCGGCCGTGCTGAAAAGTCCGCTGCAAAGAATATAGCGGATCACTCCAGTGCCGGTAATCACACGCATCACCCATTCCGCATAATCACGGCCGGCCGCCAGGGTATCGTTGATGGTCTGCATCACTGCCGGGAGATCTTCGGGGTGCACATATTCCACACAATGATTGTGAAGACGTGCCGCCATGCTCTCCTTGGTGTATCCGTGCATGTGGAAATATTTGTCATTTCCATAAAGCAGGGTAAAGTATTCATCTACCACAACGGTAAAAACGCCGCCGAGCCGGGAGGCACGGTACAACTCCAGCTCGTGCCTGCATTCCTCCTCATTCCATGGCTTTTCCAGTTCAACTTGCTTATCTGTCATTTCGCACATCCTCCTTCTTTACCGCCTTGTTCTTATTAATAAATGAATAAAGTGTGCGGTATAACAGTTTTGAATCAATCGGTTTGGACAAGTGTGCGTCCATCCCCGCATTTTTTGTTTTGTCCCGATCCTCCACAAAGGCATCTGCTGTCATCGCGATGATGGGGATCGTTTTTGCGTCGGCGCGCTCAAGGGCACGGATTTGTTCCGTTGCCTCAAGGCCATTCATAACCGGCATGCGCACATCCATGAGAACTGCATCATAATAAAATTCAGCGTTTTCCGAGAACCGCTGCACGGCCTGCTGACCGTTGGCCGCCACGTCCACGATGCACCCCTTTCGTTCAAGAAGGCGCTTTGCAACCACAACATTCAGATGATTGTCTTCCACCAGAAGAATGCTTGCTCCCGATAAATTAACTTCCAAATCGCTTGAGGCGATTGCATCCGTTTCGTTCATCTGCACCGTCTTGACATAGCTTTCCACGGTAAATTCCGTGCCTTTTCCCATGGTACTGGATACTTTGATCGAACCGCCCATCGCTTCGACCAGATTTTTCACAATCGCAAGCCCCAGTCCTGTGCCCGGCTGGGCAGAATTCGACCCTCTGTTCTCCTGGGAAAATGGCTCGAAAAGGTGCTTTTGGAATGCACGGCTCATGCCGATGCCATTGTCACGAATGCTGCATCGCAGCCCGTATTTACCGTCGCGGTCAGGGATATGCTCACTGAAAAATTCAATACGGCCGCCTTCGGGCGTAAACTTGACCGCATTGGACAGCAAATTAAAATAGATCTGGGTAAACCGGAGCTTGTCCGTGATAATACAGTCGGCATCGCAGTTTATATTCATCACAAAGTCAATATGCTTTGCCTCTATCAACGGAAAAATGACGGTTTTGATATTGCGTTTGAACTCTTCCAGTCTATAGGGTTCTTCCTGAAGCTTGATTTTACCGCTTTCAATTTTACTCAGATCGAGGATATCATTGATCAGCCCCAGCAAAAAATGGCTGGAAGCATCAATGCTCTGTAAGTATTCAACTGTCTTAGGAGAATTCGTTTCATACCTGGCAAGCTCAGTCATGCCAATAATCGCATTCATGGGTGTGCGGATATCATGGCTCATGCGTGCCAGAAATTCTGATTTTGCATGGTTGGCCTGCTTTGCAGAAATCAGTGCCTTCTCCAGCTCTTTCTGATGCCGCATTTGCTCCTCGTATACACTGGTTACATCAATGCGTGTCATCAGATATGCTTTTCGATCCTGGCTAATCAAGGTCAGCTGCAGCTGTTTGCGGCGAATCTCGCCGTTTTTGTCCCGCATATTAAAATCAAATTTATGTACATTTCCATTTCCAATCTTCTTTAAAACATTGGAGATGCGGCATTCTTCCACAACGCGCTCCACGTCTTCTGCGCAGACAACCTGCCGGATCAACATCTCGTTGTGTTCCTGAAACGGCTGATCCTCCGTAAAAAGTCGTTTTTCGGAATTCACCGTATAATCGACGGCGGTATCGCTTGCGCCGTTCACGACAACAAAAAAGTCATAATCCGTTCTGGCGATGGTTTCCATTATCGATTTCATCACTTGTTCATCGGTTGTATCATTCGCCACAATAAAAGCAAAAATTTCTTTTGTTTCCGGATTTCTCATGAGATGGACATTGTATTTGATCCAATATATTTTATTGGTATCAAAAACGCGGGTAGATTCCATGGAAATCGAATAATCTCCGCGGTTAAAATAACCCAGCAGCGAATGGCGGTTAAAGGTGGTTCTATATTCTTCTTTGCTTTTTTCGCCGAGAAAATAGTCCGCGGTTTTTGAGAAATACAGGTCTGCATCATTGCTCTCTATAAGCTCACTGATCACGCGGAACGGACTGTTTCCTTCGATAATCGTATTCCGCGTCAGATTGATTTTCAGGGAGGCGATGATGGTTTGCTGTAAGGCAGAGCGGTAGGACATTTCTTCATCAAACTTCTTGATTGCCTCTTTTTCGCGGGTCACATCTCTGCCGGCACCGAATGCCTTGACCGGAGTCCCTTTTTCATCAAATACCGTAGTATAAATGACGCGTTCGCACCACCAGCCGGCTTCGTCCGTGGTTTTATACCAGATATCTTCGCTTACTTCTTTCGCACCATTCCGCAGCCGTTCAAAAACACTGTAAAAAGTCTCAAGGCAGTCTTCTCTCACGTATCCGTTTTCTACCGTTGAACGAATGTAGTTTTCAATCGTAAAGCAATTTTGCTTGATTCGAGAAGAATTTGATACGACGGTCAGTAAATCTCTCTGAATATCATATTCCCACACATTGATTCCGGAGCTTCTGATCGCCACCTGATAACGCAGCTGCTGTTCTTTCTCTGATTCTTCGATGGTTTTTATTCTATCCACATCGATAAATACAGCATGAAAAACAGGTTTTCCATGTTCACTTCTCAAATAAGTGCTGCGCATATTAACCCAGCATGGCTTACCGGATTTTGTGCGGATGCGATAGGTCAAATCCATACTTGAGTAATTGTGAGCCACATCTTTAATGGCTTCGCGAAGTGAGGAAACATCATCCTGCTCGATCAGCGCCATCACGTCATCTTCACAAATCACTTCCAGCTCTTCTCTCGCATAGCCTGACAATGTACACAATCCATCGCTGTAAAATGGTACTTTCACTTTATCACCGTCGATCTTGTACAGCGCAATTCCGCCGGGAACGGTATTGACTAAGGTTCGGTAGCTGTTTAGTGCTTCCTCTTCTTTTTTCATCAACAGCTGCATCTCGTCTTTTGCCTGGATGAGCTGCTGCTGAATCCTGCGTTCTTCGCTTACATCGGTATAGCTCACATAGCAAAGCTTTGTGCCGTCCGGCTGGTCTATGATCATGGCATTCAGATAGATCCAGATATATTCCTTGCTGCCGTCATTCCACACACGGTAGGTGTGGCTTACCGGAGACGATGTCCGGATCGCTTCGTTCATCTTTGACTGAAGCTTTGCAAGGTCATCCGGATGCACATTTAAGTAGCTTGTCTGCTGCTGTACCGATTTCACATTATCCGTGGAATAACCAAAAATTTCATAGAAGGCCTGATTGTGAACAAGCGGATGGATTCCGTTTTGGTCCACGTGATACAGGCACATACCACCCGGCACATGCTCAATGACAGAGGCGAGCTGTTCCATCAGCTTCTTGTTTTCCAGCTCCGCTTTTTTTCTTTGCGTCACATCTTCGATGTATTCAACATGTGCCTCAAGTCCATTCCAATCAGTCAGCTTTCCCCTCAAATGATAGATGTTGCCATCCCGGGAATACGGGAATTCTCTTTCCGTAAACTGATCGTGATGCATCGAACCGATTTTGCAGAATTCACAGGGGCTTGTCCGATGAAACAAGGCCTCATAACACTTTTTTCCTGTGCAGGCCGCGCGGCTCCCTCCCATCAAATCAAGACCTCTCTGGTTAATGTACAGCAAATCATAATTCGCTGTATCACTGACATAAATGGCACTCCGCGATTCATTGACCAGACCGGCATACAGCTGCGTCATTTCAGGCGCACAGCAACCAAGCACGTTTTTTATGCGTGCTTGTAGGATTCTTTTATCTGTCGGCATTGCAATGAAATCTGCCGCTCCGTTTTCCAGCGCCTCCAGCTGACCACTTTCCTCTGCGGTTACCGCAATCACCGGAATCTGGTGAAAGGTGCTGCCCTTCAGCCACTTGAGTACCCCCATCCCATCCACCACCGGCATACAAATATCCAGCAGAATGACTGAGATCTCCTTGCCGTGCTTTTGGATGACATCGATGGCTTCTTGCCCATTTTCAGCATATAAAATGTTGTATTCTTCAGAAAAAGCAACCGTCATGGTCACCCTGTTTGCTTCCATGTCATCGACAATGAGCATCGTTAATTTCGTGTCCATATTGCCGCCTCTATCCTTTTTTATTTCGGAGCAGTGCCGCCTGCTCCAGCTTTTTTAATTGATCAATGTTTTCGGCGGTGCCGATGGTCTTCACTGGTCTGCCCGCTGCATCAAAAAGATTCGTACAGCGCACACGCCACCATATTTGATTTCCCTGCGGATCATTGAGCGGAATGTCATAACACACCTGTTTGGCACCATCATAAAGCTCCTGCTGTTTCCTGCGGTAAAGCTCAACATATTCCGCCGGAATGGTTCCGCTGTCTTCTAAGAAACGGCTGTAATTGGGGATTACATCTGCAAATCCATACTCTGCATCCCTGATTCCGTTTGTGCAGCAATCAGTCAGCAGATTATGCTCCCAATATTGCAGCCCGGAATGAAGCAGGGCAATTCGAATCATTTCCTGGTGATTCTCAAGTTCTGCCTGATGCTGCTGACGTGCGGTAATATCCACAATGGTCACATAAAACCATGCTTTTCCGTTTTCGCTGCGAACAAGATGCCCCACATCATGCACCCAGCAAAGCGCACCGTTTGCCTTCTCAATTCTGTATTCGCACTCATCCGTGTCGCTCACAGCTATTTGATCTGCGATTTCCCGTTCTACGCGATCCCGGTCTTCGTGCCACACCAGTCTCGAAAATTTGTGTTGGAATTTTTCGTCAAACTGCTCCTGGGTATAGCCCAGCATGTTCAGCATATTTTTGCTGACAAAATCGAACGACTCGTCTTCTGCGCTGTAGCGGAAAATCCCGCCCGGCATTAAATCGAGCAGTCGTTTGCGATCAGCCGAAATATCGGAAATCTTCTTGGCGATCGCCGCTTTGTGTGTGTTGTCCTGAATATATTGAATCCGTGCAAGATTTCCACCCCAGTCCACAAGCTTGCTTTTTACGATAAAGCTGCGGTCAGATCCTTCCGGATGAACCTCATACTCGTGATAAAGATTGGACGGCTTATCCGAATCAAGACAGTACCTGCACGGAGAAGTCCGGTTCCATATGGCTTCGTAACACGTCTGGCCCATACATTCTTTTTTGCTTTTTCCGGCGATTGCACAGGCAACGTTATTGAGGTAGAGCAGGCTGTAATCACTTGTATCACAAACCATAACCGCATCACTGGCCTCATCCATCAGCCAGTCCACATTGCAGAGCAGCATATGGGATGGAAGCTGCGTGTCTTCGCCGAAAATCTGATATTGGTTTTTGCCAAGCCGTTTTGCGGTCATCAATGCCATATCCGCGTTTTGATACAGGGTCTGATAATCCCTTCCGTAGGCAGGGGAGGAACAGGCACCGATCGAACAGGAGATGCTCATATCTTCAATCTGAAACCGCAGCTTTTCACACAGCCGCTGCAAGCGCACAGACAAATCCTCCGGTGCAAATTCTCCGCGGATAAACGCGGAAAACTCGTCTCCACCCATGCGGCAGGTGAGATCCTCGTTACGAAAACAGGAGCCAAGTATCTGGGCCACCTTCTGGAGCACTTCATCTCCTTTGGTGTGGCCGAACCGGTCATTGACCAGCTTAAAATTATCGATATCAAGAATCAGGAACAGGGCATTTAAGTTCGTTCCCCCTGAGAAAAAGGAATTCATCTGTGCTTCCAGTTCAGCACGGTTATTCAGTCCGGTCAAAGCGTCTGTTTTCGCTTTTTGTTCCATTTCCCGCATTCTCTGATAGATTGCTTTTTCTTCCTCAAGCCTGACAACCGTACTGCTTGCAAGCACATTATCCACACGCCTCAATGCCACTTTTTCGTTGTAGGGCTTGGCAATAAAATCCGCTGCGCCCATTTCGAGCGCCTTTGCCTCGTTGTCCTCTCCTGCCTGGGAGGTTACGATTACAGGAATGTTCGCAAGACTGGGGCAGCATTTGATTTTTTCGAGCAGCTGAAACCCATCCATCAGCGGCATCACCAAGTCGAGCAGAACCACGTCAATGTCCTTCTGATTTGCCAGAATATATTCATAGGCGGTTTTTCCGTTGTCAACTTCGATGATGGTGTAATATTTCGAAAAGATCTCTGACAAAATGGCTCGGTTTCGTTCCACATCGTCAACAATCAGAATTGTTTTCTTTTGCTGCATATCGGACATATTCTGATTCCCCCTGTTCTCCTCAAAATTCTGAAATATTGTAAAATAAAAGCCATTATATCCTATATAATATGAGCTTTCTCGACAAAAGTCAATTTGTTTCTATAATTCGCTCTTTACAATCTGGATTTTTATGATATAATATTAACTTTTAACTTAAATTAGAAGAAGGGTTGGCCGTTTCCTGAATTCCAACACCTTATTTATTCTTGTTGTTTTTAATCCTTACTGCTATACTTGATTCATCATATAGCAGAGAAGGAGGCATAGCCATGGCAGAATATCTATCTCCTGGAGTATTTGTGGAAGAATTTAACGATGATAGGAACGTAATAGAAGGTGTCGGTACCTCGACAGCCGGTTTTGTCGGACTCGCAACGCGCGGTCCGGTTACCGGAAAGCCGGTGCGGATTCAAAGTCCGACCGATTTTGGGTATCAGTTTGGAAGATACCTGGATATCTCAGTGAAGTATCGCTATCTGGCTTATGGAGTCGAACAGTTTTTTGCAAATGGCGGAAGCTCCTGTTATGTCATGCGTGTCGCAAGCAGTCAAGATACCGTTGCTGCGATGGAGCTGGCACACGAAGGTATCAGACTACATATGGAAGCCGGCAGTGTCGGCGAGTGGGGCAATGAAATTCGGATTTCTCTCGAAAAGCAGCAACTGTTCAAAACGAATATCCTGGAAGAAGCAAGAGATGAGAAACAGCAGATTTTCCGCGTAAAAAGCAGCAGCGGATTTGAAGCAGGTGATCTTGTGGAGCTTGTTTCCAGCGAGGGAAACGAATACAACCGCATCGTCCGTGTCCTCGACGGAGCACTTGAGCTGGAACACGCCTTTACGATTCCTTATGTGGACAACACCCCGGTCCCTTCCATATCGTTGCACCGAATCGGCTTTGACCTGCTGGCAAAATGTGATGACATAAAAGAAGCTTACCGCATCACGCTGAATCCTGCGGCGGCAGATTTTGTGAACCGGGTCACGGCAAATGGAATCCTCCTGCATGCCTCTTTTTCCGCAGAAGATGAGGCGGAGAACGGACTTTCCGCCTGGATGGCAAAGTTCCATTTGGATAATACCGCATATACCGGCTTTCTAAAGGATGGAAAAACCTTCCCCGCCGAGGATGCCGCTCTTTTCCTGGGAGAGGATAATGGCCCTGGAAAACGCAGCGGCTTACATGCCTTCAAAGAGATCGATGATGTCAGCATCATGGCAATGCCCGGCGTGACAGTCCCAGAGATCCAACGTGCCCTGATCGCGCATTGTGAAACCATGGAAAATCGTTTTGCAATCCTGGATATGCCACAGGATACACACACTTCAGATGAAATGCTCCGCCATCGCTCTTATTTTGACTCTTCCTATGCCGCAATCTACCACCCCTGGCTGAATATGTTTGATTCGGTCAAGAAAAAGAACTGCTATTTTCCTCCAAGTGCGTCTGTGGCGGGAGTTTACGCCCGTGTAGATTGTTCTCGCGGTGTACACAAGGCACCGGCCAACGAAGTCCTTCGCCAATGTGTTGGTCTGAGTGTCGATTATAATGAAGGCACGCAGAGCACCGTGAGTCCAAAAGGAATTAATCTGATTCGCTCACTGCCGGGACAAGGCATTCGTGTCTGGGGTGCCAGAACCATGTCTTCCGATTCGCCATGGAAATATATCAACGTCCGAAGACTCTTGATCTACGTGAAGGAAAGCATTCGTGCTGCAACAAGCTGGGTAAGTTTTGAGCCAAATGATGCCAATCTTTGGGCGCGCGCAGACAGAACCATTCGCATGTTCCTGGACACCCTGTGGAGAAACGGCGCGCTGGCTGGCTCCAGTGCGGACGAGGCGTTCTTTATCAACATCGGTCCCTCTACCATGACCCAGGATGATATTCTAAACGGCAGGCTGATCTGTGAGATTGGGATTGCGCCGATACGGCCAGCAGAGTTTGAGATGTTTCAGATAACGCATAATACAAACGAACATTTATAAGTTTCTTTCCAAAATTCCCTGGCCGAGGTTGCTGCTTCAGCCAGGGAATTGCCATATTCTGTATTTTAACCTGTACCTATTTTTCTATCTTTTCTGGATCTCCTGTACTCCCAATTCCGTATATAACAATTCCAGGCCAGTTGATACCTTTTGGCTGATTCGCTCTATGTCAAGCACTTGAACGAATCCATTAACCTCCTGGCCCTTTGTATAAATTTTATTTGCCTTTTTAAAAAGGAATTTTAGCTTCTCGTAACCGGTTGCTCCATTGGGCTGTACATCCGGTTTTAGTTTCAGGAATCTCCGGATTCCTTCCAGATCAAGCAAAAACCAATCCTCAATGGATTTCTCGGCCCTGATATGAATAACGGCTTCCGCGCCATCCTGTATCAGCATTTTTTCGATATCACCCCAGTTAATCTTTGGTTTCTGAACATACCCAAAGACATCGGTATCGTAGCATAGCGCCACTACTACGGAATAGCCCTCCAGCTTTGGAAGAATTTCCTTTAAAAATATTCTATTGACCTCTTTCTTAAAGCCTCCGATACCATTAACACTTCTGCATATGATCTTGTGATCAAGTTTACCCGATGCCGCACTTTCTCTTATGTGCCTAATCAGCTCTTTATAAAATTCAACCTCTGTTTTTCCTTCAACAAATAATACCAGGCATTTATTCAACTGCTCCACTCTCCAAATATGTTTCTATTTCACTTTCATCATCTGTCAACAGTGAAAAAATATAATCTCCCAACTGCATGTCCACAGAATCCGCATCATCTAAAAGAGCCTTCTCTTTGCTCTTTTTAAATCCATAGAATTCCGCTATGCCGCCGCTTCTATGAATCCCTACATAAACACTGTCTATATCCATGAAACTGATAATATATGGGGAATGGCTTGTAATAATCACTTTACAGTCATCCAGTAAATCCGCAATAATTTGGAGATACGTCTTAAATAAAGAGGGATGGATAGAATTCTCCGGTTCCTCAATCGCAATCAAAGAAATATTTTTCTCTTCCATACTCGCCATGATTATTTTAGTCAAAATCATAAAAACTCTTTTGGCGCCATCTGACATAGCCTCAAAATCTATCAGCTTACTTAAATTCTTATCTCTTACAAAAAGCAGGTAAATGCTATTGGATACAATAAACGGTACATCATCGGGAACAACCACTTCTCCGTTTTTATTGATTTGGATTTCTCTGACAATAATATCCTCTATATCAGGAAAAAGACGTTTGTACGCATCGAGAAGCAGGTCAAATTTTCCAGGATTAATCTGTCTTAGCTTTGCAATAACTCTGGGTAGATTTTCTGCATTTACAAAATCATTCGGCAGTCCCTTTCTGATCAGCGGATTGGGCACATAAAATTTCTTGGCATCAAGATTATTTTCCATGTACAATCTTAAATCGTTTAATCTCTTAATGATTTCTATATAATATAACTGATCAAATGCTTTTAATTTGTTTGCAACTAATTCCAGACGTTCAATGGCTGTTGCTGTCGTACATCTTCCAGTCTCAGAACTTTTATAAAAGGCCTCTTTCCACTGTCTGCTAATTAATTGAGTATACTTTGTTCCTTTTGTATCAACTTTTATTTTTAGATACTCATTGGAAATTTCAGCCTTGTCCATGCCCGATCTTACCCATCCAAAAGAGAATCCATAAATAATCCGATATTTTACTTCATTGATTGGTGTCGTCATTTCCACCTCAAATCGGAAATCCTTATTCACAGATGCCTTATTGATCGGAATAAAGTCGTCTGCCTGCATAAAGCTATTGCGCTCTTCCTCCTTCGCTCTCATAAAATCGAGGCCAAATTGAATGCCCGCTAATACATTGGATTTACCAAAGTTGTTTACTGCCACCAATGCCGTGATTTTATTGAACGAAATATCTACTTTATTTAAGTTCTTAAATCCATCCAGAACAATCCTTTGTATTTTCATAATCATTTTTCCTTTAGTTTTATTTACCATAACGATACCATCTTTCTCCGCAAAAAGCAATTTATTTTTTCGTTTTATTTATAATTATATTCATTTTTATTAGAATTTATTCTAAAACGCTTATTTTAGTTGCTTTTTATTATCGTTTATGCGGTTTTCGTTTCAGCCAGTTACCAAATACAAAAAACGGCCTCCACACTCCAAATAAGGCGTGCACAGACCGTTCCTGTTTTTTCCATTATGATCATTACATATTGCTATCCATCACATAAATTTCTTCAGCGCTTCGTAAAGCTCTGCCGGTTTTATCGGCTTTGCCAGATGCGCATTCATCCCTGCGTTCAGGCTCTCCTGCACATCCTTTGGATATGCATTGGCCGATATCGCAATAATCGGAATCGTGGCTGCATCCGCCCTGTCCATACTGCGAATGGCACTCGCCGCCTCCAGACCGGACATCTCCGGCATCCGAATATCCATGAGAACCGCGTCAAAACCGCCTGCCGGAGACGCCGCAAACAATTCAACTGCCACCTTTCCATTTTCTGCGTGAATCACATTGATCTTTTTCTTTTCCAGCAGTCTTTGAGCAACCTGTGCATTTAACGGATGATCCTCTGCGAGCAGAATATTCTTGCCGGCAAAGGTTTGCTCCGCGTAATTCTGCTCACGCTGCGCCCCGGCTTTCGGTGTTTTGCTCTGACCTTTTGCTGCCAGATCGAAGGACAGCTCCACACTTACGGTGGTTCCTTTTCCCTTTTGACTCTCGATCTGTATCGTTCCGCCCATCTGCTCCAGCAGCCGCTTGGTTATGCTGAGTCCAAGTCCGCTTCCTTTCAGTTCCGGGCTGACGCCATTATCTTCCTGCACAAACGGCTCAAAGATATGCTCCTTAAACGCTTCCGACATTCCGATTCCATTATCCTCAACACGATATACGGCAGAAATTTTCTTTTGGGCATCATCAATTCTTACATCATAGGCACCCATGCGGATTGTTCCGCCGGGCGGTGTGTAGGTTACCGCATTGGAAATAATGTTGAAGAAGATCTGCTTCAGCCGCTGCTTGTCTGTCATGACAATCGGATTCCGGGATGGCTTTTTTATCTCCAACGTAATATTTTTTGCCGTACACTGCGCCTGGAACAGAGTCGCCATCTCCATAAGAAATTCATTGTAGCTGTACGGCTCCGACTTCAATACAACTGCGTCCTTCTCCGTCTTCGCCATATCCAGAATATCGTTGATCAGCCCCAGCATATAATCACTGGCAGAACGAATATGAGCCATGTTTTCCCGAACCGATTCCGGATGATCGACTTCGTCCAGTGTCGCAGCCGTCAATCCCATAATCACATTCATCGGTGTCCGCAGATCATGACTCATCCGTGACATAAACTCCATTTTTGCCTTTCCGGCTTTTTCCGATACCTCCAATGCAATCCGCGCTTCTTCATTTTGCTTGAGTTCTTCCTGCATTCTTCTGGATTCCATCAGCGCACGATTCAGTTCTCTCTGCATATTGATCATCTGATTATTCATCTTCTGCATCTCTTCCAGATAGAACTGTGCTTCTGTAATATCTGCTTTTACAAAATGTTCGTCTGTGCCCATTGAATTAATCCCCTTGCATCTGTTGTATAAATATCCGCATTCCATTCACGCCAGATATCCGGTACATCCTCAAATGCTTTCCCTCCCACGGCAATCTTTAAGCCGGGAGCTTTGCTGCGCAATTCTTGAATCAACTCTTTACACAGGATTAAATGCTGCGGCATCGTAACGGACAGCGCAATTAGGTCTGCTTTCTGTTCTTTCACCGTCGTAATAAGTGCTTCTTCCGGCACTCCCGCCCCCAAAAACACGCTGTTCCATCCAGCATAGGTAAACAAATCGGTAATCATACGCATACCCAGCTCATGAAGCTCCCCTCCGATGCAGCATCCGATCATGGTATGTCCATTCGGCGGGGTCGAAAAAATAGCCGAGTACAACTGCGAAATCGCCGTCTGGGTCAAGGCCGTACAATAATGCTCCTGCGCCACGCTAATCTTTTTCTCAAACCACAGTTCACCGATCTTGTACATCACCTTCTGTACCACTTCCAGATAAATATCAGCAATATTCATTCCATCCTGATACAGCTTCAGAAAATACTGCATTGCCTCTTTTGAATCCCTTCTCAGGATAATGGCAATATATTCTGCTGCGATTTGATTGTATCGTTCCTTCGATTCCTGCGTTTCCTCCGCTTCACTTCTCGGAAATCCTTCTTTGTACAGTCGTTCAATCTCCTGTATCCCCTGCTGAATACAGCTTTCCGCGAATTCATAATCTCCTGCCGGCAATTCATCTTTCAGACATGCTGACATCGCCACATAGAAATCAACACACTGCTCTGTCATCTGCTCCCTGCTCACATAGACCATCAAATAGGTCAGATATTCATAAGTCCACCTCACATACGATACAAAAATCTGTTCCTGTTTTAAATCGATTGCAGACTTTAAATAGGAGATTCCATAAAAGAAGTCCCGTTTCATGAATTTCTTTGCCCGTTCAGGAAGTCCGTCATATAAACCCGGTGACTGTTCATACTGCCGTTTCGACATCCGCTGTACCAGTTCATTTAATTCATCCGCTTCATCAACATAGAACAAACTCATACTTATATCCCCCCCTCGTATCAATCGGTGTCCCTTATGCATCAAAGCCATCACGCACATCTATTTTCTCATCTATATCATATCAGTTAAAAGGATTTTATTCAATCGCAACAAACCGAAATTTATCACTCCGGCAATTCCCTCTCCCTTTTCAGATAAACCATATCAACTAATTGTCTTCCGTCTTCAAATATCGGGTGATCATAGTGATCTGTGAAAAAGTTTTTTATTCGATGCGACTCCGTAAAACCACATTTTTTATAAAATGTAAGCGAAGAGGGAACATCCCCCGTCCCCACAAACATGGTGGTGCAATCCGTAAACAACGAAAACAGATACTCTATCAGACTTTTTCCATAGCCTTTCCGTTGATCATCCGGTGACACCGCAATGTTTTTAAGCTCATAAACACCGTCACCTTCTTTTGTGATTACACATTCCGCTTTCACTCCATCGTCATCCAAAACAAACAGATCGCCACGCTCAAGATAGCTGTCGATCATATCTTCCTGTTCATCCGCTAACAGCAGCAAATCGATATATTCTTTTTTATGATCCACAATTTGCTTTATATTCACGATTGATTCCCCTCCATAGCCTCTGATTGACCAGGTATCCCGCGCGCTTTTGCCATGTCATTTTTATTGTTAATTTATTATATACCATCTTTGGCGATTTGCAAAGGTTCCCGAAAAGTAAAAAACGCCACCCTTGAACATAATCTGATTGGGGACTAATAACGAATAAACGGGCTGTCCTCTTTGAAGCGAGGATCGCCCGTTCTGCAATTACAACGAGAACCTACCTTTACATCGACCACAGAATCTCCTTTGTTGTAGACACCGCATCCACGCCTGCATCAAAAGCAGCCATAATATCCTTCTTATCGGACAAAAGTCCTCCTGCAATCAGCGGAATATCGGTATAGCTGCGAATCTCCTTCAAAATCTTTGGCATCGCCCCCGGCATGACCTCCATGAAATCAGGCTTGAATGTATCCAGTTGTTTTTTTGTATTCGCCAATGCGATGGAATCAATGATAAATGTCCGTTGTCCTCCGTACAGTCCCTGATCGATAGCACGTTTTACAAGCTGGATTTTTGTACTGATGATACCATCTGCATGGGTATTCTGTTTGATAAAGTCAACAGCCACCTCCTTAGAACTCAATCCTGCAATCAGATCCACGTGAACAATGGCCGCCTTATCCTTCGCTTTAATCCGGTCTACAATATCCTGAATATTGCAGACGGTTCCATACAAAATGAATACAACTGCACAATCTGTTTCCAGCGCATGCTCCAGCCCCTGATCATCTTTTACAGCCGTAATAATTGGTGATACCTCAAACAAATCTATTATTTTGTTCATTATAGTACCTCTTTCTTTTCCCTTAATGCACTTGACGATAATCATACAGCAGAATTTGACATTTTGCACTATGTTTTTACATCGTATGCATCCGAATCCTTTGACATAAATAAGTAAAAAGAACCCAATCCTTCGATTAGGCTCTAGATTTTACTTGCTGCTCTACTGTTGTATTCTTCTTCTGATCCAGTTATATAACCGGACGATTGGAACTGCACTGCTCTGGACTCCCTTTCCCGTCTTCATTTCTATAAACCTACGGAAGTCCTCCTGACGGCCGTCAAGCTTATCCTTTGGAATCATGTATCCGCCGTACTGGTCACGAAACAGATAGAAATATTTCATATCCTCTCCCACCCTGAAGATGTCTTCGTAACCTACCATATCCTCTTTCTGACGTTCTTTGGCATGGTAAATTTCCATCCCGCTGTTTTTAAATACATAGCGGGAATGGGGAAACGGGGCGCCTGATGCCTTAATCTGGTCAGAAAGCTTATGAGCCGTTCTGTTGGCTGACAGATAGGTGCTTGTAGTCAGATAACAACCATAAGCCACCAGCAGAATTCCCCACCAGTTTGCAAAGGATACAATTCCTCCAATCACAAGCACAAAGCTTATAACGGTTCTCAGGAACCGGTCTTTTCCGCAAAACAGATTGTACTGCATATGGGAGAGCGCCACAAGGCTCTCTTCCGTATGCTGCATCTCTATTTCAAAATTAGAATACATCTTTTTACTCCTTACGGTGCTACTCCATACAGTAAGTCAGGTACACAGGTAATCAATACCGGGCAGAATGTCAGCAGCAGCAATACGAGAAACAGGCACAAAATAAACGGCCATACCTCCTTTAGGAAATCACTGATCGCACACTTGGTAATACCACAGGTCGTAAACATCATGGAACCAAATGGCGGTGTGATTCCACCAATCATGATATTAACAATCGCAACAAGACCAAAATGGTAATCATTAATTCCCAGCTGTCTTGAAACGGGCAGCAGTAGCGGCGTAATAATCATCAGGGCCGCTCCGCCCTCCAGGAACATACCCATGATCAGAAGAACCAGGTTGCAGATCAACAAAAATATGTATTTATTATCTGTCAGACCAAGCATCGCTTCTGCAACAAACTTGGGCAGATTGATCCATGTCATATAGTAGCCAAATACCTTTGCCGCTACCATGATCAGAACAACGCTTGATGTACCGGAAATCGTATCCAGCACAATCGGAATCAGATGCTTCTTCAGAGAAAGCTTTCTATACACAAGCCCGCCGATGATAAAGCAGTAAAGAACCGCTACAGCACCACCCTCGGATGGAGTAAACATACCCATACGCATTCCAAGAATAATTCCAAACGGGAAAAACAATCCCCAGAAAGAGATAAATGCCTGTTTGAAAATTTCTATCGCAGAAGCACGTTTATCACGAGACTTTGGATAATTTCTCTTATTTGCAATCAGGGCAACGGTAATCATCATGGCAACTGCCATCAGAATACCCGGAACATAGCCCGCTGCAAACGTACGTCCAAGAGAAACCTGCGCAATCAAGGTAAATACAATCAGGTTAACTCCCGGTGGAATAACCGGAGTTGCCGCCGATGAGGCTGCCGTAATTGCTGCGGAGAACGCTCTTGAATAGCCGCGGCGTTCCATCTCCGGAACCAGCATCTTACTCTGCATCGCACAGTCAGCATTTGCAGAGCCGGAGCATCCGCCCATAAGCATACTGAGCAATACATTAACCTGCGCCAGTCCGCCCTTCATATGACCTGTCAATACTTCCGCAAAATCCATCATTTTTTCACTGATGCCGCCGTAATTCATAACCGATCCGGACATAATGAAAAATGGAATTGCCAGCATGGAGAATGACTGGGTGGATTTCATGACCGTCTGTAAAATCAGCCACGGCTGAGATGTCGTGTCAATAAATAAAAAGTAAAAGAAGGTTGCTCCAAACAACGAATATACGATAGGCATACCCAGAAAGTAAAAGAGGAACACAAGGACTACAGGTATCAGATCAACTATACTCATGATTTTGCTCCTCCCTTCTTCATCTTTATAAGATCAGTAACAATAAAATACAGAGAATAAATCAGGGATAAGCCAAATCCCAACGGCACTGCAATGGATATGTACCAATTTGGTACACGCAGCGTGTTCGTCAGTTTCCCCATGGTATTATATAAATACTGTATGCTGATGTTGGTCAGCATGACCAAAACCGCACACTCCAGAAACTGGATCATAATGCGGACAAAATTCTGCATCTTAGGCGGCATAACATTGACAAGTACATCGACTCCCAGATGGGAATGCGTACGATACGCATAAGCACTTCCAATAAATACCGTCCATACAAAAAGTCCCGTAACCACTTCTTCACACCAGAAGATTGGCTTTCTCATAATATAACGCATGAGCACGTTACAGTTAACCAGGACCGTACAGGATACCAGCGTGATTCCAGTGATGACTGCGTCCAGGTTCAACAAAATCGTCTTTAAGGAAATTTTCTTTTTTTCCCCCATGTTTGCCTCCTCATATCATAAGCAGGGTTGCCTCCATCGTTTATAACAGGCTGCCTGAGCAACTTAAATTCAGACAGCCTGTTATCGTTATCGCCGATGGTAAACACTTATGACATCGTTTTATTTTTTACGGTACTCGGTTAAGAATTCCACTAATGTCGGATAAAGAGTCGGATCAGCTTTGTACTCTTCAACAATCCAGTCATATACAGGTGCACAGGCCTCTGTAAATGCTGCCGTATCAACATCATTCCATGTAACGCCTTTTTCTTCCAGGAATTTAATCATGTCCGCTTCGTCATTCTGTGCATTTTCCTGCTCCCAAATGCCTGCTTCTACGCAGCACTCGTCAAGGATGGTTCTCCACTTTTCAGGAATTGACTGATAAACATCCTCTGCCATAAATAACCAGCGTGTTGCGATGAAATGACTTGTTCTTGCTACGTTCTTTGTATATTCGTAAGCACCGGTATCCTTTAAGGTAGATGTAGATCCCTCAAATCCGTTCACAACTCCACTGGACATAGCGGAGATACACTCCGTAAAGCTCATAGGTGAAGGTGTTGCACCCAGGCAGGTGATGGTCTGTATGAATAATGGAGACTCTGTGGAACGAAGCATCTGTCCGCTTAAGTCTGCTGGTTTCTCTACCACTTTGTTCGTACATACATTACGGAAACCAAAGGAATAGTGCGTGTCCAGAATGTGGATGTTATTCTCTGCTGCCAGGCGTGCATTCAGGTTCTTAACAATATCGGTATCCATGACTGCATTGTACTCTTCATTGGAAGCATAAAGCATCGGTCCTACAAGCACATTGTAATCGCCAATGTAATCAGCAAAATACGATGGCTCCTCAAGTCCCATCCAAACTGCTCCGTTGTGTGCCTGCTCTACAGATTCTGCATAGCAGTCCAACTGGTTCTGTCCGTAATACTCAAGGATAATGTGTCCTTCCGTTCTCTCCTTCACCATCTCTGCCAGCTTCTCACTTGCTTTATAGTTCCACTCTGCCGGCTGAAATACGTTTGAGAACTTGATTGTCATCTGAAAATCATCATCTGCGGCTCCTGCTGCCGCTGTATCTGCGGATGCTGCTTCCGTCTTAGCTCCTGCTGCCGGTGCTGCTGTCTCGGCAGGCTTTGATGATCCCCCACATCCTGCAAGTAATGCTGCACACATGGTTACTGTTGTTGCCAGGCTAACTACTTTTTTCAATTTTCTCATTCGTCTACCCTTCCCTTTCAAAAAGCATATTTTCCAGAAACTCCCATAAGTGCTTTTAGACAATGAAAAAAGTAGATCAAGTCCGTATATCGGCAAGCAAATTATGCCTGCCTTCGTCCCTGCTCTACTCTCTATTCTCTAAAGCAATTATTTTCTTATTTTGTTTTCCGTTGTTGTTATATTAACACATGGAAATTCATTATGCAAGGTTTTATTATATATTTTTGCTATAATTACGTTCTTTTTTCGTTTTTCTTTATGTATTTTGACTATTTTTTCACAATTTCAGTTGTTTTGGTTCTAATTAATTACTTCCTATGCTTCTAATGAATCCGTTGGGCAAGCCTTCATATAGAAGCATACCACCTTTGAGAACCAGATTTTCTTCATAAATACAAGTCCTACAGAAAATTTCTTAACAATATGAAACCAACATGGACTTTCCTAGAAAGCAAAAAAGAGCGGCTATGTTCTCATAAAAACGAAGAACGTGACTGCTCACAATTGTTTTGAGTCACTTCTGGAAGTACCGTCTATATGGAAAAGAGGATAGGCACCAGAACAACTTTGGTGTGGTTCGAAATGCGGAAACTTACTTTTGTCGTAACTGGTAATACAGTCAGGCAATACATGAACAGTATATCCTGCTTTTTCCATATTATAACAAGTGGATTTCAAAATTGAAACAAAAAGCCTATTGAGCTTGTCTTAGAACAATCCATATTATTTCGTTAAATTAGTATTTAGCGAAATAATATGGGTGTGCCATCACACACACTCTCTTAAATAAAGTTCTTCCAAATTGATGTGTTTTACACGGTCTGTTTCTGCTCCTTCAAATCCGGAACGAGAAATAAAAACATATTTGTAACATATTAGACCGGTCTGAAGAACCTGTGCCACTTCTTCATCAATCATTTTGTCTGTCACAGGATTCTTTCTGAACTTCACTTCAAAAAAAATATATCCGTTTTCGTCCTCTGTGACGATATCAAATTCCCCATTCGTATGATTGATCGGATCATCATAGTAATATTTTCCTATTTTCTCAAATACAGGATCGATATTTCCACGCCTGTTTTCACGGATCAGATACTGCCTGCAGATATCCTCAAACTGATGTGGTACAAAATATTCCTCAAAGTCCTGATTGATATATTTTTTATAGAAAATTTCGGAGTCCATAATTTTCAACTGAGAGGAATATCTGAAAATATAACGGTAATAAAACATAGAAAGGTTATCACATATATAATAGCCGGCTTTTTTCTTGTTATTTTCATCATTCACGGGTGCTGTTTTTACTACTACTTCCATCCTCATCAGCTTATCCAGAACATCAACAAGAGTAGGTCCACTTGACACATGCGATTGGGAAAGAAGGTCGCTGTATTTGGAGTATCCTTTGGCCAATGCCTCAAATACTTCATTTGCATTTGTGATTTTGGAAATCTCTGCATTCAGATACATGGATACTTCATTCTCAAGTCTTGCGCCGGGAGATGCAATCAAATCTATAATATTTTCCTTCACGGTCTTATTGCTGTCAATCAGGCGATTGAAATAGGGAATCCCGCCGAAAACAGAATAGAGTCGAACTTTATCTTCTGGAGAGAAATCCGGATAAAACTGTGCAGATTCAAAGTAGTCCATCTGTTTTAGATCAATCACAAGATCTACACGGCCGAATAAGGGATTGGCGTGCTCAAGCAGTGACCGCATGATATCAACATAGGATCCCAAAATAATAAAGGTCAGCTTTGAAGTGTCTCGGTACTTATCTACCAGTGCCTGCAGAATGCTGTCCAGCCCTCGGATGTTTTCTCTTAAATAGGGGTATTCATCCAGAACAAGAACCATTTTTTCTTCCCTGGATAACTGGAATATATAATCCAGAATTTCTTCCAGCTTCGTGTAACCAAGTTTTGGAAGCTTCAATGTTTCGGAGATTACATCACAAAGACTTGCTGTGTTGCTTGCTTCGGTTACCTGCTTACATTCATAGTAGATACTCTTCTCTTCTACTCTTCGCAGTGCCTGCTTCACCAGCTCACTTTTGCCAACTCGTCTTCGGCCATAAATGAGTGCCATTCGCATTTGAGCAGATTTCATTTCATGTTCAATTTGGGCTAACTGTTTTTCACGTCCAAAGAATTTCATGTCATTCGGTCCTTTCCGACTCGGTTCATATCGAGTTAAACTCATTATAGCATTGTGTCGCAAAAAAGTAAATATTAGTTCGGATGAAACCGAGTCGATTAAAACCGAGCTAACAATTACTTTAAATATGCGTGGGATAGAGCCTGTTCCTGATTACATACGCCCCCGCGCTTATTTATAAGTGCTGTACCTATCTATTATTTATTCAGGGGAGCAAAGTATTGCGGCATCGTCCCATGGATAATGAAACGCTGAAGCTTCTTTTCCACAAAGCTGCTACAACTCCAACTGATAATATTACAGAGAGCAGGTCAGATATCGGCTGAAGAATATAGATTCCCCTCTCACCCAGAAGTGCCGGAAGGATAAACAGCAGGGGGATATAAAAGATTCCCTGCCTTGCAACGGATACAAAAAGTGCGCTGAAATATCTGCCTATGTTCTGTAAGAACGTGCTGGACAGTGCATAAATACCCAAGAAGGGAAATGAGATGCATTGATATCTGACAAGCTTGACAGCAATTTCCACAACATCAGAATTTTGTGATAATAGGCCCGAAAGCGGTACTGCATAGACTGAAATCAGCATTGTAGCGATAATTAAAAATCCGGTTCCTATTCCACCTGTCAGCCATAATGCTTTTTTCACCCGTTCATATTGCCCTGCCCCATAATTCATGGCACAGATTGGCTGAAATCCTTGTCCAAATCCAATCATCAGCATATATCCCAGTGCGGCTACTCTGGTGGATACGGTAAGGCCTGCAAGCAGGGTTTCTCCATAAGGTGCGGCTGCCTGATTTAACAGTACAGATGCCACGCCGGTAATTCCCTGTCTGGAGAAATTAGGGGCACCTCCTGCTAATATATGATACATTCTTTCGCCCGTGAATTGAAATCCACGAAGTCCTGCCGGGATATTTCCATGTCTGTATGACATCATAACTACACAAAAGCAGCTGAGAACATTGCCGATCAAGGTGGCAATTCCAGCTCCACAAATACCCATACCCAATCCTAATACAAAAACAGGATCTAACAGAATATTCCCAAGCATTCCAACAAGCAGCCCAATCATGGCATCCTTCACATTTCCACATAGTCTGAGCTGATTATAAACAGTCGTTGATAAAAGGGAAAAGGGAACGGTATACAGCATAATTTGCAGGTAGTCTCTGGTATAAGTAAATAAGGCAGGAGAAGCTTTTCCTCCCAGGAAAACTACTAAAGGGTTAAGCAGTACAAGAGAGGCAAGCATAATAACCACGCCTGCCGCAAGTGACAGCACAACACCATCACTTGCTATAATTCGGGCCTCCTTTTCCTCTCCTGCTCCCAGAAGTCGTAACATGGTATTGCCGCTGCCGTAGCCAAACCAGAACCCCATCGCCTGTATAAAGGAAACAAAGGCAAATACAATACCAATGGCTGCTGTCATACTCTTGTCATTCAATCGACCAATTCAGAAGGTATCTGTCAGATTATAAATCAGGGAAACCATCATTCCGATCATTGTCGGGAGTGCCATTTTAAGCAGAAGCGGAAGCAGAGGTGCTGTTAGAATATATTGTCTTCTTTTCTCCTTCACACCTTCTATTTCTATCTGCTTTTGCGGTTTATTATCCAACTTTTGAGACCTCCCCCTTCGTACCATTTACATGGATCATATCTCCATTATGATATCTGGTGGTTGCATGGCCAACTCCCAGTACTGCCGGGATTCCATATTCCCTTGCCACAATGGCCGCATGAGAAAGCGCTGCTCCGGTATCCGCTACTACTGCTGATGCAAGCGTAAACAAAGGCGTCCATTCCGGATCTGTCAAACGGCACACCAATACATCTCCTTTTTGAAATTTATAAAACTCCTCCGGACCGTGAATCAGGCATACCTTTCCAATTGTTTCTCCAGCACTGCCGCTAACTCCTTTTAAGGTGTCTCCGGTATCAGGAAAAACCTTTAGTTTTGCCTGTTCCCATACATTTTCTGCCAATGAATGCATTTTCTTGCGTCGTTTGATTTTTTCCTGATCCCTTTCATTGAAAGCTCCTCTTTGACACACTTTGGTAAGTTCCGCCAAAAAGAGATAGGAAAGCTCCTGCATATAATCGTCATGCCCGCAAAGAAGTACGGAGGTTCTCTTTAACAGCTTTTTTGTGTAGTAAAAACAGGTCTCCCACATCAACTGACTCTCTTCCCGAATAATGTGCATATAACGGAAGGTATTGATGGTTTTTCTTAAGTCTTTATACTCCTTTGCTCCAACAACAGTCTCCAGCTGCTTCATTAACACATCAAAACTACTGTTCTCTTCTGACTTCTGTTCATGGTCACCATCAAGCAGTGGTCGGATCACCCTGACCATTCTATCCGGATCTTCATAAAAAGAGTGCGCTGTAATACAATAACAGTTAAAGTCTGTTTTGAATCCATGCTTCTCAAGAAAATCCGCAAAGGCTTCTGCCATTTGGGAAAAGGCTGTGCAAATAGCCTCATAGTGCATTCCCTCCTGTATGGCTGCTGTAACTGCTTTATTTTTTTGCGCCTTTGCAGCAAGACCTTTCAAATCCCTGCTCATAACAGCTGTCTCATAATCCAGATTCTGATAGAGGTCATAAGCCGTCAGCTTCACATTTATTTTTTTTAAAGCTTTTTCAAGTTTTTTCTTGCATAATGCACTTGGAAATAACGCATATTTAAAACGACTGTAGGTCAGACGTCTTATATAATCCAGAAAATACGGATACAGCGTTCCACATTCTGCAAGCGTCAGATTTTCATAGTCCGTATTTTGAATATCCACAAGCTCTTTCCTGAAATTTTCCATCTGCTTTTGCAGTTTTACCCGACAGCCATCTATATCCTTCATCTCTTTTAAAAGAGACGGAAGATGTTTCAGGTTTCGGTTCACGCTGATTCCATTGGTGGGCAAGATCATAATTCCATCATCATCAATCTGCGGCTGCATGTCCATGATAATTCCGCCCTCTGAGAAAATGTTGCTTTTCTGATCGCTGATAGCTTCAATCAACTCATAGTCAAAAGGATAAAATACATAAGGCATCTTCTCTAGCAGAAACGACATATTCTGACGCTGTAGACCGCTGCATTTACAGCTCTTTAAATAGTCTTGTATTCTTTTTTCTTCTTCATCAGATGGGGCCTTATGTAATGTAGTAATTGCCCTTGCCTGCAGAATATAGATTTTATTCTTGCAGATTCCCCACTCAATATCCATTGGCTTTTTGTAATACTGCTCTATCCTAAGCCCCTCCCTGCACAAATTGGCAAGCATTTCATCGTCTAACACACGCCGCTTCTGTTTCTCTTCCTTCACCTTCACTTCTCTGGTACCGGAATGACCGGCTTCATATATAATCTGTGTTTCCTTACTGCCTGGTGTACAGGTAATCAGCCTGCCCTCTTTATCACATACATAACTGTCAGCCGTTACCCTTCCTGATACCACCGATTCTCCAAGACCATAGGAAGCATTGATCTGCATCTGATTTTCATTCCCGGTCAACGGATTTACGGTAAAAAGAACACCTGCCACTTCACTTTCTATCATCTGTTGTATGACAACCGCCAGTGCAACACTGCTCTGATCATATCCCTGATTTTTTCTGTAAATTACCGCCCGATTCCCCCATAGGGATGCATAGCAGTTTTGTACCTGCTTCAGAACCTCATCTGTACCAATTACATTTAAATAGGTTTCCTGCTGACCGGCAAAGCTGGCATCTGCAAGGTCTTCTGCTGTCGCGGAGGAACGAACTGCAACTCTTGTCTGTTCTCCAAGCTGTTTATACTGCTCTGTAATCCGTGCTTCAAGAGCGGCTGGAATCCTGCTTTGAAGGATCTTCTCCCGAAAACGTTTTGCACATTCCAGCAATTTCCTCTCATCACTGCCAGCCTCTATTAAGGCTGCTTTCAGCCATTCAGTTAATCCGTTTTCGTTAAGGAATAATCGGTATGCATCACTGGTAATGACAAAGTCCTCCGGTACAGCGATCCCTGCATGTGTCATTTCTCCCAGGTTTGCACCTTTTCCCCCCACAATATTTACTTCATTGACCCTGATGGAATTAAAATTCCGAATCATTTAGCCTGTCTCCTTCCTGAATTTATAAATCAGCTGCAATCAATAGCATTTTAAATATCGATTCATGCCACTGTATATAAACTCTTTTAGTAATTCTTCAAAATAGCTCTCTTCCATATATTTTTTTGCTCCAAAAAAGAAGAAAAGTCCATAAATCAAACTTAAAACACCCTGAATATCCATTTCATATGTCAGATTCTCCTTCTCCCAATAAGCAGTCAGCTCGCCAAAAAAGATCTCATAGGACAATGACATCTGATTCATAACATCCTTTTCATCTGTAAGTACCGTATCGAGCATCTCCTTATAAATTGCCTTATTCTGTACTTTCTCTCCCATATCCCAAAAGTTGATATACAACAAATTTGCGACATATTGTACAGGATTCTCTCGTGAATCAGGAAATGTTATCCGAATTGCATTCAATTTCTGTTTCATTCGATATTCCATAATATCGCGTATCAAGCTTTTTTTATTCTTGTAAAAGTTATAATAGCTTCCAAGTGATATTCCAACACGTTCTGTTAATTCACGGATGTTTAAGCTTTTATGATTATCATCATGAAACATCTCAAGACCAACTTCCCATATCTTTTGACGAATTTCCTTTTTTTCGTCCTCTGAATATGCTTTTCCCATTTTTTCTCCTTACCATCTGCTGTATAGTTTCTATTTTTCTTTAATATATACAAAAGCCTAATCTATGAACATTTTATATTTGTTCATAGATTAAGTTAGCACTATCTAACTACAATGTCAAGTAACTCTTTTCATCCAAAGCAGAAAATCCCCACAAAGATACTCGTATTCGGGTAGTTGCTCAATGTACGGTTTCCAGTTGCGCATGATTTCAGCGCGCTCCAACGGGTCTGCGGTTTGAAGCGTATGGTCATTCTTAGTCATTAAGAACGTATCCATAGAAATATCGTCGAGCATCGGTGAGATATTCCTTGCGGCATTTTGCACCCCATGCGCCGGTTTCCAGCAAGGGGCGGATGGTTCAGCGTCCAGACCAAAAACTTATGAAATTGATTAGCAGGAAGCGCTTTTTGCTAATCAATTTTGCAAAAAAATTACTGGTTCAAGTTTGGTCTGGTGTATAAGAAAAGCCCGAAACCCTTGATTCTACAAGGCTTTCGGGCATTGCGTTCTGGTGTTCCTGAGCGGATTCGAACCGCTGGCCTTCCGCTTAGGAGTTCGCCCCCAAGCGATATGAACGAATAAAACCAGTATAAAAATGTCTTGATTTTACACGGATTTTCTCGCGTTATGGAAGCAATCCATGTAAGGCAAAAACAAGCCAAAAAACAGGCATTTTGGTCTTTCTTTTTAGCTGGCAATTAGCACCGCTCCTATAAAACGGCATTAGTTGCTGTTGTAATTATTATCAACCATGAACAAAGCAAAAGCAAGACTTATTGATTGATATAAGTCTTGCTTTCATTTTATTTATAGGGTCTGTGCCAGCGTCTTGAGGAGCGTTGCCATCTGTGGATTCTTGAGAAGCCGCGTCAAAAGTTCCTGTTCAGAGTTTTCTGCGTCAGCTGTTTGTTCAGTTTCAACCATTTCTTTCTCCAGCGGTGCATCCGTCTGATGCCCAGAGTAAAATGCTTCCTCAAATCTCTGCGCATTCAGCCGCCTGTCATCATCAATGATATGAGAATACACATCAGCCACCATCTTAATCTGTGCGTGACCAGAATCATCTTGCACTGATTTCATATCGCCGCCGTTCAGTTTGAGCTTATAAGTGATGCTGCTGTGGCGAAGTGAATGGAATACCACCTTCGGAAAATTATTGTCGGTAATCAGCTTATTCAATGCCCGATTGATTACCTGTCCCTCAATAGGTGTTCCCAATGGAGAACAGAATACCAAGTCGTAATTTGCATACTCATCTCCGAACAGTTCCTTCATTTCGCCTTGCTCCTCTTTCCGGGCAATCAACATTTCGGCTACTGTTTTTGGCAGAAACACTTTCCGAACACTGGTTTTAGTCTTTGGCTCTTTCAAAACCAACGCAGTATGTCTGGATTGCAGGATGGCTGGGAAAATTTTGATTACGCCTTTTCCATCGAGTGCATCCAACGACTGGCGCTGCACTCTCTGCAATTCCTTATTCACATAGATACTTGCTGTACCGGCATGGATGCTTTCCTGTGAGATGTCAATACAGTCCCAAGTGAGAGCAAGCATTTCTCCCATTCTCAAAGAGCAGGAAAACGCCAAATTGAGCGCCAGTGATAAATTATCATCATCACACACTTCAAGGGCATGGAAAAGGGTTTCCGCAGTCCAGATGTCTCTCGGTTTGGCTTCACATTTTGGCAAGGTCGCATTCACTACTGGGTTTTTGGATATAAGCTCCCACTTTACTGCCTGATTAAAAGCATTGCGAAGTATCTTATGTATTTCCTTTACTGTCCGTGGAGAAAGGTAGTCTACCTTATCTGGTTGGTAGGGCCGGGGCTTTGCCCTTACTTTCAGCAAATCCCTGTAAAAGCGATCCATCACATGAGGATTCAATGCATCCAGCTGCATATCTCCGATAATCGGATTGATGTAATTGTCAATCAATCCTCTACGGCTTTCATAGGTGGAAAGCGCCCATGTGTTCACCCCGTAAATCGAAATATATTCCTCCAACAGTTCTCTTAGGGTCTTGGCTACCGGTGGAATAAATGTCCCTGTACTTTGTTCAAATTCAATCTGTGCTTTACGTTTTTTTGCTTCTGCATTTGTGGGAAAAGTCTCCCACCGCTGACGCTTCCCTCCGTTTTCATCCGTGTAGTTATAAACCACGGAAAACTTACTTTTTCTCTTAACAATTGATGCCATTCAGATCGCCTCCAATTCTATCAATGACTTTTTTATAATGTCTCTGCCGCTCATACCATACTTCAAAGCTTGCCTTATCAATCCGTGTTCGATTATCAATCTTCATGGTTTCAAAAGATTTCTTTTTCAGCAAGTCATAAAGGGTTGCTTCTTTAATATTTAACAGTGCCGCCGTTTCACTGACAGACATTGTAATTGCCGTCCACTTTGAACCGGGCGCTTCGCCAGTTATCTTACGATAATGGAATTGACCAGCATACCACTCCTCAAAGCTATCCAGCATAATACGCATCTGACCGGCTGCAATAATTGTCTTAAAGTGATTTTTCTTCACCAGCCAGTAGCTATCTGTTTTTCCCAGCCCCAGCAACTGCCGCATCTCAGGAACGGAAATGCTGGTCTTGTTCGTCGGGGTCGGCATTACATCACTCATGCTCTGCACCCCCTTCCGGCATCCCCTGATCGAGCCATTTATCAAAGCTCTTTTTTGAAATGCGGATATTTCTTCCAATCTTCACATAATGGAAAATCTTGCGGCGCACAAGGCTGTAAGCAGTTGGCTGGCTGATGCCCAATATGTTTTGAATTTCCTCAACGGTATACGTTCTTTTTTCGTTCTGCTCAAATACTGGCGCTGTAATACTCCCATAAGTTGTGTCTTCCATAAACTATGTACCTCCTTTGCAATGTAGCCAATTTCGTTTGGCTTGGCTACATTGTAGGAGAAAACATCAAAAAGCACAAAGATGTCGATGGAGTGTTTTTCGTTCACCAGTATCCTTGACAATCAAACACCACCCTGATCTAACCATTCATCAAAACTCTTTTTAGAAATACGAATTTGACCGCCAATACGGATGCTGCGAAATTCGTTTCTCTTTACCAGCGCGTAAGCTGTTGGACGGCTAATACCGAGAATATCCTGAATTTCATCCACGGTGTAAGTTCTTTTCCCTTGTGTATAATCAATCGGTATAGCCGTAGTTTCTTGATTCATCGCGGCAATTTTTTCTTCAAACATGGTTTGTCCTCCTCTATTTCTGGTTTTCATGGATTGTATTTATGTTGCAAAGAGTGTCGCTGCGCTGGTCAAGGGCATAGTGCTTCAATCCCACACTGATGGCCAGCGCATAATCTATACTTTTCATATAAGTGGCTCCCAGACTGCCAATATAGCTGTCCAGCCGGTTTTTATCTATAGTACGCAGCTGCTCCAGCAATACTAAAGATGGGAGCTTTAGTGCATCCCCAGCCCTAATGTAGCAGTGCGTGGGCAGCGTAGGCTTTGCATCCGGTCTGCTGGTCAGCGGTGCGACAATTACGGTAGGGCTGTATCGGTTGCCCACATTATTTTGGATAATCAAGACAGGGCGATACCCCGCCTGTTCAGAGCCAATCACCGGATTCAAATTTGCAAAATAGAGTTCCCCACGGGAATATGTTTGCATAAAATCATTTCCTTTCTGCAAATTGCAAAATGATGGTTATGTATAAAACAGCCGCATCGAAATGGGTAGTGCCGTCATTACATACGGCGCAATTCGGTGCGGCTGTCACTATTTTATTTGTCTGTTTTTCTCGCCATATTTGCCACGCACCCTGACGATAGGCATATTGCAGGCCGCTTCTGGCGAAGCTGTCATAACTCCGCAGCGTCGTTTTACTCGTGCGCCACAGGGTTCCCCCCAAGTCTTTAGGAGGTCGTGAGAAAGTATCATTATGCCCCCGCGCGGTCATCGCGCCCGGTGTGCCGAACCGGGATTAAGACTGGCGATGGTCGCTCAAGCAGCCTTATTCACCTCCTTAGACTACTGTCATGGCGTCGTGCCTTATTCGCTATAACGCGGGTTATGTACCTGCAATATGGTGTATTCAGCTGTCAAAGTTCAATAGACAGACAAGAAAAACTTGTCCTTCTACTAACCGTGACATTTTTGAATCGTTTGTTCCGCCCTTTACTCCATCTTTTTCAAAAGAATCAGCAGATGATGTAAACCAAGACTCAAGCTTTCTGAAATGCGGCTTTTGGCAACGCCCTCCATTTCAGCAATCTCGGAAACCGTCATACCAAGAATGAAATGAGCGCGGATGCGCTGTGCCTGCTTCTTTGGCAAACAGCTGATTGCTCGGCTAATTTGTTCCTGCCGCTCCATTTCTTCAAAAACTTCCTGCGGTGTCGGTACATGAAGCAACGCTTCCTGCTCGATCCCATCCTTGCAGTCCAATGAATAATGCGCTTTGTAGCGATACCGCTTGCGCTGGTAAGCTGCTTCCATTCGCTTTGACTCCTGCATGACCAGCAATACTTCTTCAGGTGCTTCAATGATATAGTCCTCATTATAAAAATCCGGGTAGTAATCCCGTAAATTGATCTGTGCCATAATTTCCTCCGTTTCGGTTATGAAGTGATAAGTGACCGAAACTGGGATGGAGGGGAACGGCAACCCACGGAGCTGCCGCAATATGACAAAAATCGACAAAAAGGCGCGCCAGCACTCACGAATGAGCTACTGGCGCGCCAATAGAAGCCGATATTATATTTCCTGTTTAGATACCCCGATAATGCCGGTGGTGGAGCATGATGCTCCAAGGCTTTTGCCGGGATTTTTTTGAATGTTCACCATTTGGCGGTTTCATCCGCACCTGTATGTCCGAAAGAAGAAAGACCATAACTGCCTCCAAAAGCGGCAACTATGGTCTGGGCATGGGAAATCGCTCTAATGAGTTACCGTTTTTTTTAACTCGTTAGAGTATCTCTCTATTTTTTGAGATAATCGGCATAATCGTTCTGTTTATCAAGACCGATAAGGGCATACCGCCAATCAAATCGGAACGATAGAATATAGTAGAGGTGAACAATTATGCCGAATAATGATTTAATACGCTTAGGTCAACAGATAAGGACTGCCAGAAACGAAGCAAAGCTCACGCAAGAGCAGCTATCCGATCTCTGTCATGTGTCTATCAAGCATATCGCAGGGATTGAAAAGGGGCGGAAAAATCCATCCTTTGAAATACTGCTTGCGCTCTCCAAAGCCCTGAAATTGTCTTTGGATACGCTCATTGCTGCGGATATGACTGAGGAAGAAGAAGGCTGCAAGCAGCTTGCAGTAAGCTACATGGCCTGTCCTCCTGCAGCACGGGATACGCTGTTAAAGTCCACACAGGCACTCGCCAAGGAATTGAGCGAGCTTGTTGAGCGCATGGAAACAAAATAAGCCAGCGGGCAAGGATTGATTGGAACTTCCTTGCCCACTGGCTTTTCTGTTGCCTGGCAGGAAAGTCAAAATCCTAAACTAAATCTATCATATTCTATCAGCTCGATACTTTTCCGTTGTCACTAAAAGGTCAACATTCCCTCGCAAAACAGTGGCTTTAAATGGCAGATGTCTAAGTAACTTTCCTTCTATCTTTCATCACTTTTCAACCGGTTCTTCAATTTTTGAAAACTGTCCTCGCTGATGGTATGCTCCATCTGGCAGGCTTCACGCTCTGCCAGCTCCGGGGCAACGCCAGCGTCAATAAGCTGCTGGGTAAAAAATTGGTGGCGCTCGTAGATGCGTTCCGCTACCTCCCGGCCAACATCGGTCAGATGAAGATAACAGTCACCGTCCATTGCGAGAAATCCACCGTCCTTTAAGACACGGACAGCATGACAAACGCTGGGTTTTGATACCTCCATGTGCCGGGCAAGGTCAACGGAACGCACCATATCACCTTGTTTTTGTTGGAGGATTAGCACAGCTTCCAAGTAATCCTCGCCGGACGCATGAATTTTCATATCTGCTTACCTCTGTTCTGGCTGGGCAAAAAAGTACGCCAACTTCTGTTTGCTCTGATTGTTCCAACCGTCATGCCAGCTTATCCGGCCATCATCAATAAATACAAAGTAATCACAGCACCTTTCAATCAATTCCGGGTCATGGGTGATGATAAACAATGTTTTTCCCATATTTCTTAGACTTTTTAAATTTTCTGATACCTTTCGTAGATTTTTTCGGCAACCTCCCGGCCCACCACTGTCAAATGAAGAAAACCGTCCCTATCCACGGTCAGAAAGCCGCCGTCCCACAAGAGCCAACCGCATGACTGATGCTGGGCTTGGAGTAACCCATGTGCCGGGCAAGATCAACCGAGCGCACCATACCCTGTTTTTGTTGGAGCATCAACACGGCCTCCAAATAGTCCTCTCCTGATTTTTTTAAGCTCATTTGCCGCCCCCGCTAAATTTCCGCATAGGGATAGAAATGTACCTGTTGTCCATATAGATTTACAGCAGACAGCAACAGGAGTATTTCAAACACCTTTAGCTGTATAAAAAATCGAAACATAGTCGGCGGAATAGGTATCTGTTCCAACTCCGAAAAAACGTCTTTCATCTGCGGAGAAAGTTTTACGGTACAAAGCTGCCTGTCCGAATACAGCTTGTCCCTCATGCTTTGAATGAAATCCCATAATTCGGGAAATGCCTGCAAATCTTCAAACGCTACCATGTCAGGGGCAATTAGAATTGCATCGCCCCGTTGGCGCTTGGCAAACGGCGCTGGCAATCGTTTCCCTGCCTGATAGACCAGCAGAATGTCATTTTCCACGCTCTTTTGAAAGATCAGCGTGGAGGGGACAGCGGCCAATTCAGAGTGTACGCATCGTTCCTGCTCTGGCTTACTGGAAAATGCTACTTCAATTCCCGTAATAACAGGAAAGATAAGTTTTCGGTCATCGTTCAAGGTTCATCCTCCTGTCCAGAGCAATTTTCATGCGTCCTGCTTTCCGCTATACTGTGTACCAACCTGAATGACACGGTTGCAAGTAATCTCCAAAAACTCCATATCATGCGTAACAACAAATATGATATGGCCCTGTGCCGCAAGGTCTTTCAGCGTCCGGCTTACAATGCACATATGGTCGTAGTCCAGACCGCTTGTTGGTTCATCGAAGATTAACACTTTCTTTCCAGCCACAACACCCGTTACAATGGCAAGGCGCTGTTTCTGTCCACCTGACAGCGCCATAGGGTGCTTTTCCTTAAAGTCAAGCAAATCAAAGTCGGCCAGGGTATTTTCAATACCACCATCAGTTACATCCGCATCCCTCGACAACTCGCACTCATTCCAGACGCTTTCGCCAAAAAGCTGATGGTTCACATCCTGCATAATCATATAGCAGATATTGTTCCGCTCTTTGAGCGGTATAGGCTTTCCGTGATACAGAATTTCTCCGCTCCGCTCTTTCAGCAATCCGGCAAGACACCGCATCAGTGTTGTTTTGCCCGCTCCGTTGGGGCCGAGAACGCCGAGGATTTCCCCGGATGATATGCTGAAACTGATATTTTCAAAGACAGTTTGCTTTTTATTCGCAACTGTCAAATTTTTTGCGGTCAATTCTCCACCCGTGGCGCTGGCAAGTGTGTACGGTGGATTTTTCTGGACAAGGGTACGAAGCCCCATACGGCGGCGCTCCTCGTCTGTCAGGCTTAAAAATTCCTCTCGGCTGTATTCTCTTACGATCTCCCCATCTACAATAAAAATGGCCCGGTCAATTATGTCCGCCAGATAATACAAGCGATGCTCTGCCACGATAATGCTTTTTCCCTGTGCTTTAATGTGCTTTAACTTTTCCCCCAGGGTAAGGGTAGCTGCTCGGTCAAGGTTGGCGGAGGGTTCGTCCAACACATAGATTTCCGGGTTCATGGAGTAAACGGAGGCAAAAGCCAGAGTTTGCTTTTCTCCGCCCGACATGGAAAAAATATCCCTGTGCAGTAAATGCTCAATATGCAAGTCCCGAACTGTTTTATCTACCTGCTGACGAATAATGTCCGGGGCCACCCCATTATTCTCCAAACCAAATGCAAGCTCACTATCTGAATCAATATTGAAAAATTGCGACTTCGGATTTTGGAATACAGAACCGACTTTTTCAGAAAGCCGGTACATAGGCGTTTCCGCAACCACCATATCATCGACAATCGTTTTTCCGCTTAAATCCCCATTGTTGAAATGGGGAATCAGGCCGTTAATCAGCTTTGTAATTGTTGTCTTGCCGCAGCCGCTTTTACCACATAACAAGACACATTCTCCCGGCTTGACCTGAATGTTGATCTGGTGCAGGCTCCCATGTGTTTCTTCTCCATGATAGGAGAAGTCCACCTGTTCAATATCAACCATGCAAAAGACCTCCTTCCGCTATAAGATGTTCTATAAGTATTTTTGCGCCTATCACAATTAATGTGCTATGTTTGCAGCTACGATGAATACACATCCTACCAGCAGGCAGACGTAATCCTGAATATGAAAACGTAAGTCCACGATACAAGTTTTTGGAACAGGATTTTCAATTCCTCTGGTAATGGCCGCAGCACTCAGCTCATCAGCCGTTCCAGCAGCGGACATTAAAAGCGGTACAACCATACACTCCAGTTTTCTTTCAAGTCCCTTGATTTTCCGCAGCTTCATAGCATCCCGGATATGCCGATTTTCTTCCTTGATTGCAGGAAAATAGCGCAATGTGATAGAAAGCGGGATAATCAGCTTTTGAGGCACATGCCATTTTCTTAGTGCAATAATTAAAAATCGAACCGGTGTTGTTTTCAAAATAAGAGCGCCAATCATCAGGCATGGAAACAATTTGCGGACATATACGGTCAAAATTGAAAACATGATGACCAATATTTTTGGCAAAATGGGAATCACATAGTATTGAATGGCCACAAGGCCCACAAATACAATCACCCATTTGATTGCCGTTCTTCCACAGCCGCAGCACAAAAGCAGTAGTGCCAGCACTCCGATAACAGCAAATTCAATCCACCGGGCAGAATAAGTAAAGGCTACAATGTTGGCGATAACCAGAAGCAGTAATTCTGTCCGGGGGTCTAAATGGATCGCTTTTGTTTCTGTTGCCCCCATCATTAAACCATGCCCGCCTTTTCAAAGTGCTTTTTCAGCAGGGCTTTTCCAATCAGGCCGCCAACAAAAGCCAGTAAAAAGGTTGCCACTACCATTACAATCAGCACCCACATCGGAGTAACGGCATTCATTGTCGCTACATAGTCAGCGGGCATCCCCTGGGAAACCATCTGCTCTGAAAAGCTGTCACGGAATAACCAGATCGGCAGCGGAGAGCCTACCATACCCAAGGAAAAGAACGCATATCCGAGAAGATTACCCTTAAAGCTATTGTAGCCGGTAGCTTTGCGAATCAGCTCTGCCACGATGCAGGCCAGCCCAAAGGTTACAAGCAGCACCAGCGTAAATTGCCCGGTTGCCACATAAATCAGGCCGGTAATCAGCCCCATAACCAGAACGGCTCCGGTTTTCTGAACTTTTGCCACAAGGAGCATGTAGATCACACCGCACAGGACACTCAAAATCGGCGGCATGAAAATCCACAGCAGCGGCGTGATGCCTCCGCTTACCATGACGATCAGGTTAATCACAAAATAGATTGCCGAGAAAATGCCGATGGTAACAAGGTCTTTCACTTGCAGTTTGTTTAAATTTCTGTCCATTCTGTTTATTTCAACTCCTTTTTCATTTTGGTAAGATTGCGAAACTCCGAAGCAATCAGAAGAATCGCCACAATGAAGATAATGCCGTCTGTCAGTGCCGGGGCCAAGAATACGCCATGAATCCCAAGACCGCCGATTTTCGGGAGGAGTATTGCCATTGGGATAAACAATGCGATCTGGCGGAACACAACCAGGACGCTGGCCTTTGATGCTTTGCCGAGGGATTGGAATAGGGTAATAGCTGTAATCAAAAAGCCCAATGTGATGTAAGTGCTGAATAAAACACGGAAGTCAGCGCACCCCTGCTCTACGATTGCCGGGTCAACGATGAACCAGGACAACACGGTTTTGGGCATAAGCTGTACCGGCAGATAGAAAATCAGCGCAAGAACAGTAGCCCCCAACATAAAGCCCTTTGTAACACTCTTTACTCGGTCATATTCTTTCGCGCCGTAATTCGTACCGGCTGCGGGCTGGAATCCCTGACTCATGCCCCAAAGGGGAATGAACGCAAAGGACTGGACACGGAGCGCCGCTCCAAGGATGATCTGCCATGTATCGCCGCCATGCTGTGCGGCAATATTGTAAAGAACCGTCTGCTGAACAAGGGTCATTACCTGCATGAGCATCGCGGAAAAGCCAACGCCCAGGATTTCCGGCAGCAAGCCGGTTTCCAGTCTGATACGATGGATTTTCACCATCTTGCTCTTTTTCAGGAAGTACCAAAGTGTGATGCTGGCAGTAATGAACTGGGAAAGGATTGTGGCATAGGCAGCGCCCTCAACGCCATGCCCTTGCGCTTTCAGCAGGGTAATCATAATCGGGTCAAGGATAATATTCAGAACGGCCCCTGTGCCGGTAATCAGCATAGCCTTTTTCAAAATGCCCTCGCCGCGCATAATCATGTTAGCGGACTGTGCAAAATTGACAAAGAGGGAACCGGCAAAGATAATTCGCAGATACCTTTCCGCGATGTTGAGGATTTCACCCTCCGCGCCGCTCAATGTCAAAATCTGGCGGGTAAATACCATGCCGACCGCTGTAATGATCATGCCGAGAATCAGGTTAAGAGCGATCAGGTTGCCCATAATCTTGTCTATGGTGTCCTGCTCTTTTTTCCCTACGGCACGGGACAGCACCGAAGCGGAACCAACGCCGATCAGGGTGGAAACACCAGTGTTAATCAGGGTGAACGGATAGGACACGGAAACCGCGCCCATAGCGTATTCACCGACCATCTGGCCCACAAATACAGCGTCCATCAGATTGTATAAGCCGACCACCACCATGCCAATGATAGCGGGTAAGCTCAATGAGATCATAAGCTGGAACGGCGATGCCGTCAGCAGCATTGTCCTTGTGTCAGTCTGTTTGTTCATAATGTCCTCCTTTAGCCGATGCTCCAGCCCTCGGCCTTTTCTCTAATTTCAATAAAGCGTTTATAAACGCCCTCCTGCGCCATCAGCTCGTCATGCGTACCCTGCTGGGCGATGCCGCCGCCGTCCACCACCAAGATTTTGTCGGCGCTTTGAATTGTTGCCAGCCGGTGGGCAATCGTGATGATAGTTTTGCCGTGGGTCAAGGCGCTGATAGCCTCTTGAATCAAATGCTCGTTTTCCGGGTCAATGCTGGCCGTGGCCTCGTCTAAAATCACGATGGGAGAATCTTTCAGGATTGCGCGGGCGATGGAAATGCGCTGTTTCTCTCCACCCGACAGGGAGGAACCGCCCTCACCCACCATTGTGTCGTAGCCGTCCGGCATGGACAGGATGAAGTCATGGCATCGAGCCTTTTTCGCCGCTTCTATGATTTCTTCATCCGTTGCGTTGGGGTTGCCAAAGCGGATATTGTTCTTCACCGTGTCATGGAAAAGATACACATTCTGAAAGACCATGCTGATATTGCGGAGCAGGGAATCACAGGTAAAGTCTTTGACATTCCTCCCGCCGATCTTCACCGCTCCTGCGCTTACATCATAGAAACGGGCGATCAGGTTGCAGAGGGTGGATTTTCCGCTCCCGGACGGGCCGACAATCGCGGTCGTTGTGTTCTGCGGAATTTTGAAAGAAATATCGTGCAGGACTTCCCGCCGGTCATAGCCAAATGTAACGTGCTGAAACTCAATATCGTGGGAGGCAAGCATAATATCCGAACCGCCCTCGTCAATGTAAACGGCCTTTTGCATTTCCTCTAACTTGTTCATGGCGGAATCAATGGCACCGAGAACATGGGCGGAATCGTTGACCGCCTCCACGCTTCCGAAAATAGTAAAGGAAAACATACAGAACATGAGCATAATGGGCAGCTCCATCTGTCCGCAGTAGGTCATCCACGCTGTCACCAGTACCAACCCCACGGAGGCCAGCTTTAGGGAAAACAGGTGCAGGCAGTTAAAGGGGGTAAAGCCTTTTTCAATTTTGATGTTAATATCCCTGCTGTCACCGACGGCCTGCTTCATGCTGGCAATAGACGCGCCCTCTTGTCCAAAGGACTTGACGATGGGCAAACCGCGCACATACTCTATGACAGCGCCGGACATATCCTCAACGGCCTGTTCGTTGATGGGGGCGTTCTTCTCGCTCTGGACAGATACCCCATGCAGGAACAAGAGGGAAAGCAGAACGCCAGCGACAGCGACCAGAGCGGCGGGGATGCTGAAAACGCCCAGGCAAAGGATAATCGCCACCACATTGATATAGCCGTTGACAACTTCGTTAATCATTCTCATGCCCTGATATTCCAGCGAGGATAATTCCGTTGTCACTGTGCTTAAAATATCACCGGCGCTGTGCTCCTGAAAATATCCCAGCGAAACCCGTTTGAGGATGTCACCGATTTTGATGCGCTGCTCCGCCGCCAGCTCATAGCCGATACTCTCCTGCAATTTGGCCCGCCAATACGAGAACAGGAACCGCAGGAGAACAAGGACGATCACAGCAGCGATGCACAGTCCAATCAGGGACGTATCAAAGGCTGTCCCCGTCCGTGCGCTGTCAATGACCTTGCCCAAGGCAAAGGCCGCTACCATCGTAGGGGCCGCGCCGAACCACGTTGCAAAGAACGCACATACAAAGCCCAGGTACAACCTCTTTTTGTAAGGCCCGCACCAGTCAATAATGCGTTTCGTTGTCTTAAACATGAACAACCACCCCGCTTTCATCAGAAACGGCCCAAGCCTTTGCGCCGATATGGGCTTGCCACATATCAGCATAGAGCGGGCTGCTTTTCAAAAGTTCGTCCTGCTTTCCGATTGCTGAGATATGTCCCTTTTGCAGAAGCACAATCTGATCGGCGTTCTGGATGGTAGAAAGCCGGTGAGCAATCACAAGCAGCGTTTTACCTTTCGTCAGAGCCATAATAGATTGCTGAATCTTGTCCTCGTTCTCCGGGTCGGTAAATGCCGTGGCTTCGTCTAAAATGACAATAGGAGCTTTTTTCAAAATCGCTCTGGCTATGGCAATTCGCTGTTTTTCTCCCCCGGACAACCGTTTCCCGGCATCGCCAGCGGGGGTGTCATACCCTTTTTCCAGGCGGGCGATAAATTCATCACAGCAGGCCGCTCTTGCCGCCGCATAGACTTGTTCATCCGTTGCGGAGGGGTCGCCCAGCCGGATATTTTCTTTCAGAGAGCAGTTGAATAGAAAATTGTCCTGTGTAACAAAGCTGACAATATCGGAGAGCTGTTTCAACGGAATATCCTTGACATCAATGCCGCCGATTTTAATGCCGCCCTCTGTCACATCCCAAAATCGGGCAATCAGCCTTGCCACTGTGGATTTACCGCCGCCAGACGGCCCTACTAAGGCAGTAAAGCTGCCCTGCGGCATCTTCAAATTGACATCGTGCAGAACCATTTCATTCTCTTTCCCGGTGTAGCTGAACGAAACGTGTTCCAGTTCAATGTCCGAATGTGCAAGCGATACCGGCTTGTCTGCATTGGGAAGTTCGGGCATATTGATAAATTCCAGCGTTTCCTTGATGCCATACTCCATGACTTTCATTTCATTCACAAAGACTTCCAGCCGCATCAGCGGGGCGATAATGCTCAATGACAAAATCAGGCACATACAAAGCTCGGCGGCGGTCAGGAAGCCGTAGGAGAAAAGAAGCAGTCCCACCGGCAGGGAAACGAGCAGCGTAGATGGCAGTATGGAAAACGCCAGGTACATCAGCTTCCATGTGCTTTGATACCATGCCACAGTGTAGTCCTTGAATGAGGCGACGGCCTTTGCAAATTTCTCATAGGAGCTGGTAGCCTGATTAAAGGCTTTCACCACTTCAATGCCCTCCACATACTCCACGATCACACTGTTTACATGATTGTTTGCTTTCATGTAAGCATCGTATTTTTCCGTGAAGTTCCGGGTCATAATGCCGAATGGGATTGCGGCCAACGGAATTGTGGCGATGGAGGCCAAAGCCATGCGCCAATCAAATACCAGCAGGAAGATGAAGATTGCAACAGGGATTACAATGTTGCCTGTTGCCTCCGGGATGAAGTGCGCCAGCGGCGGCTCGATAGCCTCCACACGGTCAACAATAACGCTTTTGATCTGGCCGATGGTCTTGTTCATCACATCGCCCAGCGGCGCTTTCATCAATTTGTCAGCGATCTCCATGCGTATCGTTTCCAAAATTGTGTAGGCGCTGACGTGGGACAGAATTGTGGATATGGCGAAAAACACAAGCCTTACTACATATCCGGCCACGCAGATACCGCACCAGAATAAGATTTGACAAGTGTCGGCCTGTTCCTCAATAAACAGCTTTAGGATGTGATACACGCCCAGGAAAGGGACAAATCCGCCGAATACGCTGATGATGGAACAAATCACCGACAAGATCATCTTTCCCTTGCAACGTGACGCAAAGGAAAGAAGTGCCTGAAACCAAGATTGTTTATCTTTCAATGAAGAGACCTCCTTTTCTCCGCAGACCATCCGATTTTTCTTGAATTATGCCGGATTGTCTGCTATACTTTTATTGGGTTAGATACTGCTAACCTACCCACAACGTAATTTACCGCATTTGAGCATCCAATGCAATAGCTTTGACTAACTTGCGTTGAATCGTGCTGAATGTTCGTTGAAAGTGGATAAGGAGGAACTACATAGCCATGCAGACAAAAAAACTGCCGGAACCGTTTCTGGCAAACATGGGCTTTCATCCGTGCGCCTGTAAGGAAACGCTGAATTTGGAGGGCATTTGTTACGAACCGCCAGAAGAATTAGGCGAGGGATATTATTGGTACTATGAGCGGGAATCTCTATTTACCATCGCTGTCCTCGACCTGCGCTTGAAACAGGACTATGTGCTGGAATATCAGCAGCAGGACTTCATTTCCATCAATTATTACGACACGATTTCCGCAGAGGAATTGTCCCCCTATAAGCGATTGTCCGCAAGCTGCATCCGGGGCCATGTGTCGGAAAGCCAGTTGTTCCGGGCCAGATACCACAAGAATGTCCCTGTCCATGGTATGGAGCTGATGCTTATGCCGGGGTATTATCACGACTATTTGGAGCAAAAATATCCCGGTGAATTTCCAGACCCAAAAGAGGCTTTTCGGAGCGTGGATGGAATTTCTGATTTTCCTGAATTGGTCTTGCTCATGCGGCAGATACAGACGTTTCAGGGAACAGGTATCGCAGCGCACCTGTTTTATGAAAGCAAGGTGGCGGAGGCCATTTCATTGATTATAGAGAAAACAAAAGCCGCCAAGGGATTTGTCCCCAGCGGTGAATTGACGAAAGACGATATTGTAAATCTGGATGCGGTGAAGTGCTACATTGAAGATCATTTCGCCTTTGAGATTAGAACAGAACAGCTAATGCGGATTGCCTGCATGGGCCAAACAAAACTTCGCTACTTATTCAAAAAACGGTACGGGTACACGATTACCGAATTTATCCAGAATAAGCGGATTGCCCATGCGGAATATATGCTGATTGGAACAGATTTTACAATCAGCCAGATTGCAGAAGCCGTAGGGTATCACCATGCCGGACGGTTTGCAAGCCTATTTCACAGAAACACGGGGCTATTTCCAGATGAATACCGGCAAGTGATGAAAAGCGGCCCAAAACTTTGAACTATAAAAGTCATTAGAGTGCATATTACATCATTCCCAGGACACCCTATGAACAATAGGGTGAAGTAATATGGCAGAAGTCAAAGATTGTCCCGGCTTTGAAACCTTTGGCGAAGATGTTAGAACCTCACTGGAAGCCTTGGGAATGGGCCGCAAAGAATTGGCGGAGGAAGCGGATATATCGTATCGCTATCTTGCAAGTATAGAATTGGGTGAAGCTATCCCCAGTATCTCGGTTGCGATGCGTCTTATACGAATATGCCGCCTGCCAGCGGAACGCTATTTTACACCTGATCTTGTTCAGGGAGAAAGCGCCCAGCGCTAGCGGGTCAGCCATAAGGTGAAGTTATGTCCCGAAGAATATCTGCCAGTGATTGAGGAAGCATTAGACGGGGCTATTAGAAACAAATAGGAGCCGCTTTGCGAGGATGCAAGGCGGTTTCTATTTGTTTACGCTCATTTGGGGGAAATGCCTGCCTTTGGCGGGCATTTTTCCTGCTCCCAGGTGTCTTATTAGCGAGAGCGGACGGGGGAAGCGGAACGGGGGGAGGGGTAGCGGAGTTATCAGGAATTGTGAGTTATCAGGAACCCATTGAAAATAGCCCTATTTTACAAGGATTGATACAAATAAGTTCCTGATAACTTTTAGGGAATTCCTGTTTTGAAGGCTGTCATACATTTAGTAATGCGATTCTGAATTCCTGATAACTTTTGTACTATTTCAGCCCATAAAGCCGTTTTAACATTTCATCATCTGTAACCTGATATTTCTCTGCGTTCAGATGAGCTTTCAGCGGGCTGTCTGCAGGGGTGGCCTGCTCAATCGCTTTCCTTTTCTGCTCCGTGTCGGCGTGAGCGTAAATCAAAGTTGTTTCTAACTGGGCATGGCCTAGCCACTGGGAAATCAGCGTAAGGTCCATACCGTGCTGATACAGGTGCATGGCCCGGCTATGCCGGAACATATGGGGGTGTACAGAATCAGGAACTTCAGGGCACACTTCCCTGGCAGCAGTTCCATAAGCATGAACCAGCTTCCTTACAGAGCTTTCCTCCAATGCGGCCTGCTTCCGTCCAATTACTGAGTAAAAGAGTGGATGTTCGGAATACTCATCTACACCTGGATGAAAGACTTTGTTGTAATTCTCGAAGTGCTGCATGGTTTTTTGCATCAGCGGGACAGTTCGTACTTTGGAGCCTTTTCCGTGCAGGATGACCGTAGATGTCTTTCCTCGCTTTATATCACACACTTTGATATCCACAAGCTCCTGGATCCTTGCTGCGGTATCATATAGGAGAAGTAAGAGAAACTGATCCCGCAATCCCTTTTTATCCGTTGCGTCCGGCTGCGCCAATAAAGCGCTCATCGCCGTCTCACTCATGTAGTCAATGGTGGTAACTGTTTCTGCCTTTTTGAATGGAACTTTATAAATCTCCATCTGGTGGATTGCCAACGCCGGCTTTCTCATGGCAACATAGGAATAAAAAGCGCGGATGCTTTTCAGCCGATGATTCCGCGTTGAAACAGAGATGCCATTTTTCTCCTGCCCATCAAGGAAATCTGATAATACAACACTGTTTATCATGTCAAAGGTGACCTGACTCAATGAAATGCCATGCTGTGCGGCAGCAAAATCCAGCAGGCAATCCAATGCTTTTTGATAAGAACGAATTGTATGAGGGCTGGATTTGCGCTGGTTCGGCAGATACACTTTGAAAAAATCATGTATCAGCGTAAACAGCTCTATGTCTTTTACTTTTCCCATTCCGGCACCTCCGGTATGATTTCATCAAAAGCGCCCCAATCAATTCCAGAAGTCTTTACCAGGTTTTCCGGCAGGATGTGGATGTACTGCACCGTTTCTGACAAACTGCCATGTCCCATGTATGTACGGAGGTACGGAAGTTTTGCCTGCAAAAGTTCCCCCTTGTCAATCCAGCGCATCAATGAGGCAGAAGCAAAGCGATGCCGGAGATCATATGTTCTGATACGGGGCAACTGTCTACAATCCGGATTTGCTTTTTTCCATGCACTTTTCAGATAATAGTCAACCTGTTTTTGCGTCATGTCGCCACCATTCCACGAAGGGAAAAAGTATTCGTTTGACTTACCGAAAATCCCCCTTTTTTCATTGTACTTTACTGCAAGTTTCCGCATATCATCAGACATGACAACAATCCGGTCTTTTTTACGTTTTGTATGGGCGATAAGGATTTCCCCTGTTTTGAGGTTTATATTCGCCGTCTTAAGCTCACGCCCTTCTCGTGGCCTCAACCCACAGGTGTAAATCATTCGGTAAAGCACAGGGGCAATCTCATCCATAAATGGTTCCGCTTTTGACGGCTGGGTTCTGTCAATAGCTGCAAACAGGCGGCTTAGTTCTTCATTAGAAAAAATATATGGAGAAAAGTCCTGCTTTTGTGTCACATATTTTTCCGGAAGGACAAAGGCTGCCTGTCCGACAGCACACTGATACTGGCCAAACAGGCGCATCGTTGTAGCTTTTTCATAAACATCGGTGCATCTATCCTCCAGCCACCCAAGTACGATTTCTTCTGTCAGTTGTGATTCAAGCGGATAGGCTGCAGCACAATACTGGTCAAACAGTTTTAGACTTCCAGCGTGGGTCTTAGGGGAATGACCAAGTGCGACTCGCAAATCAAAAAAGGCTTCTATCTGAGGGGCAAAGCCACTGACATAATTGCTCATTCTGCCACCTCGATTCCGCTAAAATCAAGGGCGCACTCTTTCAGGTTCTTTGAGTCCAACGAGATATACTTCTTTGCAGAATTCATAGCTGTATGTCCGAGAACCTGACTGACAGTATTCACGGATACTCCAGATGTGACCATGTTTTTTCCGACAGCCCTCCGCAGTGAATGGAATCCTTTCCCATCAAACGGCACCCTCTTAATTCCTGCCCTATAGCAATAAACATCATACTGGTCTCCAATGCAGACAGCATCCTTAAATGGCCGGAACGGTGGGCGAATCCGCAGAAAGATTTCCTGATAATCACAGTTAGGACGCCCGTTTAAGATGTAATCCTGCAGGGCTTCCCCCACATCTTTTGTCAGGGGAAGAATGACTGGCACAGAAGTCTTCCTTTGAAGAACTCTGATCTCACCTTTTTTCCAATCAATATCAGTCAATTTCAGCCTGATAATGTCAATCGCCCGGAGGCCGACTACCCAGCCTAAAAGAATAATGGCATAATCCCTTTTTCCAGTCACAGAACTCATATCCAATACATTCAGTATGGCGTTTACATCTTCCGGTGTTGCAGCTGGAAGCACTTTGCTTTTACGGCATATCTTCATGGAAAGCAATACTTTGTAATCGTGGTCTGAATACCCTGTATCTTTCAAGAAGCAGTACAGCTTTTTCAGATAGAGTAGTATGTTATGAATAGATGTTTCTTTTAAGTGGTCATGGCATTCGCAGAGATATTTCTGAATCTGTGTCACGCCGACACCATTCAAATCCGCGAATCCTTCCTGCATGAGCCAGGAGAAATACCGCTTGGAAGCCCAGATTACATCCCCACGGGTATTCGTATGGAAATTTTCACTTCCAATGAATTGATCCAGCAGGTTGCTGTAATACTCATTGACAGGGAATTTTGATTCTTTGGCCTGGGAAGACCAATACAGTTTCCCTGTTTCATGGAATTCAATAATCCGCTTGATTCCGTCCTTGATTTGATAATAACGGTGTTCGCAAATTTTTTCCTCCTCCATCCTGGCATGGGAATACTCACTGTATCTGACCATCATTTCAAGGCTAAATTCATCCTCGCCACAACTGTGATAGAAAGAAATCAGGGGAGAATAGAAATCTCTGTAACGGGACCATGCACAGCATTGTGTGTATCCGGCGTCAATCATAGCCCTTATGACTTGCTGACACAAATCTTCGATTTTCATAGAGCACCTCCTACATATAGAATAATTACAATTCTATTGTAAGGGATACTCTGGGTTATCAGGAATTCATAAATGAGGAAACAGACAGGATTATTTTGAAATAGTGTAAAAATCGAAAAAGTTATCAGGAATATTTTGTGTGTTTAGCCTTATGTATCAAAGATTTTTAAGAGCATTCCTGATAACTCACACTTCCTGATAACCGGTAGTATCAGGAATTCCTGATACAATCGGCAAGCAATGCTTGTGGCTATCCAGATAGCCACAAACCGCTTGTTGAGGGCATCGCCCCCAAGCCCCTTTGAACACAGAATTTCATTCTGTGGCTGCGCGTTCTGCGAACGCTTTGGGAACATGACCGGCTCATCGCTGGCCATGTTCTTTTTCTTTCTCCGCATTCTGTTCCTCCGTTCCCATCAGGCGGTCAACATTGGCTTTCGCCGTCAAAACCTCCTGCATCTCCTGTCTGGCCTGCTGGTACTCCGCATAGGCATTTTTCTTTTGCTCCAGCAGAGTGGCATACTCAATCTGCAATTCTTTCACGCGCGGCAGCTTCTGCACTCCCAGCTCATCAAAGGCTTTCTTCGCGGCCTTATGAAGCAGAATATCCGCTTCGTGTTTTGCCAAAAACTTTTTAGAATATCCGGCTTTCCGGTAGGCTGCATATACCTCACGGGTCTTTGAATAGTTGATGATCTGTGTCCGCAGAACCGTAAGCTCCGCCATGCGCTTTTCAGCTGACTTGATCTGTGCAGCAAGTGTATTATAGCGGTCGGTTGCAGCCTTTGCTTTTTCGGCAAGAGCCGCATATTCCAGAAGCCCATTCTCCGAAAGATAGTTTATGGTCTTTGCCATCTGTTTCAGGTTGAACACCTTTGCCCAACGCGCATAACCGGCACTCTTGCCGCCCTGTAGCTTTGCCTGAATGTCAACCAGCAGATTGACCTTTTGGGGTTCTACCTGCACCAGTTTTTTCTTCCGTGGCGCATGGCTTTTTTCTCCGACAAGAACAGCGATAAGGGCAGCTTCCGTATAATCTTCACCCAGCGTATCCATACGGGCAAATCGGTCTTGTCCCGGTGCTTTCAGGGAAATGGATTTCCCGCGCTTTTTCACTTGTATGCCTGCCTGTTGAAGAAGGGAAAATAGTGCTTCCAAATCTTTCGGCTTCTGCGCTAAAGCGTTGTCAATCGCAACGCGCAGCAGCTCCCGGTGCGGCGGTTTTGCAGCATCACCCAGCCACTTGTTGTAGCTTTTCCCGTGGGGCTTTGGATTCTCCACAATGGATAATCCATTCTCAATGCAGATGGTATCGTTCAAGCGGCGGACAGCTTTGGTGCTGCCCCAGAAATTACGGAATTTTCTATCACAGTCCACTGTGACAGCGTTCCATATGATGTGATTGTGAATGTGCGCTTTATCGGTATGAGTACAGACTACAAAGGCATTGTTGCCTTTTGTAAATCGCTTCGCCAGCTCACAGCCGATACGGTTTGCTTCCTCCGGCGTAATCTCCCCCGGAACAAAAGACTGGCGCAGATGATAAGCAATCACATCATCTGCGCCGCGCACTCGCCCTGTCTTGGTAATGTATTCCCGCTTGGCTAACACAAACTCTGCGTCAGCGGTACGGCTGTCACAACCATAACAGGAAATCAATTTTCCATTCTCTGTTTTCTGCGGATTTTTTACATAGTCGATGATGTCAGAAACAGCTTTACTGGCCGTCCGCCCTTTGCCGATGTGAAGCGGCATAATTCTCGTTGTTGCCATGAAATAAACCTCCCTTCCAAATTGAAATATCCTGAAAAATTGGGTATAATATAATTTATTACTCATTGTCCATACGCCCCATGTAAAGGAGGCTCTTATGATAGAGAAACATATTGCCGAAGCAACCGAATGTGATTTCAAGGTTGCTCTGGAAACAAAGAAACCAAAAAGCTGGCTCAAAAGCGTCAGTGCATTTGCAAACAGCATTGGCGGTACGCTGTTCTTTGGTGTTGCCGATGACCGAAGCATTTGCGGTCTGGAGAATGTTCAGACTGATGCGGAAATCATCAGCCGTTTGATTAAAGAACGCATTACTCCACTGCCACAGTTTGTACTTACACCGGTGCAGGAAGATGGCAAAAATATTCTGGAGCTTTCCGTGGCTTCCGGACGCTCCACGCCATACTACTACAAAGCAGACGGCATCATGGAAGCCTATATTCGCGTAGGAAACGAAAGCATTGTTGCCCCGGATTATGTGGTAAATGAACTGATCTTAAAAGGCACAAATCGTTCCTTTGATGCTTTAGTCACAGATGCAAAAAAATCAGATTACAGCTTTACACTTTTGGAGGCCACCTATCTGGAACGAACCGGGCTTCACTTTGAGCCATCCGATTATATTTCTTTCGGGCTGGCAAATAAGGATGGATTTTTGACAAACGCAGGTAAACTGCTGGCCGATCAACATATCGTATATAATTCCCGGCTGTTCTGTACCCGCTGGAATGGTCTGGAAAAAGGTTCTATCTTTGATGATGCACTGGACGATAAGGAATATGAGGGCAATCTGATTTATCTGCTGCAAAGTGGCAGCAACTTTGTTCGTAACAATTCCAAGGTTCGCTTTGCGAAAGAATCACAATATCGTGTAGATAAACCCGACTATGCAGATCGGGCAGTGACCGAGGCTTTGGTGAACGCCCTGATTCACCGTGACCTGATCGTTATGGGAAGTGAAATCCACATTGATATGTATGATGATCGCCTTGAAATCCAATCTCCGGGTGGAATGTTTGAGGGAAAGCCTATTCAGGAATACGACATTGATACCATTGGCTCGGTACGCCGCAATCCCATTATTGCTGACCTGTTCCACCGGATGAAATTCATGGAACGCCGTGGCAGCGGGTTGAAAAAGATTTTGAGTGAAACAGCAAAGCTCCCCGGATATTCCGAACAGCTAAAGCCGGAGTTTTACTCCACTTCGACCGATTTCCGAGTGGTCTTGAAAAATGTGAATTTCAACTTGAATGGTGCCACCATCCAAGATACCATCCAAGTCACCATCCAAGATAAGCGTCAAGATGAATTGGTTGCCTTTTGCGCCGAAGCAAGAACAAGAGAAGAAATGCAAAGTTTTATCGGCATTTCCAATCGTTCACACTTCCGAAAAGCCTATCTAAATCCGCTTCTTGAATCCGGCAAACTTAAAATGACCATTCCTGATAAGCCAAACAGCAAGAATCAAAAATACATGAAAGCATAAATCAGAAGCACGAGGACAGTCACTGTTCCCGTGCTTCTTTCTTTATCCGTATATCAAGTCTTGAATCCAATACCGCAAATCCTGCACCTTGGAGAGCAGCCATGCCGCCGCCATCGGAAGTCCCACCGGGCTGACCAGAAAAGCGATTACCAGTAGAATGATGCCGTTTGTCACCGAATATGTAATCAGCACCGCCACTCCCAGCAGTGCGATTACCGTTCCAGCAAGACCGAACACAAATGACGAACAGTACAAAAGCCCCATGCAGAGCCAAACAAATAGTGCCAGCAGTGCTATGGCCGGTGCAAATAGAATTTTTAGCAAAATTTTCATACTCCCTCCAGCTCCTTTCGCTTCTCATAATAAGGCTGACAAAGCTGCTCTACCATCGCCTCATCTTCCGCCGTTGGTTCCCGTTTCCCTTTGGTCAGCACAAGCTCCTGATAGGTTCTGAAATCATCCAATAGCTGCTCAAACAATTCTTCCGGCGTGGTGCAAAGATAAACCTCATTGTAATAGGGTGAGTTGGCGTCCCACTCAATTTTCAAATAACCACGGCTTGTATTTACGATTTCAATTTCCTGATCCTGTTTCAAATATTCCCGAAAAATTCCAATGACATTTTCGTTTGTCAACACAGTGTTTGCCTCCTTTTTATATCTCTATCTTAATATTAACTGCATTGGCCCTACTCATGCAAGGATACGGCGAAAGGTCATATTTCAGATGTTTTCCCATTGTGGCCGGACAACTTTGGCGCTTTCTCCATCTCCTCATTCCCCTGTAATACAACAAGATTTGGGATAATGGTCTGTTTCTCCGGGTTAATCTGTATAACATGGCAGTGCCTTTTCCGTGCGTAATCGACCGTGTAAGCTGCGCCGCCTTTTTTCTCACCGTTATAGACTGCCAATAAATACTTGGCATGGTCTACCATCCAGCGATTTCGGAGGAACATACAAGCCGGTGAGTAATGGTTGCTGATATAAACCGTATCATCACATTGAGCCAGCAGATCAAAATAGCGCTCCCGCTGTTCCACCGACCATTTATTGGCCTGCGTTTCGCAGGGAATGGCGGCAATCAGCTGAATCTGCGGGTGCTTTTCCTTTTGTGCCAACACCAATTCTGCACCCCAAATATCCACTCCCAGCGCCATGCCGGAAATAAAAGTTGTAACACCATGCTCCATTAAAAAAACAATTTCCTGCTGCATCAGCTCTTTGAGCCGGATGCAATCCGGGTGTTCTTCATCATATCCAAAGCTAAATTTGCTGGGGCGATGCCCCGTAAATGCACAAGTTGTATTGTAATCCATCTTTTTCTCCTCGCTTTTGTATGGTATCGTATTATCAATGCGATAATTATAATGCCAACAATGTGTTTAAGTCAACGCCACCATTACATAAACTAATGGTGATAGGTGGTGTAGAAATGAAAGAGAAGAAAACAATCAATATGGAAATCGGAGCGCAAATCCAATTTGCACGCGAAAAAGCTGGAATGACTCAGGAACGCTTTGGGGAACTTGTCGGGCTTGGCACAAAAAGTGTTTCCGCTATTGAACGCGGAACCGTCGGCATTTCACTTTCTTCTATGAAGAAAATCTGTCAGGTACTGGCCGTGTCCAGCGACACGCTGCTGTTTGGCCCGGCAGAAACGCGCGATATGCGGGATTTGACCTCCCGGTTGGAACGGCTTTCACCAGAGCAGTACGCGATTGCGGAACGCATCCTAAATGCGCTGGTCGAAGGGTTTGCACTCAATTCAGAGAATGGCAAGGAGAGCTAAGAAAAGCTGTCCTTGCTTTTTCTTTTATCATAACCGCATCCGCACTTTTTCTGCAAGGATACGGCGGAACAAAAAAATAAGCGGAGGGAGCAGCGGCGCGTGATGCCGTTCTCCCTCCGCTGTCTGGGGTTTATGCCCCTGTCAGGAAATAGCACTAAGCCGAGCCAATACCTCGTTCAGCCCCGACCAGATAGCATCCTGTTTTTGGGCTATATCCTCCATATCTGCATCGTAAATACGCCCGGTTTCATGCACGCGCTTGGTCAACTGATTTAAGTTGTTGCTGCTGCGCCGCATGAGGGATAACAGCTCCTTGATTTCCGGCAAATCCAACTTGACCACATAGCCGTCTATCGCCATTTTTCGCAAGTAGGCTTCCCGGTTGATGGTTCCCATCTGCGCCATCTTGGTTTCAATGAGTTCCAGCTCATGGGGCGATACCCGGAAATTCAGCTGCATCTCACGCTTGCGCTTTGGTGCGCTCATCGCTCCACACCGCGTTTTTTCGGAACCGGTGTCTTGGGCTGTCCCTCCGGCATCTGCTCCAGCTTTTTGCGGACAGAGGGCTTGCGTAGCGGCTGACTACGGTTTTCCTCTTTGGAAATCGTGGCAAACAATCCCTTCCGGTCTTTCATGCCGGAAAAGGTAAGCGATGCAAAGGGCAACATGGAGAAAAGTTTATCTTGATCCTTGGAGGATGCGCGCAAAAGAAAGTCCTGCGAGATCTGCGCCATGAAGTGCGTTTCATTGGGGCTGTTGGGTTTCTGCGGCTCCTGAAGGCGGCTTAAAATACGCGCCGCTTCATGGTGAATATCCTCTTTGGTGAGGGGCTGGGTCAGCAGATAATCATGCCTTGCCTGTGTGGTGAACAAATCCATCAAACCGGGGTGCGCCCGGTCTACCACAAACTCAGCGTTGCGGTCACCGCCCCAGCTGTCCTTATCCTCATAGACAGGAACAGTTTTTGCCCAATCCTTATTGTCATGGGAAATACGCCCGTCCCCATCTTTCTGACGTACCGTGTTGGCCAGCACATAAAGGGTACGGTCATAGCCGAACTGCTCCACTACCTGTTTTACTGCATCGCACCCCAGAGAATTGTTGCGGTAGTTGTCCGCAATAGCAGTGTCAATGGCATCCCGGCAGGCGATATTTGCTTTGTGGGATGCCCGGTACTCTGGCAACTCCTCATGCTCATGGGCATAGGATGCCGGATAACGGTACACCGGCATTTGCAAAAGCGCCAGCCGCGCTTCCTGTTCTTGCTGCATTACATCGTTTGCTCTGGAAGTCAGGCAGTCCAACACATCTTCCATGTAGCTGCTGTCCCGGTTTTCAAACTCTTTGAACACATCCCCCAGCGGGCTGGGTGACTGCAAGAGGGCAGATGCCTGCTCCACAGTCAGGTCGTTATTTTCCAGCGACATCAAAATATCCTCCCGCACCGTGTATTCATAGGTATGGTGCAGGATTTCCTCCGGGGTCTGGGTCAAAAGCCAGTCCCGGTAGGTGTCCTGTTCGGCAAACATCTTTTTATATAGTGCGGTGTTCAAGCCTTCCGCTGCTTTTTCCTGATGTTCGCTCTCCGTACTCTGGTAATGGGCCAGATCAAGCGGATTGTTCTCCCCATATTCATTGTAGACCAGATCATCAACCGCTTTTCGGGTGGCCGCATCTGCCGCCATCACCTGAAACGTAAAGCCGGAAGTGCTGCGATAAGGAAGCTCCTCCCGCACGGTCTGAATGAACTTTTTCTGGTCAGTAAAAATCTCCTGCTCTCCACTGGCATAGGATGCAGTTCCAACAATATTCGACATTATAATACCTCCTCATGTGGTTTTGGTTTCTTTTCGGTAGCGCGCGGCGGCTGTGGGCGCTTTAGGCTCTCCAGCACAGACGGGCGGCTGCTTTTGGCAATGGCCTGTTCCGGCGCGGAACGCCGACCATCCATATTCAGCAGAGAATCCAGCTCCGTGAGCCGCGCTGTTTTCACTTTCAATTCTTCTTCGTGTGGGAACGGCTTGCCAACCTCTGCCTGTGCCGCCGTTTGCTGTTGATACAGATTTTCAAGCTGCGCCTGCACGCTGGTCAGACGCTCCGGCATTTTATCCAGCGCGTTGTCGATGCGGACAAGGTTGCCGCGCGGGTCAGCGCCAAGCACAGCCCGGTGGGTCATCTGCCCGCGCAGGGAAAGTTCATAGGTTTTCTCAAAGGTATTGAAGCTGACCGACATGGAAAAGCCGCGATAAGTACCAATCTGTACAGGGTCGGTGCCTTTCACTTCCTTACAGGCATCCAGCAGGGCGGCACCGGCGTTTTCCTTATCGGTGAGAACATCGCCACGCACTTCCATACCGGCAAAGCCATCCTCTGGTTGGGGGTATGCTGCCAGTGTTTCCATATCTGCCTGCAAGCCCTTGATAAATCCTTTGTCTGCTTCAATCTGTTCCGGGAAGTATTTCAGCAGATTATCCTCCATGCGAAACTGCTTGCTTTGGTGATCGGCTTTCATGATTTTCAGCCTGCTGACCTCCACATCCAAATCCATACGCTCTTTAATGCGGGGATCACCGGCACACAGCGCCTTGATTTCGGCAAAGGACAATGCGGTTTCGTCCACATCCTCACAGGAGCGCACCGGGCTTTTGCTGGACATGATTTGGCTGATGAATTTCTGCTTATTCTCCACGGTCTGCCACAGATAGGCATCAAATGTTCCCTCTGTTACATAGCGGCATACATGGACTTTCGCGTTTGTGTTGCCCTGACGCTCGATACGCCCCTTGCGCTGGGTTAAGTCGCGGGGACGCCACGGACAATCAAGGTCATGGAGTGCCACAAGCCTGTCCTGCACATTGGTTCCGGCACCCATTTTGGCGGTGCTGCCAAGGAGAACACGCACCTGACCGCTGCGGACTTTGCCGAACAGTTCTTTCTTTCGCACATCGGTATTGGCTTCATGGATGAACGCGATCTGCTCCGCCGGCATCCCTTTTTCAATCAGCTTTTTCCGAATATCGGCATAGATCGTAAAGGGCGGCTCCGGTGCATCCAGCGGAATTGCTGTTTCCAGTCCGTGCAGCTCCGGGTTATCCAGATTGCCGCTGACAGCCTTGGCCACTTTCATGCTGGGCGCGGCCTGCGGCGTGGAAATATCGCAAAACACCAGCTGGGTCAGCTTTTCCGCTTCACCGTCACGCCAAAACTGCAATACATTGTCTACGCACTGATTGACCTTGGTGCTTTCCTCGTCCGGCAGCATGGGGTTGATGATACGCTGGTCAAGTCCCAGCTTTCTGCCATCCGAAGTGATTTTGAGCATATTGTCAACCGTCGGCTCTACCGTACCGCTGTGTACCTTGCTGGCGCGTTCCGAAAGGCTTTTTACCATTTCCTGCTGAATTTCAGTGGGCTTGGACGCATAGGTGTGATATTCCACTTCCGGCGTGGGTAAATTCAGCTGATCGGCGGTCTTAATATCTGCCACCTCTTTGAACATTGCCATCAGCTCCGGCAGATTAAAGAACTTTGCAAAGCGCGTTCGTGCGCGGTAGCCGGTCCCTTCCGGGGCAAGCTCCAGAGCCGTGACTGTTTCACCAAACCGGGAAGCCCAGCAGTCAAAATGGGTCATGCCGGTTTCCTGCAGGCGGTCGTACTGTAAATACCGCTGGATGGTGTACATCTCGGTCATGGAGTTGGAAATTGGCGTTCCTGTTGCGAACACCGTGCCGCGATTGCCGGTCACCTCATCGAGATATCGGCACTTGGCAAACATATCGCTGGATTTCTGCGCATCGGTGGCGGATAATCCTGCCACATTTCGCATTTTGGTGTAAAGGAACAGGTTCTTGTAATTGTCCGACTCGTCCACAAACATCCGGTCACAGCCCAACTGTTCAAAGGTCACCACATCGTCCTTGCGGCTGTCTGCCCGGAGCTTTTCCAACCGGGCTTCCAATCCCTTTTTCGTGCGTTCCAGCTGCTTGACGGTAAATCGTTCCCCGCCGCTGCTTTCCACCTCTGCAATGCCGGATGTAATCTCCCAAATCTGTTCCTGAATCAAGCGTTCCTGACGCTCTCTGCTGATGGGAATGCGCTCAAACTGACTGTGGCCGATAATGACCGCATCATAATCGCCGGTAGCAATACGGGCGCAGAACTTCTTACGGCGATGAGTTTCAAAATCCTTCTTTGTGGTGACTAAAATGTTGGCTGACGGATACAGCCGTAAAAATTCGGATGCCCATTGTTCCGTCAAATGGTTCGGGACAACAAAAATAGACTTCTGACACAGTCCCAGCCGCTTGCTCTCCATTGCGGCTGCTACCATTTCAAAAGTCTTTCCTGCCCCTACTTCGTGTGCTAAAAGCGCATTGCCGCCGTAAAGCACATGGGCGATTGCGTTTTTCTGGTGCTCCCGCAGCTGAATTTCCGGGTTCATGCCACTGAAAACAATGTGGCTGCCATCATATTCGCGCGGGCGGGTGCTGTTCATTTCCTCGTTGTACTGGCGCACAAGGGTCTGGCGGCGCTCAGGGTCTTTCCAAATCCAATCCTTAAAAGCATCCCGGAGTGCCTGCTGCTTTTGTGCGGCCAGCGTAGTTTCCTTGGCATTGAGTACGCGCTTTTCCTTGCCGTCTGCATCCTCTACGGTGTCATAAATACGGACATCGCGGAGATTTAAGCTGTCCTCTAAAATGCGATAGGCATTGGCGCGGTCGGTGCCGTAGGTGGTATAGGCGGCAACATCGTTTCGCCCTACCTGCGTCTTGCCGGTGATCTGCCACTCTGCTGTAAAAGCAGAGTATTTTACATCAATGTTGCCGCGCAGATAGCGTGGGGTATTCAACAGTTCGTACATGAACTGCCGGTAATAATCCGGCTCAATCCATGTAGCGCCCAGCCGCACCTCAATTTCCGATGCGTCCAAATCCTTGGGCTGTGCTTTTTCCAGCGCCGATACATTGACCTGATAAGCCGGGTCATGGTCGGCGGCGCGTCTTGCTTCCCGCAATTTCTTTCGGACATTGCCGGAAAGATACTCGTCTGCGGTCTGCCAGCCGGATAGTGGGTCGCTGCCATAGGCAGGGTCTTTGAAGATAACGCCGGACAGCTCGGATATGATTTCATCTTCACTCTTGCCGCAAAGGTCTGCCATATACGGCAAATCCACCCGGGCCTTTTCCCCGATGGAAACCGCAAGGGCTTCACTTGGCGTGTCCACGCTGGAAACAGCGGTGTGCTGCTTGATGGTGCGTTTCGTGAACATATCCGCTTTGCGCTCCAGCTTGCCGTCATCATCCACGATTTCCAACGAGCAGAGCAGATAATAAGAGGAATCGGCTGAAAATGCCAGCCGGTTGGCACGGTCATTGATCAGACCGTTCTTTGCGGAAAAGCTGTCATAGAGCCGGTTTAGCTCGCCCTGTTTTTCGGTGATGATGCTATCCGGTGTGTAGGCATCCATCTGCAAATCAATCAGTTCCTGCACACAGTCCCGCAGGGCCACCATGCCACGGACTCGCTCCTCGGCGGTGGCGTTCAACTCCGGGCGCACCATGATACTGTTTTCCCGGTAATACACCTTGCCGTCCACCACGGTATAGGAATAGTTCTTCACATTCGGGTCGGCAGGAATGGACGTGTCTGCCGCTTCGTCCTCGCCCAACTCCGGTAGTTCTGCCTGTGTGTACTGCCCGCCAATGTATTTTACAGCATCGTGGAGCTGGTCAGATAGTTGCAAGGCTTCGATGGGAGCCACGGTGTAATCCATGCCGTGGGCAGTGCTTTCTTCGGTGGTATTCCCCAGCACCATTTCCGGGTGGTCGATAAAATAGCTGTTGATGGCATAGCCGTTGTCACTCTCACCCAAATGCACCCAATCCGGCTGAATGTCGATTACCCTGTCACGCTTTTGGAGAAAGAGAATGTCCGACACAACTTCCGTTCCGGCATTTGCCTTGAACGCATTGTTGGGCAAACGAATTGCCCCCAACAGCTCGGCGCGCTGTGCCAGATATTTTCGCACGGAGCTGTCCTTGGAATCCATCGTGTAGCGGGAAGTGACAAACGCCACCACGCCGCCCGGACGCAGTTGATTTAACGCCTTGGCAAAGAAATAGTTGTGGATGTTGAAGCCCAACTGGTTATAGGCAGGGTCGTTGACCTTATACTGACCAAACGGTACATTGCCTACGGCGAGGTCGAAGAAATCACGGCGGTCGGTGGTTTCAAAACCGGCCACGGTGATGTTGGCCTTGGGATAAAGTTGCTGTGCTATACGCCCGGTGATGCTGTCCAGCTCCACGCCGTACAGACGGGAGCCGCTCATACGCTCCGGCAGCATACCGAAGAAGTTACCCACGCCGCAGGATGGCTCCAAAATATTTCCGGTGGTAAAGCCCATGTTGCCGACAGCTTCATAGATGGCACGAATGACCGCAGGGCTGGTATAGTGGGCGTTCAAGGTGCTGGCTCTTGCCGCATCATACTCCGCCGGAGAGAGCGCAGCTGACAATTCCTTGTATTCCTCTGCCCATGCCGGTTTATCGGCATCAAAGGCATCCGGCAGACCGCCCCAGCCTACATAGCGGGATAAAACCTCCTGCTCTTGTGTGGTGGCACCGCGCTGGTCGCGCTCCAATTCTTTCAGCAGGGCGATGGCATCCATGTTGGCGCGAAATTTTGCTTTTGCACCGCCTTCTCCCAAATGGTCATCGTTGATGTGAAAGTTTTCCGACGCAGACAGCTCCGTATCCGGGGTGAACAGATTGGCATTGCGCTCATCATGTCGGATACCTTCATCAAAGGTTTCCCGGCTGACCACCTCATTGCTCCATGAATACGGGCCGGTATCAATGCGTACATCCTTTTCCCCGATATGCCCGATGATGCCGCTGATGTCCCGGTCGGGATAAGGCAGTGTTACCGCATCGCCCTCCTGATAGGTCGGCGTTCCCTCCAATGTGACCGGCTCTCTTTGTACCGGCTCATGGGAAAATCCACCCTGCTCCTGCTGGTACATGGCGCGGAGAATTGGCGCGATGTCCTGCCAACCAAAGGATAAGTGTGTATTGAACTGGTCGTGAATGTTGATTTCAAAGCCGGTGGTAGACGCAAAATAGTCCGCTTCCTCACCGCTTTGCAGGGTCATGGTTTCGGCAGTTCCGGCATAGCTTTCAGAAAGCCGCTGCATGATGTGGGTATTTCCCTCACCGCTGCGAAGCCACCCGGAAAGAAGCTCTTTTTCCCGATCTCCCAACAAGCCGCCCTCGCCGGTTAGTGCATCCTGCAAATCCGCATTGTCTGAATCAAGGCTGGATGACAAAAACTCTGTAATGGCTCCGTTGCGCCGGTCAAGCCGTAGCAGACGCTCAAAATTCTCACGGCTTTCTGCGCGAAACAGCGGATAGGCGAGCGCCGGGTCATGGAGCTGCACATCAAACTCCCTGACTTCGGTAATGGTAAACAGCTTATCATCCAGATATACTTGATCTCCCACCGCATAGGCTGGGGCAAGCGGGTCACGCTGCTTCGTGGCGGCATTTTCCTGTCCGATACGCTCTGCATCTGCCATGACCTGATGAACAAAGGGACTTTCTTCACCGCTTTCCAGCTGCTCCCGAACATAGTCGGTATCAATGTCAGCAAAGTTGTTGTGTTCTTCTTCGGTGAAAAACCTGTCCTCTTTGACCAGCTTTGCAAGATGGCGCTGCACCTTGGCCCAAGGTAAGGCTTCGGTCTGGTCACTACCAGATAACGAAACCGGAAACGCCGGAAGTTCGCCGCCAAATTCCGATTTCAGCCATGCCGCCGTATCCTTATCGCGGGCATGGTCGAGCATATAACGCTCTGTGCGCTGCTTGCTTTTTATATCTCCATTCCACACTTGAAGGGCAGCATCAATGTCAGCCTGCGTAATCTTTCGCTCCGGCTGTGGTGCTTCCTCCTGCGGTTTGGCAAAAGAAAAAGCGAAGGGCGTTTGTTGTACGCTCTCCGCTTCATCAATGCGATAGATTTGTTCTGTTTCGGTTGGGAAGAAACTTAACTGTGAATAAGTTCCTTCAGGATGATTTCCTCCGCCTGCGCCTTGCAGTTGTTCATAAGGCCGACCCACATCATCTGATTGCTGGCTTTCAGGCTTTCGGTCACGCCCGCCGCCTGCATCAGCCCCGGCATCATCTGCTCCATGCGGCTGTTGGCTGTCTGCTCGATCTCCGCGAGGTGCGGATACAGAGTTTCCGAGAGAAGCATCTGGCTGTAAATCACCGGGCGATGCTGTTTCAGGTACGCTTTGCGCATCCTGCCGTATTTGCCCAGCGGCTGGTTCGGTTGCTGGCTCAGTTCGAGGTTGGGTATCAGATAATCCCCGTTCTGCTTGTAAGTTAAGGTGTTGTTCATGGCTGTTTCTCCTTTCCGCGATTTTCTCGCGTTCCACATTTTTAATCGTAATGCCGATCTGCCGCAGCACTTCTTTACAGGACTGGCTGACTGCCGTGCCAAGTGCCGCCACCGTTGCCGGGGTGTTGAAATCGAATATTGCCATGAAATCCTCATGGTCGAAATAGTGTTCCGGCTCCAATCCGCAGCGTGACATCAAAGCGTAGGTGATGCTGATGGTTGCAGCGGATTTGAACTGTAGCGCTACGTTGAGGTTATCGTACTCCTCTAAAAAGGAATCGTCAACGATGCCGAGAATGTCAGCTCCATTGTCCGTCCAAAATTCATCTGCCAGTTTTCCGGCAACATCGGCAAGCTGCTGGGGCAGACTGTCACTGCCAATTTCATAGCGGCGTTCCAGCATGGCCTGCACCGGAATTGTGTGTTCCGGCTCCATGCTCCACAGGTAAGGGCGGCGAGAATTGGGACGTGTGCCGGTATCGGCAATATCAAAGACATAGCGCAGGCGTGGGGTATCTCCGCTGTCATCTACCAGCGCAATGCCCTTGGAGTCACGCCGAATATAGCGCCCCATTTTCTCGTTCCATAAATCGTATTCCGCACAGGCTGTGGCTTCCGGGCGCTGGGCATAGATCATCAGCTGTTCATGGTAGGGATATTTATACAGGCGGGCGGCGGTAGTCAAAAAAGCCGCCCATTCCTGCCAGCTGCCGGTGAGCCGCGTGGCAACGCTGTCTGCCATCTGTGCATACATTTGCGCTTTTGTTGGCATATCAATTCAACCTCCTTTCAGGTCATGGCAAAAAAATAGGGGCTGCTTACGCCGCCCCAGTGTCAGGTTTTTACTCGTCAAATTCCGGCACAAGCTCCAGCTGTGCAAATTCCACATCGTCCATGCGTTCCAGCTTGTCCAGCGCAGAGTTTGTCAGCTCCAACAGCTCGGTTTCGTCTTTATCCAGATACCCGCGCATTTCGGTCAGGGCTTCCATCAGCCCCTCACGGGTGCCGCTGGCATTGTAAATCGCCATCAGGTTCATTTCTTCAAAGGTAAATTCATTCATAATCAAAGCTCTCTTTCCGCGCTCCGCTTGGGCGCTGTCTTTTTGGTTTCCTGTGTCGGCTGGCTGTGCAGCTGCTCCACCACGGACTTTTTCTTCTCCTGCCGCTCCCGATGAACGGCATCTGCCAAATCCATGAGAGAAATCGGCTGCCCGGAGTGAGATTGCTGCTCCAGCTCTGCCACAGTGGGCTGCTTGGGGCCATTGTTGATGATACCGTCAATCATACCGTAGTCATCCTCGGTGGCCATTTCAGCCGCCTTCAGATAATTCTCCGGCTTGATGAAATCCGGCACCGGGGCAAAGCCGAAGCTGTCAACATAGTGACAGGATAGCGTACCCGCCTGACGAATGGCAACGATGTCGCTGACACTCATGGAAGGGTGATGGTAGTCCGCAGGATGTTCATTGTTGAACTTGTACCACAGTTCCTCTAAGGCGGCATCTGTATGATTGGTCTTTTGCAGCGGCGCTGTATAAATCAAATCATAGTTTTCTCGCTCCACAGTGCGCCCAATGGATTTTATCCAGTCCAGACCTTCAAAGCGAATATCCCGCTGTCCGTCCTCATGCTTCACCTGATAGATGGCAAAGCAGTCATCCGGATAGGCAAGAAACGCCTGCTCCCGTTCCGGCTGATGCTCCATGCGTTCCTGTACTTTTTTATCAAATGCCGATGATTCCTGCCACTCCTCTCGGCTGACTGCAAACATCATATCCGCAGGCTGGGACACCATATCCTCCTCATCAAAAACCATCTGTGCGCCGTCATGGGTCATGGCGTACACGGTAAAATCCTGCTCAATAAAATTCAGCGCCATCTCTCTGGAAAGAGGGAGCATATCACCGTCAAGGTAGCCGGTTTTTTCAAGGTCTGCCTGTGTCAAAGTTTCATCCGGCATGGGGTATTCATCCAGTGCCTGCTCCGGTGCATCCGGGAGCATTTTGCTTACATAGACCATCTGTGCATTCTGCAACTGCTCCAGCAAATCCAGAGAAACCGGCTCTACCGTTTCACCGGGCATCTCGTGAATCAGAAAAATCTCTTTGCGGGCATCCAACAGGGAAATATCCGGGTTTGTAAGCACACCGCCATCCACCTCGCGGCTGGTTTCCTTTTCATAGATCGTGTAATCGTAGCCCTCGTCACAGGTCTGAATATGCAGATAGTTGGCATCATCCACAAGAAACAATGCTTCCTCGTCCTGTATGGGTGGTAACACCTGTGTATTCGGCTCGGAAACAGCGTTTTCCACGATTTCAGGCGCAGCTTGCTCCTGTTCGGCAGTCAAATCTATGCCGCGCTCTTTGCAGACCTCCGCAAAATGGCGGTCAATATCGGTAATCAGGCTGCTGGCCGTCTTATTGATGGTTTCAAGGCTGGCTTTCAGCTCCGGCAGCTCCTTGCCCTCGCTCCATGTGGCAATGTAGCCAAAGCTGTTTTCGCCGGTCTGGATGCCGTAATATTGGCAGACCGCATAGGACACGCTCTCGGCTTCCACCTCCTCGGTATGCCGGTCTTTGGGCTTGGGCGGCTCCGTGGTTTCATCACCGGCAGCGGCGGCAAGGCGCGTTTTTTCGGTGTTGTGGAGAATAGAATGGGTGATTTCATGCACGGCGGCAGATACCGTCTGTACCTCGCTCATGCCCTCACGGATGGCAATGCGCTGATCTGTCAGGCTGAAATAGCCGTCTGTATCGCTGGAAAGCGGCTGTATCGCCATCGGCACGGGAGAAGTCCGGCGCAGGGCTTCCATGAATGCTTCATATTGCTGCACATTGCCGGAAAGGTTACTGGCCAGCTGGGGCAGCGGCTTCCCGTCTGTCTGGCTCACATCGAATACCTTAACCGGGCGGAACATGGGGATTTCCACCTCTTTTTCCTCGGTGACAATTTTGCCATCTCTGCCGATTATGGGCGCTTTGGTGTCCGGATCGAGTTTTTGCTCCTCGATTTTCTTCTTAAAGGGCGTAGGGGCGATGATGGTAATGCCATGTTCGCCCTTTTTCACATGGCGCTCAAATTGGTTGATCCACTTGTTGAAGCCCGCCACCAGCGTAGCATCCGGCTTTTGCAGATAGATGAGCATGGTGTTGTTGACGGAATAACGGTGGAACCGGGACATTGTGGAAAGGTATTTCCGGTATTTGTCACTCTCAAACAGCTCCTTGATGCCGGTTTCAATATTTTCGGTTATTTCCCGCAAACGGTCTTTGTTGGATTGTTTCTGTTCAGCCATTATCTGTATGCTCCTTTCATTTTGGTAAAGAAAAAGAGCAACCGATTTCTCGATTGCTCCGTGAATATATTTCATTTATTTGCTACCTAAATCGGGATTTGTAGAGAGGAGGATTCTGTTCATAATCTACGCTCTTACTTTATCGGGAAATAAATATCAATTTCGGAATCGGGATTATTCGGGCCTAAAAAGCGTTCCGTATAACACTCAAAATCATCTTGTTCTGCAAGCTCATACCCGCTTTTGGGAAACCACACGCTCCAAATATATTGGTAAGTCGTCAAGAGCGTATCCACGGTTCCAACATGAATAAATTTGGCGTACTTGCCTTGGCTCAGTTCCTTTGCCTGCAATCCATAATCAGTTTGGGTTCCTGTTGGGCATTCGATTCCGATAAAGGCATTGATGCTGCAATCGGCACCGAAAGATTGAGCACAGCAAGAATCAGCCACCTCATAAATCTCGAATCTACGGCAAAAAGAAAGCTGCGGGTCATGGAATGTAATGATTTGCTGATTCAATTGTTCCCACATAGATACGCTATTATTTTCGTCAATACTGGTTTCAAAGCGTATCCCTAAAACATATGTTGGAGGAATCGTCATTATTTCCGGTTTTAAGTCAGCGTATCTAATCGAATCAATCTCATTTGTCGGTATGGGTTTTCGAGAGCAGATTAAAGTATCAACGCCGTTTTTTCGATATGCAGTCGGGGTTATACCGTATCTACTCTTGAATGCTCTCGTAAAACTTTCCGCCGATTCAAAGTAGAAGGAAAGCCCAATATCCAATACTCTTTTTTCTGTGTGTACTAATTCCCACGCCGCCTGAGTCAGCCGCCTGCTCCGGATATAGCTTCCAATGCTTTCTCCCATAACAGCACTGAAATAGCGGTGAAAATGATAGTAGGAATAGGGCACTGCACCTGCAACATCAGAAGCCTTGATGGGCTCACTTAAATGGTTCTCGATAAATACAATGGCTTTTCCAATTGCTTGATGACATTCCAACTACAGTTCCCCCTTCCTTTATCTATTGATTTTATAAAAGTCTGCACTTGCTTTTTCCTGCGGCAGCAAGACACTAAGTTCCTTTTCCTCCAATGGTTTCACAGAAAATAGTTGCCAATGATTTGCTTGTGGGGAACCAAACGTCATTTCAATAGTTTGCTCTGTCACATCAAAAATCATAGAACGCAAGGTCCCAAAAAACTCCTCATAATAATGACAGCACAAGCCATTGGGGTAGGATAAAGACAATAATTGCTTTAGTGCACTTTTGGACACTTTATCATTGTCTTGAAAAAATTCAGTGATTGCGTTGTTGCGTACCACAGAACTGTCAATCACCATTTTTTCATAAGGCTTTATTTCTTCCAAAATAGTATGATTCGTAGCGCTCAGATAGGTTTCTGCACTTTTTGCCTCTAAAATCCGATAGGCTTTATGACCGTCCATACATTGCAGAAGCGCAATGTGATTGTCTTTATCGGCAACCATTAAGCTGATATTATAGCCGATAGGAGCATTCATTGTCCAACTAATTGCTTCTTTTACATTTTTGCAATTTTCCAAAATGCTGCGAATGACAATCCAAAAGCTGAAACCGGTTACCCCGGCTTTCTGGCCGCCTTCAAAATTACCTACAGGTAGACCGTTGCTGGCTTTACAAGCGGCGAGACCATGTTCATTCATTCCATCACAACGCCCAAAAAGGTTTAACGTAGAGCCGATATGGCGATATTTTCCTTTGATTTCCGTGTATGCAAAACACATTTCTTCCATGCTATCATTAAAATCATAATTCCTTGCAAGGAGTGTGTGCCCATTTTCCGTTTTGTCCGGCAAAGCGGCCATTAAGCTACAGCCACGTTCCAAATAAGTCATAGCATAGAAAATCACCTGATCGACTGAAACACCTACTGTGTCCGCAAAACCTTGGATTTCTTCATTAATGCCGCTACAATATTCATCCAACAGCTTTTTAATTTCCACCATTTTATCTTGCGGATAAGCGTTTGGTGGTAGCAACATCGTTTGTAGCAAGTTAGGCTTTGTCAAAGCCCAACTCCCGATTTGCGTCCCAACTTCATAGCTTGAACCGTACAAGTTTTTTAAAGTCTCTTTTATTTCTTTCAAAATAGTCACCCTGCCTTTCTCCTTTATGATAAGACAAAGTGCAATGTAATTCTTGATATTTTTTGCGGACTATATAAATAATTTTACTCTATAAATTGAAGTTTTTGTATGCGAAAATTATATCATACACAAACCAAATAATACAGAACTTATTGCCCCGTATCTCGCTTCGCTGGTGGAGTATACCCCGCCTCCAACGCGCGCTTCCTTGCCGCCGCCCGGCGTTCCTCGCTGTATGGCTCACGGATTAGCACACAGGCTTTCGGCACAATAAACTGCCGCTCGCCGGTGCGGGTAATCTGGCCCGGATACTTCGTTGTCAGCCGTTCCAGCTTATGAAGCAGCTTCTGGTCATAGGTGAACACTTCGGCGGTGGACTCGGCTTCGTTATAAAGGACAATGGTTTCCTGTTCGATACGGGACAGTTTCATCATTTACCGCCTTTCTTGGAAAATTCCAGCTTGAAATTCGCCCACTTTCCATCATCCTCCAGCAGCACCGTAGCATCGTAGGTCTTGCCGGTTTTCTCCGAATAGCAGCCGTTTAACTGAGCCTTTCCCTTGTTCAAAAGGTCAGAAGCAACCGCCTTGGTCAGCTGTTTTTTCTTCATGGAAAAGAACTTGCTGTTCTTCCAAAGAGCAAATTTGCAGGCGGCATTCTCACAGAAAAATCCCTGCTTGCTTTCCGTCACAGCTCCACCGCAGCGGGGGCATTTTCCGATCACTTCTTTTTCAGAGGGAAACAACACCTCCGCGCCCTGAATGACGTGGTAGGTGGATACCAGCTCCTTTAGCATGGCAGCGATGCCGCCCATGAAGGCATCCGGCTCCAGCTCACTGCGCTCAATCTCTTTCAGGCGATACTCCCATTCTGCCGTCAGAAGCGGGGATTGCAGCTGCTCCGGCAGTACCGTGATAAGGGAAACCGCATCATGGGTGGGGAGAAGCTGCACCGTTTTCTTGGATTTCTTGCGCTCCACAAAGCCGGTGGAAACCAGCTTTTCCAAAATTCCGGCGCGGGTGGCTGGCGTACCCAGCCCTTTACGCTCGGCATCCTCCGGCATATCCTTGGCTCCGGCAACCTCCATCGCAGAAAGCAGCGTATCCTCGGTGAAATGCTTGGGCGGCGTGGTCTTGCCCTCCTTGATACCGGGAACCACTCCCTCAAAGGTCTGGCCCTGTGTGACAACCGGCAGGGCTTTCGCATCATTCTCTGCGTCCGGCTCCGGCGCATCCTTCAGACCGGCACGATAGCGCTGTTCCAGTGCCTTCCAGCCGGTATTCTGCACGGCGCGGCCTTTGGCGGTGAAGCTGTAACCGGCGCAGTCCAGCGTGATGGTGGTTTCGGCGTATTCGTAGGGCTGGCCCACGGCGCAGAGCAGACGCAGTGCCACCAGCTCCAAAATAGCGCGTTCCCCAACAGGCAGTGCGCTCAAATCTGCACTCTGCACATTTTGGGTGGGAATAACGGCATGGTGATCGGATACCTTTTTGTCGTTGATGACCTGCGCCGCATGAACAGGAACTGCAATGCCATTTGCACAGGGCATCATCTTTGCAACGGTATTGACCAGCACCGGCAGCCCCTCCGCCATATCCGAAGTCAGATACCGGCTGTCGGTACGGGGATAGGTACAGAGCTTCTTTTCATAAAGATTTTGCAGATAATCCAAAGTCTGCTGTGCGGTAAAAGCAAGCAGACGGTTGGCGTCACGCTGCAGGGTGGTCAAATCATAAAGGGCAGGCGGTTTTTCTGCCTTGTCCTTCTGCTCCACCGCTTTTACAATCGCCGGGGAATGGGAGCAATCTTCCTTTGCCCGGAGTGCAGTAGCCTTTTCGTTCAGCCTCTCGCCGGTGGCGGTAAAGCCCTCAAGCTCCAATGCCACCGTATAAAACGGCTCCGGCTTGAACGCATCAATTTCCGCTTCCCGCTGAACAATCAGCGCCAGCGTGGGTGACATCACGCGCCCAATATTCAGAGTCTTGTGATACAGCACCGAAAACAGCCTTGTGGCATTGATACCCACCAGCCAGTCCGCCTTGCTGCGGCAGAGCGCCGCCTGATGCAGACCGTCATAGTCAGCTCCGGGTTTGAGCTGGGAAAATCCCTGACGGATAGCGCTGTCCTCCATGGAGGAAATCCAAAGGCGCTCCATCGGCTTTTTGCAGCCTGCCAGATTGTAGACTGTACGAAAGATAGCTTCGCCCTCTCGCCCTGCATCACAGGCGTTGACTACCGTATCCACCTTGTCCGAGTGCATCAGCTCACGCAGTACGCCGTACTGCTCCTTTTTGTCCTTGCCCACCACGAACTGCCAGTTTTCCGGCAGAATGGGAAGGTCATCATATTTCCACTTGACGTATTTCGGGTCATAGACCTCCGCATTGGCAAGTCCGGCAAGATGCCCAACACACCAGCTGACCAGATAGCCGCCGCCCTCCAGATACCCTTTTTCTCGTTTTGTCGCGCCAATCACGGCGGCGATACTCTGCGCCACCGATGGCTTTTCAGCAATTACCAGTTTCATGCTGTGTCCTCCGTTTCTTCAAATAGTCGTTCATTTCCCGCTGACAGATGCCAACGCACCTTTGTCCGGCATTGCCGCAGCCATAGCAGGGATGACCCTTGGGGAGAGAAACCAAAGGGCGGGGCTTTCCGCTCCCGCCACTTGGTTTCTGTGTCATCATTTGCTCAAAAGGGCTGTCCGTGAACTTGGTCAATCGTCCGTGTCCTCGGCAGCTTCTTTTTTATCAGGCTCCGGCGCTTCACCCTCGCTCTCCCACGGGGCATCGTCACCGTCTGTTTCTTCTTCCTCATCGCCGTAATCATAATCGTCAAGGTCGGAGCTGCCCTTGGTTTTCGGCTTATTCTTAAAAAACTTCATGTAAGCAAAAACACCGCCACCCGCCAGCACAGCCATCAGAAGAACCAAAACAGCGGGGTTCATGCCGCCCGCAGAGCTGGTCGTTTCCTCCGGCTCCTCCACGGCCGCCGGTTCCTCGGTTGCCACAGGCTCCAGCTCTTTTCCAGCGCATTCGGTCATATCCGCCGCACACACCGGGCAATCCATATCAATGGCACCGGGCGCACATTTATCCGTACAGGTGCAGGCAATCGGCGCAGTTTCCGCTTCTTCTGCCAGTGCTTTCAAATCGTCTGTATCCACCGGATTGAGGAAATAGGTTTTATACTGTTCCTCGTCCTCGCCCACCGGGGCATCATAGTCAATGACCAGATAGAACACATTGCCGTCCCGGTCGGTAATGGTGATGAACTGCTTATTGGTGGCTTTATCGTACAAAAGGTCACGGGTGGAAATGTCACTTTCCTCGGACAGCGGTTCGCCGGGTTCGATGGTAGGTGCGGGGGGGTCCTCGGTTACCGGCTCATTGCTCTGGGCAAACGCCGTAGTGGAAAAGGCAGTAGCGCACACCATCAGTGCCAGCGCACAGGTCAGCATTCGTTTTTTCAGTTTAATCATGATTGGTTTCCTCCGTTTCTCCAGCCATCACCGCAGCGCGGCTGGTATCCAGCTTCTGAATCAGGGCAGACAGGGCAGCATAATCCAAATGATGCTCATGCACCAGCTCCAGAATGTCATTGTTCTTGATTTCGGTACGCTGCTTGTCAAGCTCCCGCTGCCTTGCCTGCAATTCGGCAATCTTGGCGGCATTCTTGTCATATTCAGCGTCAATTTTTTTCAGTTTCGGATTATTCATAGATGAATGACTCCTTTCAGGGCAGACGCGCAAAGGTGTAGAAATGGCTCTGCCAGTAGCTTGTATTGATGGATGTGTAAGAGATTGGATCTCCACAATGGATCATCATTCCATTGCCCACATAGATGCCCACATGGGATGCACCGCTGGTGTTGTAGGTGCCTTGGAAGAAAATCAGGTCACCGGGCTTTGCATTGGCAGAAGATACCGGGGTGGAGATGTTTAACAGTCCATTTGCGGTCAACCTGCCTACATTCCAGCCGGAATGATTGATGACCCAGCTGACAAAGCCGGAGCAATCAAAGCTGGTGGAAGGGCTTGCGCCGCCCCAGACATAGGGGTAGCCCAAATACTTCTCGGCTTCCTTAATCATGGCGGCAAACTGTTCATCCGCAAGGGCTTCCGGCGGCACATCATAATCGGTAAAGGGCTTATTTCCCACTGCATTGGGATACTGCTCAGTTGGGAACAGGTCAGGGCGGTTGCCGTGCGTTGCCATATAGCCCGCATACATTCCCAGCCTATCCTCATCCAGCAGATACACCGGCAGATGGGACAGGTCGAAGTTCTCCAGCTTCACATTGCAGATGTAGTAATCGTAAGCAACCTCATAGGTGTCGGTGTGGCTGTTGCCGTCCTCGTCCGTCCAGCTGTCGGTTTCGGTCCGATACCGGGTTTCCACCTCAATGGTTTGGGTCAAAATGTACTGCCGCCCAAACAGCTCGGACAAAAAGCCCTGCGCCTGTGAAAGCGTCCATTCTCCCTGATAGTAGGCAGTCAGCAGCGATACCAGCACATAAGGGTCATGCTTGATGTCATCCAGCTCATAGCGGTATTCGTCATAGCCGGGATGTCTGCTCTCATAATGGTCAAGCTCATTCTGCAAATCCGCTTCCTTGGCGACGTAAGCAGCTTCGGCACCCAGCATATCCTCATCCCGCGAGGGGTAAGAAGTAGATACCAGCGAGGATACGGTACTTTCAAACAGCACAGAGCAAGAGGACAGCCCACCCATCAGCATGGCAAGCAACAACAGCAGCACAATGGCAATCAGAAAGCCTTTTTTGTGACGGCCTATGAATGCTGCCGCCTGCTTTCCCTTTTCGGCAACGGCTCCGGCTGCTTTACCGGTGTTCTGTGCCGCTGATGCCGCCGTGGTTCCGGCACTCTGTCCGGCGCGTCTGGCTGCGGCATACTGCTTTTTGATGGCCTGCTTTTGCTGCCAGCGGGAAACGGGATTGCTGGCAAGCTGGGGATTTTCCTGCAAAGACTTCTGATAAAGGGCGTTCACATTGGCTTTTTCCAGCCGATGCTCTGCCTGTGCCGCCTTGCGGTAGGGCTTTAGCTTGTGAGAGCGATAGCCCTCACGCACCAGACGCGCCCCGGTTTCTGCCGTTTCCTCAGTTTTATGGGCGCTCTCCACCCCCACATTGTCCTGCTCCGTTTCCCGCACCTTCTGGTGCAGCTTGGCCGATGCCATGACACCCGGCGCATCGCGGACGGCATGGGCCAACTTGGTGGGCGGCTTTTTCCTGTCCATTTCTTCAAATTTCAACTTCACCGTTTTTTTACCGGTGGCGGTATCCACCGTAGTTTCCTTGGCCTTTACCGTCTTTTTCGGGATTTTCGCCTGTGCCTTGTCTGCCTTTTTCGCAGCCTGCTCTGCTTTGCGAATGGGCTTTTTCAGCACAGGGTCGGTGCGCTCCTCCTCGGTAAATTTTAGGCGCGGCTCTTTAAGCAAACCACGCACCATCCAGCAGGGATTCCAGCATCACCGACACCTCCCGGTAAATCCCCAGCATGGTGTGGGAGGGGCTGTGATGGAGCAGGATTTCCGTGGTGAACTGTTTCAGCAAGGCGGTCAGCTTCGGGATGGTATAGTCATAATCCGTCATGGCAGGCTCGGCCTTGATGCAGCCGCAGTAAAGCTCAAACATCCGCAGCATGGCGTCCCGGCCATACTCGGTCATAAAGGTCATATCGGCATCCGCCGTTTCGCAAAGGTGGATGGCCTGCACAGCGGCCAGCAGAAGCTCGTAGCGATCTTCCGCAAACGCCGTCACAAGGACACGGTTATCAGTCATTTTCATGGGGTGTTACCTCCTTCACTTCGTTTGGTTTCGTGGTCATAATGCCATACAGCTCAGTGTTCTTCGGGAAACGGTCTACAAATGGCAGGATGACACTACCATAGAACAGCAACCCCTCGCCCTCGCCGGAGTGGGTCACATAGGACAGCTGATGGGTGGAAATATTCAGCTGCTTGGCAAGGATTTGCCGGTCACCACCGGCCTGATTGAGCATATAGACAAAATCGCTGTTCTCAAAAATGTTCTCGACTTCGCGGGAGGACAGTAAATCCTTGACGTTCTGCGTGATGCCGGTGGGGATACCGCCCCATTTTCTGAAACGCTTCCAGATTTCCACCGTGTAGCTGGCGGTCTGCTCCTCCTTCAGCAAAAGGTGCATCTCGTCAATGTAATATCGGGTGGATTTGTGGGCGGCGCGGTTGACGGTCACACGGTTCCACACCTGATCCTGCACCACCAGCATTCCGATTTTTTTGAGCTGTTTGCCCAGCTCCTTGATGTCGTAGCAGACGATACGGTTGTTGATGTTCACGCTGGTGCGGTGGTTGAACACATTCAGAGAGCCGGTGACATAGATTTCAAGCGCCGTGGCAATGTACTGGGCTTCCTTTTCATCCTGCTTGCGGAGTAAATCGTACAAGTCCTCCAAAATAGGCATATTTTCCGGCTTGGGTTCGTTCAAATATTTCTGATAGACCATGCGCACACAACGGTCGATAATGGTTTTCTGTACCGGCTGCAAACCATCCTTACCGCCCACAATCAGCTCACACAAAGACAGGATAAAATCCGATTTTAAGCTCAAGGGGCTTTCATCGTCGGAATAATCCAGATTCAAATCCATGGGATTGATGTAGTCCGTGGAGGTGGGCGAAATTTTAATGACCTGACCATGCAGGCGCAGCACCAGCGGCGCGTACTCGGCTTCCGGGTCACAGATGATGATGTCATCCTGCGTTACCAAAAACGCATTGGAGATCTCACGCTTTGCCGAAAAGGACTTGCCGGAGCCGGGTGTCCCTAAAATCAGCCCGTTGGGGTTCTTTAAGAGCTTGCGGTCTACCATAATCAGGTTGTTGGAAAGAGCATTGATGCCGTAATAAAGTGCTTCGGGGCCGGTCTGGAACAGCTCCTGCGTGGTAAAGGGAACAAATATCGCCACACTGGAGCTGGTAAGCCCACGCTTGATTTCCACCTGATTTTGTCCCAGCGGCAGGCTGCTCATCAAGCCTTCTTCCTGCTGGAAATCCAGCCTTGTGAGCTGGCAGTTATATTTCTGGGCAATGGATTTTGCCTGAAAAATGTTGTTATTCAGCTGGCGCATGGTGTCAGCGGTGTTCATCACCAGAAAGGTCACGAGGAACATTCGCTCATTGCGGCTCTGTAAGTCCTGCAACAGCTTTTTGGCTTCATTGCCATAGGTGGCAAGGTCAGAGGGAATGATGTCCATGTCGTAACCGGCTCGGACAGCTTTTTTCTGCTCCTCAATTTTGGCGCGGTCAAGGTCGGTGATTTTTCGCTTCACGGTCTTAATTGCCTTGACCTGATCCAGCGATTGAATATGCAGATTGACGATGACGCTGCTCTCCATGCCGAGAAAGTCTGCCAGCATACGGTCATTCAGCTCCGGGGCGAGGATTTGTAAAAACGATACGGCTCCCAGCTTTTTGCCCATGGAAAAGCCCTTGCCGGTCTTAAACTCAAAGCTGGTGGGCGCAATAAAGTCCTTGGTGGAAAGCCCGGATGCCGGGAGCCAGTCCCATTCAAACTGAAACGGCAGCTGTTCATCCATGCGGAATACGCTGTGCATCTGCTGCAAGCGCTCCTTGCCATCCAGCACCTCCGCCGCTACACCCATGCGCTTGAAGCTGTTGAGGATATCGGTTTCAATACGCTCCAGACGGGGCTTTGCGGTCTTGATACCGTCCGCATCAATGCCAAAGGTCAGGTACTTCGTCTTAATCAGACCGTTGTTGCCACGGGCAAGCTGGTTTTGCAGCATCCCGGTATATTCCTCACGAATATTGTCGAAGTCATCGCCCTGCGCCGGGATATTGATGCTCTGGGCGAAGGTGTCCTCCGATGCCACCAGATTGAGAAAGGACAGCTGAAACTCCACCGAGCTGTCAAAATAATTGAGGAAGTCACACCATGCTTCAAAGATGGCGGTCTTATCCTCGTTCTGGCTCAGCTGGTAGTTGATGTCCTGAAACTGAATGGACTTGGTGTAATGGGTATCGCTCACGCGGCAGATACCATCCGGCCACATTCGCTGATACGGGATGCTGTCCTGTGCGGACTGCTCCTTTTTATCGGTACGGTTTGCCCGTGCAATGGCAGCTTCAATCTGCTTTTTCTCTGCGCGGGTCAGTTTTCGCTTTGCCGCCACCGGCTTTTTCTTTTCTCCGGGGTCTGCGGCTGGATTTGTCTTTTTTGCAAACAATGGATTGCACCTCCTTGTCAAGCTGTTCCTGCCGCATGATTACGGCATAGAAGTTATTGGTTTTATAGGGGCGCTGCTTGGGGCGGATAAAAGCAACGCGAATCATATTGCCGATGATTTTTTCCAACGGCTGACCGTTTTTCTCATACATAGCCAGCAGAAAGAACGGCAGCATAGCGACCACCATGCACATGGCGGCGGCGCTGGTGCCAACGGGATTTTTCAACAAAAAGAAAAGCGGGACGCCAAACAGCGCACCGCCCGAAAAGCAGACAAGCTGCCGTTTCGTGAGATTGAACATGACCTTGGTTTTCACTTTGGTCAGGTCTTTGGGTACGGGTACATAAGCCACTTGATTTCCTCCTTTCCGGGTTAATGGGCATTGAATACGGATTTTGCAAGGCTCCCGGTCTTAAACAGCGTGAAGCATAAAAGCACCGTATAGCCCATACAAGTCCAGATCGCTTTGATAATGTCAGTTTCATTTGCGATATTTTGCACCAGTACAGCGTAGACTGCCACACAGACGATGATGAGAAACGCTTGAAAGCCCAAGGCGAACAGGCTTCGCAGATACCCTTGCCCCATCTGCCCCCATTCTCGGTTCAGCATAGTAGCCATCGGAATCGGCGCAACGCTGGTGACAAGGTAAATTTCAATCATGCGCCCGAAAATGACAATAAAGATGCAGATGGTGAGCGCCCACATGGTCACACCAACGAACAGAGATTGGAACCACAATCCGAACAGCGGCCCTATCTCCATTTCCATCAGGCGATCATGCAGATTGGTGACAACGGAAGAAATGTCTATCGCCGTGTTGCCGACGATTACCCCGGATGCACGGTTGACCACGCTCTGCGCCACATCAAACACGCCCATGACAATGTTCCATGTGTTCGTCACAATCAGAATGGCGGCGGCGGTCTTAAATATCCACTTGAAGAACATCCAAGTATCCACATCGTTCAGATTATTTTTATCCGTAATCATCTGAATCAGCTCCAGCGTCATCACAAAGGCCAGTATCAGACCGGCAATGGGCAGGATGACCGTTTCGGAAAGGTTTTGTATCATGGAAAAGATACCGCCGTTCCAGCCCTGTGGGGTCTGGCCTACCTGCGCAGAGATTTCTCCGACCTTCTGATTCACGGTGTCGAACATCCCGGACAGATTGCTTTCGATACCACCCGCAAGGATTTCTTTCAGCCATTGGGTGATTTGTTCCTTGATATAATCCACTTAACTTTCCCTCCCTTCATGCCCCTCCCGCGTGGTACGGGAAGGGCAGAGGATTTTTGACGGAACGATTAGCCGAACAGCCCGGACAGGAGCGGTACGAGGGTCATGCCGATGAGCGCCACACCACCGCCTGCCATCAGCTGCTTCATGCCCTGCGACTTCGCGCCGGGGTTATCGTTGCCGTAGCCTTCCATAAGGTTGATTGCACCCCAGATGCCAAGACCGGCACCCAGCGCCACGACGAGGGTCTGCAAAACGGTTACTGCGGAATTAAAAAATGCCATAAATAGTTACCTCCATGTTTTTCTGCCCCTTCGGGCAAGTCATAGGTTGTTGATTGGTTTCATACGCAGCGGCAAAGCCGGCAGGCAAACAGCTCATTCAAGATGGTTGGGGAGCGTTCCTGCATTCGGCTTTTCGGCTGCGTTACAGGGCTGTTATCCGGCGATTAGCCAAACAGCCCGGAAAGAAGGGGTACAAGGGTGATGCCGATGAGAGCGACACCGCCGCCCGCCATCAGCTGCTTCATCCCCTGCGACTTCGCGCCGGGGTTATCGTTGCCGTAGCCCTCCATGAGGTTGATTGCGCCCCAGATGCCAAGACCGGCACCCAGCGCCACAACGAGGGTCTGAAGAACAGTAACAGCAGAATTGAAAAATGCCATAAGAATTTACCTCCCTATTTTTTGTAAAAGAAAAACACCGTCAAACGGCGGTGTCATCGGTTGTGTCTACTTCGTACACATCGTAGACTTCATTGGGTTTTGGTTTCAGCCGGGTGGATAGGAAACGCTCTATGTCAAAGGCGTTACGGCTATCTGCATCGGCTGTCAGGTGATAGTTCGGGTGCTGCGTGATGTCGTACTTATTTGAGAAAAAAGGACGCACACCGCGCAGCTGCAAAATGCACTTGCCGCCGTCCATGACGGCCAGCTCATCTTGGCTCATCAGCTCTTTGCCGAGCTTCTGATAATTGAGAGAATGGGAAGTTTCCCTTCCTCGGCTCTCGCCGGTGTTATAGGTGTCAATGGTTTCCTTACCCAGCACCGCCGCCAGCTCTTTCAGCGTGGTCGGCTCCTTGCCGCCCAGAAAGATGGAACAGTCCATATTTCCGAGAATGGTATCGCAGTTATCCTTGTAGATTGCTTTGAGCTGTGACTGTGCCTGCAACACCAGACAAGCGGAGATCTCGCGGCTTCGGATGGTTGCCACCAGCTTTTCCAGCTTCGGAATCTGCCCGATATTGGCACACTCGTCAATTAGGCAGCGCACATGAACCGGCAAGCGCCCGCCGTACACATCGTCTGCTTTCTCACACAACAGATTAAACAGCTGCGTGTAGCACATGGAAATCAGGAAATTAAAGCTGTCATCCGTATCCGACATAATCAGGAACAGAACTGTTTTTTCATCACCCAGCGTATCCAGCTCCAGCTCGTCATAAGCCGTCACCTCCCGCAGCTCCTCAATATCGAACACTGCCAGACGCGCACCACAGGAAATCAGGATGGATTTTGCAGTTTTGCCCGCCGCCAGCTTGTATTTCTTATATTGCCGGACAGCAAAGTGATTGGGCTTTTCCGCTTCCAGTGCGTCAAACATTAGGTCAACCGGATTTTTGAACTCCTCATCGTCCTCGCGGACTTCCATTGCATTGATGAACTCAATGAGCGTTGAGAAATTTTGCTCCTCCACCGGGGCTTCATAGTGGATATAGCCGATCAGCGCCACATAGAGCAGCGTTTCGGCTTTCTGCCAAAAATCGTCCCCGGCTTTGCCCTCGCCCTTGGTGTTGGCAATCAGGGTCGTGACCAGCTTCAAAATGTCCTTTTCGCTGTGAATATACGAAAACGGGTTGTAGTGCATGGACTTCTTGAAATTGATGGTGTTCAGCACCTTGATACGGTACGGCTCATATATGACCTTGCCGTGCTTATCCTTTTGGGGCTTACCGTCCTTACCCAGCTTTGGTGCGCCGCGCTGGAGCATCTTGCCGCACTCCACCAAAATAGTGCCTTTGGGGTCAGTAACTACATAGGACGAGTGCATCTGCATCAGGTTGGGCTTCAACCAGAAGCGCGTCTTGCCGCTGCCGGAGCCGCCGATGACCACCACATTTTTGTTGCGGGCGGTCTTGGGGTCTTTGGGGCGGCTGCTCATGGTCAGGCGTTCCGATTGGGTCAGGATGACATTGTTCTGGAATACCGGGTCAATGTATGGCGCGATGTCCTCATGACTGCCCCACCGGGCAGAGCCATATTCCACATCTTTGCGGTATTTCTTGGCGTTCTTGCCTTTGATATAAACCGCCAGACGCAGCCCTGCGCCAACCAGCAGACCGACAAGCAGATCTACCGGCTGAAAGCTGGGAAGCGGTGATTGAAATGCCGCCATGAAGCCCTCTCCAATGTGGAGCAGCTTGCCAGACAAATCTGTACCGGCAGCCAGCCGGTATGCCTGCCCCAGCTTGGTGGCGTATAGCCCCAGCACTACATACGGCAGATTCAGCAAAATGAGCTTTTTCGGGTTTAACTGTTTCATCGTTCCAGCTCCTTTCGCTTGGTTCTGTCCACCACGGCGTTTTTGACCAGCTCCTTAAAGTGACCCAGCTTGGCAAGCACAGAGGGGCGGGATGCCTTTTTGACCTTCTGGCTGGAATACTCGGTAAAGGCGGCGGTTAGTGCATCGGCATCACGGGCCTTGAAGAAAATCATGTACTTGGGTGGCGAGGTGCTGCGGTCTTTCTTTACCGCATAGTCCACACCATACTTTCGGGCGATTTTCTCAAAATCCCGGATAGACGGGTCGGTGATTTCCAGATTGGAAACCCCTTGGTTTTGCCCCACAAGCTGCTTGACTGTCTGCTTGCCTTGGGGCTTTACCGGCGCATCCCGGCTCTTTTGCTGCCTTTTCTCTTTGCGGTGTGCCATGTACTTGGAAATGGCGGCTTTCAAAAGCCTGCCGGTGAACCGTGTGCCGCTGACAACCAGTGTCACGGTTCTGTTTTCGACTTCTTCCTGCATAGTTCATCAACTCCTTTCCGCAAAAGTCCCGATAGAACGGATTTCACATCACCGCTCCATTCCACGGCTTTTCTTTTTTGCAGGTGTTTTCTCTGGAATGCCATGATTTTTCTTAAACTCATCAACTCCTTTCGCATCAAACTCTTTCAGCTTGTCCAAATTGAATGCAACAGCGGAATACCGACCATACCCGGATTGGACCGTATAGGGAAGCACCTTGCCCAGCTTATTTTCCTTGATGAATGCCAGCAAATCCTTGCTAAGATCGCCGGAAATAAAGGCTTCATTCGGCTCCAGAGAATATGCCGGAATATTTACCGTCATATCCGCAAAAGGCTCTGCACCATCTTCACCGTGGCAAATTATGCCGATATAAAGACGCTCTCCATACGCGTAGCTATTGACCTGCAGGGAAACAGTTTCTTCTCCCAGTTCCCACTTAAACGGGACTTTCTTGATTTCTTCCATTTTCTTTTTCTCCTTTTTTGATTTTGATTTCTAAATTTATCACCGAATCTGGTCTTTGCTGTCATAGCGCAGATCGCCGTGAATGACCTTGGCATGGCTGAAAATCTTGATATGCCCGTTCTGCTGGTTTTCCAGCGCCTTGCCATAGCCGGTGTCCGACAAAAACAGCCGCATCCGCTCTCCCTTGCAGCCCACCGGGGAATCGTGGGTCAGCACATCAAACAAAATCATGTGACGGGTATTTTCATCGAACCGGGCCAAATCCATGTAATCGTGACCGCTGTAATTCTGCGCTCCGGCTTGGATACGCATTTCCTCCATGCGCTGCCCGATGGTCTGATTCTTATTCATGGCTGTGACCTCCTTTCCCGGTATCGCGCCCCTGTCCCTTTACGGTCAGAATGCCATCCAGTGTAGTGGCGGTGACACGCAGGCGCTCCGCCATTGCAATGTCATTTTTCACGGTTTCGTCTACCTCCGCACCGCAGACCACCAGCACATGGGCGCGTCTAAGATAATCCCGCGCCATGTCGATGCCATCCTTATGCTCCTGCGGGATTTCATCCTTCAGAAACAGCGGTAGGAACAAAAGTGGGCAGACCGGCGAGAAACCAGCATCGTACACCAGCCTGCAATAGCGAGCGGCATTCTCCGTATTTTCAAATTCATTCGCACCCCACGGTGCGGTGATATAAGCCAAAGGTCGTTTCATGGCATGATCCTTTCTCCCGGTGTCCGGGCAGCAAAAAGGCGGCTTACTGTGAGCCGCCGTACATATCGTGATTTACAAGTGCCGAATAGTAATTGCTGATGGTGATGGGCGCATTGAACAGCACCGTCAACAGATATTGTTTGATATTTTTCACCTTGGTGGTGTTCTGCTTCATGCAGTCCATGACAAACTGAATGTGCTGGCTGTCCAGCTTTAGCAGCCGGGATTTCACGGCTTCATGGGGGAAGTCGCTGCCTGCCACTCTGGTAAACTGCCGTTTTGCACAGACCACCTCGGTCATCAGCTCTACGATTTCATCCAGCGTATCCACCTCAAAGGGGAACTGCTTACAGAGAATTTCATACTCGATGTTTCCCTGAATCAATTCCCGATAAATTTGATATTCCTGTGTGGGTGTCGTTTCCCTTCGCTTCGGTTCCGGCACTTGTGCCGCCTGCTCGGAAAGGAAAAGAAGTGAATCGGTATTTAATCCCTCTGTATTTGATTTTTCTTTGGTTTGTATATCTATATTTAATTGCGTTGGATTTCCCGATAACGGTTTTCCCGTTGTCGGCTTATCCGTTGTCGGATTTTCCAACAACGGTTTTTCCAATGACGGTTTAGGTGATGATGTCGGGCTTTCATGGATGATGTACTCATTGCCACTGAACTTTCCGCTGGCATCGGTGGTCTGGTGCCGGATGATATACCCGGCGTTTTCCAGCTCGATAATTGCGGTGCGTATCGCGTCCTTGCTCTCTTTGTTGATAAAGGACAGCCCGGACAAGGTGTAATCCCAATCCTCCGGCAGCGAAAGCATCTGGGAAAGCAGACCTTTGGATTTCAGGGACAGGGTTTTGTCCCGTAGATGATAGTTACTCATTACAGTGTAATCCCGTGTGCGTTCTACACGAAATACAGCCATCGACCTCACTCCTCTCGTAAAATGGGCATGAAAAAAGCCGCAGATTTAATAAAAAAGCTGCGGCGTATCATTTTCTATGGGGTTTTCGGGGAACAACTACGATATGCCCCTCCACAACATGGGCATACCGCTTGATTTTGATTTGCTTGGCATCATGGCAGGAAAGTGCCTGCCAGTATCCGGCATCGGTCAGAAACAAGCGGACTTCATCGCCGGGGCTGCCGTAGGCGGTATCAGGCTTCTTTACAAGAAACTCGACCATGTGGCGGGTACTGTCCGAAAATCGTTCCAACGCCAAGATATTGTGACCTTTCAATTCTCTTGCGGTGCAGTCTGTCATAGGCAGCTCCTTTCATCGCTCCTGTTGCTGCTGGCGTTTTCTCTGCCACTGATCCAAAAGTTTGATGATGGTTTCCTGCATTTTCAGCGGTGTGTAGCTTTTCGGGAAATACTTTTTCAGCACATCCGAGTTCAGCACCACCTTGTCCAAATCACCTTTCTTTTCTTCGGACATAATCGCAGACATGGCATCATACCCCAGCTTGCCATCGGCGCTGAATTTCTTGAGCCGTTGTGCTTGAGAAAGGGAGGGGGTAGCCTGTTCCTCGTCCATAACGACAATGAGCTGTCCTTGCTCCTCTGGTTTGAGGAAAGATAGCTCATAGGCAGGATTAAACGCTATTTTCTTTTCATCGACCATATCCAGAAGTTCAGGGATAAGCTCGGTCAGACGCACATAACGCATGACTTGAATACCGCTTCGCTCACCGGCATCTTTTGCGACCTTATCACGGGCGCTCAACTTCTGTTCAACTTGAACAGAAGTTAAATCTGTTCTTGCACCTTGATGTTTTACGGCTTCCAGCTTCATTTTATAAGCAAAAGCTCTCTCGCTGGGGAGCAGTTCTTCACGCTGCAAATTGCTGTCAACCATGATAATCGTGGCGGCATCATCGTCCAAATCACGAACAATAACCGGCATGGTATCTTTCCCGGCAAGCTCGCTTGCGTGGTGTCTGCGGTGTCCGGCCACCAGTTCATAGCCGCCCTCCGGGTCAGGTCTGGCAATGGCTGGCACCAAAACGCCATACTGTTTGATGCTTTCGGCGGTGTCTGCCATTGCTTCATCATCCTTGACTTTGAACGGGTGATTTTTGAAAGGGTGCAGTTCAGACAACGGTATATCTACAACTTTTTCGCGGGTGTCATCGGCGCGGCTTTCCTCTGTGGTAAACAGGTCATCTACCGATGCCAGCTTTACATTTTTCGCGCTGCTTTTCAATTTTTAGTACCTCCTTCGTCAGATTTGCATAGCCCTCCGCTACCTTGCCGCTGGGGTCATGGGCGAAAATGCTCTTGCCCTCTGCACTGATTTCCTTTGCCCGGACAGAGTGCGGTATCTCGGTGCCAAACACCTTGATTTTGCCGCCGTAGGTATCACGCAGCAGGGCGCTGATGTCTTTGGCAAAGTTGGTACGACTGTCCACCATCGTCAACAGGATGCCGTCGATTTGCAGCTTCGGATTGATTTGCCGGTGTACCTTGTTGATGGTCTGCAATAGCTGCTCCAAGCCTTTGGCGGGCAGATACTCCGCCTGCACGGGGATTAGTACCCTGTTTGCAGCTGCCAGCGCATTGACTGTAAGCATACCAAGGGAGGGCTGGCAATCAATCAGGATATGGGAATACTGCCCCTTCACAGTATCAAGATACTGCCGTAAAACCGTTTCACGGCTCATGGCATTCACCAAGGAAACCTCCATACCGGACAGCTGAATATCTGACGGCATCAGGTCAACGCCCTCTGCGTGGTGCAGGATGCCCTCGACCGGGCGAATGGGCTGGTCGGTAAGAACCTTGCCCATCACATCAGACAGCGTGACAGGGAGCTTGTCCGGTTGCGGATAGCCCAAGCTGATGGTCAGGCTCCCTTGTGGGTCACCGTCAATCAACAGAACTTTCTTTCCCGACCTCGCCAATCCGATTCCAAGATTGGCACAGGTGGTTGTCTTGCCGACACCGCCTTTCTGGTTGGCGATGGCAATGATTTGTGCGTTCAAAGAATTTTCCTCCTCTCAAATATTTAGCCGCTCACAGGATAGTGGCGGCTATGTATGGGCATGAAAAAAGCCGCTTGGCAAAAACCAAACGGCAAATATGTACAGCGTTTATGAAATTTGTACTCGGAACAACCACTTTTTTAATTAGCAAGAATTTTAGAGGAATTTTTGCTCCAATTAGCAGGAACAGGCATTTTATTAGCTGGAAGCTCCGTTTTCTTGCTAATCATTAGCTGGCTAATCCGGGGCAAATGGTTCAGCGTCCAGACCAAAAACTTATGAAATTGATTAGCAGGAAGCCCTTTTTGCTAATCAATTTTGCAAAAAAATTACTGGTTCAAGTTTGGTCTGGTGTATAAGAAAAGCCCGAAACCCTTGATTCTACAAGGCTTTCGGGCGTTGAGTTCTGTGAAAACCGTGGAAAAAAAATTTCTCGAACCCCCCGTAAAAAATGGCGATCCGTTAAAAAATCAAGCAGCAGTTTTACCTCTGAGGATAAAACTGTAGACCCTAATAAAGACTTTTAATATTATA
>JAQUVX010000034.1 GCA_028693165.1 Lachnospiraceae bacterium | reverse complement strand
TTTGCACCATTCATTTCTTACTAGGCACTTATCGGTAGGAATACCACAAGAAAGAAGTGGTAGCATTTCTGCAATTAAAACAGCGACTTTCAAGTCGCACACTATGACCTCTGCTGACTTCTGTATGCTCAGCACCGCCTTACGACAGTGGTTATTCCTTTCGGAGCATTCCATACAGATCTCCCTGGGTACCACACGTTTCTTTCTCTCTATCCATCTGCCACATTTACCATACATGATTCCGTGTAGTTATTGGGCTTCAACTTGGCGTGCAGTCTTACCCTCATGCATAGCCTAATGTGATTTCTGTTCGTCAGACCAGAGATTTGCCCATGGGTTAGTATGTTCCCCACATCCGGCTTCCTTCAGATTCCACCTCGCGATGGACACCCTTGCCTTCGGCTATATCCTTCCCACTACCGGGCGGATTCCGGACTTGCACCGGTTAGAAGCGTGCGCCGCCAGGCGCACACGCGAAAAAAACCGCTCTGGTTGCGAGTCAGAGCGGTTTTTTTCATAGGAGTTTGAGTCGTCTTGCCTCCACGGGTCAGATGGGGCAATTTGAAATGTATAGAATATTCACATGTAGTTAGTTGTCGCTAACTGATTATTATATTAGCATACGCTAACTGCTTTGGCAAGTCTTTTTTACGAATTATGATGCAACGTTTTCTCAATAAGCGTTTTGCCCCGTTCCAGAGGGCACTGACACTCTTTTCCAAAAGAAAAGATGAAACTTTGCATCCTTTCTGCAAATGTTCCATCTTTCCATAATCCGGTTCTTGTTGTAAAATGATAATGTTGCTTCGCATATTATCACTACACTTACTATAAAGGAATAATCTACTATGAATATTGTACTGCTCGAACCTGAGATGCCCATGAATACCGGCAACATCGGACGCACCTGCGTCGCTACCAACACCCGGCTGCATCTGATCGAACCGCTGGGCTTTAAGCTGAATGAAAAAGCGATCCGCCGCTCCGGCCTGGACTACTGGGAGAAGCTGGACGTGACCGTCTATTCCGATTACCAGGATTTTCTGACCCGCAATCCGGGCGCGAAGATCTACATGGCAACCACAAAAGCGCAGAAAACCTACGTGGAACCGCATTACGAGCCCGACTGCTTCATCATGTTCGGCAAGGAAAGCGCCGGAATCCCGGAAGAAATCCTGCTGGACCACCAGGACACCTGCGTCCGCATCCCCATGTGGGGCGATATCCGCTCCCTCAATCTCTCCAATTCCGTGGCTGTCGTGCTCTACGAGGCATTGCGGCAGAACGGATTCGAGAAGATGAACCTGTCGGGGGAGCTGCATCATTTACATTGGAAATAAGGCGTTGGCATGGTGAGCGGCTGCCGTTTTGCGCGTTTTACATGCCTTACGCGTTTTTCCCATCCAGACGGTTAATAAACCGCTCCATACGTCCCAGTGCTTCCTTCAGACTCTTCAGCGAATATGCATACGAAATACGCAGATACCCTTCTCCGGAATCGCCGAACGCGGTTCCCGGAACGGCTGCGACCTTCTCCTCCTCAAGCAGGCGGGTGGCGAACTCATCCGAGGTCATGCCAAACCGTTTGATGCTGGGGAACATGTAGAATGCGCCAAGCGGCTCAAAGCATTCCAGCTTCATTTCCTCAAACGCATGGATCAGGTAACGGCGTCTCTGATCGTAAGACTCACGCATATGCTGTACATCCGGGTCGCCGTCACGCAGTGCATTCACCGCCGCGTACTGACTTGTGGTCGGCGCGCACATGATCGCAAACTGATGAATCTTTAACATCTGCTTTAAGATCAGGCTCGGCGCGCAGGCATAGCCCAGTCTCCAGCCAGTCATGGCGTAAGACTTGGAAAAACCATTGATCAGCACGGTGCGCTCTTTCATCCCCGGCAGCGAAGCAATCGATATATGCTCACGCTCACCGTAGGTCAGCTCCGAATAAATCTCATCGGAAATCACAAACAGATCCTTTTCTTCAATAATCGCGGCAATCTTTTCCAGATCCTCCCGCTCCATGATGGCACCGGTTGGATTGTTCGGGAACGGCAGCACCAAAAGCTTCGTCTTCGGCGTAATCTTCTCCAAAAGTTTCTCCGGTGTCAGGCGGAAGTTGTCCTTCTCCTCCAGCTCGATGATCACCGGAACACCGTCTGCCAGCACGGCACACGGAACGTAAGACACGTAGCTTGGCTGTGGAATCAGCACCTCGTCGCCCGGATCGATCATCGCACGCATCGCTGCATCGATCGCCTCACTGCCGCCGACTGTCACCATGATCTCTGTATCCGGGTCGTAGGTCACGTCACATCTGCGCTGCAAATAATTGTGAATCTCCACCTTCAGTTCTTTCAAACCTGCATTGGAGGTATAAAAGGTGCGTCCCTTTTCCAGAGAATAGATGCCCTCCTCGCGGATATGCCACGGCGTGTCAAAATCCGGCTCGCCGACACCCAGAGAAATCGCATCCTTCATCTCACTTACAATATCAAAAAATTTGCGGATTCCGGACGGCGGAATCGCTGTTATTTTGCTGTTTAACGGATCTCTCACGGCGTAATCAACATCCTTTCATCCCGAACCTCATCGCAGAGGACCGTACCATGGTCTTTGTATTTCTTCAATACAAAATGAGTTGCGGTGCTAAGTACCGAATCCAGCGGAGCCAGCTTGTCAGAGACAAACTGCGCCACCTGACGCATGGTCTTTCCTTCGATGATCACCATGAAGTCAAATGCTCCCGCCATCAGATACAGTGCGTTTACCTCGCTGTACTGGTAAATACGCTCTGCCAGCTTGTCAAATCCCATTCCTCTCTGCGGGGTAACCTTCACCTCGATCAGCGCGCTGATTTTCTCCTCGCTGGTATTATCCCAGTTGATCAGGGTGTGGTATCCGCAGATGATATTCTCTTTCTCCATGTCGGCAATCTCATTGGCCACCGCGACTTCACTCTCTCCTAAAAGAATCGCCAGATCGTGAATGTCGATTCTGCTGTTCTTCTCAATGACTGCCAAAATTTTCTCTCTCATGATTGATTGCCCTCCTGTTTTGGAAATAATTTATATAACTCATCCTTTTGTGGACGCTCCAAAAATCCACGCCCGCCGTCCTTGATCATCTCCCGCGCGATCCCGCGGTTCACTTTTCCGACCACGCCGGCTGGAATCTGTGCTTCCTGCAAACGGCGCACCAACTGGCCGCCATTCTCCGCTGCCAGCAAATAACATCCCGCACTGAAAAGGCGGTAGGGATTTAACTCATACCGCTCGCAAACCTCGATCGTCACCTGGCGAATGGGAATCTCGCGCAGTGCAAATTCCACGCCGCTCTCATAAGCACCGGACAGGTTCCAGATTGCGGCAAGGATTCCGCCCTCCCCCATCGGTTCGCACTCGGCTGCGCCAAATGCTTCCCAGAAGGACAGGCCCTCCCGCCCCTCTGTCTCCTGATTTTCCGCTGCTTCTTCCTCTGCCATATCCAGATATTCCGCCGAAAACCACTGCAGCAATTCCTGCCGCTTTGCCTTCAGAATCTCCCAGGTGCCAGCCAGACCGGCATACCCGGCCACAACCAGATCCTGTCCGGCCTCCATTCGGCCGGAATTCTCCCGTTCAATCTTCCGCATCATATCGGTCTTTCTCCTGTCTGATCTCCACGCTCTATGCCGCCGGGGCTGCCGCTGGGGCCGGGGTCTCTGCCGGAGCTGGGGCCTGCACTGGCGCTTCTGTCTGCGCCGGTACCGGGGCCTGTGCTGGTGCTTCTGTCTGCGCCGGAGCCGGAGCCTGCGCTTCGGTCTGTGCCGGAGCCGGAGCCTCTGTCTGCTTCGGAGTGCTTACACCTGGTCCTCCATTGATGCCCTCGACCGGGGCCTGCGTCTCCGGAGCCTGTGTTTCCTGTGGCTGTGCTGCAGTCTGTGCCGGGTCTGGGGTCACCGGTACCACATTATGTGATACTGCCGGGCCTACTAAAACGATCGCCTTGGAGGCATTGTAGGTATCCTCACTGAGCATGGTCCGCTCCGTCTCCTTGCCGTCAACCGTAACCACCTTCCACAGTCTGGATTTCAATCCTCTGTGCGCGGACTGAACCTGCCTGCGGGCTCCCGGTGCCAGGGAATTGTCCACCTTCTGCTGCGGTGCCCCCGGATCTGTGGTGCTGAGTGTCTCGGACACAAAATCGATCTTCCGGTTCGCCGGACGGGTCTCCTTGCCATAGATGGTAAAGGTCAGCGTTCTGCCGTGGGTTCCGCCCTCCACATAGATCGGAGTGCTGTAATTATTGGTAATCTTAATATCTTTATAGGTTCCTGCAATCGCCGCATCTCTGGAAGGTTTTACATAACCGACGATCATCGAATGATTCTGCCGCTGCGTAATCTCCACTTCCGCAAGAAGCGATGCATTGTACAATGTGGTAGCAATCTGGCATACACCGCCTCCGATGCTGTCCACCACCTGGCCATTCTCGTAGGCCGCCGCCGTATAATAACCGTTGCCCGTGGTAAACGGGTGCATGCACTCGTAGCCGGACAGCATCTCTCCCGGCATCACCACATGGCCATTGATCTTAGAAGCGCCGTTGGACAGATTCTTGGAACGGGCGGCACCGCTGCTGCTGAAATCTGTAGAAAAGGTTCCCAGCACATCGCCGATCGTCGCCAGATGTTCCTCGGTAATATCAGGCTCCTTGACGGTCACCTCTGCTTTGACGGTCACATCACTGCCATCCGCCGCCGCAAGTGCCTCGTCCAATGCTGCCTTCGTGGCCTCTGCGTCTACTACCTTGCCGCTCTCGCCCGGTGTGATCTCAAACTTGCCGTCCACGCGGGTAATCGATGCATTCTTCGGCTCCGCAGTCAGTCCTTCGCCCTGTTCTGCCACAAATGCAGACACCTTTGACGCATCCACAGCCGCCTCCAATGCGATGTGAACCGGTTCCTTCTCCAGATCTTTCAGGCCCATATACTGCTGCACCAGGTTGCCGCCGACCGCATGAGCCGCTGCCTCCTCCACCGCATCCGGATTGCTCCAGGCAAATCCCAGCGCCTTCGCTGTGGTCTCCACCTTCTGTCCGTCAATGTCCAGCGTGACCTTCCGATCCGCCTGTCCATCTATATATTCCTTAATCTGCTTCTCCGCCTCTGCTTCCGTCATCCCTCCCAGACTGAATTCTCCAACGAAAATCCCCTCCGGAATCGTCTTTTCCTTCGCATATACCGGTGTTGCTGCAAGCATAGTCAGCGCCGAAAGCACCGCCACTCCGCCCAGTATGTTCCACTTTTTCATAATCTGCTCCTCTGATTCCTCTTCTTACATCATTGCGGATAATGCGATCGGTACTACCATAGCTAACACCAGAATCACAATAATAATCACTGAAAAAATCTTTTTTGCTTTGTTTCCGCGCATATTCATCATAATTTATTCACCTCTTTGCTTAATTTGAATCTCTGGTTCCAATTCTTCCATACTGTGCAATGATTTTGTCCTTCATGCGAGAGATCTCGTTACGACTCAGGTAATCAAACTGCACAGGTATATCTATTTTATGATATTTTAGTAAATACCGCAAGTCCTCTTTTTGCTTTTTCGATGCCGGCTGCTCTCTTCTTGCCTTATAAATCAAAGGTTTTGGCACAAACAGCTCCGGCTGTGTCTTCGCGCCGCACGCAATCAGCTTCTGAAACAGCCGATAAGCATCCATCGCATCTCCCAGCGCCCGATGCGCGCCCTCCCGCTCAATCGCAAAATAAGAGCAGGCCGCCTCAAGGCTTTTCCGCTCCGCTTCCGGCATCAGGCTCCGGCAAAGCTTCAGCGTATCGATTCCATCCCGCTCGAAGGTCTTTCCATTGTTGACCGCCGCACGTTTCAAAAAACTGTAATCGAAGATCACATGGTGTCCCAAAAGCGGGAGCAATCCACAGAAATCCAGAAAATCTCCCAGGATATCCCCAATGTCCGGTGCATCCTCCACCATCTCATCCACAATGCCGGTCAATTCCGTAATCCGCTCATCCAGCGCACGCCGTGGATTGACCATCGTGTGAAACTGCTCCGCGGCCTCGCCGTTCACCACCCGAATCGCTCCGATCTCGATAATCTTGTCCGTCTTCGGATTCAGCCCCGTCGTCTCCAGATCGACGGCAATGTAATTCTGCGGAATCTTCCCCCTCATAGGTTTACCTCTTTGCATCCTGCAATGTATTCTGCCATATCTTCTTCTGTCTCTCCATCGGCACGGTTTTTGCTCCCAAGCAGCGTCATCTGCGCGTTGTGGTTCAGCGGCTCCCGCTTCCGATAGTCAAACAGCCAGATTTCACCGGATCGCAGCACCTCCACATGGATCTGGGTTCCAAGGCTGCGCAGCTCCGGCACCAGCGCGCGGATCTGATTCTTATATGCCATCTGATCCAGGGCAAAGGACGGACGGCTCTTGGCATTTTCCCGCAGATACAGATCACACATCAGAGCATCTTCAAATCGCGCAAGCTCACCTGCCGCACCTTCGCCGCACGGGATCTCATCCTGCGCACCCGTCAGATTCTCAAAAATCCGCTCCCGGATCATGTCATGCAGAATCTCATACCGCGCCAGCCGGCTGTGATTTAGCCCGAACAAACCATGCGCCTCATAGTACCCCGCCAGATATTCAAACATGGAAAAGGCATCCTCAAATGCCTCCTCCAGAAGCTCCAGCGTACCGACAAACTGACGACTGTTGTAATACACCTCCACCATGTCCTCAATTCCTTTTAAACGCAGCACATCGCTGTACGGCAGCCACCGGGTAGAAAGCACCTCATACGGCGGAAGCGTGCGGTACACAAGCTCGTACTGCTCCGCTGCCTCGTACATATAAGAGCCCTTCAGCACCTTCAAAAATCCCAGCTGCAGCTGCTCCGGTGCCATGGCGTACACGTCGTTGAAGGATCTGTGAAAGCTCTCATAATCCTCATAAGGCAGTCCGGCAATCAGATCCAGATGCTGATGTACATTATGCCCCGCATTGACCCGCGCCACTACACTGCGCACCTGCTCCAGATCCATTTTTCGATGAATCTCCCGAATCGTGTCCGGATTGGTACTCTGCACACCGATCTCCAGCTGAATCAGCCCCGGACGCATCTTCTCGATCAGCGCCAGTTCCTCCTCATCCAAAAGATCCGCCGCAATCTCGAAATGAAAGTTCGTGACACCGTTGTCCTGTTCCAGAATATGCTTCCAGATCGCTGTCGCATGACTCTTTTTACAGTTGAAGGTACGGTCCACGAATTTGACCTGCGGCACACGCCGCTCCAGAAAGAAATTCAGTTCCCGCTTCACCAGCTCCACATCCCGGAAGCGAACCGACTTATCTATAGAAGAAAGACAGTAGCTGCAGGAAAATGGACAGCCGCGGCTGCTCTCATAATATACGATTCGATTCTTGAAGCCTTCCAGATTCGGGTACAGAAACGGAATCCGACTCATATCCATCACCGGACGAATCGGCCGATCCACAAGCTCACCGCCCGCAGTCCGGTATGTGAGACCGGCAATCCCGGAAAGCTGCCGCCAGAATCTGACCTGATGCTCCGCACGCCTCGCTTCTGCCGCTGCACCCCGGCTCGCCGCCTCCGCCTGCCGCACCGTCCGCCCCAGCGCCTCATAGCACTGCAGAAGTCCGGCAAACATCTCCTCGCCTTCCCCCTTCATCACGCCCAGCACCTCCGGCTCCCGCGAAAGCACGCTCGGCGCATCAAAGGACACCTCCGGCCCGCCGAGCCAGATATCCGTGTCCGGCAGCACCTTGTGCAGATCCCTCACCAGATCCAGCGCATAGACCACATTCCAGATATAGCAGGAAATCCCCACCATATCCGGCTTTCTCAGGTAGATATCCTCCAGAATTTTTTCCATCTGATTGTTGATGGTATACTCCGCGATTTCCACATGCACAGAAGGGAGGCCCCGTCCGTTCAGACTCTGGCCTCCCTCCTGCGCATACGTTTTCAGACTGTACACACCCGGATTGGAGTGAATATATTTTGCATTGATTGCCACTAATAAAAATTTCATGATTTACACATCAATCTCAATCTTTCTTCCGGTTTTCTCATACTTATAGTAACGAACTTCTGCCGCATTCAGCATTCTCTTGGAAGCCCGCACCGACGGTGAATCCGGATACTTGTCCTCTTTATAGATGACTGTCTTGATGCCGGCCTGAATGATCGCCTTGGCACACTCATTGCACGGAAACAGCGTCACATACAGCTTGCTTCCATCCAGACTTCCGCCGCGATAATTCAGAATCGCATTCAGCTCACTGTGTGTCACATACAGATATTTCGCGCTGTACGGATCTTCCAGCTCTTCCTCCTTGCCCCACGGAAACTCATCATCCGAGCAGCCCTTCGGGAAACCATTGTAGCCCATGGACATGATCTTGTTGTCCTGGCTGACGATACAGGCGCCCACCTGCGTGTTCGGGTCCTTGGAACGCCGCCCGGACATATCCGCCACGCCCATGAAATATTCATCCCAGGAAATATAATCTTTTCGTTTCTTCGTTATCTTTACTTCCATCCCGCATCTCCTTCTCTCGCTGTTCTTCTGATGTCAAATGTTCAAACCTGATCCTGCGCCTGAATCATATGATATCCGGCCGCTTTCGTCAGCCGATTCATGATCGCCTGCCCCAGATGATCTCTGGAAAAACTCTCCGAATAAATGGCATCCACCTGCAGATCATCAAATTCCCGCAGCACCGCAAACAGATTGTGCGCAATCGTTTCCTCGTGCTTCCGCGAACCAATACACCGCACAATTCCCGCCGGATAAGCATCTCTCGTCTCCTCCGTGCAGATCACGCCGACCTTTAATCCCTCCGCCTGGCGTTCCCGCACCAGCCGATTGATTTTCTCCGTCACATCCGCCGTCATTCCCTCCACCAGCGTCAAATCCGCTTTCGGTGCATAATGACGGTATTTCATGCCGGGTGCCTTCGGCTTCACATCCGCCTTCGGCGGCCCCTGGATCGCCGGATCGATCTCCACATGACCCACGGTTTCCTCAAGCATTTCCATGGTCACCGCCCCCGGACGCAGCAGGGTCACCACCGGTCCCGACACATCCACGATCGTCGATTCCACACCAATCCCGACCGGACCTCCATCGATAATCATCTCGATTTTGCCGTTCATATCCTGCCACACGTGATCCGCTGTGGTCGGGCTTGGCCGCCCGGACGTATTCGCACTGGGCGCCGCAATCGGCACGCCGGCCAGCGCGATCAGCCGATTCGCCACCGGATCACTCGGCATACGAACCGCCACCGTATCCAATCCCCCTGTCGTCCCGTAAGGCACAATCGCACTCTTTGGAAATACCATCGTCAGCGGCCCCGGCCAGTAAGCCTCCGCCAGCCTTCGCCCCGCCTCCGGAATCTCCGCCACCAGCGGTGTCAGCTCCTCCATACAGGAAATATGCGCAATCAGCGGATTGTCCGAAGGACGCCCCTTGGCCGCGTAAATCTTCTTCGCCGCCTCCTCATTCAGCGCGTTTGCCCCCAGCCCGTAGACCGTTTCCGTACGAAAAGCGACAAGACCACCCTCCCGGATGATCTGTGCCGCTTCCATCAGTTCTTCATTATGAATATCATTGATATCGTTAATCTGAATTCTCTTCGTGTCCATCTGCCATTCCTCTTCGCGCAGACTTCTTCTTTCTTCGCTAAAATCTGCTATGGATTATCATAGCACAAGCCGTGTTGCGACGCAAGGGCGTTTCCTGCACCACATGAACCACCCTATTGACCAGCTTATAAATCCCGGCTTTCGTAGGTTCCCCACACCTTCACCTGACCATGTTCCATCATCAGACGGCCCATCGCCAGCACACTATCCATCGTCATATCCTGGTTCAAAATAACCAGATCCGCATCCGCACCTTCCCGGATCTGCCCCTTCTGGCCCAGCTCCAGCGCCGCCGCCACCTGGGAGGTCATAAACGGAAGTGCCTCGGAAAGTGACAAACCGCCCTCCTGTACCAGATGCACCAGTTCCTCATATAAACTCGATACGCTCGAAACACCGATTTCCAGCAGATGGCCTTCTTTATCATAGTTTGACCAGCTTCCCTGTCCATCGGAGCTGAATGTAATGTTTTCAAACGGCACATGAAGCTCGCGGGCTGCCCTGATGCATTCCACGGCCGAAGTGCCGGTCTGTCCTGCGGTAATATCGATATAGCCGCCCATCTTCGCATAGGCAAATGCCTGCTCCAGAAGCTGCGGATTCCGGGACACATGCGTCGGACGGAAGGTTTTGATCGGAATACTCGTTCTCTCAAGTGCCTCGAAAACCGGTTTCAGGCCACGCTTATCATCGCCCATATGCAATGTGACAATCCCTGGCTTTCCGCTCAGCATAGCTGCCGTACGGACATCACTTGCCAGACTGATCAGAATATCTACCGTGATATTTGGCGCGCGATGATCGGAAATAGCCAGCTTCACGCCCAGCACCTCGTCGATAAAGGCGATATCCTTCTTCACATCACCTGTGATGGTCACGCTGGGATACCCATAAGAACCGGTGCAGATATAACAACTGATTCCCTCTTCCTTCAATGCCTTCGCCTTGGACAGCAGATTTTCCACATTTCTGCTGATGCCGTCTGTGCCAAGCAGACCCACCACAGTCGTGATTCCGCCCCGCACCAGCGCAGACAGATTGACCTCCGGCGCCTTCGTGTGAAAGCTTCCCTCACCGCCTCCGCCTGTGATATGGACGTGCTGATCAATCAGTCCCGGCACCAGCATTTTCCCGGTTCCGTCAATCACTTCGCAGGCCTCATCTTCCATGCGAATCTCATCCCGAATCCATTCAGTTTTTCCGCCGCAGATCAATACATCCTTCTTGCCTAAATACTCCGGCGCATACACTTCGATCTGTCTGATAAGCTTCATTTTTCTTCCCCTGTCTCCTGACGTCTGCCCCCGTCTCACGCTTTGATCTGTCTTACGCCTTAATCCGTCTCCCACCGCGCACCGGACCCGCGCCATGGATGATCACACTGATTCTTTTATAAACCAGCGCCGTAATCAAAGACACCATCACACCTTTGATGATATTGAACGGTCCCACGCAGAGGATCGCGAAGCTCCACACATTGCTGATTGTCGGATTGATTGCCGCACCTGCTGCGATAATGGTATCCAGCGGCATGAAATTGGAATAAAACGGAAGCATAACCAGCGCATTGATCACAACACCCACAACTGCCATGGCGATCGTGCCGACTGCCATTCCTGCGATCGCGTGCTTCTTGCTCTTCTGCTGACGATAGATCAGGCCCGCCGGGAGAATCAGTGCACAGCCAACCACAAAATTCGCGAATTCTCCGACAAATCCGGTGCTGGTCGGCTTCAATACCAGCTTAATCAAGATTTTGACAAGTTCCATCACCACGCCGGCCACCGGCCCCAGTGCAAAGGTTCCAACCAACATCGGCACCTCAGCCAGATCCAGTCCGTAGAAGGACGGTGCCACGAACGGCAGCGGAATCTCAAACAGCATCAGCACAGCGCCCAATGCCGAAAACATCCCCATCAGTACCACATTTTTTGTCGTCAACAACTTGTTCTCATTCATTCTTTCTTCCTCCTGAAATTTTGTCTCATAAGTTCATCGACACAAAAACCCCAGACGCTTTCGCATCCGGGGCAATCATTCTATTCGTACCACAGCCAGATCAGCCGCCGTACAACATCTTCTCTCATCCAGACTATACTGTCGGTTCCGGAATTGCACCAGATCAACCGTTTGCACGGCTCGCGGACTTTACCGCCGGTGGGGAATCACACCCCGCCCCGAAGAACTTATATTCTTTTTACACTTGCATGATAGCACACTTTGTAAGTGAATTCAATAGAGTTTGTGTGGATTTTGCAGATCAAATTTTATTCCCCCCAATAATCCTCTGTTTCCTGAGAAGTGGTAACAATTCCAAATAATTTCTGCATAAAATCCTCTTTTTCATTAAACATCTCAACAACCACAATCTTTTCTTTTTCCACGCGATAGAATAAGTAAGTATGAGCTACATACAAATATCTGTACTCGCAGTCTATATCATACATTGCCGAAACCAACTTACCCTTATCTTCAAATTGACCAAGGCCTCTGGCCACCCCTGTAATTCCCCGGATTGCCGTTGTCGCTATATCTATACCAAACCGCTGAGCAAGCTCTGCTTTTAAACTCCTCAGCTTCTTCCTTACAATCTGTGAGTATTCAACTCGTTTCAATCCTATACCCCCAATTCTGCTTCCAAATCATCTGCAGAAATTGTACCCTCAGTCTGTATGGATTTCTCTGCATCATTCAGTTTCATTAATAGTTTATTTAAGGCCTTCTGCTTATCCAGTTCATCAAGTTCTTGCATATCAATAATCGCACACTGACCATGACCATTCCTTGTCAAATACACTCTGTTTCCATAAGCAACTTCCTTAATAACAGATGTATAATTTCTCAAATCTGAGATTGGCTTAATATTCGGCATATGCACTCCTCCTTTCAGTATTCTTAATATCTATATTATAACCATTTGCAGCGCATTATGCAATAAATTCACATGTTAATTTACAGCTACAGTAACCAGTACCATATAGGCACACTCTCGCGCATCCCTCTGGTACAAAAACCGCAAATTTGGTATAATAAGAAACACAGTCACAAATCTCAAGGGGGGAACGCGCCATGCCAGCAGAAAACCGAACCTATCTCGCGATCGATTTAAAATCCTTCTATGCTTCTGTGGAATGCATGGAGCGAAAACTCAATCCACTCACGACGAATCTGGTCGTCGCGGATGCCAGCCGCACCGAGAAAACCATCTGCCTTGCGGTGTCTCCGGCGCTGAAGGCCTACGGCATACCGGGTCGTGCGCGGCTTTTTGAGGTCGTGCAGAAGGTCCGCGAAGTGAATGCCGCACGGCGGCGCAGTGCGCCCGACCACAGATTCACCGGCGAATCCTCCGATTCCGCCGCACTTGAAGCCGATCCGGCACTGGCCATCTCCTATATTGTCGCCACGCCGCGCATGGCGCTTTACATGAAGCGCAGCACTGAGATTTACAACGTTTACTTAAAATACGTCGCTCCGGAAGATATCCATGTGTATTCTATCGACGAGGTTTTCATCGACGTGACAAGCTATCTTGGCACCTATGATCTGACGGCACGAGGTCTCGCCAGCCGAATCATGCAGGATATCCTCGATTCCACCGGAATCACTGCGACCGCCGGGATCGGCACGAATCTCTATCTGTGCAAGATTGCCATGGATATCGTGGCAAAGCACGTCGCCCTCGATGACAACGGTGCCCGGATCGCCGAGCTGGACGAGATGACCTACCGCCGCCTCCTGTGGTCCCACCGCCCGATCACCGATTTCTGGCGCATCGGCAGAGGCTACGCCGTCAAACTGGAAGAACACGGACTTTACACCATGGGCGACATCGCAAGATGCTCCATCGGCGGAAAATCCGATTATTATAATGAAGATCTTCTCTACAAACTCTTCGGAATCAACGCGGAGCTGCTGATCGACCACGCCTGGGGCTGGGAGCCCTGCACCATCGCAGACATCAAAGCCTATAAGCCAAGCACCAACAGCATCGGTTCCGGTCAGGTGCTCCACTGTCCCTATCCCTGGGACAAGGCCCGGCTGGTCGTCCACGAAATGACGGACCTGCTTGTTCTGGATCTCGTTGACAAGAAGCTCGTCTCCGATCAGATGGTACTGACGGTTGGCTATGATATTGACAATCTCAGCCGCCCCGAGATCAGCAAGGCTTATCAGGGCGAGGTCACCATGGACCGCTACGGGAGAAAAATCCCCAAGCACGCACACGGAACCGCAAATCTTGGCTGCGCCACCTCCTCCACCCGACTGATCGTCGATGCCGTCCTTGCTCTGTTTGACCGCATCACCGATCCCAGGCTGCTGGTGCGCCGCATCACCATCGCCGCCAATCATGTGGTGCCGGAAACCGCGGCTGCAAAGGGAACTGCCTTTGAGCAGCTGGATCTGTTTACCGATTATGAGGCACTGCAAAAGCAAAAGGAAACCGAACAGCAGGCCCGCGAGCGCGAGAAAAAAATCCAGCAGGCCATGCTTGATATCAAGAAAAAATACGGTAAAAACGCCGTTTTAAAAGGAATGAACCTGGAAGAAGGCGCGACAGCCGTCTCAAAAAACAATCAGATCGGAGGACACAAGGCATGAATTATGATGATATCATTGATCTTCCGCACCACGTTTCTCTGACGCATCCGCACATGGCTATTCCCGACCGGGCGGCGCAGTTTGCTCCGTTTGCAGCCCTGACCGGCCACGAGGCCGCCATCAAAGAAACCGCGCGGCTGACCGCCGACAAGATCATCCTGAGCGAAGACGCCAGAGCGCTGCTGGATGAAAAGCTGCAGTTTCTCCTGGAACAGTCCGGCGAAAAACCGCTTGTTTCCTTCACATTCTTTCTCCCAGATGGCCAGAAATCCGGGGGCGCTTATATCACCCAAAGCGGCACCATTAAAAAAATGGATCTTTATCAGAATACCCTTATTCTGACCGACAAAACCGTCATTCCCATCGACGATATTTTGGAGATCGAAGGCGACTGCTTCTCATCTATTTGAGAAGTCTCGCGAGACACGCAGAAGTTGTTATGCTATAATAAAAGCACGGTATTTACAATACAGGAAAAGAGATTGTCGACATGATTAAAGCAATATTTTTTGACGTGGACGGAACCCTGCTCTCTTCTAAAGAGGGCAAAATTCCCCAAAGTGCCCTCAAGGCGCTTTCCTTATTGAAAGAACAGAATATTTTGATTTTCATCGCCAGCGGGCGCCACAAGGAAGAGCTCGGATACCTGCCTCTGGAGGGCATCGCTTTTGATGGATATGTGACATTAAACGGGCAATTATGTCTGGATCAGGACAAGAACACGCTGTTTGGCTCTCCCATGGATGAAGCAGACAAAACAATCCTGGTCGAACTGTTCAACCGAAACGAAGTGCCGCTCATTATCGTCGAGGAGCAGGAGCTGTATATCAATTTCATCGATGATGAGGTACGGCGGATTCAAAATATCATCCACTGCCCGATTCCGAAGGTCAGCACCTACCGCCAGGGTCCCATCTATCAGGCCTGCGCCTACATTGACCGCAGCCGCGAACCGGAGATCATCGGGCTGTTTCACCACTGCAAAAGCGCGCGCTGGAACGACTCCGGAATCGACATCATTTGCTCCGACAGCGGAAAGATGCGCGGCATCCAGAAATTGCTGGAGCATTATCAGGTGCAGCCTTCCGAGATCATGGCATTTGGAGATGCCGAGAATGATATCGATATGCTGCAGTATGCGCAGATCGGGATCGCCATGGGCAATGCCGGCCGCGAGATCAAGGAAATCGCAGATTACGTCACCGATTCGGTTGATGATGACGGCATCTGGAACGCACTGCGGCATTTCAACCTCTTATAATGGTTTTGAACCTTACGAATGTCCGTAGATATCCGTTTTCCCTTTGTAGCTTCCGGGAACCAGATCTACCCGGAAGGTGTATTTATCGCCGCGAATCACGGATTTAGTGTATTCGATCAGGGCATTATCCTCATAGCTGAACCGCTCCAGAAGCATACACGGGATCGATGCCGAGATCTTCAAAAGCTCCCGCTCATGCGGAAGTGCCAGGATCGGCCGGAATGTCTCGCGGGCCTGATTCGTCTGAAACGCATAGTTGTCCGCAAGATAACGGTACAGAGAACCATTCCCCTTTAAATAATTCAAATCCAGGTGATGAATTCTCGACTGCGGCAGAAATGTAACCTCGATCATCAGCGGATAATCCTTCTCCAGGCGCAGCCGTGTCAGCTTGTGAAATACACTTCGAGCCGGACAGTTGAACCGCTCCGCCGATCTCCGGTCAATCGTAGTCAGCTCATAGTCAATGACGATATTCTTGATCTGTGTATCACTGGCCTTGAGACTGTCGGTAAACGAATAAAACTGGTTCAGCGACTGCTCAAATGCCTGCGGTTTCACAAAAGAACCATTCCCGTGAATGGTATAGATATAACCATCCGAGCTCAGTTTATCCAATGCCAGGCGGATGGTGGAACGGCTGACCCGATAAATTTCGGCCAAAGACCGTTCTGATGGCAAGGGTTCATTCTCAGTATATTCATGAGAACGAATCTTATCGATAATGTTCTGGTAGATCTTCAAATATAATGTCTCTTCTTTCATATCCATCCCGCCTTTCCACTCTGATTCATAAACGCAGCTCTCATATGCAGCAAGTATATCATATATTCCATACCTCGTGAACCATTGGTATGTGTTTTTTTGAAATCCACTTTGTAAATTGGACTTTTTTACTAAAAATCATTGAAATTATATAAAAAAAGTATAAAATTTATATAAAGAGTGCTTTTATAATTTATTCAAGAAAGGAGAACCACTATGGCAGCACCAAACATACTTTTAACAAGAATCGATAACCGGCTGATCCATGGCCAGGTAGGCGTAACCTGGACCATGACGCTGGGAGCCAACCTGATTCTGGTTGCCGATGATGAGGTTGCGGGCAGCGAACTGCAGCAGCAGCTGATGCATGCTACTGCAGAGTCTTCCGGGGCCGGTGTCCGTTTCTTTACACTGGCAAAAACCATCGCAGTAATCAGCAAAGCAGCCGAGCGGCAGAAGATTTTTATCGTCTGCAAGACTCCCAAAGAGGTTCGTGCCCTGATCGAGGGCGGCGTTCCGATTAAAGAAGTCAACGTCGGCAATATGCATTTTGGTCCGGGCAAACGCCAAATCAGCAAAAAAGTTTATATTGATGACGCAGATCTCGAGGATTTGCGGGCCATCAAGAACTCCGGCGCAGACTTGTATATCCAGGATGTTCCGGGTGATATCAAAGAAACTATCAAAGAGCTTTAAGACGAAAAGGAGGAAACAACCGTATGGAGATTAGCTTGGCTCAAGGCATCGGATTGGCCATCATGGCCATCATCGTAGGTGTGGATTTCTGGCTGGAGGGATTTTTCATTTTCCGTCCAATTATCGTAAGTACCTTAACCGGCCTGATTTTAGGTGATGTTCAGCTCGGTCTGTTAACCGGCGGTATCACAGAGCTCGCATTTGCAGGTCTGACTCCTGCAGGTGGAACGCAGCCGCCAAACCCTGTACTGGCTGGTGTTATGGCCACGGTCATCGCTTACACAACCGGCTCCCAGGCCAGCGCAGCTATGGCTCTGGCACTTCCATTCAGCTTCCTGATGCAGTACGTGATCCTTTTCTGCTATTCCTGCTTTTCTTTATTTATGAAGGGTGCTGACGAAGCAGCAGAGAACGCAGATACCTCTAAGATCGTTCGAATCTGCATTACCTGTACCGGAATCGTTGCATTGTTATACGGCGTCATCGTATTCCTGTGCGCATTCGTTGCTCAGGATGCCATGAAGACGTTTGTAGAGATTCTTCCTGCTTGGCTGACTCATGGATTTGAAGTAGCCGGCGGAATCCTTCCTGCAGTCGGATTTGCAATGCTGCTGAAGGTTATGCTGAAGATGGAATACGTTCCATTCCTTCTGATCGGTTTTGTTATTGCATGTTTCTTGAGCTTCTCGAACCTGCTTCCGATCGCAGTTGTCGGTGCAGCACTGGCTCTGTTCGTTTACACGCAGGATCAGGAACGTGCAAAATTATCGGCACTGATCAAACAGAATAAGGTAGAGGAGGACGAAGAAGATGGCATCTAATGAAAATGGAAAAGTTCTTGAGAAAAAAGATATAACCAAACTGGCCTTCACCTCTCTGTTCCTGCAGGCAGGTTTCAACTACGAGAGAATGCAGTCTTGTGGTTTTCTGGTATCCCAGCTTCCCTGCTTAAAGAAAATTTACAAAGATGATAAAGAAGGTCTGGCTGCTTCCATGCAGGACAATCTGGAATTCATCAACACACATCCAAACCTGGTAGGTTTCCTGATGGGACTTCTGATCTCCATGGAAGAAGCACATTCCGACCGAAGCACCATCAAAGGTCTGAAAGTAGCACTGTTTGCACCGTTGGCCGGTATCGGTGATGCAATCTTCTGGTTCACCATCCTTCCGATCGTGGCAGGTATCTGCGCATCCATGGCGATCGAGGGCAGCGTTGTCGGACCCATCCTGTTCTTCGCAGTATATGCAGCAATTTTCTTCATGAGAATATTCTGGACTCATCTGGGATATAACCTTGGCACCAAGGCCGTTGCACAGATTACCAGCGCCTCAGCAGTCATCGCAAGAGCGGCAACCGTTCTTGGATGTACCGTAATCGGCGGTCTGATCGCATCCTATGTAAACATCCAGGTTGCAACCGAGATCTTTGTAAACGAAGCAAAAACCGTTAATATTCAGGCGGATTTCTTCGATAAAATCTTCCCGAACATCCTGTCCGTCGGCTATGTATTTTTAATGTACTACTTCCTGAAAGAGAAAAAGACCAGCCCGGTTGTTTTGATTTTGTCTACCTTCATACTGGCTATTGTTTGTTCTTTCCTGGGAATTCTGTAAATTATGATGAAGTCCGTAAAGCGGGCAGAGGTTGGATTTTCCAATCTTTGCCCGCTTTTCTTTCGCCGCACGGTTCTCCAGTTTATCTGGTTTCTCCAGTTTATCCGGTTCGGCTGCCGATTCAGTCCCGCTCATTCAAATACTCCATCACCCCCATATGGATCGTCCAGGCCACCCGGTTCTGATATTCCTCGGAATTCAGAGCAGCGGACTCTTTCCAGTTAGAGAGAAATCCACATTCCACGATCACGATCGGCTGCTTCACGTGCAGAAGCAGATAGTAATTTCCGTTGGGCTTCGCCAGCCGCGTGTTCTTCTCACCCAGCACGAAATCAAAGCGCTTTTGGATGATCTCTGCCAGGCGCTTGCCTTTCTCAGAGCTTTTGTAGTAGAATACCTGGCCGCCGGACACATTCTCCTGATGATAGCTGTTCTGGTGGATACTGATCACCAGCTCCGGGGTTGCCTCATTGATCTTTGTCACACGATTGCGCATATCTGCCATCTTCTTGTTCCGGTCACCGGATTCATAGAGACCGCAGTCCTCGTCCCGAATCATAACCACCTTCACGTCCGAGGCTTCCAGATATGTCTTCAGACGCTTTGCAATCTGAAGGTTGATGTCTTTCTCAAGGCTGCCGTCTATCCCGATCTTGCCCGGATCATTCCCGCCGTGTCCGCTGTCGATGCAGACGACCGGCCTGTGCCTTCCCGCCACCACATTCTGCCCCGATACCATCATCCCCGCATGTCGTGACACAAGAAATACGAATACCAGCAATAATACTGCCATCCAAAACTCTGCTTTCCGCTCTCTCACCTGTCATCCACCATTTTCTGCATTCATTCTATGTATAATGTATTTTTTGTCCCGGCAGAAAATGACGGACTCATCTTAATTCTCCACGCGATTGTAGTTCCACTTTGCATCCCGCACAATATACTGTAAATAATCCGACAACTCTGTCCCTGCCCCTTCATCCAGCCATAAGGCATAATTGGGGTTCTTCTGCACCGCATCCCGGATCTGATAGGCGGTTCCCTGATAATAGTGGTAGTTCAGTTCCGAATAGAGCGTTGACATCTTGACCTTCTGATCTGCGCTCAGCTCCACAATCTCTTCCAGGGCATCGTAGGACTGATTATAAAACACGCGCCGCAAAAACGGTTCTTTAAATTTGTTGAAATTGAGCAGATCTGCTTCACTTCGCCCCACGCGCGCTGCCCAGCTCTCCACATCCACCGCCTGCGTCTGATAAGAGAAGCTGTCATCACTCCAGTAGGTAAGCTGACCGTACTGGCAGGCCGGTGTCGCCAGCGAACTGGTTACCAGCTCCATAATTTTCGCTGCATCCTCCGCCCGCATCCAATGCTGCACATGCAGGTGCCCGCTCAAAAACAGCGAGATATCCCAGGAATCCAGGATTTCCACAAGCTGTTCTCCGTGTTCGATAGTGCAGTCATCCACATAAATCTCGCTTTCCTCCAGCAGATTGTGATGCGCTGCCGGAATCACATGCGCGTCCAGCTCCCACGCTTTCTCAAGCACGCGCTCGATCCAGTCGTACGTGTCACTGGAAATCGATCCGCCCACCCGCGCCCTCGGCTGGTACTGACAGCTGTCCAGCATCAAAAACCAGAGATTCTCATCCAGCTGATACACGTAACTCAAGCTGACCGGGTCCTCCCAGGCTGCTTCGTCGTAGCCAAAATTCTTATAAATCTCCCGAAATTCCTGTGGAGTCGTATATTCTGCCGGCATACGTTCCGTACCCTGGAAGCGGGCCGCCTGCCGATTGTTGATATCATGGTTGCCCGGAATGACCAGCACGGGAATTCCCGCATCCTCCACCACGCGCAGTTTGACCGCCAGTTCCTCGTGGCTTTTCTTCTCTCCATCCAGCGTCAGATCGCCGCTTAAGATCAGCACATCCGGCTGCTTCTCCATAACCTCAGCCAGAAATGCATCCGTGACCGGTTCAATATACGTCATAACCTTGCCGTCTCCATGCTCCACCATCTGCTGAAACCGCTTCCCGCCATCGGTCAGCGAACGTGCCAGATAGTGAAGATCGGTTCCGATCATGATCTGCCTGGACCAGTCAAAGCGCTCTCCCTCCGAGCCCTCCGAAGTTCCCGCCGAAGGTTCTTGCGTTTCCTCCAATGTGGATTCTTCTTCCGGAAATGGGCGAATCGTCGGCCGTTCGGTCTGTGATTCTGTGGGTGCCTCCGCAGTGGATTCCGCAGAAGTCTCTGTTTCCTGAGCGCTCTGTGACCCAGGCTGTGCCACCTGTCTGGAACAGCTGCAGCCAGTCAGTGCAAGGCCCAGACCGATCACCAGTACCCCCGTCAAAAAGCTGGATCTTTCCTGTCTTATCACGCACTCCGCCTCTTTCTATCGTTACTGCAGTTTGAGCAGCTCCCAGATGTTCTCTGTCTCAAATCCAAGCTTCCAGCAGGCCACACCCGCCAGATCATGCTCCCGGATCAGATCCACCTTCTTCTGAATCGACTTTTCTTCCTCCATCCAGATCGAATATTTCTCTGCTCCCTGCGTCAATTCTCCATAATACTGCCCCAGCTCTTCCTGCCAGTACAGCTCTACCTTGTTTTCCTCCACCCAACGCTTCGCGCTGGCGATTCCCATCGCCTTCGAGGTTGTCTTGTCTCCCTCTTCCTTCCAGAGACGGGTGTAGAACGGAATCGCACTGATGATCTTCTCCTTCGGCACCATACGAAGCGTCTCCTCGATTCCCCTCCGCTCGTAGCCAAGAGATGCCACAGATCCGGCTTCTCCGCCTGCGTAATGCTCGTCATAGCCCATAATCACAACATAGTCTGTCACGCGCCCCTGCTCTGCCCAGTTGTAAAATGCATTGTACGACGCCGGCACATAGGAATCCACAGAAAGTACGATGCCGGCCTGTCTGCAGCCGATGGAAAGCTCCCGTATAAACTGGATGTAATGCGGTCCGGCCGCCGGCTTAATTCCCTCGATGTCCAGATTAATGCCATCCAGCTGATAGGTCTTCGCCTCCTGAAGCAATCCGGCGATCAGCCTCCTTCTCGCCTCCGTGCTTGCAAAGAGCACCTCCGACTGTACGTTGTCCCCTTTGTTGAAATTGTCCAGCACGGCCCACACCTGCAGCCCCATGGCATGTGCCTGATCTACATACGCTTGGCTGGCAAAGGACTCAAAGGTTCCCTCATTGTCCGTCAGCATAAGCCAGGTCGGAGCAATCACGTTGACTCCCTTCGTCTTTGCCATCAGCTGCGGCATCGTCTGATTGGCCTGCTGCGATGTCACCTGATGCCATACGAGGCAGACGGGCTCCTCCATGGAAATGTTGGTATAGACCGGTTCCTCAAAACTGTTGACCACCGGCTGCTCCTGCTGTTCTCCCAACAGTTTATTCTGGATATAACCGATATATCCGTCTTCTGTGCGCACTCTCGTCCATTTCTCCAGCGGCTCCAGCACCTCCACATAGGAATCCGCCGCCGCTTCACAGAGAATATCGCTCTTAACTCCGCCGCGCACGCGCACCATACCGCTTTTCTTTAAAATGGCAGACTGCAAATGGTCGCGTCCGCTGTCCACAAAGATTCGTTTCACATCACTGTCAAGAAATGTCTGGACCTGCACATTCGTGTAGGTGCTTACCAGACTCGTCTGAAGCCACACCTGGTCCTCCTGCTCCACAAACAGCGGGCTTCCATTGCTCCCCATCGTTGATGCATCGGCGGCGACAATCGCATCCGGAAGCGTGTACAGAAGCTGATGATTCTTCTCATCCCAGTAAAATCGCTCATTCAGTGTATCCTGAACCCAGACAAGCGGCAAATAAGCCTGACCGCCGATCTTCCGGCCTGTCACGCTCTCCACCTGTTCCTGGTTCCATAGGATGGCCGTCTCGTCTCCGCTCACGCCATACCAGACTGCCTGATCCGTCCACTCTTTGGACGGTGCATATTTCCTGTAAAGAAAGAATCCGACTCCGGCTCCAATCAGGATCACGATTGTAACAAGTACCACCAGTAATGATGTCAGTAATCTCCGCATTAATATACTTCTCCTCTTATGTATTCAACAGATTTTTCGCAGCTGTCTTATGCAAAGAGTATAGCACAAATACCCGGTTTCTTCTCTTAATTTTTCATAACTTTTTCCCGTCCCCGCTTCATCTCAGGCTGAATTGAGATTCTCTCTGAAGCCCCACCCCTTATCCGCGCACATGCGCATCTTACCGGTTGTACACCAGGTCAAACCGGATCTCCTTTAATTTCCTTTTTGTTCCATATTTAACCGGTGTTTCTCTTGCAAGCACCGTCTCATTCTCCTTCACAAAAGCGGTCGGCTCTGCCGTCTCCTCAAAAATATAGTCCCCCATATAAAATCCCCCATCCTCCCGCACGTCAAAAAACGCTTCCCATGACAATTCATCCGCTTCTTTTCCATCAATCAATATGCGTACACCCTGCTCCTGATATCGCTTCATTCCCGCCATATAGCAGGCTCTTCCCCTTGCACTTAACCGTTTTCCTGTTTTCATCCCGTATGCTTCCCTCCGCTGAAACCGGCAGGTGTACAGCCCCATTTCCAGGAGGTCCTGTCGTGACACAATCGCTCCGCTGCACAGCCTGCCGTCTTTCATCTCAAAAATAATTCAAAAAAATCCATATCGGTCCGAGTGACCGCAAACGCATCTGCTGAAGCCGGAATCCGCAGACAGGAGTGTCCAAACGCTTTCTCCCATTCTCTTCTGGTCTCCTCGCTGCCAAACGCAGCGGCGTAGCTCCAGCTCATCTTCCGTTTCACACTTCTGCCTGCTGCTTCCAGAAATGCCTCCGCCTGCCACTCACTCAAAGAACCGACCATTACCTTTCGCTCACACCGCGCACATTCCACCAGGGACGTTTCCGCTATTTCCCCAAAGTCGATGATGATGTGATGATAGTTTTTGTTCAGACAATGCGCCAGCTCCCCGGCGCCAGCCGCTTTGTAGTAATCTACCTCCAGAATCCGAAAGCAGCCGGATGTCTTTTGCTGTACGCCTGCAAATTCTTCCATGCGCGCAAAATCTCCATGACTGTTCCATTCCAGCACCGCAACTCGTTTTCTCTGTACTCCGGTCAGATAATTTGCCAGCCACACCGCCAGATGTGTGACCCCCGTTCCCCGGCCTGCCCCGATGAGACCTATTGTTTGTTTTGTTTTGAGAATACTCGGGTGATAAATTCTCTCCCTTTTCCAGATAAACTTCGTAATAGCCCTCCTGACCTGTGCCCAAAAATCTGCTGCAGGACCGCCGCATAAACGCTGGACGCTGCCTTGCCGCATCGTAGTGGATTGGAATCGTATGGCATCAGGAAACAGGAAGTCTCCTTTGCCGGACCAGACAGTCTGTCACACAACTGCCCACAGAAATGATTGTAGATTACTGCAAGCCCCGGATGAGTTCCAAGGCTGATCATTGCATCCCGGGCGGTTTCCCACTCCCAGGGTTTCGCCCCGCAGATCAGCAGGTACAGATCCGCCTGCTGCTGCAAAAGCATTTGCCAGTCGCTGCCATAATCCTGCACTACAACCTGGTAGGGCGGTTTCGCCAGCTTTACTGTTTCTCCATAATAAGGAAGCATCGGCACCCCGCGGATCTTCAAAAGCCCCCACGAATCTGCCCGACTGCCGCATGCCGCCCCAAATTGACGGATGGCACCGGAATCATTTTGTTCCTCATACATGGCCATGATGCCGCACTGTCTCAAATATGCGGTCATTCCCATCGCGATATGCGTCGTACCGACGCCCGGCCGTGTCCCGGCTGCCGCAATAGTCAGAGATGATATCGGATCGTCACCTGAATTTCCCTGTTTTTTTCGTTTGCCCTTTCGCAAAAGTTCCCCTTGAACCCGAAGCAGTTCCTCGCAGAGCTGCTCCGCCGATCCATACCGCTTTGTTTTGTCCGTAAGCAGGCATGTGCGGATAATCCGCGCAACCTGCCTGTCTGCACTGTCTCGTACAGTCAGGGATAGCACCGGACCGGATTTTGCATATTTTCCGGTCATCATGTAATGGAGTACAGCACCAATGGCAAAGATATCTGTCCGCTCATCCAGCGGCTCTCCCGTATATTGTTCCGGTGCCGCGCACCCGATGGTTCCGTAGCGCAGTGTCAGTTTGTCCACTTCCTCAAGTGGAACCGCATGGTCAAAATCAATCAGCTTTACCGTGTCATGACAGATCAGCAGGTTCTTGGGTTGTAAATCTAAGTACAAAATAGGGTTTGGTCTTGCCGAGTGCAAGATGTTAACCAGACGGCAAATCTGAATCCCGTATCGGATCGTCATTGCCTTTGAAAAATGCCCTACATCAGAAATCAGGGCGTACAGAGAATCTCCTTCCAGAAATTCTTCAATCAGATAGCTGTACTCTTCATCCTCCTCCAGATCATACACAATCGGTATGCCCGGATGACGGACTCCTTTCAGTATCAGCGCTTCCTTTCGGAACTGGTCGTAATCGGCGCAGGTCTTTGGCACCTGCTTGATCGCCCGATATTCCTCCAGGTCCTTGTGCCTTGCCAGATAGACCGTACCGCTTCTTCCGCGGCCGAGTATCCGGCACAGCTGATATTTCCCAAACAGAGTGGTGTCCTCGATTCTTCCACCTCCTTCCGGCAAATATCATCTCCGTGACAATATATTAATACACATCCTTAAAATTTGCAACAAGTATCCGCAAGCGATATATCGACCTAGAAAATGGATTTGATTTCTTAATTTTTTATAAAAAGCATACATAGGAATTGCGTTTTTCCTATATTATCCCATCTTTGACACTTTATTACGATGAAAATCCCAGAAACCGTTGAAAAATCAATAGTTTCTGGGACTTATTTATTTTTATGAAAAGCGTACTAACTTTCTGTGTCTATCGTAGTTTTGAC
>JAQUVX010000041.1 GCA_028693165.1 Lachnospiraceae bacterium | reverse complement strand
AAAACAGAGCCAGCAAAGCATGAACCTTGCTGACTCCATCTATCTCTAATTACTATAATTCTTCCCCTTATAGCCGCATATTGTTTCATCGCTCCATTCACAATCTGAATGTCGCTCTTTTCGTTGCCTCTTACCATATCACAGAGTGTACGTTCTAGATCATACACTTTAATATGATGTCAATCAAATCATAACTCATATCCACAAAATCGGATATTGAATTCATTTCCTCTTTTCCAGTGCAGCTTTCAGCCGCGCCTCCACAATCACAGGTGTAATCGGTTTATATAAAAAGTCATCCGCACCTATCTTTCGCAGAGCCTGTTCCTGGTCTGCTCCGCCATATTGGGTGTTGACCAAAATCGCCATATGATTGTAGCGGGCATCTGCACGAATAGTTTTGATCAAGGTGCTTCCGTCCATCTCCGGCATCATCAAATCGGTAATGACGGCGGCAATATCCGGGTGCTGTTCCAGTATATTCAGCGCTTCCACACCATCTCGCGCAGCAAAGACCTCGTAGTCATCCTGAAGATTCACGGTCAGCACTGCAATGTCGAGCTCCATATCATCAACAAACAGCACCTTCTGCTTGACCACCGTCTTACTGCCGGCACAGAAGGCTGCGACGGCATCATAGATCTGCTGCGGAACTACAGGCTTGGCGATGTGGGCGTTCATTCCATGCTGCATACTCTTTTGCACATCCTCGGAAAAGGCATTGGCCGACAGCGCCACAATGGGAATTGTTTTTGCCTGCACATGTGCGGAGGCACGAATGGCCGCTGTTGCCTCATACCCGTCCATTATCGGCATCCGAATATCCATGAAAATGATTTGATAGGTTCCTGGCTGGCTTTGTACAAATTTTTCATAGCCCTCACGACCGTTTACGGCAATGCTGACCTGTGCATGGGCTTTTTCAAAAATCCGCGTAATAACCTTCTGGTTTACCGGGTGATCCTCGCAAGCCAAAACGTGGATTCCAGAAAGATCATGCGCTGCGACAGCTTTCTTTGCTTGTATAGAATCATCCACAACTTTTTCACAGCTGAAATGCAGCGGTAATTCGACAATGAAAGTGGTACCCACATTGACCGCACTCTTGACGGAGATGGTTCCCCCCTTCAGCTCCACGATTTCCTTGGTGATGGAGAGACCCAGACCCGTTCCCTGCGTATTCAGGTCCCCGCCTTCCTCTTCACGATAAAACGGCTCGAAAATATGCGCCTGTGCCGCTTCGCTGATTCCAATTCCTGTATCAGAAATTTCAAAGCGGTATAGTCCGATTCCCGGCTTTTCAGAGGGCAGCTCTATCACACGATAGTTGATGGTTCCGCCCTCTGGTGTATACTTGATGGCGTTGGAAAGGATATTGTCAATGGCGCTGTGGATACGCGCAACATCGGCATAGCAGTTATCGTGGGAAATGCTGGTATGCAAATGGAGTTGCTGGTTCTTTTGCTGCGCCAGGATACCATAGCTGGCTGCTGTTTTTTGCACCTGTGCCGACAGAGAGAATGGAACGTCATTCAAAACCAGCTTCCCGCTTTCAATGCGGCTCATGTCCAAAATGTTGTTGATGAGCGAGAGCAGAATCTGCGAGGAGCTGAGAATAGTTTGCAGGCTTTCGTGTACCTGCTGCGCATTCTGCTCATTTTCCAGCGCCAGAGCGCACATCCCGATGATCGCGTTCATCGGTGTGCGGATATCGTGGCTCATGGCGGAGAGGAAGTCCGTTTTGGCGCGGTTGGCCTGCTGCGCCACTTCAAGCGCTTGGGTCAGCCGCTCCTCTTTCTGTTTCTCCTTACTCAAAAGCTCCGTCACATCGGACACTGTGAAGAAGCAGATGTTGTTCTCCCGATCATAGGAATAAAATTGTATGCGGAAAATAATCAGATTGCCATCCGGTTGTCTGACCTTCGTCAGGAAGAAATAGCTGTCTGCCTTTTTCAGCTTCTCGATGATGGTTTTGGGATTGGTATTCTCCAAAAAATTCTGCCGCTCCAAATCGTCGGCAATTCGCTCGGCATAAATATGCCGGAACTGTTCAAACGACACAAATTCATTGTTATGCTCTCCACTGCCCGCAATGTGTACCATCACCTGATTGCTGTCCAGATACAGGCTGGACATTGCGATGTAGTTCTGGCTTGTGCATTGTGACAAAATCTCAGAAAGCATTTTTTGCGCGTGAATGTTGTAACAGTACGCAAATAAAACGAGCTCGTCCGAATTGGGATTTTGCACGATGCTCCACAGGTTGCGCACCCAGAGAATACTGCCGTCTTGCATACGGCGCCGGTAATCCATGGAATGGCGATTTTCGTCCCGCTGCGCCATTTCCCGCAAAGTCGGTATCTGACTGAGCCGCAAAAACTTCTCCCGGTCGGCCATGTCCACAATCCGGGCCGCAACATACTGCGCGACCTGCTCGATAGTCTGATTTTCCAAAGCCAGATCTTGCTTCGTGGCGTTATATACATGATTGATCGTTTTACCTGTCGTTAGATTCATGGCCGAATAGTACAGCAGATCCTGCTCGCCCAGCGATGGCTTTTTGCGCTCCATTTCATAGCGGGCCTGTGCCGCTTTTTGCTCATCAATGATACGGGAGGTGCATACCACAAGGCCCGGTGTTCCATCCTCGTTTGGCAGGTTTTTTAAGCGAAATTCATTCCAGTGGGGCAAATTGTCCTTCATTCTGACTTGCGCCTCAAAATTCGCCTCATCGGCCTTGTCTTTCACGTCCTGCACGGCATTCCGGAAGATATCGCAGTACTCCGGAAGCACCCGCCCCTTTGCCAGCCAGCTCTCCGGGAAGTTTTCCATCACCGGGGGAAATCCGAAATCCCGAATACAGTGGTTAGAGAAGTCGGCACGGTCAGTAGCTGGGTCATACGTCCAGTGCCAAAGTCCGGCATGCTCTGTGGCAGCTTCCAATATCCGCTCACTGTCACGAAGCTTTTGCGCGGTCAGCCGCTCCGAAGTGATGTCTACATAACTGACATAGACAAGCTGCGTACCGTCTGCCTGCGGGACGGCTGTCCCCCGCATCTGAATCCACAAATATTCTCCTGTAATATCATTTCTGGAACGATAGACCGCTTCGCCCTTACCCGCCCGCAGACCGTCCTCGATGGCTTTTTGCAGGATTGGCAAATCATCTGGATGAACATGGCGAAAATTGGTGTCGGCGGTTTGTGCCAGCGTGGAGTACGCATCGCTGCCCAGCAGAGTGGAAAAATGTTCGCTGACCACAATCGGCTCCAGCCGGGTGCCGTTCCAGTGGTACAGGCAGACACCACCGGGCACATTGCGGATGATTTCCCGCAGTTGAACCTTCTGCTCCATCTGTGTGGTTACATCGGAATAGGTAGTGTAGGTGGTGATTGTGCCATCCAGCTGGGGGACGGTGTTCACATCCAAATGCAGCCATCTTCGTTTCCCGTTGGGCAGCAGACTTGAGACCGTCCCTTCGGCATGTCTATCCCCGTTTTTCAGTGTAAGAGCCATATTGTGCAGCACCTGAAGACTATCTGCGTCAAGATAGCTTGCGTCATTCTCCTCAAAACAGTCACAAAGTTCCTGCTCGGTACGTTCCAGCAGATTGCAGAGCCCCTTGTTCACATAGATGACGCGAGATGCGTATGTTTTGGGGTCGACGGAACGCACGACCACACCGGCAGTAATATTTTTCACCAGCTCGTCAAGTCTCGCCTGTGCCTTTTGGGAATCGGTAACGTCGTTAAAAGACGCATAGAGTATCGTGATTTCATCGGACTGCTTCACGCAGTTGATAATTTCATTGATCCATTTTATGCGGCCATCCGGCAAAACGTAGCGGAAGGTGATTGCGCAGTTTTCCACACCCTGATAAAGACATTCATTGACTTTAGCGACAGAAAGCAGGTCGTCGGGATGGATTCCGTAGGTCAAATTTTTAGCAATCGCCTCAAGCACCTGGTCGGGGGTAAGCTCAAGAAGCTCGCAGAAGCTTTTGTTGATGTACTGGTATTCCAGCTTTTTAGTGTCTTGGTGCAGAATGGAAACGCAAAGTCCGCACGCTACGTTTTCGATGATCTCCACCGTTTTTTTCTGTGCTGTTTTGGATGCTGTGATGTCATGTAAGTACTCAATGCGCGCCTCACGTCCTGCCCAAGGGACGATATGCCCCTCTACCTGAAAATGTTTTCCCAGCCGTTCGGAATAAAGCTCCGTCTGACCGCCTTCCCTGGCCTTTTCCAGCAGCTGGGCGCAAAAAGCGCAGGACTGATCAGTCCCCAGCAAAAATTCATGGCAGACCTTGCCGGAATAATCGTTGGTTTCGGTACACAGTGCCTGGGCGACGGTCTTGTTGAGATACAGCAGCTCTTTTGTCTTGTTGTCAGTGACTACAATGGCAGCATCACTGTTGTCGGCGATCTCGATCATCAGTTCCCGCAACTGGGGCATCTCCGTAAAGACCGCATGGATGATGGGCACACCATCCTCTATTCTGGTGCGGCGAAAGCTGCCGTTGATCCATGTATAGCCGCCGTTTTTGTGGGGAACGCGGTAGTCCAGCGAAACAGAGCTGTCCCCGTTTACCGCCTGAGCGATGGCAGCCCACACACGCTCCACATCCTCCGGGTGGATGGAAACTTTAGCGCTGCTCGCAATCCATTCTTTGTATTCCTCGTTGGTATAGCCGGCAATCATAGCCATCCCCTTGGACTGGTAAATGAGGCGCATATCGCCATCCTCATAGCGATAGAGCGCCGTGCCACCGGGCAGTGCATCAAGCATATTTTCCATCTGCGACTGCTTTTCTTGTTCCTCTTTCGCACGCTGCTGCTCCAGCGAGAAATATTCATTTTCCTGCTGCTGGGTATCCGCCACGGAAAAATGGATGGAGCAGAGCTTCTCTACGCCGTTTTCCATGCGGGAAGCGGCAGTGATGTGAATTAGGAGCTGAGCATTGTTGTAGGAAAACCGTGTGCGCAGGAAAGCAATGCCACCTTCACTGCCGATTGGGGAGAAGGACTCCTCCAGCACGCAGAACTCATAAGGCTTCGGTGCGGCAGCGATTTCCTTTTGGAGATAGCTGCGCGCCTCTGCCTTAGAGTGCACCTCCTCGTGTTCAGCAGTGCCAAACCAGTGAATATCCTCCGTCAGCAGTTCCAGCGCCTTTTCACTGTTGCGCTCCACAAAATAAAAAATCACAAACTGTTTTACCAATTCAACCGTATTTATCATAATCGAGCCCCCCTTCCCATCGGCATAATGTTCCATCTCTATCGCATATTATATACTTACTATAAAATTACCATATTCACCCTTGAAAAACAATTAGAATGTTGTCCCCGCAAACGGAAACCAAGGGCTTCGACAGGAAAGAGCTTCGGGA
>JAQUVX010000014.1 GCA_028693165.1 Lachnospiraceae bacterium | reverse complement strand
TTTGGAGGATGTTCTTTTTATACATAAGAACATTTTACAATAAAAATCGACAAAGAGGAATACCCAAAACCCCCTCAAAGATTGAGGGGGCAGGGGGAGCTGAGAGTGCCGAAGGCACTTTGTTCTTCCGTGTTTCCAAAATGAAATTGAACAATATTCAGCAAAAGACTTGAAATCGAAAGCAAAGGGTATATAATAGAAGTTGAACAATATTCAGCAAAGGGAAACGAGGGAACTGCCTATGGCAAGAAAAGCGGTCGGGAATCAGGGGAAGCAGGAAGAGATCATAGCGGCTGCACGCGCGTGCTTTTTTGAAAAGGGGTATGACGGCACGACGATTCGTTCGATCATGAAAAGGGCAGGGGCGGAGGTTGGGTTATTTTATTACTATTTTGACAGCAAGGATGCGATCTTTGATCAGGTTCTGGATTCCTTTTTTGCTGGTTATCAGATACAGTTTGCGAAGATTGTGAGGCGGACATATCGTGATCCTTATCGGGGAATGACCTCCTTTTTTGACTATATGCGGAAGGAGACAGAAGCATTCAGGCGGCGGTATGGGAACCAGATGCATTGGACGGTGCGCATGGCAATTCGGGAACGGACACTGACGATCATAGCGCCCTACATTCGGGAAACTCTTGACTTTTTGGTTACATTGGGAGCAAAGCCGCCGATGAATCTGGAGGTGGCATCCATTCTGCTTGCGCATGGGATTGGAAGTACCCTGCTTCACGAGGACAGCGACTGGGCGAAGACGAACGGAGCAGATATCCGCAAGGCGAGCAACCTGATCATGGGGCTTGACCCGGAGCGGGGAAATATCATGTTACCGGACTGGGCGACGCAGCAGGATGCCGCGGCTATTACGGCACTGGCGGCCTGTCAGAAGCAGTATTTTCCAGGATTTGATGAGAAGGAATTTGCAGATCAGATAGAGAGGCGGATAGAGCTGCAAGTACAACCGGAGATTCTGGTAATCCGTCACAAAGGACAGGCCGTGGGATGCATCGCATTTTCCAGAGAGCAGCGGGAGATCGAATTTCTTGCGGTATCCCCACAGTGGAAGCGGCAGGGCATCGGAGATCGGCTGTTAGTGACTGCGATTTCAGAATTTGAAGTGGGGACGCTGCTTTCTGTGGTTACATACAGGGAAGAGGATGAGCATGGAACAGCTGCAAGAACGCTCTATCAGAAAGTTGGTTTTGAGCCGGGCGAACTGCTGGAGGTATGTGGATATCCGTGTCAGAAGCTTATATTGAATGTACCGGATGGAGTGCCGGGAATTATGAAAAATGTATAGAAGGAGAATCGTAAAATGGCATATTTATTAAGTGAAGTCACCGTGCGGACAGATAACAGCATGGATGGAATGAAGAAAATTGATGAAATCTGGAACGATATCGTAAGTGGAAAACTGCCGATTCTGTTTGACAGCGAACATTATTTTCAGGAAGATATTTCCCCGATATCCAGATACAGCAACTATGATTCGGATGAAACGGGAGAATACGACCTTGGTATTTTGGGTGTGAAAGCTGATTTCTTCGGGAAGATGGAAGAGAAAGTAAGTCAGGGACTTTATAAAAAATATGATGAGGCCGATCCGCAGGGCGACATCGGAACATGCACGAAAGCAGCATGGGAGAAGGTCTGGGCGGATCAGAAAAACGGTGTCATCAAGCGCAGTTTTACCTGTGATTATGAAAGCAGTGTTCCGGCAGAATATACAAAGGATGGAAAGGCACACTGCTATCTGTACATTGCGGTGGAACCATAAAAAGCTGCTGTAATCTGAAAAGGAGAAATCTGCGATATGGAGCATAAGGGGACAAATTACATCGAAACAGAAAGGCTGATCCTGCGTCCGTTCACCCTGAAAGATGCGCCGGCTATGTATCGAAACTGGGCATCCGATGATGCCGTCACACGGTTTCTCACATGGCCGTCACACAAAGATTTGTCGGTAACAGAGCAGGTGCTGGGCGACTGGATATCCCATTATTCGGAAGCGAATTACTACCAGTGGGCGATCGTTTTCAAAGAATATTTGAATGAGCCGATTGGCTGTATTGGTGTGAATAATCGCATCAGCGATAGGCTTAAAATAGCACATATCGGATACTGCATCGGACAAAACTGGTGGCATAAAGGGATTGTATCGGAGGCATTAGAACGGATCATCAAATACCTGTTTGATGAAATTGGAGTCAACCGGATTGAGTCGCGGCATGACCCGAAGAATCCGAATTCGGGAGCGGTTATGAAGAAATGTGGAATGAAACAGGAGGGAATCCTGAGACAGTCGGACTGGAATAACCAGGGCATCTGCGATGCCGTTTATTATGCGATTCTGGCGGATGAATGGAGACAGGAAACGGGAAGGGAGGGATCAGCATGACTCCCATTTCAGATGAAAAACCAATTACAGCGAGGCAGCTGATCCAAAATCTTTCGGTGCTGGCGGAGGCAAAACCGTCGCTGAAAAAGAAAATCCTGCATGAACTTCAAACTGCTGATGTCTCATTCTATAAAGACAGTATGAGACCACTTGTGGAGAATGATATTCGGGAGGCGATACAACAGATTTCTGCTCTTTAAGAGCGTAGAAAAGAAGAACGAGAGGGGGAGTTCACGGTGAAACTCTGCATTGCATTAACCGAAATAGCATAAAGAAGAAAGCAATTATAAGGAGGATATTATGTCTATTTCGGATAAAAACAGTTACCCAAGAACTGGGGATACACAAACAATATATTTAAAACATGCGATTCATGACCCCAATATTACGGTGGGTGATTATACGATTTATAATGATTTTGTAAACGATCCAAGAGAGTTTGAGAAGAATAATGTGCTGTACCATTATCCAATCAATCACGACAGACTGGTAATTGGAAGGTTCTGCTCCATCGCATGCGGAGCAAAATTTATCTTTACGAGTGCGAATCATACGTTGAAATCGCTCTCAAATTATACGTTTCCGGTCTTCTTTGAAGCCTGGGATCTGGACAAAAAACAGGTGACAGAAGCATGGGACAACAAGGGCGATATTGTGATTGGAAACGATGTCTGGATCGGTTATGAAGCTGTGATCATGCAGGGCGTGACCATCGGAGACGGGGCGATCATCGGTACGCGGGCAGTGGTTACAAAGGATGTTCCGCCCTATACCATCGTCGGCGGTATCCCGGCGAAAATGATCCGAAAACGTTTCTCGGAGGAGGTGATTTTCGAGCTCCTGGAACTGAAATGGTGGAATTGGCCAGAGGAGAAAATCCGGCAAAATATCGGGAATATTCAATCTGGAAATCTGGAGAAATTGAGAGATCATGATATGAGAGAGCGTGGTATAAAGTACCTTCACATCGGAACTATTCCCGCGATCCTGATTGGTGAGAAATCAGACAAGGTCTATCTGTTTATCCACGGACAGGGCGGGAATAAAGAAGAAGCAGAAGCGTTTGCCCGGATTGTCGGAAAGCGCGGGTGGCAGGTGCTTGGAATTGATCTGCCGGAGCATGGAGAACGAAAAGGGGAAGCCGCTCCAATGGTTCCTTGGGTCGTGATTCCGGAACTGACTGAGGTGCTGAACGAGGTGAAACAGCGCTGGCAGCATATTGCCATCAGGGCCAACAGTATCGGCGCCTGGTTTAGTATGATGAGTTTTCAGAAGGAGAAGCTGGAGGCAGCGCTGTTTGTCTCTCCGATTCTGGATATGGAACAGCTGATTCGGGACATGATGCAGTGGGCCAATATTTCCATGGAACGGCTGGAGCAGGAGAAGGAGATTTCGACGGATTTTGGTCAGACCCTGTCCTGGGAATATGATCGTTATGTGGTGGAAAATCCAATTCGGGATTGGGATATTCCAACGGAAATTCTGTATGGAAGTGACGACAATTTGACGAAGCGGGAAACCGTTGATGAATTTGTGGAAAAATTCGGCTGTCATCTGACGGTAATGGAGCATGGCGAGCATTGGTTTCATACCAGGGAACAGCTTGCGGTGCTGGATGCGTGGACGGAGCAGGTGCAGTAGGCAAAACGCTAGCGGGGAGTGATTATGACAAACAATATTTTGATCAAAGAGCTGAGCAGGAAAGAACTTCCAGAAGCATTATCTCTGGTCTGGGAGGTGTTTCTTGAATATGAGGCACCGGATTATCCTAAAGAGGGTGTCGATGAATTCTATAAAAGCATCCATGACCAGGACTATTTGTCGAGGCTTCGTGTGTATGGCGCTTTTTTGGAGGATGATTTGGTTGGGATGATCGCAGTCAGAAATGAGGGAACCCATATTGCGTTATTTTTCGTGAAGGGCAGGTGGCACAGACAGGGCATTGGGATGGAGCTTTTTCGGGCGGTGATCAGGCAGAATACGTCAGGCAACATGACGGTAAATGCTTCCCCCTATGCGGTTCCCGTATATCATAAACTGGGATTTTATGATACAGATGTGGAGCAGAATGTCAATGGAATCCGGTTCACGCCCATGGAACTGTGCTGGAAGACATCATGCAGAAACAGCAAAGAAAGTCGAGAAACTTCTTTCTGAAAGTCGTACCATAGGATCGTCAGGAGGTGAGAAGATGAAGGAACAGATCTTGGCGGTTCAGCGGATGCAGGACTATATTGAGGCGAACTTGGAGACGGAAATTACGCTGGCTGAGCTGGCGCAGCAGGCGATGTTTTCGCCGTGGCACTCATATCGGCTGTTCCGGGATTATACGGGACTGACGCCCGCGGAATATATTCGGCGACTCCGGCTTTCCTGGTCTGCGAAGCAGCTTAAAAATCAGGAATGTAGGATTGCAGACGTGGCATTTGAGCTGGGGTTTGGCAGCGTGGATGGCTATCAGAGGGCCTTCCGAAAAGCGTTTGGCTGCAACCCGAAAAGCTACGCAAAGGAGCCGGTTCCGATTCCTCTTTTCATTCCTTATGGCGTAAAATTCAGAGCGTTGAGAAAGGATGGAATCGACATGGAACAGTTACAAAGTGTTTTTATTCAGGTGCTAAAAAAGCCGGAACGAAGCGTGATCATCAAGCGGGGTGTCAAGGCGGAAGATTATTTCCCGTACTGTGAGGAAGTGGGCTGCGATATATGGGGCGTGCTCACCAGCATGGATTCGCTCTGCGGAGAGCCGGTCTGCCTGTGGCTGCCAAAGAAATATAAGAAACCGAATACGTCCACGTATGTACAGGGCGTGGAGGCGGAGGCCGGGTATGATGGCACGGTTCCTGAGGGATTCGATGTCATTACGCTCCCGGAAGCAGAGTATCTTGCTTTTCAGGGGGAGCCGTTTCAGGAACAACATTACTGCGAGGCGATTATGGCAGTGAAGCATGCCATGGATCAGTATCACCCGGAGGTGATCGGCTATCAGTGGGATGATGAAAATCCACGGATTCAGCTTGAGCCGCGCGGTGAGCGCGGGTATATTGAACTGCGGGCCGTGAAGCGAAAATAAAACGGCAGGCAAACATGAATCAAAAACGGGGGCGGTTCTTTCCGCCCCTATTTTCTGTTCCGGCATAACCAGATATTCCATTAAGAAAATCGTCACCGCTTTTCAGACAAAGTAATTGCTATTAATTAGAAGAAAGTGTAAAATATTAAATTAGAGGATTATAGCTTTTGGTGAGAAGTACCAAAACAGGTGATTGGATAGAGAAAAGAGGATTGGGCCGTGAAGGATATAATGCTGGTTGTGGATGATAATGAGACCAACCGCGCGATACTGAAAGTGCTTTTTGAAAAAGAATACGAGATCATGGAGGCGGAGAACGGGGAGAAGGCGCTGGAGATGCTGCGGATCTGTCAGGGAAGCATCGACGTGGTTCTTCTGGATCTGCTCATGGAAGGGATGAGTGGATTTGATATTCTGAAACAGCGGTCTGAGCTCGATTACTGCCGGGATGTACCGGTTGTTGTGATCAGCGGGGCGATGGATTCAAAATCTCAGATCCGGGCATTTGATCTGGGGGCCGCCGATTTTATTACCAAGCCCTTTGTCCCGGAGATTGTGATTTCGCGAGTCAACAATGTGATGAGTTCTCACAGACGGCTGATGTCCGTTGAGAGTGAGGCGAAAAAACTGAAGATTAAATCGGAGCTGGATATGATGACCGGTCTTTACAACAAGACGACATCGGAGGCGACGATCAACGAGATTTTAAAGAACGGCAGAGGCAAGCTGAATGCGCTCATGGTAATCGATATCGACAATTTTAAAAATGTGAACGATTCAGCAGGGCATCAGGCGGGAGATTATGTGATTAAGATTGTCTCGGATCTGCTGTCCAGTCAGTTCCGGAAGGCCGATATCGTGGGGCGAATCGGCGGTGACGAGTTTGTGGTGCTGATGGTAAATGTGCCGTCCATGAACATTGTCCATAAAAAGGCGAACGAGATTGTCCAGATCATGCGCTATAAGCCGAACCTGACGATTCCGGACAATGTGAGCCTAAGCATCGGCATCGCCGTCACGGACCGCATGGAGACGACCTATCAGGAGCTGTTTGAAAAGGCGGATCATGCGCTGCTGGATGCGAAAGAAAGCGGAAAGGCGCAATATCGGGAATTTGGGGTGGAGCCAGTGGATCAGGGGGACGATGATCGCCCAATCCTGCTTCTGATCAGCCGCAGCCGCAGTGTCTGTACGGCAATTCAGGCAGCTACGACGCAGAAGCTGCGGGTGGAAGAGGTGATTGCGCTGGAGGATTTGGACAAGGTGCCGGAGAAGGATATTCCGAATATCTGCGTGATTCATGCGGATGTGTCGGATTACAGTGATGATGGGGCGGAGCTCTGGGAGCATCTGAAGCAATATCCGTGGATTGATTTTTCTCATGTGCTGGCGATCTGTCAGGAAGGCAATACAAAGCAGTATCAGGCAGCGCTGCTTGCGGGGGTGGCCGATGTCATGACGACACCGATCGATCCCGCATCTGCAAGACGTCGTTTCCGCCGCATTGTTGGTGTACCGGAAGACGTATAAGGCATAAGGCTGCGATTGAGCGACAGATAAGACAGAAAGGGTAGACGGATGAACACAAAGAGGAACACGATATTGATTGTGGATGATCAGAAGATCAATCGGCAGATCGTATGCAGGATTCTGGAAAAGAAGTATCATATGCTGGAGGCAGAGAATGGGCAGGAGGCACTTGAACTTGTGAAGGATCACGAGGAGATCGGTGTGATTTTGCTGGATCTGGTTATGCCGGTTATGGACGGCTTTGCGTTTATGGTGCAGCTTGGGAAAATCGGTAAAAGCTCGCTGCCGATTATTGTGATGACAGCCAGCAACGATGCCGAAATGGAAGTGAGAGCGCTGAACGCAGGTGCGCTGGATTTTGTCAGCAAGCCAATCAATCCACAGATTATCGAGCGCAGAATTGAGAATGCGCTAAACCGCAACCAGATGGTTCTGTTTCAGAAGATGGAGTATCTGGCGACGCATGATACTCTGACCGGAGTGCATAATCGCACCAAATTAGTCGAGGTTACCCGCATGCTTCTGGATCTTCATCCGGAGACCCAGTTTGCTTTCGTGCGTTTTGATATCGACAAATTCAGCCTGTACAATTCCGTGATGGGTGAGCAGGAGGGGAACCGTCTTTTGTGCTTCGTAGCCAATATATTCCGCCGGCTGGCAGAGAATTTCCAATACTGTGCCTACGGCCGGATTGATGCGGACCGATTCTGCATCTGTGAGCCCTATGATGCGGAGCTGATTCAGGAGCAGATTGATTTTATGCGGCAGATGCTGGCCAAGTACAGGACGGACTATGCAATCGAAGTTTCCTTTGGCATTTATATCATTCAGGATCCGTCCATCAGTGTAGAGACGATTATCACCAGAGCCGCGCTGGCCGCCAACAAATGCAAGAACCGCTATGATATGCATTATGCATATTATGATGAGGGCATGACGGAACAGTTGCAGGAAGAGGGACAGATCACCAGTGATATGGAAGATGCGCTGGCAGAGGAGCAGTTTCAGGTGTATATACAGCCCAAGTATGATCTGACTACAGATTTGCCGGCTGGCGGCGAAGCACTTGTCCGGTGGTATCACCCTCAGAAGGGGAAGATTATGCCGAACAGCTTTATTCCGGTATTTGAAAAGAATGGTTTCATCTCTTCGCTGGATCACTATATGTGGGAGCATGTCTGTATGCTGCTGCACAGGTGGATCGAGGAAGGAAAGCCGGTGGCGCCGATCTCGGTCAACATGTCCCGCGTATCGCTGTACAATCCACATGTGGCGGAGGATCTGGTTGAGCTGGTGAAGAAGTATTCCGTTCCGCCAAGGCTGTTAAACCTGGAAGTGACGGAGAGCGCCTATATGTCCAACCCGGATCTGATGCAGGAGATCATTGCGAAGCTGCACGGAGAAGGGTTCCTGATCCTGATGGATGATTTCGGAAGCGGATATTCTTCGCTGAATACATTGAAGCAGATTCACATCGACGTGCTGAAGCTGGACATGAAATTCCTTCCGACCGGGGATGATGACGGCAAGAGCGAGAAGATCATATCGGCGATTATCCGCATGGCCGGATGGCTTGGGATGGATGTGATTGCAGAAGGGGTTGAGACCATAGAACAGAAGCATTTTCTGGCGAGCGTGGGCTGCGGTTATGTACAGGGCTATTACTATGCGCGGCTGATGCCGGTGGAGGATTATGAGAAGCTGATGCAGGAGAAGGCGGATCTGCGGACGATACCCTTTGACAAAGCAAGGATTGACAGCGTGGGGGCATTCTGGTCATCGGATCCGAGAATTGAAGAGATCCTTTCCGGAATCGATGTGCCGGTGGTGGTCATCGAGTATTCTCCGGTTGTCACGGAAATCATACGGACGAACCATGCCTATCAGACGAGCTATTCCGGGCAGAAATATTTTGATCTGAGTAAAAATCTGGAACTGTTTGATGAGCTGCGTGTCAAGCAGACTTTTGAGGATGCGGTCGGTGGCATGGACGTGTCGACCTGCGATTTCTCCTATATTGAAGCGGGGCAGCGCTGCCGCTGGATTCGGCTGAAGGTGCGACGGATCACCTCGAATCCGCAGTCGGCGATTCTCTGCTGTGTGTTTGAGGATATTACCAGAGAAAAGATCTACGAGAACCGGCTGGTTCACGTGATTGATCTGTTCAACAAAGGCGTTGAAAAAAAGAAGATCCTTGTGATCGATGATTCTGAGTCCAGCCGTGCCATTTTAAGTATAATGTTTTCAGAGAAATACGATATTCTGGAGGCAGCTGACGGCGCAGAGGGACTGGAGGTTCTCAGAAAGCATGAAAAAGATATCGTGATTATTCTTCTGGATCTGATGATGCCGAACATGAACGGCGAATTGTTCCTGAAGGAAAAAAATGCGATGGAATCGGCGGCGGATATTCCGGTCGTTGTGATTTCGGCCGAGGATGATTCGGCTGTGCAGCTGGGGATGCTTAAGAACGGTGTGAATGACTACATCGTAAAGCCGTTTGATCTGGCAATCACCAAGCAGCGAGTTGAGAATGTCATGTCCTATCAGAGCAGGTTCCGGGCGCTGCTTTCCGAATATCAGCGTGACTTAAGCGGGGAAGGAGGAGCATTTCATGCGTGATGCAGCTGACAGGCACAGCAGTGAAGCGGCAGTCTTTAAGGATATGTTTCAGTCCTTTATGCAGGCGATGTCGGCGGCGATTGATGAACGGACGCCGTACAATGCAACCCATACGCGAAATATGGTGCAGTACGGAGCCTGTTTTCTGGATTATCTGAATCAGAAAGATGATGAGGCTGGACGGGAACGGCGGTTCAGTGCGAAGAAGAAGGAACAGTTTCTGATGAGCGTGTGGCTTCACGATATCGGTAAGCTGGTGACACCTCTTGGCATCATGAACAAGGCGGTCAGGCTTACCGGACAGGAGACGATCCGAATCTGGTATCGTTTTCGTCTCATGAAGCTTCTGCTTAAGATTGATCATCTGGAGGGGCGTCTGGACGAGGCACAGCTGGCGGAGAAGCTGACACAGATTGAGGAGGCAGGGCAGCTGATCGAGATGGTCAACGGGGTTCGGTATCTGGATGACGAACTGTACGAGAAGGTGAAGGAGCTGGCCCGGCAAACCTATTTGGATGAGGATGGGGTGGAGAAACCGTGGATTACCTCGAAGGAATTTGATATGCTGACGATCCGGAGAGGGACACTGACCGACGAGGAACGTAAAATCATGGAGCAGCATGTAGTGATGACGAAAAAACTTCTGTCGGAAATCCACTTTGGCCGGGAGTTTGAGGAGGTGCCGCGCTGGGCTGCCGATCATCATGAATTCCTGGACGGGAGCGGATATCCGCGGCAATTGCGCGGTGATCAGATTGCGTATGAGGTGAGGATCATCACGATTCTGGACATTTACGATGCACTGACGGCGGATGACAGACCCTACAAGCCTGGGATTCCTGTGCCGGAGGCATTGTCTATTCTGCGGGATATGGCAGAGAAGGAAGGCAAGCTGGATATCGAGCTTACCAGAGCGTTTATCGAGAGTGGCTGCTGGAACTGCTGCAGTGGAGGATGAACAGACACAAAACGCGCACAACTGCGCATAAATTGCTGGAATTGCGCACAAACACTGCTTGTCAAACTCAAAAAGTAGGAATATACTTACTTTGAGTTCTCAAAAATTACAAAATTTATTTTAATGGAGGCGTTAGTATGAATATGAAAAAGTATGTAGCAGAATTTATCGGCACCATGGTACTGGTGATTTTCGGATGTGGAAGTGCGGTTGCGGCGAATACGCTGCTGGGCGGTGCGGGACAGGGAGTTCCGCTGGCATTTTCCACCTTGCTGATCTCGTTTGCATTTGGTCTTTCCATCGTTGCAATGGCATATTCCATCGGAAATGTATCCGGTTGCCATATCAACCCGGCTGTTTCGCTGGCGATGTTTCTGAGCGGTAAGTTGGATGCGAAGGATTTCATCGGATATCTGGTGGCACAGTTCGCAGGCGGTATCGTGGGAGCAGCGATTCTGTGTGTATTCTTCGGAAGCAATGCGTCACTTGGAACCAATGGCTATGGTGCGGCAAGTGCTCTGGGCGTAAGTGCCGGCGTGGCATTTTTGGTGGAAGTGGTACTGACCTTCACATTCCTGCTGGCAATCCTGGGCGTGACCTCCAAGGTGGAGAACGGCTCTGTGGCTGGTCTGGTGATCGGTCTGACGCTGACCCTGATCCATATTCTTGGAATTCCGTTTACCGGAACCAGTGTAAACCCGGCGAGAAGCTTTGGCCCGGCACTGCTGGCTGGCGGACAGCCGCTGGCACAGGTGTGGCTGTTTATCCTGGCACCGCTGGTCGGCGCAGCACTGGCAGCAGTTGTGTATAAGTTCCTGACAGCAGAGGATTAAACCTGGGATTATATTCTTTTTTAGCGCGATGTAAGGCGGAGGGCGATCAGCTCTCCGCCTTTTCGTGCAGATTGCAAATGTTGAATTCTCATGGTACAATAACCTTTAGAACTGTACAAAAGACAGCAGAGGAATGGGAAGATGCTAAAGATATTCATTTGTGATGATGATAAGCAGGACCTGAAGCAGGCGGTCGATTTGATGGAGCATTACCGCAGCCATCATGGTGCGCAGGCTTTCGCAGTGAAACAGACCACCTCAGCCAGAGAAGTGTTGGAGGGGCTGCAGCACGGCGAGCGATATGATATCTACATTCTGGATGTTATGATGGAGGAACAGGATGGTATTACGCTGGGGCGGACCATCCGTGAGTGCAATCCGCGGTGCGAGATCCTTTACCTGACCTCATCACCGGAATTTGCGCTTGGAGCATTCGGCGTCTACGCAAACGGCTACTTGCTGAAGCCGACGAAGGAAGCCGATTTCTTTGCGTGCATGGACCGGATGCTGAGCCGGCTGCAGCCGCGGAAGGAGCGGATCTACACGTTCAAAAGCCGCGATGGTATCGTCAATATTGAACTGAGCCGGCTGGTTCGCGTGGAGAATATTTCCCGTGTCATGCATTTTTATATGGATAATGGCAGTGAGTATGAGAGTGTGTATATCCGGAAACCCTTTGAAGAGCAGCTGGAGCTGCTGATGAAGGACGGGCGTTTCATTCAGCCGCATAAGTCCTTTATTATCAATATGGAACAGGTTGAGCGGATTATGGCACATGATTTTATGATGATGGACGGCACCGTTGTTCCGATCAGCCGAAACAATCTGGTTTTGGCAAAGAAGCAGTATCTGGATTATTTGTCAAAAGCGGATTGGAACTGAGATAAAGGAAGGAATAGTTATGGGGGACTTCCAGTTGGTTTGTTATAGCATTTCCCATGTTTCGATGATGGGATTTTTGCTGTTGTTTTCGAAACGGAAGTATTCTGTGAGGCGGACCGTGCTGATGTTGGGGATTGCTGCTGCGCTTCTGATCGGACTGGAAGGTGTGGCAGCCGGAAGGCGCGGACAGCTTCTGGTTTACGCTGTGATCGTTGTACTGCAGATCGTGATTTTGCAGGTGACGGCGATTCTGATCTCGGAATTTCGTGACTGGAAAGCGTTGTTTACCGGTCTGGCTTCCAGCAATGTGGTGCTGCCCGGGGTATTGGTCGGCTCATATCTGTATTGCCTGAGCGGTGTCGCTTTGGCAGCTCTCGCGGTAGAATGCCTGGTGCACCTTGGCGTGCTGGCGCTCCTGGTGCGGGGCCTGCGCAGGGAATATCTGGAGATTCAGACGATCGGAAGAAATAACTGGATGCTGATGTGTCTGATGCCGTCGCTTCTCTATCTGTTTGCACAGAGTATAACGTTTCAGGAAAGCACGGAAGTGTGCATGGTGTATGAAGTGCTGGCGATTACCTGTTTTCTGCTCATCGTGTATACGTGTTATTATCTGGTGTTTCGGACGTTGTCGAAGCTGTATCATGACCAGCAGGAGCTGCGGGAGCATGAGATTTTGAAAGCTGGAATCCGAACACTGCGGCTGGAGGAGAAAGAAGTCCGGGAAGCAGAAACTCAGATCCTGTCGCATTTGCAAAAGAGAAGACATCTGATTCTGATCATGCAGGCAATGATGAAAGAACACAATTACGAGGGTGTCAAACAGGTGTTGGGACAGATGGAGGGCATGACTGAGGTACACCAGATGAAGCGGTATTGCGACAATGCGCCGATCAACGGTGTGGTTGTTTACTATGCAGGGGAAGCAGAGGAAAAAGGAATTTCGTTTTCTGCACAGCTGGATCTGCCGGAGTCGCTTCGTGTCAATGACTGGGAGCTGGCGGTGGTACTTGGAAATCTTCTGGACAATGCGCTGATTGCATGTGAAAAGCTGGCAGGATCTTCGGAGCAGAGTGTCCGGATTTTTGCCAGATGGATTCGGAATCAGGTTCTGATTGAGGTGTACAACAGCTATGACGGTGTTTTGACTTTCGACGAAGAAAGTGGATTGCCGGTATCGAGCCGCGGTGCAGGGCATGGAATCGGTCTGCTCAGTGTGGCGCATTTTGCGGAGAAGAATCAGATCACGTTTGACTGCGGTCTGGAAGAGGGCGAATTTGTTGCGCGGATTTTGATCTAGAAGAGGAGCTGCGATGGAACAGTATCGGTTGGTTACGTATAGCATTACCTGTTTTTTCATGATGCTTTGTGCGGTCATTTTTATAAAGCGGCGCATGGGAAGCTGCGGGACGGCACTGCTGGCGGCAGGTGCTTTTTTTGCAAATATAATGAGAAATTGTGTGACGGAGGTGTACCCGTACGGTTCTGTAAAATACGGACTGATGCTGTTTGGTGTGCTGGTCAGCTTTCTGGCGGAGTTTATTCTGGCGGAATATCGGGACAGCCGGGCGATTGCGACCATGATGATGGCGGGCTGCTACAGCATGTTCGGGGATGGAATCGCAAAGCTGCTCTATGCCCGGAATACGAATCTGGTGACAGCAGTGGTGATTGAAGTGACGGTCCATACGGTTCTGCTTGTGCTTCTGGTGATTTTTCTGCTTCCGGCTTATCGGAGGATACAGAAGGTGTACCGCGAAGAGTGGAGATGGTTCAACGTGATCCTGGCACTGTACTTCATCTGTGAGTGTCTGCTGTATATTGGATTTCCTGACCCAAGGGGAGTGTTTACCCAGGGGATGCTTCGCATGGGCCGCCTGCTGACCACCTACCTGATGATGACACTGGCGTTTCGTATGTTTGACCGTCTGGATCGGGACGAGACGGAGCTGCAGGAGCGGGAAGTTCTGCACGCCAGCATGGAGGCATTGCGCCATGATGTCGATGAGATCAGAAAGGCGGAGCAGAAGATTGCGGTTTACAATCATGATGGGCGGCATTTCGTGCGGATGATCGGCGGTATGATGTCGGAGGGGGATTATGAGGGGGCGGCTCAGGCCTTGGCTCTGGCAGAGGAACCGATCGAGGAAGAGAGGATTTAGACCATGAATTTGATGTTTGGTGCCATACAGCTTAAGCCGAATATGATCCCGGAGACGGTCCGGGGCTGGGTGCCGGGAATGCTGACGCTGGGATATCGGATTTTGATCGCGGCTGTGATCGTGATGATCGGAATACGGGTAGCCCATATTGTGCGGGCGATGCTCAAAAAGACGTTTACCAGGATGGAGATGGATGTCAGCCTGAGCCGTTTTCTGCTTTCGCTGATCAATGTGGGAATTTATGCACTGGTGCTGTTCATGGCATTGGAGCGGATCGGAATTCCGTCTGCGTCTATTGTGGCTGTGATCGGCTCGGCCGGTGTGGCGGTGGCATTGTCCCTGCAGGGAAGTCTGGCCAATTTTGCCGGTGGCATTCTGATCCTGATGATGCGTCCGTTTCGCGTTCAGGATTATATCGTGAGCGCGGGAGCCGAGGGGACGGTACAGAATATCGGCCTGGTCTACACGACACTGGTTACGGTGGACAACCGGACGATCACAGTGCCAAACGGCAGCCTGTCCAATGCGATCATTACCAATGTGACCGCGCAGGAGAAGCGCCGGGTGGATGTGGAAATCGGAATCAGTTATTCTTCTGATATGAAGAAGGCGAAGGAGATTCTGCATCAGGTCTATGCGGAGCATCCGCAGGTTCTTGAGACGGATGACATCACCGTGTATGTAGGGGAGCTGGCCGACAGCGCAGTCCTCATCGGAGGCCGCGGCTGGACGAAGACGGAGGATTACTGGACGGTGCGCTGGGCGATCCTGGAGACGGTGAAAGAACGGTTTGATGCGGCAGGCATCGAGATTCCGTTCAAACAGATGGATGTGAATATACGGAATGTGGCAGCAGAGGGGGAGAACGATGCGTGAAATACTGGAGCGCGTGAGAGCGGCGAGACCGCTGATTCACAATATTACAAATTATGTGACCGTCAATGATGTGGCGAATATAGTGCTGGCCTGCGGCGGAAGTCCGATTATGGCGGATGATTTTGAGGAGGTGGAGGACATTACTTCCATCTGCGCCGGTCTGAATATCAACATCGGGACGCTGAACCGCAACACGATCCCCTCCATGTTCCGTGCGGGGAAGAAGGCCAATGAGCTGGGCCATGCGGTGCTTTTGGACCCGGTGGGTACGGGGGCGAGCAGGCACCGCACGGAGACGGCACTGAGTCTTGTGAAGGAGATTCACTTTGACGCGATCCGGGGCAACAGCTCGGAGATCCGGGCTCTGGCAAAGGGGATCGGCGTGATGCAGGAAGACGGACGGATGGTTGGCGGCGGAAGCACGAAGGGTGTGGATGCGGATGCGGCGGATGTGATCACGGAGGAGACGCTGGATGCGGCAGTCACGTTTGCGAAAGCGTTCGCCGGAGTGACAGGAGGTGTCATCGCGATCACTGGAACCCTCGATCTGGTGGCGGATGTAGCGCAGTGCTACGTCATCCGCAACGGCAGACCGGAGATGGGGCGGATCACGGGGACAGGGTGTCAGCTGTCCGGTATGGCGACGGCTTTTCTGGCAGCAAACCGCGGGAATCCGTGTAAGGCGATGGCTGCGGCAGTTTGTGCCATGGGCCTGGCGGGAGAGATCGGCTGGGCGAATATGCAGCCGCAGGACGGCAATGTGACCTACCGCAATCGTATCATCGATGCGGTTTATTGCATGACCGGAGAACAGCTTGAGAAGGGAGCAAAGTATGAAATTCGGTAAGGAGGATTTGCTGTTGTACGCGGTGACGGACCGCAGATGGCTGGATGGTGAGACGCTGTACAGACAGGTGGAGCAGGCTATTGCAGGCGGTGTCACCTGTGTGCAGCTTCGGGAAAAGGAGTTGGACGAAGCGCTGTTTCTTGCGGAGGCGAGGGAGATTCAGGCGCTTTGCAGAGCAAGACAGGTTCCGTTTATCATCAATGACGATGTGGAGCTGACGCAGGCGATTGATGCGGACGGGGTTCACGTGGGGCAGAAGGACATGGCGGCACTGGATGTGCGGACGAAGCTGGGACCGGATAAGATCATCGGCGTTTCAGCGCGCACCGTTGAGCAGGCGCTGCTTGCCGAGAAGCAGGGAGCAGATTATCTTGGAGTCGGGGCTGTGTTTCCGACGGGAACCAAGTTAGATGCCAGCGGAGTCACTTATGAGACGCTGTCAGCGATCTGCCGTGCTGTCTCCATCCCGGTGGTGGCGATCGGCGGAATCGATCTGGAGAAGATTCCAAGGCTTGCCAAAAGCGGTATTGCAGGGGTGGCGGTTGTCAGTGGCATCTTTGCGCAGAAGGAGATCACGTCTGCCACGAACGCGCTGCGCGAATGCGTGGAGGCCATGTTGGAGGTGGGGCAATGAAAACAGCATTGACAATTGCCGGAAGTGACTGCAGCGGGGGCGCCGGCATTCAGGCGGACATTAAGACGATGACCGTTCACGGTGTGTATGCCATGAGTGCAATCACGGCGCTGACGGCCCAGAACACGACGGGAGTGACCGGCATTATGGAAGTGACGCCGGAGTTTCTCGGAAAACAGCTGGACTGCATCTTTACGGATATTGAACCAGATGCCGTGAAGATCGGAATGGTGGCATCCGGCGGGCTGATCGAGGTGATCGCGGACAAATTAAGTCAGTATCAGGCAAAAAATATCGTGGTGGATCCGGTTCTGGTGGCGACCAGCGGAGCCAGACTGATCAGTGAGGAAGCCATCGCGGTTCTGAGGGAACGATTGATTCCGATGGCAACGCTTCTGACACCGAATATCCCGGAGGCAGAGGTGCTCAGCGGACAAACAATTTCGACTGCGGAGGACATGGAAGCCGCGGCAGAAGTGATCAGCCGGGCGTATCACTGTGCGGTGCTGTGCAAGGGCGGGCATCAGATCAATGACGCCAACGACCTGTTGTATGATCAGGGGCGGGCCATATGGTTTCCGGGAAGGCGGATCGATAATCCCAACACGCACGGAACCGGCTGTACCCTTTCCAGTGCAATTGCATCCAATCTGGCCAAAGGCGACAGCCTGTGTGACGCGGTGAAGCATGCAAAGAGTTACATATCGATGGCACTTGCGGCAGGACTGGATCTAGGAAAAGGAAGCGGTCCGATGAATCACGCCTTTGCGGTGAACGGGGAATACTCTTGACAGTGCGGTATCTGTAACATGAGAATATGAGATATACAAAAATGACCGGGAGCGAGAAGCTTTCCGGTCATTTTAAAAAACTTTATGAGAGCACTTGGTATCATTTGAATTTCTTCAGATATCCCCTGGCCTGATCGTCCGTCAACTGACAATACTGCATTAGATTTTTCAGGGTTTGGGAAGGCAGGACTCCATTCTTTTGATCGCATTGTATCATATGTTTGATGATTTGCTCGATGCCCTGTTCAATGCCCTGTTCAATGCCCTGCTCGATGCCCTGCTTTACACCCTGCTCTCGTATATATTCATCTTCCGCAGCCCTGTCCCGGCGTGCTTTCTGACGGGCCTCGAAAGCCATGCGAAGGGACTTACTCAGACTCATATGTTTCAATTCGCGAATCGCTTCCTGTATGCCTAAGCTCTTACTTTGTATCATCTTCAGATCCTCCTCGTTTTCTGCGTTAAATAACCGAATCCAGTCATCAATGCGCTGACCGCCCAGTTTCTTTTGCAGCTCAATGATATGTACTTCAAACAGATCCGTGAAAACCCAGCCGTGCTCATCGCAAAGCTTAAGAACCGAATGGTATTTGTCCCCGTCTCTGAGATTGAAATTCAGTATGCTGACGGAGACAATCTTCTTCAGCTTATCGTAGTCGTCACCGGACTTGAGATCCTCGGTAAATGCCTTTGCCAGATAAAACAGAATCCTTCGATCCCAATAGGCAAAGTACCTTACCTGCAGTTCAATATTAATCTTTGTATCGCCGTTTAATTCAATCAAGATGTCCAGTATCCCCTGCTTCTGACGTCGAAACCGCTTCCATAAAAACGGATTTGCCAGGCGGATACTCTTGATTTCGTCAATCGGGATTCCCAGGATGTCGCTGACCATTTGCCGGCAGACAACCTCGTTGCGCAGCAGCTCTTTCAGTGCAAAATCGTACTTTAAAGAGACGAGCCTCATATTACCCCCTCCTGTCATGATGGCAGGAGCATCTGCCTTTTGGAAATGTCCTGCTTTTTGTGTAAGTGATTGTAAGCATAGGATTTTTCCAAAATAAAAGATAAACAGATGGCGGATCGCCGGGTTTGGACTTAGATGTATGCTTTGCATTTATTGTAGCACATAAAAACTAAAAATGCAATACATTAAAAAAATTAGCACTCCCCTCTTGACAGTGCTAATTGCGGATGTTATACTACGACTATAACAAATATAAAAGAGACAATTTGTTATTCGGCGGGCATAAGATGTGCCCATGGAGAGGAGGCAAATTATGAATATTAATAAATTTACGCAGAAGTCGATGGAAGCGGTTCAGAACTGTGAGAAGCTGGCGTATGAGTATGGCAATCAGCAGATCGAGCAGGAGCATCTGTTCTACAGTCTGCTGACGCTGGACGACAGTCTGATTTTGAAGCTGCTGACGAAGATGGGGATCACGAAGGAACAGATCATCAACGAAGCAGAGCAGAAGCTGGCGGGTCTGCCGAAGGTAAGCGGCGGCGGTCAGGTATACATCGGCAATGATTTGAACAAGGTGCTGATCCATGCGGAGGATGAGTCGAAGTCCATGGGGGACGAATATGTCTCGGTGGAGCATATCTTCCTGTCGATGTTGAAGCATGCGGACCGCATCATGAAGGAACTGTTCCGCCAATACAATATTACGCGGGATACTTTTTTGCAGGCGCTTTCCACCGTCCGCGGCAATCAGCGGGTGGTCAGTGACAATCCGGAGGCGACTTACGACACACTGCAAAAATATGGCTACGATCTGGTAGAGCGGGCGCGCGATCAGAAGCTGGATCCGGTCATCGGGCGCGACGGCGAGATCCGGAACGTGGTTCAGATCCTGTCCCGTAAGACGAAGAACAATCCGGTGCTGATCGGTGAGCCTGGCGTCGGCAAGACGGCAGTGGTAGAAGGTCTGGCACAGCGTATCGTGCGCGGCGATGTTCCGGAGGGGCTGAAAGACCGGAAGCTGTTTGCGCTGGACATGGGGGCGCTGGTGGCTGGAGCCAAGTACCGCGGCGAGTTTGAGGAACGTCTGAAAGCGGTATTGGAGGAAGTGAAGAAGAGTGAGGGACAGATCATTCTGTTCATCGATGAGCTGCACACCATCATGGGCGCGGGTAAGACCGAGGGCTCCATGGATGCAGGCAACCTGTTAAAGCCAATGCTGGCCCGCGGCGAGCTGCACTGTATCGGTGCGACGACCCTGGATGAGTACCGGAAATATATTGAAAAGGATGCAGCGCTGGAGCGTCGATTCCAGCCGGTGCTGGTTGACCAGCCGTCGGTGGAGGATACCATTTCCATCCTGCGCGGCATCAAGGAGCGTTACGAAGTATTCCACGGCGTGAAGATCACGGACTCGGCGCTGGTGGCGGCAGCGGTGCTTTCTGACCGCTATATCACCGACCGGTTCCTGCCGGATAAGGCGATTGACCTGGTGGATGAAGCCTGTGCTCTGATCAAGACCGAGCTGGATTCGATGCCGGCGGAGCTGGATGAGCTTTCGAGAAAGATCATGCAGATGGAGATTGAGGTCACTGCACTGAAGAAGGAAACCGATCATTTAAGCAAGGAACGTCTGGAGGATCTGCAAAAGAATCTGGCGGAGCTGCACGAGGAGTTTGCGGGCAAAAAGGCGCAGTGGGAGAATGAGAAATCTTCCGTGGACCGCCTGTCGGCCCTGCGTGAGGAGATCGAGCAGGTGAACCGCGATATTGCTTCCGCACAGCAACAGTATGATCTGAATAAGGCCGCGGAATTGCAGTACGGCAAGCTGCCGCAGCTTCAGAAGGAACTGGCGGCGGAGGAAGAGAAGGTGAAGAATCAGGATCTGAGTCTGGTGCGCGAGAGCGTATCGGAGGAGGAGATTGCCAGAATCATTTCCCGCTGGACGGGCATTCCGGTCAGCAAGTTAAATGAGAGCGAGCGGAGCAAGATCCTGCATCTGGACGATGTGCTGCATACGCGTGTCGTAGGTCAGGATGAGGGCGTGGAGAAGGTGACGGAAGCGATCCTGCGTTCCAAAGCAGGCATCAAGGATCCCACCAAACCGATTGGTTCCTTCCTGTTTCTGGGGCCGACCGGTGTCGGCAAGACCGAGCTTGCCAAGGCGCTTGCGCAGGCCTTGTTTGACGATGAGAACAACATGGTTCGAATTGATATGAGTGAGTACATGGAGAAGCATTCGGTCGCACGTCTGATCGGTGCGCCTCCAGGATATGTGGGCTACGATGAGGGCGGTCAGTTAACCGAAGCCGTTCGGCGCAAACCGTATTCGGTAGTGCTGTTTGATGAGGTGGAGAAAGCGCATCCGGATGTATTTAATGTACTTTTGCAGGTTCTGGATGATGGACGAATCACGGATTCCACCGGCAAGACCGTGGATTTCAAGAACACGATCCTGATCATGACCTCCAACATCGGTTCCCAGTATCTGCTTGAGGGCATTGACGAGAACGGCGCGATCCGACCGGAGACAGAGGATATGGTAATGGGTGAGCTGCGGGCACATTTCCGTCCGGAATTTTTGAACCGTCTGGACGAAACGATTCTCTTCAAACCGCTGACGAAGGACAATATCTCCCATATTGTGGATCTGATGGTGGCGGATGTGAATAAACGTCTGGTGGATAAGGAGCTGACGGTTGAGCTGACCGACGCCGCCAAGCGCTTCATCACGGATCACGGTTACGATCCGGCGTATGGCGCGCGTCCGCTGAGACGGTATCTGCAAAAGCACGTGGAGACGCTGGCTGCGCGGATTATCCTGGAAGGAAACATCAGTGAGGGCCAGACGATCGTGATCGATACGTCGGAGGAAGGAAGCAGGCTGATCGCATATGTAGAGTGATAAAAATGCAAAACGCAGGGCGTTGACAAGCCCTGCGTTTTGCATTAAACTACCAGTATCGATTCGAAAGAGACACGTTCCAGGCAAAGAAAGAGGAGGATAAGCGCAGTGGACAACAAACAGTTAGCGATTGAGAAACACAAAGAATGGAAGGGAAAGATCGAGGTCATTTCCCGTGCACCGATTACCAACCGGGAGGAGCTGGCAATCGCCTACACACCGGGCGTTGCAGAACCATGTCTGCTGATCGCAGAGAATGAAGAACTGGCATACGATTACACCCGCAAGGGCAACCTGGTAGCCGTGATTACCGACGGTACGGCAGTGCTTGGTCTGGGCGATATCGGCCCGTCGGCCGGCATGCCAGTTATGGAAGGGAAATGTGCACTGTTCAAAGCGTTTGCTGACGTAGATGCATTTCCGCTGTGCGTGAACTCCAAGGATGTAGACACGATCGTCAACACCATTGCACTGATTTCCAAGAGCTTCGGCGGCATCAATCTGGAGGATATTGCGGCTCCGCGGTGTTTTGAGATCGAGAAGAAGCTGAAAGAGGTGTGCGATATCCCGGTATTCCATGATGACCAGCACGGCACGGCCATCGTGGTCGGCGCAGCGCTGCTGAACGCAGTCAAGGTAACCGGCAAAACGATGGGCGAGCTGCGTGTCGTGATCAACGGTGCAGGCGCGGCCGGAGTCGCGATCGGCAAGCAGCTCATCGCCATGGGCTTTGGCAATATCATCATGTGTGATGTGAACGGCATCATCTGTGAGGGTGACGCGAATCTGAATTCCGGACAGGAAGAGATTTCCCATATCAGCAACCAGAAGAAGGAACATGGCAAGCTGGCAGATGCGCTGAAGGGTGCCGATATTTTCGTGGGCGTATCCAGACCGAAGCTGGTGACCAAAGAGATGGTGGAGACGATGAATCAGGGTATCGTATTTGCGATGGCAAACCCGGTTCCGGAGATTATGCCGGACGAGGCAAAAGCAGGCGGAGCCGTGGTGGTAGGTACCGGACGAAGCGATTATCCGAACCAGATCAACAATGTGCTGGTATTCCCGGGACTTTTCAAGGGCGTGCTGGCCGTGCGTGCCAGAGATATCACCGAGCCGATGAAGATTGCGGCCGCACATGCGATTGCCAATGTGATTCCGGAAGCCGAGCTGACCACCGAGTATGTCATCCCGTCCTCTTTTGACAATCGCGTAGCGCTTGCGGTAGCCAATGCGGTGGCGCAGGAAGCGGTAAAAGAGGGCATCAACCGCGCACCGTATGTAGAAATAAAATAAAGCGGGGGCATCCCCCTGCTTCATAAAAAAGAGTAAGAGCTGCTTTTCCCCCACAGAAAGCAGCTCTTGTCACGATCCGAAAACCGTTACACTATAAAAGTTTTTGTCTGGTATCCCCATACCAATCAAGATAACAAATGCGCCGGACTTCGGCGCTCTTCTATTGTATCTCACAAAGTACAATATAACATTAATTTCGTATTCCGTCAAGGACAATTAGCCGTGGAAGACTGTGGATAAAATTTTAGGGAATCGCTCATACTGATTTTGTCAAAGGATGAGAGAGGAGTGTGAAACCATGGCATTTTCAAAAAAGTTGTCAGACAATGAGGCGGAGCTGAAACAGATGCTGCGCGCGGACGAGAATTTCGACGTGGTATATCGGGAGATTGAGGTGGGCGGCAGGACGGGATGCCTCTTCTTTGTAGATGGATTTACGAAGGACGAAGTGGTATTAAAGATTTTGCAGTCGTGGTGGATCATTAAAGCGGAGGATATGCCGCAAAATGCGGCAGGTTTTTCCAGAAAATATCTTCCCTACGGTGAGGTGGGGCTGGTTGACAAGGCGGAAGACATGATCGTGCAGCTTTTGATGGGTGTATCCTGTCTGTTTATCGACGGCTATGACCAGTGCATGACCATCGATTGCCGGACCTACCCGGCGCGAAGCGTGGACGAGCCGGAGAAGGACAAGGTGCTGCGCGGCTCCCGGGATGGATTTGTGGAGACGCTGATCTTCAACACGGCATTGATCCGGCGGCGAATCCGTGATCGTGACCTGACCATGGAGATCATGACGGCAGGGGAGAGCTCCCACACGGACATCGCGCTGTGTTACATGGGCAGGCGGGTGGATCAGGAGCTCCTTGCAGACATCCGCAGCCGCATTGAAAAGCTGCAGGTCGATGCGCTGACCATGAACCAGGAAAGTCTGGCGGAATGTCTCTATCCGCATAAATGGTACAATCCGTTTCCGAAGTTCAAGTTTACAGAACGCCCCGACACGGCTGCGGCCTGCGTGCTGGAGGGGAATATCGTGATTCTGGTAGACAATTCCCCGGCGGCGATGGTGCTGCCGTCCTCGGTCTTTGATATCATCGAGGAGGCGGATGATTATTATTTTCCTCCGATTACCGGAAGCTATCTGCGGCTATCCCGCATGGCGACGGCGGTGCTCTGCCTGCTGCTGACCCCGACCTGGCTGCTGCTCATGATGCATCCCGATATTCTGCCTGCGGGACTACAGTTTCTCAAGGTGGCGGACGAGATGCAGGTTCCGCTGATCGCGCAGCTACTGATCCTGGAATTTGCCATCGACGGTCTGCGCCTGGCGGCAATCAACACACCCAGTATGCTGACGACCCCGCTGTCCGTCATTGCCGGTATCGTCCTGGGCGAATATTCTGTAAAATCAGGATGGTTTAACAGTGAAACCATGTTGTATATGGCGTTTGTGACGATCGCAAATTACAGCCAGTCCAGCTTTGAACTGGGCTATGCGCTGAAATTTATGCGTATTATTCTGCTGGTTTTGATCAGTCTGTTCGATGTGTGGGGATATGCGGCAGGACTTTTGCTCGCCGTGTGTGCCGTCGTTTTCAATAAAACCATTGCGGGGAAGAGCTATATCTACCCGCTGGTTCCGTTTCGCTGGAAGGAACTGAAGAAGCGGTTCCTGCGCGGACGCCTTCCCAGCAAGGAGAAGGCGCAGCACTAGAGAAGAGAGAAATTACCATTTGCTGGTAAACAGGATATCGCGGTTGACCGTGCGGTAGAGCAGTTCCCGAACCCGGGCCGGATCCTTGGTCTGGGCGAGAATCCACATCAGCTTGGTCACCGTGGCTTCCAGCGTCATATCATAGGCCTCCAGAAGTCCGAATTCCTGCTTGATGCTTTTCCCGATCTCGTAGACCGACATATTGCTGCCTTCGTTGGTGACCTGCGTGGTCATGATGACGAATTTGCCGGCCGATACCCAGCGCTCGATGGCCTTGTGGAAATCTCCGGTGTCATGAGTCGGAATGCCGCCCACGCCGAAGGATTCGATGATGACGGCATCGTAATGCTCTGCCATGTAATCCAGCACCCCAGCCTCCATGGACGGGATCAGCTTGAGCAGAGCGACTCTGGAGTCCAGTGCGTGATAGAATTGAACCGGTGCCTGCAGCTGATCCTTGTCGTCCAGATAGAAGATGATGTGTCCGTCCTGAATCGTGGCAAGATAGGGGAAGTTGATACTGGAAAAGGCATTGTAGCTCTTGGTCCGCTCCTTTTTGCCGCGGGTTCCGGCGATGACCTTGCCGTCAAAGACGATGGCTACCCCGTGTGCCCGGCCACAGCTTGCGTAGCGCAGACTGTCGGAAAGATTGGTCTTGGCATCTGTGATCTCCAAATCAATGGGCTTCTGGGAGCCGGTGATGATGATGGGCTTTGGCGAATTCTGTATCAGATAGGAGAGGGCGGAGGCCGTGTAGGCCATCGTGTCCGTCCCGTGGCAGACGACAAAGCCGTCATAGCGGTCGTAATGCTCCTCAATCGCGGCGGCAATCAGCAGCCAGTGCTTTGGCTGCATATTGGTGCTGTCAATATTTAAAAGCTGCAGGGCATCTGCCTGACAAAGCTTTGCGGCATCCGGCACGTATCCCAAAAGCTCTTCGGACGTGATCAACGGTTTTAGGCCGGAATCACCGCGTTTGGAGGCGATGGTTCCGCCGGTTGCAATCATGAGAATGTGTTTCTTTTGTTCGTTTATCATCGATTTGATCCTCCTGTTAAGAAACAAAAACTTGTCATGAAATTCAAATTATTGTATGATTATAACACAAGAAAATTCCCCGGAACAGGCCTTCAAAAGAAAAACATTATCCAAATACTGACAATGTAAATGCGTAATTCCGGTTGGGTGTCCGATGGACGGATATGATAAAATGCAGAAAGGAAAAATACTATGAAGACGATTCCAAAAGATCCTATGATATTACTCAGCTTTTTAAATACGCAGCTGCGAGATCATTACGCTTCCCTGGAGGAACTGTGCAGGTCCTTCGATCTGAAAGCAGAAGACCTGGAGAAGCAGATGCGTTCCGTGGATTATCGTTATGATCATTCTTTGAATAAGTTTGTATAAAAGCGATGTCGTGGCTGCCTGGAGATAATGGGACCGTAGAAAGTTGGCAGGATGCGGCAAAAGAGTGGAGACAAGCAAAAACGAGGCTTTACGCTGATCGAACTGATTGTGGTGCTGGCTGTCCTGATGATTCTGGTGTCGATAACAGTTCCGAGTCTGGCGGGCTTTATCGAAATGGGCAAAGAGCAGCGGTGTGTGCTGGAGGCACAGCAGGTGAGGCGTTCGATCAATCTGTATCTGGTGGAACACGATCAGCTGCAGATTGAGGCAATGGATTTTCTGGGCGAGATGCCACATGGAGAAAACGGGCCGGACAAACCACATGTGCTGGAAGAATATCTGTTGGTGAAATGCTCGGACGATGCAGCGATTGAACAGCTGACGTTTGCGGAAAATGATACCGCTGTTGACGAGCTGATCTATCGGGTGGGAACCTGCTGGGTTACCATAGAAGACAATAAGGTCACAGTGGAACAGCGGCCGGAGAGCGGGCCGGGGAAGAGGTGAGACCATGGAGGGGATTGTGGCAGTATGGACCTGGATTATGGAGCATCTGCTTTATATCAATCTTGTTTTGTCCATTCTGATTGTGTTTTTTCAGAGACGGGACCCGAAGGCGGTTTGGACCTGGCTTTTGATTCTGTACTTTGTGCCGGTGTTTGGTTTCTTCTTTTATCTGATTTTTGCACAGGATTTTCACAAGAGCCGGATGTTTCGGATCAAGGAGATGGAAGACCGTCTGCGCTATTCGGTGGAAAATCAGGAGCGGATTCTGCGGAGGGAGCGGGGAGATCTGGAGGATCCGCTGTCGGCAGATTATGCAGACCTTGTCTACTACAATCTGGAGCAGGCGGGGGCGGTGCTGACCCTGAACAACGATGTGGAGATTTTCACGGACGGTCAGAAAAAGTTTGAGGATCTGCGCAGCCAGCTTCGCCAGGCACAGGATTACATCCATATTCAGTATTATATCATCAAAAATGACGAACTGTTTGATTCGATTGCGCCGATCTTAAAAGAGCGGGCGGCACATGGTGTGGCGGTTCGCATTCTCTATGACGGCATGGGCGGGCGTTTTATGCCAAAAGTCCGGTGGGAGGAGCTTCGGAAAGCCGGAATTCTGGTCGGCTGTTTCTTCCCGCCGGTTCTTGGCCGTCTGAATCTGCGCGTCAATTACCGAAATCACCGGAAGACGGTTGTGATCGACGGACGTGTGGGATATGTGGGCGGTTTCAATATCGGAAGAGAATACCTGGGCCGCAATCCTCGGTTTGGCTATTGGCGGGACACGCATCTGCGCATCACCGGCGATGCGGTGATCAGCCTGCAAATCCGTTTTGCCCTGGACTGGAATTACGCGACGAAGGAAAATCTGTTTAAAGAGGAACGCTATTTTAAGACGATATCAGAACGCGGGATGCAGGCGGTGTCTCCGGGCAGCACGCTTGGCATTCAGATTATCGCCAGCGGGCCGGATTCTCATGAGCGGCAGATCCGGGACAATTACCTGCAGCTGATGCATAAGGCCCGTCATCACATCTACATTCAAACGCCGTATTTTGTGCCGGATGATGCGGTGCTGAGTGCACTGAAGATTGCGGCGAAATCCGGCATTGATGTGCGTCTGATGATTCCCTGTAAGCCGGATCATCCGTTTGTATATTGGGCGACGTACTCCTACGTTGGAGAGATGGTGGAGGCGGGGGCCCGCTGCTACACCTATGAGAATGGTTTTCTCCATGCAAAATGCGTGATGGCGGACAGCCGGGTGTGCTGCTGCGGCACGGCGAATATGGATATCCGCAGCTTTGAGCTGAACTTCGAGGTCAATGCAATGATTTATGACGAAGAGACGACGGAGCGGATGGAGGCGGCGTTTCTGGATGATCTGACCCGATGCCGGGAGGTGACCCGGGAAGTGTACGAGGCGAGAAGCCTGTGGGTGCGGATTCGCGAACAGGGAAGCCGGCTTTTGTCACCGCTTTTATAGTTATATAGAAGAAAATGGTATAAAACAGGACGGTATGCGGCATATTAATGTCATGAAAAGACGGATGCAGTTACCTGTGAATTTTTTAAAATGTGGTGTGGCGGGCTGGTGCCTGGAGGTGATCTTTACTTCGGTGGAATCGATTCTGGCGCATGACTGGCGGCTGATGGGACAGACGTCTCTTTTGATGTTTCCGATCTATGGCTGCGGAGCCATGCTGGCGCCGATCGCGAAAGGAGTGGACTGGTGGATCGGGGAGCGCGCGGTTGGAGCAAGAGACCGGATCATCCGACATGGTATGCTCTATATGGTGCTGATCTTTGTGGCAGAGTATGGTTCCGGGGCCTGGCTGCGGGCGCGCGGCATGTGTCCCTGGGATTATTCTGGAAGTCAGACCAGCGTAAATGGTCTGATTCGCCTGGATTTTGCACCGTTATGGTTCGCCACGGGATTATTGTTTGAACAAATTACAAAAAAGAAGGGCATATGACTTGTTTTTGCCCTTCTTTTTTTATATACTGATAGTACTGTTTGGCCGCCTGGATTTTGCTGGCGAGAGCATGGCGAAACAGATACCCAAAGATATAGATGAGGTGACATCATGATACGATTCATATTGGTTGTACTGCTGCTTTTAGGATTTCTGGTTTTCAGTATTCCGCTGCTGATCGGGGAATGGCTGGTGAGGAAGGGAAGCCGGAGGCGTCAGCAGGAGCACAGCCTGGCTGTGGTGAAAGCGGTGTTTCGGATGCTTGTTCGCATTACAGGTTCGACTGTGATCGTGAAGGGAAAGGAACGTATTCCGGAGGGGGCCGTGCTGTATGTAGGCAACCACAGAAGCTACTTTGATATTCTGGTAGGCTACATCACGGTTCCGGGCCTGACCGGATTTGTGGCGAAGAAGGAGATGCTGCGTTACCCGATTCTGTCAAACTGGATGCGGGATGTGAACTGTCTGTTTTTGGACCGTAAGGACATCAAGGCGGGACTTAAGACGATTCTGGATGGAATTGAAAAGGTCAGGAACGGAATCTCGATCTGGATTTTTCCGGAGGGAACCCGCAACCGCAGTACGGATCCGCTTGAGATGCTGCCCTTTAAGGAGGGGAGCTTAAAGATCGCAGAGAAATCCGGCTGCCCGGTTGTTCCGGTCGCCATCACCGGCTCATCGGAGATTTTTGAACAGCATATTCCGTTTATGAGACCGTCGACGGTCACGATTGAGTTTGGAGAACCGTTTTACGTCAAAGAACTTCCGTTGGAAGATCGGAAGCATGTGGGGGCATATACCCAGAAAAGAATTGCAGAAATGCTGACAAATGAACAGCAGGCGCGGAGGGCATAAGAACAGTGGATTTACAGGAATGCAGAAGACAGCTGGATGAGATTGACGGCCAGATTGTGGAACTATTTGAGCGAAGAATGGCGATCTGTGGGGACGTGGCAGAGTCCAAGATTGAGTCTGGCAAAGCAGTGTATGACGGGGCGCGGGAAGCGCAGAAGTTGGAGGCTGTGGGCGCGATGGCACATGGCATGTTCAATCAGAATGCGGTGCGGGAGCTGTTTGCGCAGATGATGACGATCAGCCGCCGCTACCAGTACCGTCTGCTGGCAGAGCATGGAAAAAGCAGGGATCTGGGGTTTGAGCGGCTTGAGGCGCTTCCCACCGGGCAGGCCCGGGTGGTTTATCAGGGGGCGGAAGGCGCTTACCAGCACGCGGCGACGCTGAAATATTTCGGAGAACAGGCGGACGCTTATCATGTGGCGACCTTTGAGGATGCGATGCGTGAGGTGCAGGAGGGACGCGCCGATTACGCGGTTCTTCCCATCGAAAATTCTTCTGCGGGAGCGGTGGTCGACAATTATGACCTGCTGGTCCGTTACCAGAATTATATCGTGGCGGAGATTTTCCTGCCGGTGGATCATTATCTTCTGGGTGTGGAAGGGGCGGAGCTTTCCGATATCCGCACGGTTTATTCCCATCCGCAGGCACTGATGCAGTGCTCCCGCTATCTGAATGAGCAGAGACAGTGGCAGCAGATCAGCATGGCAAACACGGCGCTGGCGGCTCGCAAGGTTCAGGAGAACGGCGACCGGACGCAGGCGGCTGTAGCCAGTGAGATTGCCGGAAGGCTGTATGGACTGAAGGTGTTAAAGCCGCAGATCCAGAACAATCAGGGGAACACCACGCGCTTTATCATTCTGGCAAACCGGCCGATGTATCGGGCGGATGCGTCGAAGGTGAGCATCTGCTTTGAGCTTCCGCACCAGAGCGGCACACTGTATAACATGCTGGGACATTTCATTTTTAATCATGTGAATATGAGGATGATTGAATCCCGGCCGATCCCGGGAAGAAACTGGGAGTATCGATTCTTCGTGGATATCGAGGGAAGTCTGGATGACGCGGGGGTTCAAAATGCATTGAATGGAATTACCGAAGAGGCGCTGAATACACGAATTTTGGGTAATTATTGATTTTACAAATATTTAACGTACGACCGGCCGAATTTCAGTTATACTCATTACGGAGTGAAGTGGAGTTCGGCTTTTGTTGAAACTCATTGTTCATACCGTAGGCAAAAGGAGGGGAAGCGATATGATACGCACGTTCGCGGCAATCGATGTAGGCTCATTCGAGCTGGAGCTGGGAATCTTTGAGATTTCCAACCGCAATGCCATCCACTCGGTGGATCATGTAAAGCATACGATTGCACTTGGAAAAGACACATATAATGAAGGTCGGATCAGCTACGGTCTGGTGGAGGAGATGTGCGAGGTACTGAACGACTTTGTACGGATCATGAAGGGCTATCAGATCACGGAGTATCGGGCCTATGCTACGAGTGCCATGCGTGAGGCAAGCAACAGTCAGCTTGTGCTGGAACAGATTCGGGTCCGCACAGGCATCGAAGTAAAAATAATCAGCAACTCGGAACAACGCTTTATCAGCTATAAGGCGATTGCCGCAAAGGATGAGGAGTATCAGCGCATCCTTCAGCGCGGAACCGCGATCGTGGACGTGGGTTTTGGCAGCATGCAGGCTTCTCTGTTTGACAAGGACGCACTGACTTCCACGCAGAATCTGCCGCTGGGTGTTCTTCGGCTGCGGGAGATGGTGGCGAAGGCGCGGATTTCTTCGGAACAGGAAAAGACGCTGGTGGCAGAGCTGATAGACAATGAACTGGTCACCTACCGCAAGATGTATTTAAAGGAACGTGAGGTGCGAAGTCTGATCGCGATCGGCGAGCCGGTCCTGACCCTGTTTTACCGGATGGGAGATGGGAAAAAGGATCAGATCACGCAGGAAGAGTTCCGCAAATTTTATCAGAAACTGAGCAGTATGACGTTGGATCAGAAGAAAGACGAATTCAGCGTCAACGGTGAATATGCAGCGATGCTTTTCCCGACGGCAACGATCTACAAACGGATGATGGAGATTACGGGCGCGGAGATTTTGTGGGTGCCGGGAATCCGCATGGTGGACGGAATCGCAGCGGACTATGCAGAGGATAAGAAGCTTCTGAAATTCAATCATAATTTTTCCAATGATATCACGGCGGCATCCCGCAATATGGCAAAGCGGTACAAATGTCATATGCCGCATATCCAGGCAGTGGAAAATGCGGCATTGCTGATCTTTGACAGTCTGAAAAAATATCACGGCATGAAGGAGCGGGAGCGGCTGATTCTTCAGATCGCGGCGGATCTGCATTCCTGCGGTAAATTTGTTACCCTGCGGGATGCGACCGACTGTGCCTACAATATGATTATGGCCACGGAGATCATCGGTCTCTCCCACCTGGAGCGGGAGATCGTGGCGAATGTGGTCAAGTACCATGCGCGGAATTTCCGCTACAATGAATTGAAGGTGGAGGCCCAGCCTTACTGTGACAGCCGTCTGGCGAATCCGGAGAACTTGACGCTGCTGATCGCCAAGCTTACGGCGATTCTGCGGCTGGCCAATTCCATGGACCGCGGACATCAGAATAAGCTGGCAGGCTGTAAGATTACGCTGCGCGACAATCAGATGATCATCACGACCGACTACGACGGCGATGTGACGTTGGAATCCTTGTCCATCGCAGAAAAAAGCGATTTCTTTGAAGAAAACTTTGGAATCCGTCCGATTCTGAAACAGAAAAAGAGGGTGTAGACATGGCAGAGACAGAGAATATTTATACAGATCCGAAGAATTATGTAAACCGAGAGATGAGCTGGCTGGAATTCGATTATCGGATTCTGAATGAGGCGCGGGACAAGAGTATTCCGCTGTTTGAACGCTTAAAATTCCTGAGCATTACGGCCTCAAATCTGGATGAATTTTTTATGGTTCGTGTGGCATCCCTGAAGGATATGGTTCATGCGAAATACCGCAAACCGGACATCGCGGGGCTTAAGCCGGAAGAACAGCTTGCGCTGATCGGGGAGAAGACCCATGATCTGGTTTCGCTTCAGTATTCCACATACAATCGTTCTCTTCTGCCGACGCTGAAGCAGCAGGGACTGTGGGTGATCTGCGAGCACGAGGAACTGAGCGGCCCGGAAGCAGATTACGTGGATCGCTTTTTCCATGAGAACGTGTATCCGGTGCTGACTCCGATGGCGGTGGACTCGTCCCGCCCGTTCCCGCTCATTCGCAACAAGACGCTGAATATAGCGGCTCTGGTACAGAAGAAAGACGGCGAGGAGGATCTGGAATTTGCAATGGTTCAGGTTCCGTCCGGCCTGCCGCGTATCGTGGAGCTTCCAAACGGCCCGGAGGGTGAGCGCCGCGTGATCCTGCTTGAGGAGATCATCGAGCGCAACATAAAGGAGCTGTTCTTAAACTACAATATCGTCACGGCGCATCCGTTCCGCATTATGCGAAACGCGGACTTTTCTCTGGATGAGGAGGAGGCGGTTGACCTGCTTGAGGAGATTCAGAAGCAGCTCAAAAAACGTCAGTGGGGCGAGGTGATCCGCCTGGAGGTGGAGGAGAAGGTGGACAAGCGTCTGCTGAAGATTCTCAAAAAAGAGCTGGCGGTTGGCGCAGAAGATATCTATGAGATCAACGGCCCGCTGGATCTGACGTTCCTGATGAAGATGTATGGAATGACTGGTTTTGATGCATTGAAGACACCATTTTATATTCCGCAGCAAATTCCGGCGCTGATGAATGAGGATGATATTTTCACCAACATCCGACGGGGCGACATCCTGCTGCACCACCCATACCAGACCTTCGATCCGGTGGTAAATCTCGTGCGGACGGCGGCGAAGGACCCGGACGTGCTGGCGATCAAGCAGACGCTGTATCGTGTCAGCGGACATTCCCCGATTATAGCGGCACTGGCTGAGGCGGCGGAGAACGGCAAACAGGTGTCCGTTCTGGTCGAGCTGAAAGCCCGTTTTGATGAGGAGAACAATATCAACTGGGCGAAGAAGCTTGAGAAAGCGGGCTGTCATGTGATCTACGGCCTGGTTGGCCTTAAGACGCACTGCAAGATCACGCTGGTCGTTCGCCGCGAGGAAGACGGCATCCGGCGCTACGTGCATCTTGGCACCGGCAACTACAATGATTCCACCGCGAAGCTGTACACGGACTGCGGATTGATGACCTGCCATCCGCAGATCGGTGAGGATGCCACGGCAGTATTCAATATGCTGTCCGGCTATTCGGAGCCGCCGACCTGGAACAAGCTGGCTCTGGCACCGCTCTGGCTGCGCAGCCGTTGTGTGAAGATGATCCGGCGGGAGGCCGATCTGGCACGTGCCGGCAAGCAGGGGCACATCATTGCCAAGATGAACTCGCTGTGTGACAAGGAGATCATTGCAACGCTGTATGAGGCTTCCTGCGCGGGCGTGAAGATCGAGCTGATCATCCGGGGTATCTGCTGTCTGAAGGCGGGAGTACCGGGTCTCAGTGAAAATATTACGGTGCATTCCATCGTCGGTAATTTTCTGGAGCATGCCCGCATCTTTTACTTTGGGAACGACGGCAGTCCGGAGGTCTACATGGGAAGCGCCGACTGGATGCCGAGAAATCTGGACAAGCGCGTGGAGATCATGTTCCCGGTGGAGGATGCGCAGCTGAGAGAGCAGGTCGTCCACATTCTGGAGGTGCAGCTTGCGGACAACGTAAAGGCGCACATTCTGCAGCCGGACGGAACCTACGAGAAGATCGATAAGCGCGGCAAGGTTCTGGTGACGGCACAGGAGACCTTCTGTGAGGAAGCCATCGCGTTGGCGGCATCCCACACAGAGGATCAGGATATACACAATACACGGGTGTTTGTTCCGGCAGAGGCATAGCCGGTTTCCATAAAGAGTGAAAAGGCATTTCCGGAGCGGAGATGCCTTTTTGCGTGGAAAGTCCCTGTAAATTCATTCCAATTTTGTAATAAAAAAGTAAGGCATAACAAGGTATTTTATGCTACTATTAATAAATAAGATAAAAGAAACAAACAACAGGAGGAAACCGATATGGCAGAGACCAATATTCTGGTTGTTGATGATGAACAGGAGATTGCCGATCTGGTAGAGATCTATCTGGTCAGTGATGGTTATAAAGTATTTAAGGCGTCCAATGCACAGGACGGCCTGGACATTCTGGGGAAGGAAGAGATCCATCTTGTGCTGCTGGACATCATGATGCCGGGCATGAACGGCCTGGAGATGTGCAAGAAGGTCCGTGAAACGAACAACATTCCGATCATTATGCTGAGCGCCAAGTCCACAGATCTTGACAAGATTCTCGGACTGGGAACCGGCGCCGATGATTACGTGGTGAAGCCGTTCAATCCGCTGGAGCTGACGGCCCGCGTCAAGTCTCAGCTTCGCCGCTACACCCAGTTGAACCCGAACAGCAGCGTACACGAGAATGCGAAGAATGAGATCAGCATTCGCGGCCTCACGATCAATAAGGACAATCACAAGGTTCTGGTGTATGAGGAAGAAGTGAAGCTGACACCGATCGAGTTCGATATTCTTTACCTGCTGGCTTCCAACCCGGGTAAGGTGTTCAGCACTGACGAGATTTTTGAGAAGGTGTGGAACGAAAAGGTGTATGAAGCAAACAACACCGTCATGGTACATATTCGCCGTCTTCGCGGAAAGATGAAGGAGGACGAGCGTCAGGACAAAATCATTACAACGGTCTGGGGAGTAGGATACAAAATTGAAAAGTAAGAAAAAGGGCAGGTATGATCTGAATCATCGTTATCATACCCGTGTGATAGCCAATATCATATACAGTGCTCTGGTGACCTGTCTGGTGGAGATTTTTCTTGTGACGAATCTCTCCATGCTGGCCGGCTATGCGGAGCGGTCGGAGTGGCAGAATGCGCTGCTTGCCATGGTTGCAAGCTCCGACACCGTGATCGTGCTGGGCTATGTGCTGTTCGGGATCGTGGTGTTTTCCGTGACCTTTCTGCTGCTGCAGGAGAAGTCGATCGCCTATATCAGCCGGATTTCCGATGCGGTGAGCAGTATTTCCGGGGGAGATTTAAACACCAATGTGGAGGTCATCGGCGACGATGAATTTTCGTCCATGGCGGAGGACCTCAACAAGATGGTAGAGGACATCCGCAAGCTGATGGACAAGGAACGTGAGGCCGAGCGGACCAAGAATGAGCTGATTACCAATGTGGCACACGATCTGCGCACGCCGCTGACCTCCATCATCGGTTATCTGGAGCTTCTCTCCGGCAAGGTGGCACTGCCGCCGGAGATGCAGAAAAAATACATAGATATCGCATACAGCAAGGCGAAGCGTTTGGAGAAGCTGATCGAGGATCTGTTTGGCTTCACCAAGATGAATTACGGAAAGATTTCCATGCACGTGGGCAAGGTCGATATCATCAAGCTGCTGAGTCAGCTTCTGGAGGAGTCCTATCCGAATTTCGTGGACAAGAATCTGTCCTATGAGCTGCAGAGCAATGTTCCGGCCAAGGTCATCACAGCGGATGGCAATCTTTTGGCGCGCCTGTTTGACAATCTGATCAACAATGCGATCAAGTACGGTGCGGATGGCAAGCGTGTCATCGTCAAGGTACAGGCGGGGAGCAGCACGGTACAGGTGTCTGTGACCAACTTTGGCTATGTGATTCCGCCGGAGGAGCTTCCTATGGTTTTCGACAAGTTCTACCGGGTGGAGCAGTCCCGCTCGACACATACCGGAGGTACCGGGCTCGGTCTGGCGATCGTGAAGAATATCGTGGATATGCACGGCGGCACCATCACCGTGAAGAGTGATCTGGATGGAACGGTATTTACCGTGACCCTTCAGGTGAATTTTGATGTCAATAAAGAACATTTCGGGTAACTGTCACGGTGAGGGGCAGTTACCATTTTGGAAAAGAGGGGTGAACAGAGTGAATGGTTTGAAAATCAGACCTCAGGAAAGAAGGACAGCCGCTGTGCTGGCGGCGGTTCTTTTTCTGTGCTGTATGATGTTCTGTGCTCCGATGAAGAGTTATGCGGACGCAGCCCAGGCGGAGGAACCGGTCACGATGGAGGTGCAGTACGGCTATGACAATACCGCCAAGGGGGGACGCTACCTCCCGATGGAGGTTACCATCGGAAACAACCGGGAGCAGGCACTTTCCGGCACGCTTCAGGTGAGATCGATGGAGTCGGACGGAACGATATATCAATATGCTTACAGCGTGGGGGCAGAAGCTCTTTCCAAAGTGACGAATCAGTACAATGTTCCGCTGGGGACAAGCGCAAGCCAGCTGCTTCTGACTTTGCAGGACGAGGCAGGGAATACCCTTCTGAACAAGAAGGTCAAGCTGAGTGTCAGCCGGGATGTGCCGGAGCTGTTCATCGGTCTGCTTTCTGATGAAGGTTGGGCGCTGCAGTATTTAAATGATGTCGGCATCAATTACAGTACGCTGCGTACCAGGGCGTTCGAACTGAGTTCGGCGGATTTTCCGGAGGATGAGATCGGGCTGAATCTGCTGGATGTGCTGGTGGTAAATAATTATACACTGCGGGATCTGTCCGAGAAACAGACGGCGGCGATCATGGACTGGGTTCACAGCGGCGGTCTGCTGATTCTGGGTACGGGCGAGCGTGTGGATGATACGCTGGGACGTTTTACACCGGAGCTGTTGGACGATTCCTATGGAGTGCCGACTCTGCGGCATATTGATCTGGGAGAGAACTTTTATTTGGAGGAGCCGGGGGCCGGAATGCTGGCGATCCCGTGCGTGGATATTCCGCTGCACGGGGGCAATGTCATCTTATCGAGCAGCGGGTTTCCGCTTCTGACAGCGGCATCCAAGCAGCAGGGCATGATTGCGGTGGCCGGCTTTGACATGGGTGATATCAGTGAATTCTGCGAAAAGCATCCGGGCTATGTCGATCATCTGTTTACCAGTCTGATGGGGGAAGAGCGCATCAATCAGCTTGCGGAGATCGTGTACAGCGGAAATTCCGGCAAATTCTGGTCGGTTCAGAGCCTGATCAACACAGGCAATGTGGACAAACTGCCGAACCTGATGCTTTATCTGGGGATTATTGTGGTGTACCTGCTTCTTTTGGGACCGGGCATGTATCTCTTTTTGAAGAACCGGGAGCTGCAGATCTATTACCGCAGAGGCGTCCTGGTGTTGTCGCTGGTGTTTGCGGGGGTGATTTATCTGCTGGGTATGACGACCCGGTTCAAATCGACCTTCTATACCTATGCGACGATTCAGGATGTGACGGATGATTATGTGCTTGAGACGACGTACCTTAACGTCCGGAATCCCTACAACCGTCCTTACACGGCGGAACTGAATCCGGAGTACACAGTGCTGCCGATCACGAGAAGCTACTCGCAGGAGTCGGCGGACGGACTGAATTTCACGGAGGAAGAGCCTTATCAGATCGCCATTTCCAGAACAGGCGGAAACTTAACGGTACAGGGACAGAACATCGCTTCCTTCGCATCGCGCTATTTCCAGTTGGAGCGGAAGAACGACAACACCGAAAAGATAGGTATTGTCGGCAATGTGAACTATTTTGAAGGAAAATTAAGCGGAACACTGACGAACCAATTCCCCTTCCCCCTTGAGAATGCAACGCTGATGCTCTATGGCAACATGGTATTTCTGGATCGGATGGAGCCGGGGGAGACGAAGAATCTGGAAGATTTGGAGCTGATCCGGTTCCCGCTGGGAGATTCCTATGTGGTGGCGGAGCGGATTTCGGGGCAGAGTGCATTCCAGCAGACGGATATTGCAGACAAGCATTATCTGCTGGCACTGGAGCGGTCCAATCTGCTGAAATTCTATCTGGATAACTATCTGACCGGGTATACGGCGGACGGGCGGGTCATCGCGTTCAGCACGGACAAGGAGGAGAGTCAGTTCCTCAACACGCCATCGGCAGAGACCTATGGGCTGACCATGCTGACTGCGTCTGTGGAGATTAATGCCTACAATGATTTCTCGCTCTACCGTTCGGTACTTATGAAGGCGCCGAAGGTGATCAGCGGAACATATGATGCCGCAAGCAATTCCATGAACGGCTCGGAGCCGCTGACGCTGGAATACCAGCTTGGAACGGATATATCGGTGGAAAGTCTGCGGTTTGAACCGATATCAGAGGCGTTTTTAGAAGAGGGAAGCAACAGCTTCATCGAAGCGTTTACCGGCAGCATCTATTTTTATAATTACACCAGCGGCAATTTTGACCGGATGGAGCTGGACGGCGAAACCATGGATGTGAGTCAGCTTGGGGCCTATCTGTCTCCGGGCAACACGATGACGGTCCGCTATGCTTATGACGGCGCGGGAAGCTATAATTCCATCCAGCTTCCGATGCCGATGGTCGCAGGGAGGGAACGCTAATGCTTAAGATTCAGAATCTGCGAAAAACATATGGAAATTATCATGCCCTGGACGGTCTGGATATGGAGATTGCCGATGGAAGTCTGTACGGCTTTGTCGGGCCAAACGGCGCAGGGAAGACGACCACGATCAAGATTATGACGGGACTTTTGCTGCCGGATGTGGGCCGTGTGGAGATCGACGGGATTGATGCGCTGACGGAGCCGTATCGGCTGAAAGAGAAGATCGGCTATGTGCCGGATTACTTTGGCGTCTATGACAATCTGAAGGTTTGGGAATATATGGAATTCTTTGCCTCCTGCTACGGCCTGGAGGGGTTGAAGGCGCGCAAGCGTTTTCAGATTCTGCTGGATCAGGTGGGATTGGGCGATAAGGAGGATTTCTTTGTGGACGGGCTGTCACGCGGCATGAAGCAGCGGCTTTGCCTGGCGCGGGCGCTGATCCACGACCCCTCGCTGCTGATCATGGACGAACCGACATCGGGACTCGATCCGCGGACACGGCTGGAATTTCGGGATACCGTGCAGGAGCTGCATGAGCAGGGCAAGACGATCCTGATCAGCTCCCATATTTTATCCGAGCTTTCCGAGCTCTGTACAGACATTGGAATCATCGATGCAGGCAGGCTGATTGTAAGCGGCAGCATCGCGGAGATCACAGACCGGATTCACACCTCAAAGCCGGTCATTATCACGATTTTCGGGGATAAGACGGCGGCAATGAAGCTTTTAAAGGAACATAGGCTGGTGCAGACCATCACGGTCAAGGACGACAGTATCATGGTGGGCTTTACCGGAAATGCAAAGCAGGAGAGTGAGCTTTTGGCACAGTTGGTTGGCGCGGGGGTACCGGTGCGCGGATTCGTCCGGGAGCCGGGCAATCTGGAAGCGATTTTCATGCAGATCACCAATCACAAAGAAGAAAGGGTGGTGTTGTCCTATGAGGATGAATCCGGTCTATAAGCGGGAGGTCATGGTCAGCGCCCGAAGCTTTCGGCTGGCGCTGATGCTCCTGGTATTCAATGGCATTCTGGCGCTGGTGGCGCTGCTGAATATGTATTCCACGCTGGCACAGGTGCGCCTGACGGCAGAGATCCAGTACACCAGTTTTCTGGATCTGTATCTGTTTGTGGCGGCGCTGGAATTCGTTATGCTGATCTTCTTCATGCCGGCGATCACGGCGGGGAGTATCAGCGGGGAACGGGAGCGTCAGACCCTGGATCTTATGCTGACGACAAAGATGAAGCCGGCGGAGATCGTGCTGGGCAAGATGGCGGCTTCCCTGAGTACCATGGCTCTGATGATTATTTCCAGTTTTCCGATCATCGCCATGGTGTTTGTATATGGCGGAGTCACGCTGCGGGACATTGCGCTGATGCTGCTCTGCTATATGGCCGCGGCGCTGTTTGCGGGCAGCATCGGAATCTGCTGTTCGGCATTCTTTGGAAAGACGACGATGTCGACGGTTGTGGCTTACGGGATTCTGGGACTTGTGGTGCTGGGAACCTTTGGCGTCAACCAGTTCGCCTATTATATGAGCGGCGTTCACACGGACGGTAATCTGGCTTCCATCGGGCAGATTGCCAGCTATGCCACATCCGGCAACTGTCTGTATCTGCTTTTGCTGAATCCGACGGTCAATTTTCTGATGACAATCACGCGTTTGACGGGGCGGGAACAGGCTATTGCCAGTGTGACGACCTGGTTCGGCCATCACGAGCAGACCCTGATCGCGTCACAGTGGGTGCTGATCAGCATCCTGCTTCAGCTTGCGCTTGCTGCGGTTTTCCTCTGGGCAGCCATTCAGGCGGTCTCCATGAGTAAAAATACAGGGAAAAAGCGCAGGTAAATCCATTGGCATCAGCTTGAAATTGCGCTATACTAGAGGCATGAGTCATTATGGCTAAACTTGCCGGAAAGATACGACACAATGCAATGCAACGCAGCACAGCAAATTAAGGAGGATATACTATGGGTATCATAAAAGCAGTGACAACCGCCGTGGGCGGGTCTCTGGCAGATCAGTGGCTGGAAGTATTTGAGGCAGATGATATGGGCGACCAGACCGTCTTTGCCGGCGGCGTGAAGATCCGAAAGGGATCGAACACGAAGGGAACAGAGAATACGGTTTCAAATGGTTCTGTGATTCATGTGTATCCGAACCAGTTTATGATGGTTGTGGATGGCGGCAAGGTCGTAGACTACACCGCAGAAGAGGGCTACTATACCGTGGACAATTCTTCTCTGCCGTCTCTGTTTAACGGGCAGTTTAAGGATACGCTGAAGGAGACCTTCAGTCGTGTGAAATATGGCGGAGCTACACCGACGGCACAGAAGGTATTTTATGTTAACTTGCAGGAGATCAAAGGAATCAAGTTCGGTACGCGCAATCCGGTCAATTACTTTGACAGCTTCTACAACGCAGAGCTGTTTTTGCGGGCACATGGCGCTTATTCCATCAAGGTGACGGACCCGCTTCTGTTCTATGAGCAGGTAATTGCGAAGAATGCGACGCACGTGGACATTGATTCCATCAATGAGCAGTACATGGATGAATTCCTCGAAGGACTTCAGGCGGCGGTCAACCAGATGTCGGCGGAGGGCGAGCGAATCTCCTTCGTGGCATCGAAGGGAACCGTACTCAGCAAACACATGGCAGAGGTGCTGGACGACACCTGGAAGAAGGATCGCGGATTTGAGGTCATGAACGTAGGCCTTGCAAGCATTTCCTATGATGAGGAGTCCCAGAAGCTGATCAATATGCGCAACCAGGGTGCGATGCTGGGCGACCCGAGTATCCGCGAGGGCTATGTGCAGGGCGCGATGGCACGCGGCATGGAGGCAGCAGGCTCCAACGCGGGCGGCGCGATGGCAGGCTTCATGGGTATGGCAGCCGGTATGAATGCGGGCGGCGGTTTCATGGGAGCAGCGTCCGCGGCAAATATGCAGCAGATGCAGATGAATCAGCAGGCGGCACAGACAGCAGCAGCGGCACAGCAGGCAGCCCCGGCGGCTCAGACACAGCAGGCAGCTCCGGCGGCAGCGCAGACGGCGGCCCCAGCGGCCCCTGCACAGGCGGCAGCTCCAGCCGGCTGGACGTGCAAGTGCGGCGCAGTCAACACGGGCAAATTCTGCAGCGAATGTGGAAGTCCGAGACCGGCAGACGGCCCGTGGATCTGTTCCTGCGGAACTGCGAACACCGGCAAATTCTGCAGCGAGTGTGGTAAGCCGAGGAGCTAATCAGGAGGGACTATGGCTGTTATTACATACAAATGTCCAAATTGCGGCGGCGATCTGCGGTTCCACCCGGAATCGCAGAAATACCGCTGTGAATACTGCCTTTCCGAATTTACACAGGAGCAGCTGGAGGAGATGACCAGGCAGGAGGAGACCGGACCCAAAGGTGAGACGCCGGGTGTGGCCCAGGCCAAGGATCTGGGGGCAAATGACGGCAATCCGGCGGGCGTGACCGCGGATATGGCGAAGGGCACGGACGGAAATCCGGTGCTTTACAACTGCCCGAACTGCGGCGCCGAGATCGTGACCGATGAGAGCACGACGGCGACGTTCTGTTACTACTGCCACAATCCGGTGGTGCTGGAAGGCAAGATGGAGGGCGGATACCTTCCGAAATACGCCATCCCGTTTGCGATCGACAGGGACAAGGCGCTGAAGATTTTTGAACAGTGGATCGGGAAGAAACGTTATATTCCAAAAGCATTTTACAGCAAAGACCAGATCGACAAGATGACGGGCGTATATTTCCCGTACTGGTTGTACAGCTGTCAGGTGGACGGCAGGATGGATGCGGAGGGCGTGAAGCATAAAGACTGGGTCACGGGCAATACCCGCTATACCCAGACGGACAAGTATGACGTGAGCCGCGAGGGAACCATGAAGGTTGACCATGTGACGCGCAACGCCCTGTCGAAAGCGAATCGAAAGCTGGTGGAGGGCGTGCTCCCATTCGAGATGGAGAAGCTTCAGCCGTTTCATATGGGCTATCTTTCGGGCTTCGTGGCGGAGAAGCGGGATCTGGAGGAAGCCAAATTTCAGGATGAGGTACAGCAGGAGGTCAGGGGCTTTGCCGAAGAGGCGCTTAAAAGCGAGGTGGCCGGCTATGACGCAGTCACGGTGCGCGAGCAGACCATGGATTTGAAAGATGAGAAATGGGATTATGCCCTGATGCCGGTGTGGACGCTGACCTACAAGGACCCGAAGCAGGATAAGATCTATTATTTCGCCTGCAACGGGCAGACCGGAAAGATCTGCGGCGAGCTTCCGGTTGACCAGACCAGACTTCTGCTGCTGTTTGCCTCGATTTTTGCACCCTTATTCGTGATTCTGATGATTGTGGGGTATTTCTTATGATGAGACGAAAGGACAGAGTATTCTTTTTTTGTGTTTTGTGTCTTCTGACGGCTCTGCTTATCCTGCCCCTGACCGTAAGGAGCGAGGCGGGAGAACAGCGCGTGTTTGATGAGGCCGGGCTTTTGAGCAGCGACCAGACCCAGTCGCTGGAGACGCGTATCCAGGAGCTGCGCACAGAGATGAATATGGATCTCGTGCTGGTTACCACGGAGGATACCGGCGGTTACTCTTCGGAGGAGTATGCAGATGCATATTATGAAAACGGCAGCTTTGGATCGGGTTCGGATCACAGTGGCGCGCTGCTGCTTATCGATATGGACAACCGCCAGCTCTATGTATCGACCGAAGGGGCCATGATCCGTTTTCTGACGGATGACCGCATTGATACGATGATGGATCAGGCGATTCCTTATATGCAGCAGTTGGATTACAGCGGTGCGGCCGGCTCCATGATCGGGGAAGTTCAGGCGTTTTATCAAAAAGGGATTCCAAACGGACAATACAACTATGACAGGGAGACCGGCAAGATCAGCCGGTATCGTAGCATACGGTGGTATGAAGTGCTGCTGGCGTTTGCGGTGTCTGCATTCTGCGGAGCCGGAGCCTGCCTCAATGTCCGCAAAGAGTATGCGATGAAGCGGGAGCAGCGTCAGGCAGCCAATTATCTGATGGCTTACCGTTCCGCAGCGCAGTTTCATTATCACAATCAAAATGATGTTCTGGCAGGATCTTCTGTTATTCAGAACCTCATTGCACAGGCAGTAAACCGTGGTGCTGGCGGCGGTTTTGGGAACAGTTCAGGTCCCAGAAGTACGACCCATACCTCCGGTGGAGGACATACACACGGCGGCGGCGGACGCGGATTCTGACAGAATCCGCGTACCGCGAACAAAAGTAACTGGACAAATGACACTTCTTTGTGCTATAATCATTTCATTCTTTATTTTGCAGTTATTTAGCAAAGTTCCTATTTATTGCCAGACTGCCCTTGGTAGCCTGTACATACCAGACTATTACTTACCGATCATTGACAGAATCCAACCGCTTTCGTTTCATTTCCATGATTTCCATACACATTTGGGTGTATTGAAATAAAAAAACTTTATAGTGTTCAAGGAGGAGAAGACATGAAAAAACGTTTTATCAGTTTGACTATGGCTGCACTGATGGCAGTATCCTTAACCGGATGCCGCGGCGCAGAGCCGGCAGCAACGACCGCTGCACCGGCAGCAGAAGCAACCACTGCAGCAGGTGAGACCCAGGCAGGCGGCGCAGAGACAGAGGCAGCCGCAGCAGAGAACTTCAAGATCGGTATCATTACCGGTACCGCATCTCAGGGCGATGAGGAGATCACTCAGGCCAACAAGATGAAGGAAAAATACGGGGACATGATCGTGACCTCTACTTATCCGGATAACTTTACCACCGAGACCGAGACCGTTATTTCCAACGCAGTTGCTATGGCATCTGATCCGGAAGTAAAGGCGATCGTATGGTGTCAGGCAGTTCCGGGAACCGCAGCAGCAATCGACAAAGTACGTGAGACCCGTCCGGACATGATCTTCATCGCCGGTACTCCTGGTGAGGACCCGGGTGTTATCAATCCGAAGGCAGACATCGTACTTCAGGTTGATGAGCCAGGATGCGGCGTTGTGATTCCGCCTCAGGCAAAGCAGCAGGGCGCTAAGACCATGATTCATTATTCTTTCCCGCGTCATATGAGCTATGCTCTGATCGTGGCACGTCATGAGAACCTGAAGAAATATTGTGCAGAGAACGGCATCGAGCTGGTAGACGTTACCGCTCCGGATCCGACCGGCGATTCCGGTATCACCGGCGCTCAGCAGTTCATCCTTGAGGATGTTCCGCGTCAGATCGAGAAATATGGCAAAGATACCGTATTCTTTACCACCAACTGTGGTATGCAGGAGCCGCTGATCCGTTCCGTATTCGAGAATGGCGCAATCTACAGCTTACAGTGCTGTCCGTCTCCGTTCCATGCATTCCCGGCAGCTCTGAACATCGATATGGGTGGTCATGAGGCAGACGTTGATTACATGCTGGAGCAGTTACAGGCTAAGGTTACCGAGGCTGGTATGGGCGGTCGTGTATCTACATGGGCAGTTCCATGTAACATGCTGTTCGTAGAGGCTGGTGTTGAGTACGCGAAGAAGGTTCTGGAAGGCGCAACCAATGGCGCAATTCTGGACGAGACAGTTCTGAAAGATACCATTCAGGAGTGTGCAGGCGATGTACAGATGACCATCAACCACTACACCGACGACAGTGGCAACGAGAAAGACAACCACTTCCTGGTAATGGCTGATTTCATCACTTTTGAATAATCTGAAACGGAAACTGAATTGAGTTAGGGGCACGGGTTTCGCCAGCAGATGTCGACGAAGATCGCAGTTGGCGAAACCTTTTCCCGTCTAAGCCTCCAGAGGCTGCTTACATGAAACATAGAAAGAGGTTGTTAATTTGGAAAACACGAACGAAACCTATGTCCTGAAAATGGACAACATAGCCAAGGAATATTCCGGCAACCGGGTTTTAAAGGGAGTTAATCTCCATATCCGTCCAGGTGAGATTCATGCGCTGATGGGGGAAAACGGTGCAGGAAAATCGACCTTGATGAATATTTTATTTGGTATGCCGGTTATCCACAGCACCGGTGGCTACGAAGGAACCATCCAGGTAGATGGTCAGGATGTTGTTATTGATACACCGCTTAAGGCGATGGAGCTGGGTATTGGTATGGTACATCAGGAGTTCATGCTGATTCCGGGATTCTCTGTCACAGAGAATATTAAAGTAGGCCGTGAGATCAGTACACCGAACCTGGTAAGCCGTATATTTGGCCGTTCTATGGAGTCTCTTGACTTCGAGCAGATGGCAAAGGATGCGAAAAAAGCGCTGAAGACCATTGGTCTTCAGATTGAAGAGTATGTAAAAGTAGCCGGACTTCCGGTAGGCTACATGCAGTTTATCGAGATTGCACGTGAGCTTGACAAGACCGGCATTAAGATTCTGGTATTTGATGAGCCGACTGCCGTTTTGACGGAATCGGAGGCGGATCGCCTGCTGGAAGCTATGCGTGTCATTTCTTCCCACGGGATCGCAATTATTTTTATCACCCATCGTCTGGATGAGGTCATGGCTGTTGCAGATGGCATGACGATCCTGCGAGATGGTGAGTTTGTCGCGCGAAAAGAAATCAAAGATACAAATGTGGTAGAGATTGCAGAGCTTATGATCGGACGTAAGGTCGAGAAGCTTCTTGACGATGACCTTCCGGACAACCGCGTGATCAGCGAGGATGAGATCGCCGTAAGCTTAAGAGATTATAGAGTAGAGATGCCTGGCGAGCGGGTAAAGGGAGTGGATCTGGACATCCGCAGAGGCGAGATCTTCGGAATCGGAGGACTTGCAGGTCAGGGAAAACTGGGTATTCCAAACGGCATCATGGGTCTTTACAAGGCGACCGGCCATGTAAAGATCAACGGGCAGGAGCTGAACCTGGACAAACTGGGTGATGCCCTGAACCACAAGGTGGCATTTGTGTCGGAGGACCGTCGTGGCGTAGGTCTTCTGCTGGATGAGAGCATTGAGCAGAATATCGTATTCTCCGCGATGCAGACCAACGATAAATTTTTAAAGAAAATTGCCTGGATGAAGCTGTACGATGCGGCAGCGGCGAAGGTTCACGCAGAGCAGATGGTCAAGACCCTGGATATCCGCTGTACCGGTATCCGGCAGGCGGCGGGACGTCTCTCCGGCGGTAACCAGCAGAAGGTCTGTCTGGCGCGTGCTTTGACACTGGAGCCGGAAGTGCTGTTCGTCTCCGAGCCGACCCGTGGTATCGACATCGGTGCCAAGAAGCTGGTTCTGGAGTATCTTGCAAAGCTGAACCGGGAGACCGGTATGACCGTCATTATCGTATCCTCCGAGCTGGTGGAACTGCGTTCGATCTCTGACCGGATCGCGATCGTATCGGACGGCAAATTAGCATGCATTCTGAAACCGGATGATTCCGATGCCAACTTCGGTCTGGCGATGTCCGGCGCATGGAAGGGAGGAGAAGCCAATGCGTAATCCATTAAAACCGCTGGTAGACAAATTCGGTCTGCCGCGCGTGATCATTGTTTCCTTCTTCCTGCTTCTGGTGGTCGCGGCAGGCGGCTTCCAGATGAATCTGATGCAGCTCTTAAGTGACTGTGTCCGCCGCTGGGGCATGTTCGGTATCCTGGCGCTGGCGATGGTCCCGGCAGTCCAGTGCGGTATTGGTTTGAACTTTGGTATTTCCATGGGAATCGTGGGCGGTCTTCTGGGCGGCCTGATCGTGATCCAGTTAAATGTTGCACAGAATCCGTCTCTGGTGGCAATCAGTCCGCTGCTTGCAGCTTGGGTGGCAGTGCTTCTGGCTATCCTGATCGGTGTGGTGCTGGCGATTGGAATCGGCTATCTGTACGGACAGCTCTTAAACCGGGTAAAAGGTTCTGAGATGACCGTTACGACCTATGTCGGCTTCTCGATCATCGCATTCATGAATATTCTGTGGATGCTGCTTCCGTTCAGCAACGGTGAGCTGATCTGGCCGAATGCGGGAAAAGGTCTTCGTAATACCATCTCCCTGGCGGCTTCCTTCAGCGGTGTCATGAACAACACACTGGCATTTAAGATCGGCGCACTGACGGTTCCGACGGGACTTTTGCTGTTCTTCTTCCTGATCTGTTTCCTGATCTGGCTGTTCATGCGGTCCAAGACCGGTATCGCGATGAGCGCAGCCGGTGCGAACCCGATGTTCGCGAAAGCGGCGGGAATCAACGTCAACAAGATGCGCCTGATCGGCACAACCTTGTCGACCGTGCTGGCAGCAGTTGGTATTCTGGTCTATGCACAGGGCTTCGGTTTCATGCAGCTTTACAACGGACCGATGATGATGGGCTTTACTTCGGTTGCAGCGGTGCTGATCGGCGGTGCAAGCCCGAAGCGCGCGAGCATTACCCATGTATTGATTGGTACGTTCCTGTTCCAGGGTATCCTGGCGCTGGGACTTCCGGTGGCAAATCAGTTCATCCCGGAGAGCAACTTATCCGAGGTTATGCGACTGATCATCTCCAACGGTATCATTATCTATGCACTTACGCAGGCAAAAGGAGGTGACAGCCGTGAATAAGAAGCTAAGAGACGTATTATTCCAGAACAAGGTTGTAATCCTGTTCATTTTCCTGTGTGTGGGTGCGACTATCGCATCAAAGCAGCCGCTGACCTTCGTCATTCCGGAGCTGTTCACACGTATTGCAAGAAACTCCTTCATCGTGCTGGCCCTGATCATTCCGGTTATCGCCGGTATGGGTCTGAACTTTGGTATTGTCATCGGTGCCATGGCCGCACAGATCGCGATCTTTTTGACGACCTACTGGGGCTTCACCGGAATCGGCGGCTTTATGGCAACGGTAGCGCTGGCAACTCCGATCTCCATCTTCTTTGGCTTCCTGGTTGGTAAATTGTTCAACCAGATGAAGGGCAATGAGATGATCGGCGGTCTGGTTCTGGGATATTTTGCAGAAGGTATTTACCAGCTGATCTTCCTGTTCATCTTCGGCGGTGTGATTGCACTGAACAATCCGACTCTGATGATTGCAACCGGTGTCGGCGTTAAAAACACCATTGACTTAAAAGACACGGTCAAGTACGCACTGGACACGGTGCCGATGCTGACTATCATCGAAATTGGATTCTATCTGGTACTGATCGGACTGGTCTGCTCCACGATCTTTAAGCTTGCGAAAAAGCAGACGGTAGACTGGAAAAAGACGATCCTCAGCGCCGCTGCAGCACTGGTAGTATACGGCCTGACCTACATCGGACCGGTGGAGCAGTTCCTGGCGAAAGACCGGCTGATGCTGCTTTCCGCGATCGAGCTGGGCTGTCTGGCGACAGTGATCTGGCAGGCTCTGAAGTTTGTGAGATCAAAGCTGAGTGCAGGAAATGCGGGTGCTTTGGATGCGGCTGTTGGCGCGGTCAGAAAGCCGTTTAACGGTAAGCGTGCGCTGGTCAATCTTGGGCTGGCGGCAGTGATCTATGGCCTGACCTATGTTCCGGCGCTTTACAAGGTACTGATCGTGGTACAGCTTCCGGTTATGACGTACCTCTGCATCGGAGCACTCTGCTGCTTCAACAACATTCTGATGAAAACCCGTCTGGGCCAGAACATGAGAACCGTTGGACAGAGCAGAACCGTGGCAAATGCAGCCGGTATCAACGTAGACAAAACCCGTATCATCGCGATGATTTTCTCCACGGTACTGGCAAGCTGGGGACAGCTGATCTTCCTGCAGAACGTGGGAACGCTTTCTACCTACGGCGCGCATACCCAGGTCGGCCAGTTCGCGATCGCGGCACTGTTAGTCGGCGGCGCTTCGGTACAGAAGGCGACCAACAAGCAGGCCCTGCTTGGTATCGTGCTGTTCCACACCCTGTTCATCGTATCTCCGCTGGCTGGTAAAGAGCTGTTTGGCGATCCGGTCATCGGTGAGTATTTCCGTGTGTTCGTGTCCTACGGCGTTATCGCCATGGCACTTGCAATGCATGCGTGGAAGCGCCCTGTAAAGGAGAAAGTGGAAACGGAAAAGCCGGATGACGGCAAGAAGGTGGAAGCGGCGTAGGTTGTTGTTTATAAATAAGACAAAGAGGAACGTCAGTCGTGGCGTTCCTCTTTGCATGTAAAGGTTTCACAGAAGCGAGCCGCGACGGAGGGCTCTCGTCCGGTAGCATCCAGATGGGCGGTGCTTCCGAAGCAGTTCATGCGGAAGTATGCGGCACCTTCGCGGCGTTCCTCGGTAACCAGCGTGGTGACGGAGGACGGTGCGGCGCAGAAGCCGTGCCACAGTGCCATGGGGGAAATGTTCAAAAGATGGCTGAGCAGCACGCATTCCACGCCGAAGTGACAGAACAGTACGATCGTGTCACGGTTTGGCTGTTCGGCCTGATAGTACAGGTCTTTGCGGCGGTAGCCATGATGGGCCAGAAGCTGATCCAGGCCCTTGACGACCTTGCGATAGGCATCTCCCACATGACCGTCGTTCATAATCTCGGTATCATACCAGTTCTGATGATCAAAATAGCGTTCTTCTTTCGTCCACTCGGCGGGAAGCCAGTCCCAGGGAATGATAAGCCGCCCGGCATCCGGACGCATGATCTTGGGCGGAAACTCCTGCAGCCAGTCGCATACGGTGGCTTCTTTTCCAAATTTTTTCAGGGTGAGGGAGGCGGTGTCTTTCGCGCGGCCCAGCGGGGACACGTAAAAGGCATCGATCGGGAGCTTTGCCAGCCACCCGGATAAAAGCTCTGCTTCCTCCCAGCCGGTTGGGGTCAGGGAATCAATGGAATAATCCGGATCTGCGTGCCGGACGATGAGTAATTGCATAATTGTTTGCTCCTTGTATATGTTGTGATCGAAACCGCGCATCTGGGCACAGCCGCGATCATGACTTACTAACGCTCATTATATCACAACACCAGTCGAGAAAACAGGAAAAAAGTGGTATGATAGGACCAGAGGGGGATCCGGCGTAGTGGGGTTCCTGAGGAGGAGAAGGATGAGGCGAAAGATGGGATCTGGACTTGCGGGATTGCTGGCTGGCATCGTGGGGATATCGATGCTGCTGTCAGGCTGCGGTCAAATGACGGGACAGGCGGATTTGCCGCCGGAAATTGGCGAAGATAAAAAACTGATTTTATATACATCACACAAAGCGGAGGTGTATGGTCCGATCGTGAAGGAGTTTGAGGAGCGTACCGGGATCTGGGTTGACGTGCACGCGGGCGGAACCACGGAGATGCTGGAGGCGGTGAAGGCATCGTCGGGAAAGCAGGCCTGCGATGTGATGTTTGGCGGCGGCGTGGAGAGCTATGAGGCGTACAGGGATTATCTGGAACCCTATGCCTGTAGTCAGAGTGATTTGCTGGACCCCCAGTATGCTTCGCCGGAACATACCTGGACGATCTTCACGGAGCTGCCGATCGTGTTTATTTATAATAATAAGCTGGTCAGCGAGGAGGATGCGCCGCGAAGCTGGGAAGAATTTCTGGGAGATAAATGGAAGGGGCAGATCGCGTTTGCCGATCCGCGCAAATCGGGGACCAGCTATACGGCGCTCTCGACGATGATTCAGATCACGGGCCGGGAGGGCAGTATGGACATCGAAGACACCTTAAATCAGTTTACGGAGGCTCTGGACGGCAATATTTCTGCCGGTTCCGGGGAACTGATCAAGGAGATCGGCGATGGATTCCGGCTGGTCGGCATTACGCTGGAGGAAGCAGCCAGGAAGGAAATTGCGGCGGGACTGGACATCGGCATGGTATATCCTCTGGAGGGAACCAGTGCTGTGCCGGATGGGTGTGCTTTGGTAAAGGGGGCACCGCATCCGGACAATGCGAAGCTGTTCATCGATTTTACGGTCAGCAATGACGTGCAGAATCTGGCAATGGATCAGTTTTGCCGCAGAACCGCCCGCACCGATTTGCAGCGGGACACGGAGAATGTTCACGCGCTGGGGATGCTGGAGATTATTCCCTTTGACCTGGAATGGGCGGGCAGGCATCAGACAGAGCTTCTGGAACAGTGGACGAAACGGATTGACTAAAGGGGAAAAGGCATGAAGGAATTTATCACAAAATCATTCAAGCGTGAGCTTTTGGTCAGCTTTCTGGGAGTTGCACTGCTGCCGCTTATCATCAGCAGCCTGTTTCTGATTCAGATGTTTAAAATGAAACTGGACCGGGATTACCAGAAACAGGATATGGCGCAGGTGCAGCAGATCGATGAGAAGCTCACCACATTGTTTGAGAATTTTCGCAGCGTTACGGAGAAGCTGGCGGCGGATGAGCAGATTCGGACGACGCTCGCCGGGAAGGGCGGAGCGCCGCGCAGTGAGGTCTATGCCCGCCTGTATCAGGAGACGGTGGGACTTCGGGAACGCGCCGAGGTGGAGCTTTACACGCCGGACGGTATCTGTCAATATTCGACCGGGACGGAGCTGTTTCATACGAGGCTGCTGCCCTATTGGGGGATTTTGAAGGTTTCCGCGGCACATCCGGACGAGCTGATTATCCGGCGGGAGCAGAAATATACGGGAGAGGCCGATGTCCTTTTGCGGGCGTCGCGCGCCATTTGGGACGAGGCGGATAATCCGATTGGCTTTGTGGTCATCAGCATGACGGCAAAGAATTTTGAAGAGATCTTAAGAGGGGACTATGGGACACAGGACGGAGTCTGCATTCTGAACAACTTTTTCGAGACGGTTTACGCGGCGGGAGCGGCAGGACGGGAGGATATCGGTACGGTTCTGCGCGGGCGTCTGCTGGCGGGAGAAAGGCTGGATGGCTCTTATCAGGGCAACCGGGTCTACATCAGCAGGCTTGGCGAAACCGGGCTGGTCAGCGTGCTGCTGCGGCCGGAGTTATTTACCGCAGACACGATCCGTTCCATGTACAGCGTTTTGCTGGTAATGGCGGGTGCGAGTCTGCTGTTGTGCATCGCGGTGTCGGAACGGATGAGCAATCATTTGTCCTGGCCGATCCGCAGGCTGAATCTGGCGATGCACCGGCTCCAGCAGGGGGAGCTGGATACACGCCTCACGTTTCAGCGCACGGATGAATTCGGACAACTGTCGGACAATTTCAATACGATGGCGCAGGAACTAAAAGGGTATATGGAGCAGCAGGTCAGCCAGCAGAAGAAGCTGAACGACGTCCAGATTGCCATGATGCAGGCGCAGTTGAATCCACATTTCCTGTACAATACATTGGATACGATCAAGTGGATTGCCAAGGCGAACCATATTTCGGAGCTGGCCACACTGGCGGCGAAGCTGGCAAAGATCCTGCGCACCAGCATTTCCAAGGCGGCGTTTATTCCACTGAGCGATGAAATGGAGCTGGTGGAATCTTATACGGAGATTCAGAGAATCCGCTTCAATGGCCGGTTCACCTTCTCTTACGATCTGCCGCAGCAGTATGCGGCCTGCATGGTGCCGAAGCTCATCGTGCAGCCGGTTGTGGAAAATGCAGTGATTCACGGTCTGGCGGAATGTGAGGAAGGGATCATTTGCGTGCGTGTGTCCGGGGATGGCGCGCGGCTGCGCATCGAGGTGCAGGACAATGGCTGCGGGATCGATCCGGAGCGCATGGAGCTTTTGAACCGGCGCGAATGGGACAAGATCAGCGGACATATTGGAATGTATAATGTGGACACGATCATACGGCTGCATTACGGGGAGGATTATGGAATCCGTGTGGAACAGCCGGCGGAGGGCGGAACCCGGGTTGTGATTGAACTGCCGGCAGGAAAGGAAGTGTCAGAAAGAGTATGATCAAGGTATTAGTAATTGACGATGAAATGTTTGTCCGAAAAGGAATTGTGATGGAGACGGACTGGGACGCGCTGGGGTGTGTGGTGGTCGCCGAGGCTTCCAACGGCCAGGAGGGAATTGAGGCGGTGCACAAATATATGCCGGAGCTGATCATCAGCGATATCCGTATGCCCAAGATGGATGGAATCGCGATGCTGCACCAACTGCGGGAGGAGGGCAGCGCGGTGGAGGTGATCTTTCTGACCGCTTACAGTGAATTTTCGTATGCGCGGGAGGCACTGAAGCTGCTGGCGTTTGATTATCTGCTGAAACCGTTCGAGGACGGGGAATTAGAAGAAGCGGTGCTGAAGGTCAAGAAGCGCATTGAGTCAAAGAATGGCACATCGGACCCGGCAGACCAGATTCTTCCTCAGATTTCCGCCGACAAATCGTCAAAGAGCGGCTATATTCAGGAGGCACTCGCCTACATTGCGGAGCATTATGGCGATTCTCATATGAGCGTGGGCGTGATTGCGGAATCGCTGGGACTGAGTGAGGGGCATTTGAGCCACCTGTTTAAGAAGGAGACGGATTATACCGTGATGTCGTATATTACCCGGTATCGTATGCGGGCGGCGATCAAGCTGCTGGAAAACTGCCGCTATAAGGTGTATGAGGTGGCGGAGATGGTCGGATATAAGGATATCACGTATTTTTCCAGCACATTTAAAAAGATCGTGGGCGTGAGTCCGTCGGAATATCAGTGTCGGTAAGGAATCATTTAGCTGAAAACTGAAAGGAATCACAGTTTTGTCCGGTGTTTAAAAGACACCGGATTTTTTATAATGAAAGAAATAATTCAGGACGGTGGGAGAAGGCACATATGAAAGCATTTATTTTTGATTTGGATGGGGTACTGGTGTTTACGGATCAGTTTCATTATCAGGCGTGGAAGCAGATTGCGGACAGGCTCGGAATCGCGTTTGATGAGCAGATCAACAACCGCCTGCGCGGGGTGAGCCGGGCGGACAGCCTTGAGATTATTTTGGAAGGGTATCACGGAGCGCCGCTCTCGGAGGCGGAAAAGCAGGCGCTGATGGAGGAGAAAAATGAAATTTACCGGGGCTATCTGGCGGAGATGACGCCGGACTCTGTGGACGCGTCGGTGCGGGAGACGCTGCAGGAGCTGCGCAGGCAGGGACATAAACTGGCGGTGGGATCTTCCAGTCGGAATACAAAATACATCTTAAAGCAGACGGATTTGACGCAGCAGTTCGATGCCATCTCGGACGGGACGAACATCACGCACTCCAAGCCGCACCCGGAGGTCTTTTTGAAAGCGGCCCAATATCTGGGCGAGCAGCCGGCCAACTGTATCGTGGTCGAGGATGCCGAGGCGGGAATCGACGCGGCGAAGGCGGCCGGGATGACGGCGGTGGGAATCGGAGATGCGGCACGATATGAGCGGACGGATATCCGAATTACGACGCTCAGAGCGCTTTTGAATGTGCAAAATACACTATAAACTGCGGAAAATATCGAATTTTATATGCAACGTGTTGGAAAAACTAAAAGAATCACAGCTTTGTCCAGTGTCTTTTTCTGCTTCTTTTTCCTATAATAGAGCTATCAGATGTCAGCGTGACATCGAACGTGAAACGTAACAATCACAATGTTTGGAAAGGGAGGAAGAAACATGAAGAAACGATTTTTATCACTGGTACTGGCAGGGGCGATGGTGACCATGTCACTGGCTGGCTGCGGAGGATCAAAACCGGCAGAGACGGCAGCACCGGCAGGAGCAGCACCGGCGGAGACGCAGGCGGCAGCAGCACCGGCAGAGACCAAGGCCGAGGACACCGCAAATCTTTCTGAGATCGAGAAGATCATCAAGGAAGCAGAGGGCATGAGCCTGGAGGAGCTGGGCAAGAAGGCGATCGAGGAGTCCAACGGAAAGACATTTTACGGCGTGGGCAACTCCAGCCGAGGAAAGACGGCACTTCCGCTGTTCATCGAGTATCTCCAGAGCATGGATCCGTCCTACAAGATGGAATACGAGTGGCAGCAGCCGAAGAACAACAAGATTTTCGAGCAGTTGTCGGCAGATTCCCTGAAAGCCAGCGGAACCTTTGCAATGACACTGATTCAGGACGGCAACCAGATCGAGTCCAAGATGGTTCAGCCGGGCATCTTAAAAACCTACGTTCCGAAGGAGTGGGCAGAGGCCAATGGAACTACCGCAGATGCTTATGAAGGCTTCCTGCCGCTGCAGACATTGAATAAAGTATTTATGTACAATTCCACCGGCAGTGCAGTTTACAATAACTGCTGGGATTTCGTAGCAGAAGGTTCTCATCCGCTGTACATGGACATCGATTCTGAGATCGTCGGAAAGAACTTCCTGTACATGCTGACCGAAGATAAGTATGCAGCATGGATGAAAGAATCCTTTGAAGCACTGAGCGCAGATAAGCAGGCTTATTTCAAACCGGTCATCGAGCAGATGGAGGTTGATGCAGCAGATCTGGGACTTGGCGCAGACGGCGCGTATGCTCTTGCATGGATCAAATTGTGGGTGGAGAGCTACAATGCACAGACCGATGACGGCCCGATCTGCAATACGCTGGTTACCGATTCCGCAACCGATCAGAGCGGACTGCTGGTATATTCCAAACTGCGTTCTGTAGAAGAGTCCTCCGGCGTTTCTTTGAACAATATTAAAGTGGCAGCTTACGAGGACGGCTATCAGGGTATCGGCGGCTTCGGATATTGTCATTATCTGTTCCTGACCAACAACAGCCCACTTCCGTGGACCGCATGTGCATTTATCGCATACATGACCTGCACCGAGGACGGATTCAGCGCATGGGGCAAAGATATGGGCGGCTATTCTTCCAATCCGGAAGTTCTGGCGGCAACGGAAGAGACCTATGTACACAGCAAGGGCGGCTACAATGAAGCAGGTGAAAATGTATTTGACTGTAAGAATGACCGCGGTTATGAATGGTGGACCACAGATGGCAAGCTGGTTCTGGAAGATCCGGAATATTGCGCATCCGTATCCTTCACCGTTGGCAGCTGGATCGAACTGCTGACCAAATACAGCGAGGGCGGAGCCCAGTAAGACCAGTGAGTTTCAGGGTGCTGCAAGTGACCGGGGCGAGAAACCGGTGTTGCAGCACCCTTTTGTTTCAAATTGGCAGAATTTGAATGGAGGGCATTCATATGGAGCAGATCAACACAAAAGGGAGCAACCGGAAGGCCATCCTGCGCAATCAGATCACAACCTTTTGTTCCAAACCGCAGAATATCATCCTGCTCTTGTTTGGAATCACATTGACCTTTTCGACCGTTGCACCGATTGCGGCGATCGTAAAAGATACATTCCAGATTCATCCGGGCACCATCGATGCACATCTGACCGGCAAGGCGGTGGGCTACACGGCGGTGAACTATATCGACCTGTTCACCAGCCGCCTGGCGATGACGAATCTGTGGAAACCGCTTTGGAATACGGTGCTTCTGGCCGTGTTTACCTGCCTGATCGCGATTGTGTATGGCGGAATGTTCGCATTCCTGGTTACGAGAACGAATTTAAAATTCAAAAAATATTTAAGCGCTATCTTTATTTTTCCATACATCATGCCGCAGTGGACGCTGGCGGTTGTATGGCAGAACGTGTTTGACAGCAACGCCGTGGTGGGAACTTCCAATGGACTTTTGACTTCCCTGTGCGGCATTACGGCACCAAAATGGTGGTGTCAGGGACTTTTTCCAAGCTCGGTTGTGCTGGGGCTTCATTACGCAGCGTTTGCGTATATCCTGATCGGAGGCATTTTCCGAAACATGGACGCAAATCTGGAGGAAGCGGCGACGATTCTGGATACCCCGAAATGGAAAACCATGTTTCGGATCACGCTTCCGATGGTCAAACCGGCGATCCTTTCCACGATCCTGCTGGTGTTCGGAAGCTCGATGGGAAGCTATCCGGTTCCGCATTATCTGGGGCTGACGACGTTGTCGACCAAGTACATTTCCATGAACTCCAAGTACACGGGTGAGGCGAGCATCCTGGCGATCATCATGATGGTATTTGGTGTGGCGATTCTGACGATGAATCAGATGAGCTTAAAGAGCCGGAAAAATTATACGACGGTCACCGGAAAATCCGGTCAGCTCTCCAAGATTAATCTGGGTAAGATCGGAAAATATGTCATTGGTCTGGTGCTCGTGGTCGTGACATTTTTCACCAGCATTTTCCCGATTTTGTCCTTCGCGCTGGAGACCTTCCTGCCGAATCCGGGTGATTACAGTTTCCTGTATACAAGAAATTTCAGCAACCTGACGACGAAATGGTGGCTTACCAGTGAAAACATCACGGAGAACGGCATGTACGGCCAGCAGGGAATCCTGCATAATGCCACGATCTGGCACGCGTTTCTCGGCACGATTCTGGTGTCGGTCTGCTGTGCACTGATTGCAGGCACCATCGGAACCCTGATCGGCTATGCGGTATCCAAGAACCGGAGAAGCAGATGGTCGAGTTATGTTAATGGCGTGGCGTTCCTTCCATACCTGATGCCGTCCATCGCCGTGGGAGCTGCATTCTTCATTCTCTTCTCCAATGAGAAGATCAACCTGTTCAATACATACACACTGCTGATCATCGCGGGCACGATCAAGTACATCCCCTTTGCCAGCAGAAGTGCACTCAATTCCATGCTGCAGATCAGCAACGAGATCGAGGAAGCTGCGATCATCCAGGATCTGCCCTGGTGGAAACGGATGGTTTATATCATTATTCCGATTCAAAAATCGGCGATCATCAGCGGATATATGCTTCCGTTTATGACCTGTCTGCGGGAGCTTTCCCTGTTTTTGCTGCTCTGTACACAGGGCTTTATCCTCTCGACGACACTGGATTATTTCGATGAGATGGGCTTGTATGCATTTTCCAGTGCAATCAACCTGATTCTGATCGTCACGATCCTGGTATTCAACACATTGGTAAACAAATTAACCGGAGCAAGTCTGGATAACGGTATTGGAGGTTGACAATATGCCTGAGATTAAATTAACACATATCACAAAACGATGGGGAAAATTCTTTGGAGTGGATGATCTGAGTCTGGATATTCCGGACAACTCCTTCATCACACTGCTGGGGCCTTCCGGCTGTGGAAAGACTACGATCCTGCGCATGATTGCAGGGCTTGAGACACCGACGACCGGCCAGATCCGAATCGGCGACCGGGTGGTGTTTGACAGCGAGAAGGGGATCAACATTCCGGCCAATAAGCGAAAAGTGGGATTTTTATTCCAGAACTACGCGCTGTGGCCGAATATGACCGTGTATCAGAACATTTCCTTTGGCTTGAGCAACATCCGGGAATCGCTGCCGAAGATCAATTTTGAGGCAAAGACGGCGAGCGATCTGATCCGCGCGTTAAGAAGCGGGCGGAAGATCACCGAGCTGGTGGAGGACTGCCGGGATAAGAAGGGCAAGCTGGATGTCGATAAGGTTTATTTAAAGATGATCGACGCATTCACGATTTCTCAGTATACGGCGAAAACGCTGTATGACATGAAGATTCAGGAGGCATCGGATCCGGATGCTGCCGCGCGGGAGAAATCTGCAGAGCAGGAGAAGAAGCTGGCAGAGATCCGCGAGACCTGTAAGAATAATGGACAGGAGCTGAATGCGGAGTTTGCGGTGGTGAGCGGAGGCAAGGTGCAGACTGAGGTCCGCAAGCTGACGAAAGAGGAAGTGGATCTGGCCGTGCGCCGGGTGTCCCGCGTCGTAAAGATCGGGATGTTTATGGAACGCTATCCGGCCGAGCTGTCCGGTGGTCAGCAGCAGCGAGTTGCGATCGCCCGTACCCTGGCTCCGGAACCGGATGTGCTGTTTATGGATGAACCGCTGTCCAACCTGGACGCGAAGCTTCGTCTCGAGATGCGTTATGAGCTGCAGCGTCTGCATGTGGAGACGGGAAGCACCTTCGTGTATGTAACCCATGATCAGATGGAGGCCATGACGCTGGCGACCAAGATCTGTCTGATCAACAACGGAGTCTTACAGCAGTATCAGGCGCCGCTTGAGGTATACAACCGGCCGTCCAATCTGTTTGTGGCGGACTTTGTCGGCAACCCGTCGATCAATTTTGTAGAGGGAAAGGGCAGGCAGGAGGCGGACGGCAGTGTGAAGCTGTCGGTGTTAGACGGCGTGAAGGCAGTGTTCCATCCGGAGTCCGATCTGGATCTGACTGCGTGGTTCCATGCGCGCAATCAGGCGGAGGCGGAGGCCGATGCGGTGCGCCAGGAGAAGATGAAGGACAAGAAATTTGTCGAAAAGAGCAACAAGGATGAAACCTTCCGCTATCATGTGCAGAAGGTGGAGGAAGAGGATTACAGCATCGAGGACGAGCCGGTTATCACCGACGAGGATCTGGTGCTGGGCATTCGCCCGGAGTGCATCAAGATTCTGGAGAACGGAAGCCTTGACGCGACCGTCTATGGTGCGATGCCGACCGGAATGGAATCGACCGTGAAGCTGTGCGTGGGCGATTTCCTGCTGACGGGTGTGATCTTCGGCGGTGTGACGTTCAAGATCAGCGAGAAAGTCCGCATGGATATTCAGGGAAGCGACATCCTGCTGTTTGACCGGAAGTCCGGTAAATGCATCAGCGCGGGGACGCTGACGATTGAGAAATAAAAGCACTGCGGCGGGTAAAATTTTGTCCCGCAAATAATTACGGTTGCAGTGCCCGAGGGGATGAGTTAAAATAGAAGCATACAACTGGGACAGGTGTATGCTTCTGTCCTGTGTCATAGGAAATTACGTCCTATGACACAAAACCCCTCCGGGGGATGTGCACTCCGCGCTAAGGAAGATGGTCGCTGAAGCGACCGCGCTCCGGCGCGAGAGTCCGGCAAGCCGGACTCTTTGTTCTGCAGTCGTAAAATTATAAGAGAAGGCGGGTATCAGATCATGAAAGATGCAAATTGCGCATATTGTATGCAGGGGGAACTGGTGGCTAAGTTTGCGTATCCAATCTGTAAGATGGATACAGGATTCTTATATGTGTTTAAGGAGCAGAGTCATCCGGGACGTCTGATCATGGCTTCTGATAAGCATATCAGTGAGATGATCGAGCTGACCGATGAGGAGCGCAACGCATTTTTTGCCGATGTTGCAAAAGCGTCCAGAGCGATTCACAAGGTATTTCAGCCGAATAAGGTAAATTATGGCGCATACGGCGATACGGGATGTCATCTGCATATGCATCTGGTGCCGAAATACGAAGGCGGCCCGGAGTGGGGCGGCACCTTCGACATGAATCCGGGCAAGGTTTTGCTGACCGATGCAGAGTATGAGGAGATTGCGGAGAAGATTCGTCAGGCACTGTAAGAGAAACGTGCGATAAGCGCTGCAGGATTGCCGGCAGGCAACATCACAGATAGGCGATCAGTCTTCCGATACCGGCGGTGGCCGCGCAGAGCGCGATGCCGATCAGCGTAGGGAGCAGGATAGAGACTGCGGTCCATTTGAGGGACCCGGTCTCTTTTTTTATGGTCAGAACCGTGGTGGAACAGGGCCAGTGAAACAGGCAGAAAAGCATCATGCAGAGCAGGGTGGTCGTGGTCCAGCCATGTGCCTGCAGCAGCGTGAACAATGCAGAGGGGTCGCTCATCTCGGTCAGGATACCGGACTGCAAATAGGTCATCAGGATGATCGGAACCACGATCTCGTTGGCAGGAAAACCAAGCAAAAAGGCAGTCAGGATAACGCCGTCCAGTCCGATCAGGCGGCCCAGCGGATCAAAAAAGCCAGTGATGCAGGCGAGGAGGGTGGGGGCGGTTGCGGGGGCCACGAGGGCGGTTGTAGGAGCAGTTGCGGAGACGGCAGTGTCTGACAGGGCGAAGGCGAACCAGCCATGGGTGGGGCCGACGTATAGGGTGTTTGCCAGCAGCCAGATGATGAGTCCGGCGGGAGCCGCCACCATGACGGCACGGCCAAGTACGAACAGTGTCCGGTCAAAGACGGAACGCACAATGACCTTTCGAATCTGCGGCCTGCGGTAAGGCGGGAGTTCCAGCGTGAAAGCCGACGGCACTCCGCGCAGCAGCGTGTGAGACAAAATCCAGGATGCCGCCAGTGTGGCGGCGATGCCAAGCAGAATCAGGCTGGTCATGAACAGCGCCGAGAGCAGTCCTGTTCCCTTTCCAAAGCTGTTTTGTGCCAGAAAGAACAGCGTAATCATCAGGAATAAAGTCGGCATTCTGCCGTTGCAGGGCACCAGAGAATTGGTCAGAATCGCAATGAGGCGCTCTCTGGGCGAATCGATGATGCGGCAGCCGATGACACCGGCGGCATTGCAGCCAAAGCCCATGGCAGTAGTCAGACATTGTTTCCCACAGGCCTTGCAGCGGTGGAAAGACCGGTCCATATTGAAGGCAACCCGCGGCAGATAGCCCAGATCTTCCAACAGGGTAAAGAGCGGGAAGAAGATCGCCATAGGCGGAAGCATCACGGATACGACCCAGGCGAGGACGCGATAGATGCCATAGACCAGCATATGAATCAGCCAGCCTGGGGCACCAAGAGAAAGCATCCATGCGGCGAGCTGTCCTTCCAGCCAGAATAAGCCATTCCAGAGCAGAGAGGAAGGGATGTTGGCACCGGACATCGTGAGCCAGAACACACCAAGAATCATCAGGAACATGATCAGACCGCCGGTTATCGGGCCAGTCACGATGCGGTCGATAAATTCTTCTCGCTTGCGGTAATCCGGCCGTGTATAGCGGACGATTTCTGCGGCAAGCTGCTTGGGCGAAAAGTCCAGACAATCATAGGAGATACGCTGTCCTGCGGTATCATGCACGGTCTGGCGGATGAGCTCAAGTGAGGCAGCATCCCGCGCACAGCAGCAGATGACCGGAATCTGAAGAACATCACGCAGCAATTCAAAATCAATTTCGATTCCTTTCTTTTTTGCTTCATCGCAGAGATTCACACAGAGAATCAGCGGTGTTTTGGAATCCTTCACATAATCCAGCGACACGATCTGCTTCAGCAGATGCAGTCCGCGTTCCAGACAAGTCCCGTCACAGATGATCAGCGTCATATCCGCCTCACCGGAACAGATATAGTCGCGGGCGATAATCTCTTCCTGAGAATTTGCCGCAAGGGAATAGGTTCCGGGTAAATCAATCAGCAGATATTCCTGTCCGCCGACCGAAAAGGTCCCCCGTGCCGAGGCAACGGTGACTCCGGGCCAGTTGCCGGTATGCTGTCTCAATCCCGTCAATCCGTTGAAAATGGTGCTCTTTCCCACATTTGGATTTCCGGCCAGTGCCACGGTGATGAGGCGTTCTGCCGGAAGCTGTTCGGGCGATTGGTTTTGTTCACTCATTTGGTCACTTCCACCCGCAATTTGCTCTTACTGATTAGATATGTGCGGGGTGCGAAAGCAGTGCCTGTATGAGAAAATAAAAGAGCTCCGTCAATCATACATTGATAAAAAGAGAAGGAAACAGGGGAAGCTGTTTGACAGAAATTATGAGTTATGTAAAGCCGGAACTGCTGGTGGTGACGGCAGTGCTGTATTTTATCGGAACGGCACTGAAACGCATGGAATCGGTGCCGGATAAATACATCCCTTTGCTTTTGGGTGCGGCAGGGATCAGTATTTGCGCACTGTACGTGTTTGCGACCTGCGACTGTGGGAACCGCCAGGAAATTGCAATGGCGTTTTTTGTATCCATTACACAGGGAATCCTTGTGGCAGGTTTAAGCACGTACGTCCATCAGATCATCAAACAGGCAGGAAAAGAAAACTGACTGCGGATGAAAGACCACGAAAAGTCGAAGGAATGGTCGGATGAACGGCTATTTATGCTTTTTGGGCAGTGCCGCATAGCGGGCCAAAAGTGCGCAGCCGATTCCGATGAGCAGCCGCTCGGTCTCGTTGATCATAATCGGCATATCCAGCACGTGTGCCTGTAGAAACAGGTGGAGCAAAATGACAACATTGACAGACAAGGTGCTGTTCCACTGCAAAAACACAGAAATCAGGATCACGAAAAAGATGACAAGGCAGAAGGCGAACATAGTGACGCCAAACTGCCGGTTGACAAAATAGGCGATGAGCATGGTATACGCATAGGAAATGAAACGCTGGTAGACGGTATGCCATGTTTCTTCTTTGGAATATTGGAGTGTCAGCAGCGCAATTACGCCGGTTGATGGTGCGAACTGGACATGAAAAAACTGCGCGAGGCATACGGACAGGATAATCGCAAAGGACAGACGAAAAGCCTGATCAAAAGCAGTCATGGTGAAATGAGTTCGAAGATAGTGTGTAATGGATGAAAACATAATAATCACTTCCTTTTCAGAGCGAGAGCCATCGTGTACAGTGCATGGAGCGATTCGGAATCAGCGTCCCGGATGAGATCGAACAATGAGTGAAGTTCTTTATTCTCAAGAATGTCCTGTGCAATCCGGAGCGTTTCATGATCCGGATGCCGGGGGCTGGCGTCGTATGCCGGCGGTTCGGGCTTGTCCTCGATCAGATCAGAGCGTCTGCAGTGAAAAAGCTCGCACATGACATCGATCTTGTCCATGCGGGGAACCTTGATGCCATTGCACCAGTTGTGTGCAGACGTGTTTCCCACACCGGTTTTTTCGGCTAATTGCGATTGATTCATGTTGAACTTGATCAGATAATGCTGCAAACGTCTTGCAAACGCTTCGTTAAACTCCTGTTCCGGCATATTTTTCCTCCCTTGACATTTTTAATGTGATGTTGTATGATGAAGGCACAAGAGGCAGCCATCTCCACAGAGTGGCTTCCAAGTATATGTAGTTTATGAAAAAATAACCAACTCACTTGGTCGGCGGGTGGTTATTTTTTTGTGCCTATTATTACGATAACAAGTATAGCAAAGTTTATCATGAGAGATATTGCTTCGTATGTACTCATTACGCCCACCTCCTTTCCGGAAGTGGAAACCACCCGGCAGAATGACTGCCTGTAATAATGATACACTAAAAGTAAAAATAAAGCAATAGAAAGAAACCACTAAAAGTGGAAAATGCGAAAAATCTGCTGGGATTATGACAGAAAAAAAGAGGACTATTTCAGTCCCCTGGATGTACATCTCTTTTCGCATCGGCTCGTTCTGCTATTAATTCTGATGCTGTGTTAGATTGTTGAGAAACAAGAAAATTCTTTACAAAAAGAATAAAATCGCTATAATGTAGATACAGTATTAATGGCTTTATCCAAGTGATTATTTGAGGTGGAAGATTTCGTACCCGTCCACACGCCGATGGCTTGACAGGGGAAACCCGAGAGATGCAGGAGAGCGGTACGCCTGCCAAATAATCATTTGGTTTAGCATAAATAAATTATTCAATACCACCAGTCAATAATGGCCGGTGGTATTTTTGTGAAAAAAAATATTGCGACGTCGCAACGGATCAGAACGGACAAGTTCCGCTCTTTCTATAAAGATTCTTTTCACAAAATAAAGAAACCCCAGTGTTTATACGGGATTCCGCATATTCAAAGGGGCTTCTATAAAGAGCAGATGACGGGAATCGAACCCGCCTCCCCAGCTTGGGAAGCTGGTGTTCTACCGATGAACTACATCTGCTTTTGATGTTTCAACGAGGTTTATTATAAGCTATAACTGAAAATTTGTAAAGTGAAAACAGGGATTTTCCACGGAAAATCAATAGAAACGCGATTATGTGAGGCTGTGGTGTTTTATAACAGCTTTTTAAGGTCATTGCTGAAAAGGAAGGGTTTGAGGTCAAAAGTGGGGTCAAAAAGAGGTGGATTTGTTTGGCAGATAAATACCCCTCTTTTATTTTGTGAGCCTGGCAGCGCACCGCATGAACTGCAGCAGTTTAAACATCGTGTGAATAATGTTACTGCAAGTTATTTGCCCAGGAAAGCATTGATGATGGTAAAGATTGCTGCCTTTTGTGAAGAACTGAGCAGACACCATTTTTTCAGAAGTTCTATCTGTTCACCGGGCAGTTCATCAGTGTTTCCAACTAAAAAGAATTCGGCTAAGGTAATGCCGAAAATATCACATAGGATTTCCAATTTGTCAATCGGCGGACAAAGGTTTTTCTGATACCACGTAGCGATTGTAGACTGAGGAATTTCTGCAAGCAGCGCAAGACGATACACAGACCATCCTCTGGCCTCTCTGAGTTCTTTTATTCTTCCTAATACATCAAACAAATATTTGTCCTCCTATACTATCATATAACGATATTTTAGTTTGAGATTTCGATAGACAACAATCGCAAAAAGACGTATAATTATATCGAGATTACGATATAAAAGAATTAATTTATAGGAGGATATACGAGAAAAAAGCAGGAAGTTATAGCCATTTGCTTGGGAGAGGAGGTAAAACAGTTTTAAAAGATGGTTTTTATGAAATATCATGTAATGATGAGAAACTTATTACGAGGAGGAAAGTGATGAGAAAGGTATTGAGAAATATTAAACAAAAAGCAGCAGTCCTATTGTCAATATGTATGTTGATATCTATGGCAAGTCCACTTACGGGTCTCGCAAAAACTTTTGACGAGGCTCCAATAGGCGGAGATGTTATCGGAAGTGATAACCCAGATGATATGCCAAAGGCACATATTAAGGTAGATGTATCTCAGCAGACTTTTGAAGTAACAACCGATGATTTAAAAGAGACTAATGAATTTGAGACGAAGTTCACACTTTCGGTAGATTTCGATGAAATTGCGACACCAGGAGACGCGTCAGCATCTGATTGGGACGCGGACGCCTGGGCTGAGCAGATTGCCAGTGAACTTGAATTTGATCCGATTTTTTCTGATGATTCAAAGGCTCTTGCTGATAAGTTGGGTGCAGTAATCGGTTTGGAAAAAAATCCGTATACACTATCCATAAAGATCAATAATCCTCAGGAATGGGCACTAAGCAATAGTAAAACTATAACAGTATGGTTCAATATAAAACAGGACAGCATAACATATCCTAGAATGGGGACAATATCCGTCCCTGGGGTTTCTTTAACACTTAAAGAAACTGTGGTTACCGAAGAAGATGTTATTCCAGCGCAAACCCCGGTTTGGTCAGAACAATATCCAGGGTTTGCAACTTGGAATTCGGATGCTCTTCCGGATGAGATGAAAGAAAAAATCAAAAATACTTCTGTGAGGGTATATCGAGATGGAGAAAGGCTAATTCCAAATGTAAATTCAGTACGAGGTTATGTAGAAAAATTCGATTTGAGACACTATTTTGCAGAACCAGGAGAGTATACATTCCAGGCATTCTTCAGAATGAACAATGAAACTGATTTTCTCGAAGATTATTGGTCTGAAATAAGTCCTTCATTCGAGTATGTTTTACCGGAAAAGTCTATGACCATTCCTCATAATCTGAGATGGCAAGCGGATGGGACGGGAGTTTGGGATGAGGTTCCAGAATCCTTGAACCAACAATATCAAAAAATATATTTTGCTTTTTTATATGTAAAAAATGAAGCAACTGGTGAATACGAAAAAATGGACGTCTATTTTAAATCAGGCGCTGCCGGGCAGAGCGGTTTTAGTTCATACATGGAGAGTGACAGAACCTATAAATTCCGTGTAATGGCAGTGGGAGACCTTTCCGAATATGCCAACAGTGACCTTTCCGACTTCAGCCCTGAATTTGTAATGGATTCTGTTGCACAAGGCGGCAGCCAGGTGATTGACAGCATATTAGGCAGTGATGATGTTGTGAGCAGTGTGGAGAATACAAAACTGCCGACGCAGGATAAGGAAACCTTGAAGTTAGCTGTCCAGGCATATGAAAATATCGCAGATAAATATGCAGAATTGGAAGCAGCGTATAAGCAGGAATCTGGCAAGGAAGATTTCCTTGTAGAGACAGGCGAGAGCGACATTAGCTCAGACGCAGTTGTGGTAACTGGAGGAATCTTGAATGGCGCAACCGGCATCAAGTTTGATAAACCGAAAGCAGAGGATCTGAACAATGCCAATGTATCAAAATACAGAAAGAAATCAGCATTGAATATAACCCTCTCAGGCGAATTGGAAGGGGAGTTAAACTACCCTGTCCTGATAACGATGCCTGTACCGGCAGGGATCGATGCGGAAGACTTGGTGATTATCCATATGAAACACGATGGAAACGTAGAAACGATTAACCCGCGAATCAATGGTAATGGTACTGTATCCTTTGCGGTAGTCGATTTTAGCACATTCTTCTTTGTTGACAGCACCTCAACAAGCAACGGTAGCTCCGGCGGTTCCGGTGGTTCTGGTGGTGGTGGCGGAAGCAGCAGTTTCGCTGGTACCGGAACTGTAACCATAGACAGCAAAAAGGGACATATAAATTCCGTGACAGGTATCATTATCGGAAGCGGAGAGGGATACAGCAAGTGGATTTCGGAGGCGCCGCAGGCTGAGGGCGGAAGTATCCGTTGGAAACTGCAGTATGCCGATGGAACCATCGCAGCCGGGACTATTGTGACCATGGAAGATGGGGCAACGCACGAGCAGCCTGCATGGGAAAAAATTAATGGCAATTGGTATGCATTTGGCGCGGATGGTTATGCGAAACACGGATTTGTAATAGATCCGGCATTGGGCGGAACATTCTATGTGGATATCATGACGGGAATGAAAACAGGATGGCATCAGATTGACGGCAAGTGGTACTATTTCAATCCTACATCGGATGGAGCCCAGGGGAAAATGGCTGTATCCACAACGGTAGACGGATATTATGTAGATGAACAGGGCATTTGGAGTAAATAGATTCGCGGAATTTAAAGAAATTAAGTCGCATTAACGGAGGGTACATGATAGGAAAAGTATGGAAATATTTTATTAGCACTATTATAGTATTGAGCTTAACGACAATACCGGCTTTCGCCGGAGAATGGGTAAAAGGCGCATCCGCTGATTGCCCAGATGCATGGAGTTACAAGAACGGAAATGCATGGACTCAAAATGATTATGTGTTTGAAGGTGGTGAGGGGCTTGACACGGTGGGCTATTATATCAGCCCGTGTGGAACGATGATTACCAATAATTATGCTCCTAATGGAGTGTGGGTTGGAACTGATGGGAGGCTGCAATATCATAATGGTTATAGAATGACGGACGCAGCTCCCAAAGCGGCTGTGTATGGATGGAATAATGGGAATGATTATATTACATATTCCTTCTACTATTATGATGATTATAGTGACGGATTTAGTATTGCAGAAGTTGAGGCGCATTTAACTGGGGCAGGCATGGAAAATGGTTTTTTTCTCCAGTACAGATTAGTAGAGATGGGGAACGGATGCTATGCAATGTGTGATAATGAAATGAATTCGTATGAATATTATCTGACAGTATCCGAAGACGGAAGCAAGCTATATGTCACTGGTGCAGACGGAACAACAACGACCTATAATTTTTTAGAAGATTTATTTTATAGTTAAATATTAATTGTATAAGAGAGCCGGTTATTAAAAACTCCATTCTCTCAATTCCAGAGGTGGTCCCCGGGCACATTGGTGCCTGGGGGCTTTTTGCGTTCCGGGATGTGATAAGCTCGGGACATCCAAAACAAATGGATGAGTCTGCGGGAACATTGCAGGAAGTCAGCATATTTTCAGCTTAACAAATCCTCCAAGATGCGGTAGAATAGGAAGAAACATGGCGGGGTACAATAACAGCCTGTATCAGAGGAGGAGTATCATCATGACGAGCAAGATCACGAGAGTTGAAGCGCTGGAGCTTTTGAGAAACTACAATAAGGAACCATTTCATATTCTGCACGCACTGACTGTGGAGGGCGTGATGCGCTGGTACGCGAAGGAGCTTGGGCATACCGACGAGGAAGAATACTGGGGTATGGTGGGGCTGCTGCATGACATCGATTTCGAGCAGTATCCGGAGCAGCACTGCGTGAAGGCACCGGAGCTTCTGCGGGCCGCAGGGGTGGGCGAGGATATGATTTACTCCATTTGCTCTCATGGCTATGGGCTTTGCTGTGATATTGAACCGGAGCTTGAGATGGAAAAGATTCTGTTTGCGGCAGATGAATTGACCGGCCTGATTGGCGCGGCGGCGAAGATGCGTCCGTCAAAGAGCACGAAGGATATGGAAGTGTCCAGCTTGAAGAAGAAATTCAAGGACAAGAAATTTGCCGCAGGCTGTTCCAGAGATGTGATCCGGCAGGGCACGGAGCGCCTGGGCTGGGAGCTGGATGCGCTGTTTGAAAAGACCATCGAGGCCATGCGTTCCTGCGAGGATTCCGTCAATACAGAACTGGCGGCACTTGGTCTGGAATAAAAGAAACCGCGGCGGGCATGATTGAATTTTATTTTAAAGTATGTTATACTTTACTCCATAACACGTATCGTGACGATTGGAAGAAACAGGGCGGAGACGTCGATAGGAGGCAGATAGATGGAACTGATGTTTGCAGGCGGATTGGGACTGATTATCTTGTTTGTTGTGGCAGTTGTGGTATCGACTGTGGCGGGAACCGTGGGCTCCGGCATTATCGATGAGGAGGATTCCGAGGAGGATTAAGCTGCAGTGTGCGGCACGCCGAAGGATACCCCGAAAGGTATTACAGGATGATCCGAGACAGAGAAAGACTGAGAAGCAGAGCGCATCTGAGAAGATAGGGCCCTGCTTCTTTTCTATACCTCCACGAAAATTTCATTCGCATTTTCCTGCCGCAGTGCGATGACGGCACCCTGTACCAGATAGGCGCTCATGCCTCCGCGCGGGGTTTTTAAGACGCAGGAGAGGGATTCCTCCGGGGCGAATCCGAGGTCGATCAGGCGCTGCTTCATGTGTGCGTCGCTGGCGAGCCAGACGATGCGGCCGCGCTCTCCAGGGACGATATGGCTCAATGGAATAACCATGGAATCACTTCTTTAAGAGACGTTGTAATCATTATATGCAGAATATCCGGAAATTTCTTGCAAGAATTTCATTTCTCATGTAGAATAGTCACGGACAAAGACACCCCTGATCATAAGGAGTTAGAGACAAATGAGTATATTAAACGTAGAACATTTAAGTCACGGTTTCGGAGACCGCGCGATTTTTCAGGACGTTTCCTTCCGCCTGTTAAAAGGTGAGCATATCGGCCTTGTGGGCGCCAACGGAGAGGGAAAATCCACATTTATGAATATTATTACCGGCAAGCTGCAGCCGGAGGAGGGCAAGGTGGAATGGTCGAAGCACGTCCATACCGGATACCTGGATCAGCACACCGTGCTTGAGAAGGGTATGACCATCCGCGACGTGCTGAAGAATGCGTTTGCCTACCTGTTTGATATGGAAGCAGAGATGAATGAAATCTGTGACAAGATGGGCGAGGCATCCGAGGAAGAGATGGCAGTCATGATGGAGGATCTTGGCACGATTCAGGATCTTTTGATGGCTCATGATTTTTACGTGATCGACAGCAAGGTGGAAGAGGTGGCGCGTGCGCTGGGACTGACCGATATCGGTCTTGAGAAGGATGTGTCGGAGCTTTCCGGCGGCCAGAGAACGAAGGTTTTGCTGGGGAAGCTGCTGCTGGAGAAACCGGACATTCTGCTTCTGGACGAGCCGACCAACTATCTGGATGAGCAGCATATCGACTGGCTGAAACGCTATTTGCAGGAATATGAAAATGCATTTATTTTGATTTCCCATGACATTCCGTTCCTGAACAGCGTCATCAACCTGATTTATCATATGGAGAATCAAAAATTAGACCGTTACGTGGGCGATTACGACCATTTCCAGGAAGTGTATGCCGTGAAGAAATCTCAGTTGGAGGCGGCATACAAGCGTCAGCAGCAGGAGATTGCGGATCTGGAGGATTTTGTGGCGCGCAACAAGGCACGCGTATCCACGCGGAATATGGCGATGTCCCGTCAGAAAAAACTGGACAAGATGGATGTCATCGAGTTGGCGAAGGAAAAGCCGAAGCCGGAGTTTACCTTCCGCGAGGCGCGCACGGCCGGAAAGATCCTTTTTGAGACGAAGGATCTGGTCATCGGATATGATGAGCCTCTGACCAGCCCGCTGAACCTGTCCATGGAGCGCGGGGAGAAGCTGGTGCTCAAGGGTTCCAACGGAATCGGAAAAACCACACTTTTGAAGAGCATTCTGGGACTGATTCCGCCGGTTTCGGGAAGCGTGGAGCTGGGGGATTATCTGGAGATCGGTTATTTCGAGCAGGAGATGACACCGGGCAACAACACGACCTGTATCGAGGAGATCTGGAAGGAATTTCCGGGCTACACCCAGTACGAGGTGCGCTCGGCCCTTGCAAAATGTGGTCTGACGACGAAGCATATCGAGAGCCAGGTGCGGGTCTTAAGCGGCGGCGAGCAGGCCAAGGTGCGCCTGTGCAAGCTGATGAACCGTGAGTCGAATGTCCTGCTTTTGGACGAGCCGACAAACCATCTGGATGTGGACGCCAAGGCGGAGTTGCAGAAGGCGCTGGCGGCTTACAAAGGGAGTATTCTGCTGATCTGCCATGAGCCGGATTTCTACGCGGATTTTGCTACGCGAGTGGTGGATTGCAGTGAGTTTTGTCTGCGGGGGTAAATGGGAAGTATATACGGCACGTCAGCACAGTTAGCCTCTATTTATGCCTTCTCTTCCGGAGACTATTTTCCGAAAGTTTTTGACAAGCATTTTGAGAATTTATGACAAAAAATTATGGGCACTGTGCTCAACAAAAAGCCTCATATCGCGGCCTGCGGTATGGGGCTTTTTTGTCGGCTGCCGAAGCACTCCTTAGGTTGTGTATATGTCTTATAAAAACTCAAGATTTTTGATCATAATGCAAATGTATAAAGATTTAAAACAAAGAAAATAAAGCAATTTGCACAAAAAGGACATAGCTTTTTAGTATAAAAATATTATTGACGAAAACGGTTTCATGAAATATACTTTGAGACAAGGATCAAGAAAACGGTTTCATGAGAAGGGAGAAAAATGAATGAATTATTTTCCTTGACAGGAAAGAGGGCCGTAATAACCGGATGTGCAACGGGGATTGGACAGGGTTTGGTTATGGGGCTGGTATCAGCGGGAGCTGAGGTGGTTGCTGTCGATATAGCGGATTTGTCTGACACCAGGGAAAAGGTGGAGGTCGCCGGAGGAAAGATTGCCTGTTTTAAATGTGATCTGGCCTCTGCGGAAAACATTGATCAGGTGTGGAATGAGATTGTGAGTACAGTTGGTTCCATTGACATTTTGTTCAATAATGCAGGAATGCAGTACAGATCCTCTGCTTTTGAGTATCCGACAGAGGTATTTGACAAAATTATCGATGTGAATCTGAGGTCAGCTCTGTTGCTGGCACAAAAAGCGGCAAAGCATTATAGAGAACGTGGATGCAAGGGAAAGATTGTCAATACAGCATCGCTTTTTACCACGTTTGGCGGTGTCAATGTCGTTGGTTATACCTGCACAAAGCATGGGATTTTAGGACTCACAAGAGCTTTGTCGAATGAATTTTCACAGTACGGAATCTGTGTGAATGCGATCGCACCAGGCTATATACAGACAGAGCTTACAAAATCCATCTGGAGCGATCCGGAAAAGAGAAAACCGATAGATGAACGTCTGCCGATCGGAAGATGGGGAACACCAGAAGATTTTGAGGGGATTGCGGTTTTTCTCGCATCGTCGGCCTCTGATTACATTACCGGGGTCATGATTCCGGTTGATGGCGGATATACAGCGAGATAGTGGAACTGATAAACATTGCCGGATGAAAGGCATTTATAAAAAGAGGAGGAAACAAAATGAGATTACAGAAAGCGGCATCAATGACACTGGCAGCAGCAATGGTGATCACAACCCTGGCAGGTTGCGGTTCCTCACAGCAGGCAGCACCTTCCCAGGCAGAAGCAACCACGGCTGCTGCTGGAAGTACGGCCGCCGCGGAAACTACGGCTTCAGCGCCTCAGAAAAAAGCAGATACCGTGACATTAAAGCTGGCGAATAATCAGCCGGAGGAAAACGCAACCACAAAAGCAGTACAGTGGTTTGCAGATGAAGTCAACAAGAAAACCGATGGCAGAATCTTTATCGAGGTCCATAACAACGGAGAACTTGGCGATGCAGTATCTTGTCTGGAGCAGGCGCAGTATGGCGGCATGGATATCATAAAGGCAGATCTTTCGACGATGACGAATTTTGTTGGCGAGTACAATGCGCTGATGATGCCTTATATTTATAATGATATCAATCACTTCTGGACCGTTCACGGCGGCGACATCGGGATGGGAATCCTCCGTGGCGATGCGATGAAAGAAAAAGGATTATATGGCCTGACCTATTATGATGCAGGCACAAGATGCTTCTATAATACAAAGAAGGAAATCCATACTCCTGAGGATATGAAGGGAATGCTTGTACGAGTTCAGCAGTCAGAGCTGATGATGTCGATGGTGGAAGCCCTGGGAGCAGAATCCGTAGCAACGGCATACTCAGAGGTTTATTCAGCGCTTCAAACTGGTGTCTGCGATGCAGCAGAAAACTCGATTGTAAATTATCTTGATACAACTCATTATGAAGTGGCACCGTATTTTGTAAAAGACGATCACACGATGTCTGCGGATATTCTGGTAATGAGTGCAAAGACGAGAGAAAAACTCAGTGAGGATGATTTGAAGATCATCGACGATACTGCACTTGAGTCTTGGGAGATGCAGAAAGACCTCTGGGCTGAAGCAGAAAAAACCAATGAAGAAAAACTCAATGCAACCGGTAAGGTTACGATTACAGAGCTGACAGATGAGGAAGCTGCCAAGTTCAGAGATGCCTGTGAGCCGATCTGGTACAGTTATGAGGGCGGAAAGTATAAAGATCTTATCGATCAGATCGTAGCTGCAGGCAAGTAAAGAGATTGGAGATAATTGCATGTTAAAAGGGATTAAGAAATTCTTGATTGATGTTTTTAATGTGATATACAGAATTTTGTATGGCTATGCCAAATGGGTTCTGCTGTTTGTGATTCTGATCGTCTGCGCTCAGGTGCTGGTAAGAAATGCGTTTCGCTCCAACATCCGATGGAATCAGGAGGTGGCACTTCTTTTGACAATCTGGATGGCATTTTCAGGAATTGCAATTGGGGTAGAGAAAAATCTTCACATTGCAGTAGAAATGTTTTACTCATGGTTTCCGCAGCCGCTGCAGAAGGCAATCACCAAAGTGGTTATGTTCCTGGAATTGGTTGTAGGCGTAATCTTTGCATACTATGGGGTGAGAATATGCATCTCCACCAGTACATCTACGTTGCCGGTTACCAAGCTGCCCTCGACTATGATGTATATCATGATCCCGATTAGCGGAATCTGTATTGTTTATTTTGTTTTGCTTGATCTGCTTGGCTTAAAGAAATACAAGAAGACGGAAGACTCCCATCAAAAAGAAGCGGCAAAGGAGGAACAGTTATGAATCAGGAAGCAGCAATTGCAATTCTTCTTTTGTCATTTGTCATTATGGTAATGATCAAAACGCCAATTACCTTTGCAATGATTATATCCTCCGCATTGGCAATGATCTATTCTCAGATCCCGGCCATGACACTGGTGCAGCAGATGTGTAAGCAGTTAAATTCCTTTACGCTGCTTGCAATTCCATTCTTCATTTTAATGGGAGAGCTGATGGCGGCCGGCGGTATCTCAAGCCGATTGCTGAAGTTTGCGAACGTTTGTGTGGGTCAGATCACAGGAGGTCTGGCGCATGTGAATGTACTTGCGTCCATGTTGTTTGGAGGAATATCCGGATCGGCTATCGCAGATGTATCTTCCCTGGGTGTTCTTGAGATTCCCATGATGGAGGAGGCTGGATACGATAAGGATTTTTCCATAGCGGTTACGGTTGCCAGCTCATGTCAGGGTCTGATCATCCCGCCAAGCCATAATATGGTTTTGTACTCCATGGTTGCAGGCGGTGTATCTGTCGGAAGCCTGTTCTGCGCCGGCTATATTCCGGGAATTATGCTTGGTGTTGCCATCATGATCTGCTGTTATATTATTTCGAAGAAGAGAAAGTATCCAAAGGGAGAAAAAGTTCCTTTTACAGAGGCCATTGCAGTAACAAAAGATACGTTTTTTGCAATGCTCGCCATGGTCATTATTATCGGTGGTGTGTCGGCAGGATTCTTCACGGCCACAGAAGCTGCGGCAGTAGCCTGCATATACTGCTCCTTGGTTGGGTTCTTTATCTACAAAGAATTAACCATAGCAAAGATCCCGGTTATCCTTGGAAACACGGTTAAGACATTGGCTATGGTTTACGGACTGATTGCAGCAGCCGGTGCATTTGGATGGATCATGACCTACTTAAATGTTCCTTCCCTCGCCACGAATGCATTGCTTGGAATCAGTGATAACAAATATGTTGTCCTGCTTTTGATCAATATCATTCTTCTGGTATTGGGATGTTTTATGGATCTGGCACCGCTGGTACTGATCATGGCGCCGATTTTGCTTCCGGTTGTACAGAGCTTTGGCATGAGTCCAATCCAGTTTGGAGTGGTTATGATGCTGAATCTTGGAATTGGTCTTTGCACACCGCCGGTTGGTACCGCGCTGTTTACCGGATGTGCGATAGGACATATGAAGATTGAAGATGTCTCCAGGGCAATTTTGCCGTTATATGTACCAATGCTGATTACACTTTTGCTGATCACCTACATACCGGCATTAACAATGGCGTTACCGAATATCTTGATGAAATAAGGAGCGGGCATATGAAATGTGCGTTTGTAACAGGAGGCAGCAGGGGAATCGGACTTGCCATTGTCAGGGAGCTTGGACAGCATGGGTTTCGGGTGACGTTGATGGCCACCAGGTCAGAAGAACATTATCCGGAGAGCGTAAAGCTTTTAAAGGATGCCGGGGTTGAGTATGTATGGCTCACAGGTGATATCGGAAACAGTGCAGACCGTGAGCGGGTAGTAAAGGAAGCGATCACCGCCATGGGAAGGATCGACGTATTGGTCAACAATGCGGGGGTGGCTCCCAGGGTCAGAGCAGATCTCCTGACGATGACAGAAGAGAGCTATGATTATGTCATGAATACGAATACGAAGGCCAATATGTTTATGACGCAGAGCGTCGCCAATCAGATGCTGCAACAGGAAGCCTTTGAGGACAGAAAAGGGATTATCATCAATATATCTTCCTGCTCTGCACAGGTGAGCTCGGTCAACCGCGGGGAATATTGTGTCTCAAAAGCCGGTATCTCCATGCTGACATGCCTGTATGCCGACAGATTGGCAGAAGAAGGCATTCTCGTATATGAAGTAAGACCGGGGGTGATCCGAACCGATATGACCAAAAAGGTTGAGGACAAATACAGCAGGCTGATTGAGCAGAAGGTTTTCCCGATCGCCCGTTGGGGTACACCGGAGGATGTTGCGAAAGCAGTATATGCGTTTGCGTCAGGATTATTTCCATACACAACCGGTAATTATGTCGATGTTGATGGGGGATTTCATATTCAACGTCTTTAAGAGAACATTGGAGTTTTATTATGAACCTAAAAGAAATTACTTTTTTTCAATACAACACAATTATTGTTGGAACTGGTGCAGCGGGCTTGAACGCTGCACTGGCTTTAAAGGAACAGGGGCAGGACAGCGTTGCGATTGTAACAGAAGGCCGCTTCATGGGAACGTCAAGAAATACCGGATCGGACAAGCAGACGTACTACAAATTAACGATCGGCGGGGAAGCGCCGGATAGTGCTTTGAAGATGGCGCAGACGCTGTTTGACGGCGGGTGCATGGATGGCGATCTGGCACTCTGCGAGGCAGCAGGATCGCTGCGGGCATTTTTCAGACTGGTCGAATTGGGGGTGCCGTTTCCGTTTGATTCCTGTGGAGGCTATGTGGGATACAAGACAGATCATGATCCGCTCACGAGAGGAATATCGGCTGGTCCATTGACCTCAAAATACATGACGGAATGTCTGGGAAAAGCAGTGGATGCCAGACATATCGACCTCTATGACGGATATCAGGTCATTAAGCTTTTGACCGATCAGACGGACGGAGAGAAGCAGGCTTGCGGAGTGCTTGCGCTGAATAAGAAAAGGTGTGAAGAGAAACAGTCGAGATATGCTGTTTTCAGCGCAAGGAATATCATATGGGCAACCGGCGGTGAAGCCGGTATGTATGAGGCGAGCGTATATCCGCCGAGCCAGACCGGAGGAATGGGTATCCTTTTTCGGGAGGGTGCGGTCGGAAAGAATCTGACGGAATCGCAGTTTGGTATCGCATCTGTGAAATTCAGATGGAATTTATCCGGAACCTTTCAGCAGTGTGTGCCGCGTTATATATCGACGGATGCGGACGGGGGCGACGAAACGGAATTTCTTAAACCATATTTTGATTCACCTGAAAAGATGATAAGTGCGATCTTTCTGAAAGGTTATCAATGGCCGTTTGATGCCCAAAAAGCGTTTGACCAGGGATCTTCTCTGATTGACCTGCTGGTATATCAGGAGACTGTGCTTCTGGGACGAAAGGTATATCTGGACTATGTACATAATCCATCTGATCTGGAGCAGAATGGAAACGTGGATTTCAGTCACCTGAAGGGTGCCGGAAGAGAGTACCTGGAGAACAGCGGGGCACTGCTTGGAACTCCGTATGAGAGACTGAAAAAGATGAATCCAAATGCGATTGAAGTTTATGCAAAGCACAACATCGATTTATCCAAAGAGTATTTGGAGATCCAGGTGTGTGCACAGCATAATAATGGAGGAATCTCATGCAACAAGTGGTGGGAATCCAATATCAGGCATTTGTTTGTTGTCGGAGAGGCCAATGGTTCTCACGGTGTATATCGGCCGGGAGGTACGGCGCTGAACTCCGGTCAGGTTGGAGGGATGCGGGCGGCACAGTTTATCCTGCATCATTATATGGATGAACCGTTGGACAAAAAGGAATTGTTTGCAGTATGCGAAAAGGAGCTTGCAGGTGAAATTGCGTTTGGTGAAGACGCGTTGGAAGGCTCCACGGAACCTCCTGTGGACATAGCAGAAGAGAGAAAGAAACTGCAGCACCGAATGACGAAGCATGGGGCATTCATCCGCAATGAAGAAGGGCTTGGCAGAGCAATCGAGGAAAACCAGCTTCAAAGAAAGCGTTTTGATGCCGGTCATCAGGTATCGGGCTGCCGGGAATTGTCTTCCCTATTCCAACTGCGTCAATTGATGATCAGCCAGTATGTATACCTGTCAGCCATGATGGATTATTCCAGGAAAATAGGGATCAGCAGAGGCTCCTTTCTGGTCTATAATAAAAATGGAACTCTGCCGGAAGAGCAGTTAAAAGAGCTGTTCCGAACAATTGCGAAAGACACTGATGTGTCGGTCCTTCAGGAAATCAGGTACCTGTCAGAGGAAGAAACATGTAGTTTAAGCTGGAGAAAGGTTCGTCCGATCCCGAAAATTGATAATTGGTTCGAAAATGTGTGGCGCGACTTCCGAAATGGTGATACATTTAAAGAAATATAATTAAGACAGGAAGTGACACGTATGGTTGGAATTCGAGATGTGGCAAAGTATGCGGGGGTATCCCCCAGCACAGTTTCAAGGGCATTGTCGGGAGTTGCGTTTGTGGAACCGCAGACAAAAGAGCGGGTTTTGGAAGCTGTCAGTGCGCTGAACTACAAACCGAATCTGGCGGCAAGAAGTTTGAAAAAAGGAAGTACAAAACTCATTGGCTTGATTATACCGGATGTTACGAATCCGTATTATCCTGAAATTGTGAAATGTATGGAAACTTATGCAAGTCTTGCCGGCTATTCCATGATCCTATGTGATGCTCTGGGAAGTGTTGAAAAAGAGCAATATTATATGGAAACACTGCAGCACTTATTTGTCGATGGAATTTTATATATTGCATCAACAGAGAGTATCGACCATATAAAACCATATGTTGGAACGGTGCCCATGGTTGTTGTCAATCGTACCTTTGATCTGGATGTCCCCTGTGTCAATATTGATAATGTGGATGCTACCTATCAGGTGACAAACTATCTGCTAAAAAACGGACACCGTGACATCGCACTGCTGATCAACGATAAAGACAGGCAGTATAATAAGGAGCGGCTTGAGGGGGTAGAAAAAGCACTTCAGGAGTATGGGCTTGAGCAGAGGGAAGACCTGATTATTCGAAATGTTAAGGATGAAGAAGACATCAGAGAAAGAACGAAGAAATTATTAAGCAGGAAAGACCGGCCAAGTGCAATTTTTGCATTTAATGATTATATGGTGTTTGCAGTTTACAAAGCGGTGTATGAACTGAATATGACCATACCGGGAGATGTTTCCATCGCCGGGTTTGATGACATCCCATTCGTAAAGTATCTGAATCCGAGTCTGACGACAATCCGCCATTCACTTCAGGACAGCGCGGAATCGGTGTTTGAAAAACTGGAAGAGCAGATGAAAACAGCGAAATGTGCAGGACGGAGTGTTACATACAACAAGGGAAGGCTGGTCGTTCGGGATTCGGTGAAAAAATTGGGGGTTTAAAATGCAAAAGGTAAATATTTATGATATTGAAGGCACGGAATTTCCAGCGGGAAGAAGAACGCGGGTGATCCTCGGACAGAACGGGGCAATAACCGGAGAAAAGTTTTGTCAGGGTTTTGTTGTGATCTATCCGGGAGGCGGAATCCCGGAACATGATCATGAGACGGTAGAGTCTTATACCATCTTAAAAGGGGATGGCATCATCGAAGTAGATGGAGAAAAACGGGAAGTACATGAGCATGATTATGTCTTTATTCCATCCGGCAAAAAACATTCTCTGTACAATGCTGGGAATGAAGATATGCATATGATGTTCGTGTATGCGCCAGGCGTTATTGTGGATCACTGGGCGCAGGAACAGGCGGGGGTGTTAGAGTAGCTATGAACAGGCAGACAATTTTCGACTGGGTAAAGAAGCAGTATGGCACAGATCCGGAGTATCCATGGAGAGATCACAACGCGGTTCTGCGCCATGATGATAACCAGAAATGGTATGGTGTGATCCTGGAGATTGGGATGGACAAGCTGGGACTGACCGATCGGGATCTTGTGGACGTTCTGAATGTTAAATGCGATCCGAATCTGATTGGTCTTTTACGGACCAAGCCTGGTTTCCATCCGGCATATCATATGAATAAAGAGAAGTGGATCAGTGTCCGCCTGGATGGAAGTGTTCCGGTGGAGGAGATTGAAAATCTGATTGCGCAGAGCTTCGAGCTGACAAAGGCGAAGAAGAAAAAATGTGTGCAAAAAAGTTATTAAAATCGAAATAGTATTTCTACAAGAATGAACGAAGCCGATCCTGCCAGGAAAATATCCGTGGGCAAGACCGGCTTCATCGCTGCGTTTTCGCAAATTCCTTCATTCTCCATACTTAGAATCCAGTTCTTTCTGTCGTTTCTCCTCATACTTCCGATATCCCCAGCCAATGGCGATAAAGGCGGCTGCAAATGCCAGGCCAAAGACCATCGTCTCGCCCCAGTCGACGCTTCCCTCACGGTTTGCCTGCGAAAGAATATAGACCGCAATCCCGACGCACAGACCAGCGACTAAGGCAGTCCGCTTGCGATCCCGCCTGCCGGACAGACCTGCAATCTGTGTCACACCAAGCATCCGGCTGCGGACGGCCATATAGATCGGGCTGCCGACTAAAATGATATACTCGGTAACGGCACGTTCAAACGGCATCTTCAGAAACGTATATTTCACGACCAGAGATACGGCGCAGACAATCAAAATCAAACTCATCAGTTCTGCACGGATCTTCAAATAGCTGTTGACAATTCGCTCATCCATAATTTTACACCTCCCAGAATAATTCGTCCAAAGTTTTGTCTAAAGCTTTGCAGATCGCAATGCAAAGCCTTAAAGACGGGTTATATTCACCGGATTCGATCATCCCGATCGTCTGTCGCGTCACGCCTACGATTGATGCCAAATCCCCCTGTGATAAATCCTTAGCGGCACGAGCCGACTTGATTCTCAAATTTTTCATATTCATGCCTCCTAAAAAGAGAATAACATATACATTGCAAAATGTCAAATATATATTGCATTATTTGTTCTTGCATTTCGAGACAAACTGTGCTAATATATACACACATATCCAAACATCTCAGAAATTTTGAAACTCTTTTTATGTAAGTTTTATGATTCCCAACACACATGCTATGAAAACAGCTATACCAATTCTTTCAATTTGTAATTCTTTGTGTCATTTGGTTTCGGTATTGATCGATTTATTTCCAGGTTATAAAGTGCAGAACTTTCGAATGTTGGATATGAAACAGGAAGGGAGGTGTAACGGTGGGCATTTGCTCAAAAAAGAAATGGAATCGGGGACGATTCTGTGTTGTTTTGGTATCCGCATTTGCGCTGAGTTTCACGCTTTTGGCGGAAAAAAGTATGGCAGGAATGGAAAAAACGACGCTAGCAGGGCCGCAGGAGGAGCATCAGGCGTTGACGTTTCCGGCGGGGCACTGGAGTCTGGGCGACGTGGTGGTGCGCAGTCTGGATGGGATGAAGTTCCGCTTTCGCTGTATTGATGAAAACTATTCCGATGGGATGGAGTATCATGTCCCCTCGGCGCTGTTTCTCTGCGACACGGTCATACCGGCTGATTTTGGCTCGAAGTATGTCTTTGAGCCGACGGAGGACGGGAAGCATGACTACGTGTTTTATCCGGGAGAAATTGTGAATTTTGGAACATCCAATGATTATAAATATTCGAACATCCGCAGCTGGCTGAATCGCCAGAGTGAGGCGGCATCCGGAGCGCTGCCGATTGCGATCGGCGTGGACCGGGCCTATAGCGGGCGCACGGGAGCGACGCTGTTTGGTCAGTTGGATCAGGACGGGCTGACCGGGGCGTACATCGGCTATCAGAAAATGACCGACCGGCTGTTTGTGCTGTCGGTGGATGAAGCGCTGAAATACCGGCAGTGGATGTGGCGGTTTGACGGCAGTGAACGGGAAAATCCAGAGACGCAGTATGGAGAATACAGCAAAGGCTACTGGCTGCGAAATCCGGCGGGAACCCGCGGACAGCATGATACCGGACTTGCGTATGTCGTGGATCTGCTGGACGGGACGATTCGCCCGGCGGCAGTCAGGCCGGAAGATGTGTCGGAGGAGTGGGACCCGGAGCTGAAGGTGACAGCGACGATCGGTGTGCGCCCGGCTTTTGTGCTGGCGCAGTAAACAATACAGGGAAAGAGGGAAAACAAACGTATGAGACAGTTAGTGAAGAGAAAGCTGGCGGCAGCGCTGGCGGTCCTGCTTGTGGTGCAGGGAACTATCGGAATCTGGAGATTTCCGGTTTTGGCAGAAGAAGAGGGACTGATCTGGGACGAAGACCAGGACTTATGGGATGACTTGGAGACACCGTCGAATGCGGCTACTGCATCTGATGTGGAGATTTCATCCGATACGGCGACTCCATCCAATATGGCGACTCCGTCCAATGCCGGGGAGTTGGCGACCACGTCCAATCTGCTTCGAAATGTCGCTATAGGAGATCTGTGGGAACAGTGGAACGGGGATGATGAATTTCCGGGGCTGGGCACGGAGGCGAGGCCCTATCAGATCGGCAGCCTTGCCCTGCTGATGGGACTTTCGGAAGCTGTGGCTGCTGGGGAGGATTTTGCGGATCAGTATTTTGAACTGACCAATGACATCGATCTGGGCGATCTGGAACTGCAAAATGGAAACTGGAATCCCATCGGCTGGTATCAGAATCGGGCGGAGTTTGCGGGCGATGTGGCGCATCCGTTTCGCGGACATTTCGATGGAGCCGGCAATACGATTCGTGGATTAAAGCTGATCAATCCCGCATGGAATTTGAAAAATATCGGTCTGTTTGGCGTAATCGACGGTGGATCTGTAGAAAACCTGATTCTGGAGGCAGAGGATGTTTATGGCGTGGAAAACGTGGGGCTTCTCGCAGGTATGATCACGGGTTCTGCCGTGATCCGGGACGTGACGGTAAGTGGTTATGCCTACTCTGCGGAGGATGCCGGCGGAATTGCGGCGGAGGTAATCGGAAACGGAAGCGCGGTGAACGGGCAGGTCACGATCGAAAACTGCCGTGCCGACAGCATTATCCTGAATTCGGAGGGATCAGCCGGATACGTCGGCGGTATCGCGGGAAATGTGCAGCGGGCTTATCTGATTGACAATACGGTGCTGACGCAGAACGGCAATTCCAACCGCATTCAGGGAAAATGTTATGTGGGCGGTATTGCAGGAAGAATGCGGGAGACCTCCATTTACAATTCTTATGTGAACGGCACTATCGGCGGAAATGGAAGCAGAGCGATCGGCGGCATTGTCGGAAAATATGAGAGTGGAAATCTCGTGCTGGCGCGGATGGCGGGGGATATTTCCCGCAGCAACAACGGAAGTGCGTCCCGCGAAGGCACCTTTGTGGGAACCCGTGATGCCCGTGATCAGTTTACTTACGGGACGGAGAAGGACAGTCATCTGGCGTACCTGTACACCAATTCGGCGGCCAAGGCGAAGTTGGTGTTTGGCAGCACCATTGACGGGGACAACAGCTACACGCAGGCGGCTCACATCGGATATTGGACGGACGTGGAACGAAAGTATGTGACCGTGGCGGGACAGGCGGAGACCGGGTGCAAAGACCGCTATTTTTACGAGGAGCTTGAGGATGGAATCCGCTACATCATCACCCAGAAGCTGGGCAAAGAATATACCACGGACGGTTATGCGAAGAATCTGCCGTTTCGGATTGACCACTTTGCGCCCGGGTATATGGGAGAACCGATCCGTGGATATCTGGTGGATATTCCGCGTATCGATGCGCGCAATGCCAATGGAACCTTTGACACGGATGTGGCGGCGCTGACGGCAATTTCGGATACGGGCAGTTCCTACTATCGCGCCATTGACAAGGATCATGTGGCGGCGATGGCACCGGGGATTGTGGTGACCGTGACGACTGCGCCGAAGAACACCAACGAGAATCGGTATCAGATGGTGGTGAGCACGGCGGAGGCGGGGGGAGTCAAGGCACCCACTTACCGCGAGGAGGATGGCAGTGATGTGCCGATGAATTATGTCAAAGGCGGTTCCTATACCTTCATCATGCCGCCCTGCGATACGGAGCTGAATGCGGAATATGTGAAGGTAACCACGCAGGTGGCGCTTGATCCGGCTGACACCCTGCTTCAGGTCGTCCAGACGCGAAGCGGAGACCGGAAAGCGCCGGGGATTGTGACCGAGGTAAAGAACGGAGAAGGAATTTTGATTGCCCGCTACATCGACGGCGTCCTGGATCAGTCGGTGGAGGTGCAGCCGGTCGCCATCCACGCCACGCTCAACGGCATGGGACAGACGGTGGATCAGTCGGTAAAATGGTCGGTGGACGATGCAGAGCTTCTGGAAAATCGTTCTGAGACGGGTTATACCTTAAAGGATGCGGCTATTCTGCCCAATCTCAATTCTTCGTTTATTCAGAACATCATAAACCGCGAAGTCAAGGCGCAGGCGGATCATCAATACCGCGAGAAGATTAACGATACCATTTATACGCAGTACGCAGTTCTGACGGCTTCCACCAATCCGGAGACCTCGGTGAACAATCAGCCGGTCTATGCAAATTGCCGGATCGCCGTGATATTTCGTATATTGGATCAGACCACGGTGCGGGTGGAAGGACTGAATTTAAACAGGGAGAAGCTCGCCTGTACCATCACGAGAAAACTGACCGGCAACCGGAAGAATCCGACGCAGACCATGACTTGCAGCGAACCGGTGGTTCTGACGGCATCGCTTTATCCGGAGCAGCCGTTTCTGAAGCATATAAGCTGGAGCGACCGGGAATCCGGGAAGATCATCGCGCTGGCTCCGGCGGGCAATTACACCCAGGACTGCAGGGTAACGGTTCAATGTGATCTGGAGGGGAAGCAGAATCCTGCATGGATTCAGAATGTGATTCTTGCAGACAATGCCAGAAAGGCGCTGGACCCGAACTTAAATGTGAGCGGAAGCACCACATATACGGAGCGCGTGACGGCGGTCAGCGAGGACCAGACGCATGGACATATTGCGGCGGTGTGCGATGTCACGATCACATTTGAAACTGTGGATGCGACGGTCGCAGCGTCTGGCGGAAGTAACGGTTCGTCAGGCGGGGGCGGAGGCAGTTCATCGGGCGGAAGTGGCGGAGGCGGTTCGTCAGGCGGAGGCAGCAGTTCCGGCGCAGGCACCGCGGCGGCAGCAGGACCGGGGATGGCTTCGGGCGCACAACTGCCAGCCTATGTGGTGACTGGTACCTGGTCTCAGAACGATGCGGGAAAGTGGATGTTTACAGATGGAGACAGAACCTATGCGAATGAGTGGGCGGCAGTCCGCAATCCGTATGCGAACCCTGAGGCGGGGCAAAGCGCGTTTGACTGGTTTTTGTTTGATGCGCAGGGCTGTATGGTAACCGGTTGGCACACCGACGCAAACGGAGACATCTACTATCTGCACGAGACTTCGGACGGAACGCTTGGACGGATGGTGACCGGCTGGAATACGATTGGCGGAAAAGACTGCTATTTCCACGAAGTGTCTGACGGAAGAAGAGGTGCTTTGGAGGACAAAAAAGAATGAAACCATATGAAAAAAAACTGCGGCAGTTTTTAGCGGGCAGTCTGGCAGTTATTATGCTGCTGATGGTTGTCATGCCCGGTCTGCCCCCTGGCCTCTTGAGCGTGCGGGCGGCAGAAACGGGAGATACGATCATCGCCCACTCGGAAGGCTTTCACCATTACTGCATTGATGGCTATGGTGCGAACCGCGCGATGATGAAGGGCGACGAGTACCAGTATATCCTGCCTTCCCAGAGCCTGTCGGTCAGGGAACGGGCGGTGGTGTTCTGGTCAATGCTGTCCCTGCAGGCGAGCTTTGGCAATGTGCAGGCGATCAACACCGTCATGCAGAACATCAATGCACAGGCACCGGCCAGGGGCCTGCCTCCGATCCAGACATGTGTGACCGAGGAGGACTTGAAGAAGATCATTCACGTCGACAGTGTCCGGGCAAAGTATTCGTGGATGGATGCTGTGCTGGCGCATGAAACAGAATATTTGCAGATGGCGGGGCTGATCGGTGCGGCGGGCGGAGGATCCGGCGGGACTTCTGTCACGGGTAAGCCGGTTCCGTCCGTGCTGCAGGGACATACCGCGGCTGCTGCAGCGCTGGAGATTGACAAAAGTACCTATGCCATTCCCTTTGATCCGGGCGGAGCGGATGCGGATTTTATTGCAAAAGTCCCTCTGCTGTTTTCATCCAGCGGGGTGGAGGGAACCTATACGGCGTCTCCTCCGGGCGGCTGGACCTACCAGAAGACTGCTTCTGCGATCACGTTTCAAAACATAAATCCGAATCCGCAGAGCCTGATTGTCAAGTTTGACACGGCCAATACGGAATATCAGACCGGAACCACGTTTGCCGATGCAGATGAGGTTTATGAGCGCTGCCTTCAGCTCTGGGTTTGCAGCAAATGTTCGGGAACCCATGCGCAGGCACATATAGGAGCGGCTCCCCTGGAAGCACATCAGCGGCTGGTGTTTGTCGAGATTGAGGATGTCCCGGCGTCCTATTATGCCGCACTGGGCGGCTCTCTGGCGGTCATTCCCGGCGGGGAGGGCGGGCTTGCGTTTCAGATTTATCGGCATGAGGAGGATTTTACGTCCACCTATAATCTTCAGATGTTCAAGTACGATCACGAGACGGGGAAACCGCTGGAGGATGCGGTATTCAATCTTTACGAACGGTTTGATGACCAGGACGAGATCGATCGGGAGCGGGATGGGGCGGTCACCATCTACGAGGGCGGTGCGCCCTATCAAAGCTACCATAAGGATAATCCGGTGATCTGGGAGGATTTTCGGTTTGTGAGTTCGATCTTTACGGATCAGGACGGGCATGCAGAAAAGACAGTCAATCACGGGTATCATTACGATAAGACTTTCTGTGACGGACATCCGGCACCTTCTTTTGTCCTAGTGCCGGAGGAGGAAGAGGACCCGGAAACCGGAGAGATCGAGAATGAGGCGGAAATCGAGGCGGCCAGAGAGGAGAACCGGAAGCTGGCAAGGAGCTGGCTGGACTGCTTTGCGTCCTGTGAGGAAAAGGCGCAGGGGGATTTTTCGGGGGTGCATTTTCATTGGCTGATGGATTCGGTAAGCCGGTCTGAGATCGAATCCATATCCGGTTACGGCGGCTCGCCCGGAGAAACGCCATCCGCCGGGAGCACGGCTTCTGCCAGCGGGGAAACGTCGTTTTCGCAGTCTGGTTGTCAGGAGGATGTGGATGCGACCTATGATGCCTTTATTGCTCTGAAATACAGCTATGCGCTGATGGAGGAAACTGCACGAACCGGGTACACGAATCACGGGCTTCACGCCGATGACCTTCCCATTGAGATCATCTCCACGGATGCCTCTCAGAATGGAGCCAATGCTTCCTTTGCCGGGGCGTATGGAAATGAGATTCAGATCAAACGAAATCTTCCCATGCGATCGGCCAGGACGATTCTGGCGGAGCGGGCGGGGATTTTGGCGGGAGAACAGGGGGCACAGTTGGATGGTCTGGCGGATGGGAAGGAAGACGACTGGGCAGAAGGCCCGACAGAAGACCCAGGGAAATTTCCAGAAGAAAATCCAGAACATAAGCCTGGCACGATTCTGCAAAAGATTCTGCGATTTTTCCTGCCCGCGCGGAATGTGGATGACGCGGAGGAAGACTCTGATCTTGAGCTGGACTCTGAGACTGCACTGATCAATGACTTGCTAAAACCGGAGAAAGCCACGGGTTCCAATACAGATGTTCATCAGGGGACCGCTCACAAAGCGACCGCCTCCAACGCGACTGCTTCTAATGCCGTGGCCGCACTCTCGTTTTCACAGCAGCGTGAGGCGACGGGCGGACAAGCGGATTCATCACAGTCCGAGCGTGATGCCGCTGCATTTTCACAAGTCCACGCTGCAAGCAGTATCTTTGCCAGTGCGTATCAGATGGCTTTGGCGGCGGCCAGTTCGGGGGAAGATCTCGAGCCGGGGCCGGAGGATAACTACAGCCACTGCGACGATGCTGACGGCGAAGGCGATGCGTGGCGTATCTACGACCACCGGACCGAGGGCGAGCTTCACATCAATAAGCGGGACATGGAGCTGGAGAAGGGACAGGCTGCTGCGGCGAGCGGAAATTACGATTCTTACGGCGACAGTCAGGGGGACGGGACGCTGGAAGGGGCAGTTTATGGCCTTTTTGCGGCGGAGGATCTCGTGCATCCGGATGGAAAAACCGGCGTGGTCTACCGGCGGGACAATCTTGTGGCGGTGGCTGCGACGGATAAGGAGGGCGATGCCTCCTTCCTGACGAACACGGAGGCACCCGGATATCACTATGATTACACACAGGGTGCGATTGTGACGACGCAGGATGCCTGGTCCGCGGCGGCACCGGGCAACCGTTACACGGCGGATGTGTTTGTGGACGACTATACGGCGGATGGGCGGTACGAGCGTCAATATTATGATTACGAGGCAAAGAATGGGAACTGCTGGATCGGACGGCCGCTGCTTCTGGGGGAGTATTATATCCGGGAGCTCACGCGGTCGGAAGGATATGAGCTTTCGGTTGGAAATCGCGCGAATGCGGTCACGAATCTCGGACAGGAGTATGAGGTGTCGGCAGCCCCGGCCGGAACCGGTTATGCCAATATTACTGGCAGTCTGTTTGCCGAAGCACAGATTTCCGGCAGTCCAACCGGGGATTACCGCGACCCGGATTATAATGAGCTGTTTTTTCATGCGGAGAGCACCGGTACAGGTGCGGCGGGCTTTGATCTTGTTCTGAACAATCTTCCGGAGGGAACCCGGCTGTATCGCCTGGATACTGCGATTCGGGCGGAAACGGTGGAGGTCGGCACCGGCATCTATGAGGAGGTCGGTGTGGTGGATGCTGACGGGAATCCGGTATATGTGACGGCAGAACATGCTTATCAATATCCCAAATATAATCTGGATGGCAGTTTGATGACTGAGCCGGCTGCGGTCTCTGCACAGGTGCACCAGATCCTGTCCGTGGAAGGGATGCCTCTGGATGAAGCCGTCACGCAGGAATCCCTGCTTGAGGCGGAGAGCGGAATGACAGCGGAGGAGGTGCGGGCGAAACTGGCATCGGACATCCAGGCCGGCGATGCGGAGTTTATAAGAGAGAAGCTGCGAAAGGCGCTGCGGGCGAATGGAAAACACGCTCCAAAGCCGGATGCAGAACCGTCGGGCTATCCGATTGTGACACTTCAGGTGGAGAAGCAGGATGCAGCAGGAGTTTCACTCACAGTAGGAGATCTGCTTGCGACGATTCTCGATTATTACAATACCAATGATTTCTATAATTATGGAGGATTGGAGCGTATTGAGGAGGAAGCGAGAGCATATGGTGTGACCATCTATGCCGGACGTCTGAGCAATCCGCCGGACTTTTTCGTGCCGGATCAAAGCGGAAGCGATGCCGATGCGGGCGTGATTTATCATCGTGTGGAATATCTGCCGGAGGATTCCGGCAAAGCTTCGCGCTATCTCTATGCCACCTATGCAGGCGACTTGGATGAAGCGGAGAGAAATACCTTCGGCCGTTACGAGAATGTGCTTTTCGAGGAATTTGGCGGCAGCCGCTTTGTGTCGGCGACACTGATTCCGGATGCACAGGCGGATCGTGACGGAGGTCTGGTTACGAAAAAGACAGAACGGAATCTGTATTATGCGGTTGGAGAAACGCCATTGGATGCGGCGGGAAATCCGATTCGGAAAATGGAATACCGCGAGCAGACTGCCGGGGCCACGCAGGAAGCGATGGTCGGCAAATATACAGAGCTTCCGATAACAACGGCAAATCCTGCGGCGGTGTTTCACGTGCAGAGCAGCTACACGGACGGATATGGTGCTGCGCATGAGGATACAAACGGGCAGCAATATGCGTTCAAGCTGGTGCTGCCGGAACGGTTTGTGACTCTGACGGTGGAGGACATTGCCTCCATGACCGATCCGGGAAACTGGGCAGCAGGCGACCGCGTGGGAACAGCCGCTTACTACACGCGGGTTCAATTTGCTAATGTAAGGGCTTATCTTGACTACGAAAACCGAACGATCGGAGGAGACAACAGCTACGCAAAACCAGCGGAACTTGTCTATCCCGGTCAGGAATACGTATGGCAGGACGGTGCCAATCGGCCCGGAACCAATACCCGGAAAAACCCGGTCGGCGTGCAGCAGAGGGCCATCAAACAGCAGATCAAGGTGACGAAGGTCATTCGGGATGCGGAGAATCTGGATCATTTTCGATTTAAGACCTATTTGAAATCGAATCTGGAGCGGCTCTACCGGGATGAGGACGGTACGATCATCTGGCAGGACCGAAAGGGGCAGGAGATCGACATTCTGGCAGTCAAAGCCGCGTTCCCGGCTCTGGTCAGCCGGATCAACACGCGTGTTCTGCACCGGACGGACCCCCTGTATCAGGATTCGCAGGATGCGGTCATAGCCAACACCGAACTTTACAGTTTTACGGATGATTTCATCAATGCCGGGCAGAATGACGGCTTTACCGCGCTGCTGGAAACCACGACAAGAGTGGCAGAGGATGGCTTGGGCATCCGCGTGGTTCCGGTATATAATTATGACAAATTTTTCTCGGCCATCGCGGTCGCAAACCATGACAAATGGGATGACGCCGCACCCACCTATACCAGTTGGCGGCCGGTCGGAAATGCGGTCAACAGAACCGAAGACACCTTGCTGAACACACGGGTGTCTGATCAGGTGCGCCAGTTTGCGGTTGACTGGTATCTCGACGAGGAAGTGAAAAAGCAGGTGCGGGAGGTGGCGAACAACCCGGAGGAAACCGAAGATGAGGACGGTCAGGTGGCGTATTCGGAGGAATTGTATGACCATGCGCTGCGCCAGGCCGTGATCAAAGCGGAAAATTATCTGAAACCGTTTTTCGCCTATGACCTGGATGAGATCTACGCGATCGCGTGGGACAAGGAAAAAGGGGGCGGTTCGGATCACAATCTCACAACGGTATCTGCGGACAGCAAGAGTGATGGAGGAGAGGGCTATTACTTTGGAATCTCTGCTTACCTGCCGTATGGCACGTATGTGATTGCGGAACAGCAGCCACAGTATGACGAGCTGGAGGATTTCGCGAACAGGCATTACGAGATTGATCGGCCGCGGGAGGTGACGCTGCCGGCGGCTTACGAAAGCTATGCCGGATCACAGGCATCTCCGGAGGTGGAAAATGGATATTATCATTATGATTCCGGTCTGAGCCAGGCCGAGCTGGAGCGCCGGTATCATATCCGTTTCAATGAAGAAACGCATATAATCTATGCGCACAGTAATGCCGGTGATTTTGAGGTGTACAAATATGGACAGGATGTGGACCGGATTACGAATGGGGTACCGGCGGTGCCGAAAGCGGGGAATTACTTTGCGCTGACCCAGTCCGAGTACCGTCCCTACAAAAATGGTTACAATGAGCAGGATGTGCGAAAGGATGCGGAAAATCCCTATTACCTGAGCGAAGGGCAGAGCGGCCGCACGGCGATTTCCGGTCATTACCGGTACAGCTCTGTGTCGGAACAGGCCGGAACGGCCGATGCTGTGCCCTATCCGGGCGGGCCGGTGACCGAGGAGAATGTGCCTGGAATCGTGTATCGGGATCAGGTGAAGACGATGCATGGGATGCTGACTGCCTACGACGGGAAGTATGCGGCCATGCTGGTTCCGTATACGATGAAGGAGCCGGACGACGGTGGAGAGGAGGCCACAGGAGAGCCGGAGCCGTCCGGGGAAAGCAGCTATGCAGGCTATGGCTACAGCAAATTCTGCAACCGCCCGTTTACGGCCAGACTGCGTATTGAGAAGCTGGATTCTGAGACGCATGAGAATATTTTGCATGATGATGCAATTTTCAATCTTTATGCCGCAAAACGCGAGGAGAAGAAGGATGGAAATGGCGCGGTGCTGTTCTATGAAACGGCGACGACCATCACGGGCACAAAGGAATTTCTGGAATCCATGCGGGCCGTGGATATTCGCCCGATGGTGCGTCGCATGAGCTGGATGGAGCGCCTGTTTGGACAGGAAACCGGGCCGGGCAATCTCTATTCTGGTCTGGTGCCGCCCGGGACGCCGGTCTGTGAGGAGTCGGATCGGATCGTCCTTGGCAGTTTTAAAAGCTATTCCACGGTGCGCGAGGGCGGCATGAAGGAGGAAATGACCAATCTCGGACAGGCAGACCAGCGGCAGACGGTCGGTTATCTGGAAACGCCGCAGGTGCTGGCGGCGGGGACCTATGTGATTTGTGAAGCGAAGGCTCCGGCGGGGTATAATCGGACGAAGCCGATGGCGCTGGAAATCTATTCGGATCAGGTGACCTATTATAAGGAGGGAAATCAGGACGACCGGATTCTGGCGGCCCTGTACGAATATGAATCGGAGGATCGGAGTGCCAACGGAAACAAGCCGCAGGACCTGACGCATGTGGCCCGTATCAACGTGGAGAATGCGCCGATCCGGCTGCAGGTGGAAAAATTAAAGGAAACCGGTGACGGGACATGGACCTACAAGGTCAGCGGGCGGATCGACGGCAGCCTGACTGCCATTGGAAATGATCCGAATTATGTCTATGCCTATGAAAATGGAATCTATCTCGGCTATGCGTGGAGGAAAGGGACGCTGGAATATCTGGCGGCAAGAAAGCAGGCCGGGGAGGATGTGAAGCTGGTCTATCATGGGAACCAGTTTGCAGGATACGGCTATGTGACCCGGACCGTGAGACAGGAAAAGCAGGAGAACCCTTATGTTCCAGGAGCGACCATGACCTTGTTTGATGCACTGGAGCTGGCGGCATCCGGGGACACGCAGGACCATGCCTGGGAAGGTCTGGTCGTTGAACGCAATCAGACCGGCAATGTCACACGTATGTATGTCAGGGAAGGCTATGCCGGGGAGAAAACAGGGTTTGTGCAGGCGGATGATGCGCTCTGGTCTGCTGTGACGCTGAAACGGCACGATACCGATATTTTATACTACGATCTGGACAGTCTGGAACTGCCGGAACTGCATCCACTGGACGGGGCGTCATCGATCTTTGCCTTTAAGGGCGGCATGCCCTATCTGGAATTTGTCGGCGGGGACTTTTCTGAGATCGCATATCATCCGACGGACAAGGTGCTGGAGGCGGGAAAGGATACGAAGGTTTACCATCTTGATCGGGACGGAAGCCGCGATGCGCTGGTTGATCCCTATACGGGACTGGCCTATGTGGAGACCGTGGACAAGACGGCAGATGGGCGGGCGAAGCGCCTGGTGTGGCCGGTCAATATCCATAGAGATATCGACGGCAATCTCATCGCCCGCGACAAGATTACCACGTCCCGTCTGGCATCAGTTGGAGAAGTGACGGAGGATACGACCTACCTGACCGGAAGCTGGAAGTCCGAGCAGGGCGAGGAAAGCCATCGGGAGACCAGCTTAACCCAAAACGAAGCCGGACAGAATCAGAACAATGAGGTGCTGGCGGATGACAACAACGGGGCGTTTGCAAAAGAAATGAATCCGGTTTTTGACCGCCATGGTCTGACGGAATACTATCAGCGCAGCGAAGAAACTTATGACAAGAGTACGGATCTCTATGACCGAAACGGAGTGTTCGTCCGCCAGCAGGATTCGGACAATCTGGAAGAATACAATGTCGCCGCGTATCGGATCAACGAGCACGGAGAGCTTTATGACGGCGAAGAACTGCGGGAGCAGCAGGACAGAAAGAAGCTGTATCATCGATTGGGCGAAGGGTATCTGCTGGAAAACACCTGGGTCACCTCCGATCAGACGCCGAACGATCCGTTCCATGAGAACGTGACAGACGGACAGCCCGATGTGCTGAAGCGTGTGCCGGAAGGGCATTATATCTTAGAAGAATTGAAGAGTCCCGCCGGGTATCTGAAGGGGATGCCGACCGCGGTTACGGTGCGGGAAACAGAAGAATTGCAGACGGTATCGATGACGGATCAGACCACGAAGATCGAGATCGGGAAAGTGGACGGAGGTGCCGGGGCAGAAGGCGGAGTCTATAGCTATGGTCTGGTGGAAGGGGCCGAGCTGGAGCTTTATGCGGCGGAGCGGACCTACACCACGGATTTGGAGCAGTATCCCAAGGGATATTATCTGCAAAAAAAGGATGCGCAGCCGCTTTGGTCTTTTGTGACGGGGGAGACACCGGCCTTTTTGGAGGGCCTGCCGTTAGGCGATTATCTTTTGGAGGAGGTCAGTACACCGGAAGGCTTTGTGACGGCAAAGCCATTGGAACTGGAAGTGAGCAATACGCCAAATGTGCAGACGTTTCTTCTGTACGAAGATCACACGAAGGTTGAGGTAGAAAAATACAGGCTGGACGGAGGCGAACACAGGCCTTTGGGCGGGGCCGGATTTACGCTTTATCCGGCAAAACTGGATGCTTTCGGGAACGTTTTGTATGACGCAGAAGGCCGACCGCAATACGAGGAAGCATCGCCGGCGGCCAACTGGACGACCGTTGATCGTGAATCCTGCGCGGCATTTGCAGAAGCCTTTGAGGAAATGTACCACCTGTATGGTGTGACATTGCACACCTCGGTCGTGTGGAGTGCGGGAGGAACGGAGCACCGCGCAGAATACGTTTCGGCAGAGTCGATTGACGCGTCCATTGATGGCGGCAGGGAAAGCCTTTTTCCGACGAAGGCGGTTCTTGTGTTTCGCACGGAGGAAGGAATGGATATTCGGATCAGCGTATATGGACAGCAGGACCGGCTGAGCGGACGTGATTTTATTTATGAGTATCAGTTTGACTGGAAGGAGCTCTCGCAGATTCACGAGCGGGCGAAGCTGTACCAGACCATCGAGGGGAGGACGCGGCTTGAATATCTGCCGGTGGGCAGCAGCTATGTGCTGGTGGAGACGGAGGTGGTGCCGGGCTTTGCGCAGGCAGAGCCGCTGGTGATTACCATATCGGACACAGAGAAGGTTTTGCACTATGAGGTCGAAAATGTGGAAAGCGCGCTGCGGATCGCGAAGACTGCGGCGGGCAGAGACGGAGAGCTGACAGGGGCACATCTGGGGCTCTACCGACCGGATGAAGGTGGTAACTTCTGCGGGGATGAGGAACATCTTATCGCAGACTGGATTACGGGGGAGGACGGTGTATACACGGATTTGGATGAGGTCAATGGCCGGATTCCCGAAGGTTATCAGAAGGGAGACTGGAAACCGCACACGATCCGGCGGCTTCCGGACGGAATTTACTGGCTGGCAGAACGGAAGAGTCCGGATTATTACACGACCTTTGAACCGCTTCGAATCGAATATCATCAGAGTGAGGAAATCCGGGTGATTACCGTGAGCAATGTGCCGGTCAGGGGGCAGCTTGAGATCCGAAAAACCGATGCGGACGGCAATATGCTGACCGGGGCGGTGTTTGAACTTTCTGCCTATACATCGGAAACCATGCAGACACCGGTATTGAAACAAATGCTGTATGGCACCACAGCGCTGATCCGGGTGGAAGACCTTCCGGTGGGCGCGATGCAGAAGGACGGCAGCATCCAGCCTTACTGGTACCGATTAAAGGAAGTGATACCCCCGGAAGGGTATGCGGTCAATGCCGAGGTGTTTGAGTGGAAGTTTGCGCCGGATAAGCAGGGAGTATCGTTCGCTCTGGGAGAGTCTGCACAAATGCCGATTACAGTCGCGAACCAGAAGACGCAGGTTGTCATCGGGAAGCGCGATTTCGCCCAGACCGGAGTGTTTGTTGCGGGTGCAAAATTGGCGGTGTATGAGCTTCTTGGCCGCGGCGAGAACCAGGAGTTTTTGTATGATGAAGCACATCCGATCGAAACGTGGATTACTACAGAGGCGGATCAGGAGGAACCGGGCGCGGAAGAACAGGGCAAGGATGCACAGGCAGGTCATGTTCTGGAGGGTCTGATTGCCGGTCGCAGCTATCTTCTGAAAGAGTTGCAGGCGCCGTCCGGCTATCATACCATGGAGCCGATTCTGTTCACCCTATCACAGGATGGGCGAAAGATCAGTGAGGTCAGCAATCAATTGGAGACAATCACGGTGCAGTATCGGGAGGCGAGTGAAATCGAATCCATTACCATCAAAGGCCGATGCGGAATAAGGGTGGAATATGAGAGCCGGACGCAGGAAGCAGAATTTGCAGAAGCTACGGAAACTGAAGCTACGGAAACAACAGAAGTGGCGGAGCGAACGATATATTCTGACGGCACGGCACTTGTGACAGGAGCGTGGACAATGGATGCAGAAGCGGCGAAGCGATTCCACATGCTGGTTTCGGCCAGAACAGTTGAGAGGGTAACCCTGTCGCTGGAATCGGAAGACGGAACGAAGATCGCTGCGTTTAGTCCGCAAAGTGGAAAGACTGAGTGGACGATTCTGGAGCAGGGCGCAGACGAAGAGGCACGTTTTCGAAAGGGCGCAGGCTACGTGCTGTGCGAGACGACAGCATATTCGGACGGAACCTCGGTCGAGAGCAACCGACTGGCCTTTACGTTGGGGGAGGACGCTTTGGTAAAACGGCTTCTGGCGCTTGACCGGAAGACTGAGGTGGTGCTTTCCAAGGTCGAAATCACAGGAGGTGCGGAGCTTCCCGGCTGTCAGATGACGCTGACGAATCAGGCGGGAGAGGTACTGGATTCCTGGATTTCGGAGGATCAGCCGCACCGGCTGGAAGGAATTCTGGAGCCGGGGGCGACCTATGTTCTGAGGGAGGAACGGCCTGCGGACGGATACGCCTTTGCATCGGAGATTTCCTTCACGGTAAAGGAGGACGGCACGGTGGATCATGTGATCATGGCCGATGAAGTGACGCGGCTTACGATCCAAAAGATCGATGCCGATACGGGAAAGCCGCTTGCCGGAGCGAAATTTGAAATACGGGATCGGACCGGGGCGGTGGTGGTCAGCTGGATTTCGCAGGACAGGCCCCAGGAAATCAGCGGGCTTTTGACAGCCGGCGCGGATTACATCCTGCATGAAGTGAAGGCACCGGCCGGATATCTTGTGGGGGAGGATTTGCATTTTTCAATGCCGGAAAAGGCAGAGGTACTGGAACTGATCTGTAAGAATCAGAAAAAGCCTGATCGGCCGGATTCTGGCGGGGAAGGGCCGGAGCAGCCGAAACCGCAGATACCGACGGTTACCCGGATTGGACGCATCACAGCCTCCTATGTTCCGGAAACCCGGATTGCGGGCGGCTGGCTTTATCTGGATGAGAGCGGACATTATCGCCTGCGGCTGCCGGGAACCGGACAGGGGACCGATGCGGGCCTGGCTGCGCTGCTGTTTGCAGGTTCACTCCTTGGATTTTGGATCTTAATATTAAAAAGAAGAAAAAGATAACACCCCGCTTGTTTTGAATACAAAAAAACGCCCGCCTCGTGGGGGAACGAGGCGGGCTAAAAGGGTTTTAGGGGGGCCTGCCGGGTTTCGCTCCCAGCAGGTATGAGTATGAAAAAGCTTTGTAATTTCAAGTATGCACTTGAAACAAAGGCTCATTACCCTTTCGGATAATGTACTTACAGTATAAAGAACATTTGTGACAAAAATGTGTCCCCATCGTAAAAAAACCATAAACAAAATAAAAAATTAAAAAACCCTTTAAAAAAATGCTTATATTCCCATCTTTGACACTTTATTACGATGAAAATCCCAGAAACCGTTGAAAAATCAATAGTTTCTGGGACTTATTTATTTTTATGAAAAGCGTACTAACTTTCTGTGTCTATCGTAGTTTTGACTTGCG
>JAQUVX010000013.1 GCA_028693165.1 Lachnospiraceae bacterium | reverse complement strand
CGATCAATGTGGTCTGGTATCCCAATGAATCATCCAACACGCATGCAGAGGTACGTGCGGAGGTTGGCAGACTGATCGAGCAGGCTACAGGAAGAAAGGTTGAGCATAAGCTGACAACGGATTACACGATCGCGATTGAAGCCATTGCAAGCGGTTCCGCTGATATCGCTATGGGAATGGGGGCAGTTGGCTACATAGAGGCAAAAAACAAAAATCCAGAAGTTGATGTTATGTTTGTAAATGCAGACAAAAACCATTCCATCGATGGGGCAAAATACTTCTCATGGCTTGCTGTTAATAAAGCAAATGCAGAGGAGTACAAAAACGGTGACACCTATTCCATCGATAATATCAAGGGCAAAAAGATGTCATTTGTTTCAAACAGCTCTACATCAGGATTCAAAGTACCTACCGGAGAAATCATTTCTCATTTCGCAAGTGATAACCTGGATACGGATAAATTGATCGAAGGTGGTAAAGATCAGTTCTTCAGCGAAGTGTACTTCGGCGGATCGCATCAGGGTTCCGCAATCAACCTGATTACCGAAATTGCTGATGTTGCGGCTTTCTGTGACATCGAGCTGGAAAGCTATATTGAACTGAAGGAAGGTACAGCCAACACGGCTGGCGCTGTCTACGCAGTAAAAGAGGGGGCTGACGCTCCGTTCAATGTTCATGGAGGCAAAGAGTTTACCGTCATTTCCAGCATTCCGGTATTCAACGGACCATGTGCATACAATCCGAAGAACTTAAGTGCAGATGAAGTAAAAGCACTCCAGGATCTGTTTACATCACAGGAAGTTGCAGATAATGCCATTCTTTTCTATGATCCTGAGGTAGAAGGTGCTACCGGTTACTTTAAGAAAAGTTCCAGCTACGGATATGTTCTCACAACCGATTCATGGTATGACCCATATCGTCAGTAAGTGCTGCGATTATTAAAAAACAAAAACGAGGTGAACACATGCCCATCCTGGAATTTCAAAATGTAAGTAAGATTTATAATGGATCTACCCGCGCATTATCAGAGGTGTCCTTTTCCATTAATGAAGGTGAGTTTGTGTCCATCATTGGGCCGTCAGGCTCAGGAAAATCAACGATCCTGCGTTGCATCAACCGACTTGTTGATGCTTCGCAGGGCGTTATTCGGTTTGATGGACACGATATTCTCAAGGCCAACAAAAATGAACTGCGCACCATCCGCACCAAAACAGGAATGATTTTTCAGCACTATAACCTGGTGGAACGGCTCAGTGTGATTGAAAATGTTCTGCATGGCCGTCTTGGTCATAAATCCACACTTGGAGGAATGCTCGGAATATACTCCGAGGAGGAAAAAGAAAATGCCTTTGCAATCCTTGCAAAGCTTGGGCTGACCGAGCAGGCATACAAACGCTGTGATGAATTGTCCGGCGGTCAGAAACAGCGTGTCGGCATCGCCCGCTCGATTATGCAGAGTCCGAGATTAATCCTTTGCGATGAGCCGATTGCTTCTCTTGACCCCAGTTCGTCAAAGGTCATCATGGATCATTTGGCAAACATCAATGATACGATGAAAATCACCTGTGTCGTCAACCTGCATCAAGTGGATGTGGTGATGAAATATTCGAAACGAATTATCGGAATCACGTCCGGACACATCGTATATGACGGTCCGCCGGAGAAGCTTACAAAGGAAAAAATTTACGAAATATACCAGTCAAACGAGGGTGATTTAATCACCGATGTAGGGTGAGTCTATGGAAAACAATAAAAAGTTAAAAGAGAACATTTCGATCTTCACGAAGCGGAAACAAACCTTTACACTTGCCTTTCTCGGTGTCATTGTGCTTTTTGGACTGGCATCCTTCATTACCAATTTCAACGTAATCGAGGGATTTGAGTCCATCCCGAAGGCAGTCGTATGGATTGCCACAAACCTTGTGCCGAATGAAAAGTCATGGAGCAGACTCCCTAATATTCTGTCTAAGCTTATAGAGACCGCACTTTTGTCTGTGGCAGTAACCGTCTGTGCCGGGATTTGTGCGTTTTTTTTCAGTCTTCTTGGTACACGTGCAACCAGAATCAACCCGTGGATTGGACGAATCGTACGTTTCATTGCCGCGTTTTTTAGAAACGTTCCCGATGTGGTGTGGGCAATGCTGCTGCTTTTTTCCTTCGGACAAAACATACTGACCGGCTTTTTTGCCCTGTTCTTTACAACCTTTGGAATGCTTACGCGTACCTTTATCGAAACGATTGATGAGGTAAGTTCCCAATGTGTCGAAGCCTTAACTGCCACCGGATCGAACTATATTCAGACCGTGTTTCAGGGTATTGTACCTTCGGCAATGTCAGAAATCGTCACATGGGTTTTGTTTATGATAGAAACCAACATCCGTTCGTCTACCCTGATCGGTGTGCTGACGGCCACAGGAATCGGGTACATTTTTGATCTTTACTATAAACGGCTTGATTACGGTGCAGCAAGTCTTGTGGTTATTTCCATCGTAGTGCTGGTCATCGGAATTGAACTAATCTCAAACCAAATCAGAAAGGTGATTATGTAAATGAGCGAGATCATCATATCATCCCCGGCTCCGATGGAGCTTGATCTGCATAAATATATGCACAAAGACCGCAGCGGCAAAATCAAAATTGCTGCAAAAAGCAAAAGCAGCATCGCGATAAGGCTGACCATTCTGGTACTGTTTGTGCTGACCGTATATGCGTTTATTTCCTTTGATTACAAGAATATCAATTTTGCCCAGTCGGTTGCAGCCACATGGGAAAATGTCAAGGTGCTTTTTGGTCAGCCCCGGCTTACCTACAATTCTTTCGGGGGTGCGATGCATGCCTTGCTTGTCACATTTTCGTTGGGTGTGCTGTCTACCATCTTTGGTGCAATTCTTGCATTCTTTGGTGCATTACTCTGTGCGAAAAATATTGCAAACCCGGCTGTATCAAACGTTATAAAAAGCCTGGTTGCCTTTATCCGTGCGGTGCCTACGATTTTGTGGGTACTGATTTTTACCGTTGCAGCCGGACTCGGCAGTGTGGCGGCCGTGGTAGGCTTAACCTTTCACAGCGCTGCCTACTTAATCAAGGCGTATTCCGAATCGATTGAGGAAATGGATCAGGGTACCATTGAGGCGCTCCGGGCAAGTGGGGCAAATTTCTGGCAGATTGTCTTCCAGGCGATATTTCCAGCCTCCCTCAGCTACATGACGGCATGGACATTCCTGCGTTTCGAAATTAATTTCACCAATGCCATTGCGGTGGGAGCAGCGGCCGGTGCAGGCGGGATCGGGTATGACCTGTATATGGCAGGCAGCTTTTACTTCGACCTGCATGAGCTTGGTTTCATAACTTATGTGGTCGTAATCGCAGTCATTCTGCTGGAAATGCTGGCTACAAAAATTAAAGCAAAGGTGAGGTAACCGCGTGGATAAGAAACAATTATTTACTATTTTAGCGAAAGCAGACAGGGAGATCGTTGCCTCTCTCTCGGATGATATACAAAAAAATCACAACGTAACCGTTGTCAAAGAGCCCGCCAAAACGCTTGCTATGATCAAACTGCGTGAGCCTGTAAAGCAGAGCCTGTTTTACATGGGAGAAGTGATCGTGAGTGAAGCGGTTGTGGAGCTTGACGGCGCAAAGGGTATGGGCGTGACCATGGGCGATGATACAGAAAAGGCACTGCACATGGCGGTCATTGATGCTGCTATAAACCATCATGTATTCACCGGCATGGACATTCTGCTCAAGCTGGAGCAGGAACAGAAGGATTTCATCATGCGAGAAAACGCGATGCATTTAAAAACCATGGTGAACTTTAATTCAATGGACGGGGAGGTGCCAAGCGATGTCAACGCTTTCAAAAAAGTATAGCTTTCATGAGGTTTTTGACAGCCAGAAACTGTTCCGTCTGATTTTGGAAGCAATGTCCAATCCGACAAGAACGGTCGATATCAGGGAATATGCAGACAAAATGTTTGGTGATGAGCCGGCCTTATTGGCGGTGGCTATGACCCTTTTAGACAATGAGATTCATTTTAATACCTGCGAAAACGCCGCCTTAGCAGATGAAATCACATCACTTACACTGGCAAAAGGTTCAGAACCGGAAGATGCAGATTTCATATTTGTATGTAAACCCGATCAGCTTCAAAACGTGATGGAATGTGCAAAATGCGGAACTCTTTCCGATCCACATAAAAGTGCCACCGTGGTGATTCGGGATGACAGCAGCGCAAGCGGCAATCTGACACTGTATGGGCCTGGGATTGACGGCGAATGTCAGTTTCCGGCATCGGATCTTGTGCAGAGGGCTTTACAGCTTCGGGATGCACAATATTATGAATACCCACAGGGAATTGATTTTATATTTATTGCCGGCAGCGGAGAACTTTTTGCGATTCCCCGCCTGGTACGTTGGGAGGTGCGGTAGATGGCCTATGTTGCAGTGTCCGGCGGTAAGGAAGCGATTGAAGAAAGCATCAGGCTTTTGGATTATTACCGAAGCGGAACAGAGAAAGATATAGAAACAGAAGCAATTGAAAACAAGATGTCGTTGTTGGTTGACCGCGTGATGAGCGAAGCGGGATTGTATTCCAGGACGTATGCGGCTCTGGCTCTTAAGCAGTGTGAAGGCTCGGTAGAGGAAGCCGTATTCTTACTGCGCGCCTACCGCTCAACACTTACAAGAAATTATTATACAAAAACCGTTGATACGGATGATATGCGTGTCGTGCGCCGCATTTCTGCCGCGTTTAAGGATATTTTAGGCGGTCAGATTCTGGGTGCTACCTATGACTATACACACCGGCTCATAAACTTTGACATCAATCATGAAGATCCGGCCAGGCTTCACAAAGAGGCTCAGAGCAGATTGGCTGAGGAACAGCCTCAGGAAGTGGCAGCTTGCCCGCGTGTCTCGGATGAACTCAAAAAAGAAGGACTGATTGATACATTTCCGACCAACGACACGCAGCCTTACGATGTGACGACCAATATGCTTGAATTCCCCTGTGACCGCAGCGCGCGGCTGCAAACATTGTCCCGTGCGGATACCGGCTTTATATCGGGGCTTGCCTATTCGGCACTCCGGGGATTTGGCCAGATTCATCCTACCGTTGGGGAGCTGCGCTGTGGATATGTTGAGCTGTGCGTACCATATCTGTTTGATGAGAAGGAAACGATTTACATCGGAGAAGTCCTGATGACAGAGGTAGAGTGCTTTAATGAGGCGGATGATCAGGATAAACTTAAACTGGCTGTTGGTTACGGCGCCGTGTTTGGCAGGAATGAAAACAAGGCCATCGCGATGGCTGTCATTGACAGAGAGCTTGACAACGGCGGTGATTATCCGACACAAAATGAGGAATTTGTGCTCATGCATGGGGACAGTCTGGAGATGAACGGTTTTATCTCCCATCTGAAGCTGCCTCATTATGTTACCTTCCAGTCCAAGCTGGATGCGGTTCGCAAAACAAGGAGGGCCGATCATGAATAAGAATTATAATTTTGCCTTTCTTGACGAGGGTTCCAAGCGGGAAATACGCCGTGCTACGTTGAAAGCGGTCGCGATCCCCGGCTATCAGGTGCCATTTGGTTCCCGTGAGCTGCCGATTGGGCGTGGATGGGGGACGGGCGGAATCCAGCTTACTCTTTCTCTGATCGGGCCGGAGGACGTGCTGAAGGTGATCGACCAGGGCAGTGATGAGAGTGTCAATGCCGTAAATATCAAAAAGTTTGTGGGACTTTGCACCGATGTAAAAACGACCACAGACACCCGAGAGGCAACCCTGATTCAGACGCGGCACAGAATCCCGGAAATTCCGTTGAACAACGATCAGATTCTGATACTCCAGGTGCCGATTCCCGAACCGCTCCGTATTGTGGAGGCCCGGGAGGAGGTTACCAAAAAAATGCACGCGGAAAAGGACTATGCGCCGATTTGGCTGGAGCTGTATGAAAGCTTAATCAAGTACAAAAAGGTGACGCTATCTTCCGAATATCCCTGTATGGTGGAGGGACGGTATGTCATGAACCCAAGCCCGATCCCCAAATTTGATAATCCGAAGCTGCATAAGGCCCAGGGCCTGTACTTATTCGGTGCCGGACGGGAAAAGAAGATTTATGCAATTCCGCCGCATACAGAGGTTGTGTCTCTGGCCTTTGACGATGTTCCTTTTGAAAAGGAGAATTTTGCAGGGAAAAAATGCCGTTTGTGCGGCAGTGAGCACACATATCTTGACGAGATGTTTGACAGCCAGACTGGTGAAAAGGTATATCAGTGCTCGGACACCTCGTACTGTCAGGAGGTAAGAAGCCATGCATCTAAATGAAAAACCGGTGCTATCCGTGAAAAATCTGGTAGTCCGTTATGGTGAGGGGTGTCCCCATTGCCAGGAAAACCTGGAGAAAAACCGCTGTTCCGTATGTGGCAGTGTTTGGGCGGCCAATGATATCTCTCTGGAGGTGTATCCCGGCGAGGTTCTGGGGATTGTAGGGGAGAGCGGTTCGGGTAAATCCACGCTGATGAAAGCGCTGTACTTTGATTTCGCACCCACCTCAGGCGAGGCGCTTTTACGCGATTATAAGGATGGTTCAAAAAATATCTGGGACGCAAGCAGTGCCGAGCAGCGAATGATAAGAAACAACATTATGGGCATGGTCTACCAGAATCCTGTTTTAGGTCTGCGTATGAATTATTCTGCCGCTTCTAATATTGCGGAAAAGATTATCGCCGCCGGCAGCCGCAATGCGGGAAAAATGACCGAGCGGGCTACGGAGCTTTTGGAAGCAGTGGAAATTCTGACCTCCCGCATGAGTGAAGCGCCAAAAAACTTTTCGGGCGGTATGCAGCAGCGCGTGCAGATCTCCAAGGCGCTTGCCAACAATCCGGCTATTTTGCTGTTGGATGAAGTGACTACCGGACTGGATTTATCGGTACAGTCCAAGGTGCTTGATTTAATCCGCAAGATTAAAGCAAAATACGGAATCTCCATTTTGCTGGTATCGCATGACCTTGCAGTCATTCGTATGCTGGCAGACCGAACCATTGTCATGCTGGATGGTAAGATTATTGAAAGCGGACTCACGGACCAGATTTTAGAAGATCCTCAGGAAGCATACACACAGCAGCTTGTACATTCACTGATATAGGGGGTAAGACATTGATAGCGATAAAAAACGGGAGAATTGTAACCCCCGAGCGTGTTATTGAAAATAAAGTATTATGGATAAAGGACGACCGGATATTCGGTTTTTCCGACAACAGCTTAGATGCGGATAAGGTGATTGACGCCCACGGACGTTATATCATTCCGGGAATTATTGACGTACATTCAGACAAAATCGAGCAGTATATTGCTCCTCGCCCGACCTCGCAGATGGATTTTGAATTTGGACTCAAGGTGTGCGAGAGAGATCTGCTGGGAGCAGGTATAACAACAATGTACCATTCTCTTTCTCTGTTTCAGGATGAGATATTCGGAAAGTCTCCCTTGAGAACGAAGGAAAATGTGCAAAGCATTGCCGATCTGATTGCAGGAATTCACCTGCGCAACCACCTGATTCACCACCGCTTTCATCTGCGGGTTGAGATTGACAATTTGGAGGCCTATGATATCGTGCGTGACATGATTGAACAGGGCAAGGTACATCTGATCTCGTTTATGGACCATACGCCCGGCCAAGGCCAGTACCGCGATCTTGCCATTTACGCGGATACCATTTCCAAGTATAACGGCAAGGAAATTGACACGCTGGGATTTGATGGTGTGATAGAATATCATAAAAATAAATCCATGCTTTCCTTTGAACAGCTGAAGGAACTGACGGAGCTTGCCCATGCAAAAGGAATCGCCGTTGCCTCACACGATGATGATACCGATGAAAAACTTGCTGTCAATAAGAAGATCGGGGTGGACATCAGCGAATTTCCGATTACCATGGAAGTCGCAAAATCTGCAAAGGCCGAGGGTTTTTATACCACGGTGGGTTCCCCGAATATCTTAAGGGGCGGTTCTCATACGGGTAATATGTCCGCTGCGGATGCGATTCTTGCGGATTGTGCCGACATCCTGTGTTCCGATTATTATCCGGCCGCAATCTTAAGCAGCATCTTTTATATGCATGAAAAGCACGGGATTCCGCTGCCGGAAATGGTGAATAAGGCAAGCTTAAATCCGGCGCGGGCCACCAAAACGGCGCAGGACTACGGCTCTATCGAGGAGGGCAAAAAGGCTGATTTACTGATTGTGGATGAGCTTGATGGCTATCCGGTCATCACCCATATGCTGGTGGATGGAAAGACTACATCCCGCATCGAGTACAGGAGGTAGCGATGGAAATTCTTGTCATAAAAGACCTTGCAAAAAATTTTTACCTGCATAATCCGGGGCTTGAGATAAAGTCCTGTCAAAACATAAATCTGTCACTTGAAAAAGGACAGTTTGTAGGGATTGTAGGTTTGTCCGGTGCCGGAAAGTCAACCATACTCAAATGCATCAACCGGAGCTATCTGCCCATGCAGGGAGAAATCATCTACGACAGCGAAGCGTTCGGAGAAATCAATCTGGCAACCGCCACGGAGCGGGAAATCCTTTATTTACGGCGGTATGAAATCGGCTATGTATCTCAGTTTTTGAATGTGATGCCCCGCACAACGGCCAAGGAGCACGTGATGAGTGCGCTGCTGGATATGGGTGTGACTGCCGCTGAAGCGGATGATGATGCAAAGGAAATGCTCTCTTATTTCAGACTTCCGGAAAACCTGTGGGATCTCTATCCTGCCACTTTTTCCGGCGGCGAGCGCCTGCGGCTGAATCTGGCCCACGCCATGGTAAAAAGACCGCGTCTGCTGATGCTTGACGAGCCAACAGCCTCCCTTGATCATAAGACAAAAATTCTTGTAAAGGATATGCTGAAAAAACTCAAAGACAAAGACACCAGCATGCTGGGAATTTTCCATGATTTAGAGTTTATGGAAGGGGTATGCGATAAGGTGTTTAATATTTCGGAAGGGGCGTTTTATGGTGAAAGCTGATTTACATATCCACTCTACCGTTTCCGACGGAAGCGATACCATAGAGGAGATTATAGAACAGGCAAAACAGAAGGGACTGGATGTCATTGCCATTACAGACCATGACACCCTGTCTCATCTGGCGCAAATTCCCGCAGATCCGGGCATTCGAGTGATGGGCGGGATTGAGATCTCTGCCGTTCATAAAGAAACGAATACCAGAACCCATATTTTAGGATATAACATAAGCAAGCCCGAAGTCATTACTGCTCTTACGCAGCCGGTTTTGGAGGCTCGTAACCAGAATTCCGAGAAACAGGCCGCCATTTTAGCTGCTCACGGCTATCATATCGACATGGATAAGCTGGCGCGGGCGGATGGCAAATACCTGTACAAGCAGCATATCATGGACTATCTTGTTTCCACCGGGCAGGCCCCCGATATGTTTGGTGAGTTTTATCATAAAATATTCAAAAATGGCGGGATCTGTGCCATTGATATTGAATACATTGACGTGTTTGACGCGGTAAAGGCGATCAAGGAAGCCGGTGGTATGGCTGTACTTGCACATCCGGGGCAGCAGCAGAATTTCTGGCTTGTTCCGGAGCTTGTGCCCCTCGGATTGGATGGTTTGGAGTTAAATCATCATGCAAACAGCGGGCAGGATAAAGAGAAAATCAAAGAAATAGCCGCAGAGTATGGCTTATTTATGACGGGCGGCAGCGATTATCACGGAAAATATGAGCCGCAGCCCTTCGGCATCGGCGATTTTCTGTCAGATGAAAGCGGGGTAAGGGCAGTATGTCAGAAGTAAGGCTGGGGATCGACCCAACCGTTGAAGACGATGTGCAGTTAGATGATGTCACATTGGGGGCATATACGCAAATACAGGCACACAGCGTTTTAAATGATGTGAGTATGGGAGATTTTTCCTACTGCGCCGGATACAATCAAATTTACTATGCACAGATTGGCAAGTTTTGTTCCATTGCCAGTTTTGTGCGTATCAATCCCGGCAATCATCCCACTTACACAAGAATTGCCCAGCATCATTTCACCTACCGAAGCGAGCAGTTTGGGTTTGGAGAGGATGACGGGGACTTTTTTGCATGGCGTAAGGATGACCTTGTGACCATAGGCCATGATGTGTGGATTGGACATAATGCCACGATTATGCCCGGTGTAACCATTGGAAATGGTGCTGTCATAGGGACCGGTGCAGTGGTGACAAAGGATGTAGAACCCTATTCGATTGTTGCCGGCGTACCGGCGAAGAAAATAAAAATGCGGTTTTCCCAGGAACTGATAGACAAAATTGAGAAATCAAAATGGTGGGATTGGGATTATGACACATTGAAAGAACGTTTGCCGGATTTCCGCAATATGGATGACTTTGTGGAAAAATATTGTGACTAAATTGACAGAACTCGACTTATATGATAAAATTTTATCAAAGTAATATAAAAAATTATCACAAAGGAGAATGTATGATGTTACAGTCGAGGGTACAGACGGCAGTCGATTATTATTTAAAGAGCGGGTATAACTGTTCACAAGCGATAGCGGTTACCTATTCGGATTTATTGGGGTTAGATCCGATGGTGTGTTTTAAGGGGATGGAAGCATTTGGAACTGGTATGGGAGGCCGTCTGGGAACCTGCGGCGCGATTTCCGGCGCGGTGTATCTGATCGGGTTTATGAAGAGCACCGGCAATATGGACGAGGACAGAACGAACAAGTCCAAAGCGATTTCCTGCGGGCTGTCAGGAGAATTGACGAAAGCATTTTTGGAAAAGAATAAGACCGTCACCTGCTGTGATCTGAAGACGGCGGGGTCCGACACATTCCGTGCCTGCCCGAACTGCATCGCGGATGCAGCCATTCTGGTGGAAGAGATGCTGTTCCCGGGACAGTTTGAGAAATCCACCTATTATGAGGACAAGGAAGAGAATCAAGCGAAAGGCGGACAGCAGGTATGATCTATATCATCTTTTTTGCGGTCAGCATTTTGGCTTCTGTAGCCGGAGCAATCTGCGGCGTAGGCGGCGGTGTGTTCATGAAGCCGGCGCTGGATGCGGCGGGCGTTCTTCCGGTTAATACGATTACGTTTCTGTCGACCTGCACGGTTATTTCCATGACTAGCTACAATGTCATCAGTGCGGCACTGAACACGAAAAAGGGCAGCAGCGATAATCTGATCGACTGGAACCTGACCACCTGGCTGGCGATCGGCGCGGCACTTGGCGGTGTGATCGGAAAGTCTATTTACCAGTCCATCAAAAAGGGAGCGGCGAACCCGGAGATCGTCGGCGGCTATCAGGCGCTGGCCCTGCTGATCGCAGTGGCATTGACGCTGATTTACACGCTGAACAAAAAGCGCTGCAAAGGATATAAGGTGACGAATCCGGCGATGCTGCTGTTCCTGGGCTTTGCCCTTGGAACGTTGTCTTCCTTCGTTGGAATCGGCGGCGGCCCGATGAACCTGGCGGTTCTGTATTTCTTCCTGTCCATGCCGACCAAGACTGCGGCGCAGAACTCGCTGTACATGATCCTGATTTCTCAGGTCGCAAGCCTGATCATGACCTTCATCCAGGGCAGTGTGCCGAAGGCGCTTTATCAGGATGTGGATATGGGGCTGTGGGTTATGCTGATCGGTATGATGCTCTGCGGTATCTACGGTGGAATCGTGGGCAAGAAGATTAACAAGAAGATCCCGTCCAGCACGGTGGATAAGCTGTTTAATATCCTGATTCTGGTGATCATGGCACTTTGTGTGTGGAATATTTATACGAAGTTTGGATTTGCAGGGTAGAGGATATAAGATAGATTAAAAAAGAAACGGTTCGAGGTGTTGTTTATGCCTTGAACCGTTTCTTTTTGTGTTATCAAAGACAAATGAAATTATATCGTTACAACCACTTTCATGTAATCACCAGGATTCTTTTCGATGTCACGGATGGTATCGGGCGTTTCGTCCAGTGTGATATTGCTTTTCGCCAGGATTAATGCTAAACTTAGAAAAAGTTTGTAAAAGAGGTTGAAGGATGAATTTACAGGATCGGTTACAGCATGGGAGCGGCGACGATCATGAATGAGACAAAGTGCACAAAAATAGTGTGGATAAATTGGGTATTGTGTTAAAAATAAAGAAATGTATTGACAAAAAGACAACAATGATTTATAAAATACATATAGGCAAACGATTGCTTGGGAGAGTGATACATGGACTACCAAAAACGATATGCAACAATGGCAGATGTCGCGAAACGGGCGGGAACAACTGCGGCAACAGTTTCATATGTGTTAAACGGATCAAAGGACAGATACATCAGCGCAGAGATGCGCCAGCGGGTAGAGGCGGCTGCAAAAGAACTTAATTACGTGAAGAGCAGCGTGGCCAGCAGCCTGAAGGGCAAACGCAAGAAGATTATTGCAGTGCTGGTTCCACAGTTTGAAAACCAGTTTTTCACACAGTTGGTTTTAAGCATAGAGCTGATTGCCATGAAGTATGGTTACATCCTTTCCATCTGCAACACCTTTGACGATCCGGAGCAGGAAGCCGAGATTATCAATCGGATGCAGGCACTTCGCGTAGATGGTTACGTGATTACCCCGTCCAGAGCAGGGGGACAGAACACAGAGCAGATCCGTACGATTGGGGTTCCAATGGTAATCGTGGATCGTACCCTTGACATAGAAGACGACTATGCACTGGTTTCCTCTCAGAACTATGAAAGTGTGGAGCAGGCGGCGGAGTATCTGGTACATCATGGACACCGCAGAATCGCCTACATTGGATGGGACATGGAGTTTCATGGACTGGAGCGCAGACAGAAGGCGTTTCGTGAGGTGATGCAGAAGCATCAAATTTCTTCGGACGAGTATGTACGGCTGAATGGTCCTTTTAATGCAGCCAGCGGTTATGCCATGACCGAGAAGGTTTTGACTGAGAATCCGGAAGTTACGGCGATCCTGTACGCATACAACATACAGGCCAAGGGCGGCGTGGATTGTTTGAAACAGTTCAGGAAGAAGCCGGGAAGAGATATATCCGTGATCATTGTCGGTGCACCGGATTGGGCACAGACGGGAAATAATGATTTTACATGTATTGAGTTAAACGGGGCAGCAATGGGGACAAAAGCGGCGGAGCTGTTGTTTGAAACTCTGACGAAGGACAGGGTTCCGGCAGAGCATCGGATCGTGCAGCCATGCAGTCTTGTGGAAGGCAGTTCTGTAACCACGGTTACAGAATAGTCTTTTTTACACGATAAGCAAACGATTACCTATTTTTTTAAGCAGTAAGCAATCGTTTACTTATAAGGAGATTTGCATTTTACATCATATATAAGGGAGAAATCCTGAAATATAAACGTAACAAAAAACTTATAAAGAAAAGGGGAAGAATTATGCAGAAAAAGTCATTGATGGCAGTAGTGGCAATTGCAGCGGTAGTGGTTGTAGGGGGTGTTTTTGGATCGAAATTCCTGAACAAAGAGGATAAGTATCCGTCCAGAGATATCAATATGGTGGTTCCGTGGAATCCGGGCGGATCTACAGATTTGACCGGCCGTGCACTTGCGGACGCGATGGGCAAAAACATGGGCTGCAACATCGTTGTCACGAACACACCGGGAGCCGGCGGTTCGGTTGGCGCACTGACGGTAATGAAGGCAGACAAGGACGGCTACAACATTCTTGCCAATGGTATGCTTGCACTGACGGCAATGCCGGTGCTTGGATATACCGAGAACACACACAAAGACTGGGATTATTATCTTGCGACCTTTACACCGAACGTTCTTGCAGTCAGAGCGGACTCCCCTTATCAGACTGCGCAGGATCTGCTTGATGCGATGAAAGCAAATCCTGGTGCAATCACGGATGGTACCGGCGGCATGGGTTCGGGCGGCCACCTTGGCATCGAGGTATTGTGCGCGGCAGCGGGGCTTGAGTACAAGCATGTGACTTATGAGGGCGGAAGCAAGGCCATCACGGCAGCTCTGGCAGGCGAAGTTGATTTCACCAGCCAGCTTCTGGTAGAGATGCAGGATATGTTCGTATCAGGTGATATGAGAGCACTGGCAAACTTTACAGCAGACGATATCATATTGGAGAATGGCACTGTAATTCCTTCGATCCTGAACTTTGTACCGGAGATGGCAGAGAAGCTTCCGATGGGTGAGACCACCGGTATCGCAGTTCCGAAGGGACAGCCGGAGCAGGTGTATGCAGCGCTGGACAAATCCTTTGAGGAAGCAGTCAAGAGTGAGGATTTTGTGAATTTCTGTAATACCAAGGGCTTCATCATCAATGGAATGGGCAGAGCGGATGCAGCTGAATATGTAGATAAATTGGCGTCAACGGTAACCTGGATCTTATATGATTGTGGTGTGGCTACGAAATCTCCGGAAGAGTTCGGAATTCAACGCTAATTAATAAAAGCTGCTTTATATTGCGCGGTTAATTGACAATGTAAAGCAGCTTTACTTTTTAAGGAGGAAACAACTTGGAAGCAAAAAAGAAACTTCAGGACTTTCTGTCCTCAATCGTTGTTTTTGCGGTTTCAATTTTTATACTGGTTGAAAGCTATAAGATTTATTTGAAAGCGGGAAAGGTGTTTTATCTTTCGGCGGCGTTTGTGCCGGTTTTGCTGGGTGCGCTGCTGCTGGTTTTGTCGGTGGTGCTGTTTCTTGGCAGCATCAAAGAGGGTGGCGTGTCTGCCAGAACGACGGAATTCCAGGAAGTGTGGCAGGCGATGGTGAAAGACAACAACAGTCTCAGAATGCTGACCGGTCTGATTATGATGGCCATTTACACATTCGTTCTGCTGGAGATTCTGCCATTTTGGCTGGCAACATTTTTGTTCATGTTCCTGCTGATGTTTTTCCTGGATGCAGGATCGATTACTAAAATTTTGATTATTACGGCGGTGATGGATGGCCTGATCGTATTTTTGTTTCAGGTATGCTTCCGCGTACCGCTGCCCTAAGGAGGAGAGACAATGGCAATTACCTATTTGTTACAATCATTCGGAGCCGTGCTATCTCCCATGAACCTTGCTGTTTTGCTGATTTCGACCTTTACCGGCCTGGTCATGGGTATGCTCCCGGGGCTGAGTGCCACCATGGCCGTAGCGCTTTTGACCGGACTGACCTATAGTCTGTCACCGACGAGCGCAATCATCTCGCTGATCGGTGTTTACGTCGGAGCGATATCAGGCGGCTGTCAGGCGGCGATTCTGCTGAACATTCCGGGCACTCCGGCCAGTGCAGCGACGGCTTTAGACGGCTTCCCTCTTGCAAAACAGGGCAAGGGCGGACTGGCCGTATTTCTTGCGACGACGGCATCCTGTATCGGAACGCTGATCAGCGTTATCTGCGTGCTTGCATTTACACCGCTGCTGACAAAGCTGTCTTTGCAGTTTGGAAGCTGGGAATTCTTCCTGCTCAGTCTGTTTGGTGTGGTGATCTGTGGAAACCTGACATCAAAAGGCAATGCGGTAAAGGGCTGGATTTCCGGTATCATTGGTCTTCTGGTTGCGCAGGTTGGCTTGGATCAGGTAGATGCATTCCCAAGATTTGCGTTTGGAAATGTCAATGTCATGGCCGGACTTGCATTGATTCCGATCATGATTGGTCTGTTTGGATTCCCGGAAATCATCAAGGCCTTTAAAAAGACGGAAGAGCACGTTTTGAAGATTTCCAAGTTTAAAGTTTCAGAAGGATTTACTTATATTCGCCAGAACACAGTGGCATTAATCCGTTCTTCCCTGATCGGTGTCTGTGTCGGCATCATTCCGGGCGTAGGTGAGGACGTGGGCGGATGGCTCAGCTACTGGGCAACCAAATCCAGCAGCAAGGACCCGGAGAAATTCGGCACTGGCGAGATGTCGGGCGTGATTTCGGCCGAGGCGGGAAACAACTCGTGTATTGGCGGCGCGATTATCCCGATTCTGTCTCTGGCGGTTCCGGGCAGTGCGCCGGCTGCTGTTCTTCTGGCCGCGTTCATGATGCATGGTTACAGACCGGGACCTCTGCTGATGAATGAGAGTCCGGAATTTTTGTATATGGTCTGCGTGGATCTGTTCATGGCGGCGGTTGCAATGTGGATGATTGCGCAGTTGGTTGCGAAATTCTCGGTTAAGATCCTTGGCGTCAAGAAAGAGATTCTGATGCCGATCATCTACGTGTTATGTATCGTTGGCTCTTATGTGATCAATCATTTGATGTTTGACGTTAAAGTCATGTTTTTCTTTGGAATCGTAGGATTTTTCCTGTCGATGATGGAATTTCCGGCGGCACCGTTTTTGCTGGGGGTAATCCTGGGCTCGATGACAGACTCGAATCTGCGCCGTGCGCTGACCATTTCAGAAGGAAGCTTTATGCCAATGTTCCAGAGACCGATTTGCCTGGTATTTTTAGTGGCAATTTTGGCACTGATTCTGTCGCAATTTGGAGTATTTGAAAAACTGAAGAGAAAGAAAGTATGAAGAAAATCAGGATTGGATTAATCGGAACCGGTTTTGCGGCATCACTGCATATGGAGGCATTTCGGCGGATTCCAGGGTATGAGGTGGAGATCGCAGGCGTGTCCGGGAGAAATCTGGAAAAGGCAAAGGATTTTGCTGCAAAGTACCAGATTCGGCGCGTCTACGATAGCTGGATCGACATGCTGGCCGATCCGCAGTTGGATGTGATTGATGTCTGCACGACACCTTCTAGCCATATGGAGATGGTGACGGCGGCATTAGCGGCGGATAAGAGTGTGATTTGTGAGAAGCCGCTGACGGGATGCTTTGATAAGCAAAAGCTGGATTTGGAAGCGTTGGAGCTGGAGCTGGAAGCGTTGCTGCACGCGGAGAAAAAAAGCAAAGGAACGTTCTTTTACGCGGAGAATTTCGTGTATGCGCCTGCGGTTCAGAAGGTTGCGGAATTTATTCGGAAAACAGGGGAACACATCCTGTATATGACCGGAGAGGAGTCACACAGCGGTTCTCACGCAGAACATGCCGGATATTGGAAATACAACGGCGGCGGTTCCCTGATCCGGCAGGGCTGTCATCCGGTTTCTGCACTCTTGTATCTGAAGGAACAGGAGGGCGAGACGGGGATTCGCGATGTGATGGCTGATATGGGATATCTCGTTCCGACGCTTGCGGATGAACAGAAGCGCTATATTTCTGCAAAACCGGTGGATGTTGAGGATTTTGCAAATATGATGGTGACGTTCACAGACGGAACAAAAGCGGCGGTGGTGTCCGGGGATATGATCCTGGGCGGTGTGAGAAACAAGGTGGAGGTCTTTACAACCGAGGGCTCGTACCTGTGTAACATTGCGCCGAATACACAGATGAATGTGTTCCATCCGGAGCAGGATAGCTTGCGTGATATTTATTTTACGGAAAAGGTAGAAACCCGTGCCGGCTGGCAGAGCATCTTTTTGCAGGAAGAATATGCGCGCGGTTATATCAGCGAGCTGGAGGATTTTGTGAAGTGTATCGCAGGGGACAAGGATAAGCCGGAATCAGGACTTGCGCTGGCGTGCGATACCCTGCGCCTGATCTATGCCGCATATCGGTCTTCAGATCAGGGGAAACGCATGAAAGTTGAAAACAGACAGGAGATGATGATATGATAGGTGTAGCGATACTTGGTGCCGGAGATGTGGCAAACATTCATATCGAGGCGTATCAGCAGCTGGGGGAGCGGTGCGAGATTCGGGTGATTTCGGATCTGTTTCAGGACAAGGCAGCAGAAAAAGCAAAGAAATACCATTTGAATTGTGATATTGTTGCAGATTATCATGATCTTTTAGAACGGGACGATATTCAACTGGTATCGGTCTGTCTGCCGCCTGCGGTTCATTATGAGGTGAGCAAGGCGTTTCTGGAAAAAGGGATTCATGTGCTGTGTGAAAAGCCGATGGCTCCGACGCTGGAGGAGTGCGATGCGATGCTTGAAATTGCCGGCAGAACGGGAGCAAAGCTGTCGATCGTGGCTCAGAATCGTTTCAAACCGGACATTATGAAGACCAAGGAGCTGCTGGACAGCGGACTGCTGGGAAAGATTTACTTTGCGCAGGCGAACTCACTGTGGTGGCGCGGCGATAAATACTATGATCTGTGGTGGCGCGGCACTTGGGAGAAGGAAGGCGGAGGCTGTACCTTTATCCACGCGATTCACCATATCGACCTGTTTTTGTGGCTGATGGGAGATGTGGCGGAGGTCAATGCGGCCGTTTACAATCAGAATCATGACAACAGTGAGGAAGAGGATCTTTCGATCGGCAGAATCCAGTTTAAAAATGGGGCGGTCGGACTGATGATTGCATCTCTGCTGCATCACGGCGAAGAACAGAAGATCATCATTGATGCGCAGAAAGCATCCCTGGAGATCCCGCACCGCATTTCGGTGAGCAGACAGCAGCTGAACGGATACCCGGAAAATGATGAGGCTGCGCAAAAGCAGCTCGAGGATGTGTTTGCGGGTTATGAGGAGATCACTTACTGTGACCATTGCGGGCAGATCGAAGATATGCTGTCGGCAATCGAGCATGACACCGAGCCATTGATTTCCGGAAAAGACGGACGCAAAACGATTGAGTTCATCACGGCGGTGTACCAGTCGGCGTTTACAGGAAAAGCGGTTCAGTTTCCGATGACAGAGAAGGATCCATTTTATTCCCAGAAGGGAAAAGTGGAGGGAGTTACCAGGTTTCACGAGAAAAAAAGAAGCGTTGAAAATTATTCAGATATCGGGATTAAGGTTGGCGGGACATTATGATGCAAAAAGCAGATGGTATGAATTATGCACCTGTTTCTCAGGGGAAAATTGTAAAGGTTTGTGAGGACGGAGCGTTTTGCTTTGCTGCGGTCGGACTGGATCATGGTCATATTTTTGCTATGTGCAACGGACTTTTGGAGGCGGGGGCTACCCTGACAAAGGTGTGGGATGCGGATGAAAAAAAGGTGGCTGAATTTCAGGAAACGTATCCGGGTGTGGCGATCGCTTCCTCGGTGGAAGAGATTCTGGAGGATGATCGGATCAAATTGGTGGCAAGCGCGCTTATTCCGTATAAGCGTGCGGAGCTTGGAATCCAGGTTATGAAAAGCGGGAAGGATTATTTTGCGGATAAGCCGGGGATGCTTTCACGGGAGGAGATTTCCCGGATAAGCCAGGTCTGTGCGGAAACTTCCAGAAAATATATGATATATTTTGGGGAGCGGGTACATGTGGAGAGCGCGGTATTTGCAGATGAGCTGATCGCGCAGGGAAGAATCGGACGGGTCTGTCAGGTCACGATCCTTGCACCGCACAGATTGAATCCGTCCTCGCGGCCGGACTGGTTTTTTGACAGCGAGAAAAATGGCGGCATCATCAATGATCTGGGCAGCCACCAGTTGGAGCAGTTTTTACATTTTTGCCGTGCCAAAACCGGCCGGGTTCTTCACAGCGCGGTTGCAAATTATGCAAACAAGGAGCATGAAGGATTTTATGATTTCGGAGAATGTGTTCTGGCGGCAGACAATGGCGCGACCTGCTGGTTCCGTGTCGACTGGTTTACACCCGACGGCCTGAATGCCTGGGGCGACGGAAGGGTGTTTATCATGGGGACAGAGGGAACCATCGAGATTCGGAAGTATCTGGATGTGACCGTATCGACGGAGGGTGACCACGTGATTCTGGTGGACGGTGAGGGCGAACATCGCTATCATGTCACCGGAAAGACCGGCTTCCCGTTCTTTGGCGAATTTATTCTGGATTGCCTGAACCGCACAGAGACGGCCATGTCGCAGGACTATGTGTTTGAGGTTATGCGGCTGGCGGTGGAGGCGCAGCGGGGGGCGGTTGTGGTGGAGTAAAAATCATCTGTGGATGATTTTCTGATCGACACAGCTTGGCAGAATAATATGTGCGTTGATTACAATATTTGGCGGGGCGGAGCGTTTTAAGGACAGATGGTTGAAGGCGGTGCCTACACTGACATAGCCCTGTTGATAGGGACCTTGTTCGATTACGCAGTCTAATATACCGCATTTCAGGTAATGAGCGGATTCTTCGAATAGCTCACTGCCGATGAGGGTCAGCTTGGTCGGATAGGATATTTCCTCGAGTAATTGGCAGACGCCAATTGTGGCACGTGCGTTATTTGCGTAAATGCCTCTTATGTTTTTGAAAGAATGAAGAAATTCACTCAGGGATGCCTGCAGAGAAAAGTCCTGCGTCGTATGATCAAATAGTTCAACAACTTCCAGACGACGATCATTTCCGCGGTTGAGTTCATCATAATATCCCCGGATTGCCAGTGAATGATTGTAGGAATCTCTTCTGGTTCCCACGATCAGGGTTCGTCCAGATTCCTGGACAACACTCTTCATATATTCTCCGGCAATTCTGCCGATAGAATAAAAATTTGCACCGATAAAAGAACATCTTTGACTCATAGGCGCATCGGAAGATACGGTGAAGGTCAGGATGTTTTTTTCTGCAAATTTATCAATATATTCCGCAGTTGCGGGCTGATCCCACGCAATAGTCAGAAGACAGTCGATTTCCTCGCAGTGGTTCTGGTAAAGATCTTCTAACATGACCAGTTGTTCTTCGATACCACCATAAAACTTAAAATCGATAACGGTCAGATTTTGATCTTCCAGCTCATCTGCACGATCGTGAATTCCGTTCCAGATATACTGATAAAAGAAGCGATTGGAACCTTCGGGGGCAGGGAAAACAGCTGCGATACGAATTGACTGGTAGATGGGCTGTGAGTAACGGTAGCCCTGCTGTTTGGCCAGCAGTAATATTCGTTTGCGCATCTCGGGATTCACGCCGGGTTTGCCATATAGTGCTTTGTGGACGGTGCTGACAGAAACACCGGCGGACTGAGCGATGCTTTGTAATGTGGTTTTCTGATTCATATCTTTCCTCCTGAGGTTGCAGATGTCGGATAGTTCTGATAAAGATTCCTTTACAATATATATAGCACAAAATGATGTAAAAAGGCAAAAATTTTCTGCTTTAAAGAAAAATAATTTCCATTTAATTAAAATATAAACGAAAATATAAGGAAATATTGTTCAAATCAAGCCTGGATTGATTGGATAAATTGTCATAAAATAAAGACAGATCAATGAAAATGGAAATTTGAGAAAGGAGGACATGGTTGAAAAGGAAAATTTTATCGAATAACTTTATTGCTGGAAGCTGTGCGGTGCTGTTTGGCGGCAGTATGCTTGTGAAAGAGGGGACAGAAAAGGGTATTTATGCGGCGTTTGTTTTTGTTGTATTTGTATTGCTTGGTCTGATTTCGCTGGCAAAGGCATTATCGGAAAGGGAAGTGAGTGCAATCAATAAAATCACTCTGTATGAGATTTGCTTTATTGCTATCTTAAGCACAGGGCCATTATTGATTGCCAAAATTGGATTTTATGCAATAGGCTATGCTATGATCTGCGCCGTTTCGCTCTTGCTGATGGAAAAAAGATCAATAAGAAATATCAGCAAGATCCTGATTCGGAATGTGCTTTTGGCAGCAGGGATTTATGTAGTATTTACCGTATTTTTAAAAATTCGTGTACCCGGTTTTATTCTGTTTCAATAACAAGGAGGAAAAATATGAAACGATTAAATGGAAAATCAGTGTATCTTATGGCAAGTGCTTTCTTGATTTCTGGTTTGATGACGGCTTGTGCAGGTGAAAAGACAACGGCGACAACCGCTGCTGTGGCGACAACCGCTGCAGCGACGGAGAAGGTAGCGGAAACAGCGGTGTCAGTCTATCCGGAGAAAGAAGTTCAGGTGATTGTTACGGCGGCAGCAGGGGGCGGAACAGATGCATTAGCCCGTGCGGTATGTAGTCCTTTGGAAAAGCAGTTAGGTAAAAGCATGGTTATTATAAACGAGGGAGCTGCGAGCGGACTGGTTGGAATGTCCAATATTGCGGCCAGTGAACCAGATGGCTATACCTTGGGGGTGTTCTCGAATACGGATGTGGCAAACTTTGTTTATACAAATCCAGAGACGGATTTTGCGTTGGATAGTTTTACTTATATTGCTGCTCTCAATCAGACGGGAGATCTCATCGTATTGAAGAAGGATTCACCTTATGCAGATCTGGAAACATTCCTGGCGTATGCGAAAGAACACCCAGGCGAAATCACAATAGGACTTCCGTCTGCAATTCAGAACCTCTCATTGAATTTGTTTAATAAGGGGATGTCAGTCGAGACAACTGGCATTGTGTATGAGGGAGGCAATAAGGTGTTCTCTGATCTGATCGGCGGTCATATTGACGCTGGTATATTAAGTGCAAAGTTTATAGGACAATGTGAAGATCAGAATATTACAGTTCTTGGACTGATGCTTGCGGAACGGTTGGACACCTATCCGGATATTAAGACATTTAAAGAACAGGGATATGATATCAACAATGCTGCGGCAAGAATGCTGGTGGGGCCAGCCGGAATGCCACAGGAAGTGAAAGATCGGCTTGTCGCAGAACTTGAAGCTGGGTACGAGGGAGACATTGCGGAGGCTCTGCGCACGATAGGAGAGTCCCCGGTGCTGCTGACCGGAGAGGAACTGGATCAGTTCCTCACAGAGGATTTCGCCATGAGAGAAGACATGCTGAAGCAGTAGCAGGGCAGATGGGAGAAAATATGGAACTTATATTACAGGTTGCACAAAATATCGTACATCCTTTAACGTTGTTAGTATGCTTTCTGGGGACCTTGATAGGAATTGTTCTGGGAGCCATTCCTGGAATGAATGGAGGAATTGGGATCGCCGTTATGCTGCCATTTACATATTCCATGTCCCCGGCTCAGGGTCTGCTGTTTTTAGGAGGAATCTATCTTGGTTCCTCCTATGGAGGCTCGATTGCGGGTATTCTGATCAATTGTCCTGGGACGGCAGAATCGGCGTGTACGACCATGGAAGGATATCCGATGACGGTACGCGGCGAAGGCCGCCACGCGTTGTTTTATTCTATCATTGCCAGTGGGATCGGAAGTCTGTTTGGAATTATTACGCTGATTTTCTTTACTCCGATTTTGTCTGGAATTTCTGTGAAATTTGGTTCTGCAGAACTGTTTCTGCTTGCAATCTGCGGACTGACCATCGTGGGAAGCTTGACGGGAAAAAATATTCTAAAGGGTATGATTGCTGCTGCCATAGGCTTGTTTATGGCGATGATTGGAATTGCTTCTGATACCGGTATGATCAGATTTAATTTCGGCTTAAAGGCACTGACGGGAGGAGTGGGACTGATTCCCACAGTCATCGGTCTTTTTGCGATAGCGGAGATGATCAAACAGGGGCAGCAGGTTTTAAGAACCGACAGTAGAATTACAAAGGTTGAGTTAAAAAAAGTATCTTTTGTCGAGATTTTAAAAAAGTCCTGCACAAAATATAAGGCGGTTCTGCTGAAATCATCCGTGATCGGAACCCTGATTGGAATTCTGCCGGGAACGGGCGGCGCAATTGCTTCCTTCCTTGCCTATGGCGAGGCAAAGGCCCAGGATAAAGAGGGAACCTTCGGAAAAGGAAATCCGGCCGGGATTATCGCATCGGAAAGTGCGAATAATGCAGCGGTAGGAGGTTCTCTGGTGCCGATGCTGTCGCTCGGTATTCCTGGGAGTGCAACCTCAGCCATCATGTTTGGTGCACTGACGATCCATGGATTAGTTCCGGGACAGCGGCTGTTTGTCGAACATGCGGATATTGCATATACATTTCTGGTTGGAATGCTTTTGACAGCAGTATTTATGGTGTTGATCGGTGTATTGGGGATTCCGCTATTTTCCTCTATTTTGAAAGTGAAGATACAGGTCATTATTCCGGCAGTTATTTTGTGCTCCCTGATAGGCGCATACAGTGTGAATAATTCTATTTATGATGTTTATATTGCGGTGGCGTGCGGGGTACTCGGTTTGATTCTGAGTAAATTGGAGATTCCAACAACACCGGTTGTGCTGGGACTGATTTTGGGAAATTTGATTGAGAGTAATTATATACGAACAGCAAAGATCGCGGCATCACGTCATACCAATCTGCTGATTTTTATTTTCCGCAGACCAATCTGCATTGCAATTGCAGTCATAACGGTTTATTTGATCTATGCAAATATTAAGGCAGCAAAAAGAGAAAAAGCAATCAGGGAAACCGTAACGGTTGATATCCCGGATGAAGAGTGATGGAGGGTACATTGAAGAAAACAAATGTGATATATATTTTGTCGGATCAGCATAATGCTTTGGTCATGGGGAATGCTGGTGATCCATATGTGCGCACTCCAAATTTGGACTGGCTTTATGCGAATGGAACAGGGCTTGACCGATGCTACTGTTCTGCGCCTCTATGTGTACCAAGCAGAGCATCGATTCTGACAGGGCTTCTGCCGTCCCACACAGGAGTCTGCAACAATATGCAGTGTTTGAGATCAGATCGGGTAACGATGGTGCATAATTTAGCGGTAAGCGGCTATGAGACGGTATTGAGCGGGCGCATGCATTTTGTTGGAAAAGACCAGCGGCATGGGTATGAAAAGCGCTTTGTCGGAGATATGACACCCTCTGCGATTGGGGTTGATAATGAATACTCTATCTACGGGGAATTTATGCGCTCCTCAGGACAGAATACAACTTCCTTGAGAAAATCCGGTTCGGGAAATTCAGCAGTGCTGTTGTTTGACCGGGATGTTACGGATGCGGCCTGTGATTTTCTGAAGAAAAGAACCGATGAACGACCGCTGTTTCTAACGGTAGGTTTCTATGGCCCGCACTGTCCTTACATTGCACCAAAGGAGCTGTACCAATATTATTATGAATGTCTGCCGGAGCTTCCACGTGAGATTTGTGACGAGAAGAAGCAGATCCATCCGGCTATCCGGAAATGGTATCAAAATCGTCAGGTCGAGGAGGTTGATGCAGAAACGGTACGACGAGTCAGAGCGGCGTATTATGCGATGGTGGAATATATGGATGGGTTGATCGGTGAGATTCTGGAGACGGTTAGAGAGACGATCGGGCTGGAAGATACGATGATCGTATATGGCTCGGATCATGGCGATAACATAGGTGAGCATGGTTTGTTCTGGAAAACAAATTTCTACGAGGGGGCAGCAAGGGTTCCATTGGTGTTTGCCGCAAAGGGAAGGATTCCCTGTGGACAACATATCCGGGAGCTGACTTCTCTGGTAGATTTGGCACCAACACTATTGGCATTTACAGAAGCCGATGCACTTCCAGAGTGTGATGGCGTGGATTTGAAAAATGTGATTCTTGGAAAGGAAGAAGCTGATTCAAATCGAATGGTCTTGTCGTACTGCTCTGATATTAAAGGGGACGAGCCAAGTGTCATGCTCTGTGAAAAGAATTATAAATACGTGGAACATGCCGGCTATGAAGTTCCGCAATTATTTGATTTGGAAGCGGACCCTATGGAACTCCGTGATTTAGGAAATAAAGTGCCGGATGGTGGGGCATATATGGATTTGATTCTGAAGTTCCGTGAGAAGGCCAGGCAGATTTGGAATGCGGATGAGGCTAGAAGAGAATTGAATATCGCGAAGAAGAATTATGAGCTTTTGAAGAAATTCAATGAGCTATATCCACCGGAACCGATTGAGGAATATCAGCCAGATATTGCGAGCAATTATCTTGATGAAATGTAGAAAAACGATATGCACTGCTTTAACGGGTGCAAGCCCTAAACAAGCGCAGATAGTAGGAAATGTATAGCCCAATAACAGGATGTCCATTGTGAGGCGGAATCTGAGAGAAGCTGGATGCTGGGAACATACTAACCAGCAGGCAAATCTCTGGTATGATATCTAGAAATCACATCAGGCTATGTATGATGGTAAGACTGCCTTACCTCTAGGCAAGGAGATCTCCGAAGCTGTGATCAAGGCGGTTGAGAACGAGCTGAAGACCAAGATTGCCGAAGAGGGCGCAGCGGAGCTGCTTGGCAAACTGAGCGGACTGTTTGGAAAATAAGATTCCAGGAATTGGATGTAGGGGAGCAGAACATTCTGCTCCTTTTTTTGGCAGAAAAGCAGAAATGTGATAAAATACAGTTATAGGTATTCCACAGAAGCGGATCACACAGAAGGGGGAAACTATCATGAACGTACTGGTTGTAATTGATATGCAGAATGATTTTATCGACGGAAGTCTTGGCACGAAGGAGGCGACTGCCATCGTTCCGGCGGTGGTGAAGAAGATGAGGGGATTTGACGGAATGGTGCTGGCAACGAGGGATACACATGGAGCGGATTATCTTGAGACGCAGGAGGGAAGAAATCTGCCGGTAGCACACTGCATCAAAGGGACGCATGGGTGGGAGATCCGGGCGGAGATCGCGGCGCAGCTCACGATGCAGCCGATCGATAAGCCGACGTTTGGCAGTGAAAAGCTGGGCGAATATTTGAGGGAATTACATGAGAAAGAGGGAATCGGACACATTACGCTGATCGGTCTGTGTACGGACATCTGCGTGATCTCCAATGCCATGGTTATCAAGGCGTTTCTGCCGGAAGTGCCGATCACGGTGGATGCGGCGTGCTGCGCCGGAGTTACCCCGGAGAGCCATGAACGGGCACTGGAGGCGATGAGGGTGTGCCAGGTTGAGGTTTTGTAAATTCGATAGAAAGAGGGAAAAATTATGATAGAGACGATTACTGCACAGGTACGGGAAACGATTGTGGAATTATGCGAGAAAGCGAAGCTTCATAAGGGGCAGATCGTCGTGATCGGGTGTTCGACCAGCGAGGTGTTGGGGCATCGGATGGGAACCTGGTCGAATCCAGAGGTGGGGAAGGCTATTTTTGATGCAATTTACGAGGTGCTGTCGGAGCGGGAACTTTATCTGGCGGCGCAGTGCTGCGAACATCTGAACCGTGCGATTGTGGTGTCCGCGGAAGCGGTTCCATTTGCGGAACCGGTCAATGTGGTACCGCAGCCGAAAGCGGGCGGCTCGTTTGGGACGGCAGCTTATCAGGGCCTTTCGAATGCCATCGTGGTAGAGGAGATTCGGGCGGACGCCGGACTGGATATCGGCGGAACGCTGATCGGGATGCACTTGAAGAAGGTGGCAGTTCCGGTGAAACTGGAACATCGCCAGATCGGGGAAGCGATCGTGCTGGCGGCGAGAACCCGGCCGAAGTTTATCGGAGGAAGCCGGGCGGTGTATGATGAAGAACGGATGTGAGCAATGCATAACAAGGTGCTCAAAGCCTATAAAAAAAGGCCCCGATACGTATCGTGTCAGAGCCTTTTTTTGTCTGGCATTGTTTTACCCAGACAGCCACAACCATGCATTAAGCAGAAAAATAAATGACTTATTCTATTTTTATATTTAGTTTTCTCATCATTTCATAAATATCTATAGCTCTCGCACCAAAATGATGTGCTACGTCTGGAATTTTTGCTGCTCTGTTTGGCGTTTTTATACTTAATCCGCCAGATGATTTTTCTTCTGTAACAATGGTATAGCTATGTGCTGATGCAGCCGCGATAATCCACGGGTCAGCTATGTACCCAGGAGCCCATATTTGAAATGCTTCTGGTTTATATAATCCGCTCCCTTGCACATATTGCAGAACTTCTTGGTATTTCGTTACGATCTCAGTGCTAACATGTGGCACAACCTCAAGTCCCTTTACGGTATTTAGCCATGTTGCCAATTCATCTTTGCCTTTATCTATTTCATCCTTGACCATATCTAAAACAACAATACGACCTGATTTGATATGCTGTTCTAAAGCTTTCCAGTACGCCGGAACAAGATCAAACGCATAATAAAACCGATATGGAGTCATAAATGAATTAGAATCAACCAGAAATTTCTCTGTTTTATCTATCATTGTATACCCCCCTGACGAGCAGCAATTTCTGTAAATGTTTTTCTGCTGGTATTTGTTAGCCTGTATGCTTCTGTAAATGTAGTTCTGCCAGTAGAAATACTCTCACATAATGCTTTGATGAAACGTCCGTCAAGTCTGGAACCCATTGTATTATAATAATTTCCACCACCAGATTCTCTGTTGTCTTTCATTTCCCGATAAGCCGCAATAGAATTTTCAATGACTTCCGCATAAATACTTTGATTGATTCTTTTGTTATCCAATGCTTTTCTTGCAATTACGCTCTCGCCACACTTAAACTTTTTAGAAAGTTCACGTACCTTTTCAAAAATATCCTTAACTGTACTTGCATCCCATTTTTCTATAAAATTATCAGTGGGCACCATCAATTCAGAAGCAATGGAATTGCATAACACTTCTATTGGCTTCACGTTTTTACTATCTCTGCGGTCATTATATAAATCACTTACTCCCAACCAAATGTGAGCAGCCTCATGGAACAGAGAAAACAACTTCGCTCCCTGAGAATCGGCACTATTAATAAATATAAGAGGAGCCCATTCATCTGGCATAGCAAAAGCTCTAAATTCCTCAATGTCCAAAGCCCTGTGTGTGTTTTTACCAACAATACCACTTTGCATTACAACAATGCCGCACTCTTCCAAAAGAGAACGAATCATGTTAAATGCTTCATTCATATTTCCACAATCCTCATACCAGTTATCTCTAAGAGATAAGTCATCACGTATTGTATCTACAATCACTTTAACATCAGTACATACGTTCATACTACCAACAAGTGGCAATACATCAAATCCCGTATCTCTCCGATAATGTATCATCCAGTCCTGTACGTTTTCCATCTCATGAATTGTCTCTATTAAATTTCTGCTCGGATTGGCAAGATGAATGCTGTCAACCGTTCTGTAATCTAAAAGATGTAACGGTTCAACTGGTGGTGTTTGCAAGAAGAAATACCCTAACGGTATATTCGACTTTTTGCTAAAGTCTTCTATTTGCTTGAAAGTAGGTGTTTTTGTGCCATCCAACCAATGTCTGATATTTTTCATTAATTTACTTCCAAGCTGTTCTTCATATGTTTGACTTAAAGCCCAGTTTATAATTGCTGGTTGTATATTGACATTTACTGTTGGCATAAACCCCTACCTCCTTCCATTCATTGTTATTACTATAATATCAAAAAAGGTAAAAAAAATCATCCATTTTCTGAATTTTGATGAATTGAAAAATCTCACGATGCAGCCGGACTCTTTGTTCTGCTCAGCACATCGTCCACATTTTACACAGGCATAAAAAATCTATAGAGCATTGCTAATTTCAACTTTTCGAAATATAATGGTAAAAAGTCAAGTGAGAAGGAGAAGCACACATGGACGACTTGAAGGTCAAAGAAGCAGGAGAGAAATGGGGCGGCCTGATTGCATTGCTCTGCGTTGCAGCGGCATCGGGGATTGGATGGATGTTCCGATGCTGGAACTTTCCTGAAACGAATATTGTCGTCGTGTATCTGCTGTCAGTAGTGCTTGCTGCGAGGCTCACGAAAGGCTATCTGTATGGACTTGTTGCGACAGTGGTAGCCACCTGTGCGTTTAACTACTTCTTTACCGAACCTTATTTTACACTTTCCGTGGATGACCCGACCTATTTTATTACCTTCGCCATTATGACCATTACAGCAGTGATTACCAGCGCACTTACCTCGAAGGTCAAGCAAAGTGCGATGAAGGCGCAGGAAAAAGAGGCGGAGGCAAGTTCGCTATATCGTTTGACCAACCATCTGACAGATGCCGCGAACACGGAAGATATTGCCAGTATTTCCGTGAAAACGATAAGTGAAATCATGCGCTGTCAAGCGGCCTGCCTGTGCTTTGATGAAACCGGGGCACCGGAGCAGAGTTTTATTCAGCAAAGAAACGAAAAGGAACAGGTGCGCCGCAATGAGGCAGATGGAGCCTCGCTTCGGCAGCGCATTGAAAATCTGCGTACCTCCTATGATGTAGATGATGAATTTTATAACTGGCCTATTTATGGGCGTGATGCCACGCTTGGTATTCTGCGCATTCCAATCGAAAACGCCGAAAAAATGTCAGAAGCACAAATGCGGCTGCTGCGCTCCATGATTGAAAGCACGGCACTTGCCATGGATCGCTTCCGCAGTGCGCAGGAACGGCTTCGTTCCAAGGAGGAAATGGCGCAGGAACGTTATCGAGGAAATCTGCTGCGTGCGATCTCTCATGATCTGCGTACCCCGTTGGCGGGCATTATGGGAACCAGCGAAATGCTGATGGGTATGACGGACCGACAGGACAGGCGTTACGGATTGGCAGAGGGAATCTACAAGGATGCCGACTGGCTGCACTCTCTCGTGGAAAATATCCTGAACCTGACACGGCTGCAGGATGGCCGTCTGGTCCTGAACAAACAGGTGGAGGCGGTGGAGGAAGTGATCGGTGTTGCATTGAATGCCATAGGAAAAAGAGCGCCGGAATACGAAATCACCGTGGATATCCCGGACAAGCTGATGCTGGTTCCGATGGATGCAAAGCTCATCGACCAGGTGCTTGTCAACTTGCTGGATAATGCAGTGAAGCATACGCCGGCGGAAAAAGAAATTTCCGTAACAGTGGAGGAACATGAGGAAAAACAGCTGGCTATATTTACCGTGGCCGATCGCGGAAGTGGAATTGCCGCCCAGGATCTGCCGCATGTATTTCAGATGTTTTACACTACGCATGGCAAAGAGCCGGACGCACAGCGCGGTGTCGGCCTGGGACTTTCTATCTGTGAATCCATTGTCAGGGCGCACGGCGGCACACTTTCGGCGCAAAATAGAAACGATGGAAATGGAGCGGTCTTTACCTTTACGCTCCCTTTGGAGGTGACTGAACATGAACAGCAGCAATGATACGATTCTGGTTGTTGAGGATGATACACAAATACGAAACTTTATCTGCTATGCGCTGGGTCAGGACGGTTTTTCCTATCTGACGGCAAGCACGGCACAAGGTGCACTCTCAACCCTGGTATCACAGCAGATTGACTTGATGCTGCTGGATCTGGGGCTGCCGGATTTTGATGGCATGGAGGTGATTAAAAAGGTGCGTGAATGGTCGGAATTACCCATTATTGTGGTATCGGCCCGCGACCAGGACAAAGAAAAGGCCACGGCGCTGGACAATGGCGCAGATGATTACCTGACGAAGCCTTTTTCAGCCACGGAACTGATGGCGCGCATCCGGGTAGCGCTGCGCCATGCATACAAAGCAAGTGCAGATCAGGATCGGACCATTCTTTCGGTCGGCGAACTCTCGATTGACCTGGAAAAGCATTTGGTGTATCTTGACCACGTGGAGCTGCATGTTACACCGCTGGAATACAGCCTGTTGACCCTGTTTTTCAAAAATCCCGGTAAAGTGCTGACAACCCAATTTATTTTAAAAGAAATCTACGGGATCGGTTATGGTACGGATACGCAGGCACTTCGGGCCCTGATGGCCGGCCTGCGCCGAAAGATTGAACAGTTTCCGGCAAAACCGAGATACATCCTCACAGAAATCGGTGTGGGCTATCGACTGGCAGATGAGTAGAAGATGAATAGAAGAAATCCACAAAAGTGGGCGGCGTAAATGCTGCCCACTTTTTGTATGCAATCATTCCGTGCTGTATCGTACCGTCTTTATTTTTCCTTAAGCTCTCTGCCACACTTCCTAACACCAACTTGAAACCCGGTGATATACACTAAGGGCAGTCCAGAAAAAGGAGGAAGATTCTATGCACATTTTGATACCTGTAATTGGTGTTGTGGCAGTCATTATGCTGATGTACTATGTTTATATTTTGATGAGAGGAGATCAAAAATGATGGGAAATTACTTATTGTGGCGGCTGGGAATGGTTGTCGTTATGATTCTGGTATTTGCTATGTTTCTGGGAATTGCGCACATAGCATCTAAAGTGGTTGATTATTTCAAATGCAGATGGGGGGCGAAGCAATTATGACGCAGGCAGTCTTACAATACGCCCTGTATCTTGCGATCCTTGTTATCCTGGCAATTCCGCTGGGCGCGTATATCAAAAAGGTAATGTATGGAGAGAAAACGTTCCTGTCAAAAATTTTGACACCATGCGAAAAAGCCGTATATAAAATAATGCGAATTCGGGAAGACGAGGACATGACATGGAAAACATACCTGTTCGCTGTGCTTGCGTTTTCAGGGATTGGTCTTGTGTTTGTATTCCTTTTACAGCTGGCGCAGGGCGTTTTGCCGGGAAATCCGCAAAACATTCCGGCCACCTCGTGGCATCTGGCTTTTAATACGGCATCCAGCTTTGTGACCAATACAAACTGGCAGGCCTATTCCGGAGAATCTGCATTAAGCTACCTGACGCAGGCACTTGGCCTGACGGTACAAAACTTTGTGTCGGCAGCAACCGGTATTGCGGTTTTGTTTGCACTGATTCGTGGCTTTGTCAAAGTAAAGGAACAAGGGCTGGGCAGTTTTTGGGTTGATATGACAAGAATTGTAATCCACATTTTAATTCCATTAAACCTTGTCATTGCACTGTGCCTGGTCGGCGGCGGTGTGATTCAAAATTTCAAAGCAGCTGAAAACGTAACACTGATGGAACCGATTGCCGTGAGTGCGGAGGGAGAAATCCTGGAAGGTGCGGTCATCGACACGGAAAATGGCACGGTGACGCTGGATGGAGCAGTGGTACCCGATGCTCAGATTGTAACAGAACAATTTGTACCGATGGGACCGGCGGCCAGCCAGGTAGCGATCAAGCAAACCGGAACAAACGGCGGCGGCTTTATGGGCGTCAACTCCGCGCATCCCCTGGAGAACCCCAATCCATTCACGAACCTGCTTGAAATGATTTCCTTATTATTGATTCCAGTCGCGCTGTGCTTCACCTTTGGAAGTGCGGTAAAAAACAAAAAACAGGGAATCGCAGTGTTCTTTGCGATGTTTCTTATGTTGGGAGCTGCACTCAGTATCATCGCCGTGAATGAGCAGGCAGCAACACCACAGCTTGCACAAAATGGAATGGTTGATCTCAGTATGATTGATCAGGCTGGCGGCAATATGGAGGGCAAAGAAGCCCGATTTGGCATCACGGCCTCTGCAACCTGGGCGGCCTTTACAACGGCGGCTTCCAATGGCTCCGTCAACTCCATGCATGACAGCTATACCCCGCTTGGCGGAATGATACAGATGCTGCAAATGCAGCTGGGTGAAGTCATATTTGGCGGAACAGGCTGCGGACTCTATGGAATGCTGGCGTTTGCCATCCTGACTGTGTTCATTGCCGGTCTGATGGTTGGCAGGACCCCGGAGTTTCTGGGCAAAAAAATCGAACCGTTCGAGATGAAATGGTCGGTGCTGGTCTGCCTGGCAACGCCTATCGCGATTCTGGTGGGCAGCGGTATTGCCGCCATGGTGCCAAGTGTGAAAGAAAGCCTGAACAACGGAGGCGCGCACGGCTTTTCAGAAGTGCTCTATGCCTATACCTCCGGCGGTGGCAATAATGGTTCTGCCTTTGCGGGCTTTAACGCGAATACGGTATTTTTGAATGTGTCCATTGGACTGGTAATGCTGTTTGCCCGTTTTTTACCGATTGTGGGAACGCTGGCCATTGCGGGTAATCTTGCAGGCAAGAAAAAGATTGCGGTGACTGCCGGTACTCTTTCTACCACAAATGCAATGTTTGTCTTTCTATTGATTTTTGTTGTACTGCTGATTGGTGCATTGAGTTTCTTCCCTGCATTAGCACTGGGACCAATTGCCGAATTCTTCAGCAGTATCGTATAAGGAGGTACCTACCATGTCAACAAAACAAAAAAGTGCATTTTCCGATCAGAAAATGGTCGGCAGAGCCATCAAAGATTCGTTCCTAAAGCTATCGCCCAAAATCCAGGCTGAAAATCCTGTGATGCTGCTGGTTTATGTTTCTGCCATTCTGACCAGCGTGCTTTGGGCGGCATCCCTGTTTGGTGTGATGGATGCGCCATCCGGCTACACGTTTGCCATTGCAATCATTCTCTGGTTTACCTGCTTATTCGCGAACTTTGCTGAGGCAATCGCAGAAGGACGCGGTAAGGCGCAGGCTGACGCCCTGCGTGCGGCAAAAAAGGATGTGCAGGCGCGTAAAATCCCATCTGCGTCACAAAAGGAGCAGGCAACAACGGTTTCTTCCGCCACACTGAAAAAGGGAGATATCGTACTTGTAAAAGCAGGCGAGCAGATCCCTGCGGATGGCGATGTCATTGAAGGCGCAGCCTCTGTGGACGAGAGCGCCATCACAGGCGAATCCGCTCCCGTGATCCGTGAGGCGGGCGGTGACCGCAGCGCGGTCACCGGCGGCACCACGGTGCTGTCCGACTGGATTGTCGTACAGGTCTCCAGCGAGGCCGGCGAGAGCTTTTTGGATAAGATGATCGCTATGGTCGAGGGAGCATCCCGCAAAAAGACACCGAATGAGATTGCCCTTCAGATTTTCCTTGTGGCACTGTCCATTATTTTTATTCTGGTGACGCTGTCACTGTATACATACTCGGCGTTTTCGGCAAAACAGGCAGGGATTGAAAATCCTACCTCCGTCACGACGCTGGTTGCGCTGCTGGTCTGCCTTGCTCCTACCACGATTGGTGCGCTGCTTTCCGCCATCGGCATCGCAGGTATGAGCCGTCTTAACCAGGCGAATGTGCTGGCTATGAGCGGCAGAGCGATTGAAGCTGCCGGAGATGTTGATATTCTGATGCTGGATAAAACCGGTACCATTACCCTGGGCAACCGCCAGGCACATGCTTTTCTTCCGATTAACGGCATCGCGCCGCAGGTGCTTGCCGATGCGGCACAGCTTTCCTCTTTGGCCGATGAAACACCGGAGGGGCGCAGTATTGTGGTGTTGGCAAAAGAAGAGTTTGGGCTGCGCGGGAGAACACTGTCCGATAAGAACATGACCTTTATCCCCTTTACCGCCAAAACCCGTATGAGTGGCGTGGACTATGACGGACATGAAATCCGCAAGGGTGCAGCGGATTCTGTCCGCAGCTATGTGGAAGCGGCGGGTGAAACCTATAGCGCCGATTGTGACCGCATAGTCAAAAGCATTTCTAATCAGGGCGGCACACCACTGGTTGTCACAAGGGATCATAAAATCCTGGGTGTCATTCACCTTAAGGATATTATTAAGCAGGGTGTTCAGGAAAAATTTGCAGATCTCCGCAAGATGGGAATCAAAACCATTATGATTACCGGCGACAATCCGCTGACTGCGGCGGCGATCGCGGCAGAAGCCGGAGTGGATGATTTTCTGGCGGAAGCAACGCCGGAAGGCAAGCTGGAGATGATCCGTGACTACCAGGCCAAGGGCCATCTGGTGGCCATGACCGGTGATGGCACCAACGATGCGCCGGCACTGGCACAGGCGGATGTGGCTGTAGCCATGAACACCGGTACCCAGGCAGCGAAGGAAGCCGGTAATATGGTGGACTTGGATTCCTCTCCCACAAAGCTGATCGAGATTGTGCGAATCGGCAAGCAGCTTTTAATGACGCGTGGCAGTCTGACGACCTTTTCCATAGCGAATGATGTGGCAAAGTATTTTGCAATCATTCCAGCGCTGTTCATGGGTCTGTATCCGGGACTGGCTGCACTCAATATCATGGGGCTCCATTCCCCGCAAAGCGCTGTGCTTTCGGCCATTATTTATAATGCGCTCATCATTGTTGCACTGATTCCGCTGGCGCTCAAGGGAGTTCGCTATCGTGAAGTATCTGCCGGAAAACTGTTATCACGCAACTTATTGGTATATGGCCTCGGCGGTCTTGCCGCACCTTTCATTTTTGTAAAATTGATTGATGTCTTACTGACAGCCGGTGGCATTGTATAAAGAGGAAAACAGAGATGGATAAAAATTTTTGCAGTGCTTCCTGGGCGGCAACAGCTCTTTGGGTCCGGGAAGTGTCTCCCTTAGAACTGGCTTTCCGCGCGGCCGGCATTGCGCTGGTTCCGTGTGCAATGATTTTAAGTATAACTGAGATTACAGAGCTGATAGGAGGCTTTATACAATGAAGGAAATGAAGAATGTGCTGCCGCGTGCAGCTACGATGTTTGTAATATTTACACTTTTGTGCGGCGTAGCCTACACCGCTATCGTGACGGGTATCGCGCAGCTGATCTTCCCCAAGCAGGCAAACGGCAGCATCATCGAGGTGGATGGTGTGAAATACGGCAGCGAGCTGCTGGGGCAGTATTATACCGATGATGCGCATATGATGGGGCGTGTGATGAATCTGGATGTCAGCACCTATCAGGATGCAGAGGGCAATACACTGATGTATTCTGCGCCATCCAACTTAAGCCCGGCCAGTGAAGAATATGAAGCACTGATAGCGCAGCGTATTGAAAAAATCAGAACTTCGAATCCGGAGCGCGGGGATGAACCGATACCGGTTGATCTGGTTACGGCATCCGGCAGCGGACTTGATCCCGCGATCTCACCTGCTGCAGCCGAATATCAGGTGCCAAGAATTGCTGCCGCCAGTGGGAGAACAGAGGAAGATGTGCGAAATGTGATTGCGCAATGCACCACCGGACGGTTTTTGGGCATCTTTGGTGAGGAAACCGTTAATGTTTTGAAGGTAAATCTAATGCTGGACGGAATCCCTTCGAAATAACGTACGAAATAGACATCTTTTTTGAAATCGCCGTGTAGTTGGCCGGACTGGCTCAACCGTACGGCGATTTTCTTTTCTGCAATAATTCACAGCACAGGATATGGGTACGATATGCTATAATCTTTATGGAATCTTAATGCCGTTAACAACATCCTTATTTATTCTTGAAAAACAATGGACTATAATAAGTAAAAAAGGAAGGTGACAGAATGGACGTGGGAAGGACTGACCCTGATCAATTGCTGCGGGCAATTCAAAAAGAACGTGAAAACAGCACAGAAGGACGTTTGAAAATCTTTTTTGGCTATGCGGCGGGAGTCGGGAAAACCTATGCCATGCTCAAAGCCGCTCACGCTGCAAAACGGCGCGGCATTGACGTCGTTGCCGGATATATTGAGCCGCATGCGCGCCCCCAGACGGCCGCTCTTTTAAATGGTCTGGAGGCATTGCCGGTCAGCGCCGTCCAATACAACGGAATCCAGCTCTCGGAATTTGATCTGGAGACTGCGATTTCCAGAAAGCCAAAGCTGATTCTGGTTGACGAACTGGCGCACACCAACGCGCCGGGAAGCCGCAACAAAAGACGTTACCAGGATGTGAAAGAATTACTGCGATTGGGTATTGACGTATATACTACAATTAATGTACAGCATATCGAGAGCCTTTGCGACATGGTGGCCGCCATTACCGGCGTGACCGTACGGGAACGTATCCCGGACAGCGTATTTGATGAAGCTTCCCAGGTTGAACTGGTGGATATCGAGCCGCAGGAACTGATTGAGCGGTTGAGTGAGGGGAAAATCTATCGGGAAACGCAGGCACAGCGCGCCCTTACCAATTTTTTCAGCGTGGAAAATCTCACCGCCCTGCGTGAAATTGCGCTGCGCCGTTGTGCAGACCGCGTCAAGCGGATAGCGGAGAGTGCAAAAATCCAGAATAACAGCGATTACTATACCGATGAACATATCTTGGTGTGCCTTTCGTCTTCCCCGACCAACCCCAAGATCATCCGCACCGCAGCAAGGATGGCACAGGCGTTTCACGGAAGCTTCACCGCTTTATTTGTGGAGACACCGGATTTTTCTTCTATGAGCGAAGAAAATCGGAACCGTTTGCGGGAAAACATTCATTTAGCCGAGCAGCTTGGCGCCTCGATTGAAACCACCTACGGCGATGATGTGGCGTTTCAAATTGCGGAATTTGCCCGCTTGTCCGGGGTGTCAAAAATTGTCGTCGGGCGCTATAATGCCAGGCGCAGGGGGATACTCGGCAAGCAGACCCTGACGGAAAGACTGACAGTCTATGCGCCAAATCTGGACATTTACATTATCCCGGATCGTCTGACAACGAATTATCGTCCGGAAGTGATCAAAAGGCCACAGGGGAAAAGCCTTCTTTTTGACCTCGTCAAAAGCCTGCTGATCCTCGTGGGCTGTACCGGTATTGGGCTGCTGTTTTCTTCCCTGGGCTTTAGCGAAGCAAATATCATCACGGTCTACATACTCGGTGTATTGATCACCTCTGTCGTGACCACGGTTCGTATTTCCAGCATTGTGTCCTCGGCCGTCAGTGTTCTGGTGTTCAATTTCTTTTTTACAGAACCGCGATTTACGTTAAATGCCTATGATTCCGGATATCCGGCCACTTTTCTCATCATGTTTCTTGCCGCATTTCTCACGGGAAATCTGGCAATCCGAATCAAAGAGCAGGCAAAGCAATCCGCACAGGCAGCCTATCGCACGAAGCTGATGTTTGACACCAATCAGTCGCTGCAGCGGGCAAATGGAAAAACGGAGATCATTTCTGTAACAGCCAATCAGCTTGTGCGCTTACTGGGACGCAGCGTCGTGTTTTATTCCGTAGAGCAGGGAGAATTGGAGCCGCCGACGTTATTTCCGGCTGCAAAAGAGGAATATGAGGTGGATTGTCTGAATGAGAATGAGCAGGTAGTGGCTGCATGGGTATTCAAAAACAACAAGCGCGCCGGGGCAACCACCGACACGCTGTCCAGTGCAAAATGCCTTTATCTGGCAGTGCGGATTGAACCCTGTGTTTATGGTGTTGCGGGGATTGTGATGAACGATGCCCCGTTAGAAGCAGCCGAAAACAGCATTCTTCTTTCCATCCTCGGTGAATGCGCAATGGCATTGAAAAATGAGCAAACCGCAAAGGAGAAGGAGCAGGCAGCCATCCTTGCCAAGAATGAACAGCTTCGGGCTAATTTGCTTCGCGCCATTTCTCACGACCTTCGCACACCGCTGACCTCCATTTCGGGGAATGCCGGTATTTTGCTTGCAAGCGATGAGTCGATTTCGCCTCAAAAAAGGAAGCGGCTTTATACGGATATTTACGATGATTCCCTGTGGCTCATCAACCTGGTGGAAAATTTGCTGTCTGTCACGAGAATTGAGGACGGAAGCATGAATTTGCAGCGGAAACCGGAACTCATTGATGATGTCATTGAAGAGGCGCTGCGCCATGTAAATCGCAAAAGCACCGAGCATAACATCACCGTCTGTCCGTCGGAGGAGCTTGCTCTGGCCAAAATGGACGCCAGACTGATTGTGCAGGTGATCATCAATATCGTGGATAACGCAATCAAATACACACCGCCGGGCTCAAACATTACGATTGTCCCATCGGTGCAGGGAAAACAGGTCGTCGTGGAAATTTCTGATGACGGTCCGGGTATCCCGGATGAGGCCAAACCACGTATCTTTGATATGTTTTACACCTCGGCCACCAAAATTGTAGACAGCCGCCGGAGCCTGGGGCTGGGGCTTGCTTTGTGCAAATCGATTATCAATGCACACGACGGTGAAATTTGTGTACTGGATCACGAGCCCATCGGAACAACATTTCGTTTTACACTACCTGTTGAGGAGGTAATCTTGCGTGAATAAACAACTTATTTTAGTCGTGGAGGATGATTGTGCGGTCAGGAATTTAATTACCACGACATTAGAAACACAGCATTATCGCTTTTTGACTGCTTCTACGGGCGAAGCTGCTATTTTGGAAGCAGTGTCGCATAACCCGGATATTGTTCTGCTGGATTTGGGGCTTCCCGATATGGATGGCGTAGAAATTATTCGAAAAGTACGCACGTGGTCGTCAATGCCGATTATTGTCATCAGCGCACGGAGCGAGGATACCGACAAGATCGATGCATTGGATGCGGGCGCAGATGATTATCTCACAAAGCCATTTTCCGTAGAAGAGCTTTTGGCGCGGCTTCGCGTAACCCAGCGCCGGCTCACTGCCGTACAGGGAATCATGCCGGTGCAGCCAACCATATTTGAAAATGGGGAATTGAAGCTTGATTATGCTGCGGGCTGTGCCTATCTTGAAGGAGAAGAGCTGCATTTGACACCGATCGAATACAGGCTTTTGTGTCTGCTCGCCAAAAATATTGGAAAGGTATTGACACATACCTATATCACAAAAGAAATCTGGGGCAGCTCCTGGGACAACGATATCGCCTCGCTGCGTGTCTTTATGGCAACGCTGCGAAAAAAGCTGGAGCGCAGATCGAATTCACCGCAATATATTCAAACCCATGTGGGTGTCGGATACCGGATGCTGAAGCTTTAATATGGAACGCTTCCTGGGCAGAGAATGGCATACTCGTACTTGATTTATGATTTGGGTATTGCTATTTTGGAGCATATGTGTTATGGTAAATGCAAAAGCGGATTTTCTAATTTATCTTACACCCGGCTCTTCGAGTTTGGGAGTATCTAAAGGCTATTTCAGATCTTTCTATCAGAAAATTCTTGCTTATTATCACATGGAACAAGCAGGAGTTTTCGAACGAGAGAGAGAAGCCTCCTGCGCATAATTGCATAAGGAGGTTTGAGAGTATGGCGGAAGAGAAAGCGACGGTGCCGCGCCTGCAGAAGGATCGGGCGGAGAAGAAGCTGGAGGGCTGCAGGGATGTATTTGCTGACATCAGCAATGTTCTTATTTTTGAGAAACCGTTGATTCAGGAAGATCAGCTTCGGGACGGACCGACAGAAACCCTTTACAAGGCGGATGGTAAGGCAGGGTACCGAGAGCAGCGCCGCGACGTGGCGAAGTACGTGGAGAATATGGGCATTCAGATGATGTTTGTCGGAATGGAGAATCAATCGAAGACAGACCGGGATATGGCGATTCGGGTGATGGGATATGACTACGCGTCCTACCGAAGTCAGATGGATGCCGGAGCGCAGCGCTATCCGGTGATTACGGCGGTGCTGTATTTTGGGGATCAGGAGTGGGATGTAGGAACATCGCTGAAGGAGATTGTGGATATCCCGGAGGAGCTGGCGCACAAATTTGCCGACTACCGAATCAATCTCATCGATGTGCCGCGCCTGCCCAAATCGGTCAGAGCGAAACTGACAAGCGATTTTCGCGTGATTGCAGATTATTTTGCCGAGAAAAGCGGAGCAGAAGGTCAATGGTGCAGCGAGAGAACCTTAAAGCATCCAGTAGAAGTGACAGACTTTTTCCGGGCATTTACCGGAGATAAACGATTCAACGAAACGATGGAAGTGGTGGCGGAGATGGAAAAGGAAGGGAGAGATGTCAGAGTGTGTGATTTGTTTGATAAGGCCGAGGCGCATGGACGCAGGGAAGGGCGTGTGGAAGGTCATGCGGAAGGCCGTGCGGAGGGCCGTGTAGAAGAACGCGCGCGAATGATCAGTGCGATGCGCAGAAAGTGGGATAAGCAGTTGTCGGCGGCGGATGCCGCGGAGGCATTGGAATTGGATGAGGCTGAGGTTCGTGAAATCTATGATTTGATTGAACGGGACCCAGGGCTATCCGATTTAGAGATTGCGAAAGCACTGGTACAGAAAGAATAGAAGCGATGAGGAAGCAGGCGCTGTGGTTGACTCCGGGTAAGAGGGGTGGCGGCAGCGCTTTTTTTACTGTAAATCATACGATCTACATATGAAATTTGCAGAGAAGCCCAGTTTTGTGGTATACTATTCACGAAAGCGATGAGCGTCACTGCTCCCCACAAACGAAAGAAATAGAAGGGAAATAAGAATCATGAGTTTAGACTTTAAACCAATAGAGGTCGAAGATATCGAAAAAATGACACCGTTTTTCTGTTTAAGACCAAACAAGACCTGCGACAGTGTATTTTTGGACAGCTTTATCTGGCGGGAATTTTACCATGTGCAGTATGCGATCAGCGATGGCAAGGCGCTGCAGTGGATGATGGAAGAGGATGGTGTGAAGCACAGCGCCATGCCGATGTGCAAAGAAGAAGATCTGCCGTATTATTTTAATGAGATGAAGGATTATTTTAATCAGGTATTGAAGGTTCCATTTAAGATTTATCTGGCAGATGAGGAGGCGGTGGAATATCTGCATCTGCGGGAATCCGAAGAATTCGTGGTCACGGAGCAGGAGGATTTGAAGGATTACCTGTACGATGGAGATGCCATGCGGGCGTTGTCCGGCAAGAAGCTGCATAAGAAGAAAAACCACCTGAATGGTTTCCTGAAGGAATATGAAGGACGCTATGAATTCCGCAGACTCTGCTGTTCGGATCGCGGCGATGTGTGGAAATTCCTGGATCGGTGGAGAGAGACGAAGGGCGAGGAGGCGGAAGCCCATCTGGATTATGAGGTGCGGGGAATCCATGAGATTCTTAAAAACTGTTCGTATCTTCAGGTGAAAATGTCTGGTGTGTACATTGACGGACAGCTGGAGGCCTTTACGATCGGGACGTACAATCCGCTCGAAGAGATGGCTGTGATTCATATTGAGAAAGCAAATCCGGAGATTCGCGGTTTGTATCAGTTCATCAATCAGCAGTTTTTGATTCATGAATTCCCGGACGCGAAGCTGATCAACCGGGAGGATGATCTGGGGCAGGAGGGACTGCGCCATGCAAAGATGTCCTACAATCCGTGTGGATTTGCCCGAAAGTATCTGATTGAGCAGCGTGGGTTTACGGCAGCAGAATAAACGGCAGGGGCGTGCAGCGAAAACGGCTGCACCGTGAAAGGAAGAGACGATGCTGAAATATCTGGATATGGAGGAGAAGGGACGGAGCCGGGATTTGTGGGAAGAAGCATTTCCAGAGGATTCCAAGGCGTTTGATGATTACTATTTCTCGGAAAAATTGAAGGATAACCGGATTCTGGCGATTGAGGAAGGCGGGCGGATTCAGTCCATGGTACAGTTGAATCCGTACCTGCTTCAGGTCAAGGCGCGCAGGTGGCGGGTGGATTATCTGGTGGGCGTGGCAACGCGGAAGGACAAGCGCCATCAGGGTTATATGCGCAGGTTGCTGTTGCAGATGATGTCGGATATGAAGGCGGAGAAAATGCCGTTTTGCTTTCTGATGCCGGCGGATGAGGCGATCTATCGGCCATTTGGATTTACTTATATTTTCCGGCAGCCGGAGTGGTCGTTAAAAGCAGGCTTGTCATTGGAGCGAAGGGCGCTGAACCCCCTGGCATCAACGGATGTAAAGCACTTTGGAACAGAGCAGCAAAGGATCGCACAGGCGGCCGCATGGATGAATGACTGGCTGGCACGGCGTTATCAGGTGTTTGCGGTGCGGGATAAGGCGTATCTGCTTCGCCTGCTGGATGAGGTCGCCAGTGAAGACGGAACACTGGAACTGCTTTATGACGGTGCGGAAGGCAGAATGGTCGGATTGCAGAGCTTCTGGGGACTGCACGAGCGGGAACAGCGTCTTTTGTATGTAGAGGACGCATATGTGCAGGCGGCTGCTGGCGAGGCAAAACCGGCGATCATGGCGCGGATCATTTCACTGGACGCATTTTTACGGGTGATTCATCTGAAGGAATCTGCCAAACAGGAGGAACTGACCATTCGCCTGTGGCTGGATGATCCTCTGATTGCGGAAAATCATGGTCTGTGGATCTGGCATCTGAATCATGAAGCGTCGTGGGTGGAGCCGGGAGCAGACTTGCGGCAGGAAGACCAGCAGGACGCCTGGCAAGATGCTCGGCAAGACGCGCAGCCGGTTCATGCCCAAGCGGATCTGTGCCTCACGATCGACGAACTGACAGCCTGGCTGTTTGGCTATCAGGTGCCCAAAGCGGCGGAATCATGGGATCCCTTGATTGAAACTCTGCGGGATGTATTTCTGGATGAAGTGGTATAAGGAGGAATGCGGGGATGCAGGAACTGGAACGTTTGAAACAGTGGATTCAGGAAAGTGACAATATCGTATTCTTTGGCGGGGCGGGTGTCTCCACGGAGAGCGGGATACCGGATTTTCGAAGCGTGGACGGCCTTTATAATCAGCAGTATGAGTATCCGCCGGAGACGATCATCAGCCACAGCTTCTACATGCGAAATCCGGAGGAATTCTACCGGTTCTACAAGAATAAGATGCTGTTTCCGGAGGCGAAACCGAATGCGGCGCATCTGGCGCTGGCAAAGCTGGAGGCGCAGGGGAAGCTGCGGGCGGTCATCACCCAGAATATCGACGGACTGCATCAGGCGGCGGGAAGCAGGGAGGTGCTGGAGCTGCATGGCTCGGTTCACCGAAATTACTGTACCCGATGTGGGAAATTTTACGGACTGGATGACATTCTGGCGATGGACGGAGTGCCGCACTGTTCCTGCGGAGGGAAGATCAAACCCGACGTGGTGCTTTATGAGGAAGGACTGGATCAGAAGACCATTCAGAGATCCGTTGATTATATTCGGCAGGCGGACATCCTGATTGTCGGAGGCACTTCGCTGACGGTGTACCCGGCAGCCGGACTGATTGATTATTATAATGGAAAGAAGCTGGTTCTGATCAATCGATCCGTGACGCCGATGGACAGTCGGGCGAATCTGGTGATCTGCGGAAAGATTGGTGAAGTCTTCGCGCAGATCGTGTAGCAACGGTCAAAAAGTGGGTGCGGAACAACCGGGAACAACGACAAAACAAGGAGGAATGTGTATGTATCAGGCAGCAGAAAATCGATATGAGGAAATGAAATATAAGCGATGCGGCAGAAGTGGAATCCTGCTTCCGCTGGTGTCTCTGGGATTGTGGCAGAATTTTGGTTTGGAGAAGACGTTGGAGGAGCAGAAGGCCATCATTTTCCAGGCATTCGATCTGGGAATCACGCATTTTGATCTGGCAAACAATTATGGCGCACCGGCAAGGGGACTTGCGGAGGAGAATTTCGGAAAGATTTTTCATGAGGAAATGAGTGCTTACCGGGAGCAGATGCTGATCTCCACCAAGGCGGGCTTTGATTTTTGGCCGGGGCCATATGGAAACTGGGGCAGCCGCAAATATCTGATGTCCAGTCTCGATGCCAGCCTGAAACGGATGAAGCTGGATTATGTGGACATTTTCTATCATCATCGCCCGGACCCGGAGACTCCGCTGGAGGAGACCATGGGAGCACTGTCTGACATGGTAAAACAGGGCAAGGCGCTGTATGTGGCGATCTCCAATTATCAGGCGGATGAGGCGAAGAAGGCCATTGAGCTTTTGCGGGCGAACGGTACGCCGTGCCTGCTTCACCAGCCGCGCTACAACATGTTTGAGCGCTGGGTGGAGGACGGACTTTTGGATGTGCTTCACGAGACCGGGGTCGGCTGTATTGCGTATAGTCCGCTGGCTCAGGGCTCTCTGACGGACAAATATTTAAAGGGAATCCCGGAAGGCTCCCGCGCATCTCGTACCGGAACTACAGTGGGCGGCCGTTATCTGTCGGAGGAACGTCTCGGCAAAATCCGCAGTCTCAATGAAATTGCGGTGGAGCGCGGACAGAGCCTGGCACAGATGGCGCTTGTCTGGGTGCTGCGCCGACCGGAGGTGACCAGCGTGCTGATTGGTGCGAGCAGTACCGGGCAGTTAAAGGATAATGTGGCGGCTTTGAACCGGCTGGATTTCACAGAGGAGGAGCTTCGCAGAATCGACGAAATCCTCGGAGAGGATCCGGGCCTGTTAGGCTAAAGGCCGTGCAATAACAAAAGGGCGTGCAGGAAAAGGGAGCGGACAGCATATGGATGCAAGATGGACCTATGAAGTCGGTGACATTGTGAAACTGAAAAAGCCACATCCGTGCGGAAGTCAGGAATGGGAAATCCTGCGCGTCGGCGCAGACTTCCGGCTGAAATGCATGGGATGCGGCCATCAGGTCATGGTGGAGCGGAAGATGGTGGAGAAGAATACCAAATCGATCACAAAAAATCAATAATTGTTTGAATGGCCTCCTTGACGCTGCCAGGATTTGTCAGCGTAAGGGAGGCATATTTTTTGTAATAAGCCTCGCGGGACAGGTAGAGGCGGTGTAAGTCTTCCCTGGTGTTATTGCGGACCAGCGGGCGGTTCGGCTGGGAGGCAAGACGGCGGTAGCAGGTGTCAAAGTCCTGCTGGATATAAATGACAATCCCGGTTCGAGCCAGCACAGCGGCATTGCGCTCAAAGGTCATCATACCGCCGCCGGTGGAGATGACAGTATGTGTCATCGCGGCGGCCTTCCGGGCGATCTCGTGTTCCAGGTCGCGAAAGTACGCCTCGCCGCCTTTGGCGAACATCTCCTGGATGGTCATCTGGTATGTGGCGGTCAGAAGCTGGTCGGTATCGATAAATTCATAGCCGAGACAATTCGCCAGCGGCTTGCCGATGGTAGTCTTGCCGCTGCTCATGAAGCCGCATAAAATCAGGTTGGTTTTGCTGGATATTGGGGTCTGCATACAGAATCCTCCGAAAAATTGGTTCTTACAGTATAGCAGAGTTAAAAAAAATATTCAACCGGCCCAAATGCTTTATTGATTTAAAGCAAAAAAGGGTTGCCGTGAAAAGGCGTATATGCTATAATGAAAACCGCTTATAACAAGGGAGGATTTTTATTATGAAGAAGAAAATTGCAATCGTCATGGCAGCAGTCATGGCAGTGTCGATGAGTGCATGCAGCGTATCAACCACATCCAAAACGACAGAGACAACGACAGCACCGGCAGCTGAGGCGCAGACCGCGGCAGCAGGTTCTGAGGCAGCGAGTACCGAGGCGGCTTCCACTGAAGCAGCGGCAGCGCCCGATTACCCGAATCGCCCGATCAACATGATCATTCCTTACGGCGCAGGCGGAACGACGGACACCTACGGAAGAACGCTGGCAGCCATGCTGGAGAAGCAGCTGGGCCAGTCCATCACCGTGACCAATCAGGGCGGCGCATCGGGAAGCATCGGCTGTCAGTACGTGAAGGATCAGGCATCCGACGGTTACACCCTGCTGGTATGTGCAGAGACCATGGGAACGTATCGCACCATGGGCACCAGCGAGCTGGGCTATGATGATTTCAACATCATCGCACCGCTGGTAGGCGACCCGAAGGTGGTAGTCGTAAGCAAAGATTCCAAATACAATACCCTGCAGGATCTGCTGGATGATATCAAGGCAAATCCGGGCAAGATCACCATGTCCCATTCCGGCCCTGGCGGCAGCGGACACAATCAGGGACTGGTTCTTGGCGAGCTGGGCTATCAGGTATCCATGACCAGCTTTGACAGCGGAAACGCAGCACTGCTTGGAGTCATTGGCGGGCAGGTGGATTTCACAAACCCGAACATCTCCACGCTGCAGAGCTACATCGAGAGCGGCGAAGTAAAACCGCTGGCGGTATTCTCTTCTGAGAGAATGGAAGCTTACCCGGACATCCCGGCATTCACCGAGATCCTTCCGGAGGCAGAGAAATATCTGGATATTCCGTACACCGCACTGACCTTCTGCGTGAACAACGACACGCCGCAGGAAGTGGTAGATGTGCTGAAGGCTGCAACAAAGAAGGCATTTGAGGATCCTGAGTGGACCGATTTTGTTGAGAAAAATGCGGCAGAAAAGCTGTATGAGAAATACACTACAGACGATGAGATCAAGGCATTCTATGACAAGTGCCAGTCTGTAATCTGCTGGCTGCAGTTTGACAATGGCGTGGCGCCGAACAGTCCGGAGGGCTTCGGTATCAAGCGGATCGACGAGTAAGAGCGGCATATCAACATAAGAAATCTGGACTGCCCGGTGTAACAGCCGGGCAGTCTGTTGGATAAGAGAGGAAAGAAAGATGAAATCAAGCATCCTGCGAAATCATAGTATACAGGAGGGAATCCTGTTTTTGCTGCTGGGCGGTGCGCTGCTGGTTCACGGGCTGGACAGCAACAGCAAAGCATTTAATCAGGACTGGTCACAGTCGCCGTATCTGTTTCCGGTGCTGGTGGCGGTGCTGGTTGGAGCCTTGTCCATCAGCCTTTTGTATCAGGGGATGCGGGCAGGTGCGAAAGCGTGCGGTTCGCAGCAGGCGGCGCAGTCTGCCCCGGCATCGGCTGTTTCGACACCGGATCAGGCGCAGAAGGGACAGTGGCTGCCGGTTGTGATTGTGGTTGGCATGAGCCTGCTGTACTATCTGGCGCTTGGTATGCTGAAGATTCCATATATTACCTTCGGGATTCTGTCCTGGTCTCTGACCGTGTCGAATTTTGAGATTGTCACATTCGTATTTCTGGTGGCGATGATGTTGTACCTCGGTGTGCGAAAGATACTGGTACTGGCGGCGGTGCCGGTCTGCACGACCTTATTTTTGAGTGTGGCATTCCGCGCGTTGCTGCACGTACTGTTACCATAGGAGGCGGAGAGAAATGGCAGAGATGTTATCCATTGTAGATTTACATTTTATATTACTGGTATTCTTAGGCTCCGTGGCGGGTCTGTTTGTCGGTTCGATTCCGGGACTTTCCGTGTCGATGGCGACGGCACTTCTGGTGTCGATTACCTACACCTGGGAGACCACGGACGCGCTGGCCATGATCATGGGCGTATATGTGGTGGGCGTTTTCAGCGGTGCGGTGTCCGCGATCCTGATCAATATTCCGGGCGCACCGTCCTCCGTGGTCACCACACTGGACGGTTATCCGATGTCAAAAAAAGGACAGGCCTATAAGGCGTTGTACTATGCGACGATCTATTCCTTCTTCGGAAGCGTGTTCGGTCTGGCAGCCCTGGGTCTACTGGCGGGGCCGGTATCGGATATCGCGCTCAAATTCCGCCCGATGGATTATTTCCTGCTGGCGTTGTTTGGACTGACCACCGTTGGTTCTGTGACGGCGAAAAATTATACCAAAGGTCTGATCGCGGCGGCTCTTGGCCTGATCATCAGTATGATCGGACTGGATCCGCTGGTGGGAACACCGCGGCTGGTTTTCGGAATCGGAAATTTAAAGGGCGGCATCAACACGGTTCCGGCGCTGGTTGGTCTGTTTGGCTTTGCCGAGGTGCTGAGTGTGGTATATGATGCAAATTTGAAACAGGTGGTTGAGAACATGGAACGCCGGCGGATCAGTTTGATGGAGACCATGAAGCACTGGAAGCTGGCGCTTTATACCTCGGCCATCGGTACGGTGATCGGTGCGCTTCCGGGCGCGGGCGGTCCGGTGGCGGCGTTTCTTTCTTATAATGAAGCGAAGCGTCTGGTCCGGAATCCGGAGGTGCCGTTTGGCGAGGGCGCAGTGGAAGGAATCGTTGCGAGCGAATCCTCCAACAATGCCTGCATCGGCGGGGCCTTGATTCCCATGCTGACCCTGGCGGTGCCGGGCGATGCCGTGACGGCGATCATTCTGTCGGTATTTTACGTGCACGGTCTGAAGCCGGGCCCGATGTTTATCAAAGAAAGCATCAGTTCGTTCCACGCGATTCTGATTGCCGGTCTGATCGCCTGTGTGGCCTTGCTGGTGCTGGGCCTTTTAGTGGCACCGAAGATCAGCAGGATGATTGCGGTTCCGAAGAACATCCTGCTTCCGATTGTGACGGTGCTCTGCGTGGTCGGTTCTTTTGCCTGCAATAACCGACTGTTCGATGTGGGCCTGATGTTTGCATTCGGACTGCTTGGCTTCCTGATGCGCAGGCGCGGCTATCCGGCGGCACCGCTGGTTCTGGCCCTGGTGCTGGGAAAGATGATGGATTCCAATTTCCGCCGTGCCGTGTCGCTTGCTTCTGTGGCAGACAACAAAATCCTGGCGTTGTTTGGACATCCGATTACCATTGTGCTGCTGATCTGCACACTGGGAATGATTTTGAGCAACATTCCGTGGTGCAAGCAGCAGATGGATCGCCTGAAAATGAAAAAAAGCATGCAATAGATGGAAAAAGGGCTTGCATTTATTGTCGCCTTCTGGTAAAATTGATATTCGTGACACAATAATTCCTTGCTCTTGATACTGAAGTCAAGGGCCAGAGACCACAAGGAGGTAAAGCAATGAACAAATACGAATTAGCAGTTGTTCTGAGCGCAAAACTTGAAGATGAGGAGAGAGCTGCAGCACTGGAGAAGGTACAGGGTTACATTACCCGCTTCGGTGGCACCGTAACCGGTGTGGATGACTGGGGCAAGAAGAGACTTGCTTACGAAATCCAGAAGATGAAAGAAGCTTTCTACTATTTTATCAAGTTTGAGTCTGAGAATTCCGATTGTTCCAACGAAGTTGAAGACAACATTCGTATCATGGAGCCGGTTATCAGATATCTTTGCGTTAAACAGGACGAGAAATAATAGAAGATTATAGACGACCAGTTTAAGAAAGAAGAGTGATGGTATGAATAGAGCAATTCTTATGGGAAGATTGACCAGAGATCCGGAAGTGAGATATTCACAGGGAGAACGTTCCATGGCGATCGCAAGATATACGCTTGCAGTAGATCGCAGAGGACGCAGAAGTCAGGACGGCGCAGAGCAGACCGCTGATTTCATCAACATTGTTGCATTTGACAGAGCAGGCGAGTTTGCCGAGAAGTATTTCCGTCAGGGCATGAGAGTGCTGGTATCCGGCCGGATTCAGACTGGCAGCTACACCAACAAAGAAGGTCAGCGTGTTTATACCACGGAGATCATCGCGGATGATCAGGAGTTTGCAGACAGCAAGGGTTCAGCAGGAAACGGCGGCGGAGATGGCGGAAGCTATCAGCCGACCTCCAGACCGGCTCCGACCAGTGCGATCGGCGATGGCTTCATGAACATTCCGGATGGTGTGGAAGATGAAGGATTGCCGTTCAACTAAGCGCACATTTGCTTTGGTTGGACAGGCACGGATTATTTGAAGAAGGAGGCAGTACCAATGGCATTCAATAGAACTGATAAGGCTGACGGCTCTAAAGTAAGAAGAGGCGGCATGCGTAGAAGAAAGAAAGTCTGTGTATTCTGCGGCGAAAAGAACGGCGTAATTGATTACAAGGACACCAATAAGCTGAAAAGATATGTATCTGAGAGAGGTAAAATTCTTCCGAGAAGAATTACCGGAAACTGTGCAAAACATCAGAGAGCTCTGACCGTTGCGATCAAGAGAGCACGTCACATTTCTCTCATGCCGTATACAATGGATTAATTTGCATCTTACAGAACTTCGCATGGAAACGTGCGGGGTTCTTTTTTTGTATCATAGGGTGCGCCCTATGATACAAAAACCCTCCGGGGGATGCGCACTCCGCGCTAAGGTATATGGTCGCTGAAGCGACCGCGCTCCGGCGCAGGAGTCCGGCAAGCCGGACTCTTTGCTCAAAAAAAGATTTTGTTGCTACTGTGTGAGGATTCGGATATAATATAAGTGATAGTTTGAATGAAACGAGTAGCAAGAAAGCAAAGGAGTGAACAATATGGCACCAGTAGCAGAGAGCACTACTTGCAGTAACGCAAAAGGATATACAAAAAATGATGCTATCAATGCTTTAAGAAAAGAGCTGGAAAAGGGTATCAAGAGCATTAAAAACGGAGATGTTTATTCGATAGAAGAAGCATGGGATGAGATTGATAAAATTTAGGAGTATGCATGAACTTACACCAGCCAGACAGGTACAAGATAAAATTGTCTTTTGATGCCAAAGAGGACATTAAGAATACAAAACGCTATATTTTGGAAACATTCAAATATAGAGAAACAGCTGAAAGTTTTTCAAAAAATATAAAAATAGCGATTAATAAATTACAGCCATTTCCAGAGGCATATTCGAGTACGGGTATGTATATTGAGGGATTGGAGGTGCTATATAAGCCATATAGCACATACTTGATATTTTTTGTTATAGAAGCAAATCATATTTTGGTGGTTAGAGTACTAAAGGATAGAATGTATTGGCAGTCCATCATAAAAAGAATAACAAAATTAGATTAAAGGATTTCATATTTCGGTATGGAGTCCTTTTTTTGTATAATAGGGTAAGCCCAAGCAAGGGGCTTGAAGTTCGATGGGTAAAAGTACCATGCGGTAAGGTATAAGCCGTACCGCAGTAAGCGAGCCTTGGGAGGACAGTAGAGATGCTCCTATTCACTGAAAGCAACACGGTTGTGGACGTGAATGGTGAGAATACAGCCGCTTCCCCCGATGTTTTGAGGTTGGTCGTGCAATGAAGGATTTCAAGTCAACTGGAGGAGGTTTGTCCAGTGCACTTTGCTTGTTTTTTGGTAATCCAAAGAACTCCTGATATTAAAACAATCTGATTCAAAATGGCATTTCAAAATGCTAGGATGTCGGCAATTCAAAATGTACATAATCAAAATATCTTATCATTCGATAAAGTATCTCTTTTTCATCAATATTATAGTTTGTGATCGGAATGGACTCCTGCTCGCTCAGACCCAGAAGATAATCTGCGGTGGTATGCAGCAGTTGACAAAGCTCAGTGATTTTTTCTGTAGATGGAATTGAAATCGACATTTCCCATGCGTTTACGCTGGACCGTGTAACATAAAGCCGCCGTGCCATTTCAGACTGTGTTAAATTGTTCTTTTGCCGTAATTCCTTGATGCGTTCTGCGGTTTTGATAATCATAGCTGGCCTCCATTTTACTTCTGATCCGTATTTGCAAGGAATATGATTCGTTGCTTGTCAATTAGTGTACACATATATTGGTAATAAATAAACATCATTGATGATTACTTTAAATTGACATTCCTGCAAATGATGTTATAATTAGAAAATAGATTATGTGTGATTTCCTAAACATATTTAATGAGAAAAACACATATCTACTAATTCCTTTTGCATGTGCGCTAAAAAGGTATTAAAAGATGGACAAGCGGGGGGATTGCACAAAATACTTTTATTTAGGAGGAAGCAGTATGTATAAGAAGAAGCTTGCAGTTCGTGTAGTGTCGGCAATTACTATTGGATCGTTGCTCTCAAGCAATGTTACGGTTGCAATGGCACAAGTACCGACACTTCAAATGGTTAATGAAAGCGGAGAAGTGTTTGCTGGAGAGTCAGACGCTGATGAGGCAGAAGAAAAAACGGTCGAAGAAGCTGAAGTTGAGGAAGAAACCGAGGCAGAGGAAGAAACCGAGGCAGAGGAAGAAACCGAGGCAGAGGAAGAGACCGAGGCGGAGGAAGAGACCGAGGCGGAGGAAGAAACCGAGGCAGAGGAAGCAACCGAGGCGGAGGAAGCAACCGAGGCGGAGAAGGAAATAAATGTAGAAGATGAGCTGAAAAATGATTTAGTGGATGAAGCAGAAGTTTCTGAGATAACGCATCTGGATTTAACCAGAGCTGGCGAAATTCAGAGATCAGAAAACCGCATATCAAAAGTTACTTTCATAATAGATCCGGAAAAAGGTACGTTTGCTGGCAATGATGATAATTCGCTATTGTATGAAGATGAAGAACTCTCGGAGACAGAGCATGAAGTCCCTGAAGTAATAGCAAAGGACGGTTACCAGTTTGTGGGCTGGCAAGTAAGTGGAGCAGATGATATCGAGTGGAATGCAGACATTAAAACTTTTACGATGGAAGGGCTATGTTTCTTCCTTGGGGATGAGTTGGAAGGTTATGCAACGATAACGGCTTTGTTTGAGGAAGAAACTCCGGCGGAAGAGAACCGCACAGTATCCATAGTATTTACGGTAGATCCTCAAAAAGGTACCCTTGAAAATGGAGATGCAGAAGCACGCTTTGATGGAATCGATGAGTTCTCAGACGAGCAGTATGAGGTTCCGGTTGTGACAGCCAAAGAAGGCTACCGTTTTACAGGCTGGAAAGGACAAGGAGCAGAAGCTATCGAGTGGGATGCAAATACAAAAACGTTTGGAGTAACCGGCTTGTGCCATTTCCCGGAAGGCGAATCGGTAGGCCGTGCTCTCATTGAGGCTGTATTTGAAGAAATTCCGGCGGAAGAGAACCGTACAGTATCCGTAGTATTTACGGTAGATCCTCAAAAAGGTACTCTTGAAAATGGAGATGCAGAAGCACACTTTGACGGAATCGATGAGTTCTCAGACGAGCAGTTTGATGTTCCGGTTGTGAAAGCCAAAGAAGGCTACCGTTTTACAGGCTGGAAGGGACATGGAGCAGATGATATCGCGTGGGATGCGAATACAAAAACCTTTGGAGTGACCGGTTTGTGCCATTTTCCAGAAGGCGAATCGGTAGGCCGTGCCCTCATTGAGGCGGTATTTGAAGAAATTCCGGCGGAAGAGAACCGTACAGTATCCGTAGTATTTACGGTAGATCCTCAAAAAGGTACTCTTGAAAATGGAGATGCAGAAGCACACTTTGACGGAATCGATGAGTTCTCCGGCGAGCAGTTTGAGGTTCCGGTTGTGAAAGCCAAAGAAGGCTACCGTTTTACAGGCTGGAAAGGACATGGAGCAGATGATATCGCGTGGGATGCGAATACAAAAACCTTTGGAGTGTCCGGTTTGTGCCATTTCCCAGAAGGCTCACAGGTAGGCTATGCCAGTATTGAGGCGGTATTTGAAGAAATTCCGGCGGAAGAGGGCCGTACAGTATCCGTAGTATTTACGGTAGATCCTCAAAAAGGTACTCTTGAAAATGGAGATGCAGAAGCACACTTTGACGGAATCGATGAATTCTCAGACGAGCAGTTTGATGTTCCGGTTGTGAAAGCCAAAGAAGGCTACCGTTTTACAGGCTGGAAAGGACATGGAGCAGATGATATCGCGTGGGATGCGAATACAAAAACCTTTGGGGTGTCCGGTTTGTGCCATTTTCCAGAAGGCTCACAGGTAGGCTATGCCAGTATTGAAGCTGTATTTGAAGAGGAAGAAGCTCCACGTCCGGAAATGGTAACAATCGCTGTAAATTATGTGGACAGTGAAGGCAATGTCATTGGAACAGGCAAGGTTATGGTGGAAGCGGGTACAACCTATTTCCATACAGACGCGTTGACTGATATTCCAGAGGGCTATGAGATTGTCGCTGCAGGTAATATTGATATTCAGGATAATGCAGCAGAGGTAGTGGTTAAGAAATCAGAGAGCACTACTCCGGTGGAGAAGGGAACAGCGACCCTCCGTGTTCGTTATATGCATGGCGAAAATATAATTGGAGAACAGACATTATCGGATACGGGAATGAAAGGTGAGACCGCTGGATTTACTGCCAAGGCTCTGATTATTCCAGAGGGTTATGTGGTTGTCAAAGCATTTGCAGGATACCCTGTGGTTTATGGAGAGTCTAAGGATGTTGTGGTTGAGGTAGAACCGGTTGTAGTGGAGGAACAGGCAGATGCAATTCTTCACGTTACATACAAATACAGTAATATAGTTAAAGGAAGCCAGACATTCAAAAAGACAGGCTTGAAGAAAGAAAGTTATACCTTTAACAGCAGTAATATGACGCTGATGGTTCCCTCTGGTTATGCAATTAAAGGTTCTGTCCCGGAGACTAAAGTATTATATGGAGAAGAAATATCAATAGAAATTGAACTTAGGTCTAATGGAAGCGGTTCTGGCTCTGGTGGCTCTGGCGGTTCTGGCTCTGGCGGTTCCAGCAGCTCTGGCACTTCTGCAAAAGGAACGATTGCAGGAGGGGCATGGCATTTGAATGAGACCGGCTGGTGGTATGAGTATACCAACAAGAACTACGCAAAAGATGGATGGTACGATCTGGTTTGGCAGGGTAAAACCGAGTGGTATCGCTTTGATTCCAATGGTTATCTGATTTCCGGATGGTTTACTGATTCACAGGGACATAAGTTTTTCTTACATGACCAGCATGACGGTAACTTCGGAAAAATGTATGTTGGCTGGAATAAAGTGAATGGCGAGTGGAAATATTTTAATGAGATTTCTGATGGCACGAGAGGCGCTCTGATTGAGGGCGTGGAAGTTCCGGCGGAACTGTTGAATAACTAACAGCTTGCTTTTAGGCTGCTCTGAAATTGTTGAATAATTTTGGGGCAGCCTGTTTTTTGTTTATTTCAGACTTTATAAGGTGATTGTCAAATATGCAGAAAAGGTCAGCAGCATCAATTAAAACTGTGCATAGGGATGATGGGATAAGAGCAGTGGGATAAGACCTGCTGCTTTTTTATATGATAGAAAATTGCGTTTTATGAGACAAAAACGCTCCGAGAGGATGCGCATGTCATGGGTGCGCAAGTCCGGCTTGCCGAAGGTATTTTGTTCTTTCACAGAAAACAGTAAAATTTATTTCCAGCCCAGCCTATAGACAAACCATGGCGGATGCGGTAAAGTTAAAGCAAAGAGAAAAGGGGGTATGCCTATGAAGTTAAAACGAATGGCAGCAGTAACACTGGGGATGATTCTGGCGTTTTCTACGACGGCTTATGCGAATGACGCAGATGCGGTGGCAGTTTACCAGGAGATGGAGGCTGTCAGCAAGACGACGACGGATATGGACTGCTATTATGATTTTGCTACGAAGGTCGACGACGGGGAGACACCGATAAACGCTCGGCTTGAGATGAATATGAAGGGAAATCATCTGACTGATCCGGCCCAGATCCGCTTTAACAATTACATGCGGATGACGATGGCGATGCCGGGAGCATTCGAGCCGGGCGAGGAAGCCCAGGATCTTGTTCTTACCGGAAGCACCTATTATGAGAATGGGATGTACTATATCGATATGATGGGGAACAAGACCAAAACGGAGGCACCGCTGGCCGAGGTGATGGAGACGATTCAGTCGGCAACCGGTTTCACGGGGACTTCTCTGGAGTATATCCAGAATTTGAAGCTTCGCACCGAGGGAACCGACCGGATTTTGACCTTTACCATGGATGCAGCCAAGATGAATGAACTGCTGGGGCAGCTTATGGGAATGAATGCTATGAGCGAACTTACAAAAAACACAGCTTCCGTCAGCTATCGCGATCTGAGCGGCGAATATATCATCGACCAGCGGGGATACTGCACCAAGGCAAAGCTGAAAATGACTATGGATATGGCAATCGAAGACCAGAGTATAACCATGGAGCTTGACGGCGATATCGGTTATGCAAATCCGGGACAGCCGGTTGAGTTTGCGACACCGAATCTGGCAGAATATGTAAAAGTGGAGTGAGGACAGGACAAATGAAAACAAGAAGCAAAGCAATCGCAGCAGCACTGGTGGCAGTGCTTTCTATCGGAAGTGTGTTTACTGCGCAGGCAATGCCGACAGAGACGGACGGCACCTGGTATGGAGATTCGATGTATCCGTCACAGCCCCAAAATCCATATTGGGATGGACATGTAGCGCACTGGAATTCATCAGCCAATGCGGTGAAGTACGAGATTGAGATTCTGCGCAATGGCGCCTTCGCATCCAGAGACACGACATCCAACACCCATATCAGCTACAAGACGATCATGCAGCAGTCGGGGGAATATACGTTCCGCGTGAGAGCGATCTCCGGGGAAAATCTGGTAAGTGAGTGGTCAGGCTATTCCGCAGGACATCATGTATCGGGATACAATCCGGAAACCTACCAAAACGCGTCACACAATCAGTCGCAGGGACCGAGTGCAAACCCTTATTCTCCGGGTTCGACCAGGTACGGCTGGGTGAACAGCAGTGACGGATTTTTCTGGCTGTGGAAGGATAACAATGGTCAGTTCGTGACAAACTGCTTCCGCACGATTGACGGCAACACCTATTACTTTGACAACAATGGCTATATGTTTACCGGTTGGATGTGCCTGGATAATTCACTGAATTACTATTTCTACAGCAATGGTGTGATGGCAGTCGGGGAACAGAATATCGACGGCCGCGATCATTATTTCAATGCAAGTCCGGGACCGAGCTACGGGGTACAGGAAAGATAAATTATGGCAGCAGTAGATATGACAGAAGGGAAGATTACCCGGCACCTGATCCGGTATTCGGTGCCGCTGGTGCTGGGGAATCTCTTCCAGTTGACTTACAATGCGGTGGATTCGATCATCGCAGGCCGGTTCATCGGCAAAGAGGCGCTGGCGGCGGAAGGCATGGCCAGTCCGGTTATGAATATTGTCATTCTTGGGATCTCCGGCATCTGTATGGGTGCCGGAGTCTTGATGAGCGAATTCTTCGGGGCGAAGCAGTACGAGAAATTGAAGCGGGAGATGGCGACCGCGGTACTGTTCGGTCTGTATTTTTCGTTGGTGGTGATTGCGCTTGGGATTGCAGGAACCCCGGGACTTCTGCGGGCGCTGAATGTGCCGGAGGAGCTGATGGGGATGACGACGGTCTACCTGCGCATCATTTTCATCGGAGCGCCCTTTACCTACTTTTATAACGCACTGGCCTCGGCGCTGAAAAGTGTCGGAGATTCGAAGACACCGCTGAAATTTCTGATGTTTTCTTCGGTGTTAAACGGTGTGCTGGATCTGATTTTTATTGGTATACTGGGATTTGGCATCGTGTGTTCTGCGGTGACGACGGTGGTGGCGGAGGCGGTTTCGGCGGGACTTTCGATCTGGTATGTCTATCACAAGATCCCGGCATTGCAGTTGAAGCGGGAGGAGTTTCGGATCGATGGCCCGCTCCTGAAAATGACGCTGCAATACGGCACGGTTACCGCGTTGCAGCAGTCCTGTCAGCCGGTCGGCAAGCTGCTGATCCAGGGCTCGATCAATACGCTTGGCGTAGATACGATCGCGGCATTCAACGCAGTGACCCGGATGGACGATTTCGCATTTACACCGGGGCAGAGTATCTCTCACGGAATCACCACCTTTGTGGCACAGAACCGCGGTGCAAAGAAGACGGAGCGGATGCATGAGGGATTTCGGAAGGGAATCAGGCTGGAATTTTTATATTGGATTTGTATCTGCGGATTTGTCCTGGTGTTCAGAAGGCCCATTGTAGGGCTGTTTGTGACGGGGGAGAGTGCGGCGGCGATCGTGACGATCGGAAGTCAGTATCTGGGAACGATGGCATTCTTCTATCTGTTCCCGGCCATGACTAACGGCGTGCAGGGATTCTACCGGGGCATGGGGATGATGAAAATGACGCTGCTGGGGACGTTCATCCAGACCAGTCTGCGGGTCATTTTCACCTGGGTCCTCACGCCGCGGATGGGAATCTATGGTGTGGCGTTTGCCTGCGCGATCGGGTGGAGCGTTATGCTTCTGGTTCAGGTTCCGTATTACTTCCGTGAACGACGATCCCATTGACCTCGATCCCGCCGTCGATGGCGATGACCAGGCACTGACGGCCGTCGATCTCACGGGTCTCGACCAGATCGGTACGATCCGGGTTGATTTTTACGATGACATCCGGTGTCTTCACCTCGAAGACCCGGGTGTTTACGATGTTATTGACGAAGATCGAGGCGCGTTCGCCGGCAGTCTCGTCGAAGTTCTTATCAAAATCCTGAAGCTGATCTGCTTCGATTCCGCTGTTTTCCAGCAAAGATTTCACCTGATACTTGTCAAGAACCAGAGGTTCCGGGGCATCCTTGTGCTCCTCGATCATCTCACTGAGATTCTCATGGATGGTCTTCACGGTCTCATAATTGCAGGCTTCGCCCAGGGTTTCCTCGATGATGGACTGGAAGGATTCCTTCTGGTATTCGGCGGGAAGCGGAAGCGGGCAGCCCAGCATCTGTTCGATGAACGAATCGTGCAGATCATTGGCATCCTTGGAATAGTAGAGGGTGCTGTGCAGATCGGTGGAGCGCTCGTTGAAGGCAGGGAACAGAAAGCCCAGCTCCGGCATGGACACGACCCAGTCGCGGATGCGGTTCTGGAAGGTGTTTTGCAGCTCGTTGTAGCTGAGCCCCGGCTTGGACAAATCGACCGGACAGATGGAGCACATGATGTAGCTGTACACCTCGTCGGAAGCGTCCTCCATGCTGATGCCGTCGGAGGTCTTGCCCGGAATGTCGTAGGCATCGTGGATCAGCAGGATCAGGTAGTTGCCCACGAAGTCATAGGTTTCGATAATCCGGTCGTAGAATGCGTCCAGAATGTCATCATCCTGCAGCTTGCTGTTGCGCAGCTTCATCAGGAATTCGTGAGGTCCGCCTTCCATCTCGGAATCGAGCGGGAACTCCAGATTCAGCAGATTTTTCCCTAAGGTGCCGGAAAGATTTTTTCTCAGTATTTCAAAATATTTAAACATGTCGTCCTCGGGAAGAGAAAGAAATGCCTCTTTAAATTCGGTTTTCTTATTCTTTTCACCGTCCACATAACATCCGCAGATGCGGGAGATCGAACAGTTGGACGGTGTGAACTGCCGCTTGATCTCGGAAATCTCTTTTTTAATCATAGGTTTGTTTTCCTCCTGTACATAAGCCTGGACTTCTATTCTATAATATCCGGGGCAAAAAAACAATGGAAACCTGTCAGGCTATATGGTATACTAGAAGTGTAGGCGCGCATAGGGCGCACCTTAATAAGGAGAATAACTATGAAAGAAAATATGAAAGTAAAGGGGCAACTGGAAACGTATCTGCTGTGGCCGCTGCTGCTTTCTTTATTCCTGGTATGTGCCAACGTAGTGATGGTGTTCGCGGACAGGATTGCGGCGTTTGCCATGCTGCCGTTTACGCTGTGTTATATTGCGATCGCAGCCTGGATTTACTTCTACAGCCGCAAGCGGATTCTCGGCGGTCTGGTAGAGTTTTCTTCTGAATATGCCTGGGTTCAGAAACAGCTGCTGACCGGTATGTCGCTGCCGTATGCGCTGGCGGATGAAGAGGGGCGCCTGCTTTGGACAAACCACGCATTCGAAGAGGTTATGAAGCTGGAGAAGGGTGCGAAGAAGAATCTGCTTGCCTTATTCCCGGAGGTAACGAAGACAGATCTGGCTACGGATGATGATCCGGTCATGGTGCACACGTCCTTTGGTGAGCATAAGTTCCGCCTGGATTTGCAGCCGATGTATGTGAGCAGCACGGAGCAGGAGGAGCGGGAGGCCATCGTCAGCAGACAGAAGATGCTGGCAGTGTATCTGTTTGATGAGACGGACATTCTTCGCTATCGTCAGGAGATCACGGATGAGAAGATGGTGACCGGCCTGATTTATCTGGACAACTATGAGGAAGCGCTTGAGAGTGTGGAGGAGGTGCGCCGCTCCCTGCTGACTGCGCTGATCGATCGCAAGGTAAATAAGTATATTGGTTCCATCGAGGGTGTTGCGAAGAAGATGGAGAAGGATAAATATTTCTTTATCATCAAGCAGAAGTACATGGAGCAGCTTCAGGAAGAGCGGTTCTCGATCCTGGAGGATGTCAAGACCGTGAATATCGGAAATGAGATGTCCGTGACCTTAAGTATCGGTATCGGTATGAACGGCGACGGCTACAGCCAGAATTATGACTATGCACGGATTGCCATCGATATGGCGCTTGGCCGCGGAGGCGACCAGGCTGTCGTGAAGGATGGCAGCAAGATCCAGTATTACGGCGGAAAGTCACAGCAGCTTGAGAAGGCGACCCGCGTAAAGGCGCGCGTGAAAGCGCATGCACTGCGTGAGCTGATGGAGACCAAGGACCGGCTGCTGATCATGGGACATAAGTTAAGTGACATCGATTCGTTTGGTGCGTCCATCGGGATTTACCGGATCGCGACAGCGCTGAACAAGAAATCACATATTATTATCAATGAAGTGACCACATCGGTGCAGCCGATGATGGATCGGTTCCTGGACAATCCGGAATATCCGGAGGATCTGTTTTTGACCGGATCGCAGGCGGCGGAGCTGGTGGATACCAACACCATGCTGGTGGTGGTGGACGTGAACCGTCCGAGCATCACCGATGCACCGGAGCTTCTGCGCATGGTCAAGACGATCGTCGTGCTGGATCATCATCGTCAGAGCAGCGAGATCATCAGCAACGCGGTACTCTCCTACGTGGAGCCGTATGCTTCCTCGGCCTGTGAGATGGTTGCGGAGGTCTTGCAGTACATTGCAGACGGGATCAAGATCAAATCGGCAGAGGCGGATGCCATGTATGCCGGAATCGTGATCGATACACAGAATTTTACCAATCAGACCGGTGTGCGTACCTTCGAGGCGGCGGCATTTTTGCGGCGCAATGGTGCGGACGTGACCCGTGTGCGCAAGCTGTTCCGGGATGATATGGTGGATTATAAGGCGAAGGCGGCGGCGATCACCTCGGCTGAGGTTTACCGCTCGGCATTCTCCATCGGGATCTGCCCGTCGGAGGGTCTGCAAAGCCCAACGATCGTGGGTGCCCAGGCAGCCAACGAACTGCTTGAGATTCGTGGAATTAAAGCGTCGGTAGTGCTGACGCAGTACCATGACGTGATCTATATCAGCGCGCGTTCCATTGACGAAGTCAATGTACAGGTGATGATGGAACAGCTTGGCGGCGGCGGCCACAGAACGATTGCCGGCGCTCAGCTTGAGCATGTGACCATCGATGAGGCAAAACAGCGCGTCAAGGAAGTCATCAATGAGATGTTAGAGAAGGGAGATATATCATAATGGAAATCGTATTATTAGAAGACGTAAAGGCACTTGGAAAGAAGGGCCAGATTGTAAAGGTAAATGACGGCTATGCGCGGAATTTCATTCTGCCAAAGAAGCTGGGCGTGGAGGCAACCTCCAAGAATTTAAATGACTTAAAGCTCCAGAAGGCAAATGCTGACAAGCTTGCAGCAGAGCAGCTGGCAGAGGCGAAGGCACTGGCAGAGCGAATCGGAGCGATGTCGGTGACCTTGAAGATGAAGGCCGGCGAGGGCGGCAAGGCGTTCGGTTCTGTTTCCAGCAAGGAGATCGCGGCGGCAGCAGCCGAGCAGGTGGGACTGGAGATCGACAAGAAGAAGATGGTGCTTCCGGAGCCGATCCGAACCTTCGGCACACATGAGGTTCCGATCAAATTACACAAAGAAGTAACTGCGAAGCTGGCAGTGAAGGTAACCGAAGCGTAAGCATGACAGGAGATAATGGATATGGATGAAGCCCTGATGAAGCGTGTGCTTCCTCACAGTCCGGAAGCAGAGCAGTCGGTCATTGGTTCCATGCTGATGGACAAGGAAGCGATTATCTCTGCATCGGAGATTGTTACGGCATCGGATTTCTACCAGCAGCAGTATGGCGTGATGTATGAGGCCATGGTGGAGCTGTTCAATGAAGGCAAGCCGGTGGATCTGATCACTCTTCAGAATCGTCTGAAGGAGAAGGATGTGCCGCCGGAGGTCAGCAGCCTGGATTTCGTCCGGGACATCATGACGACCGTGCCAACCTCTGCGAATGTGAAATCCTATGCGAACATCGTGCGTGAGAAGGCAGTCCTCAGAAGACTGATCAAGGTAAACGAAGAGATCGCCAACACCTGCTATGTAGGCAAGGAGCCGCTGGAACAGATTCTGGCAGACACGGAGAAATCCATCTTCGATCTGCTTCAGAGCCGGAATTCAGGTGAGTTCGTACCGATTCGGCAGGTGGCATTAAATGTACTTGAAAAGATCGAGGTGGCCTCCAAGACGCAGGGGACGGTGACGGGTATCCCGACCGGATTTATCGATCTGGATTACAAGACCTCCGGGATGCAGCCGTCGGATTTCGTGCTGATTGCGGCGCGTCCTTCCATGGGTAAGACGGCGTTTGTACTAAATCTGGTGGATCACGTGGCGGTGCGAAAAGGACTGCCCTGCATGATATTCAGCCTGGAGATGTCGAAGGAGCAGTTGGTCAACCGTATGCTTGCCATGGAATCGAATGTCGATTCCCAGAAGCTCCGCACGGGTAATCTGACGGATTCGGACTGGGATGCAGTCGTGGAGGGCATCGGTACGATCGGCAATTCCAAGCTGATCATCGACGATACGCCGGGTATCTCCATCACGGAGCTGCGTTCCAAGTGCAGAAAGATGAAGCTGGAATACGGCCTGAGTATGATTATCATCGATTACTTGCAGCTTATGTCGGGCAACGGCAAAAACGGCGACAACCGTCAGCAGGAGATCTCGGAGATTTCCCGTTCCTTAAAGGCGCTGGCCCGTGAGATGAACGCGCCGGTTGTGACGCTGTCCCAGTTAAGCCGTGCCTGTGAGACCAGAACGGACCACCGCCCGATGCTTTCGGATCTGCGTGAGTCTGGAGCCATCGAGCAGGATGCGGATGTGGTTATGTTTTTGTATCGTGATGATTATTACAACAAGGATACGGACATGCCAAACATTGCAGAAGTCATCATTGCCAAACAGCGAAACGGCCCGATCGGTACGGTTAACCTGCTGTGGCAGCCGGAGTTCACAAAGTTTGTGAATCTGGCAAAATAGATTTGGAAAAACAGAACAGGATGCAAAGTATGGAGCCAAAGAGCGAAGATTTCACTGCTTTTTTGGCTCCATTTTTATTGGTTAAGCATAATTATGAATCCCCATTCATATGATATAAGTAAGCGTAAGAGTAACTGTGAAGGTACAAAGCAGTTACACGTAAGAGAGACTGACGAGCATAAGGAGAGAAAACATGGAAGAAACACATTATACCATATCGGAAGCAGGAAAACTGGTGGGGGTGGAGTCCCATGTGCTCCGGTACTGGGAGGACGAGCTTAGGCTGGAGATACCACGCAACGCAAAAGGGCATCGTTACTATACGGAATTACATATTCGTCTGTTTCAGAAGATCCGGGAGCTGAAGGACAAGGGTTATCAGTTGAAGGCGATCGAGCATGTACTTAAGAAAATGATCGAGGGGGATGAGACGGCGGACCCCGATGAAGTTCTGGAGCAAACAGCAGTCAATCTATTAAAAGAAGAGGGTGCGGGAAACGAGATGGAAGGGGAGACAAAACTGAAAATCGTGCAGGCGGATCATGCGGATGTCGCCGTGATTAAACCGGAGAAGATGGAGCAGTTTCAGAAGCTCATGAACCATATCATCGGCAATGCGATCGGACAGGCCATGAGCAAGAATCGGGAACTGATGAGCGAGGAGATCAGCCGTCAGGTGAGCGACCATATGATTCAGGAGCTGGATTACATGATGCGAATCAATGACGAGAAGGAGGAAGAACGGTTCAAGATGCTGGACGAGACGCTGCGGGCCTACCAGAGAGAAGGAAAGGGCAAAGCGGAGGCAGCCGCGACGAAGCTGCCGTTCTTTAAGCGGAAGAAGTTTGGGCGGAGCGGAAAAAAGATGTGACAGGTAATTGCCATAAATGGATTTTTGGGTTAAACTTCAAATGATAAGACTGAATGGGGATACGTTGAGAAAGGATGGCTGTCTATGCCGAGCATACTTCTGGAGATACAGGAAACGGTAATGAAATATGCAGATATCATGTCCAAGATTGCACAGATCGAGGTTGAGGTTGTGGATGAGACCCTTTACCGCGTGGCAGGGACGGGGATCTTTGCGCAGCATGTGAATGAGGATATGACACAGGAAGGCTACGTCTATAATTACCTGCTTCGCACCGGCAATGAAGTCATCATCTACAATCCGGGAAAGGAACGCTTTTGCCAGAGCTGCCCCAAGAAAGACAGCTGTAATGAAAAGATCGAGATTTCCATGCCGATCCGGCTGGATGGAGAGATCATCGGCGTGATTGGTCTGGTGGGAAGCAGTGAGGAGCAGCGGGAGCGAATTCTTTCGAATGAAAAGATGTATTTGGAGCTGCTGGAACAGATCGCGGAATTTATCGCGGTGAAGGCCGGGGAGCTGACCGAGGCAAAGCAGCGGGCGGCGCTTTTGGACGCGCTGGACTGTGTGACGAATCATGTGGAGCGGGGAATCCTGATTCTGGGACGTGACGATGTGATCACGATGGCGAATGAACCTGCGCGAAAGCAGCTTTCGGTGGAGCACCCGGAGGGAAAACCGGCGGTGGTCACGGCCACGGGCGACACCATCAGCCGCCAGCATGAGTACAAGATCATGCTGAATGAAAAAGAATATTTTGTCATGGGACATTTGTATGACCTGAATCAAGATCCGAAGCAGTATTCCAGGGTTCTGATCTTTGAGAGCACCCGGGCCATGCAGCAGCGCTTCTATGAGATTACCAGCACGGTCAATCCGCTGAGCAATTTCAACATCATCGGGAGCAGTCCGCAGACCTTTCAGATGCAGGAGGAGATCAAGAAGATCGCCCGCAGCACCTCCACGGTCCTGATTACCGGGGAAAGCGGCACGGGCAAGGAACTGGTGGCCTCGGCCATCTGGAAGGCCAGCGATCGGCGGGAAAACCGCTTTATCGCGATCAACTGCGGGGCGATCCCGGAGCCGCTGCTGGAATCGGAGCTGTTCGGCTACGTCAAGGGCGCCTTTACCGGGGCGGACCCCAATGGGCGAATGGGAAAATTTGAGCTTGCGAATAAGGGCGTCATTTTCCTGGACGAGATCGGCGATATGCCGCTGTATTTGCAGGTAAAGCTTCTGCGGGTCATCCAGGAGCGCAAGATCATCCGAATCGGTTCAAACCAGCTGATCCCGATTGACGTGCGGATCATCGCGGCGACCAACAAGAATCTGAAGGAGATGATGGCAAACAACAAGTTCCGTGAGGATCTGTATTATCGCCTGAATGTCATTCCGCTCAAGATCGCACCGCTGCGGGAGCGCCGGGAGGATATCAGGGATCTGGTTTACTATTTTGCGAACCGCTATGCCAAGCTGTTTGACAAGAATCTCCTGCGGATTTCGGAGGAGGCCATGGCTCTGCTTTATGAATACCCCTGGTATGGCAATATCCGCGAGCTGGAAAATACCGTGGAGTTCATGATCAATATGATGGAGGAGGACGGCCTTCTGGATGCCAAAACACTGCCGGCCAATATCCTGGAGCCAAAGGGCAGCGAGGAGCAGGCGCTACCGGAGCAGGAGGTGCAGACGGAAACCGTGCAGTCCTTGAAGGAGCTGGAGCAGGCGGAGATCAGGAAGGCCCTGCGCGTCTGCGGAAGTGATACGGAGGGAAAGAAGAGGGCGGCGAAGCTGCTCGGTATCGGGTTGGCGACGCTGTACCGCAAGATGGAAGACGCCGCGGCGGAATAGGTAGGGAAATTCTCAATGTGAGAACAAACGATTCTCAAAATGATAATAAATTCTCAAAATGATAATTTAAAAGAGGACATCCGAGGGAAAGCAAGGGCGCATCGAAATCATAATAAAGATTTTGAGGCGCTTTTTTGCGTTTGAAAAACCGTTGTAATGGCTTGAAGGGTGCTGGGAAATCGGCAGAAAGCAGTTTGCAAAAATCGGGTGAAAAACCGGATGCAAAACCAAAGTTGGCACGGGACTTGCTTAATATATAGGCAGAGGCAGCGATGAGAATACGGAATTGCTGCGGAGAACAAGGTTAAAGGAGAAGATAAAATGAAGGAAACATTTAAACTGGTCCAGTACGAACGGAAAACAGGTGAGAAATACAACCTGGATTTCCTGGGACTTGAGAGCGCGGCGAAGGTTCAGAACTTCCATGCGAGCTTTCCGGTCTATCAGGAGACACCCCTTGCCGAGCTGAAGAACACGGCAAAGGAGCTGGGACTTGCCGATGTCTATGTGAAGGATGAGTCCTACCGATTTGGTCTGAATGCATTCAAGGTGCTGGGAGGAAGCTACGCGATTGGAAGCTATCTGGCACAGCGTCTTGGCAAGAGCATTTCGGAAATGCCATATGACAAGCTGGTTTCGGAGGATGTGAAGAAGGAGCTTGGGGAGATCACTTTTGTGACGGCCACGGACGGAAACCATGGAAGAGGCGTTGCCTGGACGGCGCGGCAGCTGCAGCAGAAATCGGTGGTTTATATGCCGAAGGGAAGTGCCCAGGAACGCCTGCTCAATATTCAGGCCGAGGGTGCTGACGCTTCCATCACAGAACTGAACTACGATGAGGCGGTACGGCTTGCCAACAGCCAGGCAGAGGATCAGGGCTGGGTGATGGTTCAGGATACGGCATGGGAAGGCTACGAGGATATTCCGGCGTGGATCATGCAGGGTTACGGAACGATGGCCTATGAGGCATACAAACAGCTTCCGCAGAAACCGACCCACATCTTCCTGCAGGCGGGTGTCGGTTCCATGGCCGGAGCGGTTGCGGGATTCTTCTCCGCAGTGTACGGCGAGGATCGGCCGATCATCACCGTGGTGGAGCCGAACAAGGCGGACTGCGTATTCCGAACGGCAGAGGCGGCGGACGGCCAGCTTCATTTTGTGACCGGAACCATGGATACCATCATGGCGGGACTGGCCTGCGGCGAACCGTGCAGCATCGGCTGGAATGTGCTGCGGGACTACGCGGACAACTTCATCTCCTGCCCGGATTACGCGGCGGCACAGGGAATGCGGATTCTTGGAAATCCGGAAACGGGCGACACGAAGGTGGTTTCCGGTGAGAGCGGCGCGGCGGCATTTGGCTGTGTGGCAGAGATCATGAGAAATCCAGAGCTTGCAGAGATGAAAGCGAAGCTGAAGCTGGATGAGACCTCACGGGTGCTGTTCTTCAGCACCGAGGGAGATACGGATAAAGAACATTACAAAGCGATTGTATGGGACGGTTTGTACCCGAGAGATTAAGATCAGGAGGATGAAAAACATGGAAAAAGAGAGAAATGATCAGGTAGTGTCATTATGTCAGAAGCTGGTACAGCAGAAGAGCTATTCCGGCCATGAGGACGGAGTGGTGGCTGTCCTTTCCGACAATATGAAAGCGATGGGCTTTGACGAAGTGAGGGTGGACCGTTACGGAAACATTATCGGATGCATCAAGGGCAATCGTCCGGGCAAGAAGCTGCTGTTTGACGGACACGTGGACACGGTTCCGGTTAGCGAGGAAGCAGAGTGGATGTACCCGCCGTTTGCAGCGGAGATTCACGAGGGCAAAATCTATGGCAGAGGAACCAGCGACATGAAGGGCGCGGTTGCCGCCATGACCTGTGCAGCGGCGAATTTTGCAAAGGATACCGGCAGAGATTTTGCAGGCGAAATCTATGTGGCAGGCGTTGTGCATGAGGAGTGCTTCGAGGGTGTGGCAGCCCGGGAGATCAGCAAACACGTGCAGCCGGATTACGTTGTGATCGGTGAGGCATCTCAGTTAAACTTAAAGATTGGCCAGAGAGGCCGTGCGGAGATCGTACTTGAGACCATTGGAAAACCGTGCCATTCTGCAAACCCGGAAAAAGGCATCAACGCAGTCTACAAGATGGCGAAGGTCATCGAGGCAATCCGCACCTTAAAGCCGACCCATCATGACACACTGGGCGATGGAATTCTGGAGCTTACAGATATCAAATCGGCTCCGTATCCGGGCGCATCGGTAGTGCCGGAGTATTGCCGCGCAACCTATGACCGCCGTCTGCTGGTGGGCGAGACCAAGGAGAGCGTGCTGGCACCGATTCAGGAGCTGCTTGACAAACTGATGGCCGAGGATCCGCAGTTAAAGGCGAAGGTTTCCTATGCAGTCGGAAAAGAGAAATGCCATACCGGAAATGAGATCGAAGGGGAACGATTCTTCCCGGGCTGGCTGTATGACAAGAATGACGATTTTGTGCAGCAGGTTTACGGAAAGCTTAAGGAGAAAGGCTTTACACCGGAGATCACACAGTACAATTTCTGCACCAACGGAAGCCATTATGCAGGCGAGGCGAAGATCAAGACCTTCGGCCTTGGGCCATCCAAAGAGAATCTGGCCCATACGCTGAACGAGTACATCGAGGTGGAGCAGCTGACGAAGGTGGCGGAGTGCTACTATGGGGTAATGGAAGCGCTTCTGAAATAAACAGAGAGAACATAGGAGGGGTTTACAATGAGCAGTACACAAACAACAGCACTGGTAATTATACTCTTATACATGGCGGCGACGGTTGCGATCGGCCTGATTGTATCACGCAGGAAGCAGTCCAAGGCATCACAGCAGAGTAACGATGATTTCCTGATGGCGAGCAAATCCTTGGGACCGGTGGTTCTTGCAGCAACCTTATTTGCGGCAAATACGGGCGGCGCCAGCACCACCGGAATCGCAACCAACGTTTATACCTACGGTCTTTCGGCCTGCTGGTATGTAATCGCGGCAGGAATCGGATTCGTACTGGTATCCTTCATCGCGCCGTATTTCAGAAAAGCGCAGGCGAACACGGTTCCGGAGATCATCAGCAAGCGTTACGGCAAAGCATCTCATATCTTTACGGCATTTACCTCGATTGCAGCACTGTTCATGGCGACGGGTGCGCAGATTATTGCAACCGCATCGATTATTAACGTAGTTACGGGACTTTCCTTCCAGACGGCAGCGATCGTGACCACCGTGGTGGTTATCATCTACACCATGGTCGGCGGCTTTAAGTCTGTAACCGCAGCGAACATGATGCACGTTATCTTCATCACAGTCGGCATGACGATCGCCATGTTCATCATGGTGAACAACAGTGCAGTCGGCGGATTTGGAGCATTGTTTGAGAAAGCAAAAGCAGTTTCCGCAGAGAACGGAAACGGGCTGGATCTGCTCAGCATGACCAAAATCGGACTCCCGACCATCATCGGCTACGTTGCCATGTACTTCATGACCTTCCCGACCGGGCAGGAAATCGTGCAGACCTATTGTTCCGCAAAGACCGGTAAAGCAGCAATGACAGGTTCTATCATCGCAGGCGTTCTTTCCGCAGTTTACGCGATCGTTCCGGCGGTGATCGGACTTCTGGCATACACCTGCATCGACGGCTTCGCAGCAGGCGGTGCACAGAAAAACGCTCTGGCTGAGGCAACCATCCGCTTCTCACCGTCCATCGTGGCAGGTCTTGTACTGGCAGCCATCGTGGCAGCGACTATGAGCAGCGCATCCGGAAACATGATCGGAACCGCAACCATGTTCACCAACGATATTTTCACTCCTTACATCAACAAAGGCAAGAAGGATGACCAGAAAGAAATGTGGATATCCAGAGTTACCATGGTTGTGGTTGGAGCGGTTGGCCTGACGGTAGCATTGACTGCATCCAATATCATCAGCGTTATGATGGGCGCATTTGCTCTGAGAAGTGCCGGACCATTCGCAGCATTTATCTGCGGTATTTTCTACAAGAACGTAACGCAGAGAGCCGGCTTCATTTCCATCGTAACCGGAACGGTTGTCGCGGCAGTCTGGATCTACGTTCTGCACACACCACTGGGACTGAGCGCAATGGTACCGGGCGGAATCGCAGCCTTCATCGCTATTTTCCTGTTCTCCTATCTGGATCGGAAGATGGGCGTGGCACCTGCACCTGCAATTAAATTTGACGAAGAATAAGGAGAAGAGAACACAATGAAAAAATTAATTCGTAATGGTTTGGTTGTTGACGGAAGCGGTAACCCGGGGTATCAGGCAGATGTGCTGCTGAACGGCGGGATGATTGAGAGAATTGCAGAAAAGATCGATGCACCGGCGGATGCCGAGGTGATCGATGCCGCCGGACTTGTGGTGGCACCGGGATTTATCGACACCCACAGTCACAGCGATCTGCGGATTCTGGTGGAGCCGGAGGTAATGCCGAAGGTAATGCAGGGCATCACCACCGAGATTCTGGGCCAGGACGGCATTTCCATGGCACCGCTTCCCAAACAGTACATCAGCCCATGGAGAAAGAATCTGGCAGGTCTGGACGGCGACAGTGACGAGATCGACTGGAACTATGAGACGACGGAAAATTATCTGAAGATGATCGATGCGGTAAAACCGGGCTTAAACGAATGCTACCTGGTTCCGCACGGCAACATCCGTATGGAGGCGATGGGACTTGAGAACCGTCTGCCGAACGACGAGGAGCTTGAGAAGATGCGCGCCATCACCAGACGGGAGATGGAAGCGGGCGCAATCGGTCTCTCCACCGGCCTGATCTATATGCCGTGTGCTTACTCCGAATCCAAGGAAATTATCGAGATGTGTAAGGTTGTTGCAGAGTTTGACGGAAGCTTCGTGATCCATCAGCGAAGTGAGGCGGACACCATTCTGGATTCCATGGAAGAGGTCATCAAGATCGGTCGGGAATCCGGCGTAAAGATTCATTATTCTCACTTCAAGGTGTGCGGCAAGAAGAACTGGGACAAGGTTGACAAGGTGGTAGAACTTCTGGAGAAAGCTAAAAAAGAGGGAATCCGCGTGTCCTTCGACCAGTATCCATATGTGGCAGGAAGCACCATGCTGGGCGTTATCCTTCCTCCGTGGGTACACGACGGCGGAACCGACAACGTGCTGAAACGTCTGGCAGATCCGAAGCTGCGTGAGAAGATGATCTATGACATCGAGCACGGCATTCCAGGCTGGGACAACTTCGTGGAATTCGCAGGACTCGACCAGATCTTCGTGACCAGCGTAAAGACCGAGAAGAACAAAGACGCGGTCGGCTTAAGTCTGACGGAGCTTGGCAAACTGAGAGGCAAAGATCCGTACAATGCAATCTTTGATCTTCTCTATGATGAGGAGAATGCGGTCGGCATGGTGGATTTCTACGGAACCGAGGAGCATGTCATCCGCATCATGAAGCGTCCGGAAATGAACGCCTGCACCGATGGCCTGCTGGGCGGCAAGCCGCATCCGCGTGTATACGGGGCATTCCCAAGAATTCTGGGCAAATATGTGCGTGAGGAGAAGGCATTGACGCTGGAGGAGGCAGTCTACAAGATGACTAAAAAACCGGCGACGACCTTCAATATGACGGGTCGGGGTGAGGTTAAGGAAGGCTACTGCGCGGATCTGTGCATCTTCAACCCGGACACCGTGATCGACAAGGGAACCTTTATCGACCCGATCCAGTATCCGGAAGGAATCGAGTATGTGATCGTCGGCGGAGAGCTGGCGGTTGAAAAGGGCACCTATACCGGGAAACGGAATGGTGTGGTATTGAGGAAAAAAGGGACGGAAGTGATTCGATAGAGGAATTGAGGATAGGGAATGTTGGGGGCCGCAGCGAGGTAGCGCTGCGGCCTGTGTTTTGGTCAAATGTTCTGCAAATTTGCACATGAATTCTGACCAGAAAAGAATGGTCATTATGTTAAAACAATGAATTTTAAGCAGCCCTTCTTTCTATATTATTTAAAATTCATTGTCACAGAAAGCATATAACAAATGGCGGCATTTTGGAAATGCTTTTTTAGAAAGCGTGATATAAGAAGATCGCATAGAAATATACTTATCAAAAAAGGTATGGGTTGTATGAGCTTTTGGTAATAGGCAAAGCCATACTACAGCATTATAATGTTCTTATCCAGAAGCAGCCCTTCTTGGAAAGGAACATATGAAACAATTATATGAGTTAGCAGAGTTTGTTTGTAATATGTCGTTTGATCATTTGCCTGAACAGGTAGTGGAGGCAGCCAAGTATTGTATGATTGATAATATTTCTGCAGCACTTGGAGGATCGGACGACTCGATGATGGAATCTGTCATTCAGACGTTTCTCTCTTATGATGGAAATGGGAATGATGCATATCTGTGGGGGCACAAAAAAAGAGTGCCTATGCGTACTGCTGCATTTTTAAATGGAATGATGGGGCATGTATTGGAATTGGATGATGTTCATACCGATTCGAAGGCACATATCGGAACTGTGGTGATACCGGCGGCCTGGGCAATGGGAAACCGACTTGGCTCGGATGGAAAAAGGATGATAGAAGCAATCCTATGTGGATATGAAGTTATGGCAAGAATTGGAAAAGGATTCGGAGTCGTTTCACATCGGTCAAAAGGATGGCACGTGACAAGTACCGCGGGAACCTTTGGCGCAGCTGCAGCGTGTGCAAAATTATTACAGTTGGATGTGAACCAGACAGTTTCTGCGTTCGGTCTGGCAGGAACACAGTCATTTGGTACATGGGCTTTTCTGCCGGACGGAGCGACTAACAAGATTCTGCATCCGGGGAAAGCGGCTTTAAATGGTATGGATGCGGCGATTTTAGCGAAGGCCGGGATGAAAGGTCCATCTCACATATTAGATTCTGTGGATGGTGGGATTTATCCGGCAATGTCGGATGATTTCCACTATGAATATGTAGCACAGAAACTTGGAACGAGGTATGAAATATTATATGTCGATAAAAAAACATATCCCTGCTGCAGAAGCACACATTGTGCCATTGATGGAGCGATTGATCTTTGTGAGAAGTATGGTATTGAACCGGATCAGATTGAGCGGGTTCTGATTAAAACATATCAGGTTGGATATAGACAATGTGGTTCAGACGGTCCGAGCCAGAATCCTCAAAAGCCGACGGAAGCCAAGTTTTCGACGCCATATACCGTGGCCTGTGCAATTATTAATCATAATGTGACGCTGAATGACTTTTTGCCGGATCGTCTGATGGACAAAAAGATTCGGACGCTTATGCATAAAATTAAGGTGGAGCCGGAAGAAAAGTATACGGAGAGATATCCGGATCATTGGGGGTGTAAAATCAGCATTTGCTGCAAAAACCAGAAGGAATTTTCGGTGGAAGTTCCCGATGCGTCCGGTAGTGTGGATTTTCCATTGTCGAAATTACAGATGTGGAAAAAATCCGATTCAATTTTATCAGGAAAGAGCACGTTTTTATCCGAGAATATACGAAAACAGTTTATGATGTTGGAGAAGCAGCCGGTTCTTCCGGTTATTTGATTCGAGAATTATAAAAATAAAGTCACAAAGAGAACGGCCATGCGGGAGTAATAGTAATCTCGCATGGCCGCTATTTTGCGTATTTTCCGTCGAGTGGAGGAGTCATTCACCAAAAATATTTGGACGAATGTAATCAGGAAACAAAGAAGAGGTTTCCTTTAACAGTTTCAGAAATTCCTTCGCCGGTTTCGTGAGCGAATTATCTTTGCAGTAAGCTACCGCCATACTCCAATAGGCTTGAGATACACCATCAATATGATAATATTTGATACGGTCGCCCGTGTTGTAAATACGGGTGTAGATCTGCGGGACAATGGAGATCCCCATGCCATTTGCGACAAAGCCAATTACAGTTTCTATGCTTTGCGATACCATATAAGGTTGGATGATGCCTGCCTGCTGGATGATTTGTTCTGCGGCTTGACGTGTCTTTTTATGTTTATTTGTCAGAATAAAATTATAGTCCATAACATGGCGAATATCCAGGAAAGGACCTTTAATGCCGTCTTTATAAACAGCATACTGATGTACCGGATAATCTCCTGGAATGGCAAGATACAACGGATCCTGGTAAAAGATCTCATAATCTATTTTATCCGACTTGATGGGCAGACAAAGCGTCGCAATATCGATGGAGCCATTGATCAGCTTTTCTTCAAGGAGATAGGAATTATATTCCAGCAAATTGATCTTAATGCTCGGATATATTTTTTGATAGGCGGGAAGAATCTGCGGAAGGATCATGGTAGCGACTTTTTCGGCAGACCCTAAATTGAGTGTTCCTTTTCGCATATTATTGATTTCACAAAATTCCATTTCCAAATCATTATAATACTTTAAAATCTTATATGCGCTGTTCAAAAAACATTCTCCAGAATACGTTAGTGTCAGTCCAGCTGGTGTTCGACGAAAAAGTTTTTCCCCAAGCTCTTCTTCGACTTTTTGCAGGCATCGACTTAAAGCGGGCTGAGAGATGAAGAGTCTGCTGGAGGCTCTTGAAAGACTTCCTTCTTCTGCAATAATAGAAATATTGTACATGTCAGTTTTATTCATGGGCTTCTCCTGTAATGGTGGATAGGTTTCTTATTTTTCATTATAAAACAAAAGTGGGAACAATGGATATGTGTTTTTGTTATATGCAATAACATTTTTTGGCATTTGCTTTTTAGACTCAAATTGTTAATATATAGAGTATAGATTGTTCAAGATCGCGCGATTAAGACAATGATCTAGGGGTAACGCAAAAGATGAAAGGAGGAGGTAGTGATTCCTGAGCGAATTACTATTCAAATGAAAACATGAGTCCTATGATTATTACGGTTTTAATATTACTATTTGCTGCGGTAGCATTTATATCTGGTAAAATACCGATTCCAGTTGTTTCTATGCTGATTATCATTGCACTTGCGGCCACCAAAGTAATCGCTCCGAGTGCGGCGCTGAGCGGGTTTTCCAATAGCAGTGTCATTTTGACTGGGGCAATGTTCATTGTGGGAGGTGCTATTAAAAAAACATCGCTTTTGGATTCGATCAAGGGACTTGTCTTAAAATACGGAAACACACCAACGAAGATGATTCTGTGGTCGTGTATTGTTTCGTCCATGATTGGTGTTATCATCAATTCCAGTGCGGCTGTGCTGATTCTGTTTCCGATTCTGGCAACATTGCCTATAAGCAGGCAAAAACTGTATTTTCCGCTTACCTGTGCGGCCAGCGTAGCGACGGCAATGACATTTATGGGGTCTGGAGCAATTAACCTTACAATCAATGACATTTTAATGCAGCAGGGTGGTTCTATTCCGTTTACAATTTGGGATTTTACACTCGCCAGGCTTCCATTCCTGATCGTTATTATTTTGTATATGTGCACAGTTGGACACAAATTACTTCCGGATACGCCAAATGACCAGCTTGAGGAATTGAATATGTCAGGAAGTGTAGCAGGGAAAAAGCTGAGTGAGTCAAAAAACAAACTGGCGATTGCAATTATTGCAGTGACGGTGCTTGCGATGATTACATATCAGGTAATCGGTTTGGATCTATTTGTGATTGCGATGATCAGCTGTACGGTTTTGATTTTGACAGGAATTATGGGAGTAAATGAAGCGCTGGGAGCAATTCATTTGCCTACAATTTTTCTTTTTGCAGGTGTTCTGCCGCTTTCTTCAGCCTTGTCATCCACAGGTGCAGGTGATTTTATTGCAGATCATATCGTGCAGATGCTTGGAAATACAACAAACCCGTACTTTATTGTTGGAACGTTCTTTGTAGTACCGCTGATTTTGACACAGTTTATGTCGAATACCGCCTGCTTAACGCTGTTCACACCGCTGGCTGCATTGGTTGCATTGAGGATCGGCGTTGATCCGCGAGCGGCAGTTATGGCTGCGGTGTGTGGTGCGTTTGGAAGCTTTCTGACACCCATGGCATCTCCGGCAGAGGCAATCTGTATGAGCGCCGGTCCATATAAGGTGAAAGATTTTATGAAATGTGGTTTACCACTTGCGGTTATAATGACAGTTGTAGCAGTTATCTGGTTGCCGATTATTATGCCACTATAAGGAGGATTACGATATTATGTTGAAAATCATTGGTGATTTAGAGCGAGGAAAACCTACTGTGCTTTTCCTGTCGGGAGGAAATGTTTCACCTTGTGTATTTAATCAGATTGAGTCGGATGGCACATTTCAATTTGGAGCAGTTGATTATTGTCATTCTGACGGACCGTGGGATGTGACGTCTGTGGGAGACCGACTTGCAGAATTTTTGAGGGCAGCAGAACTCGGCCCCGTGATTCTGGCTGGTTGGTCAGCTGGAGGAGTGATTTCTATGGGAGTGGCGGGACGATATCCGGAGCTACTTTCCGGGTTGATGCTTTCCAATACAGGACCGTGTGCAATTGGGCATGGAAATCCGGATCTTCCGAAGCGCGTCCTTGAAAAATGGGGCGACAGGGAATTTTTTGACAGTCTGCTTCGTGGCTGGTTTTCCCGCCCGGTTCCACCGCTTTTGAGACTGGAACTGTTGGAATATATGGGAAGAATTGAAAAAGAGTGCGCTTATCAGATCACAACTTCGGTGAGGTCTGTCGACTTTAGAGACGGACTGAGAAATTTTCATAAACCGGTAGTGGTAGCCCATGGAACACTTGACAAGGGACGCACAGTAGAACACGTTAAGATGATTGTGGAAGCTATGCCGCAGACAAAAGTGTTCTACATGGAGGCTGGACATACTTCCGTGGTGGAGAACACAGCGGAATGGCAAAAAGCGTTTGATTTACTTTTGAAAATGGTTCGAGATATATAATATCTAGTAAAGAAACAGGGCTGGGAGATCCGGCTCTGTTTTTTTGATTTTCAGAAAACTTAGCAAATCCGCAAAGAGGTGTATAATAGATCAGAACTAAAAAATGGTATAGAAAAAGAGCCAAGGTGCGACTTCGCCATGACATTGTCTATGTAGCTTTTTGCTTTTGGTTTAGGATGTATTTTTTCTGATAAACTTCTAAAGCCAATATAGAAGTGCCACACCCCGGGCGTTTGAGCAGATCATAGCCGAAAGTCGGACTGATTGGATTGTGCCAATCCAGTGGCCTGAAAAGACATTTCTGCTTCTGAGGCAATCTCTACCATGGGTATTAATCCTGAAAGTGGCAATGACAGGCCTTCCGAGGTATCTGCTGATGTACTTAATGGTGATATCAGGAGAACATAAGCTAGGTCTGCCTCTGATATAAAATCCTTTGGGATGATCTTTGTGGAACTGATTTTTAAGTATTTTAAAGGAGTCTCCCCGTTTGAAAGAGGTGTTATCTAAAAGGACTTTGCAAAAGGCAGACTCAGGAAATCATAATCAAAATAAGTTTGAAGACCATGCGCATGATGAAATTCCTGACAGAATGGAACAGACAGTTAAGGAGGAAACAAATTTAAGGTTGCCACGATGAAGGCAGCCAAAGACACTTTGCTCTATCTATAAAGATTATTCAAAATCAATCTTGGCAAGTTCCTGCTTGTATTGCTCGGAATTTGGGGAGGAATAGGCCGGCTTGGAATAGAAGTAATCTAACGCAGCGCGACGGCAAGTCTCAATGTGTGTACGCATTAACTGTTCTGCAAGTTTAGAGTTTGTATCGATCAGAGCGTTGAGAATATCGAGATGCTCCTGTCTTGCATCATGTATATTGGTTTCGTTTTGCTTGCTGGCAATAATAACACGAGTATTGTCATCAAACAGTTTGCGCATCATATCAATAATGTATTTGTTTCCGCAGTGTTCAATAATAAAGAGATGCATCGCAGTATCTAAACGAAAGCTGTTGCGGATATTGGGCGCATCAGCCTGAAATTTATTGCGGAAATTAATTAATTCTTCAATTGGAAGATTCGGTGCGGCAAGCCTTAATGCAATCGGTTCAACTTCCAGGCGTGTTTGAAATATTTGAATAACATCGTGAAAATCAATATTGGTCACATAAATCCCCTTTTTAGGGATGATTTTAATGAAACCATCCATTTCCAGGCGACTGATGGCTTCTCGAACCGGGGTTCTGCTGAGGTTTAGGTCAGAAGCCAGTTGTGCTTCGTTCAGCATAGAATCTGGCGGATAGACGCAGTCGATGAGCCGTTCCTTTAATATTGTATAAACATGATTTTTTAAATCCTTATTGCTTGTAGTTCTAGATGAATTCATAAAAGGCCCCCAGGTTGGAAACAGAAGTATACAACAATAACGTTACTTAGACATATTAGCAGAGATTTCCATACTTTGTCAATGGTTTCTTAAAAAAGTGCAACTTGTTGAATTACAAGGTAATAAAATGAGTTTTTTGTGCAAAGTTATGGGCAATTAAAGTTAATCGAAATTTATTTTATTAAAAATATAAAAATATAGTTGAAAATCTTTCCAACATGTTGTATACTACAGACACACAAGAAAAATGCACGAAACACAAAACAAAAAAGGAGAAAAAAGTATGAAGAAAATCGTTAAAAAGACAATGGGTTTAACAATGGCTGCAATCATGGGGATGTCATTGGCTGCATGTTCGGGTGGAAACACGAATGCTTCCACGACAGCAGCACCGGCTACTGAGAGTAAGACAGCAGAAGCGGCATTGGCAGAGACAGCAGCAGAGGCGCAGGGAGAGACAGTTACACTTCGACTGGCACATTCTCAATCCACAGAGCATTTGATCCACGAGACAGCATTAAATTTTGCGGATGCAGTTGCGAAGAAATCAAATGGAGCGATCAAAATTGATGTATATCCCGCGGAGACGTTGGGGACCAGTGCAGAGATGGCGGATGCCTGTTCCAACGGAGATGTGGATTTTTACATTGCGGCGACAGGACAGTACACGCAGCGTTATAAGCCATTTTCCATTATTGAAGCATTTTATATGTTCCGGGATACGGATCATCTTTTTAAATTCTATGAAAGCGATAGCTATAAGCAGTTGGTAGAGGGGTTGGATGAAACTTGTGGCGTGACGATTCTTGCTCCGGTCTATTATGGCGCTCGTCAGATGACCACGGCGAAGGTTCCGTTAAATACGCCTGATGATTTCGCTGGATTAAAAATGAGAGCAGCCAACGAACCGATGCCGATTGCAGCGATTGAAGCATTAGGTGGTACTCCGACACCAGTTGCTTATAATGAGACATACCTCGCTCTGCAGCAGGGGGTTGCAGATGGACAGGAAAATCCACCATTATCCATTCTGGCGATGAAATTCTATGAGGTACAGAAATATTTGAATATCACAGACCATCAGTATCAGATGATGAACATTTTCATGAGTGATGTGGTAAAGGGAAAATTATCAGAGGATCAGATTAACCTGTTATATGAGGCGGCAAAAGAAGTATCTGATGCGCATAATGAGAAAGCACTTGATGCGGAACAAAAAGCAATCGAAGAATTGGGAACCCATATGGAAATTGTGAATACTGACAAAGCTGCATTTGCTGAAAAGATGAAGCCTATGTACGAGAAGTTTAAATCCGACTGGATTGAAGGAATGTACGAGGATATCCAGGCAATTCAGTAAAAATGATTGAGCGGGGTGGGGAGGAAGAAATTCTTTCCCACGGATGCTTAGAAGGAGATTACCATGAAAAAAATTGCAGATGAAATGGAAAAAATTTGCAAAATAGTTTTCTCAATTATAATGGCTGCCATGTTGCTGATTCTTGTTCTTCATGTTACGATGAGGTATTTGTTTAATAAGCCCTTAATTTGGACCGATGAAGTAACAACGATTTTGCAGGGAACGATCGCTTTCCTGGGAATAGGATATTGCTTTATGAGAAAACAGCATACTGAACTATCCCTTTTATATGACAGAGTGCCTCAGGTTGTACAGTGGACTTTTGATTTAATTACCAATTCGGTTATGATCTTCTGTCTTTATAAAATAACGATAGCCAGTATTGGCTATGTTGCAAAACAGAATATTGCATTAGGAACGATCTCATGGCTGAACAAAAGCTATTTCTATATGTTTATTCCGGTTGGATTCGTAATTGCAATTATCTACCTTACAGCAAGGGTTTTGCACCTTTTGCAGACAATCTTTGAGAGCACAAGAAAGGAGAACTGATGGCACTTTTATTTGCCTTGTTTTTTGCATTTCTTTTAATGAAGATGCCGGTAGCTTTTTGTATGCTGTGCAGTTCCATGATTTATTCCATGGTACATGGTGAAAGTTTGAATATGATTCTGTCAAGAGCGGTTGCGGGATCAAGTTCCTTTACGCTTCTGGCGCTGGGATTCTTTATTTTAGCTGGCAATATCATGAACAGAGGTGGTGTGACAGACAAAATTTTTGGATTTTGCGAGAAGCTGGTTGGCTGGATACCGGGTGGTTTGGGGCATGCGAATGTGGCCGCATCGGTTATCTTCGCGGGAATGTCAGGGTCTGCCGTTGCAGATGCCGGTGGCCTCGGAGCAATTGAAATTAAGGCGATGACGGATGCGGGTTATGATGAGGATTTTGCGGTAGCGGTAACGGGGGCATCCTCCTGTATTGGACCGATTATTCCGCCCAGTATTTCAGCAGTTGTATTTGCAGTGGCCAGTGGCGTGTCAGTAGGGAAAATGTTCATGGGTGGAATTATCCCGGGGCTGGTTATGGCATTGTGTCTGATGGTGTACATCTACATTGTCAGCAAAAAGCGTCACTATCCCTGCAGTAAATTTCCGAAAGCCAGGGAGCTTGGAAAATCTTTTATTTCTTCATTCCCTGCACTTTTAACCCCGGTTATCATTCTGGGCGGCATCACACTTGGCTTTTGTACACCGACAGAAGCTTCTGTCGTGGCAGTGGTATATGCGATGGTATTAGGCCTTTTGTCAAAAGAACTGAAATGGAAAGATTTGCCCGGTATTTTGGATGATACAGTTGTCTTAACCATGGGAGTATTGTTTATTGTAAGTTGCGCCAATTCATTTGGGTATATTATCACAACGGCACAGCTTCCGCAGAAGTTGGCAACTGCATTTTTGGGAGTTATTACAAACAAATATGTGGCACTGATTGTGATCAACCTGTTCCTGCTGTTGGTCGGCATGCTGATGGAGTCACTGTCGGCGCTTGTCATTCTGGTTCCAATTCTTATGCCGGTTATTACGGCCGTAGGGATTGACCCACTGCATTTTGGCGTTATTATGATCTTAAACATTACAATCGGAATGCTGACTCCACCAGTTGGAATGGTTCTGTTTACCTTAACAGGTGTAAGCAGCAGGTCCTTCGAACAGATTACAAAGGCTATGATGCCGCTGCTGGCGATCAATATCATTGCATTGATCATCGTAACATTTTGTCCGCCACTGGTAACATTTTTGCCAGGGTTGCTGATGTAAATAAAAGGAAAGAGGTGTAAATGATGTTTCCAATTGAATTGAATCACGATATTAAAGCCGGTGTTTTAAAAACACTTCCCATGATTAATGACATTAAGGATGAGGAGCTCCGCAGAAGAGTAGTAGATGCCTGGACCTTTTCTCTGCAGGCCAATGGTTATGCAAAAATTGAAGAAATGCCGGGGTCTGGTATGCCGGAAGCAGAGGGACTTGGTGATCAATCGATGCATTTGATCGTTGTCACACTGACGGCCATGAGTATTTATGATAATTTGGAAAAGGCTTATAAGATGGATTTGGGGTTAGATCGAGATATTTTGCTTGCCTGTGCCATCTGCCACGATATAGGAAAACCATATGAATACAACCCGGAAAATCGAGCAAGATGGGCAATAGAATATAAAAAGACAGGGAAGCCGAATTTGAGACATCCGGCCTATGGGGCTTACATTGCCTTAACTGCAGAACTGCCGGAGGAAGTTGTTCATGTATGTGCGAATCACTCTCCGGAAGGAAGATTTGTTACCAGAAGTGCTTATGGTACAATTGTACATTACGCAGATGATGGTTCGTGGTTCTCACTGGCCAGCCTGCTAGACTTGAATATTCCAAAACTTTAATAGAGAGGTGTCGCTTTGGTAAGAAAAAGAGAGAGTATTACATTTGAAAAAAAGCCATCACCTTTTCATGGGGTTGGAGAAATCAATGTAAGGAACCTGCTTGAAGGCTCAGATGAAATGTATCAGAAGGGGCGGGTTTTTGCACACACGACAGTCTATCCCGGCTCGGAAATCGGTTATCATGTGCATGAGAACGATGCTGAAATCTATTATATTTTGAGCGGTGAAGGAAGATATAATGACAACGGCAATGTTGTGAAGGTTTCGGCAGGGGACGTGACCATGACCGGATCAGGAGAAGGACATGGGATCGAAGCAATCGGAAACGAACCAATCGAAATGATTGCTTTGATATTGTATACGGAATAATAAAAGGGGCATTGCCATGTTTGTTGTGGTAATGCCCTATTTTGTTAGGGCATAGCATGAATATAGTTATATACACGTTAAATGGGATTGTTCTATAGATCAAATAGTGATTGCGCAATGCTGGTTTTTTGTCTATTTACACAATGATAAAAAAGAAATTAAAATAAATAAAGGAAAAACAAACAAAATTAAAATCAATTAATAATAAAATTGTTATCAATTCGATAAAGTATTGATATTTTACATTATCAATATATGATGCTATGATAATGAATAGAAAGTTAGCTTGTGTACAATGCCAGAACAGGGGAGGTATTCAGATGAAGAAACGATTGTTAGCAGTAGTTATGGTGGCTTCTGTAGTGTCTATGTTGACGGCGTGTGGCGGTGGAAGCGCTGCGGAAACGACAGCGGCCACCGCGACAACAAAGCAGGAAGAGACCGCCGCCGTTTCAGAAACAGTGGCGGCAAATAGTGAGAATCCGTTGGAAATTAAAAAAATTGTAACAGTGCTTCCAAATGTGCGCGGTGATGGCGGAACGCATGATCTTGCATGCAGAGCTTCTGAGGCGATATCAAAGCAGCTGGGTGCAAGCCTTGACATTATTGAACTTGGAACTGCAGTTACTGATTCTGCAAAATGGGAAGCGGCAATGAGTGATCTCTGTGAAGAAGACTATGATTTGATCATTACGGGCGGATCTCTGATGAAAGACACCATTCAGGCAGTAGCTCCGATGTATTCGGATGTTCCGTTTATTTGTTACGATGTTAATCTGGATTTCGATGCTGTTGAAATGCCGAATGTATATGCCATGGATTTTCATCAGAATGAAGCGGCCTTTATGGCAGGGGTAATCGCAGCCAGTATGACAAAAACAGATTACGTTGGCTTTGTTGGTGCCACAAAGATTCCGGTTATCTATGATTTTATGGTAGGCTTCATCAACGGAGCACAGGCAGTCAAACCGGATATCAAGGTTGCTGTGGCATTTACGAATGATTTTAATGATGCAACACTTGCAAAAGAGCTTGCTCTGGCGCAGATCAGTGATGGCGCAGACGTAGTATTTCCGGCATGCGGCAATGCTGCAGCAGGGGTGTATGAAGCAGCACGCGATAAGGAAGTATGGGCAATCGGAGACGATCAGGATGTTGCCACAAAGTATTCGAAGAGCGATGAGAGCATCCAGAATGTTATCCTTGCATCCGTCATGAAGAAAGTGGACAATGCGGTTTCTTCAGCCTATGAGAGGTATGTAAAGGGAAAACTTCCGTTCGGCTCGCAGGAAACAGTAGGTGTAAAGGAAGATGGGGCCGGTGTTGTCAAAAATGAATTTTATGAGGCGCAGCTTCCAGAGGATGTAAAGAAAACAGTTATCGAGTATGAAAGCAAAATCAGCAGCGGTGAGATTACTGTTCCAACGGCTATTGGCATGGACGCAGCACAGATTGACAAGGTAATTAACTCAGCACAGTAAACTGCAGTCATAGGGATTATACGGGGAAGGCGCGTTGCAAAACAGCCCTTCCCCTTTTTTGAAAAAGGGAAAAGGAGTGAGCCATATATGCAGACCCCCGCTATTAAGATGAAGGGTATCACCAAGATATATTCCAATGGCGTAGTAGCAAATAAGGATGTGGATTTTAGCGTGAATTATGGTGAAATCCATGCGGTTATGGGAGAGAATGGGGCCGGGAAATCCACCTTGATGAAAATGCTTTTTGGATTGGAAAAGGTGGATAAGGGAGAAATCCTGTTTGAGGGAAAAACGGTGCACATCAACAATCCGTCCGAGGCGATCGCCCTGGGAATCGGAATGGTGCACCAGGAATTTATGCTGGTGCCTTCTCTGACGGTAGCTGAAAATATGATGCTCTGTGCGGAGCCGAGAAAAGGATTGTTTATTGATCGTACCAGAGCACTGGAGGAAACTCGGAAAATATCGGATTTGTATAACCTGCCAATCGATCCTCGTGCAAGGGTGGAGGACCTGCCAGTGGGAATGAAACAGCGGGTTGAAATTCTAAAGGCACTTTACCGTGGAGCTAAAATTCTGATCCTCGATGAACCGACCGCGGTTCTGACGCCGCAGGAAACGGAAGAACTGTTTCGTCAGTTGGAGATTCTGCGGCAGCATGACCACACGGTGATCTTTATCACACACAAAATTCGGGAAGTAAAGCAGATCTGTGATCGCATTACAATTTTGAAAAATGGACTGTCAATGGGAGTATATTCGGTAAAAGATATTTCGGAGTCGGACATTTCCAAACTGATGGTCGGTCATGAAGTGAAAATGCATATTGATAAAAAACCGGCGGCACCCAAAACCACAGTTTTGCGTGTGGAGCATCTTTACAATGGGTATGGCGAAGGAAAACTAAAAGTTGATGATGTGAGTTTTACCGTTCGAAGTGGGGAAATCCTTGGAATTGCCGGCGTAGAAGGAAACGGCCAGCGAGAGCTGCTGGAAAGTATTGTAGGAATGAGAAAGATCCAACGCGGCAGTATTACCATCAAGGACCTGTCCGTTGTCGGTATGTCGATTCAGGAGATTCGAGACAAGGGAAAATGTGCTTATATTCCACAGGATAGACTGAAGGTAGGTGTGGCTGCCGAGGCGACCATCAAGGAGAATATGCTGGCAAACCGCCTGTCTGAGCCACAATTTTCTAAGGGCGGAGTCATCAATGAAAAACACTTAAATGAAAAGGCAAATGAACTGATTCGGGAGTTTGCGGTCAAATGTGACGAGTCTTCACAGACCGTAACAATGCTGTCAGGTGGAAATATTCAAAAGGTGGTGGTAGCCAGAGAATTGTCGATGCCTCGTGATCTGATTATCATCGATCAGCCGTCTCGCGGCATTGATGTTGGTGCCACGAAATTTATACAGAAAAAAATCATTGAACTGCGTGATGCGGATACTGCTATTTTGGTAAGTTCGGCGGATCTGTCGGAAATCATGGAACTGAGTGATTCTCTGATTATCATGTACGATGGGCAGATTGCAGCCTATATCAAAAATCTGGCGGGCATTACGGAGGAAGAGATAGGGGAATACATGCTGGGAATCAAAAAGCAAACTCCCGATGAAATCAAGGAGGCTGTATATGAACAATAAACAGTTAAACCAGTTGTTTTCTGTAATAAAAACAATTCTGGCGATTTTTATAGCGATGATTGTTGCTTTTATGATTATTCTGATTGTGAGCGAGGAACCGCTTACTGCGCTGAATGCATTTCTTTTGGGGCCGTTCAGCTCCACGCGCAGAATTGGAAACCTGATCGAGAACACGATTCCGTTGATCTATGTGGGATTGGGGGTCTGCATTCTCTGGGCAACAGGAAAGAGGACACTATCCGGGGAAGGCTGTTACTATTTTGGCGGTCTGATGGCGGCAACCGTATCCATCAAGATGATCGCACTTCACGGATACAAATCGACCGTATTTTCTATGATCGTTGTTTTTTTTGTCTGCGGCTTGATGGCGCTGCTTCCGATGATCGTAAACTTGAAATATAACACGGATGCTTTTGTCGTTTCCCTGTTATTTAACTATGTGATTTTTTATGTCGGCAATTTTATTTTTAGTAAATTTTTGATGGATATCACATCGACTTCCTCCGGATCTTATCCGTTGCCAAAGGATAGTTTTCTCCCAGTTCTGATTCCTGGGACAAAAGTAAATGCCAATTTGATCGTGGCGCTGCTTGCGATCGTTGTGGTATGGTTTTTCTTATATAAAACAAAATGGGGATACCGTATTCGCCTGGTTGGATTAAATCCGAGTTATGCCAGATATATTGGAATCAACGTATTTGCCGTGTGTATTCTGGCACAGTTCATTGGCGGCGGAATCAGTGGTTTTGGCGGTGGAATGGAGATGTTTGGACGAAACCCGAGATTTTCCTGGTTCTCGCTTACCAATATGGGCTGGGATGGTATCATGGTGGCAACGCTGGCAAAGTACAAACCCCAATATATCATTTTTTCCGCATTCTTTTTGGGTTATGTTCGAACCGGTGCAGATATCATGAATCGTTCTTCTGATGTGGCAAGTGAGATCGTAATGATCATTCAGGCAATTATGATTCTGTTTATTGGCGCGAATGCGTTCCTTGCAGGAACGCAGCAAAAACTGCGTGTGAAGTACAGCGCGAAGGAAAGGTAGGGCGAATATGGAATTGTTGAAAAATTTTCTGACTGCTGATTTCTTTTATACCATTATCCGAGTGTCAACACCGCTGATTTTTGCAAGCCTTTCTTCTCTTGTGGCACGAAAGGGAGGTGTGACCAATATTACGATCGACAGCACCATGATTATGGCGGCACTGACGGGAGTGCTTGTGAGTGCATTTACGAAAAATCTCGGCCTTGCACTGATTTGCGGAATGCTTGTTGGTGTTGTGATGGGAATCTTTATGGGGTACTTCCATATTATGATGAACACCAACATGATCTTGACTGGTGTAGCCATTAATACGTTTACAAATGGTGCGGCTATCATGATTCTTTATGCATTTACCGGTGACAAGGGTTCCTCCTCTATGATCAAAAGTTTAAGTGTGCCAAATGCGAACATCCCGATTGTGGAGCATATTCCGTTTGTCGGGCAGGTTGTTTCCGGGCATAACCTATTTACCTATGTTGCCTTTGTGCTCGTGGTTGTATGCTGGTTTTTGATGTATCGGACACCGCTGGGGCTTCATATACGGGCAGTCGGTGAAAATGCCAGTGCAGCAAAATCGGTCGGCGAAAATCCAACGAGAGTAAAGCTGATTGCGTTGGGATTGAGCGGTCTGTTCGCCTCCCTTGGCGGTATGTATATGTCCATGGGAAACATGCAGGTATTTATCGTAAATATGACAGCAGGGCGTGGTTTTATCGGTGTTGCGGCAGATGCAATGGGACGTGGAAATCCAATCGGTGCTATGTTTTCAGCACTTTTGTTTGGTACAGCAAACGCGGTTGCCAACGTATTGCAGATCAATGCCTTCTCGACCGATGTAGTTATGGCGATTCCATATGTTGCCTCTATCATGGGAATTATCATCTATTCGGTTCTTGAGCAGCACAAAAAAGATAGCAGGATGAGACGTGAAATCATGGAAGCAAAACAATCCGCTTCTATAAATTGATGGATGGAGGATGCGATGGAAAAAAAGATTCCAGTAATACTTGACTGTGATCCGGGCCATGATGACATGGTGGCGCTGGTTCTGGCACTTGGAAGCTCTGCTTTGGACGTAAAGGCAGTTACCAATGTGGCTGGAAATAAGCGTATGGAAAAGGTCGTAAAAAACACTCTTAATATTCTTCATTACTGTGGTGTCGAGCGAGAAGTTGCTGCCGGGGCTGAGCGGCCGCTTGTCAGAGCGTACACAAGAACCGATGCGGATGGCTGTCATGGGGTTAGTGGCCTGGATGGCTTTGAATTTCCGAAGGACAATTCATTGAAGGTGTCGGAGAGAAAGGCAATCGAAGTTATGGCAGATGTACTGCGCAGCAGCGAGGAGCCGGTTACCATAATCTGCACCGCGCCGCTTACCAATATAGGGCTGTTGATCCGGGCATTTCCGGAACTTTGTCGAAAAAAAATAAAACAGTTTTCAATTATGGGAGGAACCTGTCAGTTCGTTTTGACAAAACCGTTTATGGAGTTTAATACGTTTCTGGATGCAGAGGCGACGAAAATTCTATTTGAAAGTGGGATTCCCATAACGATGTACGGATATGATGTGACATACAGAACGTTATTCGGGCAATCGTTTATTGATCGCCTGTTGGCACTTGGTAATAAGACGGGATACATGATGTCCTCATTATTAAAAGAATTTTGGGTTCTGCACAACCGTACATGGATTGATCTTGGTGGATGTCCGGTTCATGACGCCTGCGCTGTCGCGGGTGTGATCGATCCGTCCCTGATTGTGAAGAGTGAAAAAATGCATGTGGAAATACCGACGGAGTCTGGATATCTGTCAGGGGCAACCGTGTGTGACTATGCGCATCGCTCTGAACTTCCGGACAATGTCACTGTGGTGTTTGAACTGAATCAGGATCGCTTTTTTGATCTGATCCTTGTTTCGGCAGGGAACTTGACATGATATATCTGATAATTTTGTTTTTGTCAAATGTAGTGGGATCAATTGGAGGATTCGGTGCAGGGATGATCAGCATTCCGTTTCTCACGCAGTTGTTTGAGCCAAAGATGATCATTATGGCATCGACACTGACTTGCATTCTGAATCTTTGGATCGCAATTCGCTGTTGGGGCGAGATCGAATTTCGAAAATTATGGGAGATCATAGGGCATATGTGCCTTGGGCTTCCGGTAGGGATTTACGCGATGAAAATGATGGATGTCGTGGTACTGAAACACGCTTTGGGAATTTTCATGATTTTCATGAGTGTATATGGATTCCTGAAACTGAAACTGCCATGTATGCAGAAATTATTTTTTTCGAAAACGATGCTGGCCACGTTGTTGTTTTTGGGCGGCGTGGTGCAGGGAGCAATCTCTTCCGGCGGAAGCTTTGTCGTGATGTACGCGCAGCAGGAGTTGGGCGGAAAGAGACAATTTCGAGGTACACTGGCGCTTTTGTGGACTGCAGTCAGTGTGATAGCAGCAATCCAATATGCTGTTCTGGGGACGCTGCGGTGGGAGGCGGTCAGGATGGCTGCAATCGGCGCACCTGCGGTATTGGCGGGCATCATAGTGGGCGGAAGGCTTTGCGGAAAATTGAGTCAGAGAGTATTTTTATATGTCATCTATGTACTGCTTTTTGTTGGAGGAGTTTTTAATCTGTCTCCCGCAGTGTAAGCATGGATTATGGTAGTGTCACTTCCAGATTGTGACAAATATCCTTCAAATCAAGCAGGGCATTGGAAAAATATTTGCTTTTGTGATAGACCATGTGAAACTTTCGGAGTATAGGTCCGTTTTCAATAGCGATTTCAATCAGTGAACCCTGTGCCAGTTCTTTTGCCACGATGCGTTTGGAGATGACGGTGATCCCGTAATTATTCATGACGGCCATTTTTGTGGTCTCGGAATTGTTGCAAAACCAGGTGCTGTGCAGTGTGTGATTGTGCACCTCCATGAAGTGTACAAAAAGTTCCTGCGTTTTACTGGGTTCCCTGGCAATATAGTTTTCTTTGCTGATTTCTTCCAGTGCCGCGCAGCGCTTTTGGGCAAAGGGGTGGTTGGGGCTGACAACCAATACCATTTCATCGTCCAGAAAATCTTCACTCACCAGTTCAATATTGGTAGGAAGACTTTCCACCAGGGCGATATCCAATTCATTGTTTACCAGGGCGGAACCAAGGTAATCTGGAGTATTTAAATAGACATGGATGTCTGCGTGTGGGTAAGATTGTTTGAATTCCTGTAAAATGTGATGCAGTAGGCAGGTACCGATGGTAATGGTTGCACCGATTTTAATCATGGTATAGGCGGTGGTATCGCTCATCTGCTGTTCCAGTTCGTTGAGCAGAGAAAGGACATGTTTTGCATAATACAGGAATTGATTACCTGAAGCTGTGATGTAAAGTTTTCGGGAAAATCGTTCAAAAAGCTTGATGTGATATTCTTCTTCAATTTCAGCGATGGCATGGCTGATTGCAGGCTGAGCAATATAAAGCTGCTGTGCGGCGGTATGCATATTGCCGGTTTCTGCGACGGTAACAAATATTTTGAGATTGCGAAGTGTCATGACATGTCCTTTCTATAATTGATAATAAAATCATTATTAAAGTTGTTGTTATAATAATACGTTAAGGGACAGATTTTTTCAATTGTTTTGCGGTAAGTTCAATAATATAGAAAGAAGGATCAGGATCATGGTAATTGATTTTAGAACAAGGCCACCATATAAAAGTTTTATAACAGAGGGAAATTTTTTTCCGCGCCCGATGGAAGACGCGTATGCAAAGAAAGAAGAGGTTCCGGGCATTTATATGGGAAGCGAAGGAATTGAATCAGCGAGAGTTGGTAATTTCGAGCTATATATGGAGGAACTGAAATCATCTGGTATCGATATGCAGGTTGTTCAAGGGCGAAAAGTGCGCCCGGGCATGGCCTGCGTCAGTAATGAGGATGTATGTCAGCTTCAGCAGGAGTTTCCGGATTGTTTTATTGCGTTTCCGGCGGTAGATCCAGCGGATGTTCCGGCGGCGGTTCGGGAAATCAATTATTATGTAAATAAATATCAAATCAAGGGAATTGCCATGGAGCCGGGATGGGCGATGCCACCCAAATATGTGGATGACAAGGAGTTAAATCCAATCTATGAGAAGTGCGAAGAATATGGTCTGATCTGTGCATTTACTTTAAGCGTACTGGCGGGGGAAGATCTATCGTTTTGCAATCCAATCAACCTGCAGAAAGTGGCACTGCGATTCCCCAAGGTAACATTTACCGTATCACATGGATGCTGGCCGTATGTAGAGGAATTTTTGGGCGTTGCACTGCAGTGTATAAATATTTATTTTTACCCGGATTTCTTTTGCAATATACCGAATATGCCAATGTCTAACGAGTTTATCCAGGCAGCAAATTCCTATATGCGTTATAGAATGCTTTTTGCAACGAGCTATCCGGTTCGACCATTGAAGCAGAGTCTGGATTATTTCATGACGCTTGGATTTGAGCCAGAGATATTGGAATTATTGTTACATAAAAATGCGGAACGTATCTTGAAATTGTGATGGAATGAACTGTGAATTGTGCTAGAATAGAGATTAAGAGGAGGAGTGCTATGAAGATTTTAAACTTCGGTTCCCTTAATTATGATTATACTTATATTGTCGACCATATGGTTCGGCCGGGCGAGACTTTATCTGCAAAGAGGATGGAACTTCATTGTGGCGGAAAGGGGTTAAATCAATCCATTGCTTTGTCGCGGGCCGGAGTTCCTGTATATCATGCAGGGATGATCGGAAATGATGGCGAGGAACTGCTGAAGGTGTGCCGGGAGGATCAGATTGACACCAGATTTGTTGGAAGCTGTGACACCAAATGTGGTCACGCGATGATTCAGGTGAATGAGCAGGGAGAAAATTGTATTTTGCTTTACGCCGGTGCCAATTGGCAGATCTCGATGCAGCAGATCAAACGGGTCTTGGGTTCGTTTGAGGCAGGGGATATGATCATCCTGCAGAATGAAGTCAATGAATTGGCCACAATTATTGATTTGGCTTATGAGAGGAAGATGAAAATCGTTTTAAATCCTTCGCCGTTCAATGATGTGCTTCATCAATGCCATCTGGAGAAAGTATCCGTGTTTGTAGTCAATGAGATTGAGGGAAATCAGATTACAGGAAAGAAAGACCCGGAAGATATTCTGGATAAGATGGAACAACAGTATCCCTGTGCGGAAGTGGTTCTTACATTGGGTATCGATGGCTCCATCTATTCCGGAAACAAAAGCAGATATCAATGCGACAGTTATTCTGTAAAAGCGGTTGATACAACTGCGGCAGGAGATACATTCCTGGGATATTATATTGCCGGAATTGTAGACGGGAAGTCCATACCGGATGCATTAAAACAGGCCTCGGCGGCATCAGCGATTGCCGTCACAAAGAGAGGCGCGGCAGTATCGATCCCGAAAAAAATAGAGGTGGATAATTTTTTGCGAATACATGGGTAATGGGTTACTGTGCATATCCAGACGGTAAAATTGTCTCAAAATGAAAAGTTTCATAAGAAGGTTAATACAGGCACTGGTGTGCCCGGTTTGTTGGTAAAGAGGGTCGTTGCGCGAACAGTAACTGACGATGTTTACTGTGAAAGAGATCCTGGAAATCTATCTTGTTTTACAGTTATATATCATCTATAATAAACGCATAAACCAGCCAGAATCATAGGATCGGCAGGCAGAAATATGGCACGGAAGAAGTTTCAGGATCTGCTGGAGAGCTTTGCGTTTTTCATCTGCACGTGTGTGGAGACGGGAGAGGAAATGCAGGACGAACGGATTCGAAGTCTGAACCGAAAAGTGACGGCGCTGAAAAATAGCCGTAGACTGGAGGAAGCGTATATGACAATGCAGGAAATGTTGGATGATCAGAAGAAACAGGGCAAGGAAGAAGGCAAAGCAGAAGGCAGTCAGCTAATGCTGGACTTAGTCAATTTCATGCTTCGGGATGGTCTGACTGCGGAGATTTCAAGGCTGAAAGAAGACGAGAAATTCTGCACGGAGATGTTGAGTAAGTACCATTTGATTTAATGAATTTGTTTTAAAGTCTATGTTCTGCAATCCAGATGAAGGTCTGGATTGCAGTATCTTTTCATTGTGTTTTTCGGAAATTTGACAGGTATTCAACCACATCATTCAAAAAATAGATCTATGATACAGAATAAAATGGGCTGGTTCATGTGTGTTTATTGTATTAAGATGCAGATGCAACGTTTTTGTGGAGTAAGGCAGGGGACGGGCTTACTCGCCCTTTGCTGCCCCCACAAACGCCTCCCACACCTGCTTAATTGCCGGGTCATTCTCCCACAGATATTCCGGGTGCCACTGGACGCCGAGGAAGAAGGTGGGGTAGTCTGGCTTCTCGATGGCTTCGATTAGCTGGTTTAGAGCATAGGCGGAGGCGATAAGACCTGGTGCCAGGCGGCGGACAGCCTGATGGTGCATGCTGTTGACATTCAGCATGAAAACGGCTTCAGAGGTGTTGCTGGCAGTCGCCTGGAGATGCGTCAGTCGATCCAGCAGTGTGCCTTGGACAACGGACACCTTGTGAGCCGGAATGTCATAAGCAAATGGCTGGGTGTGCGCAATCGGAAATTCCTCGTGGAACTGGCTTGGGATATCCTGATAGATGTCTCCACCCAGACCGATGTTCAGAAGCTGAACGCCCCGGCAGATGCCGAAGATCGGTTTTTTTTCGTCCATGGCAAGCTTTAAAAGCGCCAGTTCCATCCGGTCGCGGCGCAGGCAGACATTGCCGCAGTGGATCTGCGTTTCTTCGCCAAAGTAGAAGGGATGGACATCAGGACCGCCGGTGAAGAGGATGCCGTCAACGGTATCTACAAGCTGTGCTAAGTCTGATTCTGCAAGATCCAGCGGAAGGATCACCGGGATGCCGCCGGCGGCGCGGATCGCCTTTAAGTAGGCAGGGCGCATGTAGGGCTCATCCTGATCGATGTTGAAATATGGGGTCAATGCAATGACTGGTTTTTTATTAGACATTTGATTGTGCTCCTTGGATAGATGATAGTTTGGGTAACCATTTTGATATGTAACGGTTCAGTTCCTCTTGCAGCTGCGTGCTGGGAACGTTTGGACAATTATATGATTCAAGCCAAACTGATTATCCAATCATCGCCGGTTTTCGAGGGGAAAAGTTTGGTTTTGGACAACTCAGTGTCAAAACGGAGAGCATTGTCCATGATTAGGCGAATCGTTGGATCATTGTATTGAAATTGAATATAAAATTGTCCAAAGGGACAAATTGGTTTGCTTAAAGGGGCTGGTTTTGGACATTTAAGACCCGGATATAAGCACAAATGTCCAAAGAAGACAAACCAAGAAAACGAAACAAACAAAACAAACAAACCAACCCCGGTCAAAACACAAACGCCCCCTCCGTGCGACAACACGTAGGGGGCGTTATGTAAATGTCTTAAAATCAGCCTTCGCTGATAGCGCCGGTCGGGCAAACACCTGCACAGCTGCCGCAGGAGATGCAAGCATCAGCGTCGATGTTGTACTGGCTGTCTCCCTGAGAGATAGCGCTTACTGGGCACTCGCCCTCGCAGGTTCCACAACTAACACAAGCGTCAGAAATTACATATGCCATGATAAAGTCCTCCTTAATATTCTATAACATTTCGTTGTTCCTTTATTCTATACTATCTTTTCCAAAACTTCAAGTGGAAAATGTTGCACATTTGGATAAAATAAGGTACAATTGACAGTTAGCTCACCCTAACTTTTCTCATTAAGATTTCTTTCATCCCGAATTCCTTTTAAAATCACCTTTTTCGCTGCAACCGCCTGCTCGCGGGTGAGCGGCAGTGTGTCCTTCAGCGGGTAATCCATGCCGAGATTCTGATATTTCACCTTGCCCATGTCATGATAAGGGAGAACATCCAGCACTTTGACATTGGTCAGGGTGCCGATGAAATGTCCCAGACGGTATAGCTCGTTCTGATCATAGGTGATGCCGGGTACTACGACGTGGCGAATCCACACGGGGATGGATTTGGCATCCAGATAGCGGGCAAAGGCGAGAATCGGTTCCAACGGCTGGCCGGTCAGCTTTCGATGGCCTTCCGGATCAATGTGCTTGATATCCAGCATGACCAGATCGGTCACGGCCATCAGCTTGTCAAAGCGCTCAATGACCTCCGGCTTATCCGGCTGGAAGGTGATCCCGGAGGTGTCCAGACAGGTGTGAATCCCGCGCCGGACGGCCTCGGTGAATAACTCGGTCACAAATCCGATCTGCACCAGCGGATCGCCGCCGGTCACAGTGATGCCGCCGCGGCTGTAGAAGGAACGGTTCTTTTCATATTGAGCCATGATCTGGTCAACCGTCATCTCGGTGCCACCGCCGATCTTCCAGGTGTCCGGATTGTGGCAGTACAGGCAGCGCATCGGGCACCCCTGCAAAAACACAACTAGACGGACCCCTGGTCCGTCTACTGTGCCGAAACTTTCTATGGAGTGGACTCGTCCAACCATATGATCTGCCTCCTAGATCGTGTCGTGGAATGTACGGGAGATCACCTCATCCTGCTGCTCTTTGGTCAGCTTGATAAAGTTCACTGCGTAGCCGGATACGCGGATGGTCAGCTGCGGATATTTCTCCGGATGAGCCTGTGCGTCCAGCAGAGTTTCTTTGGTAAATACGTTTACATTTAAATGATGTCCGCCCTGAGACGCATATCCGTCCAACAGGGAAACCAGGTTATCAATTTGAGCTGCGCTTGCATGTGCCATAGTAAATTCCTCCTTATTTTCTTTTTGTCAGTTTGCTTTATTCTCTGTCAAGTCCTTCTGTCAGGTTCGGGATTGCGCATGCGCTGTCAATGCCGCACTCCAGATCCACATCGATATCGCCCATGAACAGCTGATCTTCTTTGCCCAGTGCGCCCGGGATGATGGAGAAGGTATTGGAAATACCGTCCTGTGCATCCTTGAATGGCAGCTTTGCTACAGAAGCTAAAGAAGCGACTGCTCCGTGGGTATCGCGGTGATGCATCGGGTTTGCACCTGGTGCAAATGCCTGACCCTTCTTACGTCCGTCCGGAGTAGATCCGGTAGCCTTACCATAAACCACGTTGGAAGTGATTGTCAAGATGGAGGTTGTTGGAATACCGCCGCGGTAGCAGTGGTTGCGTTTTACAAAGTTCATAAAGGTGTGAACAAGATCAGCAGCGATCTGGTCAACACGGTCGTCGTCGTTGCCGTATTTCGGGAAATCACCCTCAACTTCGTAATCAACGACAATGCCGTCCTCGTCACGGATTGCTTTTACCTTTGCGTACTTAATTGCGGACAGGGAGTCAGCAACAACGGAAAGTCCGGCAATACCGGTTGCGAACCAACGGGTTACCTTGTGATCGTGCAGAGCCATCTGCAGTCTCTCATAAGAATATTTGTCATGCATATAGTGAATGATGTTTAAGCTGTTTACATAAACGCCAGCCAGCCACTGCATCATGTCTTCATAACGCTCCACAACCTCATCGTAATCCAGATACTCGGAGGTGATCGGGCGATACTTCGGTCCAACCTGCTTCTTGCTCACTTCGTCGATACCGCCGTTGATTGCGTACAGCAGACATTTCGCCAGGTTTGCACGGGCGCCGAAGAACTGCATTTCCTTGCCGACTCTCATGGAAGATACGCAGCAGGCAATCGCATAGTCATCACCGTGGGTTACGCGCATCAGATCGTCGTTCTCGTACTGTACGGAGGAAGACTCAATCGAGGTTCTTGCACAGAAACGTTTGAAGTTTTCCGGAAGTCTGGTAGACCACAGTACGGTCATGTTCGGCTCCGGAGCAGTGCCCAGGTTCTGCAGGGTATGCAGATAACGGTAGGACATTTTGGTTACCATGTGACGTCCGTCAATGCCAACGCCGCCGATGGACTCGGTTACCCAGGTCGGATCGCCGGAGAACAGTGCGTTGTACTCAGGGGTACGTGCAAATTTTACCAGACGCAGCTTCATAATGAAGTGGTCGATGAACTCCTGAACCTGATCCTCGGTGTATTTGCCCTCAGCCAGATCGCGCTCTGCGTAGATGTCGATGAAGGTGGAGGTACGTCCGAGAGACATAGCCGCACCGTTCTGCTCCTTGACAGCAGCCAGGTAGCCGAAGTAGGTCCACTGGATTGCTTCCTTTACATCCGCTGCCGGTTTGGAAATGTCACAGCCATAGATATTGCCCAACTCTTTCAGCTCCTTGAGTGCACGAATCTGCTCGGACAGCTCTTCGCGGTCACGGATGATCTCGGAGTACATGGTGCTGCGGGTGGTTGCTTTCTGCTCTTCCTTGTCCGCGATCAGACGGTCAACACCGTACAGAGCGATTCTGCGGTAGTCACCGATGATACGGCCGCGGCCATAAGCATCCGGAAGACCGGTGATGATGTGGCTGGAACGGCATGCGCGCATCTCAGGGGTGTAAGCATCAAATACGCCGGCGTTGTGTGTCTTTCTGTGCTTTACGAAGAAGTCGACAACCTCAGGATCAACCTCATAGCCATTGTCGCTGCATGCCTTCTCAGCCATGCGGATGCCGCCGTAAGGCTGCAGGGAACGCTTGAACGGCTTATCTGTCTGGAAACCGACAATGGTTTCTTTGTCTTTATTCAGATAGCCTGCGCCATGAGAAGTGATACCGGAAACGATCTTGGTATCCATATCCAGCACTCCGCCGGCCTCACGCTCTTTGTTGTTCAGTTCCATAACCTGCTCCCACAGAGCCGTGGTGTTGGCGGTTGGGCCTGCTAAAAATGTATCGTCGCCATCATAAGGGGTGTAGTTTTTCTGGATGAAGTCGCGCACGTTGATCTCGCGCTCCCACACACCAGCGTTGAATGTTCTCCATTCGTTTTTCATAAATGCTGCCTCCTGTGTAATGAATTTATGTGAATAGGTTTTTATTTGCAAACTGATTATATATTGTATACAATGTTCACGTCAATAGGTTTATTGAGAATGTTTTTCTTGTTTGTTAAAAAATACACAATATGCTTGGGCTTGCCAATTTTCCGGAAAAGTATTATAGTAGACTGAGGGTATGTAAATAGTATGTGCATTAAGGAGGAAAATAATATGCAGATTAGTAAAGATATGTTGATTGGTGACCTGGTTCAGCAGCATGAGTTGATCGCACCGATGCTGATGCGCGCAGGGATGCATTGCCTGGGATGCCCGTCCGCTCAGGGCGAGAGTCTGGAAGAGGCATGCATGGTTCACGGAATCGACTGTGATACTCTGGTTGCAGGTATCAACGAAGTTCTGGCCAACGCATAAGCGTAACGTTCAAAGAAGTGCCGTACATGGTTCTGAAGCAGACATCATGTGCGGCACTTCTTTGCCATCATAGGAAATTGCGCCCTATGACAGAATCAAGAATCAGATCAGTGCCAGCTTCTGCAGCGCCTCGCTGCGGACAATCACCTCGTAATGTTCCCGGTAATACGCCTCGCTGGCGGCCTCCTGACGAACCTTGTCCCCGTATTCTGCAAGGATGTTGCAGAGACGGCTGAAGGTCAGCGGATCGGTATCGGCACTGGAGAGCACCAGGAAATACTGTGAAGTCCCAGGTTTCTTATACAGCGTGTTGGAGGCCTGACAGACAGAGGCGGTGACCTTGGCGGCATCGCTTACCTGATCCAGACTGTCAAACCGATAGATCCGGGTCTGCACGGCGGCAGGTTCTGCGTTGGAGACATTCGGCGAAGGTTCGGTGTCGGCCGAATCAGCGGCATCCGTCTCCGAGGCTTCGGTCGGAAGACCAAGCATATCTTTCTTTAAAAAATCCATCAGCCCGTCGGCACCCTCCAGAAGTTCACTGGTCAGCCCGCCGAAAAAGCCCTCCTGATTCTCATCAGAGGATGGAGAAAACTTGGAAAAACGGGTATCCAGTTCTTCCGGATCTTCTATCTTGGTGATCACCAGCATCACGCTTTCATTAGAAAGCGGAATCGCTTCCACCATCAGAGGAATATCCTCTGCATCAAACCCAACTTCATTGGAGGCCTTTTGAATCATTTCACGAAACAGATTACGCGCCTTCTCGCTCCCATAAGCAAGTTCCCCCAGATTCAAGTTGCGCACGCTCAAGTCAAAGCTGGTAAGTGTGCAGCGTATCTGGCTTTCATTAATCCGTTCAATCTTCATAAGATCACTCCTTTCTATATGCAATCATATTGGAAACTGAAAAAGATTCTAATTTCCTAATTTAATTATAGTATATAATATAGGGAAAACGCAATTCCTATGTATGCTTTTTATAAAAAATTAAGAAATCAAATCCATTTACTAGGGCGATATATCGCTTGCGGATACGGATGTTTGACACCCTAAAGTCTCAAAAGCCTTGCCAGGCTTATTTTTTTATGTCAAATATATTTTTATATCTTGCGTACTGTCGTACTATGTGATATACTTTAGATAGTTAGATACTATATATTG
>JAQUVX010000033.1 GCA_028693165.1 Lachnospiraceae bacterium | reverse complement strand
GATATCCCATACGCAAGTAGTAAGACCCCTTGAAGACGACGAGGTAGATAGGGCAGAGGTGGAAGCACGGCAACGTGTGCAGCTGACTGTCACTAATAGGTCGAGGGCTTGACCAAGACGGTTTAGGCAACAGAAAACGGATGATATTCAGTATGTGGTTTTGAAGGTACATGCATTGAGTGCTTAGCGAGGTATTTTCGAGCTTAGCAATCAAGCACACCTGCGAAACGAGCGCATATCGTGCGCGACATTGAGCATGGTGTTTCATTATAATCATGCGCGAGTGGCTCAGTTGGTGGAGTACGACCTTGCCAAGGTCGGGGTCGCGGGTTCGAGTCCCGTCTCGCGCTCTTAAGCATTTCAATTAAATATGCTGCTGTGGCTCAGTCGGTAGAGCGTCGCATTGGTAGTGCGGAGGTCACGGGTCCGATTCCCGTCAGCAGCTTTTCTATGATCCCTTGAGAAATCAAGGGATTTTGTTATTTCATCCGGTGGTATGCGCATAGATAGTAGTCAGCTTTGACGACTGTTTGACTACTACCGTGCTACTTTTCTTCCAGGCATCAGGGGATCTGCCATGACATGCATGAGATACAAAATGGAAAATTCTGTTGGATATAGACAATTAAAAGTTTCGGGCAGGGAGTAAGCCTGCCCGAATTTAATTTAGAATTCAATTCATGAGAACAATCATCAGATTCAGATATGCAGCAAATAAGCACCAGATCAAATAAGGAATCTGCAAATATGCTGCCAATGGACTTATCTGATAAAACCGATAAATCATTACAAAAATCATGATGATTAGAAGCAGCAGCCATAAGAAGGCCAAACGGTATTGAGAAAATCCGAAGAAAATAATACTCCAGAAGAAGTTGAAAACTAATTGGAGAATATAAATTCTGAGTGCTTTGTATTTTTGCGGATTATCGGTTTTGTAAATGAGGTAGGACGATATTCCCATTAAAATATAGAGTATTGTCCATACAATGGGAAAAACAAGGGCTGGAGGGCTAAAAGCAGGTTTGCTCAATGTGGAATAAATAGACATGTTTCCACTGAAAAGTGCTGAAATTGACCCAACAGCAAGAGGAATGAGGATAGCGATGATTAAGGGACTGCTAATTTTATTTTTCATACGGGTACCCAATCGTGTTTATTTGATTCTATGCCAAGAGAAGGATATGAATGCATAGAACCGGGATGTGATGGAAAACAAGTAAAACTGAAATCCTCCCAGGGATACTAATCTTTCGTATCCTTGGGAGAGCACAGCGCCTGGTGTGCAGCAATGGTTGTCAGGGTATCGCCAAGCTGCATAAAGATGGAGCTGATCAAAGCAATTTCATCGGCTGTCCATCCTTCGGCAATGCAACAGGCGAAGGTAGAGATAAGGGTAGCAAACTCGCAAGATTTCATGGACTTCACCTCTGGATAGTTTATGAATATAAAAATGAATTTATGAAAGAGAGCAGGAAGAAATCGATAAAAACCGAGAATCAGGGATTTAATTGTCAGCCCTGCTGGTGTATGATACAGGTATGAGAAACAAAAGCAAGGAGGTAATGCGATGAAAGTAAGAAGAAATACGGCGGGCTCCAGATGGTTGTCCCTGTGGTTGACCCTTGCCATGGTGCTGTCGATGACGACAGGCTGGTCGATGACGGCGTTGGCGGCGGACAAGGGTATCGACAAGGGTGTCGTCAAGGATATCGTGGTGCTGTATACCAACGATGTACACTGCGGAGTGGACGATAACATTGGCTACGCAGGGCTCTCTCTTTATAAGAAAGAAATACAGGCAATGACACCATATGTCACTCTGGTGGATGCAGGGGATGCTATTCAGGGAGCGCCGATCGGGACACTGTCGGAAGGCGAATATATCACTGATATTATGAATCAGGTCGGGTACGACGTGGCGATTCCGGGAAATCATGAATATGATTACGGAATGACGCGTTTTCTGGAGCTGGCGCAGCGCTTAAAATGTGGCTACATTTCCTGTAATTTTACGGATCTGCGCACAGGAGGCCAGGTATTGGCTCCCTACAAGATGATCCAGTACGGAGATACCCGCGTGGCCTATGTGGGCGTGACTACGCCGACGACGTTTACCTCGTCGACACCGAAACATTTCCAGGATGATCAGGGGAATTATATTTATGGTTTCTGTGAGGATGAGACGGGAGAACGGCTTTATGCACAGGTTCAGCAGACAGTGGATCAGGCCAGAAGCGAGCAGGCAGATTATGTGGTGCTGGTGGCGCATTTGGGCGAAAATGGAGCCAAGGACATCTGGACTTCCGATCAGGTTCTGGCAAATACGACCGGTATTGATGTCTGCATTGACGGACATTCTCATGAGACCTACGATAAGACGGTTCGCAACAAGAACGGTCAGCCGGTACTTTTGACGCAGACCGGAACGAAGCTGAAACAGTTTGGCAAGCTCACGATCAGGACAGACGGTACCATCGGCAGTGAGCAGATTACGGAGGTTCCGGTGACGGAGGTACAGGCTTCCTATACGGTTAAGGCCGGGGATAATTTAAATTATATCGCGAAGCGGGAGCTGGGATCCTATAACCGCTGGAAAGAAATCTACGATGCCAACCGGGATCGGATTTTGAATCCGAATGTGCTGCGGATTGGTATGGAACTGGTCATTCCGGGCAAGAGTGCGGTGTCGGAGCATGGAAAAGCGGTCGACTATAAGACAGATCAGTACATAAAAGGAATTCAGGCACAGTATCAGGAGACGCTGAAGGTGGTAATCGGACATACGGACATGGAGCTGACGGTCAATGATCCGGCTTCCGGTGCGCGGGCGATCCGAAATGCCGAGACCAATCTGGGCGATTTGACGGCGGATGCGTACCGGTTTGTTTTGGGCGGTGACATTGGCTTCTCCAATGGAGGTGGAATTCGGGCGAATATCGGTGCAGGAGATATTACCTTTGAAGATGCATTGACGGTATTCCCGTTTGGCAACATGGGGTGCCTGGTGGAAGCGACGGGGCAGCAGATCAAGGATGCCCTGGAGATGGGGGCTCGAAGCTGTCCGGAGGAGGGCGGCGGTTTTCAGCAGGTATCGGGTATGACTTACACGGTCGACACGACGATTCCGTCCGGTGTGAAGGTGGATGAAAAAGGCAATTTCGTGAAGGTAGAAGGCAGCTACCGGGTAAATGATCTGATGGTGAGGGACGCGCCTCTGGAACTGAACCGGACCTACAAGGTGGCCTCTCACAACTACATGCTCAAATCCGGGGGTGACGGGATGAGTATGTTCCGTGGCAGCAAGGTTCTGCGGGATGAGACGATCAGCGACATGGATCTTCTGTCCACGTATATCCGTACCAATTTAAACGGCAATGTAGGTGCGGAATACGCGAATCCGGCAGGACAGGGAAGAATTACGATCCTGAAATAATCAGGATGTGAAAAATAAAATATCAGTTGCATTTCCGGAAGGAAGTGTGATACTATGTACTTACAAAAGAACAATCGGATGTTGAAATCAAACGGGATCGGAAGGGTCAATCTTTCAGGTACAAAGACAGGGTATATGACGAATCAGGTTATATGCCCTTTTGATTATCTGAAATTTAACAATAAAAATGAAGAAAAAGGAGGAGTCAAGTATGGAACAAAAAACACCGCTTTATGACGTCCATGTCAGCTGCGGAGGGAAGATCGTGCCGTTTGCCGGATATCTGCTTCCGGTGCAATACCAGACGGGTGTGATCAAAGAGCACAACACGGTACGGACCGGCTGCGGGATGTTTGACGTGTCCCACATGGGCGAGATTACCTGCATCGGACCGGATGCGCTGAACAATCTAAATCACATCCTGACCAACGATTTCAGTGAGATGTACGACGGTCAGGCCCGTTACAGTCCCATGTGCTATGAGAATGGGGGCGTGGTGGATGATCTGATTGTGTACAAGGTGCGGGACGATCATTATTTTATCGTCGTCAACGCGTCCAACAAGGACAAGGATTTTGCATGGATGAAGCAGCATGAGGACGGACAGGCGGTTTTCACGGATATCTCGGAGACGGTTGGTCAGATTGCGCTGCAGGGGCCGAAAGCAGATGAGATTCTGGCAAAGCTTGCAAAACCGGAGGATTTTCCGGTGAAATATTACAGTGCGAACTTCCATGCCGAGGCGGCGGGGATTCCCTGTGTGATTTCCAAGACCGGATACACAGGCGAAGACGGCTATGAGCTTTATATGGCGGCGGATCAGGCACCGGCCATGTGGGCGGCGCTGATGGAAGCGGGTGCGGAATACGGGCTGATTCCCTGTGGTCTGGGGGCGCGGGATACGCTGCGGCTGGAGGCGGCGATGCCGCTTTACGGACACGAGATGGATGAACATATCACACCGCTTGAGACCGGACTTAAATTTGCGGTGAAGTTAAAGAAAGCGGAATTTATCGGCAAGGAGGCACTGGAAGCGGAAGTGCCGGGCAGAAAGCGGATTGGACTTAAGGTGACCGGGCGGGGTATTATCCGGGAACATGAGGATCTGTATCTGGGCGATCGGGTGATCGGAATGACCACGTCGGGAACTCATGCACCGTATCTTGGCTACCCGATCGCCATGGCGCTGGTGGAAGCGGATGCGGTACAGCTTGGTGACAGGGTGGAAGCAGATGTGCGCGGACGGCGCGTGGAGGCAGAAGTGGTGGCATTGCCATTTTATAAAAAGGAGGATATCAAATGAATTTCCCGAAAGAATTGAAGTACAGCAAATCCCACGAGTGGGTAAAAGAAGAAGCGGACGGAACAGCGCTGATCGGTTTGACGGACTATGCGCAGAATGAGCTGGGAGACCTGGTTTTCGTCAATCTTCCGCAGGAAGGTGACAGTCTGGCGGCGGGCGAGGCATTCGCGGACGTGGAATCCGTGAAGGCGGTGTCGGACGTATTCTCACCGGTGAGCGGTGTGGTGGCAGAGGTCAATGAAGAGCTGGCAGATGCGCCGGAGCTGATGAACAAAGATCCTTACGGGGCATGGCTGATTCGTGCCGGGGAGATTACCGGGACGGAGGAGCTGTTGGACGCGGAGGCTTATGAGGCATTTGCCAAAGAGCAGGAATAGCGGCTTTACGGCAGAGAGAGGGGGAACTTGAATGGGGAATTTCATTTCCACCACGGAACAGCAGCAAAAAGAGATGTTGCAGGAAGCCGGATATGACAGCTTTGATGCTCTTTTTGCAGGGGTTCCGGAGGGGGTATATCAGAAGGATGGCGTGAACATCCCGGAGGGGCTTTCGGAGCTTGAGACGGAGCGCCGGATGGAGGTACTTGCGGGGAAGAATCAGATCTTTCCGCACATCTTCCGCGGGGCGGGCGCTTACAATCACTACATTCCGGCGATTGTTCGAACTGTGGTGGCGAAGGAGGATTTTCTGACGGCTTACACGCCATATCAGGCGGAGATCAGCCAGGGGAATCTGCAGGCGATCTTTGAGTTTCAGACCATGATCTGCGAGCTGACGGGCATGGATGTGGCGAATGCCTCGGTTTACGACGGGGCGACGGCAGCGGCGGAGAGTATCTTCATGTGCCGGGAGCGGAAACGGATGAAGGCGCTGGTGTCGGCGACCACACCGCCGCAGGTGCTGGAGACGATGCAGACGTATTGCTATGGGCGAGGTGCCGAGCTGTGCGTGGTTCCGGAAAAGGATGGGGTCACGGATCTGGAGGCATTGGCTTCCATGCTGGATGAGGGCGTGGCCTGCATGTATTTGCAGCAGCCTAATTTCTATGGGATTTTGGAGGATGCAAAGCGGATTGGTGAGCTGGTGCATGAGAAGGGCGCGAAGTTTGTCATGGGCGGCAATCCCATCGCCATGGCGGTGATCCGCACGCCGGGAGAATGCGGGGCCGATGTGGCTGTGGGAGAAGGACAGCCTCTGGGAATGCCGCTGGGCTTTGGCGGCCCGTATCTGGGATTCATGGCGGCGACGAAGGACATGATGCGGAAGCTGCCGGGAAGGATCGTGGGAGAGACGGTTGACTCGGAGGGCCAGCGTGGATTTGTCCTGACGCTTCAGGCGCGGGAGCAGCACATCCGCCGGGAGAAGGCCAGCAGCAATATCTGTTCCAACCAGGCGCTCTGCGCGCTGACGGCCTCGGTGTATCTGGCCGCCATGGGCGCGAAGGGAGTGCAGGAGGCGGCCATGCAGTGTACGTCAAAGGCACATTATCTTCAGAAGGAATTAGAGCAGGCAGGCTTTCATCTGGTCTATGACAAACCGTTTTTCCATGAATTTGTGACGGATACGCCGGTGGATGCGGAGCTTTTGATGAAGCAGTTGGAGCAGCACGGATATCTGGGCGGACTGGTGCTTTCGGGCGGCCGGATTTTGTGGTGCACCACGGAGATGAACACGAAGCAGGAGATGGACGAGCTTGTTCGGCTTGGGAAGGAGGCGGCGAATCGATGAAATTATTATTTGAACGCAGTGTGCCGGGATGCGGCTGCACGATCCTTCCGGCCTGTGATGTGCCGCTTGTGGAGCTGGATGCTGCAAAGCGGGAGCAGGCGCTGCATCTGCCGGAGGTGTCGGAGAATGAGATCAGCCGCCATTATACGGAGCTTGCAAAGGAGACACACGGAGTGAACGACGGATCGTATCCGCTTGGCTCCTGCACTATGAAATATAACCCGAAGATCAATGAGGTGGCAGCGGCGCTGCCGGGCTTTACGAAGATTCATCCGCTGCAGCCGGATCACACGGCGCAGGGGTGTCTTGAGGTGTTACAGACCGCAGAAAAGCTGCTCTGTGAGATCACCGGCATGGATCGGATGACCTTCCAGCCGGCGGCCGGAGCACACGGAGAATTCACCGGACTTTTGCTGATCAAGGCTTATCATGATCACCGGGGAGATACGAAACGCACCAAGATTATTGTGCCGGATTCGGCGCATGGAACCAATCCGGCCAGCGCGGTGATGGCGGGCTATCAGGTCATCAACATTCCGTCCCGTGCGGATGGATGTGTGGATCTGGAGGTGCTGCGGGCGGCAGTCGGTGAGGATACGGCAGGACTGATGCTGACCAACCCGAATACGGTGGGCCTGTTTGACAAAAACATTTTGGAAATCACCAGAATTATCCATGAGGCAGGCGGCCTGAATTATTATGACGGGGCGAATCTAAATGCGGTCATGGGACTGGTGCGGCCGGGCGACATGGGCTTTGACGTGATCCATCTGAATCTGCACAAGACATTTTCCACCCCGCATGGAGGCGGTGGACCGGGAAGCGGTCCGGTGGGCTGCAAGGCATTTTTGCAGGACTACCTGCCGGAGACGGGGGCGCAGTCGATCGGGCGGGTCAAGGCATTCCACGGCAATTTCCTTGTGGTGGTGAAGGCGCTGAACTATATTCTGATGCTGGGGCGGGAAGGAATTTTGCAGGCCAGCCAGAATGCGGTGCTGAATGCGAATTATCTTCGCAAAAAACTTTCTGGCGTATACGATATGGCTTACGACGAGACCTGTATGCATGAGTTTGTCATGAGTCTGGAACAGGAGAAGCATGAGGAGAGCGTGAGTGCGCTGGATGTTGCGAAGGCACTTTTGGATTACGGGATTCATCCGCCGACCATGTATTTCCCGCTGATCGTCCATGAGGCGCTGATGGTGGAGCCGACGGAGACCGAGTCGAAGGAAAATCTCGACGAACTGATCCGTGCATTCCTGGAGATTCATGAGAAGGCGAAAACAGATCCGGAGTATATCCGCTCGGCACCGCACACGACGACAATCAAGCGTCTGGATGAGGTGGCTGCGGCGCGGAATCCGAAGCTGCGGTATGAGTTCTGAGGAGAAAGGAACAGGAACGGAAACGGCGTGGAAGCGCGGCGCTTTGAGAGGAAAACAGGATGATGACCTATTCGTATCTGGTAAGCCATGAGACAGATCCATATGAGAATATTGCATTGGAGGAATGCTTGCTTCGCCATGTGGGGGAGCAGGAAGTCATCCTGTATTTGTGGCAAAACCGCAAAACGGTGGTGATCGGCTACAATCAGAATCCGTGGCGGGAATGTAAGGTGGAACAGCTTACGGCGGACGGCGGGCATCTGGTGCGTCGTTTGTCCGGGGGCGGGGCGGTATTTCACGATCTTGGAAATTTGAATTTTACATTTGTGGCGCGAAAGCAGAATTATGATGTGGCGCGGCAGTCGGAGGTGATTTTGCGGGCGGTCCGGTCGTTTGGAATTCCGGCGGTTCGAAACGGGCGCAATGATCTGACGGCGGACGGAAGGAAATTCTCCGGCAACGCATTTTACCGAACCGGGGATCGCTGCTATCACCACGGGACGATTCTGCTTCGCGCGGATAAGGCGGAGATGTCCAGGTATCTGACGGTGTCGAAGGAGAAGCTGCAGTCGAAGGGCGTGGAGTCCGTGCGAAGCCGCGTGGTCAATCTGGAGGAGTATGTGCCGGAGCTGACGGTGGAGGAGCTGGAGCAGGCATTGATTCGGGCGTTTGGAGAGGTGTATGGCGGCAGTGGCGAAAGCCGCAGTGGTGACGATGGCAGCAGCTTTGGTCGTGGCGTACACAGTGGTGATTCTGGTAATGGAAGGTTAGAGGTGTTCGCACGGGATCGTCTGCCGGCAGATGAGCTGCAGGCGAGTCGGGATCGGTTTGCTTCCTGGGAATGGCTTTATGGGAGAAGGATTCCGTTTCAATATGAGACGGCGCATCGATTTTCGTGGGGGGAGCTGGTGATTCAGACCGCTGTGTCTGGCGGCATCGTGGATCAGATCGCAGTCTGGTCGGATGGGCTGGACGTGGAATTTCCCGGAAAACTGGAGGCTCTGCTGAAGGGATGTGTCTACCAGAAGCAGCCGCTTATGCAGCGGATCGAGGCGTCGGGCTGGACTTCGGAATACAAAGAACAGGCGATCGAGGCGGTACAATGGATGTTGGAAGGGGGAGATGCGAATGATGGAGACGATATTTGATCTTCTGGTAATCGGCGGCGGGCCAGGTGGATACCCGGCAGCGCTTGAGGCGGCAGCCGCGGGAAAAACGGTCGCGCTGGTAGAGAAAAACCGTCTTGGCGGCACCTGCCTGAATCGGGGATGTATTCCCACCAAGACATTGCTCCACGTCACGGGACTGTACCGGGAGGTGCAGCAGGCGCAGCAGTTTGGAATCCACAGCAGCAATCTTGCGTTGGATGAGACGGAGCTGTGGCAGTACAAAGACACGGTGGTGCAGCAACTGCGGGACGGAGTTGCACAGACGTTGAAGAAGGGGAAGGTGACGGTGATTGCAGGAACCGCGCGGGTGATTGAGGCGGGCTCGGCGATCACGGTGGAAGTGAGGCAGGAGGCAGAAGAGACAGAGGCAGGAGCAAATCAGGCGGAGCAGCCGGAAGCGGTTCAGAAAGCTGCGTCGGAAGTCGTGCCGGAAGCCGCGCCTGAAGCTGTCCAGGTCTTTCATGCGAAGCATGTGCTGCTTGCCACGGGTTCGGCGCCGGCCAGACTTCCGATACCGGGCGTGGAGCAGGATGGCGTGCTGAACAGTGACGGGATTTTGGAGGGCAACTGCTTTGGGAGCCAGGACGGGAAACTTCCGCAGCATATGATCATTCTTGGCGGCGGAGTCATCGGCATGGAGATGGCGACGGTTTACAGCAATCTGGGCTGTCAGGTGACCGTGATCGAGGCGCTTGACCGGATTTTGGCCGGGATGGATAAGGAGATCTCGCAGAATCTCAAGATGATTCTGAAAAAGCGGGGCGTGGAGATTGTCACGTCCGCGAAGGTGCTGGAGATCCGGATGGCTGCGACGACGCAGGATGGCTTGGAGACGCAGGATGGCTCAGACACGCAGGATGGCTCAGGCACGCAGCGAAGGGTCGGGTGTCGGATTCTCTGCATCTATGAAGTGACCGATCGGAAGGGGGAAATCACACGGCATCAGGTGGAGGCGGACGGACTGCTGATCTCTGCGGGAAGAAAGCCGCAGACGGCGGGGGTGTGTTCGGACAACATTCCGATTCGGATGGAGCGGGGGTATCTCTGGGTAGATCAGAATTATCGGACGAACGTGCCGGGAATCTATGGAGTCGGCGATGCGATCGGCGGAATCCAGCTGGCGCACATGGCGACGGCCGAGGGCTGCCGTGCGGTGGAGCACATGTTCGGGCTGCCGTTTTCCCAGAATCTGGAAGTGATTCCATCCTGCGTCTACACGGACCCGGAGATCGCCTGCGTGGGCATGACAGCCGACGAGGCGAAGCAGGCGGGACTGGAAGCAGAGACCGGAAAATACATCATGTCTCTGAATGGCAAGTCCGTTCTTTCGGCGCAGGAGCGCGGGTTTATCAAGCTGGTTGCCGAGAAAGAAAGCCGGCGAATCGTGGGAGCGCAGCTGATGTGCGCCCGGGCGACGGATATGATCGGTGAACTGGAGCTGGCGATCGTGAAAGGCATGACCGTCGATGAACTGACCGAGGTCGTGATGGCTCATCCCACCTTTGCGGAAGGAATCGGGGAGGCGGCGGGAAGCTGTTGAGCAGGCGTGAGGGAGCCAGGCAAGTAGGGTTCCTTGTCTCGCCAATAGTGGCTCGACGGGCAGAGGAATAGAAGAAATCCACGAAAAGTGGGCGGTGTAAATGACATTGACATTTACGCGCCCACTTTTTGCGTGCAGTCATTTCGTGCTGTATCATACCATCTTTATTTTTTCTTAAGCTTACCACTGTATTTCCTGATACAAATTTAACCTCCGGTGATATAAACTAAGGACAGTCCGGGAGAAGGAAAGCATTTGCTTTGTACTGTAAAAATTCCGGGAAAGTGACAGGATGCAGTTGAAAAAAATGAAAGAGGGGTTACATAATGAAACGATTACACAAGTGGAATATCCCGGCAATAGGTGCCGGAGTCATCGTTCTGACCTTGGCAGGAACGGGCATGCGCAGTGAGGCGGCCGAGCGGATCGTCCGGATTGGACATAATCAGTCGACCGATCATCCAACCAACATTGCGCTTACTGCATTTAAAGAGTATATAGAGGAAAAACTCGGGGATAAATATGAAGTTCAGGTGTATCCAAGTGAGTTTCTTGGATCCCAGACGGACATGGTCCAGCTGACTCAGACGGGAGCGATTGATTTCTGCGTTGCGAGCAATGCGATTCTGGAGACCTTTTCGGAAGATTATACCTTGTTTAATCTTCCCTATCTGTTTTCATCAGGCGAGGCCTATCACGCATCCATGGATGATCCGGAAATCACGGGACCAATCTTTGAATCCACTCAAAAAGCCGGCTTTAAAGCAGTCACCTGGATTGATGCCGGAACGAGAAATTTTTATACGGTAGATAAACCGATTGAGTCGCCTGCGGACTTAAAGGGAATGAAGATCCGTGTGCAGCAGTCGCCGACGAATGTCACGATGATGAAACTGCTCGGCGGTTCAGCTACCCCGATGGGATTTGGCGAAGTATATACGGCACTTCAGTCAAAAATCATCGATGGAGCGGAGAACAATGAGGTGGCGCTTACTGCCAATGGGCATGGGGACGTATGTAAATACTATTCCTATGATATGCATCAGATGATTCCGGATATTCTGATTGGAAACTGCAAGTTCCTGGATCAGCTTCCGGAAGAAGACTGGGCGGTCTACCAGGAAGGAATTAAAATCATGAATCAGGTGCAGAGAACCGAGTGGGTGAAGGCGGTAGAGGCGGCCAAAGAAAAGGCGGCGAAGGAGATGGGGGTAAAATTCAATTATCCGGATACGGCGCCGTTTCAGAAGATCTGTGCACCGATGCATCAGGCCCTGATCAGCCAGCATCCGGAGCTGGCGCCCATTTATGATAAGATTCAGGTTCATAATATGGAAAACGTCGCTTCTGAATCTTCTAAATCAAAAGGAGGAAAAGCTCAATGAAATCGTTGCGCAATGTTTTAGATGGTTTGCTGAAGGTGCTTGCAGGAAGCAGCTTTCTTGTGATGGTAATCCTGACCTGCTGGCAGGTCGTGACACGATATATTCTTCAAAATCCATCTTCGTGGTCGGAGGAGCTTGTAGCTTATCTGTTCGCATGGATGAGCCTTCTGGGTGCATCGCTTGTCACAGGTGAGCGGGGGCATATGAACATTCCGATTCTGATCGAGCATGCAAATCCAACGTGTAAGAAGTGCTTATTGTGCTTTGGCGAGGTGCTTGCATTCTGTTTCTCGGCAGTCATTCTTGTCTTTGGCGGGCTGCAGATCACAAACCTGGCGATGGGGCAGATGACCTCGGCACTGGGCGTAGCGGTTGGCATATTCTATGTGGTGCTTCCCTTGTGCGGCATTCTGAATATGATCTATACAATTCTGAATATGATCGATATTTTGCGTGTGAATGAAGAAAAGGAGGCGGCATAAATGGCAATACAGTCTTTGTTTATGATTCTGGCGATTTTAATGATACTGCTTGTACTGGGTGTTCCGATTGCATATAGCATTGGTATTGCAGCCCTGCTGGCGATTCTGCCGACGATGCCACTGGATGTATCGGTGGTTACGGCAGCACAGCGAACATTTGTTGGAATGAGTAAATTCAGCCTGACAGCGATCCCCTTCTTTATTCTTGCCGGAAATCTGATGAATCAGGGCGGCATCGCAAAGCGACTGGTTAATTTTGTCATGGCGATTCTTGGCAAGCTTCCGGGAGCACTTCTGGTTACCAATGTGGGTGCCAATGCCCTGTTTGGAGCGATCTCCGGTTCGGCATCGGCAGCCGCAGCAGCGGTCGGAAGTATGGTAAAAGAAGGAGAAGAAGAACAGGGGTATGATCAGGCTTTGTGTGCGGCGACCAACGGAGCTTCGGCACCGTCTGGATTGCTGATTCCGCCTTCCAATGCTTTGATTACATATTCGCTGGCATCTGGTGGAACCTCAGTGGCAGCATTGTTCCTTGGCGGTTATGTTCCGGGAATTATATGGGCAGTCTGCTGTATTATCGTTGGAGTGCTTCTGGCCGTGAAGAAGGGCTATAAAGGCATCCCGGGTAAATTTGACTGGAAAAATCTCGGGGTATGCACGCTTCATGCATTGCCGGCACTGTCCTTGATTGTCGTTGTAATCGGCGGTATTGTGGGAGGCGTATTTACCGCAACAGAAGGATCTGCAATCGCAGTTGCCTATGCGTTGATTCTCGGCATTTTCTATCGCAACATTACACTGAAATCATTCTGGAATATCGTAGTAGACAGTGCAAAAATGAGCGGTATGGTGGTGTTCCTGATCGGTGTTTCCAATATCCTGGGCTGGGTTATGGCATTTTTGCAGATCCCGCAGGCGGTATCAGCAGCGCTTCTTGGAATTTCGAACAGCTCGGTGGTGATCCTTCTGATCATGAATCTCATTCTGCTGGTTGCAGGTACCTTCATGGATGTTACACCGGCTATCCTGATCTTTACACCATTGTTTTTGCCGCTCGTGAAGACATTTGGTATGCACCCGGTACACTTTGGTCTGGTGCTGGTATATAATCTCTGTATTGGAAATATTACGCCGCCAGTGGGAAACACCCTGTTTGTGGCTATCAAGGTAGGCAATACTACGCTTACAAAGACGCTTCCGTATATGCTCAGTTACTATATTGCAATTCTGGCCGGCCTGCTTCTGGTGACCTATATCCCGTTTCTCAGCATGGGACTTCCTGCACTTGCCGGATTGGTATAACGAGAAGAAAATGAATCAGGGGCATTTCTTTATCAGATTTTTTCCTTGAAAATCGAAAGAAAAAAAGCCCCTGACTTAAGATAATCAGTACTTGCAGAAATCAATTGACAGAAAAAAGAGCCGATACTATAATGATGAAAGCATCAAAGAGAAACAGGAATTGATGGCAACATTTATAGCAGGTGGTGGACTATGGCAGAAGAAAACAGAGGTACTGTTTCATGGAAAGACAATCTGGTAAGCATCTCCAGAACCTCGAAGGTGTTTGAAAAGATTGGCCGTTATATTCTGGAAAATGAGGACCGGATCGTATTCATGACGGCCGGAAAACTGGCGGCGAATGCGGATGTAAGCCAGGGAAGCGTGACCAGATTCTGCAACGAGCTGGGTTACACCGGGTATGGGGATTTCGTCAGGGATCAGCAGAAGAACCGGAAGAAGGAAGAAGACCCCAGGTATGAGCATGATCTGGATCGGGATAATTGCAAGATTATCCAGCTGGAACATGAGAATCTGGATAAGCTGTTCCCGCTCTTTAATACCGGGGAGTATCATTTCCTTGTAGAGAAGCTGGCATCTGTATCAAGAGTCATTTTGATTTCTGCCAGGATGTCCACATATTTTACCGAATGCTTCGCCTATATGCTTGGCAAGATTCGCAACGATGTCTGCATGGTGGAGCCGGAGACGGGACAGTGGAACAATCTGGCGCTGAGTGATCCAAAGGAAACGCTGATCGTGGCAGCGGCTTTTCCGAGGTATCCCCGCATTCTGGTACAGAAGATGAAAGAGCTGAAGCAGGCTGGATTTACCATCTGCTCTGTGACGGACAGCCAGCTTTCTCCTCTGATTTCGTACAGTGAAAAATCAATAGTAGTTCCGGTGACGAGGGTGTCTGTATTTGATATATACAGTACGCCCTTTTTATTTTTCCGCATTTTGCTGAAAGATGTGGCGGCAGCCATTCCGGATATTGATGAAAGAATGAAACGACTGGAGGAACTGGAACGCAGAAATGGTGCTTATTATTCCGAATGAGGAGGCAATACGATGACAGAGTATCAGATTTATAAACCGAAATTGTTGTATAAGGACGGGGCGTTTCTGGAACATCAGGCAGTTCTGGTCGAAGGCGGAAAGATTCGGAAAATTGGATGCGGAGATGAGCTGATCCGGGCATTTCCAACCGCACGGGTGGAGAACTGGGAGCATCTGGTGCTTCTTCCGGGCAACATCAATATTCACAATCACTGTTTTCAAAGCCTGCTGCGCGGACTGGCGACGGATATTCCGTTCCTGCAGTGGCGCGATGAGGCGTTATACCGGTTTTCGCCGATCCTTACCCCGGAGGATCTGTATACCGGAGCGGTCTTTGCTTTTGGAGAAATGATGAAATACGGAGTCACAACGGTGACGGATTTCTTCTATCTTCATAATCACGGGATTGCCAGTGATGAGGCGATTATCAAAGCAGCCAGGGACGTGGGAATCCGCCTGGTGCTGGCGAGAACCATGTATGACTGGGCGGGTGCTCCGGCCGGCTACGTGGAGAGTGTCCCGCTGGCCGTGGAACATACCGGCCGGCTGATGGAGCAGTATAACGGAAAAGACGATATGGTTACGGTCATTCCGGCTCCGCACAGTCTGCATGCCGCATCTGTCGAGATGGTGCAGGCGGGCTTCCAGCTGGCGAAACAGTACGGAACCGGTTATCACATTCATGTGGCGGAAGAACTGTTTGAGGTCAATGATGTGAAACAGCAGTTTGGCTGCCGGCCAATCGAACTTCTTGATCGGATCGGGGTTCTGGATGAGAGGATGACGGCGGTACATTGTGTCTGGCTGGATGAACACGAGAAAGAGCTGATGAGCAGCCGCAAAGCCAGCCTGGCCTACTGCCCGTCGAGCAACATGTTCCTGGCGGATGGTGTCACCGATATTCCATATCTGAAACAGCACGGAGTCATAGTGGCATTGGGCAGTGACGGGGCGTGCAGCAACAACCGGATCAGTATTTATGAGGAGATGAGGATGACCGCTCTGCTGCAGAAGGTACATCATCTGGATGCATTGTGTGTGGTCGCCCCGGAAGCGTATGATATGGGAACCGTCAATGGCGGCCTGATTCTAAAAAAGCCGGTTGGCCGGCTGAAGGAAGGCTACTGTGCTGACTTTACCGGAGTGGATCTGGAACATATTTCCATGCAGCCTTTGTATGACAACTATGAACAGCTCCTGTATCAGATGGTCTATTCCATGCAGCCCGATGCGATCCGGAGGGTGGTGGTAAATGGAAAAACGACGGTAAAGGATGGTGTGATTCTTACCATACCGGAATCGGAGATCGTAAGTCGGGTACAGGAAGTAATGAAGAAATTTCAGGCAATCCAATAAGTGTTACATATCCTGACGGGAATCCGTGCACCGATTGTTCCCGGCAGAAAAACAACCAGAATCGGCGCAGAAAAGAGGAGAAATTATGAGAAGACAGATGAGTGTAATGATGGCGGTAATGATGACAGGCATCACATTGGCAGGCTGCTCCGGAAAGCCGGAATCGACCGCGGCGACCACCACGGCAGCAGCTGCGACAGAAACTGCTGCCGTTGCAGAGACAACCGCGGCCGCCGCCAAAGGCATGTTAAAGGTTGGTTCCGACTGTACCTTTGCCCCGTTTGAGTATGAGGAGAACGGAGCATACACCGGGTTCGATATTGAGCTGGTAGATGCAGTGGCAAAAGAAATGGGTTATGATGGCGCAGAGATTGTGAATACCGAGTTCAAAGGGCTGATCCCGGGACTTAATTCCAACAAGTTTGATCTGATTGCGTCTGCTATGTATATTACGGATGAGCGGAAAGAGACCATTGATTTTTCGGATTCTTATTTCCCGGGCGGACTGTCCATCATGGTCTTAAAGGATAACGCAGACATTACCGGACCGGATGATTTGAAGGGCAAAAGCGTTGCGGTTCAGGTGGGCACCAAATCAGTCACCTATCTGGAGGAGAATTATCCGGATGTGACCAGAGTCGAGGTGGAGCAGAATTCAGAGATGTTTTTGCAGCTGGAAACCGGAAAGGTTGACGCGGTGGTAACCGGACGTCCGGCTGCGATGGTATATGCGAAGGAATCCGGAAAAGTGAAGGTACTGGATACGGGACTGACGGATGAGCTTTACGGGTATGGCATCCGCAAAGGGGATACAGAGCTGGCGGATGGTTTGAATACGGCCTTAAAAGCGTTGAAGGATAATGGAACTTATGATGAGATCAAAGCAAAATGGTTTGAGTAATTTGATTTGAATCACTTGCTTTGAAGCAGCAGATCAGATGGCGATGGAGGTAGAGACGTGAACCTGGATTTTAGTGTAATTGTAAAAGGAAATACCTTGTTTTTATTGCTGAAGGGATTGGAAAATACCATATTTTATTCCGTCACAGGCTTCGTTCTTGCAATAACGATTGGCGTTGTGATTGCCTTTGGCCAGATATCAAAGTATAAAGCAGTGCAGTTTGCGTCCAATGCCTATCTTTCCTGGTTCCGCTCTACGCCATTGCTGGTACAGCTTGTACTTGTGTATTATGGGCTCCCGCTGGCCTTTAAGATTGAGACGGAGGCATGGATCTGCGGAATCATCGGCCTTGGAATGTACAGCGGCGCCTATGTTTCCGCGGTGATTCGCGGAGCCATTGTCTCTATTGATAAGGGACAGATGGAGGCGGGACGGTGTCTTGGGTACTCCTACTGGCAGACGATGTACAAGATCATTCTTCCGCAGGCAGTCAAACGGGCCATTGCTCCGCTGACCAACGAATTCATTTCCTTAACCAAGAATTCAGCGATGCTGTCAACGATTACCGTTACGGAGCTGTTTCGGCAGACCAACACGCTGATTGCGAAAAATTTTAAGACACTGGAGCTGTATCTGACTGCGGCAGTTTTGTATTACCTGTTGAATAATCTGGTCGGGATCGTTGGAAGCTATTTTGAATGCAAATTAAAAACAGGGGAGGAATTATCATGATTGATATCGTTGAATTGAACAAATATTATGGAGATCATCACGTATTGAAAAACATCAACCTGCACATTGATCCGGGAGAGGTTGTGGTCATCATCGGTCCTTCCGGTTCCGGCAAGAGTACGCTTCTTCGCTGCATCAATTATCTGGAAGAGTACCAGCACGGTTATGTGACCATCGGCGGGGAAAATATCGGCCGTCAGGAAATCGGCGGCAAGTCGGTGCCCATGCCGGAAAAGAAACTGAATAAAATGAGACAGAAGGTCGGGATGGTATTCCAGAGCTTCAATCTCTTCTATAATAAAACCGTGTGCCAGAATATTACGATGGCACCCATGGATCTGAAAAGCATGAAAAAAAGTGAGGCGAAAGAAAAGTCGCTGAGTCTTCTGGAGATGGTTGGCCTGAAGGATAAATGTGATGTGATGCCCGCCCGTCTGTCCGGCGGACAGAAACAGAGAGTGGCGATCGCCAGAGCACTCGCCATGGATCCGGAGATTATGCTGTTTGACGAACCGACGTCGGCTCTGGATCCGGAGATGGTGGGGGAAGTTCTGAAGGTCATGAAGGATCTGGCAAATTCAGGCATGACCATGGTCATTGTGACGCATGAGATGAATTTTGCGAGAACCATTGCAGACAAGATTGTCGTGCTGGAGGATGGAAGCATCATCGAATCGGGCAGTCCGGAGCAGGTGTTTGAGCATCCGCAGACCGAGCGGACCCGTGCTTTCGTCAACACCGTATTCAATCGGGACAAGATCGCGTAACTGCAGGGAACGTCCGCTTCCCGGGAGAAAAAGAGAGGGAACAGGATATGAAAATTGAAAAAATAGAACAGGACAGATGGAAAATCTCACGCTGGTCAGGAGGAAGCACCACGCAGTTTTATATCATGCCGGAGGACAGTGTATTCGCAGAGCATGATTTTACCTGGAGATTAAGTGCTGCGGTTTTGGAAGACGAGCAGTCGGAGTTCACAAGATTTCCCGGATATGAGCGGATTTTGTATCTGCTTTCGGGAATCTCTCTGATTCATGTAGAACAGAAGTTTTGTAAAATGCTTTTGCCGGGAGATCAGATCCGTTTTAGCGGCTCAGATATCACAAAGAGCCGTGGCCGGGCTTCGGATCTGAATCTGATTATGCGGGAGGGCTGCAGCGGAAGAATGACAGGGTATCCGAGCAGGGACAGGATCGAGTGGAAGCAGAGCGGAAACGACAGGGAAAACCAGTGCTGGATGTTCTATATGACAGAGGGAAGTGCCGAAATCCAGGATATTCAGAACCAGTCCAGGATTCCGCTTTCTCCGGGTGATCTGCTTTTAGTGCGTCCGACAGAACCGGAGGAGGAACTGAAATTGCAGATAAAAAAAATCAGCGAAGTGCCATTTCAACTGATTGAAATCGAGATAGGCTGGTGAGGAGCAGAACATGAAAAAGACAGGATGTCAGGAGTCGGACTGTGATCAGAAAAAGGAATTGTGGGACATCATTGAGCAGATTGGATGGATCGGAAAAGAGGCAGATGGTTCCATTACGCGTCTGCCTGCTTCCTCCGCCTATGATCAGGCATCCGAAGTGGTAAAGATGCTGATGCTGCGGGAAGATATGGAGGTTACGACGGATGCGGTTGGCAATGTTCATGGAGTCCGGCAAGGCAGCGAGCCTTCCCGTGGGACAATCATGTTTGGCTCTCATCTGGATACAGTCAGGCATGGCGGGCTGTTTGACGGGACATTGGGAATTGCGGCGGCAATCTCCTGCATAAGACGGCTCAGGAGGGAGCAGATTATCCTGCCCTGTAACCTGGAGATCGTCTGCTTTCAGGGAGAGGAGGGAAGTCCGCTTGGCGGAACCTTCGGCAGCAGAGCGATGATGGGTCTGATTGATCTGCGTGTTCCGGGGTATCTCGATCGTTTGAACGATTATGGTTTTACGCCGGAGCAGATTGCAGAAAGCCGGATCGATACGAGCTCGAAGAAATGCTTTCTTGAGCTGCACATTGAACAGGGGAAGATTCTGGAGACAGAACAAAAGGATATTGGAATTGTGACCGGAATTGTGGGTATTACCAGATATCAGATCCGGGTCTGCGGAAAGGCCAATCATGCAGGAACCACGCCGATGAATCTGCGGTGCGATGCACTGGTAGCGGCAGCCGGGCTGGTGCAGAGCATCTCCGAGACGGCGAGTCAGTACACCAACGGCCTGGTAGCCACGGTAGGGCAATTGCAGGTGTTTCCGAATGCGGTGGCGGTGATTCCCGGGCAGGTGGAGTTGGTTTTGGAAATCCGTCATATGGATCAGCACATTGTGGACGACTATGCGGAACGGATTCGACAGGAAATCCGGCTGCTGGAACAGAACAGAACCGGAATTCATGTGGAAATGGAGCAGATCGTGAAGAAGGGATCTGTCGTCTGCGACGAAGGACTGCAGGAATTGTATGCCTCATGCTGCGAAAAGCTGGGATATTCATATCGCCGGATTGCCAGCGGTGCCGGGCATGATGGCAATGCCATCGGTCAGAAGATTCCCACAGCTATGATCTTTGTGCCAAGCAGAGAGGGACTCAGCCACTGCAAAGAGGAATGGACGGATCTGGATCAGGCGATGAAGGGGGCAGATGTGCTGTACGAAGCGGTGAAGATGGAAGCAGAGCTGGGTTGAGATCCAGCATCATCTGTGATAAACTGGGTGCAGAAGGGGCACGGTAAAATCCAGATGAATACAAAAAAGTATATGCTGATTGTCAAAGGTGTGATCAAGACCTCGGAGGTTAAGTTCTGCCGGTACAACACAGAAACAAAAAAATGGGATATTGAATATGAGCATGGTGGGGTCTACGGCTATGCGTACGGAAATGTGGAATGGCTGAAAGAGCCGGAGGTATTAAACACAAATCTGTACCGCATCAGCCGGAATGGCCGCACCCTGTTTGGCATACGGGAAATCGAGGTATTTGGCGGAAAGCAGGAGACGTATTGGCATATCTGCTATGAAAATGGCAGCGAGCGGGATTATCTGGAGCGGGATTTGACGATCACGAAGTCTATTTTAAAGGAAGGACAGGCCAGGGATGTTTTTGCATATTTGAAGCAAATTTCGAAGCTGAGTGATCTGAAAAATGCGGAAAACGGAAAGCAGATTCTTCCGGAAAAGTATGAGAAAATCACGTTTGTCGGCGAGAATACGGTTCTTGCAGGTTATTTGAAGCCGGAAAAGGTGGAGGCACAAAAGGCAGGGCCGGAGTATGTTCCCATCTTTCCGTTCGGGTGTAATAAAAGTCAGTATCAGGCAGTGAAAAATGCGATGGAGCATCCGCTCAGCGTGATCCAGGGACCGCCCGGAACGGGAAAGACACAGACGATCTTAAATATCATTGCCAACATCCTGATTCAGGGCAAAACGGTACAGATTGTCTCCAATAATAATGCGGCCACAGAAAATGTATATGAGAAGCTGGCATCTCCGAAGTATGATCTGGGATTTATCGTTGCCATGCTCGGAAATTCGGAAAACAAGAAGAGATTTATCGATCAGCAGAGTCTTACTTATCCTGATTTTCAGCCGTGGCGTTTGACGGAAGAGGATAAGGAAACGGTCACACTGGCGGCGATAAAAGGCAAGTCGGAACGGCTTCAGATGATCTTTCAAAAGCAGGAACGGCTGGCGCTTTTGAGGCAGGAACAGGCGCAAATTAAGTTGGAAATGCGGTATTTCGCACAGTATTTGCAGAGCATGGGCGTTGAGTTTGAGGCGATGAAAAAAAGTGGTTTTTCCCGGAAATGGATCGCCTTGTGGCAGGAATGTCAGACCATGTCGGAGCAGGATCGGGAGGCGGGACTCCTGTTTGTGATCAAGGGGCTTTTCCGATACGGGATCTGGGATTTCAAGTTTTACAAGCAGGGGCTGTCGGAGATGATCATGACCGTTCAGGGGATGTATTATCATTGCAGGCAAAGGGAGCTGACGGAAGAAATCTCGGAGATCGAAGAGCTGCTGCGCGGCCCGGATCGGGATCTGCTGAACATCATGTGCAGTCAGTCCATGGCCTTATTAAAAGATTTTCTGGCTCGGAAATATGCGGGCGGCGGTGCGCGTCAGCGATTTGAGGAAGATGATTTGTGGAAGAATCCGGCTGTGTTTTTGCGGGAATATCCAGTTATTTTGAGTACGACATTTTCTTCGCGGAGCAGTTTAAATCAAGAGACCGTTTATGATTATCTGATTATGGATGAAGCCTCACAGGTGGATGTGGCTACCGGTGCGCTGGCGTTGTCCTGTGCAAAAAATGCCATTATTGTGGGCGATACCAAGCAGCTTCCAAACGTCGTTCCAGAGCATGTGAGAAAGCAGGCGGACAGCATTTTTGCCTCGTTTCAGATCGCAGACGGGTATCGTTTTACGACGAGTTTTCTGCAGTCTGTGCTGGATGTAATACCGGGGGTGACCCAGACTTTATTGCGGGAGCATTATCGCTGCCATCCGAAAATTATCAACTTCTGCAATCAGAAATTTTATCGTGGACAGTTGGTGATTATGACCGAGGATCGGGGAGAGAAGGATGTTTTGCGTGTTATGAAAACCGTAAAAGGAAATCATGCAAGGGAGCGTTACAGTCAGCGGCAGATCGATGTGATCCGACAGGAAATCATACCACAGTATGTGAGTGATCCGGCCCAGACCGGGATCATTGCACCCTACAGGAATCAGGTGGAGGCGATGGAACACGAATTCAGCGATATGGATGTGGCGACGGTACATAAATTTCAGGGGCGGGAAAAGGATACCATCATCATCTCCACGGTGGACGATGAATTGTCTGATTTTGCGGATGATCCCTATCTGCTGAATGTGGCGGTGTCGAGAGCGAAGAAGCGTCTGATGCTGGTCGTGTCGGGCAATGAGCAGTCCCCGGAGCGCAATATCAGCGAGCTGATTGCCTACATTCAATATCATAATTTCGAGGTGAAGGACAGCCGGATTTATTCGATATTTGATTATTTATATAAGCAGTATGCGGAGGCCAGACAGGAATATTTGAAAAAGCATAAGAGGATTTCGGAGTATGATTCGGAAAATCTGATGAGCGGATTGATCGCGGAGGTGTTGGACTGTGAGGCGTTTGCGAGTCTGGATCAGATAAGCCATCAGTCGTTGAAAACGCTGATCAGAGATACCGGTTTGCTGAATGAATCGGAACGAAATTATGTCATGAATCCCGCAACGCATCTGGATTTTATCATCTATAACCGCATCAGCCGGAGGCTGGTTCTGGTGGTCGAGGTGGATGGGTATGATTATCATAAAGAAGGAACTGTCCAGGCCGAGCGGGATAAGATGAAAAATCATATTCTGGAGCGTTACGAGATCCCGTATATCCGTTTCCAGACAAATGGAAGCGGGGAGGAAAAACGGCTGAAGGAGCGGCTGGAGGAGATTGTGGGGGCGGCGGAAGGCTGAGTGGATGTCGCTTTGCAAAACTTCTCTTTACAAAATGAAATGTCAAAAAACAGTTGCATCATATCACTCTCATGTGCTATAATGAATGCAATAAGCATACGTTTTCTATTTTCATTTCAGGCGTGACGCCATCTGATTCATTTCATTGCAATACAGAACATCGATGCTTATAAAACCCATTTTATAAGAGCAGGAGATGTTTGATATTTCAGATGAAATGCGACAGGACTCCTGCGAAGGAGGACCTATGAAAAGGAATACATGGATTTGTGTGAAGGATGCTGTTAGAAACAGGCTCAGCAAGAGGAGCAGACGGAAGCTGGCGTTTGCCGGATCATTTGTGATCCGGAATTACAAGGATACCATATTCCGTATGCTGTACAAGGACAAACAGAACTTATTGAGCCTATACAATGCGGTAAACAGGACACATTACACCGACGTGGAAGAGCTTGTGATTGTGACGCTGGAAAATGCGATTTATCTGGGCTATAAGAATGATCTTGCATTTCTGATCGGGGACTTCATGAATCTTTACGAGCAGCAGTCGACTTACAACCCGAATATGCCGCTGCGTATGCTTCTGTATGTGGCAAGCGAATATGAGAGGCTGATACGGAACCGCTCCCTGTACACGGCGAAGCTGCAAAAGATCCCGACCCCTAGATTCATCATTTTTTACAATGGTCAGGACAAGCAGGTGGAGCAGGAAGTGCAGAAGCTGTCGAGTGCATTTCTCAAACCGATGGAAGATCCGGAGCTGGAGTTAAAGGTTACCCTGTACAATATCAATGTGGGGCACAACCAGGAACTGCTGGAGCAGTGCAGGACGCTGGCTGAGTACGCGCAGTATGTTTCCAAAGTACGGAATTATGCGATGAGGATGTCGATCGGCGATGCGGTAAGTCTTGCAGTGAACGAATGCATTCGAGAGGATATACTGGCAGATTTCCTGAGAGAGAATAAGGCGGAGGTCGTGAAGATGAGTATATTTGAATATGACAAGGAAGTGGAGGAAGCGAAACACCGGGCGGTGCTGCGAGAGGTTGAAGGGGAAGCGAACCAGAGGGCGGAGAAAGCGGAAGAAGCGAAGCGGGAAGCTGAAGAACGGTCGAAGAAAGATAGACAGAGAGCAGATCAAGCGGAAGAAGCGAAGAGGGAAGTTGAGGAACGGGCAAAGGAAGAACGGAAAAAGATAGAGGAACGGGCGAAGGAAGAACGGCAGAAGGTAGAGGAACGGGCGAAGGAAGATAGACAGAGAGCAGATCAAGCGGAGCGAGAACTGGCGGTTTTGAAGGAAAAGCTTGCGCGTTTAGAAGAGCTTAGAGAGTGATTCCCAAAGATGAGGGGGAAGCTGGAAGCTGTTTTAAATAGACAATGAAATAAAGGAACGAACGCAGGGGAACCAATTTGGCTCCTTCGTTTGCATAAGTGATCAGCGAAAACGCGTATGAGTGCAAAAGGGTATGTTGCGCAAAGGGGATTCAATAGAGGCGAGGGGAAAACGGGTGTTTGGACAATTTTAAGGGAAAGGACAATTCTATTTTCCATTATGCGATGGAGATGGGGGCGAAATGAGGTTGTTTGGACAATAAGAGGTTCGGATCATTTGTGGTTTTCCACAAAAACGGAAAAGTGTGGGAAACTTTGAGTGAAAAAGGATGAAAATAGTCCAAAGGAAGAGGTGGAGCCATGCAAGATAGAAGGCCAAACAAGCTGCACAATATGGCTTGTATTTGCTGCTGTGAATAGGATAAGAAGACTCTGTTTTATGAGAAAGGAGGTCGTGAAGATGAGTATATTTGAATATGACAAGGAAGTGGAGGAAGCGAAACACCGGGCGGTACTGCGAGAGGTTGAAGGGGAAGCGAACCAGAGGGCGGAGAAAGCGGAAGAAGCGAAGCGGGAAGCTGAAGAACGGTCGAAGAAAGATAGACAGAGAGCAGATCAAGCGGAAGAAGCGAAGCGGGAAGTTGAGGAACGGGCGAAGGAAGAACGGAAAAAGATAGAGGAAAGGGCGAAGGAAGACAGACAGAGAGTAGATCAAGCGGAGCGAGAACTGGCGGTTTTGAAGGGAAAGCTTGCGCGTTTAGAAGAGCTTAGAGAGTGATTCCCAAAGATGAGGGGGAAGCTGGAAGCTGTTTTAAATAGACAATGAAATAAAGGAACGAACGCAGGGGAGCCAATTTGGCTCCTCCCGTTTGCATAAGTGATCAGCGAAAACGCGTATGAGTGCAAAAGAGTATGTTGCGCAAAGGGGATTCAATAGAGGCGAGGGGAAAACGGGTGTTTGGACAATTTTGAGGGAAAGGACAATTCTATTTTCCATTATGCGATGGAGATGGGGGCGAAATGAGGTTGTTTGGACAATAAGAGGTTCGGATCATTTGTGGTTTTCCACAAAAACGGAAAAGTGTGGGAAACTTTGAGTGAAAAAGGATGAAAATAGTCCAAAGGAAGAGGTGGAGCCATGCAAGATAGAAGGCCAAACAAGCTGCACAATATGGCTTGTATTTGCTGCTGTGAATAGGATAAGAAGACTCTGTTTTATGAGAAAGGAGGTCGTGAAGATGAGTATATTTGAATATGACAAGGAAGTGGAGGAAGCGAAACACCGGGCGGTACTGCGAGAGGTTGAAGGGGAAGCGAACCAGAGGGCGGAGAAAGCGGAAGAAGCGAAGCGGGAAGCTGAAGAACGGTCGAAGAAAGATAGACAGAGAGCAGATCAAGCGGAAGAAGCGAAGAGGGAAGTTGAGGAACGGGCAAAGGAAGCGGAGCGAGAACTGGCGGTTTTGAAAGAAAAGCTTGCGCGTTTAGAAGAGCTTAGAGAGTGATTCCCAAAGATGAGGGGGAAGCTGGAAGCTGTTTTAAATAGACAATGAAATAAAGGAACGAACGCAGGGGAGCCAATTTGGCTCCTTCCGTTTGCATAAGTGATCAGCGAAAACGCGTATGAGTGCAAAAGAGTATGTCACGCAAGGGGAGATTCAATAGAATCGAGGGGAAAACAGGCGTTTGGACAATTTTGAGGCAAAGGATAATTCTGCTTTCCATTATGCGGTGGAAATGGGGGCGAAATGGGGGTGTTTGGACAATAAGAGGTTCGGATCATTTGTGGTTTTCCACAAAAACGGAAAAGTGTGGAAAACTTTGAGTGAAAAAGGATGAAAATAATCAAAAGGGGTGAAGGGCTGCAAAAGAGGGGGAGGTATAAAAAATAAGAGGAAGTGGAAGGAAGCGAGGTGAGGGGAGAGAAGGTGAGATCCGAGAAAATGAATGGAATTTGGAAAAAAAGAGCTAAATAAAATTTTAACAAGTTCTGAATGCTCACAAAAGTGCGCAATTAATGGAAAAATATGTTTTTTAGTGAAAAATAAGGGCAAGAAAATTGACGAATTATGGTTCTTGTAATATAATGAAATTGTTAGCAAAAAAATAAATAGTTTTCAGTCTATTCACGAAAACCGGCGTTCAGGCACACGCTGAGGATTTTCGTCGGGGGATTGGGACAAAGAAAAAAGGAGATAGGACAATGAAAAAGATGATGTCAAAGCTTTGGGAGAAGAAAAACTCCAAAAAAGGATTTACTCTGGTTGAGTTGATCGTTGTATTGGTTATTCTGGCGATCCTGATGGCAATCATGATTCCGGCGATGACTGGATGGATTAACAAGGCGAAGGATCAACAGAATGATATGACGGGCAGAGCAGCAATGCTGGCGGTACAATCAGCAGGGGCAGAGAAGCTTAAAACGAAGAATGCAATCCCGGAATTT
>JAQUVX010000032.1 GCA_028693165.1 Lachnospiraceae bacterium | reverse complement strand
TTGTTTTTTGTTCTGAAATCTCTTTCAAAGATGTCTTAACCATAAGACTCTTTTTTATTAGAATTTTCAGGGTTTTAAACACTGTTCAATCTTCTATTTTCAAGGTTCATTTTGTTGTTTCCGTTTTGGCGACAACTCGTTAATACTATCATGTCACGCCATCTTTGTCAACAACTTTTTCATCTTTTTTCAAAGACGTTTTTCCCGAATATCGGGAACGCAGAAGGAGGGATTTGAACCCTCGCGCCGCTATTAACGACCTGCACCCTTTCCAGGGGTGTCCCTTCAGCCTCTTGGGTACTTCTGCAAAGTACCGATGCCTGAACATCAGCGAATCTATATATTGTATCGGCAGACCTAAGTCTATCCAACGGAGAGGGTGGGATTCGAACCCACGCGCCCTTGCGGACAAACGGTTTTCAAGACCGCCTCGTTATGACCACTTCGATACCTCTCCTCAAACGTGCTTTTCTATTTTAATAGAAATGGAGGTATTTGTCAAGCAGTTTTTCTATTTTCTTTTGCTTCTTTTTCACCAGATTTTTCCGGTTATTTCAGGAGCAACAGGTAATGATTCTACCATCAAAATTACGTTCTGTCAATCAGTATTTTATATTTATTTGATCTGATTTGCATACGCAGCTTCTCTGTCGTGAGAAGCTGCGTATAATCAAATCTATACTACTGTCTGCTCTTCAGCCAGCCTACACAGACACCCGGATAATTGCTGATGACACCCTCGCACTCCCAGTCGTACATCTGCTCCAGCGTTCCCATATCGTTGACCGTCCAGACATTTAGCGGAATGTGATGTTTCTTGCAGTTCTTCACCACATCCTCCGTCAGCCCCTTAAAGCCTGGATGGTAATACTGGAAATCATATTTTGCACAGTAATATCCTGCATTGCCAAGTCCCGCGTGCTCCACCAGTGCCCCGCATGGGATATCCGGTGCCAGACGGCGCAGCAGTGTGACAGACGTATGATTGAAGGAAGAAAAGATAATCTTCTTCTCCAGACCGTATTTCCTTACGATCGCCAGCGTCTTCTCTTCCAGTTCTTCATAATAGTAAACGCCGGATTTGATCTCCACGTTGGTCACAAGATCCGTATTCTTTACCCACTGGCAGTATTCCTCGAATGTCGGGATCTGCTGCACGCCGTGAACGCCATTCCAGACAGCCGCCGCATCAAACGCTTTCAGCTCTGCCAGCGTGTAATCTTTTACGCAACCTGTGCCGTTCGTCGTGCGGTCAATCGTCTCGTCATGAAAGACGACAAGTTCTCCATCCTTTGACAGCTGTACATCCAGCTCAATGCCATGGCATCCACTCTCCTCGGCCTTGTAAAATGCCAGCATGGTGTTCTCCGGGTATCTTCCGCTATAACCTCTGTGTGCATAAACCTTCATTTCTCTAATCTCCCTTCCGTCTTATCCTTCGTGTCAGTTGCAAAACATCTTTTTATTGGAAGCAGAATTGCTGACAGCAGCCCGTCTCTTAAGCAGCGCTTCTGCCACCACCAGATCCTCCGGCGTGGTCACCTTCAGATTCTCGTAGCTTCCCTCGATCAGCTTAATCCGGTTTCCGGCAAGCTTTTCGACCACCATGGCATCATCCGTGATCCCTGCCTGAAGGGCCGGATCTGCCATCAGCGCATCGTATGCCGATCGGATCAGCGGGTAGGCGAATGCCTGCGGTGTCTGAACCTGCCACAAGCTGGATCGGTCCGGCGTATCGGCCGCATAGTCATCGGAATCTGCGACCTTGATCGTATCCTTCACCGGCATACCGACCACGCAGGCATCCTCCGCGACGGCTCCGGCGATGGCCCGCCCGATGATACCCTGATCCACCAGGGGTCTCGCGCCGTCATGAATCAGAACATAGTCACAGTCATGCAAGGACAGCAGCCCTGCGTACACAGAATGATAGCGTTCCTTTCCGCCCTGGACAACCGCGGAGACTTTCGTGATCTGATGCGGCGCAAGGATCTCCCGCATCACATAGTCCTCTTCTCCTGCACCGGTAACCAAAACGATCTCATCTACCGGACTCTGCTCGAATGCTTCCAGCGCATAGACCAGAAGCGGTCGACCTGCCAGCAGCATATACTGTTTCTGAACCGTACTGTTCATGCGCTTTCCCTGACCGCCGGCCAGGATGACTGCGCCGACTCTGCCACGCGTTTTCTTTGTGCACTCTGCTTCCATCTTATCGCTCTCCCAGTTTCAGATTCGGTACGGCATTGAGATCCCAGCCATGGCGGGTTCCCTTCTGATATTCGTAGTAGGCGGCAACGCCGATCATCGCCGCATTGTCCGTACAGAAAATCGGTGACGGATGGTAGAACGTGAGTCCCGCCTCATCGCAGGCGTTCTGCATCGCCTCGCGAAGCGCCGAGTTGGATGCCACGCCTCCCGCGATCGCCAGCTTGTCGTAGCCGTATTCCTTCGCCGCCAGAACCGTGCGGCTGACCAGGGCCTCCACGACCGCATTCTGAAAGGATGCAACCAGATCCGCTACCGGAATCTCCTCCCCGGTCATATGCGCCTTATTGATGTAATTCAGCACCGCTGATTTCAATCCACTAAAGCTGAAGTCATAGGGAGATCCCTCCACCTTCGCACGCGGAAATTCAATCGCATGGGGATTGCCCTCGCGTGCTTTCTGATCCACCTTCGGGCCGCCCGGATATCCCAGGCCAACCGCGCGGGCCACCTTGTCAAAGGCTTCTCCCGCCGCATCGTCTCTCGTCCGTCCGATAATCTCGAACTCGCCGTAATCCTTGACGATCACGAGATGCGTATGGCCGCCGGACACAATCAGACAGACAAACGGCGGTTCCAGCTCCGGATTCTCGATGTAATTGGCGGACACGTGGCCCTCGATATGATGCACGCCCACCAGCGGTTTCTTCGCCGCAAAAGCGATCGCCTTCGCCTCGGCCACGCCCACCAGCAGCGCACCGACCAGCCCCGGCCCGTAGGTCACGCCGATCGCGGTAATGTCCTCCAGGGTCACCTGCGCATCCTCCAGCGCCTGTGTAACCACCTGATTGATCTTCTCGATATGCTTTCTGGATGCGATCTCCGGCACAACACCGCCAAACTGGGTGTGCAGCGCGATCTGGGACGAGATCACATTTGAGAGAACCTCCCGCCCATTGCGCACCACAGAAGCCGCCGTCTCATCGCAGGAGCTCTCGATTGCAAGAATCAGCACATCCTTTTTTTCTGCTTCCATTATCCTATCCTCACTTCGGCTCACTGCCGTTCTCCTCACCCTCGTCAAAGGTCAGCTCCATGGTCCAGCCATCTCGCGCCGCCTTTGCACGCGGAAATATCTTTCGTACCTGGTCAATGAATTCATCCGGCCTGGTCAGCGACGGACTGTAATGCGTCAGCCACATCTCTTTGGGCTGTGCCTTCTTTGCCAGATTCGCCGCCTCGTACATGGTCATGTGCTTGTACTCCCGCGCCTTGACTTCCTTGCCTTCTTCGCCGTACATGCCTTCGCAGATAAACAGATCTGCCTGTTCTGCATATTCTGCGATCACCGGCACGGGCCTCGTATCGGTACAATACACGACCTTCAGTCCCTTCCGATCCGGCCCCAGTACCATATCCGGTGTGTAGGTCACTCCATCCAGCTCCAGCGTCTCGCCCTTTTGCAGGCGGCTCCAGGCTTTCATCGGAACCCCCTGTTCCTTCGCCCGTTCCACATCAAAACGTCCGGTGCGTGGAATGGTGAGCGCATAGCCATAGCAGGTCACATTGTGATTGACCCGGTAAGCATCGATCACGTAAGGCCCCAGCTCCAGCCGATGATGCCTCTCTTCTAATTCTATGAAACGCAGCGGAAACGGAAGCTCCGGCGCAATCATCCGCAGTGCCGTCACCACGCGCTCCAGCCCCTTCGGCCCAACCAGCGTCAGCGGCTCCGTGCGCTCCGCATTGCCCATGGTCAGAAGCAGACCCGGAAGGCCGCTGATATGATCCGCGTGATAATGGGTAAAACAGATCACATCGATCGGCTTCGGGCTCCACCCCTTCTCCTTCAATGCAATCTGCGTTCCCTCTCCGCAGTCAATCAGCAGATTGCTTCCTTCACAGCGTGCCATCATGGCAGTCAGCCACCGATACGGAAGTGGCATCATGCCTCCGGTTCCCAATAAACAGATATCTAACATAACGGTATTCGTCCTCACTTCTCTCGATTAAAACCATATTCTGTTAAATGATAACACACCCGTCAAATGAATTCAACCCGTTCCTCCACATCCGCCTCAATCCGAAACGTCCCAAGCACCGCATCATAGCACGATTCACACAAATCCCAGTGGTGAACCTCACCGTCCTTTTCCGAGAAAAAATCCCATGCATGATCCACAGAAAATACGCCCTCCCGCACGATGCCGCGCTCCACGATCAATTTCTTTCCACAGACATTACAGATTACCGTCTCCAACTCCCCATTACTTTTGTATTTTCTCATCTTATTCTCGCCTTTCTCTCCTATATATCAAAACAGAGTACCCGCCAAGGCGGATACCCCTACATTATAAGCGCAAAGACGCCTCTTTTTAAGTGGTAAATGTTGTATGTTCACGGCTGCATGTCCCGTTTCCACATGATGAGGGCATCCTCAGATGGATTGCGGTAGTATCCCTTTCGGACCGCCTCAGCCAAAAAACCGCAGGATTCATACAGCTTGCGGGCAATCGCGTTGCTCTCCCGCACCTCCAGGCTGATAGCAAGCGCCTGCTGCTGTCTGGCAAAATCCACCATGGCCTCCATCATTTTTCTGGCGAGGCCCAGCCCGCGAAAGGCTGGAAGTACCGCAATTCGCTGTACCTCTCCCTCCCCTGCCAGAAGGCGCAGATTGCAGTAGCCCAGAATCTGCCCCTCCTGCTCGTATACATAATACACATCATAGGGGCTGTGAATCCCGGCCTCCAACAATCCGTAGGACCAGCTTTCCGTAAAACAGCATTGTTCCAGCTCCGCCACCTGCTCCAGATCAGCAGCCTCCATCTTGCGGATCATACGCCTTCTCCTACCGAATGGCCTGCTGCCAGCTCCTTCGTCTTTCCCTGGCGTTTTGCCTCCTCCAGCTCCCGCTCCGCCTGCGCCTTGCGCAGATAATCCGGTGCGTGCTCCATAGCCGTCTCCGTCCTGCCCTCCGCAAAGCAGACCGCGCCGAGTGCCGCGACACTGGCTGCCCGCTGGCGGTTTGACTGCGCCGGTGCAAAGGAATACGGTGCCGTCATCTCACATTTGATGATCTCCTCATAAACGGGCGTGCCGTCCCCGAGAAAGATCACCCGCTCCCCCAGTGCATTCAATTCCGCAATCAGCTCATGAATATCCATGGCACAGGATTCTTTGACCACCCAAAATGCATCCTCATAATGATATAGCCCGGTATAGACCTGGCTGCGTCTGGCATCCATGATCGGGCAGATCAGCGCGGATGTCCCATACAGATTGTAAGCCATAGCATCGATGGTCGGCACATGGATCAGCGGCTTGTCCAGCGCCAGCCCCAGTCCTTTCGCAGTCGCCGATCCGATCCGAAGTCCTGTAAACGATCCCGGCCCGCCGGACACTGCGATCGCATCCACCGTTTCCAGATCCAGATCCAGCATCTTTCTCACTTCATCCAGCATAGGAAGCAGCGTCTGGGAATGGGTCTTTTTAAAATTCGTCGTATATTCTGCCATCAGCACCTCGTCCGCCACGACTGCGACCGATGCCACCAGTGACGAACTTTCAATTCCTAATATTTTCATGTCCGTATCCTTTCCTCATGCCTCGCCCTGTTCCGGCAGTCCTTCGACTGTAATTCTGCGGTAGTCAAACCCGCGTTCCAGATTCTTCTCGATCCGAATCCGGATGACCTTCTCCGGCAGAATCTCCGGAATCAGCTGGGACCACTCAATCAGGCAGATGCCCTCTCCATAAAAGCAGTCCTCGTACCCGATCTCGTCCATTTCACTGACATCTCCGATCCGGTACACGTCAAAATGATACAGCGGCAGACGTCCTTCCTCGTATTGCTGCACGATGGTAAAGGTCGGGCTGTTGACCGGCCCCTCGATCCCGAGTCCATCGGCAAAGCCCTGGGTAAACACCGTCTTTCCCACACCCAGATCTCCGTCCAGACAGTAGATCTGCCCGGCGGCCGCCTGGCGCCCCAGCTCCTGTCCCAGCGCAAACGTCTCCTCCGGGCTGTTGGTTATTCTTTCCATAGTTCTCTCCTTTAAATCGTTCCGGTCCGCCCGCGCTAAATATGTCTGCACTGATTTTTCTGCAGATGCGTCCGCGCCAGTTCACACAATGCTTCCTCTTTGTCCCCCAAAATCCGTGTCGGGAAAAGATACGCGTGCACGCGGTCCATATACAGGATGATCATCGGTTTGATCCGATCCATCCGCCCCATTTGCTCCCAGGTAAACACAAGTTCCTGTCCGTCCTGTTCCACCTTCAGCCCATCCTCTGCAAACGTAAGCGTCATCAGCTTGCTGACCGCTGCGTTTTTTGCCTGTTTTGCGGCCTTGATATAAAGCAGCAGCGGCTGCCACACGGTAAATGCCAGAATGAACACCACCAGCAAAACGCGATACCCCGCCGTCATCGTCCCCCAGCGAACAATGAGCGCAAACAGGGCCGCCAGCGGACAGAGCACATTGATCACGCCTTTTCCGCCGCTGTTGGTGTGATACATCGAAAAGGTCCACAAATCCTTCGCCGTCAGCGTCACATCAAATTTTAATTCATTTTTCATTCCTGTCCTCCATGTTCTGTCACTGTCCTCTACAGCTTCATCGTCAGCGCGATCCGCTTCTTGACCGGATCCACACTGATGACCTTCACCTCCACGATGTCGCCCACGCTCACGACCTCCATCGGGTGTTTGATGTATTTGTCCGTCATCTGCGAAATGTGAACCAGTCCATCCTGATGAACTCCGATATCCACAAATGCACCGAAATCAATTACGTTGCGCACGGTGCCCTTCAAAATCATGCCCGGAGTCAGATCCTTCATCTCCAGCACATCGGTCCGAAGAATCGGTTTCGGCATCTCCTCACGGGGATCACGGGCCGGCTTCTCAAATTCCTTCACGATATCCCGCAGAGTGATATCCCCCACATTCAGCTCCGCCGCCAGCTTTTTATAGTCGACGATCTTCTTCTCGATTCCCTTCAATCCGCCGTTTGCGATATCCTTCGGCTGATAGCCCAGACGCTCCAAAAGTGCTGCCGCCGCGCCGTAGCTCTCCGGGTGCACGGAAGTACCGTCCAGCGGATTCTTGCCACCTGTGATCCGCATGAAACCGGCGCATTGTTCGAATGCTTTCGGCCCCAGCTTCGCCACCTTGAGGAGCTGCTTCCGGTCTGTGAACACGCCATTCTCTTCGCGGTATGCCACAATATTCTTCGCGATCACCTTGCTGATGCCCGCAATGTATTCGAGAAGCGCAGCTGATGCGGTGTTTAAATCCACGCCCACGCGGTTTACGCAGGTCTCCACAACGCCCTGCAGTGCTTCACTTAAATTCTTCTGGTTCATATCATGCTGATACTGCCCCACGCCAATGGATTTCGGATCGATCTTGACCAGCTCCGCCAGAGGGTCCTGAAGTCGTCTGGCGATGGAAGCCGCACTGCGCTGTCCCACGTCAAAGTTGGGGAACTCCTCCGTTGCCAGCTTGCTGGCGGAATACACGGACGCCCCCGCTTCGTTTACAATGATGTACTGCACCTGCTCCGGAATCTCTTTTAACAGATCCACGATGATCATCTCCGACTCCCTGGAAGCCGTTCCGTTGCCCACGGAGATCAGGGAAATGTGGTATTTCTTAATCAGTTGTTTTAATACCTTCCTGGCTTCTTCTACTTTATTCTGCGGTGCCGTTGGATAAATGACAACGGTATCCAGCACCTTGCCGGTCGTATCCACCACAGCCAGCTTGCAGCCGGTCCGGAATGCCGGATCCCAGCCAAGCACCACGCGGCCTGCGATTGGCGGCTGCATCAATAGCTGCTCCAGATTTTTGCCAAAGACCTTGATCGCGCCAGTCTCCGCCTTCTCCGTCAGATCATTGCGCACTTCGCGCTCGATCGCCGGTGCAATCAGACGGTCGTAGCTGTCCGCCACCACGCTTTTCAAGAGCGGTGTCGTATGAGGATTGTCACGCAAAATAACCTGCTTTTCCAGGTAGCGAAGAATCGTCTCCTCCGGTGCCAGCACCTTCACCGTCAGCATCTTTTCCTTCTCGCCGCGGTTGAGGGCGAGCACCCGATGCCCGGCGCAGCGTTTGACCGGTTCTTCATAATTATAATACATCTCGTAGACGGATTCTGCCTTCTCATCCTTCGCCGCGGAGGTAATGCTTCCCTGCTCCATCGTCGCTTTCCGGATGTAGGTGCGGTAATCTGCGTTGTCCGAGATCCGCTCCGCCAGAATGTCCTTCGCCCCGGCAATCGCCGCCTCCACGCTCTCGATCCCCTTTTCTTCCGAGACATACGCCTCCGCCAGCTTCTCGACTGGCTCCTTTGTCATTTGCAGCACAATCAAATCCGCCAGCGGTTCCAGCCCCTGTTCCTTCGCGATCATCGCGCGGGTGCGGCGTTTCGGGCGGTACGGGCGATACAGATCATCCACAGCCACCATCGTCGCCGCTTCCATAATCTGCTTTTCCAGCTCCGGCGTCAGCTTCTCCTGCTCGCGGATCGAAGCCAGCACCTGAGCCTTCTTCTCCTCCAGGCCACGCAGGTAGCGCAGCCGCTCATCCAGATTACGAAGCACCTCATCATCCAGCGATCCGGTCACTTCCTTCCGGTATCTGGCGATAAACGGAATCGTGTTTCCCTCATCGATCAGCTGCACCGCAGCCTCCGCCTGCTTATATCCAATCTGCAGCTCCTGCTGCAGCACTTTTATAATATCCATATGCCTCATCCTCACATTTCATTTTCCGTCAGTCTATTATAATTCATAACGCCCGCATATGCAAGTTCCCACTTGAGCCTTCCCCGGATTCGTGGTACAATGAACGATGCACTGCGAACACACACATACTTCCGGAGGACCCACTATGGAACCAAACCAAGATAAACTGACTTTGTTTTATAATAAATGCCCTGCGTTCAGCCTCTTCGCCGGTCTGCTTGCCCTGACCTCCTGCTGCTACCCGCCGGTCCAATTAGTACTCGGCGCAGCCGCAGTTCTGATGGCATACTTATCCAAAAACAGCGGGACGATGACCTCTCAGGCCAAAATCGGAACTGTGCTGGGCGTGATCTCCATCTGCACCAGCGTACTCATATTCGCGCAATTTGTCTTTGCCATGCATCTCATGGAAGACCCGGCGAACGCATCCTTAATCAAAGAAGTTTACAGACAGTATGAAGAATTTTTCAATAGCATCACCGCGCAATAAAACAAAAGGTATGGAGCCACATGTTTCACGGCCTCATACCTTCTTTCTTTTCTTTCCTCAACTCAAAGTGCTGCCGGCAGCAGATCAATTCCAAACACACCCAGCATCACATTCTTCCAAATCCAGTTGACCAGCACGATCCCCACGCCAATGTAGAGAAACAGGTTCTCGTGCCCGATATAGTAATCCGGTCTCCGCATCACCCGCGCAATCACTGCACTGACCACCTCCGCCGTAAACACCACCACCCCGTAAAGCACCAGCGGATGGTACTGCACACTCAGTCCAATCTGTCCCTGCAGCAGATAGCGCAGCGCCCGTGTTCCCCCGCAGCCCGGACAGTAAAATCCGGTCAGAGCATGAAAGAGACAGGGCATATGCAAAATCCCGTGAAGAATCACGCGCCAGTTCATTCCACTTCGGCCCGAATCATCTGACGAATCCCATCTTCTCCCGCCGCCTGATAACCCTGATCCAGCTTCGCCGCCATGTCCTGAAACGCCGCTTCAGTGAGTTTGCCGGTCAGCACTGCGAACTCGTCCAGTCCGTCCAGCTCCACCACCGTCACCTCGCCGAACAGCGTGGTCACCTCCGCCAGCTTCTCCGCTGCCGTGCCCGCAATGCGGACAAAATAGCGGTGTGCCGAAGTTTCCATCTCTGCAATCTCCAGACGCTCATCCGTCCAGCCCATCGGCACATTCTGCTTCTCATTCTGCGCCGCCTCGATGATATCCGCAATCACTGCACTGGCCGTCGGCAGCTTTCCGGCGCCGGAGCCGTAATACATGGTAGTTCCAAGCATATTTCCCTTTACCAAAATACCGTTGAACACATCGCTGACCATATACAGCGGATGATCCCTGCCGATCATAACCGGTGCCACGAACGCATGCACCTCATCTCCCTGTATCCGGCTGGAGCCGAACAGCTTTACAGAGGTTCCAAGCTTCTCCGCATATTTGAAATCCACATCCGTGATCTTTGTGATCCCTTCGGTATAAATATCCTCGTAATTCACTTCTTTTCCGGTCGCCATCGCAGTCAATATCGCGATCTTGCGGCAGGTATCCTGCCCCTCCACGTCCGCCTCCGGATTGCGCTCCGCATAGCCAAGCTCCTGCGCCTCTTTCAGCGCATGCTCGAACGTCTCGCCCTCCTTGTCCATCTTGGTCAGAATGTAGTTGGTCGTACCATTCAAAATCCCGGTGATTTCCTCGATCTTCTCACCCTTCAGGCAGCGATACAGCGGCCGTATAATCGGAATGCCGCCGCCCACACTGGCCTCAAAGAAGAAGTTGACCCCTTTCTTTTTCGCAATGGCAAGCAGCTCCGTACCATGCGCCGCCACCAGAGCTTTGTTGGAGGTCACCACATGCTTGCCCGCCTCCAGACTCGCCTTGACGAACGGATACGATGGATTTAAGCCACCCATGGTCTCCACCACAATCTGCACGTCCGGATCTTCCTCAATCACCTTAAACTCATGTACAATCTTATCCGCGATCGGTGTCCCCGGGAAATCCCGCAGATCCAACACATATTTTAATGCCACGTTCTGTCCTGCCGCGCGCGTAATCTCTGCCTGATTCTGCTCCAGAATCTCCGCCACACCCGATCCGATCGTTCCATATCCCATGATTGCTGCCTGTATCATATCGTCCTCACCTTTTCTTTCTATAATCTGCCGCTATACGGAAATGCCCTTATTCTCTCGCAAGAATCTTGACATAGTGAATACCCTGCTGTTCTTCAATCTCTTCTACCATCTGCGACACATTGCCCGTGTCCGGCTTCACTTCCACCGACAGCGTCAACGTCGCCACACCGTTGACCGGAATACTCTGATGGATGGTCAGGATGTTCGCCTTGTATACTGCCACAATGTGAAGCAGATCGGACAAAAGCCCCTGCTCGTCGTCCATCTGAACCACGAACGTCACCGTCTTCCCCTTGGTATTGTCATAGAACGGGAAAATATCATCTTTATATTTATAGAAGGAGCTGCGGCTGATCCCCACCCGCTCCGTGGCATCCTGGACGGTGATAACCCGCTCCGACTCCAGCAGCTTCTTGGCCTCCACTACCTTCAAAAGGACCTCAGGGACCGCCTTCTGCTTTACCACAAAATATTTGCTCTTCTCTTCTGCCATTTCGCGAACCTCCGCTTTTATTATCCCACAGGAAATGCGCCGTCGCACCTGTTCGTGTCGCAAGTACATTTGTTCTCGCATGAAAGATATTAACATAAAAAAAGACAGGATGCAAGCACTTTCTTGCATGCATCCCACCATATTTTCTCATTACTTATTTTGTGACTTCCGCTTCTTCGAAGCGATAACATATAGCCCTTGGATCCCACTCGGCTACCTTGCCATCTGCGCCCGCAATTCTTCGATCATCTTTCGCTGTGCTTCCAATGCCCTGTCTTTATCCTCCAATTCCTGCGCCTGCCGTTTCAGTTCTTCCGCCTGCCGCTCCAACTCCTCCTGCTGCTGTTCCACCATGTACTGCACCGTATTCGCATCCAGGATACTCAATGCTTCAGAATACATACCGATCAACTCCTTCACGTGATAACGGAACTGAAAGATCTCCTCATACAGTTCCCTAAATTCCGGATATGCTTTGATCACCTTTCGGATATCTTCCAGCTTATCCGAGGCGATAAAGTATAGCCATGCATCTAATTTGTTATCTATATTTTGATGGTTTTCCATGAAAATGTCAAGTGGTATCATCAGGCACTCCTGTGGCATGTCCAGATCCAGACCTGTATCAAACACCATCTTCCCCCGATGCAGGTACTGATCCGACAAATGGTGAAACACCCGGACACTGTTCTCAATCAACACGATGCAGTAAACCTTCTTGATCTCCTTGTAAGAGAATCGTTTTTCTTCCTGCTTTCTCTGCTCCTTGATCTGTGCATATTGACGCATTAAGAGATCACTCAGATAGCAGGAAACACGCTCGCCCGGAAACATATAGCCAATTCGCTGGATTTCCACATCCACCAATTCCCCATCCTCAAGCTGCACCAGCATGTCCATAACCAGCAGAGACGAGTCTTCCGTCAGCCGCTTGGATTCATTTGGTATTACCTTCAGAATTTTCAAAGGCCGTTTCAAGCACAAACTCAAAAATTCCTCCAGCCGTTTCGTGTGAACCTGCGGGTCAAGCACGGTTTTAAACATCGGATCGCTCCGAATATTCAGTCCCTTCTGCCCGGTGCAGAAGTCAACCAGATCCTTCTGCATCGCCTCCGAAAGCCTCTGGAACTCATCCATCAATCCTTCCGCCTTCAGGATTCGAATCAGATCCTCCTCCGTTTCGATCTTCTGCGGCATGTTCTTCTCTTCCAATACAACCTTCCCCAGTGGTTTTTTCATTGCCATAAACGTCACACCTTTCTTTTCGATTTTCAGATTATTTTACGATAATGCACAGACTTGCCGTAACTGTCCAACACCTTCACAGTTACGATTACTTTCACGAACAGAACACCCCGTACCTTGTGTCATTTTACTTTGTTAAAACTCTTTGCTTTTCATTTTGGAAATTTTCATGATCCTAACGATTTCTACGATTGCAGATACAACACCGATGTAGATATCGGTGCTGGCGAAGCCCGTCGCCGGACTTCTATATGATATGAGATAATCCTTTTGTAATACTCTTTTCCCTGCCGCCTTTCCGACACACAGGCACAGTAAAGACAGGTTCTGTTCTTAAAACTCATTATAATCGACCGCTATTGCCGCGTCAAGCAAAAGCACTTAAAATAGCAAACGCACCAAAAAAGAAACCGGCTTCACAAAGGAACTCCGGTTTCTTGTTCTTATCATACAATCCTTCTTTAATCCTCCGACGACATACGCCGATCCGGGCAGCCAAGGCTCAGCCACCGCAGGTAGGCACTGATGAACGGATCCAGCCCGCCGTCCAGCACACTGGCCACGTTGCCGCTCTCCTCGCCGGTCCGCAGATCCTTGACCATGGTGTACGGCTGTAAGACGTAGGAACGGATCTGGTTGCCCCAGCCGATGTCCTTGATATCCCCGCGAATGTCGGAAAGCTTCTCGGCATTCTCCTGCTGCTTTAAGATAAACAGCTTGGCCTTCAGCATCTGCATGGCTTTATCTTTGTTCTGGAACTGGGATCGCTCATTCTGACACTGCACCACCACGCCCGTCGGGATATGGGTGATACGAATCGCGGATGAGGTCTTGTTGATATGCTGACCACCCGCACCGCTGGAGCGGTAGGTATCGATCCGCAGGTCATCCTGATTGATGTCCACATCCAGATCTTCTTCGATATCCGGCATGACATCGCAGGATACAAAGGAGGTCTGCCGCTTGCCCGCCGCGTTGAACGGAGAGATGCGCACGAGACGATGGACGCCGCGCTCGGACTTCAGATAGCCAAAGGCGTTCTCGCCATTGATCTGAATGGTCACAGACTTGATACCCGCCTCGTCGCCGTCCAGATAGTCCAGTACCTCGGTCTTGTAGCCCATCTTGTCTGCCCAGCGGCAGTACATCCGGTACAGCATACTGCACCAGTCACAGGACTCGGTTCCGCCTGCACCCGCGTTCAGACGCAGGATCGCGTTGCATTTGTCATATTCTCCGGACAACAGTGTCTCAAGACGCAGCTTCTCCAGATTCACCGCAAGCTCGTCCAACATCTCCTGGATTTCAGGAATCAGAGACGGGTCATTTTCCTCATACCCCATCTCAAGCATCACCTGAATGTCCTCGTACTGCTGTTCCAGACCATGATAAAGCTCTACCGTATCCTTCAAGTTCTTCGCTTCCTGCACCAGCTTGGTGGATTTATCAGCGTCGTCCCAGAATCCCGGCTCCTCCATGGATTTGTCTAATTCATCGATTCGTCTGACCTTGTTGTCCAGGTCAAAGTGAATCCCTCACTTCCACTAATGGTTTTTCAAACGTAGATAATGTATATTTGAACTGATCTAATTCTACCACTGTGTCACCCACTCTCATTTTATTATATTTATTACGATCTCATATCGGTGCCGGCTTATACCGGCTTTCTTCCATGACACTGTTTGAATTTCTTGCCGCTTCCGCATGGACACGGATCGTTCGGGTAAATCTTCTGCACTTCACGGCGCTTCGGAGCCTGCGCTGCCGAATCATCCCGGTTGGTTCCGGTCACTTTCGCCGCCGGTTCACGCTCTACCTTCTGCTCAACACGGATGTGGAACAGAATGCGGACAGTCTCCTCGGTGATCGCTGCCGTCATCGCCTCGAACATCTCAAATGCGCTCATCTTGTACTCGACAACCGGATCTCTCTGGCCGTAGGCCTGCAAACCGATACCCTGGCGCAACTGGTCCATATCATCGATGTGGCTCATCCACTTGTTGTCAATCACCTTCAGAAGAACAACACGCTCAAGCTCACGCACCTGCTCTGCATCCGGGAATTCCGCTTCCTTCGCCTCATAAAGTTTGATCGCCTCTTCCTTCAGGTTGTGCTTCAGCTCGTTCTTCTTGCTGACCGCATGGTTTTCAAGAGAAATCGGCTGCAGCGGTATGATCGGAATCAGCAGGCTGTTCAGTTCTACCAGATCCCAGTCCTCCGGAATCTGCTCGTCAGAAATGGACAGATCCACAGCGTTCTCCACAATATCGGTAACCATCTTCAGAATCAGATCCCGCATGTTGTCGCCATCCAGAACCTTGCGGCGCTCCTCATAGATAATCTCACGCTGATCGTTGTTGACCTCATCGTATTTGAGCAGGTTCTCACGAATACCGTAGTTGTTGTTCTCGATCTTCATCTGCGCTTTCTCAATGGCATTGGACAGCATCTTATGCTCAATCTGCTCGCCGTCCGGCACTCCAAGTGCCTCGAACATACTCATCAGACGCTCGGAACCAAACAGGCGCATCAGATCGTCTTCCAGGGAAATATAGAAACGGGATTCACCCGGATCACCCTGACGGCCGGAACGTCCGCGCAGCTGATTATCGATACGGCGGGACTCATGACGCTCGGTACCGATGATCTTCAAGCCGCCCATTTCCTTGGACTCCTCGTCCAGCTTGATATCCGTACCACGGCCTGCCATGTTGGTAGCGATGGTAACTGCTCCATGAACACCTGCATCGGCTACGATCTCTGCCTCCAGCTCATGGAATTTTGCATTCAATACCTTATGCGTAATGCCGCGCTTGTGCAGCATCTTGCTGAGCATCTCGGAAGTCTCGATCGTAATGGTGCCGACCAGAACCGGCTGTCCCTTCTCGTGTGCTTCCACAACCTCTTCCACAACCGCCTCGAACTTCTCGCGTTTGGTCTTGTATACGGCATCCTCATGGTCGATACGAGCGATCGGACGGTTGGTCGGAATCGCGATTGCATCCATCCCGTAGGTGTTACGGAACTCTTTCTCCTCCGTCAGAGCCGTACCGGTCATACCGGCTTTCTTTCTGAATTTATTAAAGAAGTTCTGGAATGTGATGGTCGCCAGCGTCTTGCTCTCGCGTCTTACATTCACATGCTCCTTCGCCTCGATGGCCTGATGCAGACCGTCAGAATAACGGCGTCCCGGCATAATACGTCCGGTAAACTCATCTACGATCAGAACCTCATCGTCCTTCACCACGTAATCCTTATCGCGGAACATCAGGTTGTTCGCACGCAGGGCCAGAATGATATTGTGCTGGATCTCCAGATTCTCCGGATCTGCCAGGTTTTCAATATGGAAGAATTCCTCGACCTTCTTGACGCCTTCCTCGGTCAGATTGACCACCTTGTCCTTCTCGTTGACAACGAAATCTCCGGTCTCCTCGATGTCCTCTCCCATGATGGCGTTCATCTTGGTAAACTCGCCGGAAGCCTCGCCCCGCACCAGCTGATGCGCCAGCATATCGCAGACCTCGTACAGCTTGGTGGACTTGCCGCTCTGCCCGGAAATGATCAAAGGCGTTCTCGCCTCATCGATCAATACGGAATCGACCTCATCGATGATCGCATAATCCAGCTCGCGCAGAACCATCTGTTCCTTATAGATCGCCATGTTGTCACGCAGATAGTCAAATCCCAGCTCGTTGTTCGTCACATAAGTGATGTCACACCGGTAGGCAACCTTGCGTTCTTCCGGAGTCATGGAATTCAAAACCACGCCCACGGTCAGTCCCAGGAACTCATGAACCTGTCCCATCCACTCCGCATCTCGTTTTGCCAGGTAATCATTGACCGTAACGATATGCACACCGCTGCCGGACAGTGCATTCAAATACGCCGGTGCGGTGGAAACCAGGGTCTTACCTTCACCGGTTCTCATCTCTGCGATACGTCCCTGATGCAGAACGATACCACCGATCAGCTGTACCGGATAATGCTCCATGTTCAATGTTCTCTTTGCTGCTTCTCTTACCGTGGCAAATGCCTCCGGCAAAATGTCATCCAGCGTCTCGCCTGAAGCCAGACGCTCCTTGAAGATACGGGTGTTGTCGCGCAGCTGCTCGTCCGTCATCTCCTGCATCTTTGGTCTCAAAGCTTCAATCTTATCCACAATGGGATAAATCATCTTTAATTCCCGTTCGCTGTGAGTACCAAATACTTTCTCTATGAGATTCATAAATTTGTCTCCTACATTTTCGTTGTATGCCCGATATTCAAGTCAATCTTATACATTGTAACACCAAGGCCTGATTTATTCAAGTTTTCCGCGCTTTGTTCATAAAAAATTAACTTTCCTACAACATCTCTGCAATATTCTACCCCATTTGCAGCTGACATAAAACCATAATTATGGTAACTTGGACAACCTGCACAAAAAGTATGTTCGGGTTCCAAGTTATCCACACTATCCACAATCTTTTCCACGAAAGCACCCCCAAATCATCCACATAGGAAAAGGTTGAATTTAAGCCAAATGCCACTTATACACCGAGTTATCCACATTGTCCACATTCTGATTCCCCCACAATTCCAGTTTTCTCCGTTCGGGCAATTCTTTTCGATTTTGTACAGTTGTCATGAATTTACAAATTTCGACAAAAAATACATTCGAAACACTTGACTTTTTTCACTCCCCTCCTATATTATTTTAATTCCTTATTCTTTCCAAAACTATCCATTTTTGTGCTAATATAGGAATAATTGTCGCAACAATTCCCTCATTTCAGTTGAAGTTTCCTCACAAATATGTTATACTGAAATCATCTCAAAAGAAGGAGCTGATGACTTATGCGTTTTACAATTATAGGAAGAAATATTGATGTGACTCCGGGCCTCAAGGCCGCTATTGAAGAGAAAATTGGAAAACTGAACCGTTATTTCAATCCCGACACTGAAATCATCGCAACTCTCAGTGTACAGAAGGACAAGCAGAATATCGAGGTTACGATCCCGGTTAAGGGCAGTATCATCCGGGCAGAGGAATCCAGCAACGATATGTATGTTTCCATCGACCTGGTCGAGGAAGTCATTGAACGCCAGCTGCGCCGCTACCGCAAGAAACTGATCGACAAGAAGCAGTCGGCACAGTCATTCTCAGAACTGTTCATCAACGAAGAAACCGATGTGGATGACGAAATAAAGATTGTAAAGACCAAGAAATTTGCGATCAAACCCATGGACCCGGAAGAAGCCTGTGTACAGATGGAGCTTTTAGGGCACAGCTTCTATGTATTTTTAAATGCGGAGACTGATGAAGTGAGTGTTGTTTATAAGAGAAAGAACAATACCTACGGACTGATTGAACCGGAATTCTAGATTTCCTGTGACATGAAAACGGGCAGAGACTCATAAAATCTCCGCCCGTTTCTTATTGTGTTTCTTGTTTTCTTTTCTATCCTGTCCTTTAAATCATTTTTTTCAGCCAGCCAAATCCCTTCCATTCCGACAGACGCACCATGCACCAGGAAAATGCAATCAACGGAATTAAGACCATCAGGGCTATATTGCGCTCTGTCAGCGGGATGGGGTTCATCTTCGCCGTCCAGGAGAATATATAAAATATGTAAAAATGGAACAGGTAAATCCATTCACTCATGCCGCGAAGCCGCGGATAACAATTCCGATCCTTCCATTGCAGCGACAAAGCAAATTCCATCAGAAAATACGCCGCCGGAACCGCGAAAAACACCATATTGGTGTTGCTGCACCGCACGACTTCACGGTACATCAGCCAGATCGACAGAATCGCTCCCGCAGCAGAAATCAGCGACGGCAGCCGCCATTTCTTCTGGGCAAACAAAAGTCCCAGGCACACGTAAAAACTGCCATAGAACACCCCGTTGCGCATCGTCACAAAATGCTCCAGATACCAGAACAGTACCTGCTGCAGCTTCATTGGAATCTGCTGGTTGAAATACCAGTTGTCTCCGATGCATCCCGCCACAAACAAAAGTCCCGTCACGATCAGCATCTGCCAGAGGCGCATGCCATATGCCCAGAAAAACCAGACCATCAGACAGGCCACCAGAAGTGCCGGCAAATACCAGAGCTGGGCGATCGTGCTGGAGAAAAAGAACGACTTGATATAGTGCCGCACCGTCTCCTGCCAGCTCTCCATCCCCTGAACATAATTGTAAAGATCAATCGGCCAGTACAGGACACACCACAGCAAATATAATTTCAAAATACGCACGCAGTATTTCGATACGGTCCTCCAGCCGGCCTGACGCCATTTCGCCCGGTCAGTCCCGTCAAATTCCGGGATCTTCCGAAACAGCAGGAATCCCGCAATCACAAGAAATACCGGAACCGCCAGGTTCGACAGCCAGGAACCAATCAAAAGCCGCCACCGGCTTTCCGCCGGATAAAACACCTGAATCATGTGACGGGCTGCAACCAGCACCGCCATCACAAATTTCAGCACATCCAGACCATAAAATTGTCTTTTTTTTCCCATCTGCGGCCCTCGCTAATCCAGGAATGTAACGGCCTTGCAGGGCGTACGATAATTGTATGGCGAGATGATGATTCCGGTGGTTGAGTTGCTGGCATGGATAACCTGCCCGCCGCCTATGTACAATGCCACATGGTTGATATAATCTCCGCTTCCATAGAACAGCAGATCACCCGGCTGTGCCGCCGATACGTCGATCTGTTTTCCTTTCACCGCCTGATCACGGGAGCTTCTTCCCGTCGTAATTCCAAAATGTGCAAAGACGCCCTGGGTAAATCCGGAGCAGTCAGCTCCGTTTGTCAGGCTTGTGCCGCCAAAAACATACGGATTGCCAAGGAACTGCTTCGCATAGGCCACGATGGCCGTTCTGGTCGCCGATACAACGGCAGCAGAGCCTGGTCCCACACTGGTCGTGTTGCCGGAACTGCCGGAGGATGTATTTCCGCTTCCGGATGGTGCATTCTGGGTCGAAGCCGGTGCTTTCGTCGTCGTTGCCGCCTGGGTCTGTGCCGCAGGCTTCGTCTCAGCCGCCGTCGTCGGTGCCGAAACACTTGCAGAATTATCACTCTGCTCCGGATTCGCTGCGATAATCAGGTTTTCAGTATCCACGGTCGTCTCTGCCGTGGTTGTGGTTGTCGTCGTGCCCGCTGCCGCCTCCCGGTTTGCCTCCACGCGCTTGACCTGTTCCAAAGCCGCCATCGCGCTCTCTGCTTCCCGCTTTCTCTGGGACTCTTCTTCCAGCTTCTGGCGTTCTTCCTCAAGAGACACTGCCTGGTCAAACTCTACCTCGACCACACAGTAAGACTGGGCAATATAACCCACCAGATCCGCATCGACCTCAACCTTGAAGAACTCGCCTTCTTCTGCCTGTACCACATATCTCGCTCCCTGGGACAACAAGGTCAGGGTGCTGCTTGTCAGATTCGGTTCTGACCGCAGGCGCAGGCTCTCCACGTTGATCGTCACGAACTCCCGGCCAATGGACTGTGCCAGCTTCTCCGCTTCCTCCCCGGTAATGAAATATTGCGCTTTGATATAGCCATTTACCGTGCCGGACTGGATTCGATACCAGGTTCCGTCCTCGCCTGTCACCGTCTCCTGGATAGTGGCTGCACAGTTGTTGTAAATCTTTCCTACGATCTTGCTGGCGGTCGTCGCCTGCTCCCGGATATTCACATAATCCGTCACCTGGGACACCGCAATGTTCGCATAGTCGGCCGGTGCTGCCACCAGTGTCGTCTCATGCACGGACTTCACCGCATCCGCATGGGAAACCATCGGCCCCGCAAATGCAGCACACAGACAACTGACTGTCAGTATCTTTATCATCTTCCTCATTGGTCATTATTCTCCCTACTGTTCTGTCAGGTAACGTTCTGCACTGGTTACCGTGTTTGCTCCATCCGCCACCGCCGTCACAATCTGGCGCAGCTGCTTGGTACGGATATCGCCGGCTGCATAGATGCCCGGGACGCTGGTCGCCCCGCTCTCGTCCGCCCTGATGTAGCCGTGATCCAGTTCCAAAAGACCCTCGTACGGCCCGCTGTTCGGCGTAATCCCTACTGCAATGAAAACACCGTCCACCGAAAGCTCGGATGCTTCCCCGGATTTTACATGCTTCAGCTTCAGAGCCTGAACCTTCTCTGTTCCCTCAATCGCTTCCACGACCGTATCCCACAGAACCGTCACGTTGTCCAGCGACAGCAGACGTTCCTGCAGAGTCTTCGCACCGCGCAGCTCGTCTCTGCGATGAATCAGATAAACATGCTCGCACATCCGGGCAAGGAAAATGGCATCTTCCAGGGCCACATCCCCGCCGCCGATCACAGCCGTCCTCTTCTTCTTAAAAAAAGCTCCGTCGCAGGTCGCGCAATAGCTGACCCCCATGCCGGCAAATGCTTCTTCTCCGGGAACTCCCAGTTTCCGGTGTGTCGCACCGGCCGCGATGATCACCGTTCTGGTCAGATAGGTATCCTTCTTTCCGACAACCCGCTTCCAGCTTCCGGTATTCTCTTCCGGTACAGGCTCTGGAGAAGATCCCTCAACCACACGCAGTTCTGCTGCCTGCAGTGCCTCTTCCGCCTCTGTCATCGTGGCTGTAAGCTCCACGTGATCCACTTCATCCTCCGCGAAAGCCGTCTCAAGCTGTTCTGCGTGCTGGCGGAACTTCATGCCGAGATCAAAACCGCCGATCCCCGGAAGCCCCGGGTAATTATCCACCTCGTATGTGGTGAGCACCTGTCCTCCGCTCATCATCTCTTTTTCAATCACAAGTGTACTTAACTTCGCCCGCTGGGCGTAAATCGCTGCTGCAAGTCCTGCCGGACCGGAACCGATGATTACCAGATCATACTGCTTTGCCATGCTGCTCGCTCCCATTCTGTTCATTCCTGCATGTTCCTGTTCAGGTTTTACCGCAATCATATGTTCTCAAGTATACCACAACTTTTTTTAAAGATACATACCGTTTGGAAAATTGTAATCGAATTGTAATAAAGCACCTTTTTTACGCTGCCGGATTGTGCTATAATAGAGACAGCAAAGGGGTGATTTTATGGCGAAAAAAGTAGTATTGGTAACCGGTGCTTCCCGTGGAATCGGGAAGGCCATCGCAGTGAAATTTGCGAAAAAAGGATATCATGTTGTCATCAACTGTGCCCATCGGGAGCAGGAGCTGCTTCAAACAAAGAAAGAGATTGAGGGCTATCAGGTCAGCTGCACCGCATTTCTCGGCGATATGGGCGACTATGCCGCCTGCGAGAAGCTGTTCGCACTGATCCGCAGGCAATATGGCACGCTGGATGTGCTCGTCAACAATGCGGGCATCGACTACATCGGCCTGCTGCAGGACATGAGTTCCGAAGACTGGGACCGCATTCTGCGCACGAACCTGACCTCCGTCTTCCACTGCTGTAAGCTGGCGATTCCCATGATGCTTTCGGCGGGGTCCGGAAAAATCATAAACATTTCCTCCGTCTGGGGCAACGTAGGTGCTTCCTGTGAGGTCGCCTACTCCGCGACCAAGGGCGGCATCAACGCATTTACCCGGGCGCTGGCCAAGGAGCTGGCTCCCAGCAACATCCAGGTCAATGCGGTGGCCTGTGGTGCCATCGACACCGAGATGAACCAGTGGATGCAGGAAGATGAGCTGATCCATCTGGTGGAGGAGATTCCTTCCGGGCGGCTGGGCCGCGCCGAGGAGGTAGCGGATTTCGTCTACCACCTGGGCTACAAGGGATCTTATCTGACCGGACAGGTCATCGGGCTGGACGGCGGCTGGATCTAGAATTTGCGGATCTCATCGTCGTCGCCTGCCTCCTCGATCTTTCGCACCACCACATAATAGCTATATGCATCGTTGGCCTGCACCAGAATCCGGTCGCCGACCTTGTGATGCATGATGGCTTTTCCCAGGGGGGATTCCGTGCTGATCATATTGTGCATGGAATTCCCCCTGATGCTTGTCACCAGCTTATAGGTCTCTTCTTCCTCATCTTCTTCAATATAGAGGGTGATGGCCTTGTTCAGCCCAACCTCATCCGCATTCGACACATCCGAGACGATGATCGCACTCTTCAGCATATTCTCCAGATAACGGATGCGGCTCTCATTGAGATTCTTCTCCCGCTTGGCCGCATGGTACTCGAAGTTCTCACTCAAATCTCCGTGAGCCCGCGCCTCCTTGACCGCCTCCAGGCACTCTCTGCGCACCACCACTTTACGATGCTCGATCTCCTCTTCAATCTTTTGAATATCACTTTTTGTCAGCTTCTCTCTCACGTCAAACTCTCCTCTGCCTATAGTCTATGCAAAAAGCGCCATGGCAATCGTCGCCGCTGCCATCAAAATCAGGCCAGCCAATGCCTTTTTGCTTAATTTTTCTTTCAATACAAAATACGAAAATATAACCGAAACAATAATACTCAGCTTATCAATCGGAACCACCACACTGACGATACCGGTCTGAATCGCATAATAATAACACAGCCAGGAACCGCCGGTCGCAAAACCGGACAGAATGATAAAGAACAGTTCTTTCCCGGGAACCGCTCTCACGAGCGGAGCCTTCTTCCTGATCCAGACAATCAGCCATGCCATAACCAGCACCACACTCGTGCGGATCGCCGTGCCAAGATTGGACTCCACACCGCTGATCCCGACCTTCGCCAAAATGGAGGTCGCCGCCGCAAAGAGCGCGGAAAACAGCGCATAAATCATCCAGCCCTTCTCCGATTTGCCGTCGGAGGCTTTCTTCTCGACCATCAGAAGTACGCCGATCCCGATCAGGGCCGTGCAGATCAGCTTGACTGCCAGGTGGTTGGTCTCTCCAAACAGAAAGATCGCGAACAGCACCGTCAGAATGGTGCTTGATTTGTCAATCGGCACCACTTTATTGACATCGCCGATGGACAATGCCTTGAAATAACAGATCCAGGACGCCCCTGTCGCAAAACCAGAAAGAATCAGAAACAGGAAAGACCTCCCGCTGATTCCGGTGATGGTCGGTGCCGAGCCGACAATCGCCACCATCGTCCAGGAAAACACCAGTACCACAATCGTCCGGATCGCGGTCGCAACATCCGAATCCGTCTTTCGTATCCCGCATTTGGCAAGGATTGAGGTAAGGCCCGCAAACAATGCAGAGCCACACGCCGCCAGCAGCCACATAATCATTTCCTCCTGCTATCCCAAGTTCACATATGAATTACATTATAACATATCCTGGCTGAATTGTGATTAATTGTTTGTCCGGTTCAAACAAAAAGTGTATATGCAAATTGCTTTTCCCATGCTATAATATTCCTATAATTTTTGGTTATTACGACTATGGAAATTGGATATTTTCACTATATTTCAGGGACAAGAGGAATCTGTATGGACAACGTTTATACAATTGGTGTTCTGATCGGAAATGCCAACTCACCTCACACTATGGATTTGATGCAGGGGATTTACCGGGCTTCTAAAAAGCTGAACGTCAATCTGCTGTTTTTTCTTGGAATCCACAGTCGGTATCATTATCGCTCCTATTTCGGGGAACAGGCCGAGGATGATTATGATTATCAATTCAACATCGTGTACGATTACGCCTGGCTTGGCAAGGTGGATGCACTGATCATTTCTTATGGAAGTTTATGCATTTTTCTGGACGACGCGGATAAAACCACCTTTTTGAACAAATTCTCGGGCATTCCCTATATCCTGTTAGAGGACCGGGACGAGACCATGACCGGAAGCTCCATTATCTCTGACAACTATCACGGCATGTTCCAGTTGGTCGAGCATCTGGTAACGGATCATGGCTATCGGGATTTTACCTATCTTTCCGGCCCCGCAGACAATACCGATGCCATTGAACGCAAGAGAGCCTTTCTGGATGTGCTTGCGCAGTACCAGATTCCCTTTGATGAATCCCGCATTGCGTATGGGGATTATTCTTCCTGCGTCGAACCGCAGATCAATGAACTCCTGGATCGTTTTCCGCATATGCAGGCCATGGTGTGTGCAAACGATATCATGGCCGATACGGTATACCATGAATGCGCCAAACGCGGCATCGTCGTCGGGCGAGATCTTGCCGTCACCGGCTACGACGACTGGGAGGTATCCAAATCCATGAATCCTCCGCTCACCACCGTTTTGCAGGACGCTTATGATATGGGCTATATGGCAGTGATCGGCGCTCTGGAGCTATGCAGTCAGAAATCTCCGCACGCGGTCGCTGTCGTTATTCCGGCTGAGGTCAAATTCAGGAATTCCTGCGGATGCACCACTCCGCTGCAAAAGAGTCCGTCTCTTTCGAATTTGAAGCAGTTTCTGGACCAAATTTTCGGCTTTGATTTCAATCAGGGTGCCAAGCGCCGCACCGAAAGAGATCTGGGCACCATTCTGCGGCATGATTTCACGGACCCATCCAACTGGGATACGATTCTCATTCAATTAAAGCAGTTTCTGGAAAGTGATCTGATGGACTATATTTCCCCCAGTACACTTTCGGATGCTTTTTGCGGCTACTTTCATACGATCCCTGCCGCTTCCCACAGCTCCGATGCCCTGTCTCATCTCAAAGAAGAGATTCAAAGTGCAATTCTGGCATACACGCTGAAAAAAGGCAGCCAGAACTATGCTGTTTTTCAAAATGAAGCCAGTTTTCTTCCTCTGATTTCCAGGGACATGATGAACCATATCGAAGATGAAAAGGAATTTTTCCATTTCGCGATGACCAAGCTTCCGGCGCTCCACTGCAAGAGTGCCTACCTCTACCTGTTTGAAGAGCCTATCGTGCACAAAAAGCAGGAGCCCTGGATTTGTCCGCAGAATATGTACCTGGCGGCGTTCCACATCGGTGATCAGATCACTTCGTTTGCCGAAAACGAACGGCCCGTCCTTTCCGCGCAAAATGGGATCGGCTCCTTCCACCAGGGTGAGGCCCCCTTTTCACTCAGCATCTTCTGCCTGTTCTCCGGAGATGAACAGTACGGCATCCTGGCCGCGGAAATCGCCCCGTCCTCTCTGGTGCTCACGCACCTCATCAGTATGCAGATCGGAAATGCCCTGAAGTTTCGCACACTCTCCAGAAAGCAGCGGGCCACCCAAAACAATCTGGAGAAACTGGTTCAGGAGATCAAAGAGAAGAACGAACTGTTGAATTACATTTCCGAATACGATGCACTGACCCGCTGCCTGAACCGCCGCGGCTTTGTCGAGCAGGCTATGGCACTGAACAGAGAACATTCCGGCAAGAACGCCGTACTAGTCTTTGCCGACGTGGATCATCTCAAGGAAATCAACGACTGTTTCGGACACAAGGAAGGGGATTTCGCCATTCGATTTGTGGCAGAAACGCTCAGACATGCATTAAAGGACTGCGGCATCGTTGGACGTATCGGCGGCGATGAATTCGTGGTGCTGATTTGTCCATGCAATGCAGATTCCGCAAAAACCATCATCGGTCAGATTCAGGCTGTATGCGAGAACTTCAATCACACCTCAGAAAAAGAGTATTACGTTGAGCTGTCCATGGGGCAGCACGCCTTTCTGTGCGGCCAGGACATCTCCCTCCCTGAGGTGCTGGGAAAAGCCGACGATGCGCTGTATACGCAGAAGGCAAAGCGGAGACAGTCGGTATTAAAGAATGCAGAAAATTAGCGCTACGCAAAAAGCCCACTGGAATGTATACATTCCAATGGACTTTTTTGTATCCTGCAATTCGCAGATTGATATTATCTCTTTGAGAACTGTGGTGCTCTTCTTGCAGATTTGAGACCGTATTTCTTTCTTTCTTTCATACGCGGGTCTCTGGTCAGGAAGCCTGCTTTCTTCAGAACCGGTCTGTAATCACCGTCTACCTGAAGCAGTGCTCTGGAGATGCCGTGACGAATAGCGCCTGCCTGGCCGGTAAAGCCACCGCCATGTACGTTTACCAGAACGTCGAACTTGTCAACGGTCTCGGTTGCTACTAACGGCTGACGAACTACTACTTTCAGCACTTCAAGACCTAAGTACTGATCGATATCTCTTTTATTGATGGTAATCTTTCCGGTACCCGGTACCAGATATACTCTTGCGATAGATTTTTTTCTTCTACCTGTTCCATAATATTTGTTTGCCATGATAACTTCCTCCTTTCAGTACCTTTAATTAAAATTTGATTTCCAGAACTTCTGGTTTCTGAGCTGCCTGCTCATGATCCGGGCCTGCATATACATGAAGTTTTGTAATCATGCTTCTTCCTAAAGGTCCCTTTGGAAGCATACCCTTAACTGCGAGCTCCATAACGCGCTCCGGCTTCTTAGCCAGCATCTCGCGCAGGGTGGTCTCTTTCATACCGCCAACATAATCAGAGTGGCTGTAATAAACCTTCTGATCCAGCTTCTTGCCGGTCACTTTGATCTTATCTGCGTTTACTACGATCACGTAGTCACCACAGTCGATGTGCGGGGTGTAAATCGGTTTGTTCTTACCTCTTAATACTTTTGCTACTTCTGAAGCCAAACGTCCTAATGTATATCCGGTAGCATCTACTACATACCATTTTCTCTCAATCGTCGCTGGACTAGCCATAAAACTCTTCATTGGTTAACCTCCTGTTAAATTACCTGATTCTTAATCAACGTTTTTACTTAACATTTATAGTAAAATGCCTATTCCGGGGCTTTGGCTTCAGCATTTCCACCTAACGTCACAGTTATACATTATATTACACGCTCTCGCGTGTGTCAAGCACTTTCTTCCCTTATTTACCTGTTTTTTTCAGCCGGATGTTTGACACCCTAAAGTCTCAAAAGCCTTGCCAGGCTTATTTTTTTATGTCAAATATATTTTTATATCTTGCGTACTGTCGTACTATGTGATATACTTTAGATAGTTAGATACTATATA
>JAQUVX010000012.1 GCA_028693165.1 Lachnospiraceae bacterium | reverse complement strand
CCTCAACAGGCTGTCCCCGAATGAGTTTTATTCGTACATTACAACCGGAATAGATCCGCTATCAGAGATTAGGAGTTTGGGTAATTAAAAAAATTGTTTGTGTCCTTGACAAAGGGTACACTTTAAAGTTAAAGGAAGATATTTAACCGAAAAACAGATGAAATTTTGTAATTGACGATGTGAAATTGCGGAAATTACCAAAATGGTCGCAATATACAGCGTAAAATGTACCCTAAAAGCTAAAACACGCCTATCCCATTTAAAAATTCACGCAGCACCTATCACTACATCCCCTTCACCAGAACTCCAGCTCCCGCCCTACAAATCTCTCCATCCCCCCCTGCCAACTTCAGGAGATGCCATACAGACGAGGAATAAGGAAACTGTTTTTGACGCAGCACCTGACGCGCGTCGTTTGCGCGTCTATGTACCCCTGCGTCAAAATCCAAGCGAGAGCGCGTTTCCGAATCCTCGCCTGCATGGCATTGCAGTAACTTGCGCCAATAACCTCTAACAGCCACACCCAGCAAATCCCCCTTCGCACAAACCACCCGATCCCCAAATCGTTGCATAAAACATATTGACAAAAGGATTGTATATATCGCAGTTTTAGGATTGATTTTGCAATGATTTCTTGTGTCTCATCAATTATGATGTTATACTGCTTTGTATGTAAAAATCAATAGCTGTGAAAACTGTGAAAATATGCGAAAACGCTAAACTGCGGCCTTACAAATGTGATCGCTCTCGTTACTGACGACACCATAGAACATTAGCGGGCGAAGACTTAAAGTCCAGTTCAGTTTATGGTATTTCCAGTCAAGAAAAAAGTCTGTTTTGCAGTGCAATTAAATAGAAAAACTCAAAAAGCAACGAAGCGTTGACAAAAATCAAAGTGTTTTTGGTGGTATGCAACTAAGCGTTCTGTTATCCTAAACGCATAAAGGAGGTGGAAAAATGGGGATTGCCGAACGGCTGCAAGAGCTTCGTAAATCCAATCATTATTCACAGGAGGATATAGCAAGTAAGTTAGACGTTTCACGACAGGCTATTTCAAAATGGGAAAGCGGACAGGGAAATCCAGAAATAGGTAATATCATAAAGCTCGCAGAAATATATGAAGTGACAACAGATTACATTTTAATTGGAAAAAACTGTAATGTAAACCCTGCTGCAAATCCTCCCGCAAAAGAAATGAGCCGCACTTTCAAAAGAATGTTTGCTGTTATAGCTGTTATTGGAGCAACGGCAGTAATTACAGTTTTGTTTATTCTCGCACTGTTTTTGTTGGGAAAATTTGTATTTGCCGCATAAGGAGAAACGCTAAGATGAAAAAAAGAATGATAGCGCTAATCTTATTGATTTGCATTTCCTGTTCATTAAGCGGGTGTATCTATTCTCACAACTATGATGAGAATGGAGATGAAATGAATGAATCAGAAGTAAATGAAAAGATTGATACAATCATAGATGATCTAGAAAATCAAATTTATTAATACACATAACCGCCCAACGGACAACAAAAAACCGTTGTTGTGTCGGCAGAGTTTTCATGTGTCAAAACAAAATAGCAATAGCCTAACGGCGGTATCTAAGGAGGTATCGCCGTGTTCATTTTAATTTCAAAAACCAGTACGACACTGGAATATCTGCTCGATTTTCAACGAATCAGGGATGAACGCCGCCTGCCATATTACCGAAAAGCCTGCAAACATCCGTGTATGCACCGCTTTTCGGTAAACAGTTTTGACACTTCCCTCTGCTATGGAGTGAACCATCTCAAATAATACCCCGGCAAAAAGAACTTTTCCACAAAAGAAAGTTCCGGCACAAAACGTCCCATATCCAAAAACACCGGGCAAAACAGCAAACTCCCCACCAGAAAGAACGGAATCAGACCACAAATCACCGCCTCCTTCCGGCAGACGACCCGAAGAACTCCCGAAAAGATCACCACGGCCGCTCCATACCAGATCATCCCCACCAGCTCCCGACATGGTGATATGGCGGCTCTTGCCAGAACCAGCATCGCCATGCCGGAGCAGGCCGCCAGAAGCACCGGCGCCGCCAGCGAAATCCCGCGGCAGAACACGCGATACCGATAGGAAACCGCCAGAAACAAGCCGCGCCGCTCATCGGCCAGATTCACCGCCGCACTGTACATCCCCGTCACGAGAAGATACACCGCCACAAGACCACGCACCGGAAACAACCTGACCTGTGACTCCTCTGCCCGGTCACCTCCACCGTCCGTCCACTGATACACAAAACGGAAGGTACTTCCATTTCCCTTCCAGGTTTCATACAACTCGACTGCTTCCTCTGCAAGCCGACTGCGTTTTTCACTCTCACGCAGGGAAATTCCGTCGAACAGTTCCGCCTTCTGCACATAATCCCGAAGCACTTCCGGATCATAAAGCTCCAGCAGCCTGGACAAAACAACCTCCGAGGATAAGGGTGCAGTCACCGTCGAGGGTGCCGAATACACGCGGATGCAGCGCTTAAAATCCCGGTCATTCAGGCGTTTTCTAAGATCGTCCTCCACCACATAGCCGCATTCGGCCCGCCGGGCCGCCACATCCTCCTTTACCTGCTCCTCGCTTGCGCAGCGGTAAAACCGAAACAGGCTGTCAGAGCTTTGCTCCCGGTCAGCCGTCAAAACCTCCACCAGCTTCTGCTCAAGCGGCCCAGAGAACAACTCCGACTCCGCCCCCGCAACTCCCGCTTCCGCCCTCGCGGCCTCCGAACCCCCATCAGAGTCCATCGCATACACCGCAATCCGAATCTCCGTCTGCTTCGTCTCCTCCGCCTTCCGGACAAACACCCCCGCCAGGGGAAGCAGGAGTAAAATCGCCACAAACGCGGGTCTTTTCAGCCACCGCTTGCAGGAAAGAACCAGCCAGATCACAATTCTGTTCATCGCTCTCTCCCTTCCGCAAGCACCGCCAGACATATGCCCGCTCCGATTAACAGGATTAATTTCCCAATCACCAGCCCGCTCATCGAATCCGTAATCAAACATTTCACAGCATCCATCAAAATCGCCGAAGGCATCCAGACGGACAGCTCCTGAACCGCCTTTGGCAGAAATACCGACGGCAGAAATCCGCCTGCCAGGAAATGCTGCGCGCTCACCACCAGAAACAGGAGCATAATACCGCCCATCAGATTCCCCGCCAGCTGATACAGGCACACGGCAAGGGCCGCCGCACCCAGACACACACCGACAAGAACGGCGATCCGCATCAGTATGCAAACCGGCCCTCCAGACAGCACTGCCGTTCCCACCAGTTTCGCACCTGCTGCCGAAATCGCTGCCGGAATCGCCGTCGGAACCGCTGCCGGAATCGCCGCCAAAACCGCCGCCAGCACTGCTGCCAGCACCGCGGCCGCCAAAAGGAGCAGCCCTGTTCCCAAAATCCGGGATACAGTTCGCGTCACACTTCCGATCCCCGCCCGGTTCAGTTGCCTTCGCATCGCCACATTCTGCGGTGCCAGATACCCGGATACCGGAATTACTGTCAGCAGCAGATACAGGACAAAGGCGCTGATTCCATAAAATACCATGGTGGACACGTCGCCGGTGGCACTGACCTTGTAATCCCGGAAATAATCCGACCGCGGCAGACTGTAAGCCAAAAACGCCCGGTTTAAATCCGCTTCCAATTCTGCTGTTCTGCTCTCAAGACCATGTTTCTTTAACAGGTCGTCCCCCGCATAGATTCCCGCCTGCGCGGCTCCCAGAGTCCTTGCCCCGGCATCGGTCAGCTCCCGAAAAAGCTGGCTCTCTATCCCTGCACCTTTGGAAAACACCACCTTGACCGGCGTGTTGGTTCCATCCATAATATCCTCGACAAACCCCTCCGGCACCTCAAGCAGCGCATAGAGTTCTCCATGTTCCAGGCCTTCCTCTGCTTCCTCCTGGCTCAGATAACGGAAATCACAAGTGCTCTCCACACTGTTTAAGGAGGAGATCATCTCGACTGCCTTTTTGGCGAGGGCATCCTCCTCCGGCAGCACCACACCCACCTCGATCCGACCTGCCGCACGCTCTCCATACAGCATTCTGCCGCACAAAAGGGCAACCATGCCCAGCAAAACTGCCAGCATGGCTGCCCCAAAAATCAGATTCGGAAGCTGTTTGGATGCTCTTTTTAATTCTAATCCGATATAAGTCAGATGCATCTTCATTCTGGTTCCTCATCTCCTGTATGTTGCAATCATCGTTTCAACGTCTTATGCTCCAAGCTTCATCAGCAGGCCGTACGCACTCATGAACACTTCCATCATGACACCCTGCCAGTCCTCCTCGGTGGCTGCCAGCGCATCCATCTGCGTTCCCTGCGGCGCTGAAACCTCGCCAGACAAAGGCTGGTAAGAATAGATTCCACCAAGCTTGACGTACTGCTCGTCTCCCAGATAGGAAACGTTCACTTCGTCCAGGTTCACGTGGATCGATTTTCCTTTTTCCAACTGATCAACGGCACCGGTCAGTGACAGCGCACCCAGCTTCTCGCCGCCGCTTCCCACTTCTGCTTGCACATGATAGCTTCCATCCTCAGAATTGTAAGTACCGGTATACAGAAAGCCCGCACTGCTGCCATCTGCCGCATTGCTCATATCCAAATTCCAATCGGCTGTCAGTCTCTTGCCATCATAGGTTCCCTGTTTGGTCAGATCAAAAGTCGTAACGTCATTCCCTGTCGCTTCCGCGCCCTTGTCTGTAAAGGTCAGCGCCGCAGTCACATTCTGCGTTCTGTAAACACCTCCCTGGATCTCTGCGTGGAATGCCGCCTCCATGGAAGAGCCCTCTGTGCTGCCTGTCAGTGTCGTCGTTCCGTCCAGCGCGGCAAGATTGCCTTTTTTGTCCACATATACGGTCATGGTGATATCGCCCAGCGTCTTGTCAAGCTCGTCCAGCATCTCGTTTACATTCCCGGTAAGCTCTTCGTAGCTCTGCTTTTGAAGCTCCTCCACGGAAGGGGTTCCGGCCACGTCTCCGCCTGCCAGTCGGCTCAGCCTTGCAGTCATTTCAAGACGCTTTAAATATTCTGTTTTCAACTGCTCGTCCTGTAAGAAAAAGTCCGATGAGGTGCGCAAAAATTCCATCATGGAATCCTTGCTGATCACAGTCTCGTAGCCCTTGCAGCTCACTTCTTTTCCATCGACCATGAAGGTGGACTTTTCGCCCTTGCTAACCGTCCATGCCGCCTTGAAATTCTCCTGCGCTTTGGTTCCTTCTTTATAGCGCTGCATCAGTGCATCGACATCGATCTGTCCGTATGCTCCGGCATTGTTCTTCATTTCTTTTCTTTGAGCAATCGTATCCTGAACATACTGTGCAAGCTCCCCGGCATCCACACCGCCTTCTTCCAAAATCGGACCCAGGGTCGGCGACTGGGCCATTCTCTCACCCAGACCTTCTCCAAAATTTACCGTGAATACGCTCTTGGTCAGCTCCGGGATCGCCATCATCACGGTGTCTTCCCCATAGTAACTCTGGATGGTTACCAGATCCATATCGTTGTAGATCAAGGCCATATCTGCCGCCGATCGTGTATTCGTCACATCGTTCTGAACCGAGAATTTCATACCGCTTCCGGTATAGGCGCCTGCCTCCTGAATGGAGGTGTCGTCAAGCTTCAGGCTGAATTCCATCTCGTTGTCGGTGGTTTTTGCATGTTCAGCAAACTGAGATATGCCAAACAACTCCTCCATCGGGTTGGTCTGGCCCTTGGCATACACGCCCTCGATCGCATCAAAAACGATCTGCTTTGGATCTTTTGCAAACACCTGACTTATGCCAAATGCACCTGCGCCCACTACTGCGACCGCTGCGATCGCCGCGATCACCTTTTTGCTTCCGCCCTTCGGCGCCGGCTTGAATTCCGACTCCGGCTTAACTTCTGCTTCCGCCGTAACTTCTCCCTCCGGCACAGCTTCCGCTTCCGCCGTAGCTTCTCCCTCCGGCACAGCTTCCACTTCTACCTCAGCCGCTCCCGCAGCCTCCGGCTCCACCGCTTCCGCCTTCACTTCTGCCTCCGCTTCTGCCTCCGCTTCTGCCTCAGCCACTTCCCCAGCCTCAACCACCGGCTCCACCGCTTCCGCCTGCATCTCGGTTCCACATTCGCTGCAAACCTTCTCATTCTCCGGAAGCTCTGCTCCGCAATTTATACATTTCATTTTTTTCTCCTCTGTTTAAAAGCAGTCCATCAATTCTTTCCCGGACAGCCCGTTCTTGATCGATTCTAATCTGCCATCTTTTAGCACGTACAGTTCCGTACACAGTGCAAGCTCGGACAGTTCATGGGATGTGATCAGGACCAGTCCCCCATCTGCTGTGAATGTTTTGATATAAGTCCCGATGATTTCCTTGCATTCCAGATCCAGGGAAGCCCCCGGCTCGTCCAGAATCAGCACCGGCGCATGGTTGGTCAGGGCGCAGGCGATGCTGAGCCGCTTCTTCATGCCGCCGGACATCTTTTTGACGGTGACGTGCAGCATCTCCGGAATTCCCAGAAGCTTTGCGCTGCCGGATTCCAGATTTTCCCGAAACTCCGCCTGGTTCCCGCGATGCCACAAAAGCAGATTGTCACGGGCCGTCAGCTCCTCCATCAGCGGATTTTCCTGCTGTACATACGCTGTCATCTTTGCAAAAACAGCAGGCATCTTCATGGCCTGCTGTCCCTGATAGCGCACGCTTCCGCCATCTGCCCGGATTGCACCGGCCAGAATGGCGAGCAGCGTACTTTTTCCACATCCGTTCCTTCCGACAATTCCCACACAGGCTCCCCGCCCGGCGGTCAGCTGCACTCCCGAAAGGACATGTTTGCTGTGATATGATTTTTGAATGCCCTCTGCCTGAAGCAGCGGCTGGTTTGCTTCGTTTATCATTTATAAATTCTCAACCGTAGCGATATCAATCAGTGTCAGTTCCTGCGCGCGGTTTTCAAGGCTGGTTGCCAGAGCACCTGCGGTATCTAAGCTGGTCAGTACATGTACGCCGGTCTCGATCGCATTGCGGCGGATCACGAAGCCGTCATGGCTGCGCTCTGCGCCCTGCTGCGGGATATCGATGACCAGATCGACCTCATGACCCAGGATCAGATCCAGAATGTTCGGAGATTCCTGCTCCAGCTTTCTCACGGTAAGGGCTTTCACGCCGTTGTCGTTCAATACCTTTGCAGTGCCTCTGGTGGCGAAGATCTTGTAGCCTACGTTCTGGAAACGTCTTGCGATCTCAACCACATTCTCATGCTCGGATTCGCGCACGGTGATGATCATATTCTTGTGCTTCGGCAATTTCAGACCTGCGCCCTGGAATGCCTTATAAAGTGCCTCGTTGAACGTCTTTGCGATACCCAGACACTCACCGGTGGACTTCATCTCCGGCCCAAGACTGATATCTGCGCCGCGGATCTTCTCGAAGGAGAATACCGGCATCTTGATGGCGATGTAATCTGCCTTCTTTTGCAGGCCCGGCTTGTAGCCCAGCTCCTTTAAGGTATGACCGCAGATCACGCGGGTTGCCAGCGGAACGATCGGAATACCGGTCACTTTGCTGATGTATGGCACGGTTCTGGACGAACGCGGGTTTACCTCGATGATGTACACATCCTCGCCGGTCACGATGAACTGGATGTTGATCATGCCCTTGACGTGCAGCGCGCGCGCCAGCTTCTCGGTGTAATCCACCAGCTTCGCCTCGACGGTCGGTGTGATGCTCTTCGCCGGATAGACGGAGATACTGTCGCCGGAATGAACACCGGTGCGCTCGATATGCTCCATGATACCCGGAATCAGGATGTCCTCGCCGTCGCATACCGCATCGACCTCGATCTCCTTGCCGACGATATATTTATCTACCAGGATCGGGTGATCCTGTGCAATCTGGTTGATGATGCCGATGAATTCTTCCACATCATGGTCATTGATGCAGATCTGCATACCCTGACCGCCCAGCACGTAGGAAGGTCTTACCAGAACCGGATAGCCCAGCTCGTTGGCTGCAACCTTTGCTTCCTCGATGGTGAATACGGTGTGACCCGCCGGTCTCGGAATATCGCACTGCTCCAGAATCGCGTCGAACAGCTCACGATCCTCTGCCGCATCCACATCCTCCGCAGCGGTTCCAAGGATCGGAACGCCCATCTTCATCAGCGCCTCGGTCAGCTTGATGGCGGTCTGTCCGCCAAACTGCACCACGGCTCCGTCCGGCTTCTCGATGTCAACGATGCTCTCCACATCCTCCGGTGTCAGCGGCTCGAAATACAGCTTGTCAGCGATATCGAAATCCGTACTTACGGTCTCCGGGTTGTTGTTCACGATGATGGTCTCGTAGCCTTCCTTCGAGAACGCCCAGGTGCTGTGCACGGAACAGAAGTCAAATTCGATTCCCTGGCCAATTCGGATTGGGCCGGAACCAAGAACCAGAACCTTCTTCTTGTCGTGGGTGTATTCCACCTCGTTGCTTCCGTCAAAGCAGGAATAATAATACGGTGTCTCTGCCGCGAACTCTGCCGCGCAGGTATCTACCATCTTGTAGGCTGCGGTAATTTCATTTTCCTTGCGCATCGCCTTGATCTCATCCTGCGGTACGCCGGTCAGTCTGGAAATGACATTGTCCGGGAACTCAATGCGCTTTGCTTCCTTTAACAGCTCCGGTGTCAGCGGCCCCTTCGCGAGTGCCTGCTCCATCTCAACCAGAATCGACAGCTTGTCGATGAACCAGTGATCGATCTTCGTGATCTCATGGATCTCATCGTAGGACATGCCTCTGCGCAGTGCCTCCGCGATCACCCAGATTCTGCGGTCGTCCACCTCGGCCAGCTGCCTTCTTAAGCCATCCACATCCAGATCGGTGAAATCATAGGACTGCAGACAGTCCACGTGCTGCTCCAGCGAACGGATCGCCTTCATCAGGCCGCCCTCGAAGTTGGTGCAGATGCTCATCACCTCGCCGGTCGCCTTCATCTGGGTCCCCAGAGAACGCTTGGCGCTGATGAATTTATCAAACGGAAGCCGCGGCATCTTGACAACACAGTAATCAAGCATCGGCTCGAAGCTTGCGTAAGTCTTTTTGGTAACCGCGTTCTTGATCTCGTCCAGGGTGTAGCCCAGTGCGATCTTCGCCGCAACCTTTGCGATCGGATAGCCGGTCGCCTTGGAAGCCAGTGCAGAAGAACGGCTCACACGCGGGTTTACCTCGATCACGCAGTATTCAAAGCTGGTCGGATGGAGGGCGTACTGTACGTTACATCCGCCGGTAATGCCAAGCTCCGTGATGATGTTCAGTGCGGAAGTACGCAGCATCTGGTACTCTTTATCACCCAGAGTCTGGGACGGAGCCACGACGATACTGTCTCCGGTATGAACGCCAACCGGGTCGATATTTTCCATATTACATACGGTGATCACGTTGCCGGCACCGTCACGCATAACCTCGTACTCGATTTCTTTCCATCCTGCGATGCAGCGCTCTACCAGAACCTGTCCCACACGAGAAAGACGAAGGCCGTTCTCAAGAATCTCGCGGCACTCCTCAGGATTCTGCGCAATACCGCCGCCGCTTCCGCCCAGAGTATAGGCCGGGCGCAGTACGATCGGATAGCCGATCTCTTCTGCGATGCGCAGACCGTCTTCCACGTTCTCCACGATGTCAGAAGGAGCAACCGGCTCGCCGATCTTCTCCATGGTCTCTTTGAACATCTCGCGGTCCTCTGCCTTTTTGATGGTCAGCGCCGTGGTACCGATCAGACGTACGTTGTTTTCCTGTAAAAATCCGGCCTCTTCCAGCTCCATCGCCAGATTCAGTCCGGCCTGGCCTCCCAGGGTCGGAAGAACGCTGTCCGGCTTTTCTTTCTTAATGAGCTGCTCCACCACTTCCAGGGTCAGCGGCTCGATGTATACCCGGTCTGCGATGTCCTTGTCGGTCATGATCGTCGCCGGGTTGGAGTTTAAGAGAACCACCTCGATGCCTTCTTCTTTCAAAGAGCGGCATGCCTGGGTTCCTGCATAGTCAAACTCTGCTGCCTGGCCGATGATGATCGGGCCGGAGCCGAGTACCAGAACTTTTTTAATCTGAGGATTCTTTGGCATTATTCATTTCCTCCCATCATCTTGATAAAACGGTCAAACAGGTATGCGGAGTCCTGCGGTCCCGGACATGCTTCCGGGTGATACTGTACGGTAAAGATATTCTTGCCGATGTAGCGAAGGCCCTCGTTGGTACCGTCGTTCACGTTGGTAAATGCCGGCTCTGCAATCTTCGCATCCAGACTCTCCGGATTCACTGCGTAGCCATGGTTCTGGGAAGAAATGTACACTCTTCCGGTCTCATGATCCTTCACCGGATGATTGCCGCCGCGGTGTCCGTATTTTAACTTGAAGGTATCGGCTCCGGTTGCCAGTGCCATCAGCTGATGTCCCAGGCAGATCGCAAAGATCGGAGTTTCGGAGTCATACAGCTTTTTGATCTCAGCGATGATCTCCACGTTCTCTTTCGGATCTCCAGGGCCGTTGGACAGCATGATGCCATCCGGGTTGGATGCCAGAATCTCCGAAGCAGGAGTGTCGCAGGGGTAAACCGTCACTTCACAGCCGCGCGCCGCCAGAGAGTTCGCGATGTTGCTCTTTGCGCCCAGATCCAGAAGTGCCACTTTTTTGATCGGCGCTGCAAATGCTTCTGCCGCCCGGATCGTGTGCTTCTCTTTGCAGGAGGTCGCTTTTACCACACCTTTGACACTGTAGGAATGCATGCGGCTGACCGGTTCTGCGTAATCTGCATAAACCTTCGTGGTAATCATACCATTCATGGTTCCTTTTTCTCTCAAAATTTTCGTAAGGGCTCTCGTATCGATACCACTGATACCTGGAATATCATGTTTCTCTAAGAAATGCTGAATGGTATCCTCGCTGCGGAAGTTGCTGGGGATTCGGGATAATTCACGGACAATAAAGCCGTCCGGCCATGGTCTTTCTGATTCCATATCTTCATAACAAATACCGTAGTTGCCGATAAGCGGATATGTCATTACCACGGCCTGTCCTGCATAAGACGGGTCGGTAAGAACTTCCAGATAACCGGTCATTGAGGTATTGAATACAATTTCGCTGATAATTTCCTTGGTGGATCCGATACTCGTACCTTCGAATACAGTGCCGTCTTCCAGTATGAGAAATGCTTTCATATATGGGGTACCTATCCTTTCTGATTTGTAATTGCGGGGTTCATCAGGCTTTTTCGTATCTAAGCCCAAATTGATAAGATTATACATGATTTCTCTGGTTTTTTCAAGCAGTTTTTTCACATCTTTTAGTATATCAGATATATTAATAATAAGCACGAAAAAAGAGGACTTTTATGAAAAAAAATATGCAGGCTCTTGCTACAGAATTCCCCTCGAAGGGTTTTCTGCAGATCAACGTGGTCAATATTGAGAATAATTTCCCGATTCGGGACGCCAAAATCACAATCTCCGCCACACGCACCCCCACACAGACACTTGAGGAAGCCACCACCAACCGATCCGGACAGACCGAAGACATCACCCTGGCCACCCCGGCACTGGAATACAGCTTAGAACCCGGAAGCGTACAGCCTTACGCGGAATACAATCTGCAAATCAGCGCTCCGGGCTTTAAACCTGCCTTCATCGACGGCACGGAAATTCTGCCGGACACCACGGCCATCCAGCCGGTGCGGCTGGAGCCGGAGGACGATCCCGCACCGGAAGTCAACCCGATCGTCATCCCGGAACATACCTTATATGGAGATTATCCGCCCAAGATCGCCGAGGCCGAGATCCAGCCGGTCGGAGAAAGCGGAGAAATCGTCTTAAGCCGTGTGGTCGTCCCCCAGACCATTGTCGTCCACGACGGCGTCCCGACCGATGCCTCCGCCCCCAATTACTATGTTCCCTACCGGGACTACATCAAGAACGTGGCCTCCAGCGAGATTTATGCCACCTGGCCCCAGTCCTCCATCACAGCCAATGTCCTCGCCATCATGAGCTTTACCCTCAACCGGGTTTACACGGAGCATTACCGGAACCGCGGATACGACTTCACGATCACGTCCTCCACCGCCTTCGACCACAAATTCATCTATGGCAGAAATATCTTCGACAGCATCTCCGTGATCGTCGATGAGATCTTCGACAACTACCTCTCCCGCCCCGAGGTCAAGCAGCCGATCCTGACCCAATACTGCGATGGCCGGAAGGTCCAGTGCATAGACCGCGGCTGGATGACCCAGTGGGGATCCTGCCAGCTTGGCGAGCGCGGCTACAGCCCGATCGAGATCCTGCGCAATTATTACGGAAACAGCATGTATATCAACACCGCCGAGGAGATTTCCGGCATCCCCGCCTCCTGGCCCGGCTACGACCTGACCATCGGCTCCTCCGGGCAGAAGGTGCAGCAGGTACAGGAGCAGTTGGACGCCATTGCCACCGTCTACTCAGCGATTCCGCGGGTGACACCGGACGGCATCTACGGCCCGGCCACCGCAGACGCCGTCCGGGAATTCCAGTCCATCTTTGGCCTGCCGCAGACCGGCGTGATCGATTTTGCCACCTGGTATAAGATTTCCCACATCTATGTGGGCGTGTCGGGGATCGGGGAACTGAACGGCTAGAATCGCCATTTAGACAGGGTGCAGATAAGGTGCAGACGCGGCATATTTCGCCTGATCTGCACCTTGCTTTTTGTCTCTGTGAAATTTTATCTCCGTATCTCTTACAGGCTCAGATCCTTGCCGCCGTTCACGCGGTTGAACAAGAGCAGGGATGCCACCGTCAGCACGGTCAGAATCGTGGACAATGCCGCCGCGATGCCGTAGTTTCCGCGGATAACCTCCGTATAAACCGCAACCGTCAGCGTCTTGGTCTTGCCGGTGTACAGAATAATCGCCGTAGACAGCTCACTGATCATCGTAACCCAGCTTAAGATCGCGCCGGATACGATGCCGGCCGTCATCATGGGAACCGTGACCCGGAAGAACGATTTCATCTTGGAGGCACCCAGAGAAATCGCCGCCTCCTCGATACTCATCGGAATCTGCTGCAAGATTGCCACCGATGAACGGATCGTGTAGGGAAGACGCCGGATTACCAGCGCCACCACCATGATCAGCATCGTTCCGCTGAGCAGCAGCGGCCGCTTGTTAAAGCCGGTCAGAAGTGCGATACCAAGTACGGTGCCCGGCACAATGTAGGGAATCATGGAGATGACATCCACAGCACCGGTCAGCATATTTCTTCTGCGGACTACCAGGTAGGCGATCAGCACGGCCAGAAACACGATGACCACCAGCGCCAGAATCGGGATCACCAACGTATTCTGGATACTGCGCCCCAGCTTTCCAAACGCGGACGCATAGCTTTGGAACGAGTAGCCCGGCTTAAAGATCTTTCCCTCCGTGTTCTTAAAGGAGGTATAGGTCACGTAAAGCTGCGGCAGAATCGCAATGCCGATGACCAGATAGGAGAACAGGTGCACAAAGACCTTGACTCCCTTCTTCGCCTCCATCTCCTCCATGGGATGCAGCGCATTTAAGGAAAATGCATTCTTGTTGGAAACGTATTTCTGTGCCAGAAATACCACCGTGGTTACGATGATCGCGATCACGGCGATGGCGGCAGCAAATCCGTCATTTCCGCCCACCTCATTGATGAACTCACTGTACAGCACGACCGGGAAGGTACGGTAGCCTTCACCGATCAGCATCGGAGTACCGAAATCTGCAAAGGATCTCATAAATACCAGCAGCGCCGCCGCCAAAAGAGTCGGCATGATCAGTGGAATCACGACCTTGAAAAAGCACTTTAAGCCGGAGCAGCCCAGATTGTTGGCCGCCTCAATCAGCGAATTGTCGATGTTTTTCAGCGCTCCCCGCGCATACAGAAAGACCAGCGGGAAAAGCTGAAGCGTCATGACCAGCACGATGCCCCAGAACCCGTAAATATCCGGGATCAGGATACCGAACTTTTTGAAAAACGTGGTGATCACACCGCTTCTGCCCAGAAGCAGGATCCAGGAGTAAGCTCCGATGAACGGGGCCGACATGGACGCGACCACAATCAGAATGCTCAAAACCGGTTTGCCATAGATCTTATATCTCGAAAAGATGTAGGCCAGCGGAGTTCCGATAGAGATGGACAGAACCGTCGCCACGATGGATACCTTAAAGCTGTTGAACAACGTATCAAAATAGTAACTCTTGGAAAAGAATTTCTGGAAATTTGTCATGCTGAACTGTCCGGTCTTTGGATCCAGGACAGACTGCTGGATCAGATGCGCCATGGGGTAAATCATAAACAGTAAATAGGCCGCAATGATTCCAAGTGTGATGCATCCCCAGATATCCAGACGGAATTTATTGTTATCCTTCATATGCCTCACCCCTCACCAGATTGCAGCTTCCATCCTTCGTGAACACATTGACCTTCTGCGCCTTGATTTCCAGAACCACCTGCTGGCCCGGCTTTAACTCATCCTCGATCGACGACTCCTCGATGATCTCCACCGACGTTCCGTCCTCGGTCTCCACATAATAGTGTGTGTTCAGTCCCAGATAGGTGTACTCCCGCACCGTTCCGTGTATGCCCTCTTTGCCGTTGGCGTTGATGATAAATTCCTCAGGACGGATGGAACACTGAACCTCCTGATCCTTCGCATTCTTCAGTCCGCCAATCGCGACCCGGTAGCCGTTTCCGAAGACGACGCTGCCGTTCTCCACCCGCGCCGGCACCATGTTGGTGCGGCCGATAAAGGTTGCAACGAAGACATTCTTCGGTCTCTGGTAGATATCCTTCGGCGTGCCGATGTGCTGAATCACGCCATCCTTCATGACGGCGATCGTATCGCTGATCGCCATGGCTTCTTCCTGATCATGGGTGACGTAGACCGTTGTGATCCCGACGTTCTGCTGGGTATGGCGGATGACACGCCGCATCTCCAGGCGAAGCTTCGCATCCAGATTGGACAGCGGCTCATCCATCAGAAGCACATCCGGGGAGATGACCAGAGCACGGGCCAGGGCCACACGCTGCTGCTGACCGCCGGAAAGCTGATTCGGCATACGCTCTGAAAACTGGGAAATCTGCATCAGATTCAGATATTCGTCCGTCCGCTTCTGGATGGTATCCTTATCCAACTTCCGGTTCTTTAAACCGAACGCCACATTATCCCGGACACTCATGTTTGGGAAGATGGCGTAGTTCTGGAACACCATGCCAATGTTTCGCTTGCTCGGATCCATATCATTGATTCTTGTCTCATTAAAATAGAAATCTCCACCTTCAATGGAGTTAAATCCTGCAATCATACGGAGAAGTGTGGTCTTTCCACATCCGGAGGGACCTAAAAGGGTAAACAGTTCCCCGTCCTTAATTTCCGCGCTCAAGTCCGGAATCACGGTGTTGTCTCCGTATTTTTTTACTGCGTCTCTAATCACGATCTTACTCATATTATCCTCCAGGTCAAAACGGATTTGTTTTTTACAATCGGCAGTCCGCGTTTGCAGGCTGCCGATCTACTTTGACTATGTTCTGATTTCATGTCTTCGCATGATTTTATCGGCTCTGAATGCTGGTAAAGATATCCATGTACTTGTCTACCAGATCCTGTTTGTGAGAGCTTACATATGGGATATCCTCTTCGATTACCTTGATGTCAGACATTGGAGTCATGAAATCGCTGGTCTGTGCATCCTTCAGTACCGGACGGTTGGTCAGAGTGGTTCCCCAGATATTCTGTACTTCTTCACTTGTGATGAAATCGATGAACAATTTTGCATTATCCATGTTCTTCGCACCTTTGATGATGGTTGCAGAAGCCGGAAGGAATACGGTTCCTTCTTTCGGGTATATGATCTTGACCGGTGCGCCGTCACGAACCAGCTGTGCACACGGATCCTCATAGGACAGGCCCACTACATACTCGCCGTCTGCCACGCCTTTGTAAACCGCGCCGGAACCCTCGCTGATCTTGCCGTCCACATTTGTGAACAGATCTTCTACATATTTCCATGCGTTATCGTCCTCGTAGCCGCCCATTGCAAGCAGCATATTGGTCAGATGTGCAAATGCGGAAGAAGAGTTTGCCGGATCTGCCGTTGCAATCTTGCCCTTCAGCTCCGGATTCAGAAGATCTGCATAACCTTCTACCGGGATATCACCGATCAAGTCGGTATTGACCAGAATCACGCTGCCGTCCAAAACATTGCCGGTAATGAATCCGCAGGTATTCTTATACGCATTGATCAGCTCGCCGTCGTTTGCGGATACATATGGCTCCCACAGATCTTCATTGTCATACATCAGAGACCAGGAACCGCCAAACAGTACGTCTGCATACGGATCTTCCTTCTCGGACTGAATTCTCTTAACCAGCTCGCCGGTGCCTGCCTGAATCAGCTCCACCTTCACGCCGTATTTCTCTTCGAATAACGGAATGGTCGCATTGATGAGACCCTCTGAGTTCGGAGAATACACAACCAGCTCACCGCCGCCCTGCTTTGCTGCTTCGGTTGCTGCTTCACTGCCTGCTGCCTCACTGGCTGCCGCTGTGGTCTCAGCCGGTGCTGCTGTGGCTGCCGGTTCTGCGCTCTTGGATCCGCCGCAGGCCGTCAGACTCCCCACCATGACCATGGACATCATAACTGCTCCAACTTTTTTCATGTTTCTCATGATACATCCTCCTTTTTGTCCGCAGCACCCTTCTGTTCTCAGATGCACTGCGTATTTATTACCTGATAATTGCATTATAAACGTTTTGTTTTGTGCAAAATACCGATTTTCTGGAACAAAAAGGAAAAATAGCGAACTATTTTTCCTTTTTATGGTTATCCTCTGTATTCTTTTGGGGAACATCCCACATATTTTCGAAATACATGGTTGAAATATTTGTAATCGCCGACACCGCACTGCCAGCCGATATCAGACAGCGGCGTGTCCGTCTCCCGCAGAAGGGTCAGTGCCTTCTGGATCCGGTAGCGGTTCAGATACTCGATGATGGTCGTGTTCATGGCCTTCTGAAACTTCTGGTTTAAATACCGCTCCGAATAATGCAGCCTTTCCACCAGATCCGCCAGAGTGACCTTCCTCGCATACTCCTGTTCCACAAAGTCCAGGATCTCCGTGACCACCGGGTCGTCTTTTCCCTGACGCTCCTGCCCGTCAAGCAGCGTCAGCTTCTGAAGCTCCGCCGTCTGCTCGCTCTGCCTGCGCAGAATCCGGATTTTGTCCGCCTCCAGAACCGCCCGCCCCAGCGCTTCCTTCATCTCCTCCATGTCAAGCGGCTTCATCACATAGTCCGACACGCCGTTTTTGATGGCCTCCCTTGCATATTCAAAATCCGAGTACCCCGTCAGAATGATGGCGACATAATCAAATTCACATTTTGTTTCGGCGATCATCTGCAATCCATCCATGACCGGCATATTGATATCCGTGATCACGATGTCCGGCTTCTCCTTCCGGATCAGCGCCTCGCCCTCTTCCCCGTTGCGCGCCTCCCCGATCACATGGCATCCCGCTTCCTCCCAGGGAACCGACAGGCAGATTCCCCGCCGGATGATGTCCTCGTCTTCCACCACAATTACCTTGTACACGTCCGTTCCTCCTCCCGGTTGTCCAACGCCCACATCTCTGCCACGTCCCTGCACTTTAGCTTCGCCGTCACTTTAAAATACTCTCCCTCTGCACTGTCGATGAAGATACAGCTCTCCTCGCCGTATTCCAGTGTCAGCCGCCTCGCGACATTCTGGAGCCCATTGTGTTCCGTGTGCCGTTCCGCAGAGTTTACCATGGCCCGCAGGGTCTCAAGCATGGCCCGTGGCACCCCGAATCCGTTGTCCTCCACGGAGAGGTAGAGATAATCCCGCTCCGTCCAGCCCCGAATCCACACCTCGATCTCCATCTTTTTCTTAAAGCCATACTTGATGCTGTTCTCCAAAAATGGCTGAAGCAGCAGCTTGGGAACCATATAGCGTTTGCAGTCCTCCTCAATCTCCATGGAGCAGAGGAAACGGTCGCCGAAGCGCGTCCCTTGAATGTAAAGATAATCCTGAATGTAGCGAAGATCCTCCTCAAGCTGCACATTCTGCTTCGTGTTGTTGATGCTGTAGCGCAGAATCCGCGTGAATTTCTCGATCATCGCAGAGGCCCGCAGCGGTTCCGAAGCGATCAGATAACGGATATTGTCCAGGGTATTGTAGATAAAATGCGGGTTGATCTGCGCCTGCAGATTGCGGATCTCCATGGCGCTGTTGATTCGGATCAGCTCTGTGTTGTGGCCATTCAGCTCATTGATGCTCTTGACCATCCGGTTGATCTGGCTTGCGATCTCCTCAAACTCATCCCCTGTATGGATCTGAATCTCGTGCTGATTGTCGCCATGGCGGATCACGCGGATCTCATCCACCAGCTCGCCCACTGAATGTGCCGTCTTCTCCGCCATCGCGTGAGACATTCTGCGAAACATCACATACCAGACCAGACCCAGGATCAGAATCGCCGCGATTCCCGACGCCAGATACCGGCCATTGTCCGGCTGATAGATAAAGGAATACAGAACCGCATTTTCTTTCGCCATGGTTCTCGCCCCGGTCAGATACGCCGTCTTATCGATGGAAATCACATGGCGCTCCCGCTCCTCCGTGAATTTGTTCAACGATGCGCCCTGTAAAAACGCACTGTTGGTAAAGAAGATCACGTCACCGCTGCCGCTGGTGATGATGCTGTCATACTGATACCCGGAGAACAGACGGCTCCAGTCATTGCCGTCCAAGTAAGCCGTAATAAAGCCTCCGAGCGCACCGTTCTCCCGGTAAAGCGGCACCGCAAACACATACTCCGACGGCGGCCCCAGGAAATAATAAACGGCATTATACACCTTCTTCTGCTGTGCAACCGCATTCTCCCCGACAATCCGGTTGAACGTTTCCCGGTGCATGGTATCCTTCGTCCCGGAAAAACTGCTGTACACACTTCTTCCGTCCGCGTCCGACAGGATCACATCCAGACTGACCGGCGCACTGACATTGTGCTTGCTGACTGCATACTGCACATCAGAAACCTTCGCCTTTCCGTCCACGCAGTCCAGAAACAGCTGCTGGTTCTTCTGATCCAGCAGAAACCAGTTTGTATTCTCGTAAATATTGGAAAAGACGGAGCGCAGGAAATCCAGATGCCGTTCCTGGCCCCACCTGTCGTTCAATCGGCTCAGTCCAAACACCGCCGCGGAGAAAATAAGGCAGCACACCAGAACAAGTGCTGCAATGTTCCGGTATGCTGTCTTTTCTAACTGTTTTTGAAATTTGTTGTTCATGTATTACTTCATCTCCGTATACTTCCGAATATTCGATGCATTCACAAATTTCTCGACAGTTCCATCTTTTACCACAACCAGGGTCGGAGCCTGCATGATGCCGAATTTCTCCGACATATCCTGGTTCTCCTCCGCGTCGATGACCTGATACTCCATGTCCTTCAAGAATTCCTTCGCCATCCGGCAGTTCGGGCAGGTCTTGGTGGTGAAGAGATAGGTCGCGGACGTGTCCTGTGCCACTTCTGCATCGGCATTCTGTCCGGTCACAGCCTCTGCCAGCTGCTTTGTCGCCTCCGGGTTCTTGCGGATCACGGAATGTGCCACGTCGTAGTTGGTGCGGTTCTTATATTCCTGGGTCTTGCCCTCGTTCCAGTTCTTGACTGGGCGGTAATAGCCGGTGATGCGGCTGTAAACCTCCGCCTCCTGTCCGCAGATCGGGCAGGTCTTGTGCTCGCCGATCAGATAGCCGTGATCCTTGCAGATCGAGTAGGTCGGGGACAGCGTATAATACGGCAGCCGGTAATTGTCCGCGATCGTCTTCACCAGCTTCGCAGCCGCATGCCAGTCCGGAAGCTTCTCGCCCAGGAACGCATGGAATACGGTTCCCGATGTATAGAGGGTCTGAAGATCATCCTGGATGTCCAGCGCCTCAAAGATATCCGCGGTGTAATCCACCGGAAGATGCGAGCTGTTGGTGTAATACGGCGTATCGCCCTTGCAGCCTGCGGTGCGGATGCCCGGATACTTTTTCACATCGTGCTTTGCCAGACGGTATGTGGTGGACTCTGCCGGAGTCGCCTCCAGGTTGTACAGATCGCCGTACTCCTCCTGATACTTCACCAGACGCTCGCGCATGTGATTGAGCACGTCCTTGGTAAACTGCTGCGTCTGTGCATCTGTCATGTCCTTCTGAATCCACTTCGCATTCAGTCCCACTTCATTCATGCCGATCAGACCGATGGTGGAAAAATGATTCTCAAAGGTGCCCAGATACCGCTTCGTGTACGGATACAGACCACCCTTCAGCAGCTTGGTGATCACCTCGCGCTTCACCTTTAAGGAGCGGGCCGAAAGATCCATCATGTGATTCAGTCTCTCATAGAATTCCTCTTCATCCTTTGCCAGATATGCGATTCGCGGCATATTGATGGTCACGACACCCACGGAACCGGTGCTCTCGCCGGAACCGAAGAATCCGCCGGTCTTCTTGCGCAGCTCCCGCAGATCCAGTCTCAGACGGCAGCACATACTGCGCACGTCACTTGGCTCCATGTCACTGTTGATGTAGTTGGAGAAATACGGTGTGCCGTACTTGGAGGTCATCTCAAACAGCAGCCGGTTGTTCTCCGTATCGGACCAGTCAAAATCTCTGGTGATCGAATAGGTCGGGATCGGATACTGGAAGCCGCGGCCATTGGCATCGCCCTCCACCATGGTCTCGATGAAGGCACGGTTGACCATGTCCATCTCCGCCTTGCAGTCTTTATACTTGAAATCCATCTCCTTGCCGCCCACGATCGCCGGAAGCTCCGCCATATCGTTCGGTACGGTCCAGTCCAGCGTAATGTTGGAGAACGGTGCCTGGGTGCCCCAGCGGCTCGGTGTGTTGACACCGTAGATAAAGGATTCGATGCATTTCTTCACTTCCTGGTAATCCAGATTGTCCGCCTTGACAAACGGTGCCAGGTAGGTGTCAAACGAGGAGAACGCCTGCGCGCCCGCCCACTCATTCTGCATGATGCCCAGGAAGTTGACCATCTGGTTGCACAGAACCGAGAGGTGCTTCGCCGGAGCCGAGGTGATCTTGCCCGGAATGCCGCCCAGACCTTCCACCAGAAGCTGCTTCAAGGACCAGCCTGCACAGTAGCCGGTCAGCATGGACAAATCATGAATATGGATATCCGCATTGCGATGTGCCTCCGCGATCTCATGGTCGTAGATCTCGGACAGCCAGTAGTTGGCCGTCACCGCGCCGGAGTTGCTTAAGATCAGGCCGCCGACCGAATAGGTGACCGTGGAGTTCTCCTTCACGCGCCAGTCCTCTACCTTCACGTAGCTGTTGACCACATCCTTGTAATCCAGAATGGTCGTCTTCATGTTGCGAATTTTCTCGCGCTGTTTGCGGTACAAAATATAGGCTTTCGCCACATCCGTATAGCCTGACTGCTCCAGCACATGCTCTACGCTGTCCTGAATCTGCTCTACGGAAATACTTCCGTCGTTCATCTTCCCCTGGAAATCTGCCGTGACACGCAGTGACAACAGCTCCAGAATCTCATTGTTGTAATCCTTTCCGGTTGCCCGAAATGCTTTTTTGATTGCATCGGTAATCTTGCTCAGACTAAACTCCGCAATCTCCCCATCCCTTTTTACTACATTAATCATAACAAACTCTTCTCCTTCCGTACCCCCAACCGAGCTTCCCGCTCATTGCGCTATGTAAATCAGTATAGCAGATAAAATCAAAAAACACAATATCTAGTTCCTCGCATTTTCGTGCAAAACCAGATATTGTGTCTTATCACATTTTCTAATAAATCAAAGTATGCTATTCCTTTATCAGACCGCCGAACAATTCGGCCGGAATATACGCTTTTACAGCGATTCCGTCCTCCTGATATTCCTCCGAAAGCAGCTCTCCATATTTGCGAATCGTCTGAATCTTTCCCGCTTCCTGGTAAGAAAAGACGCGTTCCAGATATACTTTCTGACTTCTCAGAATTAATTCCAGCGTATCTATAAGCTCTCCTAATCCCTCGCCGGTCTTCGCCGAAATCTGAACCTGATAGTCCGCCTGCATATCCCGCGGGTATTCTCCGTCGGTTTTCCGGTCAATCTTATTGAAGACCGTGACGATGATCTTGTCGCCCACCTCTAGCTCCCGCAGCGTCTCATAGACCACATGCATCTGCATATCCATATTGGGATTCGAGCAGTCCACCACATGCAGGATGATATCGCTGTATTTCGCTTCCTCCAGGGTACTCTTGAAGGCTTCAATCAGATGATGCGGCAGCTTGCGGATAAATCCGACCGTATCCGTCAGAAAGATCTGCTGACCGCTCTCCAGTTCCAGATTGCGGGTGGTCGGATCCAGCGTCGCGAACAATTTATCCTCCGCCAGGATCCCCGCGTCCGTCAGATGGTTTAACAGCGTTGACTTGCCTGCGTTGGTGTAGCCCACGATGGCCGCCACCGGCGTATGTGCGCGCTCCCGCTGCCTGCGGATCACCTCCCGGTGACGTTTCACTTCATCTAACTCTGCCTTTAACTGGCCGATGCGCTCATGAATCAGACGGCGGTCCATCTCCAGTTTCTTCTCGCCCGGTCCGCGCGTACCGATGCCGCCGCCCAGACGGGACAGGGAACTGCGCAGTCCCACCAGACGTGCCGACCGGTATTTCAGCTGCGCCAGTTCTACCTGGATCTTGCCCTCACTCGTCGTCGCTCTGGCCGCAAAAATATCCAGAATCACCATGGTCCGATCCATGACCTTCGTGTCCAGCGCATCCTCCAGGTTGCGCAGCTGCGCCGGAGACAGCTCGTCGTCGCAGACGACACCGGTGGCATTCAGCTCCCAGACCCGCGCCCTCACCTCGTCGATCTTACCTTTTCCAAGGTAGGTTCCCGGATGAATGCGCTCCCGGTTCTGGATCATCTTATCCACCGTTACAGCGCCTGCCGTCTTAACCAGCTCCTCCAGTTCATCCAGAGAAGCCACCGTATCGTCCTCATCGTTTACGCTCACCGCAATCAGGACGACCCGCTCCTCCACTTCCTTTACATCAATCAAATCTGCCATGCTACTCCTATCTGGTCTTTAAAAATGTGATCTCGCGCGAAACATTCTCATCCGCGCCGTATTTGTCCACGTACGTCTCAAAAAGCTGCAATGCCTTTGCAAAGTCGCCCTTGTATTCCCAGATCACTGCCTCATTGTAATCCAGATCCCGCGCCGCGGTCTCATCCTCGAAGGTTCTCCCCTGCTCGATCGAGGCCAGCGCCTCATCATACTGGCCCGCCTGAATCTGGTCCCTGGCCATCCGGTTGTAAACCTGGCCGTTTGCCACCTGATACTCCAGCGCCGCCGCATAATCGCCGGTCTCCATCAAACAGAGCGCCGCGCCCTTCTGATACAGCACATTCTTAGAATCCTGCTTCAGCAGCAGCCCATAGCTGTGCAGCGCCGCCGCATAATCCCCCTGCTGATATTCTGCCTCGGCACGGTAAAGTAATGCATCCGTTTCCAGTTTTCCGATCCTTCTGCCTGCTTTTCCCACCGCCTGATCCAGATAATCGATCGCTGCCTCATAGGATTCCTGTTCGATCGCCGTGATGCCCTGCTCGATCAGCGCCTGCTTTGCCCTGGTATTCCGGTAATGGTTCACGCCGAAAATACCGCCCACGATGAAAAGTGCAAGCAAAAGGAAAAAGCCGCACAGAATCAGTCTGCGCTGTCTGCGTCTTTTGCGTCTGCGGGCTGCGATCGCACGGCGGCGCGGCCCATCTAATGTCTGCGGCTGACGTGCCGCATTGGTTCTTCGTTCGTATCCGTATCCGTCCACGCTTCCACTACTTTCTGCCGGTGCTTCCATGCCCGCCCCGGTCTTCATGTCCAAGACTTTCTACCTCATCAAACTCGATCGCCGGCTGATGCTCCATGATGCGGAACTGACAGATCCGGTCGCCCACGCTGATCTTCGTATCGCGAAGCGCATACGCCGGGAAAAACCACTGGTCATTATCCCCGCAGTAGCTCTCATCGATCACACCCATGTGATTGGTCTGAATGATGCCAAAATTCTTGTATGTGCTGCTTCTCGGCACCACATGTGCCTCATAGCCCTCCGGCAGCTCCATCGCCACGCCGAGGGGAATGAGCTTAAACTCGCCCGCCTGCATGACCACCTCCGACGCTGCCCGCAGGTCGATCCAGTCGGATTTCCCATCAATGTAAGTCAGTTTCTCAATCTCTTTGCTAAAATATTTGATTTTAATCTTCGGCATCTTCTTTATTTCCTTCCGGTTCTTCTATATTATTGTGCGGTGATTCTGTGTTGTGCGGTATGTCTTCTTCTGCGTCCTGTGCTTCTGCGTCCTGCGCTTCTTCTGTCTCCTGCGGCGCGTCTTCCTCCGCGATCTGGCCCTGGTCATTCAGTTTCATTTGCAGTTCTTCCTGTACCTCCTGCAAAATCTCCTCCTCCTGCTCCGGGTTCATGGTCGGCAGATCCGTCATATTGCCCACACCGAACCGACGAAGAAACTCCTCCGTCGTCGCAAACAGCGCCGGGCGTCCCGGTGCATCCATGCGGCCGGCCTCGTAGACCAGTCCATACTCCACCAGACGGTTGACCGCATGATCCGATGACACGCCGCGGATCTTGCTGATCTCCACCTTCGTCACCGGCTGCTTGTAGGCGATGATGGAAAGGGTCTCCAGCACCACATCGGTCAGAATATGCTTCTTCGGAGCCGAGGCAACGCGGATCAGATTCTCATAATACTGTGCCCGGGTGCTCATCTGATATGCCGTATCCAGCTCGATGATCTGCATTCCCCGGTTCTCCCGCTCATACCGTGCCTTCACACGCTCTACCACGCGCTTTGCCACCTTCTCGCTCTGGTCAATGGCGATCGCCAGCTGCCGCAGCTCCACGGAATTTCCCATGGTAAACAATACCGCCTCCACAATCGCCTCCCAGTCACTGGCCGGGTACGCTCCCGCAGGGACGGTCTCCGTTCCCGGAATCCGCATCTGCCCCAGCTCATCCAGCATCTCCTCTGCCTCCAGCTCCGCATGCCGCGCCTCGATCGCTGCCAGATCGAACTCTTCCTCATCCTCGTCAAACAAGTTTCCCATACTCCCTATCCTTCCAAATCATCGAGACCTTCCAGCTCAAGCTCCGTCTCCTCGCCCTCTGCCTCCAGCGTCTCAATCAACATATCATCAAAGGTATTCTCCTGTGTCAGTTGGATCTTTCCGATCTTCATCAGTTCCAGAATCGCCAGAAAGGTCACCACCACCTCAAGCTTGTCCTTCTGCTGCTCCAGCATCTGCCGGAAGCTGAAATTCCGGTGCTTCCTGGCATAGCCCATCACGTCCAGAATGCGCTGTTCCAGACTGACCGGCTCTCTGCGGATCGTTCCGAAACTGCTTCGGATGGGATCCACTTTATCCTTCTGCCGTTTCATAACCGACTCAAAGATCCGCTGTAGCCTTGCCAGTGTCAGTCCATCCAGTAAATTATCAAGGTCAACCGGCGGTTCGTATTTCGCTACCTCCTTCGGCACGGTCGGACGTTTGAACAGAAGTCCCTGGGCGTTTTCCTCCAGTTCCTGAAGTTCCTGGGCCATCATCTTGTAGCGCTTATATTCCAGCAGGCGGGCAACCAACTCGGCGCGCGGGTCTTCCTCCTCGCCCTCCTCGTCGACCTCCGCCGGAAGCAGCATCCGGGACTTGATGTCCAGAAGCGTCGCCGCCATGACCAGAAAGTCGCTGACGATGTTTAAGTCCTCTTTATCCATCTGCTTTACATAATCCAGATACTGCTGCGTGATCTCCACGATCGGGATATCATAAATATCGACCTTATTCTTTTCAATCAAATGCAGCAACAGATCCAACGGACCTTCAAACTTTTCCAGCTTATATGAAATCGTCATGACATTCCTGCCTGCTTCCTACAAAATCGTCCTCTCCGGGATCAGCCCGGATTCTCACGTATTTACCAGTATAACAAAAAACCCCTGTTCTGTAAATAAGGAACAAGGGCTTTCTTCTCTCAAAATATAGTCTGCGGTTTCAGCCGCACTACTACTACTTGTGGTTTGTTTCCGACGCGAAGATTGATGGAATGGGTACCCAGTCCCCGGCCGACGATCATCCGGCGTCCATCCCGCTCAAAGGTTCCGGCACAGTAAGGCAGAAAAAACTGAAACTGTGGTGTCATCACGCCGCCCAGCCCGGGAATCCGGATCGTACCGCCATGAAAATGTCCCGCCAGCGTCAGGTCCGCTCCCCACGCGGCGTAGGCCTCCAGAAACAGTGGAGAATGTGCCAGCAGAATCTGAAAGCGCTCCGAATCCGCCGCCCCGAGATGCTGCTTTATATAGTCCTCCTCCATCTGCTCCGGTATGAAATTTTTGTAATAGTTCTGCTCGATTTGAAGACCGCTGACCGCGATATCTTCCCCCAGCATCCCCGTGCAGTCCGCCAGATAACTGACCTGATACTCCTTTAACAGCCGGACAAACTCCTGATAGACCGTTCCATACTGCTCCCGCTCCCGTCTCATCCTCTGTTCGTGATTGCCGTCCGCATAGAATACCGGCGGATGCCCTTCCAGATGACAGACTCCGTCCAGCAGCCGTCTCGTAGCCGCAAGCCGCGCCTTTCCCGGCTTGGCGATCATCATATCTCCGCCGATCAGCACCGCATCCGGCGAAAGCTTTGCCAGTGCATCCAAAAACCGCCGATTGCCGTCACCGAATTCTTTGTCATGCATATCGGTGAGAAAAACCAGCTTCCACTCTCTTTTTATCTTCGGAGAGACAATCTCGGTCTCCTCCACCACGAAATGATCCCGTTCATACCGGGAGCGCAGCAGACCGCCTGCCGTTCCAAAAGCTCCTGCCGCAAGCAATGCAGCCATCCATTTCCATCCAGAATTCACGAATTCACTCCACCTTTACCCTTAAATAACCTTATGGCCGTCCGGTATTCTCACCGCTTTGCCACCAAATCCTTCACTTCCTCCAGAGACTCACACACCCAATCGACCCGGCTGCGCAGCACCTCATCCGGCTGAGACAGATCGGGAACCATGACCGTGATAAATCCGCCGCGAATCCCGGCCTCCAGGCCATTTTGGCTGTCCTCCAGCACCATGCAGAACTCCGGAGCTTCCCCCAGTCCCTCTGCCGCCCTCTGGAAAATCTCCGGGTCCGGCTTCGCATGGCTGACCATATCTCCGGTCACGATATACTGAAAATATTCCACAATTCCAACCGCTTCCAGATTTCGCTCTGTATAGCTTTTGTTGCTTCCCGTCGCAAGCGCCGTCTTGATCCCATGCTCCTTCAAGTATTCCAGCAAATGCTTCAGTCCCGGCTTTACCGGCACTCCGCGCTCCTCCAGCAGCCGCTCGATGCACGCCTGCTTCTGTGTGCGCAGTGCTTCGCAGTCCACTTTTCCTTCAAACCAGGTATTCAAAAAGGCCACACAGTCCCGATGATTCATGCCGCGGATATTGGCGAAAATAGAGTCCTCCATTTTGATGCCCACCTGCTGTGCCGTGATCAGCCAGGCTTCCTGAGACAACCGCTCTGTATCAAACATCAGTCCATCCTGGTCAAAAATTACAGCTCTCACTTCTCGATTCATCTTTCGTCCATTCTCCTTCTCTGCTATTGCACGTAGGGTGCCAGCTCCATCCGGATAAAATAGCCCTGCTCGTGCTGACACACCGGACACTTCTGCGGTGCCTGGGTTCCCTTGTGCACATGACCGCAGTTTAAGCACATCCAGCCAGTCTCCACCTCAGACACAAACAACTGATTCTTATCCAGATAATCTGCAAACAACTGAAACCGGTCCCCATGGGTCCGCTCAATTTCCGCAATCATGAAAAAGGAATTGGCAATCTGACTGAATCCTTCTTCTTTTGCGATATTCCCGAAATTCCGGTACACATCCTGATACTCTTCGTATTCGTTGTGCCGCGCCGCTTTCAGCAGATCGACACTTTTCTCATACTGGTCCACCGGATAACCGCCATCGATGAAAATCGTCTGGCCGCACAAATCCTTCAGGTGATTATAAAAAATCTCCCCGTGTTCCTTTTCCTGCCCGGCCGTAAACAAAAATGCCGCTTCAATGACCGGAAGCCCCTCTGCCTTCGCTTTCCCTGCCGCAAAGGTATAGCGGTTCCTCGCCTGACTCTCTCCCGCAAATGCACGCATCAGATTCTTTGCTGTCTCGCTGCTCTTCGAATCCATCCTGAAAACCTCCTTTAAATTGGTTTCCATTAGTGTCTCCTGAGCCATGCAGATTATACCATTCTGCCAGTCAGCTTCTGCATCGTGCGCGGCAGCGCGTCCTTCGACTGCCTCCAGTCCGCATCCTGATTGCGGTAATCATATTTTTCAATCAGCCAGTTAATATCCGCCTGCACCCGATCCAGATTCTCCTGCATCAGTGTATTCAGCCGGGGAATCCACCTGCTTTGCTCCTCTGGTTTCAGCTTCGACTCGCACACCGCAAGAATCGCCTGATAATGCGGAAAGCAAAAACCCTTTGTCTGCATGAGCTGCTCTTCAAACGCCGCGTCCGTGCGCAGCATATGTACAAAGGTGTCAAGCATTCGATCCGATACCGTCTGCATCCGCTCACAGATATAGCAGCTTTCCTGTATACCGTTGCCGCCAAAACCATTTCCCGCACCGGAACTGCCGTTTCTAAGTTTGGAAAACCAGCCTGGCTTTCCGGCGCTTTTCTTCTCTGCGCTGTTCTGCGCGCTCTGTGCTTTCAGCTCGCGGTTCTTCTGTTCCAGCCAGGATTTCATAATCCAGGCATTCCCAAGGCTGTTTCCGTAATCATACATCAGCTTGACGTGGTGTCTGCAAAAACCCTTTTCACTGGTTTTCTCCCGAATATCGCTCTCCATATAGGAGGAGCCCAGAACAAATTCCAGATTCTCCTGCTCCAGCTTCCGGTTCAGCCAGCAAAACATGCATTCATCCCCTGCCCGAACCGCATCCGTCAGTTCCATGGTATACAAACGTTCCTTCATCGCATCCGCCTTTACTGCTTGATCAGGATTCCATTCTCGTCAACCGGATAGCCGTCCGGTGTCGTCGTATTCGTCAGCAGAACCCCGCTGCTTCCCAGATAATACCAGTCTCCGCTGTCTGTGACCCAGGTGCCTGACATCATATGTCCATCATCCAATGAGAAGTAATACCAGTCTCCATTGGCAAAATGCCTCCATCCCGTCGCCATGTATGCATTCGCATCAAACCAGTATTCTTTGCCGCCGACCGTCTGCCACTCGCTGGCCGCACGGCTGCCGTCCGCCTTCAGGTAATACCATCCCTGTGCATCCTGCTTCCAGCCGGATGTTGTGGTGGCTGTTGTGCCGCCGGTTGTGCCGCTGGTTGTGGTGCCGACTGTGCCGCCAGTTGTCGTTCCGGCAGACGGGCCGACCTCTCCTGTGGAGGATCCGGCCGCAGCGTTTCCGGTCGTCGTTCCTGTTCCATTTGCCGCCGTGCTGCCGCTATTTCCAGTCAGTGCCTTATAATTTGCAAAGCCATAATCAAGCATGGCCTTAGTATCAGTATACTGCGTTCCCTTCGCTTTCATTACCACTGCCACCAGACGCACGCCGTTTCGTTCCACACCGGTTACCAGCGTATTGCCTGCCAGGGAAGTATATCCGGTCTTTCCACCGATAATGCCCTCATAATAGCGGGAATCCGTCGGATACATCATCTTATGTCCCATGGTGATCGTGCGGGCCGCCGCCTTTTTGACAGCCGGAAATTGATAGGAAGTTGTCGTATCAATCTTTCGGAAGGTAGCATTCTGCAGGGCCGCGCTCAGGATCAGCGCCATATCGTACGGTGTCGTCTTGTGAGTAGAATCATTCAGACCATGAGGGTTCGCAAAATGAGTATTCTTGCAGCCCAGTGCCTTCGCCTTCGCGTTCATCATCTCCGCAAAGCCGCTGATGCTTCCGCCCACGTGCTCTGCCAGTCCGTTTCCGATTTCATTGGCTGATTTCAGCAGCAGACCATACAATGCCTGCTCCACCGTCAGCTGGTCGCCCTCCGAAATGCCGAGGGAAACTGCTCCCGATTCCAGATTGGTCGTCGCCGTGGAAGAAAAGGTTACCGTATCGCTCAGGTTGCAGTGCTCCAGTACCACCAGCGCCGTCATCACCTTCGTGATGCTGGCCGGATAGAACTGCTTGTCCTGATTTTTGCCATACAATACCTGTCCCGTAGCCGCATCCATCAAAACAGCTCCGTCCGCCACAACGATCGGTTCCTGGATCGCTGCCTGGGTGCCGGTGGTGGTATCGGTTGTAGTGCCGGTTGTGGTGCCGGTTGTAGTGCCGGTTGTGGTGCCGGGATTCGCGGTGGTTCCAGCATTGGCTGTATTACCCGTATTGGCCGTGGAGGTCGAAGGACCAGTGCCCGTCGTTGGAGCTGCCGTTGGGGCTGTCGTCGGACCCGATACTGCATTCCCGCCAGTTGACGGGGCTGATGTCGCATTGCCTCCTGTCGTCGGGGCCGATGTCGTATTTCCACCTGTTGTTGGCGCCGTTGTCGGCCCATCCGCCGTGCCTGTGCCGGAAGCCGCCGGAGCGGTCGTCTCCTGTGTCACCTGACTTTCATTTGCGATGGTAAGCGGCGGTACTGTAACCTCCGCGTATGCTGCCTGTCCAAAGGTCAGGGTCATTCCAAGACCCAGGGCCAGAATTCTCTTCCAGTTTTTCATGCATGATCTCCTATATGTATGTTTTTCATTCCATATTTGCTTTTTTGATTATATCACGATTCGCGCTTTCAGCGCTTGACGCTGCTTCGCAGCTATCATGATCGTCATTCGCCGCTCGCCATGAGCAAGCGAGCTTGCTCGTGGCTCACTAACGCTCATTATATCATAACTTTCTGCGTTTGAAACTGACAACTTTCTTAATCTTGCCAGTTCTGCGACGAATTTGATGCTGTTGCTCACATGGCGATTCTCTTTGCAGCGGTCATCTTGATCATGCTGCCAACAGGCTGGGCTCATCCGTACCTGTATGAACCTTCTTTCATGGAAACTTTTGCGGTTTTGGACAATTTTACCCTCTGGATATGCACAGTGATCCAACATACCCACTCAAAAGGTTGAAAGTGGGAGGGTTTGGACAATTCTTGCTTGAAATTGAAGATCCCTGCCCACAAATCCAGCAATTCTTGGACAATTGCGGCCAGTTTCATTTGATAGTTACCCAATCGCTAGAATTCTCATATTTATACCTGCGTGCATTGGGCAGCTGTCCATGTCCACACAATAAAATTGTCCAAAGTAAATGTCCACAGCATACCGTCCACAACAAACTCCCCACAGCAAGCTATCCAAAGCATACTAATCACAGCAAAACTATCCACAGCAACTAATAAAATAAGCCCATCAGGGAAAGCAACTCCCTGACAGGCTCACAATCAGTTACCTGGTAATGATGTAATGCGAGGTATCCTCCTCGATAAAATCGCTGTAATCAAGCAGAAACTGCGCCAACCCAAAGGCAACAGCTGTTTCATCAATGCCCTCCTCTTTGGCAACCAGTCTGACTAAATCCTCATCGTTACAAATGCCCTTTTCCACGGCTTTTACGAGATAGACATCACGTTCTGCAATCGAAAGAACCTTGTCACCCCAGCGTAAGCGCAATGGATTCTCTTTCTCCAGTATTACGTCTTCCTTCCATCTCATCTTTATAATCCTCCCTTTGCGAATCTCATCTTCGTTTTTACAATAATTTGGAAGATGACTTTTTATTATTTTATTATAAAGTTTCTGGTTTGTAACCTACCCCCAGGGCTAGTCTTTGCTCAAAAACGCGGGTCTTTTCCTTTATTGATATCAGGTTATCGAATTTCTTATTTGATATAAGAAACCCCAATCATCGGAAAAGCAGCAATAATTTTGCCTCTCCACTGATTGGGATTTTGGTAATAAGTTCTATTCTAATGCTATCCGTTCCACCTTCACCCGGCACTGCTTCTTAAAGAATGCAACACCGACGTTTAACACCTCCGTATACCCTTCCTCCGGCAGCCAGTCATCATAATGCTTGTCATGTATCTGTTTGATTGCTTCGTCGCAGCTGGCTTCCATTCCCTTAAAAGTTGGGGAAACTTTAAGCTCCAGCACCACCGGAGCCATCTCTACATTTAAGCTGCGGACACAGATATCGTATCGCCCAAGACCGGCCTGCTGGTTGGATTTGACCAGATACTCCCGCATATTTCCAAGTACACCCAGTAAGAAGCCATGGTAAAATGCTTCCCTGCTGTCCATGTAGCTGATGGAATTCATCAAAAGCACGCTTAATTCCTTCTGAAACATTTCTCCGTCTCCTGCCATCAGGGCCTGGTACATCACCGATAGGTCACGGGTTTTGATCTCGTCACGGAACCAGTTAACAATGGTGTTCCGGTAAATACTGCGCACCTCTGCATTGGGAATCGTCATGGTCACGTATTGATTTTCTTCTATCATCCGCTTGTCTACCGCCTTTAAATACCCGGTAAAGAACAGGAAATTCCAGAGATTATCCTCTGAATCATAGATATCCGCATACGTGATTTCTTCATGCACCTGTTTTTCTATGGTTTCTCCTGCAATCAGTGTCTCGATCTCTCCTTTTACGGAAAAATCTGCTCTTTGTATCAAATCCTTGACAATTCGGTTGGAACTGGTATTCGACCAGTGGGCTCCCGGAAATGCCTGCGGATTCGTGTACAATGCCTTCACATAATTGATCACACTCCACGGATTATAAACCTCTGCATTTCCAAAGCGGTAGCCGTCATACCACTTTTTAACCACCCCCATAGACTCTTCCCGACCATAGAAGCGAAGCATCTCCTGTACTTCCCTTTCTACAAATCCGAAATGTTCCCCGTAGTGCTCATTAAGAATCGAAATCATCTCTAAATTATTCAGTCCCGTAAAGATAGATTCCTTACTAATGCGCAAACACCCGGTTATAATAGAAAACTCCAGGTACGGATTGGTCTTTAACGCAGATTCGAACAACGAACGGATAAAGTCCATCATCTCATCATAAAATCCGGTATAGTATGCATTCTCTAATGGTATGTCGTATTCATCAATCAGGATAATCACCTGTTTCCCATGATATTCCTTCAGGCATTTGGACAAAAAGAGAAGTGATGTCAGATAATCCTGCACAGGCGCTTGTCTTGTCATCAGAGCATAGAATTTGTCCCGTTCTTCTTTGGTCTTAAACGTATCCAGCAGATACTGATGGCGGCTGTACTCATATGCGATTGCCTCCTTCAGGCAGCCGTATGCCAGCTCAAAGCTTCCCTGCTTCCCTGACTTAAGCGTCAGATTGATCACCGGATACTGTTCCTGTTCCGAAGTGTACCGTTCTCCGGCATCCAGAATCCTCAGGTCCTCAAAAAGAGTCCGATTCGTCTTGCCATCTTCCGGTATCTCAAAGAAATAGCGGAGCATACTTAGGTTCAGCGTCTTTCCAAACAGACTGGGTCTGGTAAACAAGTTCACCTTTTCTTTCCTATCCAGCAGCTCTTTGATCATCCAGGTTTTATCTACATAATAATAGTCCTTTGTTATCAAATCTTTAAAATCATCTACCCCGATCGGTAATGGTTTATAGGTCATCCTGCATTCCTCCGTCCCCTTACAATCATCTGATGCCAGCTAATGTATTCATTATAACCTAAACCTGAGAAAAAAGAATGGCTTTTTAAAACAATCACCAAGTAAATACGACGGGCCCCTAAAGAATCTCTCCTCTTCAGTGGCCCGCCGCATTGTTTCTTATTACCTGCTATCTGTTAATTCTTATCTGTTCTTATCAGCTCTTATCTGCTTCCCGGCCATCCCAAATGCCATCCTGGCCTACGTTGTAGCCATCCGGTGTTTTCGTATTGGCTGCCATCTTTCCTTTCGTTCCATCCGAAAGCGGATTGAAATAGCGCCATGTTCCGTCTACGAACTGCCAGCCGGTCTTCATACCACTATTGATATCGATATAGAACCAGCCGTTCAATGCTGTATCAAACAGCATTCCGGATTTTGTATAACCGTCTGCTCCAAAAGCATACCACGCACCGTTGATCTGTTCCCATGCAAGCTGCTCTGTCGCTGCTCCACTCGCTGCGGTAACCATGGTTCCTGCGGCATAGGTACTGTCCGCATATTGCAGCTTCCAGCCCTTTTTTTCCTGTACCCAGTGGCTGTAGCCATCCCCTGCGCTGCCGCTTGCTGCTCCGGTGCCTGCCGCTCCGGTGATCGTAGCCCCGGTGATGATACCTGTGGCAGAATTGATCTGTCCTTTCTTTTCATCGGTACTTACCGTACCACTGCTTCCTGCAGATACGCTGGTACCAGTACCTAAGCTGCTTCCGCCACTAGAGCTGCTTCCGCCGCCTGAGCCGCTTCCGCCGCCTGAACTGCTCTTGGTTCCAGTCTTAATGGCCGCCTTAAATGCAGTCACAGCATCATTCAGCTCTGCAATAGCCTGATTGATAACCTCGGAAGAGATCGCTGATGCCTTTACTTCCTCCGCCTTCTGGATTGCTGCATCCAGAAGAGCCATTTCCCCAGTCGTTACAAACTTCGTTCCTCTGGATATCGAAGAAGCCTCCTTGTCAGAAACGATGATGTCTTTCTTCGCCTCCGATGCCGCTGTGACAGCCGCATCCAGAGCATCGGTTTTCACCTGAACCGTGACAGATCCCGGCAGATAGGTAAGCTCGTAATTGTCTGCTCCATTACCGGTTACGGTTCCTCCCTGCGGCATCACCTTGTAAACTCCTGCTGTCGTAATATTCACTGCGCTGTCATCAAAGGTAACGCCGGTTATGGTCTCTCCGTTTACAAATCCGTCTGCCTTATAGCTGTAGGCCGGTTTTGCCTCTCCAGCTGTCATCGAGACATCCTCTGCGGTAACCGTCGCTGCTTTCTTCGCAACGGTGATCTCAAGAGTTGCAGTTGCAGCGTTGTAATTTCCATCCCCTGCCTTGACTGCGGTTACAGTAACGGTTCCACTGCCGATGATCGCTGCCTGGTCTCCGTCAATTGCCAAGACCTTACTGTCCTCCGGTACGCTGTAGGTCACAGCCCCGGTTCCGTCTCCGCCTGTTGTCTCCAGTGTAAACGCCTTGTCTCCATAGGTTTTCTCAGACACCTGCGTGATCACCAGAGGCGCCTGATCGATGGAGGTGATTGTAAAGTTCACTTCACCGCTTCCTGTATAGTTGCCCTTTAAGGTAACCGTTACGCTTCCGGCATTCTCGCCTGCGTTGATATTTTCACCATATGTGACTGTGTAATCTGTTCCAAGCACAAGGGTTGTTGTGCCATCCTTTACCGTAACCTCCGGCTTCAGCTGACTTCCGCTGTAGGTCTGGTCGGCGATTGCTTCGATGATTGGCGTAATCTCCTTTGCAGTAATGCCTGCATTAAATGGATAGCTTGTGCTGTCCAGCTTATAATTTTCTTTATCCACGCCGCTTAAACCAATGGTCAGGGTAATCGCTTTGTCCTTACCCACATTTCCATCTGCCGCGCTTCCATACCCGGTAATGACAGCTTTGATATCTTCTCCCGCTGCCTGTACCGGATTCGTCAGAGCCAGACTTCCTGTAGCGTTCTCTGCTGCAAATTTCCCGGTTCCATCATAAGTCTTGGTAATAACCAGAGTTCCGTCGGTAACTGTTAACACCTTTGCTGTAATCGCTGCGGTCGGATTCGCCGGAGCCGCCGCCATGGTATAATAGTCCTTATCTGCACCTGTCAGTGCAACGCCAGACAGAGCGACGGTCTTTCCGGTTCCCATCTTCTTATCGGCAAAGGTACCGGTAGCTATGACAGCAACCTCGTCCTTGTTTAAAATCTCTCCCTCTGCAAATGTAAATGAAACCTCCGCAGTGGTATTTCCATCGTACTCTTTGTCTTCTGCATGAGCAATTGGCGCAATTTCCTTCTGTGCCACTTTAGCAGTTGATGCAGAAGTCAGTGCTCCTGTATAGTCTGCGAAAGCTGTTACGACAACTTTGACCGTCTGGCCCACTGCTTCTTTTCCGATTGCATAAGCCGTGCTGTCAGTGCCGACCTTCTTGTCTCCGGCCATCCACTTATAATGAAGATCTGCCCCAGCCTGTGCACCGGATACGGTGGCATTCAGTGTACCGCCGTAAACAGCAGTACCTGCGATGGCAACATCACCTTCTAAGACTGCGGTAAATGCTTTGTCATTAGAAAGCACTTCTCCTGCTGCGTGGTTATCTGTCGCTGCAATCCGTACCTGTAACTGTCCTGCCGGGATATTGACATTACCCAGTGGAATCGGTTTGACTGTAACTTTCGTCCAGTTTTTCCCACTGTCCAGGCTGTATTCATAAGCTGTAATATCCGTAAAGTTCGGATTCACAGTAAAGCCGAAGGTGTTATTCGTATCATCCACACTTCCGTCGGTTGGTGCTGCCGGGCTGGATGCTCTTGTGATATCACCCTTTACATTCACAAGTGCGCCCTGTGCCAGACTGTAATTCTTCGCTGTTGCTCCATCTGATACCAGCGTAACCGTTCCGGACACTTCCTTTCCGGTTCCCACATTGGCATTTGCAAACTGGGCACCTGTCACGGTGTAATCTGCGGTCATGGTTAATGTTTCATCATTCTTCAGACCATCAAATGTGATTGCGGTTACTACAGCTGTCCTGGTGCCATCCCATGCTCTGCCGGTGACGGTACCGCCGGTGATGGTCAGTGGTGCTTTCTTAATTGTAAATTTAGCCTCTTTCTCGCCGCTGTAGTTACCGATCAGGGTAACTGTCACGTTACCGGCATTGGTTCCTGCATTGACATTATCGCCGTATGCGACGGTGTAATCTGAGCCGGACACAAGGGTGGTCGTGCTATCCTTTATCTTTACCGTAACCTCCGGTGTCAACTGTTTGCCGGTATAGGTCTGCTCGTCGATTGCTTCGATGTCTGGCTCAATCGTCTTTGCTGTAATCTTAAATTCCTTATTGGTTCCTGTAGACGCTCCTTCGTACTTATTATCTGCCTTAAGGATTGCCTTTACGGTATAAGTACCCACATTCTCCGGTGCAGAAGCAAGCTTTGTCGCTCCACTATACCACTCAAAGGTCACATTCCCTGTGCTTCCTGTCGTAGTATAATTCGTCGTTTTAACAGGGTCTGTGATTGGTGAACCGTCATAGGTCTTATCAAGACTTGTGTCCGTAAAGGCAATGGTCGAATCTGCCTTTGCCGGTGTGACTGCCCCACTTGTCTTAGCACTGTAGTTTCCATTTACCGGTGTGACTTCCACGGTAACTGCCTTGCCCAAATCTGCTTCTGCAACCACGTAAGTGCTCTTTGTTTCGCCTGCAATATCACTGCCGGCTCTCTTCCACTGATAGGTGAATGTGCCTAACTCTTCACCATCGATACCCTTTAATGTAGAGGTATCTGCGGTCAGTGTCTGGCCATATTTGGCAATACCTGTAATTGCAGCTTCGCCTGTCATGGCAGCTTTTGTAACTTTTACTTCACAGGCAGACGAGGCATTCGACTTATAGTCACTGCCGGCTGCAGGGGTAAACTCTGCTGTAAAGCTGTGTTCTGTGCCATTATTATAAGTAAGAGTTGCTTTATCAACCGTTATGGCTGCTGCACCGGCACTGTCAATGGCAACCGGTTCGCCGATGGCTGTGCCGCCCTCTTTAAACTGAACGGTTCCCGCCAGGTCGCTGGTCTTGCCGTCCTTGCCAACGGCTGCCGTCAGAGTCACGGATTCACCATAGATTACGGATGTCTCATCCGCTTCGATGGTAACGGTCGGTACGTATTGGTCAAGAATTGTAACATCACCTGAACTTGTACCTGTGGTATCTGCATTATAGTTTGTGGTTGCTTTTGGTACCGTTGCTGTAAAATGTGCCTTTGCGCCGCTGCTGTAAGCTGCCAGCGTATAGGTTGCCGTATAGGTTCCATTTGCGCCTGTGATTGCAGTACCTGATTTTAAGGCTGCATTCGTCGGTGCAATAGCAATCTCGCCCGCTTCCGGGAAGCCGGTAGCCGCGCCGTCCGGGTTGGTAATTTTCACCGTTACCTGAACATCCTTACCACCTAACTGGCTGGTTTTGTCCGTCGCAACCTCGATAACGGGGTTAATTCTGTCAATAGTAAATTCCTTTGGTGCAGAGACTGCCGCGTTGGTGTTAGCACCTTCCTTAACACCTGCCTGCACATAGTAAGTACCTGCATCCGCTGGTGCGGTGGTAAGAGGACTGCTCATATCGGCATTTTGGCTATAAGCAAAGGTTACCTCTGCATACGCGGTACCTGTGATTGTCATCTGGGCAGCCGTTGGCGGGTCTATGGCTTTGCCGTCATATGGTTTGCCTAAATAGTCTGCGCCTATGGAAAGCTCCGGTGTTGATTTGATAATGGTCAGCTCCATGGTACTGCTGTCTGCAGCAGTGTAGTTGCCCTCTGCCGCAATATGCGCCGTCACGGTATAGATTCCTGCATCTACAGGCAGACCGTTTTCCGGTGCTGTGAAAAGTGAGCTCAGGCTCTTCTTCTCATAGGTGTAACTGATTGTCCCATTCGGTATTGTACCACCGGTTACTCCGGCTGCAGTTGGCGCTTTAATCACTGCCGGTTTACCTGTATAGGTTACTGTCTGCGCTGCCTCACCCCATGTAAGAACCGGAGCTGCAGCCTTCACGGTAATGTTTACAGTACCCGTCTTAGCGTTATAGTTGGGATCGCCTGCTTTCGTCGCGGTGATGGTAGCTTCGCCTGCTGCCAGGACAGCCACTTTGCCGTCTTTGGTAACCGAGACAACCGTTCCTTCTGTCACTTCATAAGTCACTGCGCCGGTACCGCTGCCGCCTGTGGTGCCCAGGGTAAAGTCTGCATCCCCATAAGTCACCGCAGCCGGTACCGTAATATTTAGTGCCTTCTGCTCTGCCTTACTAATGTCAAACGCCTCGGAAGTTCCTGTGGCATTCTTATAATTGGTATTTTCCGCCGCTGTAAATTCTGCGGTGATGGTGTAATTAACATCCGCTGCCGGGTTTTTCCATTCACAGCTTGCAACACCCTTTGACATCGCTGCATTACTTTCAATCGTAGTTTCGCCGTTTTTGAAGGTAACAGTTCCGGCTGGTGTTGTGCCGCCTGGTACACCTGTGACGGTTGCTGTTAGAACAATGATGTCGTCATGATCGCCAATGATGCTTCTAAGAAGCGATTTTTGCTTCACTGCCGTTACCGTAACGGCAGGGGTTGCTTCGGTAATGGCCACAGTGCCGCTGACAGCCGTACTCTCAAGACTGTAATAAATAGCGTCTGTACCATCCAGGGTTACGCTGGTGGCGGTGAAGCTATGACTCGTGCCAACATCTGTGCCTGCCGATGTTCCGGCTGCGACTGCTGTAACGGTATCTCCACTGAAAATGCTGCTCGTATCCAGTGTCAATGCAACACCGGTAAAGCTGTCTGTGCCGTCATATTCTTTGCTTGCGGCAGCATCCGTTGTGTCGACCTCTGCGGACATGATCGGCTTTCTATTCAGCATTACGAGTACATCATCGCTTACATCTGCCATATTGGTATTGCCCACATAGTTCGCAGTAATGCTATTCGGGCCGATAGTAAGGTGTTTGCCCTTGGTGTCATATGTCATGGTATAGACACCATCTGCGTCTGCGGTCACAGCTTCACTAATCTGCTTACCACCCACAAACAATGCCATCTGATTGGCTCCCGGTGCTGTGAAAAATCTTGCGTTAACTGCTGTACCCGTTGCCTGTGGTTTTGCAGTTATGGTAATGGTATCGCCGTAGGTATATTCGGATCGATCTGCTTTCACACCATCCTCAAAGTCTGTGGCGGACTGGGTAACGGTAACAATCACCACATTACTCTCAGATTCCTTCAGGCTGCCGTTGCCGTCAAATGTGGCGGTATAGTGATAAGTTCCTGCATCAAGTTCGCTTGTATCCACAGTAAATTCTGCGGAGTATACGCCTTCGGTCAGCGTTGCAGCTTTGCTTTCTACTACAGAACTGCCGTTCATCAGTGTGATCTGGTTTTGAACAGCCGTTCTAAGTCTGCTTTCGCCAGCCTTTTGAAAGCTTGCCGTGAATGTGATTGTGTTGGCCTGACTGTAAGTTGCTGTGGTGTTACCTGCTGTTGCAGCCAGTGTTCCTGTTGCGTTAGGCACATTTGTGCCGTCAATGGCGGTTGGCAATGTCCAACCGTACCACAGCTCATCTGTTACACCGTCATCGACAGCCTTATATGCATTAAGCACATCTGCGGCAAAGGCAGTGTTACCCAAAATCGTCAGGTTACGAGTGTTAGAGCAACCTCGGAAAGCATCTTCACCAACTGTTGGAGGTGTTGCACCTAGTGTTATGCTATTAAGCTTTACACAGTTATAAAATGCCCCCGTACCAATTTTGGTTACCTTTGGCATTGTTATAGTTGTAAGAGCTGTACAGTTAGAAAATGCACTCTCACCAATTGCGCTTACCTTTGGCATTGTTACAGTTGTAAGAGCTGTACAACTGTCAAATGCATTATTGTCGATTTGGGTTACCTCTGGCATTTCTGCCTTTGTAAGAACCGAACAATACATAAATGCTCTGTCGCCGATTGAGGTTACCTCTGACAAATCCACAGTTGCAAGAGCTGCACAGCTAGAAAATGCATCATTGCCGATTTTGGTTACCGCTGTCATTTCTGCCTTTGTAAGGACCGAACAAGCAGAAAATGCACCGTCGTCGATTTGGGTTACCTTATCCGAACAGGTAACTATTTTTAGGTTTGCACAGTTCCACATTAATACATCCGGTACAGCTTCAACATCAATATAAAGATTCTGGATTATGTTTTTATCTGTGACTACTTTTTCTGTTGGCTTTGTATGTTCTTCGCTGTCTGCATAATAGAAACCTGTTCCGTTATACACGGCGTAGGTTTCGCTTACCGTTACTGCCACCTGGGTGGTGACTGCACCATTCAGATCGTGGTTTCCCGTAAACTCGGCTGTGATGTTATGTGTATCCACAGCCCAAGCACTGGTGTTTACAGTAAGTTTAGCCACCCAGTTGCCATTGCCATCTTCCGTTGCTGCTACTGCTGCTTCAAGAGGCTCATTGCCATCTTTAAACTGAACCTCATTGATTGCTAAAGTCCTTAACAGGCCTTCCGTTGCAGAAGCAGGCGCTTTAGCAAAGGTTGCAGTGAAGATGATTTCGTTGTTCTCGCCAAACATTGTGTCAGTTTTGCCATCTGTTACAGTAAGTGTTCCTGCGGAAGCGGACACACCTGTGCCGACAAGGGACTCTGGTAATGTCCAGCCGTACCACAGTTCATCGGTTACACCATCATCGACAGCCTTGTATGCATTGATAACATCGTCCCTGAAAGCGTCGTTGCCAAAAATAGTCAGGTTACGAGATGCAGGGCAACTTAGGAAAGCATTTGTATCAACTGTTGGCGGCGTCGCACCAAGGGTAATGTTTGCTAAACCACACTGCATAAATGCACCATCACTGATTGTGGTTACCTTTGGTGCCGACACGTTTGCAAGCCTTTCACAGGCAGAAAATGCGTAGGCTCCGATCTCTATTACGTTTGGCATTTCTACAGTTTCCAGAACTGGACAGTTAGAAAACGCATTATCTTCGATTATGGTTACGTTTGGCATTGTTACAGTTTCAAGAAGAGCGCACTGCATAAATGCCTGCCTCTTGATTGTGATTACCTTTGGTATTTCTACACTTGTAAGAGCATTGCAGCCATCAAATGCATTTTCACCAATTTCAGTTGCCTTTGGCAGCTCTACACCAGTCAGACTGGTACAGTCATAAAACGCACGATATGCAATTGTAGTTGCATTCGGCATAGTGACAGTTTTTAGACCCCCACACCCCGCCATCAAATTGTTTGGTACAGTTTCAACATTGCTGTAAAGGTAGTTGATTGTTTTTTTATTTTCTTCTAAAATTTCAGTATCCGTTGCTACTTCAGGCTCCTCTTTTGTTGCCGCAAAGAATTTTCCATTTTCATAAACAGCATAGCTTTCGATTACAGTTACTGCCACTGAGTTGGTTTCACTATCGTTTAACTCATTATTTCCTGCAAACCTGGCAGTGATATCGTGCTCTCCAACAGCCCATTCGCTGGTGTTCACGGTCAACTCTGCAGTCCATCTGCCATCGTCAGCTTGTTTGGCAATAACCGGCTCCCCAAGCTGCGTTTCGCCGTCCATCAGCACAATCTGGTTCGTAACAAGTGCCATCCGCATCGCATTCGCTTTTTCAAATGCGGCAGTGAATGTGATTGTGTTATCTTCGCCCAATCCGGGGGTAAGGCTGCCTTCTTTTACTTTAAGTGTGCCTGTAGAATCGACAGCATTCGTGTTGATAAATGAAGCCGGCAGTTCACAGCCGTACCACATATTGTCTTTTGTGCCATCTGCATCATCAAATTGAGCGATTACCGCATCATAGAGCCTTGGATTGCCATAGAGTGTCAGGGCGCGTGGTGAATTAGCCCCCTGGAAAATATATCGGCCAACGGTCGGCAGTTCTGCACTCATCGTAATATTTGTCAGTTTGTCACAATACTGAAATGCACCAGTACCGATTTGGGTTACTTTTGGCATAACGACGCTTGCCAGATTGCGACATTTCTCAAACGCAGCTTCCCCTATCGTGGTTGCATTTTGTAAATCTGCACTTTGAAGGGCGCTGCAGTTCCGAAAGGCCATAGTACCAATTTCAATTACATTTGGCATAGTTACCTTTTTCAAGGCTGTACAGTTCTGAAATGCAGAATTGCCAATTTTCGTTGCATTTGTAATGTCTGCCTCCTGAATCTGTGTACATCCTTGGAACGCCTGGGTATCGATTTTAGATGCACTGGACAGACTTACCCTTGTAAGACTGGTACAGTTATCAAATGCGTTTGGACTCACTTCTGTTACATTGGACAAATCTATATCCGAAAGCTTGCTGCAGCCATAAAATGCCCATCTGCTAATAGAAGCCTTCGATGGCATGTAGACTTTTTCCAGATTGCTGCAGCCATAAAACGCATAATCTGCAATCCCTGTTACCGTATCCGCAAAGGTTACTTCTTTTAGACTTTCTTCCAACATCATCATAGACGAGCTTGTGGCTTCTGCATACAAATATACAATGCTGCTCTGGTCGCCTGTTCCTATATAGTCACCTGTGGACACTGTAGGATCTTCTTTTGTTGCCTTCCAGAAGTCCTTCCCGTCATAAACCGCGTAGACTTCTTCCTCCACAAGGTTCACCATATCAAGCAGCACCTCACGCAGTGCAGTGAGCTTTTCCATACGCTCTGTTCCAAGCTGTCCGTCAAGGTCGGTTATTGTCTCATCCTCAAACAGTTTATCGTATTCTGCAAACACTTCCTCAAGGTCTGCTTTTGCAGTTTTCCGGTTTTCATCCGTGATTTCATCTGCCTCGGGCAGAGCATCAATCTTCGATATCAGCTCTTCTATGGCAGACTGCATCTTATCTGCATTGCTTTCTGTAGCAAGCTCAATATCTTCTTCTATGGCTTCCTCAAGATCTTCTCCGGCATCCGCTCCGCCATTCTCTGCACACAGCTCACAGCTATGGGTGCAGTTCAGCTTCTTCGTGATGCAGCCGCTTGCCTCGTCACAGATATGTTCACATTCCGTGAGATTTTTTGCATCACTTCCGGTTGCTTCCTCATCGTCTGCATCAGAGTAGCACGCATCGGTATGGTCATGTATACAGTTTTCTATTTGTACATAACAGTCCGCCGTATGCTCTGTGTGGTTCTCACACACGATGCCTGTATCAATCGATACACCGCCATCTCTCACATTCCCCGCAGCATAGACCGGTGCCATGCCGACGGTCTGAAAAATCATGCAGGCAGATAATACCCCTGCCAATAATCGTCGCTTTAAGTTCCGTTTCATTCTTCTAAATCCTCCTGAATCAAATTTTTATGATCTATTTATCTTTATGTACCGCCATACAGTCCAAGCTGTCTTGCCGCCACCTGCACCTGCTGCCGGTTCTTTACGCCTAGTTTCCGGTAAATGTTACGGTTGTGATACTTGACAGTGTTGTAGGTGATCCCGCACCTGGCAGCGATTTCTTCTAATGATGCACCACTGCACAGCAGGGGCAGGAGCTTCGCCTCCATGTCGGTCAGCGGCTGTGTCAGTGTCTGCGTGGCCTCCAGATATTTGGGATAGCCAAGTGCATACTCTCTGACCGCCTGCTCCAGCCTTTGCCTATACTCGTTTGCAAGGTCTAAGTCTCCTGCTTCTTTCATAAGCGGGTGAAGTGCCACACCGTATTCTGCTGCCACAGGAACAAACCGGTACCCTTCCGCTTTTTGCAGTGCTTCGGTCAGGCTCTGTTTCCAGTTTCCCAGGTGCATCCGGTACTGGACGATGGCACGGAGCAGTCCGTTTTCGATCTGCTGGTAATTTCTCTGGTACTGCTCAAAGTAGTAGGACAGCCGTTCAATCAGGCTCGCGGCTTCCTCCAACCGTCCAAGCGCAAGGTAAGCCTTGATTTTGACCAGATAGCGGTAGCGTTCCAGAATATAAAATTCTACATTTTCATTGGGTGCTTCGTCCGCAATCCACTGGCTGGCCGCCTCCACCTTGCCCGTAAAAAGTCCGATGGCTACGGATAAGGCATTGATATTGGGGAGCAGATGATGATGTCCCTCCCGGATCACCTTTTCCTTGAAATCCATGAGCAGGGACGCGGCGCGCTGCGGCTGTTTCCGGCTGATATGGATTCTGGTCATAACACCGATGATGGCAAAGCACATCTCTGCCGTTCCTTTGGTGTCTGCTATGATGTAGCCGCTGTTTAACAGAGAGAGGATTTCATAGGCATCCATGCTGCCCTTCTCAAACGCACTTTCTGCCAGGGCAACATTGACCAGTCCGGCGCCGAAGTTTCCAAGCACCAGCTCGACAGGTTTTTTGAGTGTCTTGGCCAGCTCCCTGTCGATTTTACTCCATTCGCAGAAATCCTTTCCCCCATTCATCACCGACGGCATATTGCTGGTGATGGAAAACTCGGTCAGTACCACCGACCGCTGCCTGCACAGCATGGCTGCATTTTCCAGAATGTTGGAAAGTCCCACGCTTCCTCTGTGGGGCAATGCAATATCTAAGTAGGCAAGACGGCTTCTCGCCTCTTTTTTCTGATTGTTTGAGAGGCCCGGCTTCTGCTCAAAGGCTTTCAGTGCTTCATACCACTGTTCACTCTCCCTGGTCTGCATCAGCAGGGAGTGGAGCATAGATAAGCCCGCCATCAGAATCGGGGATGTCTCCACCTGTTCTTTCGGCAGGTTCAGATAATACGCTCTGGTTTCATAGTAATGTCCGTTGCCGGGGTGCTTCATGGAATTCTTAATCAGAAGCTCGGCGATCTTTCCCTGACTTTTACTTTTGTCATAACAGGCCAATGCCTGTTTGATGTCCCCCTGGAGTTCAAAGTAAAGTCCTGCATTATAATAAAGGTTGTTATACTGCTCCCCGGTCAGCTCGCTGCTCTGCTTCCACAACAGATATTCCCGAAGGATGGAACGCATCCGATAATTACCCTGTCCGTCACTTTGCAAAAACTCACTGAGGGTCATGGCTTTTTCCAGCAGCAGGCTTGCATTCCCACACCCGGTGATCATCTGCGCCATGGGAAGGGTAAAGCTGTCAAATCCGGCAAGCCGCAGCATCGCCTGTTTTAATTCCTCATCCCAGGACTCATAAAAAGCATGGTCCAGATAGCGGTACAAATCAATCCTTGTTTTCTCCGCCGCCTCTGCTCCATAGGGAAGTCCGTCCCGCATACGCTGTGCCAGCAGTTTTAACGTTACTACATGCCCCACCGTGTCTGCGGCAATCTGCTCTGCTTCCTCCGGTGTAACCTCCACCTCATAGTCTGCAAGGAACTTCCTTGTCTGCTGCGCATCCCACATCAAGTCCCTTTCCACTGCAAACAGGACTTTGCGGTTAGCGATCTGTGCCTGTAACCACATGGGAAGGGGACTTCTGCCAATGAGAATGAACCATTTATCCGACCGCTCTAACAGCGATCCAAGATACCGGATGCTTTCTTTTTCCTTGAGAAAGGAAATATCATCAATGACCACCACACCCTGGCGTATGGTCTCCGGCGGCGGCATGGTGTCAAAGAAGCCTTCCGCACCACTTATGGTCAGGTGTGATTTGCTGCGCAAATAATGCTGAACCGCCGTACTTTTCCCATAACCGCCCAATGCTTTGATATAGAGAAGGCAGTGCTCTTCCTCTGCCTGTTTCAACTTTTGAAACAAAATGGGAACCTTGATAAATCGTTCCTCCATGTAGGAGTCCCCCTTTTTTCCATTTTTAACATGGTTTGAAAAACGACTTTTTATAATCGTTTTTATTCTATCATGCGCTCTTCTGTCTGTAACCTACCCATAGGGATAGTCTTTGCTCAAAAAACGAGGTTTTTTCATTGCCCGTTCACCGTGCATTATCGTTCCGAGTCATCCTCATACTGCCTGCAAATCACCGCAATCAGCTCTGCACTTTTCCCCCCGATATTTCGTATCTCTTTTATATTTTCAGGATTCTCTCTTTGCATCCGGCACAAAGTCTCCATTGTCACAATGCCCGCTCTGCGCAGCGAAAGGGAAATCCGCCGTAGTTCTACCTGTCTCCCAGGAAATGTTTCTTCACAGGCGGTAAAATATTCTTTTATCATGAACCCGGCTCACCTCCTTATTTTGTTTGTCAATACTATTTTACCTGTTTGTGAATTCTTTTCCAGTACCATAGATGCTGGATTGCGTGTCATAACTCGTACTTGACAAATTGACTTTTTTGTGCCTATATGCTATCCTTGCAGGGAGGTGACTACAATGAACACACTAAATATTGCAATCTGCGAGGATACGCACAGCGAGGAAGAAAAGCTTCTTGCGCTTTTACCAAAATGCAGCATACCGACAAGCTGCACCGTTTTCACAAGCGGGGAAGCATTGCTGGAGGCATATCAGCCGCAGGCCTTTGATTTGCTGCTGATGGATATTTATATGGGTGGGATTACAGGAGTAGAGACCATTGCGAAAATCAGAGAAACCGACGGGGAAGTTCCCGTTGCCTTTATTACGACCAGCACCGACCACACGTTGGAGAGCTACCGGCTTTCGGCACTGAAATACATAGAAAAGCCATTTAAGCAGAAGGACATCGAAGATATTTTGGAACTGGCGCTGCTCAAAAAAAGCAATGCACCTTCCCTGATGATTCAAAGAAATGGAAGCACGGAAAAAATTCCATTTTCCCAGATTCTCTATCTGGAACAGCAGACCCATCAGCTGAATATTTATCTGAAGAACAGGGAAACGGTTCTGATCTATGAAAAGCTGTCCGCGCTTTTGCCGGAGCTTGCCAGACAGGATTTTTTCAGTTCCCACAAAAGCTTTGCGGTCAATCTTTCTTTTGTCCGGTATATTGATACAGAGCTGAAATGCTTTGTGATGCAAAATGGCAAAAATATTCCGATTCGCAGGGAAAGCATGGGGAAAGCCAAAAAAGCCCTCGAAAACTTTTTATTTCATAAAACAAGGGGGATTTCACAATGAAAAAGCGAATTTCCCTCGCCCTGATCACGCAAGTCATCCTTGTTTTGATGGTTGGTCTGCTGCTGATTGGTGCCAAAGGGTTTGTCATAAAGAGCACAAAGCTGGACCGCGTCACCACGATTACTGATGTAACCGCAAGCATCAACGGCGAAGAAAAACCGATTACGCTGCCCTACAGCTTCAAGCATCTGGCACCGCGCACCCCGGTTACCATCCGTGCCCGGATTACCGCCAGGCCCCATGATGTGATCTACATGAAGAGTGTCTATTCGTCGGCAAAAATCTATGTGGATGATACGCTGATTCACGAATTTGGTGTTTGGGACAGTTACCCTTCTTTTATGGTGGACCCGGCCACCGAGGTCTATATGATTCCACTTGGAAATCACAGCGGAGAAGTCACGCTGCGGATGGAATTCCTCTCTCCCATAGCCCGTGATGTGCTGACGGTGCACGCACCGATCCTGGGTGATATCAAATCCGTGTTCGGGAACCGGACCAAAACGCTTGGAATGCCCTTTATCTTTTCCTCCATGCAGTTGATTATTGGAATCCTTCTTCTCTTAACCTCGTTTTTTGTGCTGCTTTTTGAAAAGAAGGGCATCCTGTTCTTCTGGCTGGGCCTGTTCTCCCTTACCACCGGGGCGTGGGCGTTTGGCGAATGCAACTTTTCCGGGGTTTTGTTTAAGAACCCTACCCTGCTGTATCTGCTGGCGTTTATGGGCCTGTTTACCTTTGCGATCCCACTGCTCTATTTTGCAATGACAGCCATTCATTTTACACACGAGAAGCTGCTCCAATGGCTTGCCATTTTCATGACCATCGCTTCGAGCGGGGCACTGCTGCTGCAATTACTGGGGCTTGTTCCGCTCTCAAAGAGTATGTATCTGTTTCATATTCTGGTGCCGCTGACGCTTTGTATCCTGACGGGCTTTACGGTTTATGAATGTATCGTCCATAAGGAAATCGGGGCGATGCGGTTTGTGCTTCCCATCGGGATATTGACACTTTCCTCACTGCTTGAGGTCTTTAATTATCAGTTTGCATTCACCTATATGTTCGCCTCCCTGTTCCAGATGGGAATCCTGTTTTTCATCGTGTTTACAGGGATTGCGGGCGGCCTCTATATCCGGGATGTGATTAAGCTGGAGCACCAGCAGCGGGAGCTTGCCTTTGAGGTAAATCTCATGGAAATGCAGATCGAGGAACAGAAAAAACACAGCCTTTTGATGGTGGAAAATGCAGAAAAACTGAGACAGCAGCGCCATGATCTGCGCCACCAGCTCACCGTAGTGAAGGAACTTGCCGACCACGACAACGAGAAATTAAACGATTACATCAGCTCCCTGATCGAGCAGGTACCGTCCTCGCCAAAGAGCTACTGCGAAAATCCTGCGGTCAATGCCATCGTTTCCCGCTACGCCTCTATATGTGAAAAAAATGGAATTGACTGCACCATAAACCTCACCGTCCCCGAGCACAATGAACAGATGACCGACAGCAGCCTTTGTGTCATCTTCGGAAACCTGCTGGAAAATGCGGTGGAGGCCTGCACCCGCATGACCGAGGGGCACAAGTTTATCCGCTTAAACAGCAGCCTGCAATACGACATGCTCACCATCACCATGGATAACAGCTTTGACGGGAAGGTCACCGAGGAGCAGGGCAAATTCCGTTCCCGGAAGCGGGAGGATTTTGGAATCGGCCTCTCCTCGATTCAGGCCGTGGCCCGAAAAGGACAGGGCGACGCCCGATTTGAGAGCGATGGGCTGGTGTTTCTGTCTTCGGTGTATGTGAGAGTGTGAAAAAGCACCTGTAAATGAACTATGAGCCCATCAGGAAGATTCGTCTCTCCCTGATGGGCTCATCATCTGTTATTCTGTCTTTTCTTTGCCGTCCCAGACGCCATTGAGCAGCTCCATGCTGTAGTCAAGAATTTTTGCTTTTCTCTCGGCAATCATGACTTTATAGAAATCCTTTTGCACTGCTCTAATGGCAGGTGTTTCTTCAATCAAGCAGTTGATTTTATCCAGATCAATGCGTTCTGCAATTCTCTTTAAAGCTTTGTTGCAGTCCTCATTTTTAAGCGAGGCAATGGTATCGAAATAAGATATCTTTTTACCATTCTCCATGATTGCCGAAGTAGGGAACACATAAATACGCTGGTTTATTTCCCTGTCATCAGCCAGCACCTTCTGCATTTGAGCTTCATCCAGTTGAGGATAGAGACAAGAACCACAGTCATAAACAGGAGCAATGTGTGCACACCTGTTTTGTTCATCAATCAGAATTCCCCAGTTACCATTGTGTCTGTCGAAGTTACCAAGGAAGGCATCTGCCACAAACATATCCCAAAAGAAGTCCTTGAGCTTTTGGGGTTCCACGAGCGATTGCTCGTCTATCGCTTTCATAATGGAGGACAGCTCCGTGCCATAACCATTTTGCTCGCTGTCTACACAAGTGTTTTTGAGGTGGGCGAACTCCATAAGCTTCTTACCGTCAGCAGTAAAATCCTTACAGGCAACCACAACTTTTTCTTTACCACGCTTGTCGGTATAAGTGCCAAGGATCGTTTCCTGCACTGCAAATCCAAGACTTTCAAAGATATGGCAGGCAAGATATTCGCTGATGCAGCTATTGGTGTAGCTCATCACTTTGTTTTTAGAAGGTACCGGGGGAAACTTCAACATATAACTTGTCCCGTTATATTCAATATTGATTTTATTGCCGTTAGCACCACCGTAGCCCTTAAACTTATTCACAGGACATTTTGTAAAATCAATCATTTTCTTCCCCCTGTTCTTCTCCATAGAGGTATTTTGTTCTCAGATAGTTTGCCTGTTCTTCCGATATCACACCGGCCCAAAAATCGGCATTGATAGAACCATACAGCTCTCCCCACAGGCAGTCCATGTAGGAAACCTGGTCTTTTTCCCCCTGTACATAGTCATCGATTGCTTTTTGCAGCTGCCCAGTAAGATTGGCCTCCAAATAGGAGCGATCCTGCGGTTTGCCATTTGTCTGACTTTCAGATGGTTCTGCCGTCAAATTCAAAACTCCCTCAATCGTCATATCAAAGGCATCTGACAGCTTTTGAATTGTTTGCGCGTTACACCGCTTCAAGCTTGTCTTTCCGGAACAAATATCTGAGAGTGTTGCCCATGGGATACCGCTTGCCTTTGACAGACTGTATCTGGACATTCCCTTTTCTTTTAATAATTCATTGATTGTCATTTTGATCACCATTCTAATGCTTTCCGCTCTACTGTATTCCTTTTTCTCCGTCCTCTCGCAATCAACTGATACCAGTCAATATACTTATTATAATCTAAACCAGTGTAAAAAAGAATGGCTTTTCAAAAAAAGAAAGAAAAAACTGCCACACAATCGCATGGCAGCCTCTCAAACAAGCTTCAGATATTCCTGATTCAAATCGTTCCTCCGTTGCAGGAACCTGTCATTTTCCCGACTCGGATGAATCCGGTTGGTCAGCAGCACCAGTCCTCTCTCATGCTCCAGATCCATCAGGATCGAGGTTCCCGTAAATCCGGTATGATAAAGTGTCCCGGGGCCATACTCCCGGCTCCAGCCATAGGTTCGTCCAAACGTTTCCTGCGCAAGCAGCTGCTCAAACATGGCCGCTCCAAACAGGCGCGCATCCCGTTCCAGGTAAGCCCGCACAAACCGCAGGACATCCCCCAATGTTGAGAACAGCCCTGCACTTCCGCAGGGCCCCAAAAGAAATGCTTTCCTGTCATGGACGGTTCCGCAGATGCAGCCGCGCTCCTTCGTGCATTCCGTCGGCACATAGCGCAGCTTGTCCTCCCCCGACAGAAACGAAGTGTCCTGCATCCCCAGCGGTTCAAACACGTACCGCCTGTAGCTTTCTTCCAGGGTCATGTGATCCAGCGTCTCAACCACCTTTCCAAGCAAAATGAATCCCACATCCGAATAGATCCGTTTCTTCCCCGGCTCACACTCCGGGGCCGTCGCATAAAGATCATCCAGGATGTGTTCCCGGTTCCAGCCTTCCTTATCCCGAATCTCCGCCGGAAGTCCGCTGTCATGAAGCAGCAGATGTTCCACCTGAATCTCCGAATAATGGAAGCAGGGAAGGAGATCTGCAATCCGGGTATCAAATCCCAGCCGATTCTGATCAATCAGCTGCAAGATCCTGGTCGTGGTACCGACGACCTTGCTGAGTGACGCCAGATCGTAGTGGAGATCGGGTCTCACCGGACGCCCGGCGTACGGACTTACCACGCCCTGCTCTCCATAGCAGCAGCACCGTTCTTTCTTGCCCTCGATCCGTCCCAGACTTGCGCCGCAGACTACGCCATCGGCGACCATCTTCTCCACAAGCTTCTGAATCGAATCCTCTTTCTCCCAGTCCGCCATATGTCTCCGCCTCCTGCCACAACTGCTTTCCCACAACTGCTTTCCCGCAACCGCTTTCCCCCGCAATTATTTCTCTGCGATTGCAATCGCCTTTCGCACACGCCCGGAGGCTTCCTCCAGCGCCTTGACCGCCTCAGCCTTCCCGCAGTCTGCCTCCAGCATCACAACCGCCACGGCAACCTGCCTGTCCGCCTGCTCCAGTACCGCCTGGGCTTTCTCCGAATCCGCCCCCGTGATCGCCGAAATCATATGGATCGCGCGCACCACCAGCTTCTCATTGGTTGGCTGCATATGCACCATATAATTCTGATACACCTTGCCCAGCCGAACCATCACTCCGGTAGAAAGCATGTTGAGCACCATCTTCTGTGCCGTTCCAGCCTTCATTCTGGTCGAGCCGCTGATCGCTTCCGCTCCGACCACCGGCGCAATCGAGATATCCGCAAGTCCGGCCATCTCGCTGGCACCGTTGCAGGTGACCGCGATCGTCAGTGCCCCCACCTGTTTTCCGTATTCCACCGCAGAGATCGCGTAGGGTGTCCGCCCGCTTGCCGCAAGGCTGATGACACAATCCTCCGGCTTTAAATCCACCGCTTTCAAATCCTGCACAGCCAGCTCTTTGGAGTCCTCCGCCCCCTCCGATGCGACGAACATGGCACTCTGGCCGCCTGCCAGGATACCAAACGCCCGCTCCATCGGCACACCGTAGGTCGGTGTCAGCTCCGCCGCATCCAATGCTCCGATTCGCCCGGAGGAACCTGCTCCACAGTAAATGATCCTTCCGCCCGCCTCAAAGCGCGCTGCGATGGCATCCACCGCCTTCGCGATCCGGGGCAATTCCTTCTCGACCGCCTCCGCGACCTTTTTGTCTTCCTGATTGATCAAGGTCACGATTCCAAGAGCATCCTCTTCATCGATCCGTCTTGTCGCTTCATTGACCGTCTCCGTGGTCAGCCCATCTATATTTACCATCACAAACTCCTCTCCACTATTTCTTTGTTTTCAGCCCTGATACCAGCTTCCTGGTCTTGATCAGCTCCGCCTCGATCTGTTCGAGATTTTCCTGAATTGCCCCCATATACAACAGGTCTCCCATCATCAGGGAGGTATGCAGAGACGTAAATGCACCAATTCGCATCACTGCCTCCCGATCCGGCACAAACAGGCAGATATCAGCCAGATCCTGCAGCGCGGAATCCCGTCTGCGCGTGACCGCCACCACTTCCGCCTTCTGCTGCTTCGCTATGTTACAGGCATACAAAAGCTCCTGGGACTGCCCGCTGTAAGAAAACGCGATGATCACATCCCGCTCATCGATGTAATTGAAAAACTCCACCATCATGTTGAGATCCTGATAGAAATTCGCAGAAAATCCCGCGCGGCGCAATTTATGGAACAGATCATACGCCGGCATCATAGATGCGCCGATTCCCATAAGGTAGATCTGCCGCGCGCCCTTGATCTTCTGAATAGCCTGTTCAAGTGCCTCCTTGTCGAGCTGATAAAAGAAGTCCTGCAAGGACGCTCCAAACAATACCTCCAGCTTGTGACACATGGTGTCCAGATTGTCCTCTTTCGAGATAATCGGATCCACCAGATCCTCTTCTGTCTCCTGTCCGCCTTCCGCGGCAAGGGCCAGCTTGAATCCCTCCAGCCCGTCAAAACCAAGTCTTTGGACATAACGAATCACCGAGGCAGAGGATACTCCACTTTGCGCGGCGATGTCCATCGCCGTCATTCCCAGACAGTTTTTCAGTCCCGACAACACATAATCCGAGATCTGTTTCTCTGTCCGGCTCATCCGATCATAGCGTTCTCTGATTTTCAATTTCACGGATTCCATACGTTCCTCTCTCCTCCCGGTTCCTTAAAGCATGGTTAAAACAGACTGGTCCGATTCGTTGGGCAGCATCTGCGCCGTCACGCGAATCCCGTTCTCCACCAGCTCGGTAATCTGCGCAATATCCTGCTCCGTCAGATTTACCGACTTCTTTATGGGGCGGCTTCCTTCCCGCTTCGCCACGTTGCCCACGTTGAATGCCGTGATCGGAACACCGGCGCGGATCAGAGCCGTCATATCGTCAATATTTTTGGTGATCAAAAATACCTTGTCGTCCTTGTATTCATCGGCCGCAAACTTTTCTCCCGCCCGCTTTACCGAAAGGATGGACAGCTTTACGCCGGCCGGTTTTGCCATCTTCAGTCCGGCAATGATCATCTCACTTTTTACTGCCTCATCATTGACCACAACGATACGGGATGCCCCTACCGTGTTGGTCCAAACCATCGCCACCTGTCCGTGGATTAACCTCTCATCTACTCTCGCATGTACGATTGCCATAATCCGCACCTCTTTCCTAATCTCATTCTCCGCTGCTGCAAATTACCCTATTCCTCACACTCACAGTCGTCCTCGTCGTCCTCGGCTGCCGGGTCAAACCGCACCAACTGGGCCCGTCCTGCCTCCAGCGCACTCTCCGTCAGCTCCACTACATCCTGAACCGCTTCTCTGGAAAGATATGCCTGCAACACCACCGGGAGATTCGCGCCTCCCGCCACCTCAAGGGGTCTGTCTGTGCCCGCAAGCTTGATCCGCGACGCCACATTAAACGGCGATCCTCCGGTCAGATCCGCAAAGACGACGACCGCCTCACAGTCCGCCAGCCGATTGACTGCGCCCGTCAGTTTCCCGGTCAGACAGTCGATGGAATCCTCCGGCTCAAAATCCACGGCCTCATAAAACGCGGGTTCCCCGGCCAGCAGCTTTAAGCCGCTGGTCAGCCCGGTTGCAAAACTTCCATGTCCCGTTACTATCATTCCAATCATACCATACGTTCCTTCCATATGCATCTGTTTCAGAGTCTTTTAGAACATTCCCGCCACGAAGGTCAGCATATTCTGTAGATTTCCAAGTACCATTCCAAGTGCAATCAGGATGAAAATCAGCTTGGTAGAATCCACCTTTTTCTTTCCCAACAGCCAGTAGGAGAACATCACGATGCCAAGCGGCAGCAGGCACGGCAGGATCTTATCCAGCATATCCTGCACCAAAAAGGTAACCTCTCCCATGCTGAACTGCAAATCCGTGCGGTATTTGATAACCGAAGGAATCAGCGCGCCAACCACGGTAAGTCCCAGAATACTGGCCGCTTCCGTAATCGGAGCGATCGTATCCGCAAAACCGGTTGCCAGCTTTCGCCCGGACTGATAGCCGATGGTGGTGAACTTGTAGCGCAGCCACAGCACAGCCACACAGGCCAGCGGCGGCACAATCAGTCCGATCGGGTTGCCCTGCAGTGCGATGTACGCCGCGATTGAAAATACCACCGCGCGGTAGATTGCGATAAACAGGGTGTCACCCACTCCGGCAAACGGCCCCATCAAGCCGGTCTTTAAGCCGGTAATCGCTTCCTCTGCCTCAATGCCAAGCTCCTCCTCCAAAGCCATATCCGCACCCACGATCAGATGTGACATGGCCGGTGTCGTATTGAAATATCCAAGCTGCATCTTCAATGCGCGTTTCATCTTTTCCGGATCATGCGCATACAGTCTTTTCAGCACCGGCATGATCACATATGCGTATCCAAGACCCTGCATCTTCTCGTAATTCCATCCAAACTGTATGGTAAACAGATTGCGGATGTACACGTTTCGTATATCGCTTTTCGTCAATTTCCCAGGTTCTGTCTGATTTACATTAGCCATCAATCTCTACCTCCTCATCGTCATGTGCTGCAGCACTTCCGTCAGCCTGCACAGCCACGCGCTCTTTGGATCTTGCAAGGTGCATTGCCGCCAGTGCAAAACCGACCAGCGCCGCCGCCATAACCGTGAAGGACGCCCCGCCGTATGCAATCAGGACAAATCCAATAATAAAGTACGCATAATATTTCTTAATCGGAAGATAACGCATCAGGATCGCCATACCCATGGCAGGAAGAATCGCACCGGCAGTCTTTAAACCGGTCATGAACCATGCCGGGATAATCGCATTCACGCTGGTAACAACTGCTTCGCCAAAGCACAGGCCCAGCGCAACCGGAATCACGCGGGACAGCGTCCACGGCAGAATACCAAGCAGATTTGCCCGCTCCACGCCCTTATAATCGCCGCGCTCCGCACAACGGTCCGCGTAGTGCTGGAAGAAGGAGTTGCTCATTCTTCCGAGGATATCCATCTGGGTCAGCAAAAGTCCGATCGGGATCGCGAGTGCAATTCCATATTCCGCACCCTGCCCGGAAATGATCGCATAGGTGGTTCCCATAATCGCACCGGATAAGTAATCAGGAACCGTCGCTCCTCCATAGGTGGCAACCCCCAGTGTCATCAGCTGCAAGGTTGCACCAATCACAAGCCCCGTCTGTAAATCCCCCAATAATGCTCCTGTAATTACCGCCGCAAATAATGGCGTATAAAGGCCACATTGAATCGAAATCTGATCGATCACGGCAATGATGGTATACAGGATCAGTAACACGACAATCAGCATAGAAACTTCTTGCATAATTTGCCTCCTTCTCTCTCATTCTCACATGGTTTTGTCCCCAGGGGTACCGTTCCTGCGGGCATTTTGTATATAATCTCTTGACACAAGCGCTTATATATGTATCTTATCACTAATGTAATGAAATTACAATATATATTTTAAATATTTTATTTTATGTAACTATATTTCATTTTATGCCTGTACAGAGCTTTCTCTGACCTGCTTTTATTCTCCGCTTGCTAAGAATCTTTTTCCGTACTATACTGTGATAGGCAAAGATTTAAATTATACTTAAGAAAAGGAAGTTTCCCATGATCAGACAGCATTCAAAGGACCTGACCACCGGTTCTCTTGGCACACAAATTTTGTTTTTCAGCATTCCGCTGATGATTTCAAACCTGCTGCAGGTTTTGTTTAATATGACCGACATCGCCGTCGTCGGACGGTTTTCCGGTGCTGCCGCTCTGGGCGCGGTGGGCTCCACCACGACACTGATTGTGTTGTTTACCGGCATTCAGATCGGTATGGGAAATGGTGTCAATGTCCTGACTGCTCAGTATTTCGGAGCAAAAAAAGAAAGGGAGGTTCGTGAGATGGTTCACTCCTCCCTCATTCTCTGTGTCTTAGTCGGGCTGATCTCCCTGGCCGCTGGGCAGCTTCTGACCCGCTCACTGCTGGAATTTCTGCACACCAAGTCGGAGCTGATCGGCGGCGCTTCCCTGTACCTGCGGATTTATTTTATGGGAATGCCGGCACTTGCCATCTACAATTTCGGCAACGGTGTCTTAAGCGCCGTCGGCGATACCAAGCGGCCGCTGTACTACCTGCTGACCGCCGGTATTCTTAACATCGTGCTGAACTTGATCTTTGTGATTGTCTGCGGCCTCGGTGTGGCAGGTGTCGCGATGGCAAGCATCATCTCCCAGTACCTGTCCGCCGGTCTGATCCTGAATTTCCTGTTTCGGAGCGACTCGCTCTATGCGCTGCGGTTCTCCGCCCTGCATCTGACCAAAGATAAAGCTGCCCGGATTCTCGCCGTCGGAATCCCCGCAGGAATCCAGAACGCGATCTTCCAGACAGCAAACCTGTTTATCCAGATGGGCGTCAATACCTTCGATGCCACCGTCGTGGCAGGCAATGCCGCCGCAGCCAACGCAGATGCCCTCGTCTACGATGTCATGGCCGCATTTTATACCGCCTGCTCCAGCTTCATGGGGCAGAACTTCGGCGCCGGCAAAAAGGACCGCGTCTTAAAGAGCTATCTGGTCAGCCTCGCCTACTCCTTCGGCTTCGGCGCGGTGCTAGGACTGACGCTGGTGCTCTTCGGCCGTCCGTTTTTATCGCTCTTTACCGGCGATCCGGCCGTGGTCGAAGCGGGCCGGAACCGCCTTGTAGTCATGGGCCTTTCCTACGCCTTTTCCGCCTTCATGGACTGCTCCATCGCCGCCTCCCGCGGCCTCGGCAAAAGCCTGGTTCCAACCGTCATCGTGATCCTCGGCTCCTGCGTCTTCCGCGTGGTCTGGGTGTACACCATATTCGCCTACTTTGGCACGATCCTGTCCCTGTATCTGCTCTACATCTTTTCCTGGAGCATCACAGCGGTGGCGGAGATTGCGTACCTGCGGTATTGTTATCGGAAGCAGATGGCGCTGCTGTAAATTTGTTCGTGCGGCTTACAACCGACCGCAGATTCCAGGTTTCTGCCGTGCGGCTTTGTCAAGGCTTCCCGCCCGGATATACAATCTTCTGATTCGAATATTCAAACGGCCACACCGTTCTATATTCGCCATCCTGGATCTGAGCGATGGCTACCGATGCGTAAATATTGTTGTTATAGTGCCGGACTCCGTCAAATTCATAGTCCTCAAACTTGATGCGGCCATAGGGAAGGATGATCTCCGGCCCGCCCGGGAATGCGTCCCGAATGTCGATCGCCGCCAGTGCATCCTTCACCGCCTCGCCGTCATCCGTCCTGGCCTGCTCAAACGCCGTCTTAAATGTCCAGATCGCGGTGTAGGCCTCCGCCGAATGTCCATTCATGTCAACACCAAAAATCTCCTTGAACCGCCTGTTGACCTCCTGTCCCTTCGTCATATCCGGGTTCCACTCAACAACCGAAGTGACGCCTTCCGACATCCCCTTCGTCGCGGGAATAAAGCTGGGGTCGGCAAAACCGTTTGCCTTGGCGATCAGCATCGGCGGCTGATAATTCTGTTCCTTCATGGTCTTCATCAGCAGGCTGGCATCCGCGACATAGCTCTCAGCCAGAACCACGTCTGCATCCGCTTCCTTCAGTTCCAAAATCTCTTTCGTCAGATCCGCCACGCCCTGTCGATACTGAATTTCCTTCACGATCTCCATTCCATAGCGCGGCGCATAGATCCGCGCACAGCGGATCGCCTCCTGCCCGATCATACTGTTGTCGGCAAAAACGGCAATGGTCCGGACTGCCTTCCCTGTCTGCTCCTTCTGCTCTTTCATGTACAGGAACATATCCTCCAGATACAGCGAATTCATGGGACACAGGCGAAAGAAATAATCATTGTTATGGGTGGAAATGCTGTCGACCGTAGAAATGGCCGTAATCATCGGGATCTTATACTCCTCGCACACATTGGAAACAATCTCCGTCAAGGTGCTCTGGTGACAGCCCACGATGGCCTGCACCTTCTCATGCGTGATCAGGCGCTTTGCCTCTGCACGGGCCACCTCCGCATCCCCCTGAGTATCGCCGCGGATGATCTCAATCGGCCGCCCGCCGACCCCACCCGCCTGGTTGATATCCTCCGCCGCAAAATCAATGCCCCGCAGAATATTGGTGCCGATCGCAGCATTGTTTCCGCTGAGCGCGTAGATGGCACCGATGCGGATTGGCTCCCCCGTGAGCGCCAGTGGCGTTTGTGGCACTTGTGGTGCTTCGGGTGCTTGTGGCACTCCGGGTGCTTGTGGCACTGGTGGCGCTTCTGCATTGTCCGACTGCGGATTTTTTTCTTTGAGTGATCCGGTTCTTGGCGTTATGGTTGCTGGTAATCTGGTTCCGGCTGAGCCCGCTCCTGTCGCCCCGGACACTTCTTTCCCCGCACCGCCGGCACTGCACGCCACCAATGTCAAGCAAATCACCACCGCACTGCCAAACACTGCCGCCGTGATCCATTTCCTTCTTCTAACATTTCTCATATCATCCCCACCTCCCGACTCGCTGTAACACCCCAAATTCTCTCACGTTCCCCACCTATGGTACTACCTATGATTATACAGGAAAAGCACCCGGGAAATCTACACCTTTTTCATCCTGAACGCAATGTCTGTGTTTAAGAATGGGTTCTGCCACAAATGTTTTGGACAATTCTACCGTCTGGCTATGCGCGGTTACCCAATGTACGCACTCATAATATCAAAAATACGAGGTTTTGGACAATTTTACGGTCTTGATATGTATTTCTGCCCACGAATCCAGCAATTCTTGGACAATTACGGCCAGTTTCATTTGATAATTATCCAAACGCCAAGGTTGTCACCGATAAGGCATCGACGTTTGGACAATTTTCAAGTTATTGACCAAAAGTTAGCCAGATGTTGACCAGATATTCCTCAAACATCAGGATTATCAAAGATGATCACAGGAAAAGCCTTGATGCTTGGAGATAGCTTTTGCATCCTGAATACTATATCTGAATACCATATCCGAGCACAATGTCCAAACACAATGTCTGAGTTCAAGAATGGGTTCCGCCACAACTATTTTGGACAATTCTACCGTCCGGCTATGCGCGGTTACCCAATGTGAGCACTCATAATATCGGAAATACAAGGTTTTGGACAATTTTACGGTCTTGATATGTATTCCTGCCCGCGAATTCCGCAATACTTGGACAATTACAGCTATTTTGATTTGATAATTATCCAAACGCCAAGGTTGTCACTGGAAACGCATCAATGTTTGGACAATTGTTAAGTTGTCGACCAGCAATTGTCCAAACGTCAGGATGATCCACGATGATCCAAGATAATCCAAGATGATCGCAACATCAAGCATCGATCTCTGGACAAATTTTCAAATTATTGGCCAGCAGTTATCCAAAATCCCCGCCAGACCCCCGCCAAAAACCCCCGCCAGAGCATCCCCCCCCGCCAAAAAACACGCAGAAAATCGGCCTGCCACAACCCGCGGCAGGCCAACTCTCTCAGCAGTTAATCTTCCTCTATACCCCCAAAACAAATACAAGCTTCTCTTTACTGCAATGGAGCCGGGTAGGCAATCTTGGTCTCGGTGAAGCTGAATGGCCATACGGTGTTCCATTTTCCATCCTGAATCTGTGCGATTGCTACCGATGCAGAAGTGTTGTCTCTGTAATGCTGCTCGCCGGCCAGATCGTAGTTCTCAAACTTGATCTCGTCATACGGCAGGATAATCTTGCGGCCGCCAGGGAACTCGCCCTTGACATCCAGCTCGGTCAGAGCCTTCTTCACAGCCTCGCCGTCGGTGCTTCCGGCTGCCTCGATTGCAGTCTTGAACAGCCATACTACGGTGTAGGACTCTGCGGAGTGACCATTCATGTCAACGCCGAACTCAGCCTTGAACTCTTTATTGATCTCAACACCATTTACCAGATCCGGGTTGAACTCTACAACAGAAGCAACGCCGTTGCAGATTGCGCCAAGGTTGGTGATGAAGGACGGATCGGTAAAGCCGTTTGCTTTTGCAACGATCATCTTCGGGCTGTAGTTCTGATCCTTCAGAGTCTGAATGAACAGAGTTGCATCGCCGATGTAGGAGTCACAGAGAATGGCATCCGGATCAGCCTGCTTCAGTGCCAGAACCTGTGCGCTTAAATCGGTTGCATTGCTGGTGTAGTCAACGGTTGCAACCAGCTCGATTCCATATTTATCCTTGAACAGATCTACGCAGCGGATCAATTCCTGACCGATGGCTGCCTTGTCGGTGAAGATCGCTACGGTCTTGATCTCCTCGCCGGTCTGCTCTGCGGAATCCTTCAGATACATCAGCATATTCTCTACATATACGGAGTTCAGCGGGCACAGACGGAAGAAATAGTCCATATCCTTATGCTCTTCGTTGGACAGTCTGTCCAGTGTGGAGATTGCGGTGATCATCGGAACGCCATTCTGCTGGCATACCTGTGCGACAACTTCGGTTACAACGGACATATGGCAGCCCATCATAACGTCAACTTTTTCCTGTGAAATCAGACGCTCTGCCTCAGATCTGCCTGTTGCGGCATCTCCGGCATGGTCGCCGCGTACAACTTCCAGCGGACGTCCGTCAATACCGCCTGCTGCGTTGATTTCTGCTACTGCGAAATCAATACCGCGCAGGATGTTGGTGCCGATTGCTGCTGCACCGCCGGACATTGCATAGATGGTTCCGATCTTGATCGGCTCACCGGTCAGGGCTGCACCCGGCTCTGCTTTCGCTGCGGCCTCTGCCGCCTGCGTTACTGCCTCTGCTGCAGACTCTTTTGCTGCCTCGGTTGCCGCTGCGGTTGCTGCTGCAGTCGTAGCTGCGGTACTCGCACCGCCCGAACATCCCGACAGCATGGAGATCGCCATCGCCGCAACACACAGAATAGAAGTGATTTTTTTCAATTTCATATTGTTCCTCCTTTTTAAGTATTTCCGGTGTTCCCGGAAATCTCTCTATTTCACACCGAACTGCTGACGGTGTTGAAATGCATTGAAATGTAATAGAATCCTTAGATGCCAAGATATGCTTTCTTGACGTGTTCATTGGTCTGTAACTCCGCGGCCGTACCCTCCAGCGCAATGCGGCCGTTCTCAATGACGTACCCACGATCCGCGGAGGCCAGCGCCTTCGTGATATCCTGCTCAACCAAAAGAACCGAGATCCCGTCATTTTTTGCCAGCGTGGAAGCCACGTTTAAGATATCATCCACGATATTCGGTGCCAGACCCAGCGACGGCTCATCCAGAATCAGCAGCTTCGGCTCGCCGATCAGCGCACGCGCCACCGCCACCATCTGCTGTTCTCCGCCGGACAATGTCCCCGCGGCCTGCTTCGACCGCTCCTCCAGCTTCGGAAACCACTGGTAGGACTTCTTTAAATTCTCCTGAAAATGCGCTTTGGTCTCCTTGTTAAAGGCCCCCATCTGCAGATTTTCCAGAACTGTCATATCCGTAAACAACTGCCGCCCCTCCGGAACCTGAACGATGCCGCTGTTTAAAATCATGCGGGAATTCTTCTTCGCCATCTCCTCGCCGTTAAACAGAACCGATCCGGAAGCGGGCTTTAACATACCGGTAATCGCACGCACCATGGTGGTCTTTCCCGCGCCATTGGAGCCCAGAATCGCAACGATCTCCCCGTCATTCAGCGTAAATCCGATATCCCACAGGATGTTGACGGAGCCATACCCTGCATTCAATCCTTCGACTTTAAGCATGTGCGTCCTCCTTCTTCATCCCCAGATATACTTCCATAACATAAGGGTCATTCATCACCTGTTCCGGCGTACCCTCGGCGATCTTCTCTCCGTGGTGGAGCACGATAACCTCCTCACACAGACTCACCACCGCCTGCATAATGTGCTCGATCAGAAGGATGGTCACACCGGATTCATTGATCTTGCGGATCAGGTGGATGGCTTCCTCCGTCTCTGCCGGATTTAAGCCCGCCATGTTCTCATCGAGAAACAGCATTTCCGGTTTCGTCGCCAGTGCCCGCGCCATCTCCAGACGCTTCTGGTCCGGGGTGCCCATGTCCTTGGACAGCACGTGGCGTTTCTCAAACAGGCCGGTAAACTGCAGTACATCCATCGCCCGTTCCCGCGCCTCTTTCGCATTTTTCGCTCCGGCATGACCGAAATAGGAAGATGCGATGACATTGTCAAGGACACTTAAATTTTTCAATGGTTTCATGATCTGGAAGGTCCGGGCAATCTTCATGTTGGTATACTCGAATGCCTTCTTTTCCGTGATATCCTCGCCCTTGTAGAAAATCTTGCCCTCCGTGGGCGGATAGTAGCCGCAGATCATATTGAAGGTGGTCGACTTGCCCGCGCCGTTTGGCCCGATCATGCCGGTGATTCCCCCCTGTTTGATGGAGAACGAGACATTTTTGACAGCCGTCAGACCTTTAAAACGCTTTGTAATATTCTGTACCTCAAGCATCGGAACTTCTGCCATGGCTATGCCTCCTCTCTCTGGTATTCCAGTGTTTCAACCTCTTCCAAAACCTCTGACGAAGGCTTTTTGAGAATCTTTTCGTCAATCATTTTTTTCACATTGCTGTGCATATACCAGCCCAAGATACCTGTTGGCCGGAAGCGGATCACCACCAGAAGCACAACCGCATACATCAGCATGTTGATACCCGGCAGCATCGCACTGAAGTTGGCCCGCAGGTATTCCGACAGCGGAATCATGATCAGACCTCCGATCAGAGGGCCTTCCACAAACGCCGCTCCGCCTACAACCGCCGGCAACACCGACTCTGTGGATTTCACCTGGAGCATCAGATCCGGGTCAATGTAACGAATATAGCTGGCATAGAAGAAGCCCACCAGACCTGCTACCATCGCCGAAATTACAACCGCTATGATCTTGTACTTTGTCGGATTGATTCCGATCGCTGCCGCCGCGTCCTCATCCTCACGGATGGTCTTTAAGGCAAAGCCCATCTTGGAGCGGTCGATCTTTTTCATGATCAGGTAAATGCCTACCACCATGATCAGGCCCACATAATAGTATGGAACCTTGCTGCCAAAACGGAAATTCAGCCAGGAGTCATTGCCGAAGGGCAGTCCCACGCCGCTGGCTCGTCCAAAGAATTCCGAGTTGATGATCAGCTGGCGGATGGACTCACCAAACGCGATAGAGACCAGGGTAAAATACGGCCCCCGCAGGATAAAGCAGGGATAAAAGACGATTCCGGCTACCAGTCCTACCACCACCATACCGAAGATGGCCGCCAGCCAGGGATTCGCTCCGGTCTTTACCACCAGAAGACAGCAGGCATACGCCCCAAGTCCCATGTACGCCGCATGTCCCAGAGAGTTCTGCCCGGTCATGCCGCCCAGCAGATTCCAGGCCATGGACAGGGTGGACATGTAAAACATCAAAACAAAAATATTTAAAATATACGGTGACTTTACCATCGTAGGAACCAGGATGAATACCAGTAAGATCAAGCCCAGCAGGATGGTAAGATTCCGATGATAAATATGTACTGCTTTCTTGCTATCCATATTATCTCCTCCTCGCTATTATCGTCTGGCGAAGTACCAGTATGATGATAAATGTCATAAATACAATCAGGTCACTGTAAGATGGACTGATAAACAGTGCACTCATGGTCTCCAGCAGACCCAGAAAGATTCCTGCCAGGAATGCGCCCGGAATTGATCCCAGGCCTCCCACGACTACCACGATCAGGGCTCGAAGTCCAAAGCTGGCACCTGCGGTCGGGAACACCGTGTAAAACTGGGTCAGCAACGCACCCGCAATTCCAGCCAGTGCAACGCCAAGGCCGTAGGTCAAAAGATAAATCTTCTTGACATCGATGCCGACTACCTCCGCACCAACCGGGTTCTGAGATACGGCGCGAATCTGCTTTCCGAGGGTCGAATACTTTAAGAAAGCGAACAGCGTGATGGCTACCACGATCAGCACACCAAAGCTGATCAGCCTCGGCAGAGCCATATTGACCGGCCCCAACTGGATATAAGTCTGTGAATAACCGGTACGGATCGAACGGTATTCCGAGCCGAAAATAACCAGTGCTCCGTTGGATAGCAGAAGCCCCAGACCTACCGTCAGGAATAACAGGTTGGTAAAGCTCTTCGTTCCCAGGGACGGTGTGATCAGGGTATGCTGAATGACCGCTCCAAAACAGAACATCACCAGCGCCACCAGCGGAACTGCCAGATAAGGGTCAACCCCGAAATACGTGTAGAGAATCAGCGTCAGGTACATTCCAACCATCAGCATCTCACCATGGCAGAAATTCACGATTTTCATAACGCCGAAAATAATGTTCTGCCCCATCCCCATCAGGGCGTAAAAACCTCCCATCAAAAGTCCATTGACACACGCCTGCAAAAACATGCTCATGAACGAATCCTCCTCTCTTGTTTCTTGTTTCACTTCTTTTACTGTCAACAATATAACATAAAAAAAATAGCACAAACTTGCAAACTGCTTCACATTTTCCGCTTGCTTCCCGAAGGGTTCTAAAATGTGTAGCATTATTTTGCTATAAGTTTGTGCTATCTGTTTTTGTGCTTTCGGATACCGGTTCGCCGCGTTCTCATGAAGACCGATGGCTTCAGCGGTTCTCGTAAATTGCGTCCCGGAATTCTGTGGGCGTGATCCCCACCCATTTTTTGAAAATACGGCTGAAATAGTTGGGGTTGGCATACCCGGAATCGATGCATACCTGCTTGATGCTCATCTCCCGCTCCGACAAAAGCCGCTTTGCCGTCTCGATGCGGATCTCCGTCAGATACTCCGAGAAGTTCACATCTGCCTCTTCCTTGAACAATTTGCTGAAATAATAGGGGCTGATGCCCACCGTCTGCGCCACTTCCTCAAGCGTCAGATCACGGCGGAAATTCTGCTGAATATAGTCCTTGGCGCGGGTAATGATGCTGTCCGGCTCCTGATTGCGGATCACTACGGCCTGGGTCAGCTCCACCATGGCCGCGACAAACTTCTGCCGCAAATCCTCCTCCCCCTGCACGGTCAGAAGCTCTCCGATCGACTCCGCACCTTTCGCCGGCTCTCCTCCCTGCTCCTGCACCGTGCGCCGCGCCAGAAGAAGCAGCTCCATAAGCTGCAGCCGCTGTTCCTCAAAGGTACTGTTCTGGTTTTTCAATTCCCAGCTTGCAAACACCGCGGCCTCCTGGCGCACGTCATGCTCCACGCCTTTTAAAACGGCCTTTAAAACCTCCTGCTCCATCACCTGACGCTGCTTCTTCAAGTCGTCCTTCACGATCAGATCATCGATGTGGGTGACATTTCGCTTGCCGTGGCGCAGGGCGTTCAGCGCCTCCTGATAGGAGTCAAACATATCCTCCCACGACTTTACCGACCCGATGCCCGCCTTAAAATCGATGCCCGCCGTATGCTTTAACGAGGTGACCAGGCTCCTGGCCCGTTCGATCAACTGCAGCCGGTTTTCATATGCGAGCTGCGGCTCCACCGAAGGAATCACGCAGATCATCTTGTTACCCATGATCTCGCTGACAAATGCCTTAAAATAGACCTTCACCAGCTCCGCCATCTTGTCGTAATACTTGTGCGCCCGAACGCCGGAGCCGACCGGATTTCCCATGCCCGCGCCCTCTCTTCCGTTGCCCCATTCCAGCGCCATGATGATCCCGTAATCTTCTTCCAGATTCAGCAGACTCCGGTACTGCTTTCCGCTGTCCTCGTACTCATTCTGGATGATCAGACTGATGATGAAACCATTTTCAATGATGGGAATCACGGCCTCCATCTTTTCCTTCACAATCAGATCATCCCGGCGTTTCTGCCGCTCCCCGTCGATGGTGTGCATCATGCCGGTCAGCCGCTCCACGATGACCTTTTTGTTGATCGGCTTGGTCAGATAATCCACCGCCCCCAGGCGCAGCGCCTCCTTGGCATAATCCACATTGTCGTAGGCCGTAAGGATCAGAACCTTCATCTTGATATTCTGCGCACGGATCTCCTCCATGACCTTCAGCCCGTTGAGCCCCGGCATCTGGATATCTAAAAAGGCGATATCCGGCTGAAAGCTCTCCGCAAGCTCGATCGCCTGTCTGCCGTTTTTCGCAACCGCGGTCTCACACGCACTGCCGAAATTCTTTTCAATAATATACTTTAATGAATCGGTGACAATCCCCTCGTCATCCGCCAATAGAACCTTGTACATATCCTTCTCCCTAAGCCTTTCTCCGGATCGGCACCCTGATGGTAACTGCCGTGCCTGCGCCTTCCCCGTCACTCTCCACCGTCATCACATCCATCCGGTCAAAATACAGCCGCAGCCGCTCCCGGACATTAACCAGTCCCACCCCGTTTCGCGTATCCTTCTGATCGATCGGCGCGTGGGGCTGCCCGGTCCGCAGCTCCTCCAACACCTGCTCTGAGATCCCCATGCCGTTATCCCGAATGCAGATCACCGCGTCCTTATTCTCCTGCCGGATCGTGAAGCGGATTTTCTTCTCCCACTCCACACCGCTAAGCCCGTGATTCAAGGCATTTTCAATCACCGGCTGCAACACCATGCCCGGAAACAGAATGTCCAAAAGTCTGTTGTCGATGGATTTTTCCAGATGGATTTCGTTGGAATACCGCACATTCATGATGTACATGTAGCTGTCGATCAGCCCGATCTCCTCCTGCAGCGTGGATGCCTCCCCGTTGCTTTTCAGCCGGTACCGGAAGAACGAAGCCATGTTCTCGATAAATTCATAGGTCCGCTCCGCATCCTCCATCATGGCAAGCTGCTGCCCCGCATTCAGTGTATTGAACAGAAAGTGCGGGTTGATCTGCGCCTGGTAATATTTCAGCTGGGCGTCCTTCAAAAGACTTTCCATCGCCAGCTCCCGCTCCTTCATCTTGATCTCCAGCTCCATACTCTCTCTGGTCTTGCGGATATAATCGTTGATGCTGACAATCATCTGGTTAAATGCCCCGGTCACGATCCCTACCTCGTCTTCACTCCTGGGTTCCTCCAGGGCGATGCCGAAGTTTCCCCGCCCCACTTCCTTCGCCTTGCGCGCCAGTTTCTCCAGAGGCCCGGTGAAATTGCCAATAATGACATACAGCAGCACCATCAGACAGCAGGTGACTCCCACCAGAACCGCAATGATGAAGATCTCCAGATAGCGCAGATACTGGTACAACACGTTATAATTTTCCGAATTGGCCTTAAAACGCAGATCATCCAGTCCACGCATATAGGACAGAAGATAGCCGTAAAGCTTCTGGATCTCCACATAGCTTGCCCGGTAAGATGCCACGTCATGATCCTGCTTGGCCAACACCGCCTCATCCGTCAGCTTCAGCCAGGACTGCGCCAGACTGCGAATATTGCGCTCCATCCGCCGGGCCGGGTGATCGGTGATCGTGTCGTCGATCTCCTCGATCATGGCTTCAAAGACCTCCCGCTTCTGGCCGAAGGACACAAACGCATCCTGACTCTGGATATTCAGATACTGGTAGACATCACTTTCCAGCTCCGTCAACAGCCCCTCCAGCTCCCCCAGGCGGATGTTGGTCGCATACACCTGATCCATGTTTTTCACCGTCGTGTCGATGCGGCCAAACAGGATCAGATTGATCCCCAGGGAAAGCGCCATGGTAAGCATCACCGGGAAGATCAGCTTGGTGCGCAGAGACTGATTTAAGAAGGATCTACTTTTTCTCATCAGGGTCTTCTCCATCCGCTTCCTCCCTTCTGTACCACGCCGCCATGGACTGATCGATCAGCATGGTGTCAACCTCCGTATAATAGCTGACCATATGATACTTTTTGTAGGTCATCAGAGCATCGACGCTCATGCGCCCCATGGCTGCCGGGTCGATGGTGATGGTGGAATCGATGTAGCCTTCTTCGATCTCCTTGAGAATATAGTCCGAAGCATAGCTGCCGATGACCTTGATCCGCTCCGACAGCCCCTGGTCGCGGATCAGCTGGCAGGCCGACTGGGTGAGAACCTCATCCAGACAGATGATCATATCCGGCTGCTCCACCTTGCCCTCCGCAATGTCATGGATCACGCCCTCTGCATTGTTCAGTCCCCGGTCGTCCCAGATAATCCGGAACTCAAACCGGATCTGCTCCTGCTGCACCGTATTGATCAGTCCCTGGCGGAACCAGTTCTGGCTTGTCTCATTAAAGCTCGCTCCGGGAAACAGCACCGTCACCAGGCGGGTGTCCTCCTTCGCGAGCTTCAAGACCCGCTTCCCATATTCCTGGCCGAGGAAATAGTCATTGATTCCCACAAATCCCTGCCGCTTCGAGCCGGTGACATCCTTCTGCATGGTGATCACCGGAATGCCGTAGCGATAGGCTTTGTCAATCACCTCAGCGCTCATCCCGTCCTCCGTCGGCCTCAGCAGAATGCCGTCCACACCCTCATAGATGGCGACATTCATGGCATCCTCCATGGAGAAACGGTCAACCAGCCCCTCATCAATCTGTTCCACATAGGCCCCGTATTTTGCCCCTTCCGCCACCGCGCCATCGCACACCTCTTCCCAGAAGGAATTGTCCATCTCATCGGATATGATGGCGATGTGATACTGGTAGGAGCTGTAATCCGCCTCTCCCGCGGCATTATTTTTCAGTAACAGAAAATAGGCGGCAAGCATGGTCACCACCGATACCGTCACCAAAATTCCTGCTGCCACCCAGAGCCGCTGCGCGTGAACCTCTCTTTTGCTGTGCTCAGAATCCATCTTATCCTCACTTTTATCCGGCTTTGCCACAGGCCATCTCATCTGATAATAATATACCCTATAACCGACGCAGATTCAATCCCTGTTCTGTCGCCCCGCTGCCGCAGCCGTCAAAAGCGTCTCCAGGGCGCGCGCTGCCGTGCTGAGGCTCCGCTCCCGGTCATAGATCAGACAGATGCAGCGCTCCGGTATCTTCTCAAATAAGGGGATTTTCACCACCTCGCCTTTCTCTAAGGCCTCCCTTGCAAACTCCTCCGAGATAAAACCGATTCCCAGATTGTTCTTTACGACAGGCAGGATCAGATCCGCCGTCGCCACCTCCACGTCCGGCTGAAAAAGCTGACCGTGCTCTAAATAAAGCTTCTCATAAAAGTCATAGGTCTTCGTGGCCTGTGCCAGACCGATCATGGGATACTCCGAAAGTTCCTTTAAACGGACCGGTTTCCCCACCAGAAATTCAAATTCCGTTCCGCCTATCAAAATATCCTGAAACGCTTTCAAACGGATCTCCTTCAGTGGCTTTTCAATATCTGCCGGAGTTGTCACCACGGCGAGATCGATCTGTCCGTTTTTCAGGGACTGCACCGCCTGTCTGGTGGAAACATTATAAATTTTGACGTGCACCTTCGGATACTTGCGATGAAACGTTTGAAGCTGCTCCAGCAAAAGGCCGTGAAGTGCCGTCTCGCTGGCTCCGATATACACGGTTCCACTCTGTAAGCCGATGCTGCGCTTTAACTCCGCTTCTCCCGCCTGCAAATGTTCAAACGCAATCGCCACGTGCTCATAAAGCTGCTGGCCCTCCGGGGTCAGGGTGATTCCCCGGTTTGACCGCACGATCAGACGGCAGCCCAGCTCTCCTTCCAGCTTGTTGATGATTCGGCTTACATTGGGCTGATTGCTGAACAATGCCCCCGCCGCCTGTGTGATGTTTTTGTACTTCGCCACGTAATAAAAGATCCGATAATATTCAAAATTCATCCGCTCTCCCCCAAGCATATCATTTTTATATGATAACCATATCAACAATGTATTTTTCATCTGTCAGTGTCTATAGTATACTGTTTAGCGTGAATCGAGTCAAGCAATTCAGACGATTGCTGATCGGCATAAATCAGGAGGAATGATACAATGAATAAAGATTTGACGGTAGGAAATCCATCGACGGTTCTTCGGCAGTTCTGTCTTCCGCTTTTCGGAAGCATTATTTTTCAGCAGCTTTATAATATCGCGGACAGTCTGGTCGCCGGTAAATTCATCGGTGAAAACGCTCTGGCGGCCGTGGGCAACAGCTATGAGGTAACCCTGATCTTTATCGCCTTCGCATTTGGCTGCAACATCGGCTGCTCGGTCATCGTCTCCCAGCTGTTCGGTGCCAAAGACTACGGGAACATGAAAACCTCCGTCTACACCACTCTGATCGCAGGCTCCGTGCTCTGCGGTCTTCTGATGATCGGAGGTCTTCTGGAATGTTCCACGCTGCTTCGCCTGATTCACACACCGGCAGAAATTCTGGCGGACTCAGAATTATATCTGAATATTTACATATGGGGGCTTCCCTTCCTGTTCTTTTACAATATTGCCACCGGCATCTTCTCCGCACTGGGTGACTCCAAGACTCCCTTTCTCTTTCTGGCAGCCTCCTCTACCTCCAACATCGCCGTGGATATTTTGTTTGTCACGGTCTTTCATATGGGCGTAGCCGGTGTTGCATGGGCCACCTTTCTCTGCCAGGGCATCAGCTGCATCCTTGCGATCGCAGTGATCTTAAAACGGCTTGCCGCAATCAAGACAGACAAACACGTCGCCATCTTTTCCTGGGCCTCGCTGCGCCGCATCGCGGTCATCGCGGTTCCCAGTATCCTGCAGCAGAGCTTTATCTCCGTGGGAAATATTGTCATCCAGAGTGTCATCAACGGGTTTGGGCCGGGCGTCATCGCCGGATATTCCGCTTCCATCAAGCTCAACAATCTGGTCATCACTTCCTTTACGACTCTTGGAAACGGTATCTCGAACTATACGGCGCAAAACCTGGGTGCCAAAAAGCTGGATCGCATCCGGGAAGGCTTTCGCGCCGGTCTGAAGCTGGTATGGGCGATCTGTCTTCCGCTGGTTCTGCTCTACTTCTTCGCCGGACGCTGGCTGGTCTACATCTTTATGGACAACTCCACCGGCACCGCCATCGACACCGGAATCCAGTTTCTGCGCATCGTATCGCCCTTTTACTTCGTTGTATCGACAAAGCTTGTGGCCGACGGCATCCTGCGCGGCACCGGCATGATGGCAAAATTCATGACCGCCACCTTCACCGACCTGATTCTCCGTGTGATTCTGGCCCTCACCCTGTCTGCTCCCTTCGGCACCGTCGGAGTCTGGAGTGCATGGCCCATCGGCTGGAGCATCGCGATGTGCCTCTCCATCCTGTTCTACCGTACCGGGCCGTGGGCGGCGAAGAACCTGAACCTTCATGCTTCTGCTTTCGATTGAATCATATAATAAATAATCGGAACCAGCACCAGATTCACCACCATGGAAACTGCCAATCCGGCCATCATTAACCGGGCCATCGGAATAAACAACGCATCCCCGCCAAATGCAAGCGGAACCAGACCGAGAACGGTCGTCATGGTACTCATCAAAATCGGACGGAACCGTTTGCGGCCTGCCGAGCGGCACGCCTCTTCCAGCCTGATGCCCGAAGACCGTTCCTGATTGATAAATTCGACCAATACGATGGCATTGGACAAAACACAGCCCAGCAGGCTTACACAGCCCAGAAGTCCGAAGAACGTCAGGCTTTCCCCGCTGACAAACAAACCGGCGATTCCCGCCATAACACCAAAGGGCACCGATATGAATACCAGAAGCGGAATCCGGATGGAATTAAACTGAAACATCAGAATCAGGAAAATAATGACGATCGACAGCACCGCTACACCAGCAATCGAATTCAGTACCGTGATAAAATCATGCTTCATTCCCGACTGTTCCATGGTAACGCTTTCTGGAAATTCCGTGTTCTTGATCATCTTTTCCAGCTTCATCTGCGTCGTGATGTCACTGTATCCGGATAAGCAGTAGCATCCCACCGCTCTTCCTCTCCTGCCGTCCAGACGCTTGATGCTGCTCACCTCCGGCTGAAGTTCTATGTCTGCAAACTGCCGCAATGCATACTTATTTCCGCTGGCCGACGACTTGATTCTAAAATTATTCAGCTCATTCTGCTGTGACAAATCGCTGTCCAGAACCACCGGATACTCTTTTCCGTTTTCGCGGTAAAGGGATACGTTTCTTCCCATAAGCGCAATGCTCAGCTCATTTTGAACCTCCCCCTTCATCAGCCCCAGACCGCTCAGCTTTGTCGTGTCCATATTCACATAGTAGTTGAATGTAGCCAGCTCCTGGCCTGTGGTGATGTTTTTCACGCCGTCCAGCTGCCGCATCAGCTCGCCCATAATTTCTGCGGCCTCATTTAAATCCTGGATGTTTTCACTGTATAGCTTCATCTCCACAGGTTTTGTTGTTCCTGCCATGATTCCCAGCTCATCCACCAGAATCGTTGCATCGCTGATCCGCGCATCCAATTCCTTCTGCAAAAATCCAACCATTTCATAGGTTTCCTTAAACCGATCTCCCTTTTTTAAATCCAGCCGCAGGAAGATATCGCCCACATTTTTGCCGGAAGATTTCGGCAGAATGGAATAATCATATCGGGGAATGCCCGTACCGATTCCAGATAAATAGTAGCGTGTTTCCGGCTGCTGATCCAGAATCGTTTCTATGGCTTCCACAATTTTCTCTGTTTTTTCTATATCATTTTCATTATTTCCCGCGATTTCAATCGTTACCACATCCTTAAAGGCTTTCGGAATCACCTGCATATCGATGATCGTCAGCGAACAACTGCATACAATCAGAAACACGAACGCGGTCACAATGGTCGTGATTTTATGATGGAAGGCCCATGTAAAAATCCTGTCATAAAGCTGTACCAGCTTTTGTGAACCATCCCTTTTCTTATGCTTTGCCTTCAAAAAGAAAAAGGAAATCAACGGTGTCACCACTACCGCCACGATAAATGATGCTGCAAGGCAGGTGATAATGACCACCGGGAGTGTAAAGGCAAGCTGGCGATATGCCCCGGATAACGCCAAAAGGGAATCAAACGCGATGGTCGTTGTCAGCATGGAAATAAAGACCGGAACCAGCACCTCTGAAGTTCCCTCAATGGCCGCCTCCTTCCGTTCAAGGCCCTCATCCAGCTTTGTCTGTATCGCATCCGTGATCACGATCGCATTGTCCACCAGCATCCCCAATACGATAATCAACGCGGCCAGAGAGATAAACTGAATTTCCGTCCCCATCACCCTCATCACGATAAAATTAATAAAAATTGCCAGTGGAATCGCCGCAGATACCACCAGCCCATTACGGAAATTCATCCCGAGCATAACCACAACCAGCACCAGAAGAATGGACTCCAGAAGATTTTTCACAAATCCCCCGATCGCCTCATCTACCACATCCGGCTGAAAATAGACTTCATTGACCTGAACCGTTTCCGGCAGCGTGCTGCTGTATTCTTCCACGCACTGACGGATGGAATCGCCGAAATCAACCACATTTATGCCCGAATTAAAATAAAGTACGATTAAATTTGCTTTCTTTTTATTATATGTAAAATGAGCGCTGTCTTCCGGTTCCTGAATCTGAATATCTGCAAGGTCTGACAGTTTGATTAAAGTTCCCTCCTCCGTCCGGCCCACCACAATGTTTTTTATTTCATCCAGATTTTCAAACTTTCCACTGGAATTTACCGTCATGACACTCTCTCCCACATCGATGGTTCCGGTGGGAATCGTGCTGTTCTGCGCACTGATCATCCTGGAAAGCTCCGTAAGAGACACATCCAGTGCATTCAGCCGCCTCGCATCCACGTGAATCGCCACTTCCGAATTCTGTTTGCCATATACATCGACTTTACGAATTCCCGGGCGTAATTTGAGCTGATCCTTCAGCTGATCGGTCCGCTGCCCCAGCTCATCCCCTGATATGTCATCACCCGTTACAGCAAGAATCACACCTGCGGTATCCATCACATCCGTGTCCACCGAAATTGAGGTGACGCCTGACGGCAGCTGTGCTCTTAACTGCTCGACTCTTTGTCTCAAATCATCGAAACTGGCATCTGCGTCTTCCTGGCTCATGTCCTTATTCAGCGAGACCATGGCGGCGCTGACACTGTTTACGGACGTCGTCGAGCAGGAATCAAAGCCTACCGTTTCCCGTATGACCTCCTCCAGTTTTTTGGTGATCAATTCCTCCATATCTTCCGCGGAAGCTCCGGGATAGACCACGCTGACTGTGGCTACCGGCAAGACCACTTCCGGAAAATGCTGTTTTGGTATTGTAAGATAGCTGGTAATTCCTCCAATCACGATCATGACGATCATGGATAAAATCAGCAGCTTTTTTTCAATAATCTCTCTTATCACTTTCTGTTTCATGATTTTTCGCCCTCATTTCGCAAAACGGAAACCCGATCATTTTCCTTGATGTTTTTCACGCCATCATTGATCACCAATACCCCAGGTTCCAGACCGTCCACCCGTATTCTGTCCTCCCGCAGCTCTTCCCGAACAACGGCGCGGCGGGATACACATCCGGTCTCATCCACCATGTATACAAAATCCAGACCGTCGATATGAAAGACACTCTGAACCGGAACAAAGCACCCCGACGATTTTCCGGTAATGATTTTCACATCGACCATATCGCCAATGACATACTGATCCGATTCAAAAATCACATCGACGGGATAGGTTCTTGTTTTTGCATCAGGATACTGGCCGATGCTGTCAATGGTTCCTTTCAGGGAATCATCAATCTTTACCATACTGGTCACGCTCACCTTTGAAATATCCTCTGCCGCCACCCCTACGGTAATCATTTTTTGCGCACTTTTCAAAACAGCTGCCGGATATCCCGAACCAATCACTTCTCCTGCCTGATAGGGAACTTGCATCACAATCCCTTCCTCTTCTGCATAAAGTGTGGATTCTTCCAGACTTTTTTCTGCCTGTTTTAACGTGTCAACTGCCATATCATAATTTCCCTTTAAGGTAATATACTGGCTGTTTTGAGCCTCCCACTCCTTGTCTGAAATATAACCTTCCGAATGGAGCGCCGCTGCTGCATCCAGCGCCGATTTTGCCGTATCAACAGAGCTTTTCAAGCTGTTTACATTCGTTTTTGCTGTGTTGATTTTAATCTCCAGGGACGAGGTGTCCAGCTTTGCAAGCGGGTCTCCTTTTTGCACGATTTTCCCCTCTTTCGCATACACGGCCTCCAGCCTTCCCCCTGCAAGAAACGAATAATTTTTCGTATCCTTTGCCTGAACAAGCCCAAGATAATCAAGCCCCGTTTCGTACTCGATTTCTTCCACCGGTGTCGCATTCACAATCTTTTCTCCCGCAGCAGCCATTTCCTTACCTGCGCAGCCACAAAGCATTCCTGCGGATGCAACTATCATTAAAAAGTTAATCAAAAAATATCCCTTTTTCATCTTGATCCTCCTTGTTTCTTTTGATCAAATCATACAAAACTTTCTTTTCCGATTCAATGGTCAGTTTCACGCACTCCGTATCATATAGGACATCGTGTGTGTTATTTGTCGAAAATGGCGTTGTTTCTGGAAAAACTTCGTTGCAAACCTCCAAAAATCTGATACTATAGAATCAGGTAATCATTAGGTGGAAATCAGACAAGAAGAAATCAGAAAGAGGATCATGATGAGACAGCAACCGGATTTACGCGTGCAAAAAACCCAGCGCTTGATTAAACACACGTTTTTGCAGTTAATGAAAGAAAAAGGATATCGCAACATCACCATCACAGATATCTCCAAGCTTGCGCAGATTAATCGAAAAACATTTTATTTTCATTATGAAAGCATCGAGGCACTCTACGAGGAAATTTCGGATGACTATTTGGCGCTGCTCGATTTTTCCACGCTTCTCTCTACCCTGGAGATTGACTTGGAACATTCTGATTTTTTATCCACTGCCGTTTCTATTCTGGAGCGGGTTAATTTGCAGAAAGAACCGCTCAAAATCCTGATGAATGATTACACGAACAGCCAGTTTAACGAAAAGCTGAAATATTTCCTTTCTGAAACCTTTACCAATACCATGAAGCTGAGAGACTATGCCGCCATAAACGGATTTCCGTTCTCTCTTGTGCAAAACATTTACTGTAATCTTTTTTTTGAAATAATTCGATGGTGGATTAATCAGAGCGATATATCGTCCAGACGTGCTGTTGAAATTATGTTGTCGATGTTTTCTGACAATACATTGGATGCCATGGGGGTTCAGTTGTCGCATGGTTCATAAAGATCAAAATCCTTCAAATGAAACGACGTTTTACATTTCAGGCTCATTTATACCTCAAATGCAAAACGCCGTTTCCTATACACGTATCTTTACTTTTCCGTCTTTACAATTCTGTGTTCCATCAAATGTTTACTGATCCTCATAACTGATTTCCATATGTACTTTCCCACTCTTTTCCCGACAAATAGAATAAACAAATGCCAGTGCGAGAACTACTGCATTTCCCAGAAGCATCGGGAAGCTCAAATCTTTTCCAAGAAGCCATATGTTCAGGAAGTTTGTTAATACGGTCGCAACTAAAACCACGTTTAATGCTCCATTGCTAACACGGAACTTGGATTTCTCCCACTGCTCCGGAAGTACTTTCGGAATCTTTATGATGGATATGTTTACAAACAATAAAATAACCTGATTGATAATAACCGTTAAGCTTCCAATAATATCTACATCAAAGCCAAAAATAATAGTAGCCATTCCAAGTGCATAAAGAATAATCAGCAGCCAATGAGGTGTTTTAAAACGCTTATTTACAGCACCCAGCTTTTCTGGAAACCAACCGTCCACACATGCCTGTATAACCGGTTTCGTTGCCCATGCCATCTGAGAATTCAGTGTTGATATCAGGGCACACATACATCCACCTACAATAAAGAACACATACAGTGGTGCCGGAAGGACTGCATTCGCTACTAATCGAAGTGACTGGTTTGCCACTTCAGCAATCGGAAGTACACCCGCAGCAACGATCGCCATGAACGCATAAATTACAGAAACAAATAAGGTCGCCACAATAATAACCAATGGTAAATCTCGTGTAGGATTCTTTGCCTCTGCTCCCAGATTGACAATAGATCCCGCACCACCTGTGGCAAAGGTCAATAATGCTGCTGCGCTCATCATTCCTACCACGCCACCGCGGTCAAAAAATCCCTGCGGATTAAAGTATTCTGGTTTCACCTCGGTGATTCCATAAGCCGCAAACAGCCCCAAGGCAACACACATCATGGCAACAATAATATTCTGTGCCTTCGCCATCTTATCAATTCCAAATAAATTAAGCAAAAAGAATGTGGTCAAACAGACAATCGCAATCAATTTTCTGTTTCCGTCCGGCAAAAATACGAGGAAATAATCCGCAAATGACAAGGAATACATCGCTAATGAAATATTCTGGCACACATGCAAAATAACAAATACACCCGCATATTTCTGTCCTGCCAATACCGCTGTCATCGTATATTCACCACCGCGCAGCCTAACTGTGCCACACAGCAAAATCTTGGGAATTGCCAGCAAAATCGTTATAACTGCGGACAGGATAAAGGCAATCGGGACAGCCCGCCCACACATCGCAATTGCAACACCCGTCAATGACATAATACCAGAACCAATAATCTGACCAATCGCAGTTGACATCAGATCGCCAAAACCAAGAACTCGCTTTAGATCCTTTGTTGATGCCGTGCTTTTCTCACTTGCGCTCATTTTGACTCCTCCTATTGTCTTTTCATCCAGGCTTCATACATCCGATCCAGGGCTTCCTTCAGCACCCATGTCGGACATGCAAGGTTAATTCTTTCAAATCCTTCTCCCGGTTCTCCAAATACATATCCTTCATCTGTAAATATAAGAGCCTCTTCAGACATGAACTGTTCCAGTTCTTTAAACGAAAGATTCAGTCCCCTGCAATCAAGCCACTGCAAATAGGTTCCCTCTAATGGGATCACCTTGATCTGTGGGAATTTTTCATTCATAAATTCCTTGATCAGCTTTCTATTGGTATCGAGTACCACGAGTAGCTCCTCCAGCCAATCTTCACATTGGTTGTAAGCAATTTCACATGCATTATAACCTGCCATATTGCAGAAATATGTTGCATGATCTTCACGGTAATTGTAAACACGTTCCTTCAATTCCGGATTGGGAATAATAAGATTTGAGGTCATTAAACCGGCAGTATTGAAGGTTTTACTCGGTGCTGTACAAATAATGCTGTGCTGTGCAAACTCTTCCGAAATGGAAGCAAACACTGTATGTTCGTATCCCGGCATGATGAGATCATTGTGAATTTCATCCGAAACCACGGTCACACCGTTATCAATACAAATTCTTCCGACTCTTTCAAGTTCTTCCTTCGTCCACACGCGACCGACCGGATTGTGTGGGTTGCATAAGATGCACAACTTATTTTTCGGATTCTTTGCTTTTTCCTCAAAATCATCAAAATCAATTTCATATCGTTCCCCGTTTAAGAGGAGGCGGCTTTCCACCAGCGTACGCTTTCCTTTTTTAATTGCATTATAAAATGGATAGTAAACCGGTGTAAAGATGATAACGCCCTCATTCTGCTCTGCAAGCAGTCTTACTAAATGGAAAAGAGCAGGAACTACACCTGGATATTCTACAATCCATTCTTTTTTAATATCCCAGTTGTGACGTTTTCTCATCCAACCTGCAATTGCATCATAATAACTGTCTGTGGCACTGGTATACCCCATAATTGTGCTTTTTAAATACTTGTAAATGCCTTCTGCTATCTGCGGCGGATTCTTGAACTCCATATCAGCCACAGAAAATGGTACAATTCCATCCTGCACAGATGGATTCACCTTATACATTCCATCCCATTTGTTTGCTCCGGTAGCTTTACGAGACTGTAGTGTCTCAAAATCATACTTCATTTGTTCCCCTCCTAAACTTATTATCTCTTGTTTTTCTCGTTACTTGTGTTTAGCTGCTAATCACTATGAGCAAATAATATCACAAATGTGCCTCATTTGCAATATATTTTTTGACATTAATACAAAAAAAAGCATGGTACTGTCACCACGCCTCTTTCTCAGCTATCATAATTCATAAACTCAGGACATTTCTTCCTGCAAAATTTCGTTATAACATCCAAGCACCTTGTAAAAACTATCTATCTCCTCCATAGAGCAGTAATCCAGCAATTTATTAAGGGTTGCCGTTAATGCCTTTACATCATATCTTGCATGCTCATCGGCAATACGCTCCCCTTTCTCAGTCAGATAAAGTTCCAGCATTTTTCCATGTTTGTCGCTGGTTCTTTTAATCAAATATTCATCCCGCTCCAATTTGCTGGTCATCTGAGAAATCGCCCCTCTTGTTTTCTTGTTCATCCTTCCCAACTCGGTAACAATAATTCCCGGATTCTCCATAATATCTACCAGCATATGCACCTCTGTCATGGACAGCTCCGGTGCCAGCGTGCTGCAATTCGTATGCTTTGCATGCATGTTCATCAAATTTGTAAAATTATATAGAATCTTTGCTCTGCTGTATAACTGTCTAAAAAGATCTTTGCGATCTGTCTCCATGATATTCTCCGTCCTCAATGTATATTATCTAAACATAAATGATTATAACATAAATGCTTGAACTTTAACAGACCTTTTTCCCCGGATTATCCACGCCGGATTATCCACGGGCATATAAACCTGTGAATGGCGGCGAACCAGGCGTATTGCATAATCAAAATACAGCGGCAGTTTTGATGCTGCATTTGTACTCCTGTTGAACATTTTTGCAAAAGTATCTTTATCAAATTCGTACTCACATTAACCATATGATATCCTGTTTTGGTGTAATTCGCGCTTCTAGAGCTATACTTTCAGCTTTGAGTCCCTCTGGGTTTTATTTTATACTGTATGGCTCTCGCGCCTCGACATATGATGCCCGGAAAGGCGAGAAAAGATCAAAAGGCGCTACATCTTGTCACACACGCTCCCTACTCTTTCTCAAAACCACAATTCCGCATCATTATTACTACTTCAACATTTGTAGGAACTAAAAAATATTGAGGTGCATAGCTTTTCCTTAACAGATGCCGCTCCTCTCTATAGCTCAATCCAATTCATGCCCTCTAAAATCTTATCTTTAACTCTATTCTGCAGATATACCGGATTAAGTTGTCGCTTCGTATACTGAAGATAACTTCCCTTTGTTTTTTCAATGAGCTGCGCCGTAAAATACCGCTCCCAGCTGAAATACGTTTCACTTGCAATCAAATTTTCCGGTTGATTCAACAATTCTCTTATACTGTTGTCTTCGAGCAATCCCGATCTTAAAATCAGCCATTCAAAGGATTCCGGAAGATATAATGTAACCACAGGATGGTCTTGTATATATTTCATCAATTTGTCCATCTCTGATCCAAATGCTGCGCCGTCTGCAATCACAAGAATTTTTTCATTCGGATTCTCAACCACTTTCGCAAAAATATTAGATTTCCCTTGCGCGCTGACACAGTTCACTTCTCCATTGTTTTTACACACATTTTCAAAAAACTGATATCCAGAATTAGAATCCTCGGTAATCACTTTTTGAGGCTTCACGGATTGCCGAAAATCCTCGGTCGCATACAGATGATAAAATTCATTATAAGTGCGCTTTATCGTTCCATATTTTCCAGAGTTGCGAATACCATAGATCTCATTCACGCTATACGGCAACGATGGAATACCTTCTCTGGTCACAATGACATAATAGTTATCTGTGCTCTGAATAACCGCAGCAAACTCATCTGTCATCACAAAATCATTTCCTTCATCAATAAAAACAATACTGTCCCTGATCATAGAAAGCTGTCCTGACCAAGTGCGACCTTCTATGACTGCACACGATTTGTCACAGGCAAGTTCAACGGCACTGGCGTCATGATTCTCAAAGTGTTCACGAACCAGATCAACCAGTGTCGTTTTGCCTGTTGCGCTGTCTCCACGGATAATCGTTATATTCCTTTTGATTATAAAATCATATCGGATTCTCTTATTTTGTATTATGATTCTGTGTTTTCCCTTCACACCGGCACCCCCTACACATACAAACCCGCGATTGGCACTAGTTCCTTCATGCTGTGGACAATCTGATCTGTATTTAAGATTCTAATATCAAAACATCCATCACCAAAATCCATTAAATGGCGCAGATTTATAGTAATGTCAGAGTGTTCTGCCAACTTCAGAATCCATTTGGCGCAGTTATCTCCACAAACAGATGCATTAAAAATCTTGTCCGGTACATTTTTTATAAGGATCAATGTCTTCACACCACCAGACAATGTTACCGGAGCAATTTTCCCCATTACCGGGCTGTCGATCACCGCGCTGTCTAAAACTACAGACTGATCAACATCCAATATCATTTCCCGGGCAAACGAATCTGTAATCCAGGAATCCTCATATGAATTTTTAAAATATACAGAAGTATTAAATATTGCTTCTGGCATATTTCCGTAAAAAATGTTAAGCATCTTCCAGCCCCCTTTTCCTTTAATTATCCCATGTTCTCCAGCAGAGCCACTGTCTTACAGTCCCTCAAGACTTTTATTTTATACTGTATAGAGAAAGTATGCAATGGATTTTCAAAAGGGCGTATCCGTTTTATCCCTTGGTCTTATCCCCTTTCCATAACAAGGGTCTCGCGAGCCCCGACCTCACCACTTATGATGCAGCAACATCGCATCATTATTTCAATCCACAGGGCTCTCGCGAGCCCCGACCGGTCTCATCAATCGGTACGATCTGTATTGCTACATTTCAATCCACAGGGCTCTCGCGAGCCCCGACGATATAATAGTTAATTTGTAAATCATGTTTGCAATTTCAATCCACAGGGCTCTCGCGAGCCCCGACGTGAGATACCTGCATATCCTGATATTTGTAATTATTTCAATCCACAGGGCTCTCGCGAGCCCCGACTGCTGCGGCGGAAAAACCAAAGTCAAGATCCGTAAATTTCAATCCACAGGGCTCTCGCGAGCCCCGACTAAATCAATCATTTCCCTCCTCCTAATCTTGGAATTTCAATCCACAGGGCTCTCGCGAGCCCCGACATTATAACAGTTTTTGTTAGGGTTGGCAATGGAATTTCAATCCACAGGGCTCTCGCGAGCCCCGACATAAAGTAAACCGCGGTCACTGCATCATCCTCAAACATTTCAATCCACAGGGCTCTCGCGAGCCCCGACGCATTTATTCTATTCTCCTCCCACAACAATCCTAATTTCAATCCACAGGGCTCTCGCGAGCCCCGACGGCAAACATGTGCAAATTAAGAACACCTGCACGTTACATTTTTGTTAGAATCGTCCAAATCTCAAAATCAAGCCTATGCTTAAGTCTCAATTTTCCTCTGATTCTTGCCAGATTCCGGTGCGAATCTCCCTGGAAATCCATGTTCGCTTCAGGTTCGCACGTTCAAACTTATTTCCATGCTGAATCTCCCAACCCTAAATATGCATATACTCAACTGAACAAGTTGAGGTTTCTATAAGATGGCTTTTTAAGAAATAATGCTTTGTCATGATCAAATGCTGCGCTTCTTTTACTTACTTTTATGCACGCCCCCATTTAGCAATGATCGTTAATCACTTTGTATTTATTCTACCTCTCGCCATTGTCCCGAACGTCTGGAACCAACTCGTTCAATTTTTTTCTTATCTTGGAGCTCTGCAAGCACTCGTTTTACTGTACTATCTGAAAGCCCAGTTTTCTCTGCTAATTGTTTTCGAGTAATATGTGGATCCTTCTTCACTTGTCTTAAAACAGCCTTTTCGTTTACAGAATCGCTGTTTTGTTTTGGGTCAGCTTTTGGGTCAGCTTTTGGGTCAGCTTTTGGGTCAGCTTTTGGGTCAGCGACTCCAATCCCCATATCAAACGAGTATTCCTCGTCCAGCGGCACAACAATCCGGAACACATCTCCCTCTTGGAATACAGGGTCTTGTCCTGAATAAAGTTTCGTATACTTAAACAACTTATACACACCAGACCCTAATCTGTCTGCTCTGCCGATACTTCTGAAAAAAGACGCAATTAATGGATTTTTAGGATTCGGTTCCAGATTATCCGGTGTAATAAATCCATTATTCGTTGCTCTGTTTGCATTTTCCGTACACATCTGGTCCTTTTTTATAATTAGCTTCGCCGCATAAGAACTTGTATATTCACGATGCATCAGCGTATTGCTGACAATTTCTCTGGCAATGATATTTCTCAAGCTTATCCGATTTTCGTCTTCCAGGAAAAACTTATCTGACAAGTGTTTTTTGATAAAATCCATCAAGAGATCAAAGCTTTCTATAAGATTTGTTCTGACGATCTCTCGATCATCATAACGATCTACATTCACTTTTTTTACCAGTGCATCCGTTTCATAGGTTGGACAAACATTCTGAATCACCTCATCCTTTCCTAGCAACAAAATAGCAGCCAGATTATAACCTGATTCACCGGTTGCAACATCTGTTCCATACAAACCAGCACTTCTGAGCAGTTCCTCATCCGTCATATTCCCCCATGGATGACTGCCCCCTGCATTGTTTACCGCCATCTGTCTAACCCGCGGAAGTAAATCAGTTTTCAAATCACTGGTTGTTGCATATGGATAAATTTTTTTCTCCGTAAAAATATTCTGTTTACAAATATACATAGACGCAATCTGAGCGGTCGCTGTAACCCTTACATCTGCATCATTTACCCTGTCATAAATGATTTTTTTATAGCTATGAACTTCTGCACTTGGTGGCACGTGAACATGAATCACTGTTTTTCCCTCATACTTCAAAATCTCAGGAGATAAATAGATGGTTGGCGTAAACAGTGCCGGATTACTGATGACCGCAATAAAATTCTTGATCATATCTGATGCCGCCTTTGCAGGAACACCATTTACTGTACCATCGTCCAGTACCCCCATAAATACATCTCCGCCAAATCGATTCAAAAATGAGCATACGCTTTCATAAGCATCGGACTCAATGCCATTACCACAACGTTTAAACTCAACCGCAACCGTTTCACCAATTTCCAATATTGATTTTATGGTCCTGGAATCCACTGTTCACCCCTCCTTGAATTGTATCTAAGTATCTACACAATATCATATCACAAATCCCACAAAAAGAAACCCGCGAAAAAGCAAAAGCACCAAACACACCTCCCCAGCACCGCCCTGTCCCGGCCCGCTAAATAAAGTATGTCTGACACTTCTGCTTTGGTTTTTATATCCCTATTTCCGATAGATCTATCTTCGTCACCTTATTTGTAACATATATTCTATATCACAAACTGTTCCATATATCGCTTACTAAGGACTAAGCTTTTAATCACATCCTCGTGCGTTGCTTCAAAGCTCCGGTCCTCCACCTCGACGCAGGTGTAACCCTGGTAGCCGATGTCGGTCAGGGCGCTGACGTATTTGCTCCAGTCCACATCGCCCAATCCCGGAAGTTTGGGGGCCATATATTCCAGCGGATATGCCATGGTACCCACTTCATCCAGCTTGTCTTTAAACAACTTGATATCCTTATAATGAACATGAAAAATCTTATCCTTAAATTCATACATCGGCTTCAGATAGTCCATCATCTGCCACACAAAATGGCTGGGATCATAATTTAAGCCAAAGTAATCACTCGGAATCAGAGAAAACATCTGACGCCAGATCTTCGGTGTGGTCGCCAAATTCTGACCGCCGGGCCACTGGGTTTCGTCAAAAAGCATCGGGCAGTTTTCGATGGCCACCTTTACCTTATGTGCCTCTGCAAAACGGATGATATCCGGCCAGATCTCTCCGAAGAGTTTCATATTCTCTTCCACACTCTTTGTGTGATCTCTGCCGATGAAGGTTGTCACCATTCCGACCCCCAGCTTTTCAGAGGCCAGAATCACCTTTTTCAAATGTTCAATATTCGCATTTCTCTTCTCCAGATTTCCATCCATTGTGTTCGGATAGAAAGCCAGCGCCGAGATCTCCACGTTATGTGCCTTACAGTATTCGTTAATATAGACCGCCTTCTGATCGTCCAGCTCGTCCACATCGATATGGCTGACTCCTGCGTAGCGGCGTTCCGCTTTACCGTTTGGCCAGCAGGCCACCTCGACACATTCATAGCCAAGACCGCTGATGGTATCAATCATTTCTTCAAATGTCATCCAGTCCAGAATTGCACTTACAAGTCCCAGTTTCATGCTATCATCTCCCCCAAATTATTTAACTTTCACAAGTTTTCCTGTCTCGGAGCTTTCCACCGCCGCAAACACGGCTTTCATGGCCGCCAATGCCTCTTCTCCGCTTATTTCCGGAGGCGTATTTGTAACCAGACTTTCCATAAACAGGTCAATCACGCCGGATTTGGTCTGGTTGTCGTTGGTCTGGATCTGATCAATATCATAGGAGATCGCCTCCCCACCCTTTAATTCCACCACGATGGAATGTGCCGGATTGCTGTAAATCTTCATGACGCCTTTTGTGCCGTAAAGAATTGTAGAATTGTCCTCTGCGCCATAGCAGGTCCAGCTGGCTGTCATCGTTCCGACCGTTCCGTTTTCCATATGATAGATACAGATTGCGTTATCGTCTACGCCGATTGGCTCACCATTGGCATATTTTTTGTCCAGCGTGCCGAGAAATGCAATCACCTCCGCCACTCTGGAACCGGTCAGATACTGAATCAGGTCGGTTTTATGGATACCCAGATCCGCCATCGCCCCCATTATAGCACGCTTTTTGTCAAAGAACCATACGTTTGCGCCGGGGTCAATGCTCCAGGTTTCGGGACCGCTGTGGCTGAAATTCGTTTTAAAGGTTATAATGTCTCCGATCAACCCGCTTTTCACCAGTTCTCTGGCCTTGGCATGAGCCTTCGCCAGCCTCTGATTGTGGCCGATCATCAGGAATTTGCCCTCTTCCTTTGCAGTCTGAACCATTGCCTCACACTGTGCCAGAGACATCGCCATCGGCTTTTCGCAAAGCACATGCTTGCCGGCCCGAAGCGCTGCGATCGTGATGCTTGCATGGTCATCATTGGCCACACAGACACTGACCGCATCGATTTCTTTGTTGCTCAAAAGTTCTTCATAGGAGCCATAAACGGTTCCACCGTATCTGGCCGCCAGTTCCTCTGCCCGCTTTGTATTGAGGTCATAATATCCGCAAAGCTGTGCATCTGGGTGTCCCGCATATTCGGGAATATGTCTTACCTGCGAAATTTTCCCACATCCGATTATGCCAATTTTAAACATATGCCTGCCTCCTATTTATTTTTCTTCTTTGTCTGTGCCAGAACCGCCACGATAATAACAAGGCCGCGGACAAGTCCGTTTAAGAATGGCGGCACATTTGCCATAACGAGAATGGTCTGAATAATACGAAGCATCAGGACACCTAAAAATGTACCGATAATCTTACCGCGTCCGCCTTCCATAGAAGTACCGCCGATGGCAACTGCCGCGATGGCATCCATCTCATACCCGTCACCGGCGCTGGCTGCCTGAATGGATGTCAGTCTGCTGGCCAGAAGGAACGCTGCCAGTCCGTAAAGAAGACCCGCGTAGCAGTAAATCATCGTTTTTACGTTATTAACCTTGATACCGGTCAGTCTGGCTGCCTGCTGGTTGGAGCCGACGGCATAGACATAACGGCCGAATTTTGTTTTCCCCATGATGATGCCGGTTATAATCGTAACCAGTATAAAAATAATCATCAGATTCGGAATCCCCAGGATCTTACCGGAGGCAACTGCGCGCAGGGAATCATACATCGTTTTGTCGACGGTGAAAGGGCCGCCCTGTCCGAGCTGGGTGATAATGGAGCGGTATGCAGAAAAGGTTGCCAGTGTTACGATAAACGGGGCAATATTTCCTTTTGTGATAAAGAGTCCATTGACCAGACCAAGGAACAGTCCAAAGGCAAGGCAGAATAAAAAGCAGATCATGACACTCTGTGTTTTATTCAGTAAAGAAATGCCCAGACCGGATATGATCGCCACAGAAGAACCCACGGAAAGGTCAATCATGCCTGCAGAAATAACAAGGCTCATACCCATCGCGCAGATACCCACAATCGCGCCCTGCACAAACTGGTTGGTCAGGTTTGTAAATGACAAAAAGGACGGATTGATGATAACCGCCACGACTAATAAAAGAACAAAGCTCAGCCAATGGCTGTAATTGGTGGTAATGTTCTGCCACACCTGTTTAAAATCTTTGTTTGAAGTGCTTACCGTATTCATGCCTGTACCTCCGTTTTCTGTTTCGCTGAAAGCGTGCCTGTGGAAAGGGCCATTACTCTGGCCTCGTCAAGTTCTTCTCGTTCAAGTATGCCGCTCAAATGTCCTTTATACATCACGAGACAGCGGTCTGCAATCTGGTAAATCTCCGGAAATTCCGTACTGAATACGAGGATTCCTTTGCCCTGGGAAGCCAGTTCCAGTATCAGCTTATAGATTGCATATTTAGCACCCACATCAATTCCCTGTGTCGGGTTATCCATGATCAAAACGCTGGCATCGGTTTCCAGCCAGCGGCCTACGATGACCTTCTGCTGGTTGCCTCCCGAAAGCGAGGTGATCGGGTCTTTCTCACTCCCGACCTTGATCTCCATCTTCTGGCGGTTCTTCTCAAAACGATCACTTTCTTCTTTGTTGTCTATAAACGGTTTTTTATGCAGCAGTGTAAAATAGGAAAGGGAGTTGTTGTCGCGGATACTTAAATCCGGCAGAATTCCACGTTCCTTTCTGTTGCAGGGAATCATCGCCACGCCATGCCGCATCACATCGATGATGCTTCTTGTGTTCAGCTTCCCACCCTTTGTCTCCATGGTTCCCTTTTCCACCGGAGTGGCTCCGAAGAGTGCGGTTGCCAGCTCGCCGCTTCCGGCTCCCTGAAGTCCCGTAATGGCAATAACCTCTCCCCGGTGAAGATCAAAGGAGATATGTTCAAAAGTCTCACCGCCTATGTCCTTAACAGAAAGCAGCACTTCTTCTGTCATACAGGGTTTCTGCTGTTCCTTTAAATTGGCATTTACAAAGGTTTTTCCAATCAGAAGCTCTGTGGCTTTATTCTCATTGATGTCTTTTATGTATCCTGTTTCTATGAATTTACCATCCCGCAGAACCGTATATCGATCGCAGATTGAAAAGATCTCCGGCATCTTGTGGGAAATATAGATAAAACTTACGCCCTGCGCCTGTAAACCACGCATGATCGTAAAGAGGTTTTCAATTTCCTGATTATTTAACGCTGTAGTAGGCTCATCCATGATGATAAGCTCTGACTGGAACAACAGGGCCTTTGCAATCTCTACAAGCTGTTTTTTGGCCGTCTCCAGATCAGACACGAGTGCGGTGGCGTCTATATGGACATTCATTCCGTCCAAAACCTCCTGTGCCCTCTTGATTTCTGCTTTATTATCGATAAATCCCGCCTTGTTGGCGATTTCTTCCCTCAAATACATGTTTTCATAAACTTTTAAATCGTTGCACAGGTTAAGCTCCTGATGGATGAAACGGATCTTCATCTCCACGGACTTCTGCGGGGTCATGCCTGTTATTTCTTTTCCGTCAATTACGATTTTTCCTGATGTCGGCGGGAAACTTCCTGAAAGAATATTCATCAGCGTTGTTTTTCCCGCTCCGTTTTCCCCTAATAATCCATGAATTTCCCCCGGTCCAATTCCAAAACTCACATCTGAAAGCGCGGTAACGGGACCAAATTCTTTCGTGATATTCTGCATTTCCAGTTTCATAAAAAATGGAACCTCCTTTGTCCCTGTTTTCAATAAGGGGGTGTTACAACGTTTCTGCAACACCCCCTCACCTCTAGCTGATTACTGTAAGCTGTAACGAACTTTGTAGATATCAGATTCCATATACTCTTTGTAATTTGTCTTGTCGATCATGTCTGTAGGAATTAAGTAGCTCTCTTCCAGTGTCTTGCCTTCTAATACGTCAAGGCCTAATTTAACCGCATCGCGTACCATAGACGGGGAGAAGGTGTAGGTCATGAACTCAACGCCTTCCAGACCGGATTCCTCGTACAGTTTCATGAAGCCTTCGCCGCCGGACACACCGGAAACCAGCTTAACATTCAGCTTTGCAGGGCCGCTGTAGTTCTTAAGTGCTTCCACGATACCGAATACGATTTCATCATCATGCGTAAAAATAGCTTTTACAGATTCAATTTCTTCCACACTCTTTGTATTTAAGAAATCTTCCATCTGCTCCATAGCTTTCTGCTGACTCCAGTCTGTGGAGAATTCCTGGATCTTTTTGAAGTTCTTGTCCGCTGTTTTCCAGAAACCGTTGGAACGCTGCATCGGAACGGTAGAGGAGTCACCCTTGAATTCCAGCATGCCAACTTCGCCTGCCGCTAAATCCTCTTTAAAGTATTCACTGAAATACTGGCCCGCGCCTTCGCCGATCGCATCATTATCACCCATGATCCAGCTGGTAGGTGTAAAGCCTTCGATTAAACGGTCATAAATAATAAGCGGAACGCCTGCATCCTGAATCTGCTGTGCGGAGCTTCTCAGTTCATCGCCTGTTACCGGCCAGAGAACCATAACATCCGGGCTAAGTCCAAGAATTGTCTCTACGGCGTTGCTCTGCTCGCCGGACTCTGCTGCGGTCATAAATTTATATTCAAAACCATATTTTGCTGCTAATTCTTTGACTTCTGCCTCACAGTGTTTAATCGACTCTGCTGTGAATCCATGGTCAGCACTTGGCGTAACAACCCCCATCATCTTGCCCTTTAAATCCGTAGCTGCTGCCTCTGCCTTCGTCTCCGCTGCCTCTGCTTTCGTCTCTTCTGCTTTGCTCTCTGCTGCTGCGGCTGTTGTCGCCGCTGCTGTCGTCGCTGCCGGTGTTTCTGCCGTCTTGGTGCTTCCACATGCCGTCATGGACATTACCATTGCGGATGCCAATGCTACTGCTAATACCTTCTTCATCTTTCTTCCTCCTTGATTTTGCTTTTATCCCAAGGCCACCCCGGCCGTAGAATCACGAATAACGAGTTTGTGTTCGAGGTACATACTGCCGCTTTTCTCACCAGTCTCGATCTGGCGGATCAACATCTCAGCGCTTAATTTCCCCATCGCATAACGGGGCTGGGAAACTGTTGTCAGCATCGGATTCATCATCGTCGCATATTCAACATTATCAAATCCCACAACCGAAAGCTCACGGCTGCCGGTCAGTCCCAGGCTGCCTGCCGCCCGGATGGCCCCCATGGCCAAAACGTCCGAAATGCAGAAAATCGCTGTGGGCCTGTCCTCTTTTTGAAGAATCTCTCTGACCGCGGCAATTCCGCTCCCAAAGCTGTAATCACGGTCTGCAAAGGCTATATACTCTTTCCTGACAGGAAGTCCTGCCTCCCGCATCCCCGCTTCAAATCCCCTCTGTCGTTCCCCGCTGCTGATAAACTGGTTCACACTTCCGATAAACCCGATTTTTGTGTGACCCAAACTATGTAAATAGCGTACCACCTGTTCGGCTGCCGCAAAATTATCAATGGATACATGTGCAATCTCTGCATTCTCGCAGAACTCGCAGCACTGGACAATCGGAACCTTCTCCGCAACTGTACGGATTTCCTGATCGTTCCTGTCGGTGCAGAGCGTAATTGCCCCATCTGCCTGTCCGTCAAACAACAATTCAAAAAACTCTCTCTCTCTGTTCTGATCGCCGTTCGTGATGCAGAGCATCGTCTCATATTTACGGCTTCTTGCCTCGTCCTCAATCCCCGATACGATCGAAGCATAGAACGGGTTGCTGATCGTCGGTACAAAGATGAGCAGCATTCTGCTCTCTTTTCTGCGCAGTCTGCGCCCCCAGACGTTCGGCTGATAATTGAGTTTTGTAATTGCAAGATTGACCTTTTCTAAAGCGGCCGGGGAAACCGGGCCATTTTTATTCAGTACGCGGCTGACTGTTGCGACTGATACGCCAGCTTCCTTTGCCACATCTGCGATAGTAATCATATACGCTATTCCCGTTTTCCTTTGCTTATGTACAGTGAGTGTAATCGTTTACATTTTCGCCTTTAAAATTAGGATTCCGATAATGGAATCTTTTTCTTACTAACTATTAGCCTAAGTATATCACGCTATTGTGGAATGTCAATATGGGTTTGTCATTTTTGTCTATTGTTTATGATTTCATCGTTGTTCCATTGTGCATATTGCACATATAGTTATTTAAATGAACGCTGCCCGCGATTATCCAGTTTTCATACTCCTGTTGCTGTCACTTTCCTGAATCGGAATCAATATTCTAAGTGAAAATATTTGATTTTCCGTAACGACTTTCATGTATCCTTCATATTTTTCCACCGTATGCCGGATGCTTTTTAATCCGAAGCCATGGTAGCCATTCTTAATTTTTGTGCTGAGAGGAATCCCATCCTCAAATTTCAATTTTGATTCGATCGGGTTCATGATATTGATAAACAGGAATTTTTTTTCCATAAAAACAACGACATCAATCAGTCTTTTTTCGCAATTTGAAAGACACTTCACACTCTCTATGGCATTGTCAAGCGCATTTCCAAACACCGTATATACATCGACCGGATCCAGTACGTCCATCCTCCGTCCATCTGCAATACAGTTAATTCTTATATTATTTGCCGTGCAAATCAGGCTTTTTTCTGTCAGTACGGTATCAAGCACCTCGTTTCCGGTTTTTACGATGGAACCGTATATCTGTACAGAGTCTTCCATCTCTTTTATATAGCTCTCCCGTTCTTCCGAACTGGTTATCGTGCGCATTGCGGCAAGCTGATGCTTTAAATCATGACACTTCCGGTTAATCAGTTCTATGTTTTCCTTAGAAAGCGCATACTGCTCCTTCTGCTGGTGCCAGAGATGATTGAGTGTATCAAGTTCCTGCTTCATCGCGCTTTTCCGAAACAGGATATTCTGGAATTCCAGAAAAGAGACACAGTAAACCTGCACCAGGATAATAATCCACCTCCCGGCATCCAATCCCGAATTGCCATACTCCATAATTTGAAATACAAACAGCAATTCAAATACCACCAGCAAAAAAATTGCCGATGCCAACTGTCTCGGCCCAATCGGATAAACCCCATTTTCCGGCAGACTTTTTGCGAGTGTCAGTCCTGCAACTGCATACAGAATCACAACCACCAACACACTGCACAAAAATTTTGACGGGATACTTCCGGCAACAAATGAAATTCCATATAATATTTCCCAAATCTCGTATGCCATCTGCTGGGTAATAAAAATCCACAGTGCACAGTATGCGCAAGCTTTCCATGATCCGGCCGTGCAAAAAGCAACGAAGAATGCCGTCAGAAGATAATACACTCCCAGATAGAGTATGGACACACTTCCTCCAAGCTTCCAGAGCAGGATACTGATCAGAATCACTCCGGCTGAGCATCCTGTCAGACGGAGCCAATACTTATCCTTGTGCTTTAGCGGATACATATAGATGACAGCCGAAAGACACAGCGTCACGCTTCCCCAAAGCCAACTGATTAAATCTGCATGCACTGCACCACTCATATTTTTGCCCCCACATAATCGATTAACGCCGACATAAAAGCAGCCTTATTTCTTCTGCTGATCTCCAGTTCCTCTCCTGCCACCACCACAATGTTCTTTCTAATCTCTGATACGTACTTTAAATTAACAAGATACCAGTGATTGCATTTAACAAATGAATGTTCAGCCAATTTTTCCTCCGCACTCTGCATGGTTCCCCTTTGGGTAAATACCCCTGTACTCGTGTGGTAATGCAAGGTGTGGTTCTGTATTTCCACATAGAAGATATCTTTGGGTTTAAACAGCTTTACGCCGTCAGAAAAAGTCAGAAGAATATCCTCTGACTGTCTTTTCCTGACCTTGGCTATCGCCCGTTCCAGGCGTATTGAAAAATCATAATAGGTAAACGGCTTCAAAACATAATCCAATGCCCCCACCTCATAGCCATGAATTGCATACTGTGGCATATTGGTGATAAATACCATAACCACAGACTCGTCCATCGCCCGGACCCGTCTGGCCGTCTCCATCCCGTCCATAACCGGCATCTCAATATCCAGGAACACAACATCATAAACAGGCCGAAACCTGTTTATGATATCAGCGCCGTCCTGAAAAATTTCCACCTCAATCGATATATCTTTTTCTTTTGTAAACGTCTCAATATATGCAGCAATCTGGTCACTGTACATCTTTTCATCATCAACAACGGCAATTTTCAACATAAATACCACCTATAGCTGCTTTGTTTACGCTTTGTTCGTCTATTTTATATTTTACCAGACATACCTCCGATATACAACACCATCTTAGCCTGTTCTGCCCTTCATCATCGGTATTCATCGGGTACCTCTTCTATATTTTTAAAGCGTTCCAACGCATCTTTCATACTCATTCCTTCGGCAATCGCATCTTTTCTGGCCGCATTGACCGCCTGAATCTCTTTCATGCGCTCTCCCGAGAGGCTATAGCGTTTCATGGACCACAGCGTAGCAATCCATGCCAGCATCGGTATCACACAGAACAGGATGATTACCAGCACCTTCATTCCCGGCAGATAAGGCGTATTGCTGTCAGGCAGTGTGGAAAGCCCCACTACCGTAATCGCCAGTCCGACGATTGTCGAACTGAGGGAGGACACCAGCTTATCAACCAGGGAAAATAACGTTCCGATAATTCCAGGCATATAATTACCGGTACGGTAAGTCTCATAGTCCGAGCAGTCTGCCGTCATGGGAATCACCATGTCGGCTGTGCTGTAGTAGGCTCCATACCCGATGCAGTAAAAGAAAATAAATGCAATCGTATATAAATTGATATTCTTAAAAGAAAGCACTGTCTGCGGATTTCCTGGCTGCCAGAAAAAGATAAGAGCCAATACGCCCAGATAAAGCACCAGAGCAATCCTGGTAAATCTCTGCAGAGAAGCCTTCTGCCCCTTCTTTTGCGAGGTCCTTGCGTTCATGATGAAAAATGGTACACTCGCCACATATCCAATGATATAAAATGGCAGAAACAACCCATTATAGTCCCCCATCATGGATGCATAAAGCATACATGCTACAGAAGCGTTGGTGGCCACTGCAAATCCCAGCTTCGTCCCTGCTCCTGCCACAACCAGCATCTGAAGTTCATGATTTTCTTTCAGAATAGAAATACACTGTTTTAAATTCACTTTTTCAGTATCGTTGCCTCCGACACCATAATTCTCCGGGCAATCCTTTTTCCAAATGCCAACCACTGCCAGAGCCGTCAATATCATAGAAAGCACGATTGCAATTGGAATTACGACATCAAAGAACTTCTCACTGCCATACCCGTATTTTCCGCCGATCATAACTGCAATCACCTGGGTCAATCCCATTCCCAGCAGGGAAGCCACGGTATTGAAAATCGTAAACAGCGGTCTCTGTTTGGGATCATTGGTGATACAGGTCTGACCGGATCTGGTACAGGAGGTCTGAAAGGTATAGCCAACCACATAAACCATGTAAATCAGCGTAAACAGGCCATAGCGCAGCCCCATCGTGCTGGAAGGAATTGCCCTCGTACCAAAATACATCAAAACCGCGCTGATTGCCATCATTACATTACCCAAAACCATATACGGACGGAATTTCCCGAATCGACCCGATGTTTTATCAATCAGCATTCCGATAGGCGGATCCGTAAATGCATCGAAAATCCGCATGACCGTCACCATCGATGTTGCAAATATAACAACAAGCCCCAGCACTCCATTGGCATAATAGGCAATATAATTGACCGTTATGACATAATAGACATTGGTTGCGCCGTTATTAAAGGAAAACAGCAGAAGCTGCCACGGTTTTGCCTTGTTTGTCGCTGTTCTTCCGGCAGTACCATTTGTTTTTTTCGGATTCATCCTCTAGCTCCTTTCCGCTACACCCAGTTACGGCTCTTCTTTTTACTCTTTGTCAGCTTATAGGAAGCGTCAGGTTTTTCCACCTTCTGGATTTCAACCTGTTCCCTCAGTGTACCGGACACGGCTTCCACCACATGCCTGCCTGTTATGGGAAGGCGGAACGTAAATACATGCTCCCCATCCTGTTCTGCTACTTTTTTTCCATCGCAGTAGAGTTCCATCCTTGTCTGGTTCGAATACACCTTTACGGTGGTAACCGATTCCGCACGGTTTACATACCTGCTCCCGCACAGATGAACAAACGGTTCACTGCTCCACCACGCCTTGTACAGATAAAAACTGTCTTTTTTAACTTTCCGGTCAAAGGTCACAAGACCTTTATGATTCATTCCCGCTTCACCGCCCTGATCCCTTGCGTCTGCGGCGAAATCAAACATATTCCACGCATGTGTAGACCACAAAAACGGGTGGCGTTCAAAACAGTTCAGCATGTATTCATGGTAGACTGCCTGGTATTCCTCTGTGTGATCCCCTCTGCACGGCTTTGAAGAATGCAGGTTCGGCATACCCTCAGCGCCATATTCCGAATAACCCAGACAGCGTTTCGGCCAGATCATATGAAACAGTTTCATAAATACATCGTTCAGCCAGAGCCCCGGCACATACCAGCCTAAATAAAGGTTATAGGATACCACATCGGACACCTTGTGCACCACCGAATCCCACGGAAGGCACATGGCGTAGCAGGCCAGCGTCGTAAACCGGGTGGGATCCATCTTGTGGCACATATCATTAAGAATCCTGTGGTTTTCTATCATATCCCCATGATTTTTTGTGGAGATGGTTATTTCATTGGAGATTCCCCAGCATACAATCGACGGATGGTTATAATTCTGAATAATCAAATCCTTCATCTGGCTGACTGTGTTTTCCCGGCCACCAGGCATGTGTTCGGAAATATAGGGTATCTCAGCCCACACAATCATTCCATATTCATCGCAGAGATTATAAAAATACTGATCATGCTGATAGTGGGACAGGCGAATCGTATTGGCACCAATCTCGCGAATCAGTGCCATATCTTCGTCATGTTCTTTCTGCGTAATCGCGTTGCCGACTCCCTTGCGATCCTGATGTCTCGATACGCCGCGAAGAGGATAACTCCGGCCATTTAAGTAAAATCCATGATCGGGATGCAGGGAATACTCCCGGACTCCAAACCGGCATGTGACCTCGTCAACAATCTCTCCTTCAAGTATAATCTGCGCTTTTGCAGTATATAAGTAGGGATCTTTCACTCCATTCCACCGATGCGCCTGTTGTATTACCATTTTTTGATGCTTTCCGGTTCCCTGTGCTACCACTCTGTCTTCCCGGTCCAGAAGCAATACCTGCACCTTTTCGTCTTCTGCATTGGCGGAAATCTCAATCTCTATTTTTCCTTCGGAACCATCCGCCACAGGAGTGACGAAAAGGCCGCTTTCACCATGGCTGTCCATTCCAAAATGAGTCTTATTTACAACAATCAGCGATACATCCCGGTAGATTCCCCCGTAAAACGTAAAATCTGCTTTTTGAGGGTATACGCTGTCATTAACGCTGTTATCCACCCGGACCTCCAGATGGTTTTCCGCTTTCAGGACATGGGTAATCTCAGCGCGAAATGTAGAATAGCCACCGTGGTGGCTGCAAACGGTCACTCCGTTTACAGCCACTTTGGCACTTGCATTCACGCCTTTGAATTCCAGATACACACACTCCCTCTGAGGATCGTACTCCGGTTTATTAAATTCTTTTGTATAGATGCAGGAACCCCTCTTATAATCATTTCCTCCATCCTGTCCGTCCAGAGCATTCCACGTATGTGGAATATTTACCCCGGTTGTCTGGTTCTCCATGTCGGTGAACCACCAGTTCTGATTAATCAGAATACTTCTTCTCATATATTTTTCCTTTATGAAATCTGTTTATCGGTTTCTTCTGCCTTTGCCTTCTTCGATTTTCTAACCTTTGAAACCAGCATGACTGCTGAAAGGATTGTAAGAACGGCCAATACCGTATCCAGTGCAGCAATGGCTGTCTTCCACCACGGAATCACACCGACAATTCTCGTCTCCGTGGAAATTCCATTCATGGCATTGCTGTTGGCTACCGTGTAGAGAATCCTGTGGGAAGCCTCTCTCATTGCCGTCGTTACAACCGCGTCTCCCTTGTATAGGTTTAACAGGTCATTGGTCCACTGAACCGCGGAACTGTCCCATGTATCAGTTCCTGCCAATAGTCCATGTACCACATCGTAGGATTTCAGCATAATACCACGTGCCGCCAGAGCTGAGTTTCCTGAGAAATCGGTAATTGCAAATCCCCTCATTCCCCATTCATTCCTCAGTACATCGGTCATTAAACCACCGTGTGCACCGGCCCAGGTCGTTCCGATACGGGCAAATGCATTCATAACATTATACGCCCCGCCTTCTACCACAGCCGTCTGGAACGGTTTTAAGTAAATTTCACGGATGGACTGTTCGTCCGCCCATGTGGAGATACAGCGACAGCCGGTTTCCGAATCATTTAACGCAAAATGTTTAATATAAACATAGACTCCCTTGGACTGGATTCCTCTGATTTCTGCGGCTGCAATCTTACCGGCTAAAAAACCATCCTCGGAATAATATTCAAAATTACGTCCGGCATATGCATTCCGGTGTGTATTCATGGCAGGACCGTACAGTCCTGAAGCTCCAAGTTCCAGAACATCATTGCCAATGCAGGTACCAACCGCTTCCATCAAATCCACGTTATACGTCGCTGCCATAATATTCTCATCCGAATATGCACAATGGCATTCGGCAATGCCTGTCAGTGACTGAGTAAAGCCCTGTGGTCCATTGTCATCCAGCGTCGCAGGCTTTGACACAGAGGTCATCAGCGCTGTGTTGTGGTATCCCTCACCAATTAACAGTGCCATCTCGTCATAGGTCATCTGATCCAGCAGTGCTTCCCACTGCGGGTCGTCATAATCCTTCCCGATCATCATGGCGAGTGTCATATTGTTCTTCTCTCCCATCACAGGCATCGGTGTCGTATCACTCTCGTCTTTCTGGTAAGTCTGGTAGATGTTCAGCCCCTTCATCATCTCTTCGCTGGCTTCCAGATCATCAATCACCTCAGGCCAGGTGCCGCTCCAGTCCTTTCTTGACAAGACCGTCATCTCTTCTCCATAATAATGCAAGCTGCCATCGTCAAACTGATTGGTAACCGGAGTTCCTGTTGCGGAAGACACTGCATAAGTGGTGGTATCCAGAGTGTCATTGGTGTATGATTCCACAAATTCCTTGCTTCCATCCTGGTCCATACCGTTTGCTGTCGTATATCCTTTCACTGCAAGAATATTATTGACCGCGTCATGTGCATTCGTCGCAGCAGTTAAGTAATATTCGCCGGCATCCAGAATATAAGTTTTCGCATTTTTGTAATCATAGGCTGCCAGCTCCTCTCTTGGAACCGTAACCGTGATGGTCTCGGAGTCTCCTGGATTTAAAATCTGAGTCTTTCCAAAGCCGCACAATTCTACCGATGCCTTTTCAATTCCGTTTGCCTTGTCATAACCGGTATAGGGAGACTGGAAATAAATCTGTACTGCATCCTTTCCCGCAGAATCTCCGGCATTTGTTACTTTGACACTTACGACAAATGCATCTGCTGCCTCATCATAACTGCATGTGTAGTTATCCCACTGAAAATCTGTATAGGAAAGACCGTATCCAAACGGATAAGCGACATCTCCTGTGTAATCGTATCCCGCTGTGTTTCCCTGTCCGAGGATGGTATCCTCATAACGAGTCTCATAGTAGCGATACCCTACATAGATTCCTTCCTGATAAATGGTATATTTTGTATTTCCATCCAGCGTAGCGATAGAATACCATCTCTCATCGCCATTGTCTGCGTTGGCGTATTCATGACCATAAAAATCCACCATGGAAGGAGCCGTCGTATTATCTTTGCAGAATGTATCAACCAACCGGCCGGACGGATTGACATTGCCTGCCAGAATATCGGATACTGCGTTCAGGCCCCAGGTTCCGGTATAACCAATCCAGAGAGCGGCATCCACACCATATGTGTCATCGAAAAGGAAATCGCACTCTAATGGATTCGTGGAATTAATCAGAACAACTGTCTTTTTAAATCCGTTATCCTGAATTGTTTTAAACATATCCTGCTCTTCCTGCGTCAGCTCCAGTCCGTTGGTTCCATCTACAAACTCATCTACCGGCAGATCGAACAGTTCACCGCTCACTCTGGTCAGTGTCACAAGTGCCACATCCCCAAAAGCCTTAAATGATGATTTGATTTCGTCGGTATATGCAGATGCAGGAACCTCATTCACATGAAGCTCGTCCCTGCTGCCAAGTCCACTCATTCCTTTTACCGGCATTCTCGTATAATCTTTTCCGGCTCCGTCCAGATAAAAGCTCCATAATAATGGATTTACCTGGAACCCTCTTGATTCCAGGGCTTCCTTCAGAGTAGGGGCCTTACTGGTATCAATATCCGCAGATCCGGTTCCGCAGGTGGCAATATCTACGGAGGAATGGCTAAAGCAGCTGATTGTCTCATCAGCGCGAAGCGGAAGCGCTCCATTGTCATTTTTTAGGAGAACCGCACCTTCTCCTGTCAACTGTTCCGCAATTTTTTTATCATATGCCTCCAGCTCGTCTGCACTGTCAAAATCACTTGCAAAATAAACTGCGTTGTCGTCCGGATTTGTCATTTTATTGGTCTTGATTTTTAAAGCGATATTAATCGCCTGGGCACTGGAAAACGCAACGTAAGACCCTGCCAGCGCCACAACGAGTAAAATTGCCATGACTGACGTAACAATAGACCACTTCAATATTCCCGTACCTTTTTTCTTTCCCCTCATAAACATGAACCTCTCCCTCTTTTATTTTATAAATATGTTTTTACATGTTTTTTAGGGGAAAATCAATAGGTGAAAACGAAGTGGTCATTTGAGCGTCGTAAGTGGCAGATGCAGCCTGTTCTACTATAATGTTCATCGCCGCTTTATGGATTCGGATTTTAATGTTTGTTTGCATTGATTCCAATATGTCTGAAAATTCTAAAACTGGTTTTTCGGTGGGAACAAAGCTTTTCCCCTTTTCGAGAAGTAACTGATTGCTGCATTCCAAGTATTTGCCAGAGGCTCCTTGCAAAAGAGCGATCAATAAATTCCATTTTTTCATTGACATAATTTTTTTGTATGTTATAATTCTACCTATCGTTAGGTAGAATTATGTGAGAGAGGTAAATTTGAAATGCACGATAACGCTACGAAAAAACGAATCATAGATACCATGTGTACGTTAGTGGCACAGCGGGGGTATGATAAGACCTCGATTGGACAGATTGCTGATGTCATTGGTATGAAGAAGGCTTCCATTTACTACTATTTCAAATCGAAAGAGGAAATTTTTTTGAATCTGGTATCGGAGCTTTACGAAGACGAGTATCTGCAAAACCCACCTCTTTTGCAGCCAGATATTGATGCCCATACTTTTCAGAAAGAATTACTGCATTTTGGTGATGAATTGATCGATTCTTATTATGAAAACCCGGACATCCGCAAGGTATATGCGGAAATTGATTTACAGACCACAAGGATTCCGGCGCTTAAAGAAATCGCCTATGCTGCGAATGAGCGGCTCAATCAATTTCTTTTGCGGTGCATGGCGCAAGGCATCACACTTGGAATATTTCCCCGGGATTTTAACCCAACCGTCAATGCGGAGCTTTTGTATATGCTGCTGGTCGGGATCGATGCCGCCATTTTGTATGATCTGCCGATCGATACAAAGGCCGTATGGCACGAGGCAATTTTAAAGTTATTTTCATGAAAGGATTCATAGTGCGTTATGACAGAAAGACAATTTGCAACACTGCCGATTAAAAAGGTTTTCTTTTATTTAACGATTCCAAGCATTTTGAGCATGGTGTCTTCCTCCATTTATATGATGGCAGACGGCATTTTTGTCGGACGCTTTATCGGTTCACAGGCATTGGCGGCGGTAAACCTTGTCATGCCAATTATAATGATTGTTCTGGCTCTGCCTAACATGATTGCGGTTGGCTCGTCGGTGAAGGTATCCACCGCGCTTGGGGAAGGAAATATCGAAAAGGCAAAACATCTGTTTTCAGCCAGCGTTCTGATGGTGGTCGGCACGGGACTTGCTTTCACACTGCTGGGCATTCTTTTTCTAAAACCGCTCATCGATACACTCATCCGGGATGCTGCTCTTGCGGCACTCGCATATGACTACGCGCGGTTCTTTGTTTATGGACTGCCCTTCATCATGCCTTTGTTTGCAATGGACAATTTCCTGCGCGTCTGTGGCAGAGCAAAATACAGTATGTGCGTAAATGTTATTGTTTCCGTACTTAATATTGCACTTGACTGGTTTTTTATTGTGCGGCTTGGTTTGGGAATTGAATTTTCTGCAATTTCTACCGGCATCAGCATGATACTTGGTTCTGCATTTTCCTTTGCACCGTTTTTTACAAAGAAAATGACCCTTCATTTTGCAAAGCCACAAATATCGGCAAACGAGGTGTTGGGGATTTTGTATAACGGCAGCTCGGAGTTTTTCAGTGGCATTGCCGGCTCTTTTCTTGCAACGGTAATCAACGGTTTTCTGCTGACGCTTGGCGGTGCCACCGCCGTGGCAAGCTATGGCATTGTCATGTACATTGACACGCTGCTCGTTGGTGTTTTGTACGGCGTTCTGGACGCAATACAGCCTGCGGTCAGCTACAATTTGGGCGCAAAAAAAATCAAGCGGACCTTCTCATTTTTTAAGATTTCAAGTATTACCACAGCCGCTGTATCGCTGGCCTGTATGGTTGGGATTCTCGCATTTCCGGATATTTTGGCTCGTGTCTTTGCAAAAGACAGCGACCAGGAAGTGACAAATATGACGATTGCCGCCTTGATCCTGTTCGCCCCCTCCTATCTGTTCACATGGTACAACATGGTGACCAGCGCATTTTTAACAGCTATGGATCGGCCAAAAGAATCCATGCTGATTATGGCGTTTCAGGCAATCATATTTCCGCTGATTTGCCTTGTTCTTCTCACTTTATTCATGGGTGTTTACGGTGTGTTTTTTGCAGAAACACTGTCTGGCGCCCTCACGTTCGTCGCCGCTTTGGTCATTTGGAATAAATCAGCACGTCATCTGCGCAGAATGGTGCCAAGTTAACAGAAAGATCCCCATCCCCACCCTCGCAGATGCAGTCAATGTCCGGTAATAACAATCATTGATTACGATACCTGTGTACGCAATCGGAGCATAACCATTCTGGAGGAGTCGAACCTCACACCTGCTCTTTGGTGCACCATGAGTGCGACTTGCGCTGTCGCCGCGTGACATTCACCCTGCATCTGCTACCTGCATATCAAGCTTCCATCAACTCTGTGTTCCAATTGCTCTGCTGCAATGTATTGTCCAACAGGCGCAATTCCTTTGCCATCCTGTCAATCTCAGCCTGCCAGTCCTTCACAGCGATTGTCGGTTTTATTTTGATTTCAGTATTTCTCGCACGGTAAGATGTTTGGCTTCCGGCATAGGCGACGTCTTTATAAATACTGATTTTCAACGAAAGGGCATCTTTTTTCGCAATCAGCTCGGTCAATGTCTGTCCATTTACTCTGGCCGCACAGTTTGTTGCATTGATACAGGAAATCAAGTGAGCCAGGCGCTCAATCGAAGCGTCCAATTCCTGCTTTAATTTCCCGGGATCTTCTGCGGTTTTCTCACCCTCCTGTACCAACACATTATTACTCAGCCGATTTTTCAACTGCTCAATATTTCTGTTGATATCTGCGCGTTCCTGTAGTGCTTCGGCAAGCTTCATATTATTTCTTGTATGATGTTTACAGAAGTAAAACACCATAGCTTCCTTTCTTTTTAATATCGTGGTTCAATACATTCAGATACTGTGGACATTTGATGTTTTTCTGTAGCTTGACTACTCAACAGGAGTGTATTGCCGCTACCTTTATCTGAATTGTTTATTAGCTGGATGTACCGGAGCGCTTGTTCCAATGAGTACTTATTTCAATCAAGTCTACGATGATAATCGCTG